>NZ_CP150270.1:5462500-6782226 GCF_037976905.1 Paenibacillus sp. FSL K6-1318
GCGGAATGGATACAGATCCACTTCCAGCAGTTCGCGCCAGCCCATGTGTACAGGACCTGCATTACGTCCACCTTCCGAGCTGCCGTAACCGACAAAATGTTTCAGCGTTGCCGCTACTGTATCTCCACGGTCGAGACTTTCACCCTGAAGTCCTTCCACGGAAGCAACAGCCAGTTCTCCAATGAGAAACGGATCTTCCCCGAAGCATTCCTCTGTACGTCCCCAGCGTGGATCACGCACAACATCTAATACCGGAGAATAGGTGACCGCACCACCTTGGGCACGTGTCTCCCGTGCTACTGCCTGGCACATCTCCCGATACAGATCCACATTCCAGGTGCTCCCCAGTAAAAGGGGGACAGGATAGACCGTTCCGTCAATGGCCATATGACCATGCGAGCACTCTTCCCCAATCAGGATGGGAATCCCCAGTCTGGAATGCTCCACCGCATAGCGTTGAATCAGGTTAACCGCCTCAGCGCCTTCTCTGGCGGATAGTCCATTTTCCAGCGTAACGCCCGTCCACGGATCTGCCCGAAGCGCACCGTAAAGGGAGCCGATGCCCCCATTTTCCACTTGCTGCTTAAAGGATTCATTTAACGTGATGTTCCCTTGATCATTCGTATAGGTCTGCCAGCCAAATGGCTGAGTAAGTTGGCCTACCTTTTCTTCCGTCGTCATCAGGCTCAACAGGTGTTGTACCCGTTCTTCTATGGCTTTGCTTTGATCCTTATAAGTCATCAATCTGCATCTCTCCCATCCTATAGCGTGATCCGGCTATTCTTTGACCGCGCCCACCGTCAGACCCTGTACGAAATAACGCTGGAAGAACGGATAAGCGAATATTATCGGCAACGTGGCAAGCACTACCATCGCCATTCGAGACGTATCCTGCGGAATGGACTGCATGGCTGCCAGACTCATCGAACTGTTAGCAGAGTTCTGCTGGATAAACTGGATGCTCGACTCAATTCGCATCAGCATGGATTGCAGCGGCACCAGATTCGGATTATCAATATATAAGAGTGCGTTGAACCAATCATTCCAGTAACCGAGTGTACTGAATAACCCGATGGTTGCTAGCCCCGGCAAGGAGAGTGGAATCACGATTTTCATAAAGGTATAGAACTCACCGGCACCATCAATCTTCGCCGATTCAATGACTGCATCCGGTACACTGGTGGAGTAGAATGTACGCAGGATCATAATATAGAAGGCATTCATCGCCAGCGGCAGAATCAGTGCCCATAACGTATCTTTCAATCCAAGCAGCTGGGATACGACCATATAGGTTGGAATCATCCCGCCGTTGAACAACATGGTCAGAATCGCAAAGATGGAGAAAAATCTCCGGTATCTGAAGCTCTTGCGGGAAATCGCATACGCGTACAGCGACATGAGAATCAGACTGATGATGGTACCAAGTACCGTCACCAGGATGGTAACTCCATACGCCCGCAGCAGCGTGTCCCCACTCTGCCAGACAAACTGATATGCCGCGAGACTCCATTCTGCCGGAATCAGACGATACCCATCACGGGCCAGTGCTTTCTCGTCCGTAAACGAGATGATGACTACAAATATAAAAGGAAATACACAGATCAGAGCGAATAGACCGGCGATGATGTTCATGATCACGTTCCAGCCGCTGGATACGTGGTGGAAGTCACGTTTTTTAACAAGCCCTGCTTGAGCCATAGTGGTTCACTCCTTTCCCTTGTCCTAGAATAGGCTACTGTCTTTATCGACTTTGCGCACAACATAGTTGGAGATAATAACAAGCACAAAGCCCACCACAGATTGATACAATCCGGCAGCAGTACTCATGCCAATCTCACCGCTCGTTTTCAAACCACGATATACATACGTATCAATAACATTTGTTACGGAATATAAAGTGCCCGAATCCCTTGGCACCTGATAGAACAGTCCAAAGTCGGCATAGAAAATGCGGCCTACGGCCAGCAAGGTCATAATTGTAATGATGGGTGACAGCAACGGAATCGTAATATTACGAATCTGCTGCCACTTACTTGCTCCATCGATCATGGCTGCTTCGTACAGTGATTTATCAATCCCCAGTATGGAAGCCAGATAGACAACGCTGCTATAACCGATGGTTTTCCATAGCGCTACGAATACCAGAATATACGGCCAATATTTTGCCTCGGAGTACCACTGAATCGGTTCCATCCCGAACCAGCCGATGATCTGATTCAACATACCGCGGTCCATACTCAGGAAGCTGAATGCGAAGTAACCAACGATAACCCAGGAAAGGAAATACGGCAGGAACATGCCCGTTTGATACAGTTTGGCGAGTCGTTTATTAACCAGTTCCGAGAGCAGGATTGCCAATGCCACAGCAAATACCAGTCCCAGGAAGATAATGGCGATGTTATAAAAGAGGGTGTTGCGTGTAATGAGCCATGCGTCACTTGTGCTGAACAGGAATTTGAAATTGTCCCAGCCTACCCATTCGCTCTTCATCAGACTTGCCCAGAACCCTTCACGGCTGAAGCGATATTCTTTAAAAGCAGCCACGGTGCCCACGAGTGGCAAGTAGGAGAAGAAGAAGAACCAGATGGCGCCTGGCAGCACCATGAGCAGCATGACTCGGTTTCTAATCAGGTTTTTCAAAAATGTAGTCATTGTGGAGATCCTCCTTCAGGCTTGAATGAAAAAGGACCGGACGCGATATGCAGCCGCCCGATCCTTACGATGTACCGTTACTTGTTTTCCGCTCTCCAGGCATCCAGCTGGCTTTGGGCTTCAGCCATTACTTTCTCCAGTCCGGCTTGATTGAACTTCTCAATCACTTGATCCAGATTGGTCGCCGGGTCCAGTGTACCTGTCATCAGTGCTGCCCAATATTGCTCTTTCACGTTCTGTACCGCCGTCAGTTCAGCAGATACATTGCTTGCATCGAAGTTGAAGCTGAGGATCGGGGAATTGACACCTTCAGCATTGAACTTCTTGAACTCATCCCATTTGTTGTCCGGGTCATTGCTGTTCAGGAAGAGCAGCATGTTGTTCCCCAGGGAGTATGAAGGCATATCGTAGTTTTTCGACTCAGGCAGATTCTCCATATGTGTGTCATCCACTTTTTTGTAGTGTGTGCCCTCGATACCGGAATCCACCATATTGCGCAGTACTGGATCTGTATTCAGCAAGTTCAGGAATTCCATCGCTTTCTCCGGATATTCCGAGTTGGCCGAGATCGCCATGATGGAGCCTTGTACAGATGTATTCGTGATGATCGCATCACTGGCAGGAGTCGAAACGACTTCATAACCGTAACTTGCAGACCATTGATTGTCTGCGAGCGGCTGAGTCTGTGCACGATCCAGGAACCAGTTACCCGATGTTGTCAGGTCGTTCGTGGAACCTGTTGTTGCCGCTTCTGCCGATACATAACCGGCTTTGTAGTATTTGTGCATCGTGGTGAGTGCTTCTTTCATTTCAGGCGTTTCCAGTATGTTCACGAGTTTATAGTCCGTTGTATCCAGCTTGATTGCCATTGGCAGGTTCTGGATGACGTAGTCATAAGGCACGTAAGGAACATAGTTCTTATCCATGGCAAATGGTGTTACACTCGCCTCGTTTTCCTTGATCGTTTTGAGCAGAGGCTCCAGACTGTCTAACGTACGAACACCAGAGATGTCCAGCTTGTATTTATCAACCAGCATCTGGTTAAAGCGCCATACCTCTTGTTGAGGTAGCTCTTTGTTGGCTGGAATTCCGTAATTGTGTCCATCTACCTTTGAACCACTGAGGAATGCAGGATCAATGGTCTTGGTGAGATCTTGACCGTATTCGGTGAGCAAGTCATCCAGTTCAAGGAACGCACCTTTTCTGGCATTTTGTACATAATCGAATCCACCCGAAGAGGTGAACAGAATATCCATTGGCTCACCGGATGCTACGTTAACCTGCATCTTCTGCGGATAGTCACCCCAGTCAACCATCTTCATCGTTACCGTGGCATTAATTTTCTCTTTGGTATACTTGCTGACTTCTTCCATCACTTTGTTGACGTCTTTCTGAGGGGTACCGATGGTATACCAGATCAACTCGACCGCGTCATCTCCCGCTCCTCCGGATTCTGAAGCACTTTTGCTTCCTCCACAGGCACTAAGAACAAGCGTAACGGCCATTAACAATGCAAGAACGAGCGAGAAACGTTTTCTTTGTTTACTCATTTCTTTGATCCTCCCTTTTCGTGTTCCCTTAGGCTCTACAAACTAACTGCTTTAACCTTATCGAATGAAAGCATTTACAAAAAGAAGATAAACTTAAGTTTTCGAGGTACAAATTAAAGAGAAATCATCCTTGGGCAACTATTTTGTACCTGTTTAAATAAATCGCTTACATGAAAGAGACATGCCGGGTAACGTATGCATGATCTTCATCACATGCCACTTCTGTTCCCGATATGTCTCTTGGACTCCGTCCGCAAAATTGGAGCTACCCGACAATGAATTAACCAAACACCTTGAAATCAGTCGGAGAAATCCCCACATATTTGCGGAACTGCTTATAGAAATAACCCGTCTCCCAGTACCCCACATTTCGGGCAATCTCATGTACCTTCAGATTGGAGTTGCGTAGTTGCTCCTTCGCACGTTCAATCCGGTATTTGTTGATGTATTCGGCAAACGTCTCCCCGGTCTCCTTATGGAACAATTGTCCCAAATACACTGGATGCAGATGATAATGGGCACCCAATAGCTTCAAGGAGAGCTCTTCTGCGTAGTGTTTGTCGATATGCTGAAGCACCTGGTTCACAATCGGATTCTTCAAATCCTGCAATAGGGATTGGATGGTCTGCGACCCAACCTGCTGAAGTGCTCGCACGAGCTCATCAAAAGTGCCACTGTCCAGCACAAGTTGAAGCCCCTGTTGGTATATGGCAGACTCATCCGAATGTTTGATGCCCTCCAGTTCCATTTTGAAGCGAATCACAACTTCCAGTGCGGTGTTCTGCAGCTCCCCAGGTGTAAGCCCATCGCGATGCTGTTCAAAGTCCATACGAATCTGGTCGGCAAGCTGTTCTGTATTCCGGGACAAAATAAGTTTGGCATACTCCCTCCAATCGATGAAGAAGGTCGCCGTTGAACTTCCGCACCTTTCCAGTATCGCATGGTCGATCACTTTAAGATCGGGATAAATCATCACATACTGGAGTGCTTTTTTGGCCTCAGCATAACTGGTTGGCGCATGGTACAGCCCCTTCATCAACCTGCCTGCCCCGATGCGCACCGCAGGATGTGTTACGATTATCGCATCAGATAATTCCTGAAGACCATCCATCAACTGTTGCTCCTCGTCGCTCGTACCCTGAATATTGGCAATAATGACGATGTCTCCATCGATATCATGAAATACGTTCAGATGACGTCTGTCTCTCAGCATCTCCTCCACGCGTTCAAACATGCCCGATGTCTGTTCTTTGTCCCGCAAGACAGCCACAGCAACGTCGGGTGCATCCAGCGAAAGGTTCATAAATTGGGCACGTTCTTCAAATTCAGTAGCTGCAATCTGTCCCGTAAGCCATCGATGAAGAATGTTATCTTTCAGAATCTGGATGCCATAAGCATCATCGGCTTGAGGTGACACCGTATGATCCAGCTTGGACGCGGTGTTGCTCAGTGTGGATTCCAATTCCTCCACATTAATCGGTTTAAGCAGATAATTTTCGATCCCCAGCTGCATGCCTTCCTTCAGATATTCGAACTCATTGAAACCACTGAGGATAATGACCTTCAGCTCAGGTTGCACTCGCCTTGCTTCCCGAATCAGGTCTAGACCATTCATGAGCGGCATCGATATATCCGTAATCAGAATGTCCACAGGCTGAGAGGAGAGCGCTTGTAACGCCGCCTGCCCATTACCTGCGTGACTCACAATTTCCATACCAAACGAAGACCAATCCACAATATCGTATAAGCCTTCAATGATGAACGGCTCATCGTCCACAATAAACACCTTGTACATGTTACACACCTGTCCCTTCTGTATGTGGATAACGCACCCTGATCCGTGTTCCTTCTCCGAGGGTGCTCTCTATGGTGATACCGAACTCTGGTCCGTACAGGAAACGCAATCGACTATGAACACTGCGCAGCCCGAACATCTGACCGGACTCTTCAGGACGTTCCAGTTCTTCGAGGATTTCTGTCAGACGTGCCGGATCAATGCCTTTGCCATTATCTTTGACTTCCACCTGCACCACATCATCCGTCTCTTCCACAACAATCGATAATCGGTTATCCGAACGTTCCGTCTGAATGCCGTGCACGACATAATTCTCAATGATGGGTTGCAGCGAAAGTTTGACCACAGGGTGTTGATAATACGAAGGGTCGATCTGGATCGTATATATGAAAATATCCTTGTAGCGGATTCGGAA
The DNA here is from genome assembly GCF_037976905.1 of Paenibacillus sp. FSL K6-1318. Taxonomy (NCBI): domain Bacteria; kingdom Bacillati; phylum Bacillota; class Bacilli; order Caryophanales; family Paenibacillaceae; genus Paenibacillus; species Paenibacillus sp. FSL K6-1318. The sequence continues at coordinate 5,468,913 of NZ_CP150270.1, forward strand.
TAACTCCAGATACAAGCGGCAAGCTTCCATCTCATCCTTCAGCGTATAGTTCTTCTTCTGCTGTACCAGGCTCTTGAACAATACGGATAGGCTATAGATCATCTCGCCGACATCTCTCGCCCCCTGGGATATGGCTCTCATCCGAATCACTTCGAGCGTATTGTAGAGAAAATGGGGGTTGATACGTGCTTGTAACGCGACCAGTTCCGTCTCCTTCTGTTTGATCTCGGCTTTGTAGACCCGTTCGATATACAAATTTAGCTCGTCCAGCATATCGTTAAAACTATGTGAGATCTGCCCCAGTTCATCATCACGCGGATCGTCAATGCGAGCCGTGAAGTTGCCATATTTCACTTTCTGGGTGAAGCGAATAATTCGACGGGTTCGTTTGGCAAAGTTAATAATGAAAAACGCCGGAACCAGCACGGCAAACAAAATACATACGATACTGATCGAGATGATGGTATTGCGAATGCCCGCATAGGTTTCAGCCATCTCTTCTACCGGAACGGTACCCATGACCACATAACCCTGATCGGCGGAGACGAACTTGTTCACATACATGTTCTGCTCCTTTTTCATCGAGTCCATATCCGTCTGATCAAACAGCGAATCGGCTACATTCACGTAGGGATATTTCTTCCCGTAATATTGATTGTTGGAGTCGAACAAGACTGTACCTTTCGCCGATAGTACCACGATTTCTCCCTTCAGATTACTCTCGTAGTTATCCAGTGCATTTCCGATTCCCTCCGAGTCAAAGAAGACAAGAAATTGGCCCAGATTCCGAAGGGTCTGTGTATTGTTAATCGGTACGCGGATGGAATAGAGCGCAGGGTCCCATTGATTGATCTCTTTGCGAATCCAGGAATTGGGTGCACTGATATTGGGCGTTTCCATCGCCATCACGTCCGGAATATAGGAATGGGCCACATTGGTGTCCAGCTTGCGGAACTGCTTGTGTTGATTGAAGGTAGACAGATCCTGCTGCTCAGCGCTATATAACATGAGTTGGTTAATCTGCGAATTACGATCCATAATATTTTGAAAATGTTTCAATACATCGGCCGAATAATCGTCCTGATTGGCGTAATATCCATTCGTCATGTGCTGAACATATTCAGCGTACGAATGATTCATCAGATAAGTAATGTTGGCGGACAGCGCCTCATTCTGATGCATATCCCTCACCATGTTTTGCACCGATTCATACTGCTGATGAATGTACCGATCCACATGTTCCATCGCCGCTTTCTGGATCGCCAGTTCCCGGCGAATCGTGGAGTCGGACACCGACAGGAAGATGATATAAGACAACGTAATGATCGTGACAATCGATATCATCGAGAAGATCAGCAGCATTTTCATAAACATATTATTTTTGAAGAAATTATTGTAAACGCTAACAATTTTCAAGTCGCATGTTCCCTCCGATGCTGTTTTCCTGACTTGAATTATACCATTAGGCTTCTGACATTAACTTGTCACCTGGAACTTTTCTTTAGTTTGTACTAGCGATTCTTTAATTTCACCCTATTTAAAAACGCTTTCATCCACTATCGTTAACCATAAGTTTAGCTTTGTGTAAAAGAATACCTTACATTCATTCCACTTGAAGGAGGAACAGCATGACACGCAAACTCAAACCGAAAGGCCTCATTCCCAAAGTAACTGCCATGGTCCTGACTACGGCTCTGCTTGGACAAGTTGTTGCATCATCCGTTTATGCCGGAGACACGCTCCCTTACACCGGTGAAAGTGCCAAAGGGGTGAATCAACCCTATCAACACGGGTACACCTCAGCCCAGATTCTGAACTGGACACCGGAAAGTGATATCCATGGTGATCTGCTTCGTGCCCATGTTCCCTTGCAGCCCCGTAATGAAGCCTTCGCTGCTACACAGGCTTATCCTGAGCTTAGCCCGGACACCCAACTGTTCACGATGAGTGGTGATTACGGCAATGCATTCTTCGATAGCACACCATATACCAATGAATTCAGCCAGTATCTCTTTAACTATTGGCAATATACAGACTACTACAGCTATTGGCACGGCATGGCCTCTGCGGGAGTACCTGAGGAGTTGTATGACCCGAGTAAGGAGTGGACCGAGAAATACTTCGAGTTTGGCATTTTGAACATTCCGAATCCGGCCTACACCAATGCAGCCCACAAAAATGGCGTCAAGTCCATTGCCAACATCTTTTTCTCGGACAATGACCGTGGGCCACAAACCTATAAACAAATGCTGATCCAAGATGAAAACGGTAATTTCCCTGTGGCCGAGAAACTGGCCGAGATGGCAGAATACTACAACTACGATGGATATTTCTTCAATCAGGAAGAGGTTGCCCGGGGTGTAGCCCCTGAAGATATCGCATCCTACAAGAAATTCATGAAATATCTAAGAGATAAAGGCCTGTATGTCCAGTGGTATGATTCCACCATCAATACAACGGGCAAGATTCAATACCAGAATCAATTTAATGGGCTCAATAGCCCCTTTGTACAGGATTCCGTTCTCGGCAGAGTCTCGGATTCCATCTTCCTGAACTATGTATGGAACCACAAGATGCTCCGCGATTCCCGCGATCATGCCCTTAGCCTGGGACTTGATCCACTGGAAACCGTATTTGCTGGTGTCGAAGGTGGACATGACAAGTTCGGCCGTTGGAAGCAATCCTATGACCTGCGCCATAACCTGGATGAGAACGGTCAGCCTATGAATAGTATCGCGACACTAGGTGCCGACTTCACCCACAACGCTCTGGATGAAGAGATGGGCGATGGCAGCACCAATCACCGAGCTGAGGATGAGTACCAATGGATGACCTTTGTGCGCGATCGTGCGTGGTGGTCTGGTCCAAATCAAGACCCGACAGATGCACGTCGTAATGCGTCTGCCGATCTATCGGATGTGTATGCTTCCGGTGCGAATTGGGATGGAATTGCTGCGTATCTGACCGAACGCTCCGTCATCAACGGCTCCAATTTTGCAACGAACTTCAATACGGGCCACGGTCTGAAATATTATGAAGATGGCGCTGTCTCGAACGACAAGGAATGGTCCAATATCAACATTCAGGATATCCCTGTCACTTGGCAATGGTGGATGGATAGTGAAGGTGACAAGCTCAGTGTTGATTTTGACTATGGTCCATCTTATGAGAAAGGCGCAAGGTACACATATGACTCCATCGGCGCGTATAATGGCGGCAGCTCTCTCGTGGTGAACGGTACACTGAACGCGGAGAACTTCCTGCGTCTGTACAAAACCGACCTGTCCGTCAACGGACAATCCAAACTGGAGCTCACGTATAACAAACCGTCAACTAGCGACGCTTCCTCCCTGCATGTTGGGTTAATCTTCGAAGATGATCCATCCAACGTGGTCAATGTGGAAGTGCCTAATTCAGGCCAGCATACGGAAGGCTGGAAGACGGCTACACTTGATTTGAGCACCTATCAAGGAAAGACCATTGCTGCTATGGGATTATCCTTTGACCCTAATGGCGAGTCTATAGAGAATTATCAGATGAACATTGGTGAGATCCGTATATTCGATGGTTCAGCGGCTGCACCGGATGCACCTACCGGATTCCATATTGCCAAAGCACTGACCAACACCGATGAACTGGTTGTCGCATGGGACATGAAAGACTATTCAGAGGTCAAACAATACAATTTATATGAAAATGGCGCCTATGTAGGCGGCGTGTATGATTCCACTTTTTATATCAAATCGCTAAAACAGCCGTCTGGTGAACTGTCCATTCGTGCGGTTGGTGCAGATGGTACCGAGAGTGAAGCAGCGGTCCTGCCTTATGATCTGAATGCAGCCGTTCAGAATATCGATGTGAAATTCAAAAAGAATGGCGATGCTATTGTAAGCTGGAAAAACCCGAAGAAAGCGAAAGATTCGGGCAAAGATAAAGACAAGGATAAAAATAAAGATAAAGGTAAAGGCAACGAGTCGATTCAGCTCACACTTGAAACCGAATACACGAAAGAACCCTTCACCAAGTCAGTTCAGGTCAAAAAAGGAAAACAATCTGCCGTCCTGACCGGACTTCCGACCAATGGTGAACATTACGTGCTGAACATTGCCATCGGCGGGCAGAACCCGGTTACCCATACCGGACAGCTCGCAGATCTTCAGATTACACCATACGCCAAGGAAAAGGTCACGGTAAAAGATGGAAAATACACATTAGCCCTCCCGGATCTGGAGGACTGGTACAAGATCTATGTATATGAAAATGGGGTGGCACGCGAGTTCGGGGTCACTTACGTTTCGCAGAAATTCCCGTATATCATTCGGGGTAGAACAAAGCTCAGTGAACTGACATTCACACCAATGTCCAGCAACAGCTCATTGAAGTTGGTTATTGAGGATTATGCGGGCAATCAGGCCGCTACGATTTTGAGGTAATACTGCAAAGTATTTTTTGTGTACATCAGGATAACAGTAATGAAAACAAACAGCCCTTCACTTCCGAAAGGAAGTTGAAGGGCTGTTTTTGTTGATCTAACAATAAATATTCTGCCCAACAGCTATTAAACAGCATTCCCGTTACCTAGTCCTTCGGATGAAATTTAGGATAGATGCTTGCGCAACTGCTTTTTGTCTATTTTATCCACGGCTGTTCTCGGCAAAGTATCCACAATGAACAGTTGAGTCGGCCATTTGTACGGAGCAAGGTGTGGCTCACAAAACGCCCGCACCCGCGTCAGATCCATACTTTCACCATCCTGTAACACGATGAAAGCGACAAGTTCCTCTCCTTCGTCGGGAAGAGGATGTCCGATTATGGCCGCCTCGCTTACCGACTCATGGCTCACAATAACATGCTCCACTTCGGCACAGAACACATTGGAACCGCCCACAATAATCATATCCTTCAAGCGATCAAATACATAAAGGTAACCTTCGGCATCCAGACAACCGACATCGCCAGTTCGAATCCAGCCATCGGGCATGGTCTCGGCAGTAGCCTCCAAATGGCGCCAATACCCCAGCATGGTCTGTTCACCTCGAACAATGATTTCTCCAGTCTCGCCCGTAACTGTCTCACTTCCGTCCGTATTTAATATCCGAACTTAGAAGGCCTGCTCACCTTGGGCAGCCAGGTCAGCAGGACGACCTACGGATCGAAGGCGATGAGGATCCTCCATATGCTGAGCAGGAAAAAGGCGACTTATGGACATTCCACATTCCGCTTGTGAGTAGTTGTTCACAATGATAACTTCAGGAAATTGCGATACGACCTCCTGTAGTGTATCCGGGGAAATAATGGACCCTCCGCAGCCAATAAGCGACAGGCTCTTCAAGTTTCTCCCCCCGACGGATGCCTCGCGGGTAAGATCACGGAGCAGTTGGCCTACTGTGCTGAGTTGCGTAATCTGATCACGTTCAACAGCTTCCATAATGCGGTGTACATCTGCCGGGTATTCGTCTAGGAATACAAGACAGCCTCCGGCAGCCATGGTCGCCCACAACTGAAACTGACCCACCAGATGGGATAGGTTGAGCACTAACACACGACGCCTGAGATCATGACCGAAGCCTGCTGAAGGCGTAAGTTGATTCCAAGCTGCCATACCTCGATGCGAATGCATTCCCCCTTTTGCTCGACCGGTTGTCCCACCCGTATAAATCAGGACTGCCGTATCGTCTACACTTCGATTGAAATGGTCTTTTGGAGAGAACGCAGGTTCCTGCTGTAAAAGAGCAGCCAGCGAACTGTTATTCGTCCCTTCTTCGTCAGTCGTGAACAGTTTTGGACAATATCCAAGAAGCTTTACCGTGGCGATAGCGGCTTCGGCATGTTGGTCATCATGAATAACCATATGTGGTTCTGCATCCTGAAATATGGCAGCGAGTTCAGGCACTGTTAGCATAGGAGACGGTACGAGCGGTATAGCACCGATCCCAACTGCTGCATAAAACGCAACAACGAGCTAGGGATCTGGATCACCTAAAAGGGCAAAGCGATCACCGGCCCGGAGTCCTTCAACATACAGGGTATGACTGAATCTTTCAACCAGACTGTAAAGCTCCCCATAACTCATCGTTTGCCCATGTCTCATTAACGCAGGTTCCTCAGGGTACAGACTTGCTGCAATTGGCAATCGTTCGGATAGAAGCAAGCAATTACCCCCAACATTTAAATTTCCATTTATCCGTTAAGAAAACTATGGAATAAAAAGAGAGTTGCATATATCTGAAATAATAAGTAATCATTATCCCCTATTAAAACCATAAATTCTTCTGATATTACAGTTCTGCCAACATACGATCCTTGCCTTTAACCCTACTTGCTAACTTAATTAGGTAGATCAAATTGGGCTGCTTTCTAAACTGAAATACAACTTTTCTGTTTATCATTACGTTAATATAGGTAACAAATACCACGGAGGGGATTGTCATAAAAGTAAAGACAATGCATTTTATTCTCAGTGTTGTAGCGTTATTTTTACTATCAGCTTGCGCGCGTGGTGTTACTGGCTCTAGTCAGCAGAATGAACTAGGTGAACCTTATCGTGTGGTGTTGGAGGAGTTAATTTCAACAGATACGGCTCTTAATGAAAACATGGAGTATATCTCATTGGATTTCGATAAAGGAATTCCATTAAAGGATTCTGATAAGAAAAGCATTGAGGATTACCTTCACAGCAAATATAACGTAAAAATTTATAACCTAACCTATGAAGAATTGATTGAAGAAGGACTTTCTGAACAGTCTGAAAACACGCTTAAAGGGATTTTACTGAAAATTGAAAAGCAGGAGAAGCAATCAGATAATAACATTGCCATAGAGGTCAGTAAGTATCGTGCCAATGAGGGGTCGCTCTCTGCAAAAATAACTTTAACCTATGAGGAAGGTAAATGGAAAGTTGCTACTCATACTCCTACAAGGGAAAGTTAAAGGAAATAATTTCTTTTACCAACGAGAGTGCTAGGAAAAGTTTATTATGACAATTATGGAAGTAGGCCTTTTGGGCTTTTTTTGTCCCTATTTTCTGGAGTACATACCACCCCTAAAGGTATACAGAAAAGGACCGTTAGCATATCTGCAACGATCCTTTTTTGTCAGCCTGCTAGTTGAAAACAACATCTGACGCCGGTAAATACCGATTTCAGTTTGCGGCCTAATATTTCTATTATTTTATTCCGTATTAAAGCTCTTCCTTCGTATTTGCGAGTTTAACAGAAAGCAATCCTGACATGTTACCGCCGTTTTTAGTGCTAATGCTAACCCAATGAGTACCAGTTGCCCACGGTTTTGTTCCATATTCAGTCCAAGATGCACCAGGAGCTACAGAGAATGACATTTTTTGGGTACCAGACAGAGTACTTTGAGTAACTCGGACAGTTAAGGTTTCCTTAGATGTATTTTGGACCCAAACTTTGACCCATCCAAAATTTGCTTGGATATTAAAATTCTTCGTGTAGCTACTTCCGGAAATCTGTGAATTCACAATCTCATTATCAACTGCCATTGGAGTAATGATTCCTTCTCCTTGTGTAGATGCAGTAGATGAGTCAGCTACATTATTTGATGGTGCTGCAGATGCAACCGTGACAGCTGCTACCAAGGATAATGCCGACAATCCTACGAACAAAGTGCTTTTTTTCATAACTAAAACCCCTCTTATTTAAATATATACATAAATAAAGCTTTATTAATTTACCATAAGTTAGATGTATATACAATAATAAAATAATTGCAATTTAAAATTTCATCAGCTGCTAGATTAAGTACATGGGCATGAAGTTTAATAGGATATCATCAGTCTAACATAATTTTCTGTTCTAAAGCATCCACAAAGGTACACAAAAAGGATCGTCAGCATTTCTGTAACGATTCTATTATCAGTCCGGTAGTTGAAAACAGCAGCTGATCACTTTGATGCCTTCTTAAGTTTTATTAAGCTAACGTTTCCCATTAGTTTAACGAGTTTTAATAATTTCTTGCCAGTTAGGAGGCAAGTCATAATCCCTAATGTGCTGATAGTCAAGAACTATACTAAACCTCATCGAGTCGAGTCCAACATCCAAATGAGGTCCTACGTACGGGATTGTTTTAACCTGAACATCAATATGTGAAGAATGATATTTAACGTCTACATTAGTTCCATCCAAAAAAGGCGTAAACGCAGGTGATACAGTTAATTTATTTTTGTAGTAATGGTTAATCTGTTCCTGTATTTTTGGAGCTAACAAAGTAAGTACTAACCGTTTCAACGGTTCATCGTTTGGCTTTGCACAAACAGGCTCGATTGCCATCAAGAAAATGATGACTGTTAGCAATGATCCAATAAATCTTTTCATTTCTAAACCCCTCATCTTCAGCATTTTTAAGGATAGTTTTCGCTATCCTGCCCGTTAGTTTAATGAACCTCAATTATGCATTTGAATAATTAATCGAGACCACTCCTGGTTAACTACGGAACGAAGGAGTACCCCAAGTACCCGAAGAAGAACTTCGGCTCGTGCTCCTAGTTTGTATCCTCCCATAGTTGAACGAAAAAAAGTATGTTTATATACTAAAAGTGAGACCTTTACATCTAAAGTAATCTTCAACTTGTTTAATTCTTTTCCAATATACTTAACAAAAAGTTCATAACGTCTTTTTAACCATACAAATGATCTATTCATGATGTTTGTAATTATACATGTATGAGTGATCCGGTAGGACGTCCAATTTTTTAAAAAAAATAATCCCAACCTTTATTTCGCCTGGCACACTATATAATTGTCAGGAATTACAGATGCAACTATGGAGGCAAAAGATGGATTCAATTGGTAAAAACGGAAAGGAAGCCGTGGAAGCGATTCGGAGCTATGTCAAACCGATTTTCGGTTTTGCGTTAAACCGGGTCAAGCACCGGGCCGAAGCGGAGGATCTGGCTCAGGAGATTATGCTGCAGTTGTTGAAATCCTTCTCTGGGGTGCGGGACATTAGAAGCCTTGACGCTTACGTCTGGACGGTTGCTCGATACACTTGGGTGAATTGGTTGAAAAAGCGTGCGCACGCTCCCCAAGCGATCGAAATCAACGGTATGTCCGAACTGTCTGCCGCCCCTTCCCGGGAGCCGCTTGACCGGCTGCTGGTAACCGAAGCTTACCGCGAGCTGCGCCGAGAAGTCGCGTTTCTGTCCGACATCCATCGCCGGATCGTGGTCATGCATTACTACGACGAGCTTAAAATCGGCGATATCGCGATTGCTCTGAACATTCCTGTAAACACGGTGAAGTGGCATTAGAGCGAGGCTAAAAAGAAGTTACGGAAAGGGATGAAACGTATGCGTGCAACAGGAACTTTAAGTGTCAATCCGGTCAGCATGGGGGAAATGGACCATTCCGGTTCGGCCGGCAGACTGGGCGAAACCAACGATTTTCTTGGACGCGCCGTGGCGCAAAATATCGTTTACGCGGCTTATCACAAGGCGCGTACCGTACATCAAATCGCGGAGGAACTAGGAATGCCGCCGTCTTTACTGGAAGGTGAAGTCCGGCACCTGGCCGATTACAATTTTCTCACCCAAACCTCTCCCCGCAAATATCAAAGCAATACCATCGTCTGGGACCTCTTCGAGTTGGCCGTAGCCGGTCATCAATTTTGGCAAGATTGCGCCGCCGAAGTGGCCGATGTTCATTTCGACGCGTTAATGGAAGTTCGCCGGCAAGTCGAGGATAGCGGAGTGTACGTTCCGGACGGCGACTATAACTTCCTGCTCTGGACCTTGCTGCCCAAGAACATTGAGGAGCAATCTTGGCGGAGCATGCCGGCTGGCGAAAACTTCGATGCGGTCGCACCAATGCGAAAGGACGGAGGTCAATATATTGCCTATGCGGCGTTAAATCGGAGCCACTATGCCGATCCGGGTTTTGATATGAGTAGTTACGTCACCTTCGGTCCGTCGCTCCGCTACGTCGAAGACTCTCCTTTATACTTGTGGCAATTCAATACGTACTGGAGCGACCGCCAGATGGATTGGCGTTTGCTGGAATATCGGAATGTCGAGATTTGTCATGCGTTCCAACAAGGGGAACTGCCCGACAACGAAGAGAACGCTGAGCAATATTCGTTCCTGCTGGAGAAAGGGTACATCCGCAAGACGAAGGAGGGGTACAAGTTCAATGCGGTCTGGATGGACTCTCCGCAAACGTTGGATCGGTTGAACAAAGCAATGCCGGATTTGTCCGCTCTTTATGCGCCTGCTGTCGGCAAGCTCTACGACAAAATGCTCAACCTGTTCCTGCAAAATCAGCCGAAACATTTGGAGCCGCAGCTTGCTTACATGGTGAGAGGCAACACCGGCGGAGGCCGGCTTGTCGCTTATATTTTGAAGCATTTGATCGATAACGGGAAGTTAAAACCGCCGTTGCCGCACCAGCAGAAGGCGATTTCAACCTGGATGGGGCCGGTCAAGTAAGTCGGTTCGGAAATGTATACGAAGAATAGCCGTTCACGGACGGTGGCCATTTTTACACAAAACTCTGTCTGTCCAACGAAGTGATTAGGACATCGCTATTTCACACGGCCCCCTCCTGAACGTATGGAAATGATTAAAAACTACCCATGACGCATGTGCGTCATGGGTAGTTTTTTAATCGCAATCGTATCTGCCAGATTTCTCCTCTACCTTACGATTTTTATCTTTCTTGTCCGCAACCAACCGTGAGAGGCCAGATGCTCCACATACTCAGCAGATCTATTCAGCAAAACTGCCCGTTAGTTGAGTAAAAGCAGCCAATCACAATGATCAGCTGCTTTCTTGTTGTTATTGAGCTAACGTTTCCCGTTAGCTTAATACATCAGGCGCAAAGTTTCATTTATTATTAAACAATTTCATTTACTAATTCATCATTCCAATGATTATCGGTATACCCACGGCTGTTGTTCCATTCTGCTAACATTTTTCTTTGTCTCAATTCTAAATCTCTGTAAGGGGCTGCAACAAACTCGATGTCGTGGAACAGATCATTATAAATAGGTAATTCGCTATTTAATTCCTTGAATTTTTTTAATGCACCTATATCCTTATCATTTGCAGCCCAAACCACTTTTTTAATCAAAGACAATACGATTGTACCTGTGCACATGGGACAAGGCTCACAGGTAGTATATAAGGTAAGTTCGTTCTTAGGAATAAATTTCTTGCTCTCAAGATGAAGTATCACATTTCCAGCTTTTCTTATAGCGTCCACTTCGGCGTGAGCTGTAGAATCACAGCTTGAAAAAACTCTGTTCCTACCTCGGCTTACAACTGAACCATCTGCATCAACAATAATTGCACCGATAGGAAAAGTACCCTCATCTCTAGCCTTTTCTGCTTCTTCAAAAGCTAACAGAAGGTTTTGGTAATGCTTGTCCATCTTATACACATCCCATCTCAGTAATTCCCAATAATAATATATTCCAAAAATATACTGCTACTCCTTCTCCCATAATGCTAATTTTTTCTTGTATGGCTAAGCTAATCTGCCCGCTAGCTTAATAAGGAGCTCATCTTCCTAATATAATTTTTCGAGTTCTCCACTTTCTGTAAAGGTATACCAATAAGGATCGTTAGCATTTTTGCAACGATCCCTATTGTCAGTCCGTTAGTTGAAATAAGCAACTGATCACTTTAATACCCTGCCGACTATAAGTCCTAGGGATATTAAGATTGCATCTGTTTACAAACAGTATTCCAATCATAGAAAGGAGACCTGAGATGATTTGCCTGTTAGCCTTGATTTTATACATCAAAAGTAATTACTTATGTAAGGTCACAGCCACTCACCCTAATTAGAGCGTCTCAACCAACTTCTGAATCATTGAGTGGGAAATTAAATATACAGGCCCCATTATTTCTATTTTGCCGTCCTTTACACGTATAGCGCTCTCCTGTTCTGCCGCATAAACATCAATCTCTTCAGACAAGGGGAACAGGTAGCCTTGAACAAACGTTGCGTAATCGCGTTGAGAATGAGATTCGTAGGCAAAATAATCAAAACCAATACCATCATAAATAGTACTTGTTTCAACTTCATCAGTGTTATTCAAGCTTAACCATTTTGCAGCCATATTTAACGCACCGGCGCTGGCACCCATTATAATGGCATTGCTATTCTTAATAACATCCGATAATTCATATTCCGCCAAAAAATCGTTCTGCAAAACAGGATATCCACCACATAAAAAAATGACAGAAGCGTTCTGAATGAATCGCTGAGCATCTTCTTTCTGCATACGGTAATCAATGAAATGATATTCATCAAAAATAATATTAGCCTGATTCAACCATGTCCATTCAGAAATATCATCAAAGTTAACTTGCTCATCTGTATGACCAGACGGATTAGCACTAATCATAACAAGCGATTTTCTGTCTTGTATATCCTCCTGCAAACAATGGACCAGCTTCTCAGGAAAAAAATGATTAAACCAACTGAAATAGTAGTGAGTTTTCAAACTTAATTACCTCCATATGTATTATTTACATTCACTCATTCTTAACGAAAACATATTATACATGCTAGAAAGATGAACGATTGTTCAGCCACGTTAACCTGCTCGTTGGCTTAACAAATCGCAACAGTTAAAAATGCTTACTTTACTAATGCATATATGTTCGTGTCTCTTAATTCACTTCCATCAACAGACAGGTCTTCATTCCTAATAACACCTTCCAGGTCAAACCTCAATCTTTCGGGAATCATCTTGCTTTTTGTGTTTTTGGTGTCACAACGTATTTCTATTCGATTTGCATTCAAATGATTAAAAGCAAAATCAGTGATACCTTGTACAGCTTCAGTCATATAACCTTTCCCAATATACCTAGTATCAATCCAATACCCAATTTCAAACTTTCGAACTTACCAATCAATGCTGTGTAAGCTAGAAGAGGCTATTAATTGCCCGGTATCCTTCAAAAATACAAGTAGCCTTAGGTTTTCTCTACTTAGGAATTTAATATGTGCTTCTCTTATCCCAAGTTCTGAATTATACTCCGTATGCTTTTCCTGAGCCCATTTCATCCAAGGCTTCAACTCTTCAACGGAAGCATTTACAGCTTCACATACTACCTTTCCATCACCTGGTTTAGGCATTCTAATCAGTAGACGCTCTGTAAAAAACTCATCTGGAAAATCAATCATGATAGGATTCATAGACAACCTCTTTTTACATGCATTATACAAAATAATCCAATTTATTGATAGTACATTTACCATAACTCTAACCACGTTAAAAAAAGCCCGGTTCTTCCCCCCGGGCAACATACATTTTTGTATGGGTTACTTACTTATAAATTCTACCATCTTCTAATGTAATTCTTCTCGGAACATTGAAAGATACCATTAAAATCCTGGGGGTTACGGATCAATTTGTTTAACTGGTCTATTCCATATTGTTGAACAACAAACTCTACAAATAGGAACGAAAACTGAAAACCCTTCATCGTTTCGAAATCCCAGGTATCATTATCTAACTGTTCGAACGTTGGGATCTCTAAATTGTGAATAGACTCTTCTGTTGAACCTTCAATAAAGTCCTGAGTCATCCCCTTGGCTTCATATCCACCAATTCCTTGCCTTATCCATTTCGGAGCCTTCGGATTAATTTCACTTATTAGCCACATGGCGAACAAGTGAACCGTACCTTTAAGAATCGATTGATAGGTATGCTCCGGTCCTGGATTTAATGGAGATACAATTTTGAGAATACTCCCTTCATAGGTACCCATGAACCAATTCGGAGCATCTGCTTCTCCGACCGCTTGGTGAAACGATGGCATATCAGGATATACTTCAATCGTCACTTTTCGCGATGGATGATAATTGTACTTTAGCGAAATTCGTTCAATATGATCACTTAGTTCATTGAACAAATCATGGTGTACTTTATTGGGCTGATTGTTCAATCCCTCGTTTTCACCCTTATTAACAATTGAAATTAGATCTTGAATAGACATGATCGTAACGCCTCCCCATTCTTTCAGTTCCTTTTTAAGTTTTTCCAAAGCTCTGTAGAGTCTGTTCTTTACTGCACTTTCACGCATCCCTACGATCTTAGAAATTTCAAGCGGTGTGCAGTCCACAAAAAAAGCGTAATGCAATGATTTCCTGGTCGGTTTCATTTAACTTTTTCAGCGCAACTCCGATATCAATTCGAAAATCAACATGCTTCGTAAATTCAAGGGAGATCGACTGTGATTCATATCCCGCAAAATCAAACGGAGTTTCTTTTTTTCGCGATAACCTGCGATATTCGTTTTTCACTGTATTCTGAGCAATCTTGAATATCCACGTAAATAAATTTGATTTCCCTTGGAATCGGTGAAGATTCTCGACTGCTTTTAAAAACACCTGTTGAGTCAAATCATCTGCAACCATCGGATTCAATTTCAGGGAAAAGTACTTGTAAATCCTTTGACGATACAGCTCATAAGTGTTTTCAAAGTTAGTGATGCTTTCCTGTTTATCCGGATAAACAGGTTTTGTGTCATGAGCTCCTGACATGGTAAGAATCTCCTCTTGATTTACAATGAATTAGACACCAGAGAGAGTCAGAAGGCCACATAAATATAAAATAAATATGTATTCAACTTTTCAGGTTTGTTACTTACAGGACTAATCACCCTTTTTGAAATCTCATTTCATATCATCTCTATGATTTCATATCTTTACAAATTTATAACGATAAGCAAAGATTGGAATAGTTCTGGAGGGAATCACAACATGTAAATCTACTTTCCAAAATGAAGGAGAGATAATAATGAAATACACCAATGTTTTATTATCAAGCGTAATTGTCTTAGGAAGCATGGGCACGTTATCAACTGCATCATCTTCATTTCATACTTCTGATAAAATAGCACACATTGCTGCTGGCTCAACATCTGTGAACGCTTCGACATACCAGAATATATCTAAGTTTGAAAAAACAATAAGCTCAAACAAAATTGTCTGGAAAGGTGACAATACCTCTATAACCGCGAACATCTTAAAGCTAGATGCTGCTGCCGATTTTGAGCAAAACATAATTGACACTATTGCAGTTACTCATGGTAAAGAAAAGCACACTCTACAAATGGGAGATTTTGAAGTTAAATTATTGGATATCACTAGTATTGCTCAATCTCCATCGAATGAATGGATTGCTATCCAAGTCGAAAAAAGTGCAGGCAGCAACCTCATTCTCGTGAACCTTAAAACAGGAAAGTACACGATTATAAACGAACGTCTTGAAAAATTAGGTAAACAAAATGTAGAAACCATTTCATCATATAATTGGTCACCAAAAGAAGACATCATTGCATTTTCTTATGGAAATACGGAGAAAAGCACGTTAGCAATATACGACACTAAGAAAGACAGTGTTGTTTATCTCCCTCGGGCAACCAACTATATTAGCACCGGTTTAATTTTATGGCATAAGAACGGAAAAAATATGGATTACATTAGTGAGTATCCTTCAGATCAATGGATTCTTTTCAGATACGATACAGGAAGCAAAAAAGTTAAGCCTGTAAAAAGAATCACAAAAAAGGAATTTCAGCAGTGGTTTAAATTAGATAAATATCCTACAAAATAATAAAAAAAATGATTGGACGAAAAATACGTTTCTTCAGTTCAACTTATATAGCAAAAAGGCGAGTCTCCATTAATCGGAGGACTCACCTTTGGTTTTATTAAAATTTTTAAGAAGTTCCTTTTTGCTTACTCGCCTGCATCTGCTGGGCGAATCGCATCATCTCTTCGAACTCTTCCTCGGATACGGCGTCTCCATCGGTGCTTATGTCTTGTACAATCGGAATCTCGGGTTTGGCTTTGGTTCCTTTGCCGTATGTACGGGTACGGGTTCCAGCTGCACCAGCAGCCTGTTTGCCTTTGACCTTGGCCTGATCGCGAATATATTGGACGGCTTTCTCGTAGGAGTTCACCTGCTTGAGCAGCATGTTGGAGGCAATCGCCTCAACGAAGTTACGGTTAATTCGCTGCTCTCCGCCAGATACAAGTAATGCCATCAAATAATGAATCAATACATTGATAACTTCACCCGGCAACTTGTAGCTCAGGTCAATTTTCTCAAATATATCAATCAGATTGTCCGGTACTGCACCTGGGAAGAACGTCTGCAGCAGACGCGTATACGGCTCATTCCGCAACATCATATTGTATTGATGAATATCACACTTAGTCATAAATTGTGGAGGTACTTCGACGTAGTATTCCATCTGCACTCCATGCTCAACAGGTGGTTCACCAGAGTCCTCTTTCCGCTCTGGCTCCTCCATATGCTGTCTCAAAGCCACTACCTTGGCTGCTTGTACAGTCTGTTGCTCATGACGCTTCTTCGTCTGTCTGAACTGCATGCTCGCCTTATGCTGGAGATCATCCAAAATCAATTGGCCCTGTGGACTGAAGATATCATCTTCATCCAGCAGACGGCATACATCCTGCACACTGAGATTGAACTTGTTCACTACATAATTCACAATGCCCAGTTGTTCATGATCGAACCGCAGCTGCTCTACATGACGGCGATTGACCGACTCCCGCGGAAAACGCAAAATAATGTCGGCATAGTTCAAACTGTTTTCTTCCGCTGCATCATTCGTGCCTGTCCGCTGGGCCGTAGTCGATACTTCCGACAATGCTTGCTCCAACTCGTAATCAATAACATGTGTATTCAATTCAAATATATCGTAAAAGGGAACGGAAATATTCTCTTTATTGGCTGCCGGATAAGGCGCGTCCCCATTTTCCACTGCCGAGAAACCGGATCGCAGGGAAAGGACGGCAAATTTGCCTATCTTGTCACGAAGCAGCAGTGTCAAATGCTGTGTCCGGAAAAATTCTGCCGGAGAGAGCGGCGGTTGCAGCTCATATTCGTAGATGTAATCATCATTTTCCGGAATATATAGCCTTGAAGTCTGAAGCAGCCCCACTGCCTCAAGCTTGGATGTCTGCTCTAGCAAATATTTACGCCCTTTCTCACTTGGCTCAAGTCCAAGTGTCATGAACAGCCTCCGTTGCTGTTCAAGCGGCGAATAACCGACCTGTTCACCGGGAAGATGCTGAAACAACAGCCGATACAAGCCAACCGCAAAAGCACCTACCATGGGCTGATATGCTCCTGTAAGCATACGGTCATCCAGGGCGCTAAGTCCAAACTCCCTGTATACGCAGTAGCGATGATGTTCAGTATAATGGTGCAGATTCTTCATGCGCATAGCCTGATCTCCTTCTCCCCAAAAGTATGTTTATCTATTCTATCATAAATGTCTGATCCTCAAATGCTCAAAAACAGGTAAAAAGATGGCCTGTTCTCGCTCCATTTCGTCCTAGGTCGACATCATTCACGTTTTCGCAGAATTAAGCAACTTTCGAAAAAAAACATGTCGAGAGTCGCTAGAATACTATAAAAGCTCTAACAGCAGAATACAAGTAAAGATCTGAAGAAAATGTTCTCCAGATATATATGAAGTACAACTCTACAATAATCCATCTTATATAAATGAACAGCAAAAAAGCCTTCCCTTTGTACTCGTAAGCGTTTACGACAAAGACAAGACTTTCTCGCGATTACAGTCATGCATGTGTTACCTCTTTCCAGCACACTAAAACATTCTGTACCCACCCAGACGCAACTTCTGAATCGTCCAGCCACTTATTACCGCACCAGCCAGTCCAGCGATACCCGTCATATAATCTACAAGCTGGAAAGAACCCAGATGTGACACCAGAGATGACGAATGATCCCATAGAGAGTACACAACAATAGGCAGAATTACAATAATGAACAGATAGGAAGGAAACCAGGTTGTCTTCATCAGCATGTTCAGAATGAAACCGATACCAAACATCATAACGAAAAATAATACCATTAATACCAACACAGGTATAAATTGCATCGGGCGACATTCACCTCTTCTTTCACACATTCAGGTTTCACTTCTGGATAGTAGTTAGTGTACCGCAAAAAATGTGGCGAAGCAACGAACTTTCTGGACAAATTTCCCTATATTCACGCTCTGTCCATTTGCCCTTCTGCTTCATGTTGGGATACAATGTAAACGATAAAGCACTCACCCGTCCCTTATAGGGATTTGGAATATACCTTGCAGGAGGAACAAAACCAATGAACGAAGCCGCATCAACACTGGAGGGCTGGTATGCCCTGCATGATTTTCGCTCGATTAACTGGGCCGCCTGGAAAGCAGCAGATGATGAAGAACGTGCTGTAGCACTGGACGAGCTTCAAGCCTTCTGGAAAGAATGGAAAGAAGTCGAGGATTCATCCAAAGGAAGTACAGTCGTGTATACGGTTGTAGGTCAAAAAGCAGACCTCGTCATGATGCACCTGCGTGAAACGCTGGAAGATCTGAAGGCTGTGGAGAACGCGTTTAACAAAACGATGTTTGCTCAATACACAACTAAGTCGTATTCCTACGTCAGTGTAGTGGAGCTGAGCAACTACCTTGGCAAAGAAGGCGAAGACCCGATGCAAAATCCGGAGATTATCGCCCGTTTGAAACCTGTTCTGCCACAACGGCAATACATCTGTTTCTATCCGATGAACAAAAAACGTGAGCTGAATGACAACTGGTACATGCTGTCCATGGACGAGCGTCGCACCATGATGCGGAGTCACGGCATGATTGGTCGCAGCTATGCGGGTAAAGTGAAACAGATCATTACCGGCTCTGTCGGTTTCGACGATTGGGAATGGGGCGTTACGCTGTTTGCGGATGATGCACTTCAGTTCAAGAAACTCGTCTATGAGATGCGTTTTGATGAAGTTAGCGCCCGTTATGGCGAATTCGGTTCGTTCTATGTGGGAAGTCTGTTGAACGAAGGAACTCTGGAAGACATGCTTAAGCTGTAAAATAGTGCAACACACAATAAAGCACCGCGACATCTCCTTTTAAGGATATTGTCTGCGGTGCTTTTTCTCATTCATGTATTTGTGGACAACGAGTCGGATGATGATCCATTTGCAGTTGTTCACTCTATTTTATAAGTCTCTGTTAATTCTTAATCCTCGTCCTCTTCATCAACTGCTTTCAGCGATTCGAGGAATTCGGCTGTGGCCCGGTCACGGTCACGACCTTTCTCTTTAAGCCGCTCAATCGCGGGCAAAATGAGAATATCCACTTCTTTCTGCACGATGTAGGCCAGATCATACTGATCCTGTTCCTCCAGATAACCACCGACCTGCATCAGGGCGTTGTATCGATCCAGTTCCTCACGCGTTAATAGTCCCCGGACCTGAACACTGCAATGTCTCATCCAAAAAACCGCCCTTTCTTCAGGACTAACGGAATACCACCAATGATGAACAGATAACGCAGATCAACGAGCTTCTTCAACTGAGCCGCTTTCCAGCCCTTGTATTTCTTGCCGCCTACAACAGCAATGGCTTCACCTTTACCCAATGAAGCAACTGTGCCTTTGCTCGTAAATATAAAAGGTTGTGGCTGTTTCTTGCGAATGGATGCCACCACGTTCTTCGCACAGTTTACCCCCTGCTGCATCGCAATCTGGGCTGTTGGCGGATAAGGCCGTCCTTCCGCGTTGAACACAAGTGAATTATCACCGATGACATAGACATGCTCATGCCCTGGAGCACGCAGGTAGTCGTCTACTTTCACTCGTCCCCTCATCACTTCAAGACCTGCCTGTTCAAGCAGTGAGTTACCGCGAATACCGCCGGTCCATACGACTGTAGCAGCATCGAGCTTTTCACCCTCACCCACAATAACCCCGTCCGGGAGACATTGCTTAATTGGAACACCAATTTTGAAGGTAACACCTTTCTTCTTCAGCACGTTCATCGCATGCTCTACCAGTTCCGGATCAAATCCAGGCAAAGCCGAAGGCGCTGCCTCTACATTGTAGATATGCACATGTTTCGGATTCACGTCGAACTCTTTGCACAGCTGTGGAATGCGATCTGCAAGTTCAGCTACGAATTCAACGCCACTGAAACCTGCTCCGCCTACGACAAACCGAATACGATTTCGTTTGTTGTCGTTTTTGTACATCGCAAATTGATATTCGATGTGTTCTCGAATCAGTCTGACCGAGTTAATGCTGCGGATCGTCATGGCATGGTCGAGCATGCCCGGAATACCGAAGGTCTCAGGCTCACCGCCTAGTCCAATAATCAGATAATCGTAGGATAACGTGCCGTCCTCCAAAATAATCTTCCGATCCTGCAGACGAATCTCCTTCACGGAAGACTTGACCAGATCAATCTTGAACTCATCAATCAGCTTCGAAATAGGGACTCTTGCATGCTCAATGGTATCCGTGCCGGCTGCCGGCATATGTAGATGTGTAGTAATATAATGATAATCATGCCGGTTCACCAATGTGACATCGGCCTCGTTATAGTTCAATTCCTTCTGCAGCCGCTGGGCTGTCAGAATCCCGCCATAGCCCGCGCCGAGGATGACGATTTTGGGAATACTGCTCATGTCTATACCCCTTCCGGTTTCACTTGCACCAGCCCAATCCTGGGTGAGATGCAAAATACACTTACTTACAAATATTGATGAAGTCTTGCCCATTATGACAACAAATGTTAACTTCGCGAATTTATTTAAACGTTTGCATCAAAATTGATTCGTTTGCACGCAAGTTATCGTTTCAAGTTGTGAAATTAACCACAAGTTTCCACAAAACACGGGAGTTGTCTTTACATTACATATTGACTCTAAATTAGACAAAAAAACACATAGTACAGGTCAAGGATATCTGTATTTCTGGTAAAGATCAAGGTTTTTTTTGTTATTTTTCATAACCTTTCATTTCCAATTTCATCCTATTATCATCTGATCTTCATCAATTATTCTCAGATTCGTGATACAGCTAACTTTGCAACCCTGAATACACCGTTTATAATAGGAAAGACAGTTCAGCACCAACGCCGGTTACGATACGTAGCCTGCACATTCTCCCTGTTAACTACCTATTAAAATATGAAAGGTGTTGTTGATTCTTGACTGCACAGAATTCCAGTCATGATATGACTGATTTACTTATTATCGGTGGAGGCCCTGCGGGTCTGTTCGCCGCATTTTACGGTGGGATGCGTCAGGCATCCGTTACACTGGTTGAAAGCATGCCACAGCTTGGCGGACAGCTTGCCGCTCTTTACCCGGAGAAATACATCTATGATGTAGCCGGATTCCCGAAAGTAACGGCTCAGGAACTGGTGAATAACCTGGTTGAGCAAATGAGTCATTTTAACCCGAACATCCGCCTTGAAGAAAAAGTTGTATCGGTGGAGAAAAAGGATGAACAACATTTCGTCGTGAAGACGGATGAGAATGAATATCATGCCAAAGCCGTCATTATTACAGCTGGTGTAGGTGCATTCGAACCACGTCGCCTGGAGCTTGAAGGTGCTGCCAAGTTCGAGAAGAGCAACCTGCACTACTTCATCAGTGATCTGAATGCTTTCGCTGGCAAAAAGGTACTGATCAGTGGCGGTGGTGACTCCGCTGTAGACTGGGCACTCATGCTGGAGCCCATCGCTGAGCAAGTAACGCTGATCCATCGCCGGGACAAGTTCCGTGCGCATGAGCACAGTGTCGAAAACCTGATAAATTCCAAGGTGAATGTCGTTACACCGACCGAAATCACGGAACTGCATGGGGATGACACCATTACCAAGGTAACCCTCTCCCATGTCAAAACCAAAGAAACACAGGAAATCGAAGTAGATGACGTGATTGTTAACTTCGGATTCGTCTCTTCTCTCGGGCCGATTGCCGAGTGGGGAATCGAAATTGACAGCAACTCCATCGTTGTGGATTCCCGTATGGAAACATCTATTCCAGGGATCTTCGCTGCCGGGGATATTACAACATACCCAGGCAAACTGAAGCTGATCGCTGTCGGATTCGGTGAAGCTCCAACAGCAGTCAACAATGCGAAAGTATACTTCGATCCGGATGCCAAGTTGTCCCCGGGACACAGCAGCAACATGAAACGCTAGTTTCGCTGAAACAACATAATTGATACAAAAAAGGGTATCTTACTCCTGAGTGAATCCATATCAGGAGGGATACCCTTGTCTTATATATGCCCGCTGTGTAACGGTCTGGTTGTACCGGAGCAGGCTTGCCCCCACTGCCTTCAGGGACTGTTAGAATGCGGCAAATTGGACGACTACACCGGACCATACAGCCCCTACGCATTCCAGACTTCCTCTGACACGGCAGACGAAGCCGAAAACGTTTGCAATCATGTGATGTACTGTCACCATTGTCAGACGAGCACGCCATGGCCTGTCTCACTATGGGACTTGTCCGGAAACCTGTAACATTGCCTGCAATGAGGATCTCTAGTGAAGAATGGCAGATACGTCGGTACCCAGTTTGCGCTTATGGATTTCTGCCAACAGCAGTGCGATGAAATCTCGTTCGAGATTCAACTCAATCGCTTTATGGTAGGAATCCAACAACATCTCATCGGATAACATAGCCATTTCCCGCCACAACCTTTCCTTTTTTTTCCTCAAAACTATCATATCAGAGATTCATATAGAGAACAAGCGTTCTTGTTATCCACAATCATATGTGGAAATCCTGTGCATAGTTTGTTGATAATTGGTAAAAATGTTGAGTAATCAACGTGTATAGTGTGGACAATATTTATGCACAGGAAAGATGCACTTCCAACAGAACGTTTATCAGCGTATTTTTTTTGGAATAAATTCATAGTTTCAAGACTTGTTGCGAGTAAATTACCCTGTAATGTAAAATTTCAAACGTTTTTCATACCGTTTTCTTCTATATATTATCGGTTTTTCTTGGATTTTCTTAAGCTTTTCCACCCATTTTTTATTGTGGTCTGGTATTCACTTCCAGAATCCATATCTTGCCTGAATAATCCAGCCCATAATCAAATCCAAGCTGACCTACACCGGGAAACTGACTTTCCATAATATATGTGCATGTCAGTGTAAGGGAGCGCATCTCCCGGCGTTTGTGCCTACCGGATATATGTGGCAGGGATAAACCAAGGGCTCTCCGTCCCGATAGCATGGTGCCACCCTTGCTTAGATTCGTCACACAGAGTCCTGGGCGAGCGAGTCGTCCTACCAAGGAACGGAATACCCAGCCTCGTTCGGTCTTGACGACTTTGACTCTGTAATCAACAGGTCTCCCTTGAATCGTTGCCAGATGGATGCCCTGCTGGATCAAGTACCTGCGTCTTGCCTTTACACGCACCAGAGAGCGATACATCTGACTGAAACTGGCAAAAGAACGGGTCGTTTTCATATGCGTGTATCGATAAGCCCCTCCGCTCGCCGATACCCGGATGACACCGTAACCTCCGCCACCGACAATAGGTTTGACATACACCATTCCATAACGACTGAGCATGTGCAGCAGATTCCCCGAGTTGAATGCCTTGGTCTGTGGAATATGGACAGCAGCTACCGGGTACTTCAGCAGTGCTGCTGTCTTCCGCCATTTGCTTGCAAGCTGTCTCGACATGGGTTGATCTCCTTCCCTAGAACAATAGTCCTTCCTTATACATACTCAACAGAAGCCGTGCTTTCTTGGATGTCTGTCCAAGGCAAAGGCCCCTTTTCCATGGAACATGTCCCAAGGTGATGGCGGAAAAAGGAACAAGCGCCCGGTTTGCTTTTCAAACAAGTCAATCTGTCGTATGCTACTAAGGAATGGCTGGAAGGGCTTAAATATGAGGATCTAAGGAGCGTTCAGAAGAAATGGAAGCATTTTTCAAATCACTATATGGCGTAGCCTATTTTGCAATGTCGATCGTTCTGGTAGCCGTCACGGTACTTCTCTTTGTCACAGGTATCCGACTGTTTATTCAAAAGCGCAATCGCGGCTTTGCCGTGAGTTGTCTTATATTTGCCTGTTTCATCGTCTTTATCATTGTTGTTATGTTAACTACGCCCTTCTCTGCCACACCGCCGGGTTCACCGGAAGCCATGGCTGCCCTTCTTTACTTCGGGTAGTTGAACCTCTGTAGAAGGAGATGCTTATGACACGTACTAATGAAACCTTAGGAATTATTGATATCGGCTCGAACTCCATTCGTCTAGTTATATATGAACTGGATCAGGACAAAGCCTATCGCATTATTCATGAAGACAAATACGCCGCTCGTCTGAGCAGCGTTGTTGAGTCGGATGGAACCATTCTGCGTCATTCTCTGAATAAAGCCATCACCATCTTGCGTCAATTCAAAGCGACATGTGAAGCGTATCAAACCAAACTGATTCGCGCAGCAGCTACGGCAGCTATTCGTAATGCAAGCAATGTCCTACAGATTATCGAATGGCTGGAGACAGAAACGGGGCTTACCATTGAATGTGTATCCGGAGATCGGGAGGCCTATTATGGTTTCCTTGGCGTAACACAATCCATTGAACTGGCAGACGGTTACGTCGTGGATATTGGAGGCGGTAGCACGGAGATTACGGTCTTTCGGGATCGGAAAAGGTTACATAGCGTCTCCCTACCTATTGGTGCAGTAAATTCACATGCCCGTTACGGGGGTGAAGATCAGTGGAGCGAAGCGAATGCGAATGCCCTGTGCAACGAAGTCATTCAAGCTCTCCGTGGACAGGATTGGATTCGTGAGCATCCTGGCCTGCCACTCATCGGACTTGGAGGCACGATGCGTACACTCGCCAAAGTGGAACAGAAGCGTACCCAGTATTCGCTGCCTGTCACCCATCATTATGAGATCGGTGAAGAAGCGATGGAGAACATCGCACGCTCCTTGCCACATCTCACCTCGGCACAGCGCAAAAAGGTACCTGGACTCGCCAAAGATCGCGCAGATATCATTGTGCCCGGCGTATTGATCCTGCGAACTGTTTTCAGATTAATACAGGGTGATCGGTATGTGGTTAGTGGTGCGGGTTTACGGGACGGGTTGTTGCGAGATTACATGGCTGGAGGTCAAGCGGTCGTTCCGGACGCGCTGAAGGACAGTATCCGTAACTTTATCCATTTTGGTCCCCCTATTCCAGAGAAACGTCTGCAACGGATTCATCAGGATGCAGTTACCCTGTATACTGCACTGCAAGGTACTACGCCTGATCAAGCAGATGCCCGAATCCTGTATGCGTCCTCCATGCTGCATATGGCTGGTAAGCAGATTAACTATTTCCGTTATACGCAGCACTCGGCCTATTGGATTATGAATGCGAGCATCTATGGACTTTCTCACCGGGAGACCATTCTCAGTGCCAGTGCAGCCGATTATCATCCTAAAAAAAGAACACCACAGCTGCTGAATAAGCACCGGGACATTCTAAAAAACTCGGATGAGCGGCATGCTCATCGTATAGGCTCTCTGCTGCGCGTAGCCGAAGCCATCAATCGATCCGAGAGCATCGCTGCGATCGAAGCAACAAAAGAAAACGACTCGCTGCAGGTGCACTTCACCTGTACAGCCGAGCCGTTACTGGAACTTGATGGCCTGGAAGAGGCCGTCAAGGACTTACAGGAAGCCTGGGGAGTTACGTTAACGCACTCCATTCAGCAGGCTTCCAAGGGATAATTCCCATGGCCTCCGTCTGACTTCTCAGCGGGGGCTTTTCATTTTCTACAAATACATAATTGCCACCAGGCATAAGTTGTCTCGCTTTGACATTATCCATAAGGGACAGATTAAGGATATCCACCAGCATCTTCTTCAGCTCTGGATCGAATACAGGACACATCAGTTCAATTCTTCGATTCAGGTTACGTGTCATCCAGTCTGCACTGGAGATGAATACATCGGGGTTACCGCTATTTTCAAAATAAAACAACCGTGAATGCTCCAGAAAACGATCCACAATGCTAATGACCCGAATGTTCTCACTAAGCCCCTCTACCCCCGGACGCAGGCAGCATACGCCGCGTACAATCAGATCGATCTGTACTCCAGCTTGAGAAGCCTCGTACAACTCATCAATCATGTCCTGATGGGATAAGGAGTTGATCTTGGCGATGATTCTGGCAGGTTTGCCTTTCAGCGCATGCTCCGTTTCTCTACGAATCAGGGAAAAAAGTTCGTCCTTCATACCATCCGGAGCTACGTGGAACGCCTGTAATGCCTTCGGACCGGAGTATCCGGTAATCTCATTGAACAATTCGGAAGCATCTTCTCCAATAATCGGATTGGAGGTGAACAGTCCCACGTCTGTATACACTTTGGCCGTACTCTCATTATAGTTACCGGTTCCTACGTGAACATAACGTCTCAAACCCTGCTGTTCCCTGCGTACCACAAGGATGATTTTGGCATGGGTTTTCAGTCCAACCAGTCCATAGACCACGTGACAACCGGCCTTCTCCAGCTTACGGGCCCAAGCAATGTTGCGTTCTTCATCGAACCGGGCTTTCAGTTCCACCACAACCGTGACCTGCTTACCACTCTCAGCAGCAAGTGCAAGTGCCGGAATAAGGCGTGAATCGCCATTGACCCGATATAAGGTCATCTTGATGGCCAGAACTCTTGGATCTTCCGAAGCCTCCAATATAAAATCGGTGACCGGTTCAAATGATTCGTATGGATGATGCACAAGCACATCCCGTTTGCGCAGCAGCTCGAAATGACTTTCTCTGGGCAGGAACTCCAGTGGATAGACGGGCTTCACCGGACTGTATTTCAGATGTGAGAAGCCGTCCAGACTATCTACGAATCCAGCCAGAAAACTCAGATCCAGTGGTCCATCAATTTCGTACACCGGGTCCTGAATATCGAATTCATCCTGCAATTCAAGTAAAGCGTCCGGACGAAAATCCTTGCAGACTTCCAGTCGTACAGGAGCCCCTCGGCGTCTGCGCCGCAATTCTTTTTCAATAGCCTCCAGCAGATCTTCCGCTTCTTCTTCATTAATGAACAGATCCGCATTGCGGGTCACCCGGAATTCCTGCGCAGCCAGCGAGATATATCCGCTGAAGAGCGTGTGGATATGATGTTTGATCAGGTCTTCAATCAGTATGAATGTTTTCTTTTTGCTATTCGCCCGAATGGGGGCCTGAACCACCCGAGGCAGATTGGAAGGTACCTGAACAATAGCCATAAACGGCTCGCCCTCTTGTTCCCCTTCCTTCTGCAGCATCACGGACAGATAGACGGACTTGTTGTGTACCAGCGGAAACGGACGACTCTGGTCAATCGCCATCGGTGTGAGTACCGGGAAAATAATCTCATGAAAGTACTGGTCCATTGCGCGCTGCTGTGTCACATTAAGATCTGTATATTCCTGAATGTTTACGCCTTTCTTGGCAAGTAGACGAATAAGTTCACGATACGTTTTATACTGTTCGGCGACCATGGTCCCGGTTCGTTTGATCAATCTGCGGTATAATCCCGAAGGGGTATACCCTGTAAAATCCTTTTGCGTAAATCCGGCCTTGATCTTCTCTTTCGTCTCTGCCACTCTTACACTGACGAACTCGTCCAGATTACTGGCGACAATCCCGAGAAATCTCATGCGTTCCAGCAGGGGCGTGGTTGGATCCTGGGCCTCCTGAAGTACGCGCCGATTAAACTCAACCCAACTTAAATCGCGATTAACGTAGTTACCTGTTTTGACGTCTCTATGCATGTATGGCCTCCGAATGTGTTGCATATCTATTCTTGGTTAGAAGTTCTACTATAATTGTACTATTCGTAATCAACATCAAGCGTCAGCGCAGTGTAAACGCTACGTAAAATTTATGTAAATGATACCTCATGGGCGCAACTTTTTCCATCCCTTTACAAAGGTCAATAGACAGAGTAAAGTGAAGTACAGTGTGATTTGGTCCGGTTGCTTGTTATCATTTCCAAATATCAGTATTTAAAGGAGTATATAATGAAATCCAACAAACCTAGAACGTTACAAAAAAATATAGAGTTTTTCACGGCTGCACTCTCTCAATGTGTAGTGAGCGCATGGCAGGAAGACCCGGCTGGCGTCTACTGTGAAGTAGGTAGCGGCATTGTCGAGCGGATCAGTGAAGATAGCGTGCGCATTCGCAACAATGACGGAACCAAGAGTCACTATGCACGAGATATCACGATGTTCCAGACCGAAAAATAATTTCTCTGTAAATACGTAAAAAAGACTAGCTTTCCGAAACAAGGTGTTGTATACTCTTGCCACAAGGAAAGGAGGTGCGTCAACATTTCTAATCACATGTTGAACGTGTCCCTTACCCGATCTACTAGCTCAAAATAAAATGAGTCTGGTGGAGGCGCGGGATACGGATCAATGTTTCAAAAAGCGCCACGGGTAGAAAAGCCGTCTTCGGACGGCTTTTTGTTTTGTCTTTTTAGGTGGAGAGGTTGAGAAAACACCCAAAATATTGGAAATGGACCCTTTAGTCGAGTAAACCAGAATGGCTATAATTAGGATGCAACTCAACCCAAATCCGAGGAGGCATCTTGTAATGATTAAAAATGTAAGGGGTTTCAAGACATCCATCATGTTGGCTTTTGTTTTGTTATTCACCTCCATCATGTTGCCCGCAGGTCAGCATGCCAGCGCAGCACCAAGTTTCGCCAAAGGAGCCGACATCAGCTGGGTTCCCGGAATGGAAGCCCAAGGTTACAAATGGAAAGATAAAAATGGGGTTCAGCGTGACATCATTGATATTTTGAAAAACGACTATCAAATCAACTCCGTTCGTATTCGGGTATTCGTCAATCCTTCGAATGATTATGGGAACGGTTACATGAATAAGGATCGTGCGGCTACACTCGCACAACGTGCCAAAAATGCCGGCATGAGCGTGATGCTCACCCTGCACTACAGCGACTCCTGGGCAGATCCTGGTCAACAAACCAAACCAGCTGCCTGGAAAAACTATACCTTCCAACAGCTCATGGATGCAGTGTGGAATCACACACGTGATGTCATGACCGCAATGCAAAGCAAAGGCGTTACCCCAGACTGGGTACAGATCGGGAATGAAACAAGCAACGGCATGTTATGGGAAGATGGCAAAGCATCCACTAACATGAAAAACTATGCGTGGCTGGTGAACACAGGCCATAATGCAGTGAAATCCCTGAGCAGCGGCACCAAAACCATTGTGCACCTGGCGGGTGGAGATGATAATGCCCTCTATGTATGGAATATTGGCGGTCTAATCAATAATGGAGCTAACTTTGACATGATTGCCATGTCCCTCTACCCTTCGGCTTCCGGCTGGAACACAGCTGTGACGAATACGGTAAACAATGCCAAGGATATGATCAACCGTTATGGCAAAGAGATCATCATCTCCGAAATTGGCATGGATAATAACCAGGCTGCAGCAGGTAAAAGTTTTGTTGCGGCGATGAAAAACCAAATCCGCAATCTGCCGAATGGCAAAGGGAAAGGCGTATTCTACTGGGAGCCTCAGGCTACACCAGGTTATAACAGTGGATACGGTAAGGGTGCTTGGCAATCGAATATGATGCCAACAGCTGTCATGGAAGGATTTATTGACTAGAACACGGAGAGGTTAGAAGTGTGGGCTTTGGGGGCAGCGTGGTGGGCGTTCCGGGGGCGGATCGTTGAATCGATTCCGCCCCCTCCACTACGTTGCTGCTTCTATGAGGCACTTCTAAAGTGTGTCGCGATCAATCGAGGAGGGGTGCACCACTCGGGCTGGAGACTGATGTTCTTTTGGCTTACATATGAATATAATAAGTTTATTGAGATAACACATAGGATCAACTTCTTATTGGAGCGGGGGAATATGGATGAGTTTTTTAAAAGGGATGGGGCAATTGGCTGGAGAAGTTACCGGGAAAGTATTGGGCGGCAGTGTGCGGGTTGTAGGTGAACTTGCTGGAAGCCCCTTTATCAAAGAGATCGGGAACGGCGTAGAAAAAGCTACGATTAATACAGGCAAAACCGTTGGACAACTGGCTAGCGGGACATATGATCTGGCGAGTGGTGCGATCCGTAAAGATGATACCGCCATAGAGGCGGGACTTGCCGATATTGGAGGTGCCGTAACCAATACTGCAAAAGGTGTAGCGATATCAGCCAAGTATGTGTATAAAGGTGGTAAGGATGTCGTCGTGGGCTTGAAAGAGGAAGATAAGGACAGAGTCAAGCTTGGCGCCAAGAATCTTTTAGCTGCTGCTGCGGTGACAACGCTCGCTGTGGGGGTAATTGATGCAGTTGATGGGGCTGAGGCTGTGGATACAGCAGAATCTGGATTAGATCACCAATAACACGACAACCGAAGAAACACAGCCTAGCAGGGCAACAAAAATATGGAGGCAACTAAATGAGATTTTTTCAAGAAAAATCCGTTCTTTCTTCTGAATAAAGCATGAGTAGATGAACACCGTAACCACAACGGGCAGATATAAATGAAGATCCGGACCCTCCGTGCTCGGTAATAGTTTATTAATATATCTACCTACCGTCTCGTTGACCATTATAAATCCATATATACCACCGATTATCGCTGAAACTGCAAACTGAAATAGTATCTGAACTACAGCATTTTTTACAAAGAACGGATCACGTTTACGGTAACGGTCACTAACCATCATATTATCTATTACCTCCTCGTTTTTTGATTACCTCTTTTATGAACACTGCCCCTATATTTACCATAAGGTTGATCAGCTACCTTTATAATTTTTATCGACCTATCGTTCCCCACAAACGAAAAACTGCCCTGCCCACCTCATTGGCGGACAGGGTAATTATGGAAATACCAGAATGACTCTTCTGTTCAGCTTACCTTAGCAAGTCTGGTAGCACGCATCGATGCGGCAGCGTATACGATCAGCGCTGTCCAGATCAGCGCGAAACCTACGAGCAGAACTGGCGAGACCGTTTCCTTGAACACGAACACACTCAAGATCAGCATAATCGTCGGCCCAATGTACTGTACGAAGCCGAGTGTGGACAACGACATCCGAGCGGCTGCCCGTGCAAAGAAAAGCAGCGGCAGCGCCGTCACCACGCCGGAAAGCAGCAGTTCGAAGAACATCGGCGCAGGCAGTGTCCATGCCGTTGCTTTTCCCACAATGGCCAAGTAGATCCAGTAGCCGAGTGCGACGGGCAGAACTACAGCTGTCTCCGAAAATAAGCCCACAGAAGCGTCTTGCTTAATCTTCTTCTTCGCCAGACCGTACAAGCCAAATGACACGGCCAGCGAGATCGCAACCCATGGGAAACGTCCGTAGTCGATGGCAATGATGAGCACCGCGACACCAGCGATGGCAATCGCGAGCCATTGGCCACGGTTTGGCTTTTCATGAAGGAAGACAACCGCCAGTAGCACGTTCAGCAACGGGTTCAAATAATAGCCCAGACTGGTCTCAACGACATGACCATTGTTAACTGCCCAGATGAAGATCAACCAATTAATAGCGATTAGCAGCCCACTCGCGGTCAGGGACAGCAAGGTCGAACGACTGGTCAGAATGCGCTTCATGTCACCCCAACGACGTTGGACGGCAACGAAAATCCCCATAAAGACGAACGACCAGACAACCCGGTGCGACAGAATCTCGCCTGCCGGTACATTTTCAAACAACTTCCAATACAGCGGGAGAACCCCCCACATGATATACGCAATGATCGCGTTGATTAATCCACTGTTCATAACTTTTTCCCCTCTTACCCCTGTGATGTCTCAACGGATTATACGCCTCGATCCTCATTTAAGTAAAGGGGTAATAGGTCATGCAGGAAGTCAACCTCTCGTTCAACTGGCTTTTTCTTTGAGCAAAAGCTTCACGTTAGCGCAGCGAGATTATACTTTGCGCTTTTTCTTTCTTACTCTCATAAAGAAGACAAAGATCGCCGCAATTACGACTACACCTACGATATACAAATCAATATCCTGCTCAAACATAAACCACATTTTGTGTTCTACGTTTACTTGTTGTTTGGGTGGATATCCTTCCCCGAATAGTTCAGTTGCTTGATTAATATTGTTCATTTCGATGGTCGAACTGCACGGACTACTACTTAATTCGCCATCCGCTTCGCTAAAGTATATTAAATATTTATTGCCTTCCTTGAAATCAAACCCCCAAGTGAAGTTAGTTGCGATAATGAGTTGAGAGTCAACTTCCGTATTCCAACTCCTCTCAGCTTCCACTAAAATATATCTAATCTTCTCTTTGGTCCCCGTAAACCCCTCTTGCTTCAAGTCGACCTTTACTTGCTTTACTTCACCATAAACAGCTCCATCATATATTTCTAACTCTTCTTGGGGGCTTCCCGATTCAACACATGACAAAGCGTTAGCATCTTGTGCATTTGAGATAAAGAACACGGTGGATATAAAAAATATTAACGTGATTATACGAAGCTTCAGTTTCCCCACCTTCTTCTCATAACGTTAATTCGTACATCTTTATTGACCTGTTTAACAGGAAAAATGTTGCATTTTCTCTGGCCATTAGTGAATGAACAACGAAGCAACCAATCGGACACAGTTGGTTGCTCCATTTGTCTTTATTAAGTTACCATTCAAGAATAATCTAAAAGAAATAAAACTAAGATATTTTTCTTACAGCAAACCATAGCTCAACAAAATTCAGTCCATCTTTACCACCAGTAATTTCAAATTCCATTCCGTCGACCTGTTCATATCCTGTAGTAGGAAGCCATTCAGAAAAGAATCGTCTATATAAGGTTTCAATGGTTTCATCGAATTTATCCCATGTAAAAGGATCAGAGGAAAAGATCGCCCACGTGTGTGCTGGTATCGTTATACTTGTGTAACCATCCGCTTTACTTGTTTCACCTTTAAATGCACACAACATGTATGGGAAAGTATCCTCCCCAGTTTTTTTGTAGCTACACACAGCATGCACTTTATGATAATTCGAATTCAAAGAGTTTGGTAGGTCACCAGCATTTGCAGCAAGTCTTTCAACCTCACCGTTTTCGTGGCTTTGCTTCCATAATTCTGCTGGGGTCTCTACCCCATTTAATTGAAACACTTTCTCTATTCCAAATATTTCAAATCTTTCTTTTGTTTCGATACGATAGTTCATAGGCTCTTCCCCTTTAATTGAGATAAGGAAGGAAAGCCGAGGATAAGCTTTGAGAGCAGTCCCTTCTTCACGAGCCATGGCTGGATTAACACCATGCAACGATTGAAAAGCTCTTGCGAATGATACCGGTGATTCATACCCATACTTTATGGCAATATCAACAACTCTCCTATCACTATTCTGCAATTCAATTGCAGCGAGAGTCAGCCGTCTTCTTCGTATATATTCCGCAAGTGAAACATTAGTAATGAACGAGAACATTCTCTGAAACTGATGTGAAGAACAATAAGCACATTGAGCAATTTCCTTCAATTCGATCTCGCCTACCAAGTTCATTTCAATATAATCCAATGCCCGATTCATCCTCATAAGCCAATCCATCTCATCCCTCCTCTCAACAAAAGTATAGTTTCGTTAGGTTTTCGTATCGCAACTATTTGTGCGCAATTAAGTTTCGTATCCGTCGAAAGATATATGTTGAACATTTTGTCCGTTAGCTTTGACTTTTTAAGTACCGTTCTGAATTTGGGAAAGATTTCCCCCTGTAACTTTGATCGGGAGTTTCCTTGTTTTATTGAACTAATGTTCCTGATATTTGAATCACTTCACTTTTTCAGTTCCCAATTGAATGTCTTCAAATGGTACGTATTTATTTAGTTTAACTTCTTTATATACACGTACATAATTGACATTAAAGGTCGGGAAAGGAGCCAATTCCTTCATTGTTAAGAGCTTCATTTCTTCTATCTCAGTTCGTTCATACCCCAATAGGTTTGCCCCAAGGTTAAATGAGGATGATATTTATCCATTTCAAAGTAACGGTCTAAAAGTTCTTGTGCTGGAGAAATCGCTTTTACCAAATTTCGATGTAACTCGATGACATTGCTCGTTTCAACACTAAGAAATGTAACATCACTTCCAAACGATCCCGGTCCTGATAACGATAATTGAAAAATCGGCATTAAAGAGCATGTCTGTCTCACACTTTCTAACCAATGAAGATCAACGGTAAGACCACCCTGCGCTTTTACAGTGATATGAGGCTCGACTACATCATTAAGACGATTACTGGACCAACGATCACGAAATGCCACAATTTTTTCTTTATAATCATCTGGAGGGGTAATTCCAATGAAGTATTTCATATTATCTTCACGTCCTTTAGCAAACTAAATAAAGCTTAAAGTCAAAAAGCAGCCGACCCTTTTGATCAACTGCCGAGTGGTGTTCATTTCATTAACGTTTCATGGTAGCGTCACATTAGATTCCATTTGAGTTACTTTCACTTTCCTCCAACACGAAACACACCAATTACGGTTTCACCATCCTTGTCATACAGTGGAATATCCCATCCGTCTGGTGATCTGCTGTTCTGTATCGCAATAGCTTCTTCAGGTGTTTTTGGTTGCTCGCCATCCATGTCTTTTTTCAGCAGATATCCTTCTGTGCCATCCACACCAGTAGCCAAGAATAAATCAGGTTCGGTTTCTGGAGAAGTCGCATTTACGGCAGAACCATATGTCTGTCCATTCTTATTTTTCGGATAAAGAGAAGTGATGTGAATTTGATTCATCGTATTTTTAACGTTTGTATATTGGGATAACCCTGAACCACTCGATACACTAATCATTAAAACCACAAATATCAATAATATAACTCCTTTAGAATACATCTTCACAACTGTTCACTCCCTTATACTTTTGAACTCGCAGAAATTCCAATGAAAAGAAGATGGCTTTCACACAATCACATTACCTTCCCATCTTTAGAATAATATAACATATATTCAAAGGAGTAGTTGGAAGTTAAACGATAATCATCTAACCTGTCTAACGTTATTGCAGAACATCTCTCTTCAATAACAAAAAAACGAACGCCAATCTGTTAAGATCAACGTCCGTTTGTATGTTCATTATTATCATTTAAAAGTATTACTTCGCTTCGCCTACAACGGTAAAGCGCTCGTTTTTGTGTTGTGGGTTCTCGATCTCATCCACCAGAGCAATCGCGTAGTCAGCATAGCTGATGTAGCTGTTGCCTTCGCTGTTGACCAGGATTACGTCATTACCTGCTTGATATTTGCCTGTACGTACGCCTTCTGGATTAAAGAATCCAGCTGGGCTCAGGAATGTCCATTGAATACCTGAAGATGCTTGCAAATCCTGCAAGTTTTGGCCTTGGTTCGTTGCAGTTGCTTTGTATGCATCAGGGAACCCTGGAGATTCAAAGACACGCAATGTCTTGGACTCGTCTGTGAACAGGCTACCTGCTCCACCCACGACGATCAAGCGAGTGTTTGGTGCATCTTTCAGGATGTTGATCAACGCTTGTCCAGCTTCAACATGAAGATGCTCTTGCCCTGGAGCTGCACCGAACGAGTTTACGATAACGTCAAAGCCTTTGATATCTTCTGAGGTGAGATCAAAAACTTCTTTTTCCAATACGTTAAGGGACTTATCTTCCAATTTGGATGCATTACGAACGATTGCCGTTACTTCATGCCCTCTGTCTGCCGCTTCTTTCAAAATCAAACTTCCTGCTTTACCTGTAGCACCAATAATCGCAATTTTCATCATAATCTCTCCTTTAGTTATGTTAAGTTATGTTCTGTTCTGTTCTGTTCAAGCTTCATAATGTAACTATAATAGTTACAATATATATTGTCAACCATGTAACAAACAATAAACACAAAAAAGCCCCTGATATCATGCCCGTGCAAAACGGATACAATTCAGAGGCTATCTATTAAAGGGATTTCATACTGCTTATTTCAAAACAAGATTGGGAAACCATTGCACAACTCAGTTTCTTAACAATCCTTATCAGGCACACCCGCATCTTCCTTCGTACGGAAGGATGATCCACAGCCGCAAGTCGCTACCGCGTTAGGATTATGGATGGTGAACCCACCCGACATACCGGACTCTTCAAAATCAATTTCAAGTCCATTCAGATATTTCAGGTTTTCCTTCTCGACTACAACCTTCATGTTCTGAATATCCATATACAAGTCCTCATCGGACTCTTTATCGTCAAAGCCCATGGCGTACGAAAATCCGGTGCAACCGCCCGGTGCTACGCCAAGACGCAGGAACATACCAGGTGTCTCTTGCTGTGCAAGCATCTCTTTCAATCTGTCAGCAGCCGTTTCGCTGATGTTAATCATGCCAGGTCACTCTCCTTTTCATTAACTCTTCTTTAAATTATACTCCACCCCGTCAAGGGTCTCAAGTCATGTTTGCCTCTTTCCGCGTTCCCCCTGAACTCCTTTTTCTTCCCAGTGTATTGAACCCCCGCGACACGAGGTTTATAATGAATAGGTGGTCGCACTGAAATGTCGATATTTTGTCATGACTTATTCAGACGATGGTCATAATTGGAGTTGTAATTTTTTTCACATTTCGAGACTGCAACGCAGTCCCCAATGCATATATGAGTCAACAGACTCCATTTTTTGAAAAAATTTAGCTTTCATTTGCAGCATACGCTGCACCGGGTAAATAAGAGTTAGTCCAATAAGAAAGCGGCAGATGACCGCATCTTTGCTATGTAGTTCTGTATGCAGATTCTACACACAACTCAATTCCGGTTAAGAACAGGAGGAAACAGTATGTCTACATTGGTAACACCGTTCACAGACAAAAGAATGGCTGAAATCGTTGAGAAAGTGCAGAACGGCGTAAGGCTGAGCGTAGAAGACGGCGTATATCTGTATGAAACAGATGATCTGCTGACTTTGGGCCAGTTGGCCAATGAGGCCAACCTGCGGAAGAATGGTAAGAAAGTGTATTTCATCGAAAACATGAGTCTTTATTTTACAAACGTATGCGAAGCTCGCTGCGCTTTTTGTAATTTCCGCAAAGACCAGGGTGAAGATGGCTCTTATACGTTGTCCGGTCAGGAAATGATCGATTATGTGGAACAGCATATTCATCCAGGCGTAAGAGAGTTCCATATTGTAGGCGGACATAATAACCATGTTCCTTTTCAGTATTATGTCGATTCCCTGCGTGCTTTAAACGAGAAATATCCGGATGTTACGCTGAAAGCCTACACGGCAGCCGAGATTGATTTCTTCACTCGCATCAGCGGACTCAGTATTAAGGAAGTTCTACAGGAGTTGCAAAAAGCAGGTCTGAAAACATTGACTGGCGGCGGCGCTGAGATTTTGTCGGATGAATATCGCAAAAAAATGCGTGTAGACAAAGCGAACGTGGATCGTTATCTCGAGGTTCACCGCACCGCTCATAACCTGGGCATGCGTACGCATACTACGATGTTGTATGGATCGATTGAATCCTATGAGGACCGCGTTAACCATATGGCGCAGATTCGTGAATTGCAAGACGAGACCAACGGATTCATGGTCTTTATCCCGCTTTCCATGCAGCCAAAAAGTAAAAACGCGAGCATTATGCGTCGTAACTCGGCGTATGAGGATCTCAAAACAATTGCGATCAGCCGTTTGATGCTGGATAACATCGATCATATCAAAGCCTACTTCATCAACATCGGTCCTCAACTGGCTCAAGTCGCCCTTGGATTCGGTGCTTCGGATGCACATGGCACGATCGTTCGCGAACGAATTAGTCATGCTGCAGGTGCACTAACGCCTGAAGGCCTCACCCGTAAAGAGCTCATTTGGCTAATTAAAGGTGCAGGGCGTATTCCGGTAGAACGTGATACGTTCTACAATGAAATTGAAGTGTACGAATAGTAAATTAACACCATCTATAACTATATTGCACCAGCATCACTCCAGGACGCTACTTTCATTATAGGGAGACGTTTGAATTCGAGTGGTGCAAACTGCTGATTTATATCTTCAATTTTCAATGTCTATTTTTCAATAATTCAAATCCAAACAAAAGGAGCAGCTATGTTATTGCATAGCTGCTCCACAGGTTACAGCCCCATTTCAGTGGGACTGATGCAGAAAGGAAGCCGAGTCATGAAAAATTTCGTCATTCTTGGAGGCGGCTATGGCGGCCTCACCATCATCAAGGAACTTCTGGAAGGTAAAATTCCATCCGATACACAAATTATTTTGGTGGACCGCAGCCCCTTTCAGGGATTAAAGACAGAATATTACGCACTCGCAGCAGGAACCGTATCCGATTATGACCTGCGTATCCAATTTCCCGTGAGCGATAAAGTCACTTACCGTTATGGAGAAGTTACTTCGATCGACCTGGAACAGCGTCAGATTGAATTTGAAGGCCAAGACCCGCTCGTGTACGACAAGCTTGTCATCGGACTTGGTTGTACAGACCGTTTCCACAACACACCAGGCGCCGAAGATTACAGCTGTACCATTCAGAGCTTCAGCAAAACACGCGAGACCTATCTGCGTCTTAATGAGATCAAAGCCTATGGCAATGTGCATATCGTTGGCGGCGGATTAAGTGGTGTCGAGATGGCAGCCGAACTTCGTGAGAGCAGACCCGATCTGAACATCAGCATTCTGGATCGTGGCGAGCGTGTATTATCCGCTTTCCCACAACGTCTGTCCGTGTATGTACATGAATGGTTCAACGAACATCAGGTAGAGACACGTGGACATATCGCTATTTCACGTGTTGAACCGAATGCCATCTATAACCGGGATGAACAGATCCTAACGGATGCTGTCGTATGGACTGCAGGCATTCAGCCCGTAAAAGTGGTACAGGATCTGGACGTAACCAAAGACCCTCAAGGACGTGTCGTCCTGAATGAATTCTACCAAATCCCGGAATATACCGATGTATATGTTGTTGGTGACTGTGCGAGTGTGCCTTATGCACCTAGCGGTCAAGCTGCGGAAGTGCAGGGTGAGCAGATCGCCCATATTCAGCATGCCCTCTGGAAAGGCGAAAAGCCCAATCCACATCCACTCAAGCTTCGTGGCACACTGGGTGCACTCGGCAAGAAGTCCGGGTTTGGGCTGATGGGCAAAACGTCCATGATGGGACGTGTACCTCGTATTTTGAAAAGTGGTGTGCTCTGGATGTCCAAGCGTCATCTCGGTTAGTCGAGATCGAGCTCGTCCCAGACATCGGCTTCGGCAACTTTGGCCAGAATGGCGTTATATAGATCTTCCACTTTGTCCGTGATGACAACTTCACCATTCACCAGTGCAAAAGGAGTCATAGAACATTGGCCGCAATTGGTGAGGCAGCCGTATTCAATCACATCATAGTCTGGATTTTCTTCCAATTGATCCATGACTTCATCTGTGCCAAAATGCATATTATTGGCACAAAATTCAATAATCGGTCTCATTTAAGTTCACCTGCTTTGTTTGACCATTTTAATTTATGGCCATTTGTAATATAATATAGGAAGGAAAGGAGTTGAACAATATGAGCGAAAACGCACAAAGCACCATGTACGATGAGGTATCTGATGTGCTTGACAAACTTCGTCCGTTCCTGCAACGCGATGGCGGTGACGTGGAACTGGTCGACGTGGAGGACGGCATCATTAAGCTGAAACTGGTCGGTGCCTGCGGCAGTTGCCCAAGCTCCACCATTACCTTAAAAGCCGGGATTGAACGCGCCCTTCTCGAAGAAGTTGAGGGTGTACAAGAAGTCGTACAAGTATTCTAATCAATCCTTCACGAAATAAACCTCAAGAGCCTTTCGCTTCGCATGAAGCGGAGGGCTCTTTTTTTGTGTGCATATGCAGAGAGTCCATTTCTCACTGTCACCTTGACCAGTTTTCCACGTACGTCCTTCAATTCACCTTTTAAGTATCCTCGCGCTGTATGGTTGGACGAATCGGATCAAGTCCTCCAGATACATCCATAATGTTGCCTGTTATAAAATCGGAATGATCAAGGCACAGATACGTAATGACTCGTGCAATATCTTCCCCGCTACCGGGTCGTCCTCTTGGCGTTTCCTCGTCGGTGATGCCTGCCATCTCATCAATCGTTTTTTCCTTGTTGGCACCGCGAATATCTCCTGGACATACCATGTTAACCGTAATTCCATAAGGAGCTTCTTCAACCGCGAGTGTCTTCGTAAAAGATACCAGACCCACCTTGGCAGCCGCATACACTGCGCGGTGGGGCCAGGATCTCGCTTCTCCGGCATGACTGAAGCCAAAATGGATAATGCGTCCCCATTGCTTGCGTCTCATCTCTGGCAATACACGCTGATCCAGTAACATGGGCCCCAACAGGTTCCCCTGTACAAGCATCTGCACCTCATCTTCAGCATAATCCGCAAATAATCGACGCTCACGGACAAATGGCCCCGCGTTATTTACCAAAATATCAATACTGCCCAGCTTGTCTTCCACCTGTTCAACCAATGAAGCAATATCTTGCACCTTGGATATATCAGCCTGGATGGCAATGCACCGCACACCCTTGGCTGTAATCTGAGCCCTTAAAGCCTCAGCTTCTGTTCTGCTGTGTACATAGTTGAGGGCAATATGACACCCCTGATCTGCCAGACTGAGGGCCGTCATTTTACCAAGACCTTTGGCACTTCCCGTTATGAGGGCAACCTTTCCCTTCACGTTCATCCCCCTCTTCAAAGAGCAGTCACTATCCAGTATAAAAGATTTATCCTCCTCCTACAACTCGGTTATCTCTAAGGAAGTATCCACCTATAATTCCAAATATATCTTGATCGAAATCAGACACCTGTGATACTGTCGAGGATATAACCCGAAAGGACCTCAACATGAACATGAAGAACAAAAGATGGATATCGTTTCTTACACTTTTGATGCTGAGTTTATTCACAATCTCTAGTGCCCTACAGGTATCAGCGGCAAATGAGACTGAGCAGGCACCTGATGAGTACGATTGGATTACTGGACCAGCATCTGTCTCTCTGGACGGTAAGGCCACCCTGGAAGTCCCTGAGAGCCATTCCTATCTGGATAAGGCCAATACCCAACGTTCGATACTTAACAGTGGTGGAAAGCCTAACGGGAATGAAATCGGAAGCCTAACGAGCAATAGCGAATTCGGCTCGTGGTATGTCGTGTTCGAGTACGTGAAGACAGGTCATATTCATGATGACGATCAAAATTTGAGTGCTGAAGAACTGTTAAGCAGTTATATCCGAGGCACAGAAGAAGACAACAGAGAGCTTGATCCTGAATATAGAACGTACATAACAGGATGGGAAATCGAACCGGCATATGATAAGAGCAAGCATCAGTTGGTCTACTCCCTTGGTTTCAAGAATGCTGATCAGCAAGCCATGGTGAATTACAATGTAAAGCTTCTGACACGCGAAGGCTACATCACAGCCATTCTGGTTACAGATACGACCAACTTTCAACAGAGCCGCCAGGCATTCGAGGAAACGGTCCTTAATCAACTTAGCATTAATGCAGGATATACCTATGAGGAGTACAATGCTTCGACTGACAAAACATCCACCATAGGGCTCAACAGTCTTCTGATGGGCGGGATCGGATACACAGCTTCCCAGAAATTCAGTGCTCTTCTTTTGCTCAAAAAAGGATGGGCCTTGATCCTGGTTGTCGTTCTTGGGCTAATCGGGTGGATCAGATACAAGATCAAAAGCTCACATGGAGAAGAAGAAACACTCTCTCCCTCCGAGAGGACGTACCTGCAAGAAGCAGATGAGCAGCAATATGCTGATCAGAATGAATTATCCTATTACCGCCAATCTGGGCATCCATCCAACGCAGATAAACAAGATAAGCCCTGATCCTTGTTGATTCTCACGTCAGTACAGACTAGGAAACATAAAATAAGCCGTATATCTCTTCTGGAGAGATATACGGCTTATTTCTTACAAACTTCACATCATATCATACATATCGTGAATTATTCAGTTGCAGGTTCAACTGCACCTTTATAACGTTCTTTGATGAATGTTTTCACTTCTTCGGAGTGCAGAGCAGCAGCCAGTTTTTGGATTGCATCGGCATCCTTGTTGTCCTCACGGGAAACGAGGATGTTTGCATATGGGTTACCTTGCAGATCTTCGATCAGCAAAGCATCATTCGCCGGGTTCAGGTTCGCTTCAAGCGCATAGTTAGCGTTGATGAATACCAGATCCGCTTCATCCAACTGACGAGGCATCATGGCTGCATCCAGCTCAATGATATCCAGGTTCTTCGGATTTGCTGTGATATCTTGAATCGTAGAAGTAATATTTGTGTTGTCTTTCAGCGTAATAATACCTTCCTTCGCGAGCAACAACAGCGCACGTCCACCATTGGATGGGTCATTCGGAATCGCTACCTTTGCGCCATCTGCCAATTCATCCAAGGACTTAATTTTTTTGGAGTATCCGCCAAAAGGCTCAACATGAACAGGTGTTACAGCAACGAGATTGAATCCACGTTCTTTATTCTCTGTGTCCAGGTAAGGCTGGTGCTGGAAGAAGTTTGCATCCAATTTTTCATCAGCAAGTTGCTGGTTGGGTTGAACATAATCATTGAACGTAACGACTTGTAAACGAATCCCTTGTGCTTCCAGTTCAGGCTTGATGCTTTCCAGAATCTCTGCGTGTGGTGTAGGTGAAGCTCCAACTTTCAATTCAACTGTACGTGGTGCACCTGCTGAATTGTCTGCGCCGCTATCGGCGTCCTTGTTGTTTCCGCAAGCTGCGAGAACCGCAATCAACATAAGACTAAGTAGAGCAATAGACCATTTTTTCATGTGTAAAACCCCTTCTCTAATCATTTTTTTCATGTGGCATCCGCATTATTGCACATCCATCATGTTATCTATGTGTTATTTCCTGGTGAAAAATGTAACCAAGCGATCTCCAGCCATCTGGAGTATTTGCACTAGAATGATCATCGACACTACGGAGATGATCATGATTTCATTCTGATAACGGAAGTATCCATAGTTAATTGCCAGTGTTCCCAGGCCTCCACCACCAACCATGCCCGCCATTGCCGTATAGGAGACGAGCGTAACGATGGTGATCGTAATACCAGCAAGCAGACCAGGCAGCGCCTCAGGCAGTAACACCCGTCTTACAATCTGTCCGGTCGATGCGCCCATCGCCTGTGCCGCCTCAATGACACCCCGATCCACTTCACGCAGCGTGTTCTCCACCAAACGGGCGAAATAAGGAGCTGCTGAAATCACCAGAGGAGGTATAACGCCGAGTACCCCCGTAGCTGTACCGACGAGTATACGAGTGAATGGAATAAGAGCAACAATCAATATGATGAATGGGACTGAGCGCAAAATATTAACAATCAGGGATAGTATCGTGTACACTGCCCGTGACTTAATCGAAGCAGAACGGGCTGTCATGA
This sequence comes from Paenibacillus sp. FSL K6-1318, assembly GCF_037976905.1. Classification (NCBI taxonomy): domain Bacteria; kingdom Bacillati; phylum Bacillota; class Bacilli; order Caryophanales; family Paenibacillaceae; genus Paenibacillus; species Paenibacillus sp. FSL K6-1318. The sequence goes on from NZ_CP150270.1 coordinate 5,512,175, forward strand.
ACAGCAGAACTCCGAGCGGTAAACCTAAGATAACGGTAAACAAGCCTGATACACCCAAAATTTGCAGTGTCTCTATGGAAGCTTTACCAACCTCTTCCCAACGTACGGTTGAAAAATCCATCTAACGTAGCACCTCCACATCAAGTCCTTCTGCGGTTAATTCGGATATCGTCCGTTCAATCGCATCCGACTCACCCTCGAACCGAACGGTCAGTTGCCCATAAGGAACCTGTTTGATCGTAGAGATCGTACCTTGCAGGATGGCAAAATCCACGCCTGTCTTACGTACCGTTCTGGACAAAATCGCTTCATATGTTTTATTACCCAGAAAGGATATCTTCACAAGTTTGGAAGCAGCACCTGCCTGCAATTCAACGCTTGCATTCGCCAGAGCGGTCTCTTCCAGAGCAAGTCCAGCTTCATGGTCACGCATCGTGAAGTCCCGCGTAATGGCGTGCTGCGGCTTCAGGAATACTTCTGTTACAGGCCCCTGTTCCACAATGCCACCTTGATGAATGACAGCAACCTTGTCGCAGATGTTCTGGATGACGTGCATCTCATGTGTGATCAGCACAATCGTGAGGTTGTATTTTTCATTAATGTCGAGCAATAACTTCAGGATTGAATTCGTTGTTTGCGGATCAAGTGCCGAAGTAGCCTCATCACAGAGAAGTACATTCGGATCACTCGCAAGCGCTCTTGCAATCCCAACACGTTGTTTCTGTCCACCCGATAATTGAGCCGGATATTTGCTGCTATGGTGCTCCAGGCCAACCAGAGTGAGCATTTCCTTCACTTTGCGATCAATGGCTTCCTTGGGTGTATTTACAAGCTTTAGTGGAAAAGCCACATTGTCATATACCGTTGCCGAGGATAGCAGATTAAAATGTTGAAAAATCATGCCAATCTTGCGTCTCTGTTGCTGCAATTCAGTTTTACTCAGTTCAGTCAGGTTGATCCCGTCAACCCATACCTCACCCTCCGTTGGACGTTCCAACAAATTAATACAGCGAATCAGTGTACTTTTACCCGCTCCGGAATGGCCAATGACGCCATAAATTTCACCCTTGCGGATGCTTAAATCCAGATTGGATAACGCTGTTGTTGATTTTGCCCCTTTACCATACGTCTTAGTTAGACCTTTTAATTCAATCAATAGCACTTGCTCCTTCCTACCACCTACATGTATCTTTACCCGAAAGAAAGGAAAACTCCCCTTTACGTACAAAAAAAGAAGAGCCCCTTTGCAGATACAAAGACGGCTCTTCACGTGAATTTACCTTCTCATCTGCCAAAATCGTGTCTTGCACCATTTTGTAGGAATTAGCACCTAACATCTATAACGAATGACACATGTGTCATTCATTATAAATCGGTTGCCGGGCTTCATCGGGCCTGTCCCTCCGCCACTCTCGATAAGAAATATGAGGTTGTAAGATTCTATAAGTTCATGTAGTTCATGTTATATACTGTTCAATAGTTCAGAAACTTCTGTAAAAATAACGATATTCATGTACCATTCGGTCTGAAACTCAGTATAATCCAAGTATTCCGATTTGTCAAAGGGAATTATTTCATTTTATTTACTGCGTTAACGTTTCTTACCTTGCTTAAGCCATATCTGATTAATATAGCCGTATGAAGTACTTAACGTTTCACATACCATATCCACGCCCTGACGCATTTCATGCACATGCTGATCCAGATCCTCCAACTTCACTTTCCCTTGCAACGTCTGGTGTAACTGCCACAAATCATCATGCATTTCAGAGTTCATGTAGTGAATTTCCATATTACGTCGTTTGCGCAGCTTGCTCATCGGTTCACGATATGAATCCTTGATCTGAATCAATCGCAAGGCAAGGTCATGATGCTGCGTCGCATAATCGAACTGCCTTAACACGGTAAAATAAGAAAAATGTGCTTTTGTATTTGAGGTATTCAGCTCGAATATTTCATTCAATACGGTGCCGACTTTATCCAGAATGGCAAAACAACGGATGAAGCCATCTTTATAGAAATAAACATATCGGGCATATTCGGCTTTCTCGGCCTGCGTCATATCGTCCGTAGAGCCTGCAACGACCTTTTTGCGAAAATGAGCAGCAGCGAAACAGCTTTGCTCCAGTTCATCCAGCGAGGAGATGAGTCCCTGCGTCCACACATACAGTTTCCGATAGTCATGCGTGGGATCATGGTCCACATGCATTTGTCGCTGAAACAGCTCAAGCGTATGCGCCATGGACTCCATCGCTTCCTTTAATAACCCTTCGTTTATACGCGGCTTTTCTCCCAGCAACGTTCGCAGCATAACTAACCTCCTCTTTTCCACATCAACAAAGATTCATCACCATCATACATAAACCATTCCGAGTATACGTGTAATTGCTGCTTGCCATAGGTTGCCCTGATCCCCCTGACATCAAACAAAGTCCACCTGTCCAATGATGTACATCACTGAATGGTGGACTTTCAAATTTAGCCCAAGAGTCGTTCCAACCTCAACGAAATTTAGAAACGATTAGCTGGGCGATGCAGCTTGTACACTAGGAAACTCATATACGTTAAAACCCCGAACAATATGGCGATATCCAGCATATGAGCAAGGGCTACGAACATGTATACTTCCGGACGGCTCATCGTCACCATCATGAAAATACCAATGACCACTTGCATCAAAATCAGAATAACGGATACCACACCAAGGGTACGCATCTCCTTGTTATCCGGATGATTACGGTAAGCGAAGTGACCCAGAATAGCGATAACAATTACGAGCGATGCAGCCGCAGCACGGTGAGCAAACGCAACCGCCACCCCACCCGAAAGCTCAGGAATAATCTGCCCGTTACAGAGCGGGAATCCGGAACATCCGCCTGCAGAATCCGTGTGGCTCACAAATGCACCCGTGTATACAACGAGATACGTGTAAACCGTGGAGAACCAGACCAGATTCCTGAATTTTTTAGTGACCCGAGGGTATTTATTCAGACGCTCCAATCCACCATCTTTTGCCTCCTGCCTTATGCCTAGCGCCATCATGAGGGAACTGGCGAAAGCGATCAATGCAAAGCCGAAATGCAATGCCATGACTGCAGAAGATTGGGAGAAGACGACGGCAAAAGCCCCCATGATTCCCTGGACGATAACAAATACCAAGGTTAAGAAAGAAAACAATTGCAGGTCACGGCGTGACTTGCCGAACCGCAGAAAAGCAACAAATGAGGCAATGGACAACAGTCCAGCCAGTGCGCTTACAGCGCGGTGGGAATATTCAATAAGTGAAGCCACAGTATGTGCCGGAACGAGTTTTCCGTTACATAAAGGCCATTCCGTTCCGCAGCCAAGGCCCGATTCCGTTTTGGTTACGATGCCTCCACCAAAAGTGGCCAGAAACATGACAAGACAGGTTAATACGGTTAACCATTTAAACAAAGTTAAGTGCTTCAATTTTTTCTCACCCGCTGTTGGTTTAAGATGGCGAAGAATATTCTCCGCTTGTTTCGGTACTTTGACACTTATTTCACAACTAAACTCATTATACCGGATAAAATGTTCATTGACGTCGCGCTTTGTGACAAAATGTTAACGTCTGGTGAAATAATGACCCGCAGGTCATTAGGGATATGTAATATGAAACGTTTCTTACATCGAACGTCGAATACACAAACGCCATTTCCCTATTTCAAGAGAAATGGCGTTCTTTTTAGTATACCCTTTTATAACATGAACAATCTCCGGGGATAACAGCGATCAAAAGGTTATTCTGTCATCGGAGTGACTGTGTGTCTGTGTGAATATTCATCATTTGAACTTATATAACATCATTTATGGATCGTGTTGTACACCTCAACTGCACGATCCAGGAACTGCTCAATCTCTTCTCTCGACTTGCGCAGCTTGTTCACGTAACGTACGAGTTCGCGGCCATCTGTATACGCCACAAAGCTTGGAATACCAAGAATATTCTGCTCTTCACTGACCGTTCCAACCTGGTCTACGTCAACCTCAATCAAAGTCAGTTCACGTGCATATTTTTCTTCAACTTCAGGCATAAACGGATCGATGTATTTGCAGTCTCCACACCAGTCAGCCTTGAATACGGCAATCGTTAAACGTGGGGATTGAATGGCTACATCAAATGCCGGTTTGGATGTGATTGATTCCATTGGGTTCATCTTCCTTTCTGTACCTTGTCTTAATCTAAGTGAAGCAAATTGGCGAGTGGAAGTCAAATAATCAGCGCATACTTAGAATAAACCACATGGTCTGTGAAATTAAACCCAGAACATCATGAAAGGATGTCACAACATGACTTCCACCAGAACCGATTCTTCCAGCGAACAGCATCACGGGTCCCTCCTGCAGATTGTCCGTTCCATTCCGGGAGCTGCCCGGGAAATCTGGCGTGGCAAACAGGCTGCATGGCAAGCTTCGGCACAGCTTCGGCATCCATTGCGTGACATCGAGTGGGATACTGATACGGCTATCGCCCTGCAATCCGAGGTGGAGCGTTTGTTACCTGCCAGCGGCAAGTCTTTTGCACGCACTGACCAGGTCCAAAGTGCTCTCGTCTGTGAAGAAGATTGCATCATTCTGGAAGAGATCAAGACGCTGACCCAGGAGCATAATCGGAGTAACATCACTCGCACGGCTGCTTATCTGGAATGTTACGAACAATATCCTGAACTGCATTGGGCCCTACTGGCTCATATGGTCTCTCGCAACGGCGGATATCACATGACAGATCTTCAGAGTGACCTGATGCATAATTTACAGAATCCAAGCGATCGTGAGCATATGTATCGATTGCTGGAGCGATGCAATGCACTCATTTTCCAGGATGCGTATCCCCAGCTTTTGCTGTATATGAACAGTCGCCGGATCGGGCGCAGCTGTTTCCATCTCTTGTCGCACTTTCACGTATCGGCGTTCATGACGCCGTTTTGGGAACGCTTTTGGCTGGAACGATGCAGTTCACTGTTAAGTGTGGCATTAATTATTAATGAGCAGAACTATATCGAGAGCCGAGTGGTGCAGCATCCTTATTTTCAAAAAGAAGTACTTTCCAAACCCGCATTCCATCTGCATAATCTAGCCGGCCTGAATCATATCGTCTTTCCTCTTGGAAGAGAAGCTGGGCTTGCAGGACGGGTCATTGAACATTTTGGCAAGCTGGATGAGCGAATTCTGTTTGGCAAAGGCCTTTATGCCCTGTTGTTTGGTGTAGAACAAGTACACACACAAGTGTTGGAATTCGCACGTTCGGTTCCCCATCGTGGCTCACGTGCCGAATATTGGCCTGGCCTGTTTACCCATCATGAAGACGAGGCGGGTGAACATACACTTTATGCTCAAGAACTACTAGATGAAGAATGGCTACCCGAAGGGCAACGATTATATAGTCCGGAACTGCTCGCCGTATGGGTAGATACGCCTTATGAGCCGATTACCAGACAGGACTGGCTTCAGACTCGGGATTGTCTCGGTTATCTGACCGCACCACGCCGCCCATGGCTGTTTGAGATGAGTCACGAACATCGGTATGGCATGCTAAAAACAGCACTGGCTCATGATGCCAAGGCCATTACACACTAATGGTAAAGATCATATGGAAAAGGCTAGTCCACATCATACATGCGAACACCCAAAGTACAGCTAATTCAGGCTTGCTTGCCTAATGCTCAACCCACTCGGCCTAAGCTCTGCCTGAACTAAACAAAAAGCCCTGTCCGCTTCAACAGCAGACAGAGCTTGTATCTTATTTTGCACACAATATAGAGGCTTGAATGATGATCCCTTCCAGGGTTATCCTCTTTGTACGCCTCCACGTTGAAGACGCATAAGTGGACGAAGAATTTTTTGCAGAATACGGGGGTAACTGCCCAGCTCGTCCTTGCGCAGTACACGCAGCACAACCATGAGAACCAGATACACCACCACAACAAGCACACCAACCACAAGGCAGGTAAACAAGAAGGATACACGCGCTGGCAGGAACAGTCCAAAGATCATATTGCCAATCCAGTTCGTTGCAAATCCTACACCTGCGGCAAGCAGCACTGTAATGATAAACCCTTTCCAGCGATCTCCCATGATGGAGAAATCAACGATTTTGCGAAGGACCCGCAGATTCAGGTACGTGATCACTAGGAAGCAGAGGGCCGTTGCAATAATGATGCCATAAATACCGAAGATTGGCGCCAGAATCAAACTTGCGACCAATTTGATCACAACACCTGCTGCCACACTCACCATCGTAATCCGCGGTTTACCCACCCCAAGCAAAATGGAGTTGGTGGTCATCATCGTAATCTGGAAAATGGTACCGAATGTCAGCAAAGCAATGATCGGCGTTCCATCCAGATTGGTAAACAGCAATCCGTTAACCGAATTAGCAGCCGCACAAAGTGCAATGACAATCGGCATACCTGTCAGAATGGAAATGCGCAACGCAAGTGTAACCTGATTCTTCAGATGGGCTTCATCCTTGCGGGCAAATGCTGCCGAAATGACAGGCACCAACGATTGACTCAAAGCGATAGCCAAAATTGGCGGAATACCCGCAATACTTTGGGCCTTGGCACCGAGGATCGCCAGTACGCCTGTCGCTTCTTCGAGTCCGATCTGGCCACTAAGCAGTGGAACCACAAGGGATGAATCGATAAAGTTAATGGCTGGGACCGCAAGTGAAGACAGCACAATTGGAATAGAGAGCTTAAAGATATCACTGTAGATGCCTCGCATCGGCAATTGCTCTGCACGCTCGTAATTCAATTGCGCCGCACGGTCGCTACGACGCAGTTTCAAGGTGAAGTATAGCATGACACCGAAGGCACCAACACTTCCTAATACCCCACCAAATGAAGCACCTGCAGCAATCGTTTGGTCATCATAATTCCATTGCAGCATGACATAAGCCACGATAATGGCTGTACCTACACGGGCGAACTGTTCCACAATCTGTGAAATACCGCCTGCTGTCATGTTGCCGCGTCCCTGGAAATATCCACGCATCATCGCAATGGCTGGGAAGAGCAGCAAGGCTGGGGCCAAGGCACGAATGGCGCTGACCGATTCCGGTACTTTGGAGACATACGTAGCATAATAAGGCGCCGCGAACCACAATAAAGCAGACATGACTACCCCGGCGACAGCCGCAAAGATCAGGGCTGCACGGTAGATCTGTTGTGCTTCACCCGCGCGTCCGAGTGCGTAGCGTTCCGACACCATTTTGCTAAGTGTACTCGGTATGCCCGCCGTTGCTACAGTTAACAGCATTAAATATACCGTATTGGAGATGGTAAACGATGCGTTACCGATATCCCCGAGGATATGCTCCAGCGGCACCCGTTGAACCAATCCGAGTACCCTCGCGATCAGTGCAGCTGCCGCCAGAATGAGCGTACCCTTAATGAATGTTTCTTTCTTAGACAAACCAATTCCCCTTCTTTCCTCCACACCGGACGTGCATCCCGTTGAAGCTAATCCATAACGTTAGGCGAATCTTACCACCCAGATAATAAAGAGAACAATCATGACGATTTGCAAAATAATTTTCATCACAGTGCTCGTAAATAGTCCCACCACGGAACCAAAACCAACTTTCGACGCTTTGGAAGGTGAAGACCCTCCGATCAGTTCCCCGATAAAAGCACCGATAAATGGTCCCAGCACCAGTCCGAATGCCGGAATGACAAATGGCCCAATGATAACACCAATGGTACTCAGCGTTGTCGATAACTTGGAGCCACCGAACTTCTTCACGCCCCAAGCGCTGACGACATAATCAGCCACGAACAATACGACAACAATCAAAATCTGGATGATCCAGAACCACACGCCGAACGGATCAAAGCTGAAGAACCAGCCGTAGACCAGAAATGCGAAGAAAATCGCTACAGCACCAGGCAGTATGGGATATACCGTTCCAGCCATTCCCACTGCAAACAGCAGCACAATTAAAATCCAGGCAATGGTTGCGAGCAAAGATTACTCCCCCTTCAAAATATGTTCACGGATCACTTCGACGATACCGTCGTCATTGTTACTCGCTACGATCAGATCAGCCGCTTCCTTCACCTGCTCTTGCGCATTGCCCATAGCCACACCAAGACCCACGGCCTCAATGACAGCCAGATCATTCAGACTGTCTCCGACAGCAACAACTTCGGACATTTCGATGCCCAGTAGCTTGCAGACTTCCGCTACACCACTCGCTTTGGATACGCCAGCAGGGTTGATCTCAATATTAACGGGTGAAGAATTCGTCATTTGCAGACCACCCATTTGTTGCAGTTCCATCATGATCTGGTGACGGACTTCATCCACTTCGGTATTGAAGCCAAATTTCAACCATTCCAGACCTTCAATATTGTCTGTCCAGCGATCACGGTTGAACAGCTCTTCCACGGAGTATGCCCAGTACCAGCTACTATATTTCTCACCAATTTCCTGCATTTTACGAATCAATGCCGGGTCCATCAGATGACGCATATGCAGATCATGCGGGGCTTTCCAGACCTCACTACCGTTAACGGTAACCATCGGTGTCTCCAGTCCAAGTTGGACCGCATAAGGCATCGCGTGGAATACAGCTCTTCCCGTGGAAAGGCACACATGTACACCCCGACGAATGGCAATCTGTATCCACTTGGCGGTCTCCTGCGTAATTTCATGATTATCGTTAAGCAATGTTCCATCCATATCCAATGCCAGCAATTTGTATTTCAGTTCACTCATACAGTAGTTCCTCCTAGGTTGTCTCTCTCCAAGTTGAACTCATGGATATCCATTCAGGTACTACGTGGGCAGAAAACCTTTCGATTGCTGTTATCCCCAGATTTTCTTGATTCCATCTACAATGGAGAAAATTCGGTTATCAACGCAACCACTTCGTTTCTTTAGGTCTTTTCTGCCCTCTCCGTTCCACAATGGTTCTCCAGCTCAACTTAAAGGTTCTCTTTATCTAATTTTAAACATTCTTTCACAACAAGATCGCCCGGCATCCGTAAAACGGACGCTCCGGACGTCACAGCTAACGACATTTTACCACAGATCATCTGTATGCAACAAAATAACCCGTAATCGAAACGTTGACGCTTCACGACAGATGTATATTCCAAATCGAACTAACCATTCATGTCTTTAAGGCAAGCAGTATCCAAAAAAGGCAAGGGAAATTCCCCTGCCTCTGCAAATCAAATATAATTCATTCACTGCATATCAGTGCATTTCAATATTCTGTATTACTTACTCTTGGTCTTGCTTCTGATCTTTCTTGCCTTTCGGTGTTCCATCGAGACCATACACTTCGTCATATGCATCGAAAATTTTCCGTGCTATTGGTGAAGCACTGACTGACCCGAACCCACCTTCCGGAACAACAACAGCGACAGCAAGCTTCGGATTATCTCGTGGTGCAAAGGCAATAAATACACCATTCTCTTTTTTGTTCGGTCCGGTCCCCTGCTCTGATGTTCCTGTTTTCCGTGCATAATCGTAAGGGAAACCGTCAAATGAGCTTACTTTGGTAACCATTCCTTTATGAACTTCATTCCAGTGCGCATCGGAAAAATCAACTTCATTGAGCACTTTAGGTTTAATCTCTTTCACCACATTGCCGTCCGCGTCACGGATTTCCTTCACTAAGTGTGGTTCCATCCGTTTGCCCTTATTGGCAAGCATCGTGGTGTATTGTGCGAGTTGCATGGTCGTGTACTTGGCTTGCTGTCCAAAGGAGGCAAATGCCAAACGTGTTAGAGCTGATTCATGATCTTCTTTGTATTCCAGCCGACCCAAGAACTCGTTAGGTAAATCTACTCCCGTAGAGACACCCAAACCGAAATCCTGCATGTATTTGTGCCAGACATCGATGCCTTTCTCTGAGCCATATTTGCTTAACAAACGTTTACCTACCATATCGATCATGAAGGCATTGGAGGATTTTTCAATCGCTCTTCTGGCGGTGATAGAACCATTATAAGCAGAATGCGAGTTTTTCACCTGTCGTCCGTCTTTCCCCAAAACCGCATATCCCTGATCATGATAGGTCTGTCCGGCTGTAAATAACCCCTCTTTCAATCCAATAAGCACACTTAGCGGTTTGATGACCGATCCAAGGAGTACAACGGATTCGGCCCGACTAGGCTTGGCATCATTCGGTGGGAACGACTCGGTGGTTCCGTTCCGGAATACATACTTAATTTTGTCATAATCCCAATCGTTCGGATCATAATCCGGCATACTCGCCATAGCCACCACATTTCCCGTGTCCACTTCCATGGCTACTGCGTATCCCGTAATCGCCTTCGGAAGTCTGCGCAGTTCGTCCGTTATCGCCTCTTGTGCGGCCATCTGAATTTCCTTGTTAATGGTGGAAACCAGACTGTAGCCTTTCTCTGGCGGTGTTTGTAACATCGTTCCATCTGGCAAATTGCGTGCGTCAATATCAATGGACTGGTATCCGCTTCGTCCACGAAGTTCTTCCTGGTATTGCAGCTCCAATCCATCAAACCCAACCTTCTCTTCCTCATGATACACAAGCCCTGGATCACGCTGGGTACTTGCCCCCTCACGGATAGCCTTGTATTTGGCAATGGAATCTGGTGCCCGTTTGAACTCTCTTGTATAACCAACAATCTGAACTGCTACACCATCCGGGTCATATTTTCTTATGTTTTCTTCCAGCACCATAACGCCCGGATAATCCGCTTTTTTCTCCATAAAAAAAGCAATTTCTTTGGTCGATAGATCCGACTTCACCAATCTTGGCACATATCCGAACGTTTTCTGATAATCCAGATCCAGTCGTTTGATGATTTCTTCCGCATCCGGCTGCTCCTTGTCCCCTGGATTAAACTGCTTAAACACAGCGGCCAGATCATGAGCCAGTTCCTCTGCTTCCTGCCTGCGTTCATCGTTCCGATAATCTTCATATAACAGCACATAGAGGGACTGCACTGGTTCGGAATAGGCCAGCGCGACTTCCCCTGTCGCATCATAGATGGGACCGCGAACAGGTGCGAGTGGAATGTCTTTGGTATTACGACTCGTTTCCATATACGTTAGTTCAGGACCCTCCACAAATTGCACAAAGGCCAATCTGAAAATGAGGATACTGAATATGACAAATGCCGCGAAAAAAAACAGATTTAACCTTGCAGTCGACGGCTTGTTGACGGGTGTATCTTCCTCAGTCATGGGTTTCTTCCTCAATCGGTTAAACATGGTTTAAGCCTCTCCCGTTCCTCTATAAAAATAAAATATTTAATCCGTCTTGTGAACGTGTTCAATCCGATATTTAATCCTTTCTCATACAAGTCTACCAAAGGTTAGCTGTCACGTCTTTCAATTTTTGGTTACATTTTCGTAAACAGAACCGTTACACGAACCAATCTACCGATTTAAATGTAAACACTGACATATCAACATTATCCCGCTCTGTCGAAAGCGTTTACCCTTTCCTTATATAAACGTAATACGGCTCATTTGGTTACACATTAATGCAATTAATTAGTTCACTCCCTCGATCCAAGCTCTGCGTAAATACAAAAAAGAGGACCCCACCAAGGGTCCCCTCTGTAACAATGTCTCACATCACTGTGTGCCTGATTCCGATTCTGCATCTTTATTTTTGTCTTTTTTCGGTATACCGTCGAGACCGAATTCCTCGTCATAGGCATCGAAGATCGCACGTGCAACCGGAGCCGCACTACTCGAACCAAAGCCCCCTTCGGGGATAACCACAGCAACAGCCAGCTTCGGATTATTACGTGGTGCATAGGCGATAAACACCCCATTATCCACCAGTTTTCCACCTACCACCTGTGTCGATGTTCCTGTTTTTCTGGCAAAGTCATAAGGGAATCCGCTAAATGCGGATACCTCGGTTGCCATGCCTCGTTGTACTTCATTCCAGTAAGCATCGTTAAACTCCACCGTGCTGAGTACCTTCGGTTTTACTTTCTCGACCACGTTGCCTTCCGAATCCCGGAACTCTCTGACCAGTTGTGGCTCCATCCGCTTTCCTTTGTTTGCCAGCATCGTCGTGTACTGTGCTAACTGCATGGTTGTGTATTTCCCCTGCTGTCCAAAGGAACCATACACAAGACGCGTCAGCGAGCTTTCCGTGGTGTTCATGTAATCCCGTATGCCCAAGAATTCATTCGGCAGATCCACCCCTGTGGATACTCCAAGACCGAACTGCTTCATGTATTCATCCCATTTGTCAATTCCGGTCGCACCATATTTCGAGTACAACTTCTTCCCGATCTCATCAATCATGAATACGTTCGAGGAATGACGAATCGCATCATGCGGACGCATCGCACCATACACATGGCCCGACGAGTTCTGAACTCTGCGGTTGTCTCCACCAAAGGTCGTTGAACCTCTATCTGAGTAAACGGTATTTGTTGTGAAGAAACCTTCTTTCAAACCGATCAAGACACTAAGCGGTTTGATCGTGGAGCCGAGTAACACGATCGATTCGGCTCGCTTTTTAGAATCATCCGGAGGGAAAGAACGAATCGTACCATTTTGGTACACATATTTAATATCATCGTATTGATCATTCGTGATACTGCCTGTTCTCCAGAGGTTGGTATCATAATCCGGCATACTGGCAGCAGATACGATTTTCCCCGTGTCCACTTCCATCGCAACCGCAAATCCGGTCTTGGCATTCGGATGCAATTTACCGGAAACCGGATTCCGATGAAGCCAACTCAACTGATCCAGAATGGCCTGTTCTGTTTTCACCTGAACGTTCTTGTTAATGCTGGAAATCAGGTCGTACCCTTTCTCCGGCGGGGTAGTACCAGCCACACCTTCAGGCAAGTTACGCAAATCAACATCAACGGATGTATATCCGCTTTTGCCGCGGAGAGCATCCTGATATTGCAGCTCCAGTCCATCAAAGCCTACAAATTCATTTTCCGTGTACACCAGGCCCGGATCCGTTTGCGTTTTATTGGCCTCGTCCACCTCTTTGTATTTGTCCAGGGCCTTCGAACTTCTGAACTTCTTCAAATAACCGATGGTCTGAACCGCTACCGTATCCGGATCGTAGAAACGTACACTCTCCTCGACGATCTGAATACCTTTGAACTCATCCTTATGTTGCAGGAAATAAGCGACTTCTTCCTCGGACAGATCACTCTTGATCAGTCGTGGCATAAAACCGTTCGCTTTGCGGGAGTTCAAGTCCATCTCTTCGAGAATTTGCTCCACCGTAAGTGATTCTGAATCCTTCAGCTTGTACTGTTCAAACACATCATGCAACCGGGTTGCAATATCCTGTACTTCCCCTATGTTAGGACTCGGTTTCCCATCAACATCCCCATAGTTTTTATAAAGTGTCAGGTAGAGAGACTGAATGGGCTTGGAGTATGCCAGCTTCACTTCACCTGTGGAGTCATAGATCGTTCCCCTCACGGGAGGAAGCGGTACATCCTTGGTAATGTTACTCGCTTCTTCCTGGCTGAGTTCAGGTCCTTCGACAAATTGCAAAAACGCCAATCGTACAATAATAACGCTAAAAATAACAAAGGAAGCGAAGAAAAATACGTTCATTCGGTAGCTAAATCGCCGTTTGTCCGTAAGTTCGTCCTTCTCATTGGAATGCTTTTTCATCCATCCTACCTCTTTCATGACTTGATGCATACCACTCAAACTGATTCTTCGCAGCATGATAACCTGGCAACGTCGTCATATTCCGGACCCATGTCCGTTGTAATGTTAAGTTGATTGATCCTTTAAGTGGGTGTCGGCAAAATTCGGAGGATTAAACCAATCTCCACTGATTGCCCACGTCGGATCAAGCGGAACCCAGCTCTCGGAATCACTCAAATACACTTCATTCCACGCATGCGGTCCGTATCCGCCCTGGCCGTTATACCCAAGTCCTGTAACGACTTTGACTTCAAGTCCTTGTGAACGAGCCATTACGGCATAGAGACGGGCATAATCAATACATACGCCTTTGCGTGTATCAAAAGTATTCTGCGGATTCTGTTCATGCCATATGCCCTTTTGCTCATAGTCATCCACTTTACCATAGTCATACTGAATCCGTGAACCTACCCAGTCGTATAACGCTCTTGCTTTGGCCTCATCTGTCGATTGGCCTTTTACAATTTCACTCGCTGCAGATTCAATGTCTGTCGGAATATTATGGTCAATGACTTCATATTTGCGTTGCAGGATGCCGCCCAGTTCCTTCTGCACAGCCTGCGTAAATACGGGAAGCTTGTCCTTGATGAACGTGCCGGACAACGGTTCGATAACCGATTTGGCCCCTTGCATATAGATGGGAGATGCCTCCACATACCTGCTAAACATGCTTCCTGGGTAAAGACTGACAATCATGAACAGTACCGCAATGACAATCATTCCACGGACGGAGCCTATGATTGTGCCAATCAATGCACCTGTCAGCCGGCTAAACATACCTTTAGGAGCACTTTCCTCGCCTAGACCCTGCCTGCTGCTAAACATAAATGAAGACAGCAATCCGAGAATCATTCGGATGAGCCCGTAGCTGAGTACAAATAATACGGCGAACCGCATCAGCGGAAAATCTGCAATCGCCGTAACCAACGTATAATACATCTGTTCCCACCGATTTAACTCACGGTTAGGCATGGCTGAAGCATACGCAGACAGCCACTGCTGCACATATGGCGCAAGCCACATCGTTAAACCGATCGACAACAGAATACCAATCACCGCCATAATGCCATCCATCAGGAACCCGAAGAGTCTGCCTGCTGAACGCGAAGCCCCTCTGGACCAACCCTGCAACAATGAAGCAGCTACAATCAGCAGCAGCATAATTGTGATGCCATTAAACTCCTTCAGGCTGTCCAGCCAATTCTGCAGCACGTACTGATTCCCCCTTTACTACGATGCTGGTGCTGTTTTGTTCTCCTGTGCCTGTTCGACAAACGTACGTATCGTTTCATTGTCGAGTTTCCATTCGCCAAGAGAAATTCCGCGGAAGGTCACATCCACTTTATCCGATTGAGTTCGACCCTTAATCTCCACATTGGGACTTGTGATGGTGAATGCTCCATCCTGTCCTTTAACGTATGTCGCTTTGGAAGCTTCCTTAAGCATCATGCTGGTCGCTTCTTTCTTCAATGTGTCCATCGTACTGGATTGTACGTCTGTCACTGTCTGTTTGATCTGATCAATGGAGATGCCGCTGTATATCAGTAGAGCCGCAATAATGATGATGGCAATCGCCCATTTCAATACGGTTTTGACCACATTCAGAACAAAGAACAAAATGATCAACGCAACCACGATCACCAGCCAGTTCTGCATCACAAACTCTTTGATTACTTCTATGTTCATGATTACACCTTCCGTATTAGAATTCATTCGTTACACTTCCCGAATATTATACATGATTTCCGAAGCTGCTGTCAGCTAAGCCCTCTCCCGTAAAAATAAACGGTCTAAGTTCGTCCCGCCGGGCGTACAAGTAGTACCATGAGGTTCTGCTGACGAACGGGGAACACGTTCAAGACTTGTACTTTGAATATGCATCGCTTAACAAGGAGGGGCTTATGTGAAAACGGCCATCTGGCTATACCTGTTTTTGTTCCTTGCTGTATTTGATTTGCACGCCCAGTATCCCATTCTGACCCCTTTTGCCATATCACTTGGAGCCGCCCCTACCTTCATCGGCTGGATGATGGGTATCTATTCCTTAACACATCTTCCTGGCAATCTGATTGCCGGAACGCAAATCGATAAACATGGCAGTCGCCGCTACATTGTATTCAGTCTGCTCGGTGCAGGATTCATCCTGCTCCTGCAAGCCTATGTCCAGACACCATGGCAACTGCTTGCGCTGCGTTCCATCAGCGGTTTTGTACTGGCCTTCCTGTCTCCTGCATGCCTCGCCTTGCTTGCACAGCTATCCAGCGATCCGGTGAAACAGGGGAAGTATATGTCGGGTCACGGCGTAGTGCATACCCTCGCCTCTGTTGTATCGCCAGCAGCCGGTGCGATCATTGTGGGCTCTATGGGCTTCTCCGCTACATTCTCAGGCTTGGGTTATCTGCTTATTCTCACAGGTGTCATTGCATTCATGACGATGCCTCGTGGTATCGTCAAGCAGCACGAGAGAGTAACTGAACCTGCTAAACCTGATGTCTCACCAGCAAATGCACAAAGTGCATTTCTACCGGTGTCCTGGCGATACTTTGCCCTGCCTCTGGTTATTGCCTGTGCCCAAGGAATTCTCTTCTTCGAATTACCCCTGCGGGGAGGAGGACAATCGTCCATCATGTCTACCGGACTGCTGTTCTCCATTATCAGTATTGGGGCACTTTTCACACTCAGCATGTTATTTCTCAACCGGTATTCCCCAAAACTGCGTCTGGTTGCGGGCGTGCTGTTAATGTCCTTGTGTTTTTTTGGGATGGCAGCCATTCCGCAAATTCCGTTGACCACCGTATTATTTGTACTTGGGATGTCCAAAGGCATTATCTTTCCAGCTATGGCTACCCTATTTATCCGTCTGAGCGGAGGAAGCAAGCTGGGGCGCATTTTCTCGCTGCAATCCATCGCCACCTCCATCGGATCTTTCATCGGCCCCATCACTGCCGGGCAACTCCGTGTCGGGTTATCACCCTATTTCATTGCCTTTGTTCTGTTAATGATCGGTATGCTGTTGCTTCCATACTACACATCCAGAAGCGAAGCTTCCCTGTCCGATCCGAAAAGTATATTGAATTAGGCCAGTATTTTCTTTAGCTTTGCATCATTCCCCCACTTACAGCTAAACTATATAAAATGGACTAACGTTTTACACGTTAATAAAAGCTAACTGGGAAATCTATCTTTTACAATCACCGAAGGTTTTATCTTATTGAAGATCATTAAAGTTGAACAATTAGCCAAAAGTAGTGAAGGGAACGGAATCGATTTTGAAGAAGCGGTAGCGTTCGCCTTTGTCTCCAAATATTAACTTTATAAAAGTAAATCAGAAATATATGGAGACAACAGCGATCGGAAGAACGATCCGTAACCGGAACGGCCACTGCTAGCTATTACTGACCTAATGATACACATGAGATAAGATTTCAGAGAATTGTCTTGATGGGTTGTTCTCTCCAGTTAGCAAACGTGTAAAGAAAGGAGTCCATTTTATATAATCAGTCGATTTTCGCTGCAACATTTCCCGGGGAATGTCGACATAAGCTCTCGAACAAGAGGTGAATATGATGCCTATTCATGTCATTGTGGAAGGTAAGAATGATCGAAGCAAATTGAAACGTCTGGTTGGACCCGAAATCAACATTCTATGTACGTTTGGAACACTAAATTCCCTCAAGCTGGAGACCCTGCGCAAGCAAGTCGGTTATGATGAAGTCTTTTTATTTATGGATAATGACAGTTCCGGCAAAAAAATTAGAGGTGTGCTTCGGGATGCTTTCCCGGATGCAGTACAGATGTATACACGACGAGGATATGCGGGGGTGGAAGGAACACCTGATGAGTATATCATTGCCCAGCTGGAGAAAGCCGGGTTAGAGACGTACATCCAATACCCCGAACATCCTTCCTTTTAAAAGGAAATACCAAAAAGGCTGCCTTTCGGTTGATATCCAACCTGAAGGCAGCCTTTACAATATAAACATCAGATGATTATTCCTTGATCAGATTCCGAATATCCTCGGCAATTACAGCAGGCACAACGTCCTCTGTATTAAATGCGTTATATACTTTTCGTAGCTGGTTGTTCTCATCCACCAGACCAATCATGTTCATATGGGCAAAATCGTCCTTATTCTCCCCTTCGATCAGGATTTGGAATGAATCCCTGGCGAACTGTTTGGTTTTGTCCATATCGCCTCGCAAGAAGTACCATCCGGAATAATCCGCATGGAAGCGGTCCGCGAATGTCTTAATCTTCTCTCTTGTATCGACTTTCGGGTCGAATGAAATGGATACAAACGAGACATCTTTACCGAAGGTGTCGTCCTCTTTCAACAGATCCTGCACCTGGGATAATGTAAACGTCGTAATAGGGCAGACATCCGGACAACTGGTGAAATAAAAGTAGAACAAACGGACTTTCCCTTGGGTGTCCTCCAGGGATACCGTACTGCCATCTACATTTTCCATGGAAAAGGATTGGATTTCACGAATCTCGGGTAATTTTTCCTTACTGGCAAAGACGGTGCCCCACATCAGATACACAGCCATAATCAGTGCGAGCCCCAGCAGCATCCAGGTCCATTTGTACTTTTTCAGCATCTTCCTCGTCCCTCCTGTATCTTTTCTTATGAATACGCATACATATATGAACCCAAAATCACGTTCTTTACGCTTCATCCATCTACTGTGACATATGTATTCAAAGAAACCTACTTTTTATGAGATTCTATATTATTGTAACGGTTTAAAGGAACAATGCCCATACATTTTTAGCGTTGTATATCATTCAGTTTGTATCGTATGTGCTCTGACGATTTTTCTCTCTGTATCCGATATAAAGTTTATCATAGGAAATGCCGAAATAGTTTGACAAACCGCGCACATTTATTGGTTATAATACATTTATTGTCATCTCTTCGAAATTTGGGGTGTTTTGCATCCTGACAGGCGGATATTATACACTATATATGGGTATCACCTAGATAGAGAAGCAATATGCCTTACAACGATACACCACACAAAGGAGACGTTTATGGATACCTCTACACATTTTGTCATGGGGATTGGTTTAGCCGGTCTGGCTTATGTCGATCCTGTCGTCGCGTCCAACCCTATGCTTGCAGCTGCGGTAATGGTTGGCACGATCGCCGGTTCCCAGGCCCCTGACATCGATACTGCGTTACGTCTCAAAAGCAATTCGCTTTACATTCGGAATCATCGGGGCTTGTCACACTCTCTGCCATTTCTCCTGTTATGGGTTCTGCTCATCACTGGCGTCATTGCATTGATATTCCCTGGTGTACCTATTGGACACGTTGCCACTTGGACTGCTGTAGCCGTAGGCGTTCACGTATTCACTGATCTGTTCAACACCTATGGAACCCAAGCCGCCCGGCCTTTTACAGAACGCTGGATCGCCTGGAACATCATTCATATTTTTGATCCGTTTCTATTCTCCACGCATGTCGTGGCTATCCTGTTATGGGCCTTTGACCTAATCGCCCCTGCACCACTCTTCGTGACGTTATATAGCTTAACGGGACTATATTATATATGGCGGACGATTGCTCGTGCACAAGCGGTCAGAAAGGTTAGACGTCTCGACAACAACCCAGAGAAAGCAAAATATATCGTCATTCCGACGATATCCTGGAATCGCTGGCATGTCGTTAAAAGAGTTGAAGATGGCAGTTATGAGATTGGTAAAATGGATGGTTCTAATCTGGCCTGGAGTCTGCAAGCTTCATCTTCCACCCATGCGGCCGTTGCTGCTTCACGCAAATCGCCGGAAGTCAGTGCCTTCCTCTACTTCACCTCCTATGCGGTGGCAGAGGTTGAAGAATTACCTGCCGGTTACAAGGTCCGCTGGGCTGATGTACGATATCGACACCGGAAACAATATCCATTTGTCGCTGTAGTCGTGATGGATCGAAATTTTGAAACGATCGATACGTATGTAGGCTGGTTAAGCGATGAGAAGATGGATAAAAAACTTTTATCCGCACGCCCTTGACGAAGCGATCATGGCAAGGCACAATCAGACATAGGAAATGATACGCGAGAAAGCCCGGAGCGTTTCCGCCCCGGGCTTTCTGTTTATCCGTTTTGTTGCTGTTTGGTTAAGATAAATTATTTGCCAGACCCAGCCAGAGACTGCTCAGCGATTTGTACCAGACGTTTGGTGATATATCCACCCAAAGATCCTGTTTCACGGGAAGTGTAGTTACCATAGTAACCGTCTTGTGGGATAGTTACACCCAGTTCCTGTGCAGCCTCGATTTTCAATTGTTGCAGTGCTGAATTTGCCTGAGGTACCACCAAGTTGTTAGAACGAGATCCTTGAGCCATATTTATAATCTCCCTTCAATCTGTGTCTGTAATGTAATTGCAAGCTTGCAAGATTATTATGGCTCGTACGCTTCAGGTTATACGGAATTTTACTAAATTTGTAGATGGAGGTTTTTCCCAATGAGCAAAGGCTTATCCTTATGGTTCGCATTCTCTTCGATTATCTTGTTAGCGGTTACAGCAATTACGATCTCCTACTCCGGTTGGTTAGCAGCACTACTGTTTATCCTGTCCATGGCCAACATTGGCTGGGGATTTGTGATCCGTGCCAAAAAAGAACGTCAGGAAGTTCGTTCGACGGCTTCAGAGCCTACTTCTTGAACAGGTCTTTTATCATTCAATAATGGACGTACAAATAAAGAGGAGTTCCTAAACTAGGACTCCTCTTTATTCATGTTAACTATTCATTCCGTTACATATGGAAATCTTGTTCAGCACTACAGTTTGCGTCTAGGAACAAACCCCATACGTTCTTTCACTGCATCCAGCGTTTGAGCAGCAACTTCTTCTGCACGGCGCGCTGACGTATCGAGAACATCGGCTAATTCGCCAGACTCGCGAATCTCATTATAGCGTTGTTGTAATGGTTCAATAACAGACACAACCACTTCAGCCAGTTCCTTTTTGAACGGACCGTACATCTTGCCTTCATAACGCTCAGCTACTTCCTTAAGCGTCATACCCGCACATTCAGCGTAGATGCTCATCAGGTTGCTGACTTCCGGTTTGTTCGCTGGATCATATACGACTTCACGTCCCGAATCTGTTGTAGCCCGGCTGATTTTTTTGCGAATGACATCCGGCGGATCCAGCAGGGCAATATAGCTGCCAGCATTGGGATTACTTTTGCTCATCTTCGAAGAAGCATCGTCAAGTGACATTACCCGCGCACCCACCTGTGGGATATACGGATCTGGAATGGTGAAGTACTCCCCATAACGGTGGTTAAAGCGTCCTGCCAGATCACGTGTCAGTTCCAAATGCTGCTTCTGATCCTCGCCCACGGGTACAAGATCAGCATTGTAAAGCAAAATATCAGCCGCCATTAATGATGGATACACGAACAGTCCAGCACCAACGGAATCTTTACCAGATGATTTATCCTTAAACTGAGTCATGCGTTCAAGCTCACCCATGGAGGTCAGCGTCGTCATCAACCATCCCAATTCCGCGTGCTGCGGTACATGGGACTGCAAAAATACGTTAGATTTAGACGGGTCAATACCTGCTGCAATAAACAACGCAGCTACAGCTTCCGACTGTTCACGCAATGCTGCTGGCTCCTGAGTCACAGTAATTGCATGAAGATCAACTACCATGAAATGACACTGATAGTCATGCTGAAGTTTTACAAAGTTTTTGATTGCACCAATATAGTTGCCCAATGTGAGCTTACCGCTCGGTTGAATACCTGAAAGTACTGTTTTCATTGCACAAACGCCTCCCTGATTGTAAATAAAAAGCTCCCGCCATTCTCTGCGAACGCAAAAAGGCCCCACATCCGCAAGGGACGTGAGACCGTGGTGCCACCCTTATTCGCTTTTCTTCCATTGCCCCTGACCCTGAATACAAGTCAAGCTGAAGAAATGCCTTCATTGTTCCGTAACGTGGATTATACGGCAGACTCTAGTGGGGCAAGCCGTCTTTCGGCTTTGCCTGTTCAAATCCACACTCAAGGGTCCATTCGGTAAAGAGCTCACACCGGTTCGCATCAACCACCGGCTTTCTGAAGAGGATTCTCTTGGCCTACTTGTCCCTGTCATCGATTTCATGTCATTCAATTCTAATAAATGCTTTCAGAGTTCCATCTTAATGCGCACAGGCGCGAATGTCAAAATGAGATGAACTTTTTTACCCGACACACTAAAATCTGTTATGATGGAATTGCTTATCCTATTGTTAACTTCACACGAAGTCGAGCAGGAAATAGCTGGCATGTACACAATGACACGCCTGTAGCAGTAGCATCATCACGACTGCTTGCAGACAGATTTCAAGTGGGAAAAGGAGCATCGATATGAAACAAGTGACCAAAGGCCAATGGAATGGTTACGACACGTATATCCTACATAGCCGTGAATTGGAAATTACCCTGCTGCCGCGTCTTGGAAATAATATTATTTCTATTCGCGATTTAGTGCAGGACAGAGATGTCGTCCGCCGTCCGGATGAAGACGATCTTGCCTTTTATCTGCAGAAGCCGTACCATTTTGGCGTTCCTCTCCTGATTCCACCAGGGCGCATTCATCGTGGACAATTCGAATATGAAGGTGTTCGTTACCAGTTCGATCAGAACACGGCCAATGACAACCATATTCACGGTCTCCACCGTACCCAATCCTGGTGTGTCAGTGACATTGAGGAAGATGAAGACGGCTGTGCAATTACAACCGAATTACTGACTGAAAATGAAGAGCACTGGATGGCTCAATTCCCGATTCCCCTGAAGCTTGAGATGACGTTCAGTCTGCAAAACGCTGTATTTTGCCAGCGTCTGCGAGTCACCAATCTGAGCTCAACGCCTGCTCCTTTCGGGATGGGATATCATACATGGTTTTTGCTAGACGGCAAACCTGCCGACTGGACATTGCAAGTGCCTGTTTCCGGACTATACGGACAGAATGAGGAGCAACTCCCTACAGGTGAAATTGAATCTCTAGGTGAATGGTCTGCTCTGAACGAAGGCATCAACTTGCAGGGACGTAACTGGGATACCTTGTTGAAAGCTACCGAAGGTGAACCAGCCACGGCTTACTTACGCAGACAAGATGGATATACATTGAAATATTCAGCAGATGAAACATTTTTCAAACATTGGGTTCTCTTTACCAAAGGTGAATCCGATCAGTTCTTGTGCATTGAACCGTACACTTGGCTCCCGGATGCACCTAATTTAGCTTTATCGGATGAGCAAACGGGGTTAATTCGTCTGGAACCGGAACAGCCTGTTGAGCTATTTACACGTATTGAGGTTATACCTCCGACAGACTAAGTAGGCTTATCATCCTCTATGTTGCTTTTGCGCATATCACCCTATATTTTAATATCCT
Organism: Paenibacillus sp. FSL K6-1318; assembly: GCF_037976905.1. Classification (NCBI taxonomy): domain Bacteria; kingdom Bacillati; phylum Bacillota; class Bacilli; order Caryophanales; family Paenibacillaceae; genus Paenibacillus; species Paenibacillus sp. FSL K6-1318. The sequence continues at coordinate 5,535,250 of NZ_CP150270.1, forward strand.
TATACAACTTGCCGACCCGCTTTGGGTCGGCTTTTTGATGTGACATGCCTACTATTGATCATCCATATTTTCCCTTACGCCATATCATGTATATTTCCGTATTCTCTAACCATACTAACATCACCAACCCATAAGGAGGTGACACATATGTACGGAAGTCAAAACCAAGGTAGCGGTAGCCGCTCCAACAACCTGGTCGTTCCCCAAGCAACTGCAGCATTGCAACAATTGAAAATTGAAGCTGCACAAGAGCTGGGTGTAACGATTCCACAAGATGGTTACTACGGTAACTATACTTCCCGTGAGACAGGTTCTCTGGGTGGATACATCACAAAACGTCTGGTGCAAATCGCTGAGCAGCAATTATCGGGTCGTTCGTAAGCTCGTAATTTTTGCTTGATTTGAGCAGAATCCAAAGTACAAGCGGCCTTCTTCGGGAGTGCCGCTTTCTCTTGTGCAAGTAATTAGGAGGTCGACTCCATACCTGAATCCTTGTATGTATTGGTTCTAGGGTAACGAATCATCAGGCTCGCCATATTGTAATTAGACTCCATTGTTGCATCTACCAAAATCATACCTTGTCTTACTGTAAAGTCGTACGATATTTCGCCATGTGTCCAGTTCCGTTTGAATTTCAACGTCTCCAGTGCCATTGCTCGGAAAGAAGTTCTCTGGGTTTCATTTAGTCCTCCTTCCTCCACATCCATCTGTCCATTCCGTCCAGTTATCGGATTATGTCGAATACCGAATTTCCCAATTACGTTGTTTCGTATTTGCACAAAAACTACCCCTGAGTCTAACCCCGACAACTCATGATCAAGCTCTTTGAACACCAGATCCAACTGTCTCGCTAATGAAAGCTCGTCAATTTTCATATTAACACTCCCCTTATATGCTTATAGTCCTATATGATAAGGACTTACGACTCATTATATGACATCATATGTGCTCATTCAACAAACAACGGCAAAGTTGGGTATTTCTAACTATAATTTGCACAATTAATTGCCATTCCACTTCCTTAAACTGAGCTTTTTCACTTAATTACGACAAAATATTCGAGAATTGAAAATGAGGATTCTAAACAAAAAAAAGCTGCAATCCAGTGTCTGTTAAACACTTGATTGCAGCCATTTCCTATATCTTCAACCTATTTTTCGGTTGCTGTCATCTGCAGAAACTGCTCAATATCGGCAATGACCAAATCCGCAGCATTTTGCCAGAAATCCGGTTGTGTCAGGTCCGTACCCAAATGTTTCTGGGCCAGTTCTTCGACCGTCATACGTCCTGTATCCCGCAACAAGTCATCATATTTATCTGCAAATGCTGTACCTTCTTGCTGTGCTCTCGCATAGATTCCCGCACTAAACATATAACCGAACGTGTATGGGAAGTTATAGAATGGCACACCTGTCAGGTAGAAATGCAGTTTGGATGCCCAGAAATGCGGATGATCTGTTGCAAGTACGCCACAGAATGCTTCCTGCTGTGCCTCCACCATTAATTTGGATAACTCATCCGCGTTGACCAGGCCTTTTTTGCGTTGCTCATAGAAACGATTCTCAAACAGGAACCGGGCATGGATATTCATAAAGAATGCCACACTTCGCTGTATCTTGTCCTCCAACAACGCCAGCTTCTCTTGCTCATCTGTTGCCGCCTGTACCAGGGCATCTGCTACAATCAGTTCAGCAAACGTGGAAGCTGTCTCGGCCACATTCATCGCATAGCGCTGATTCAATGCGGGTAACTCTTCCATAATGTGTTGATGATATCCATGACCAAGTTCATGCGCAAGAGTCGACACATTGGACGGCGTCCCGGAGAAGGTCATGAAAATCCGGGTTGCTTTGCTAAGTGGCAAAGACGTACAGAATCCTCCTGGGCGCTTGCCAGGACGGTCTTCTGCTTCGATCCAGCGTTTCTCAAAAGCCATCTCTGCAAACGAAGAAAGTTTAGGACTGAACTTGGCAAACTGTTCAACAATAGTCATTGCTGCCTCATCGTAAGTGATCTTGCCACTTGATTGGCCTACAGGTGCATCAACATCGCTCCAGCTGAGCTTATCTACCCCCAGCAGTTCTGCCTTGCGCTCCAGATATTGAACAAGCGCAGGCTTCGCCCCGTTAATCACATTCCACATTGTATCCAGTGTCTGACGTGACATCCGGTTGATGGCCAGAGGTTCTTTGAGGATATCATCCCAGCCACGTTTCTCATACAACTTCAGTCGGAATCCTGCGAGGTGGTTCAGCGTGTCTGCACAGAAATCTTCGACATCGGTCCAAGCCTGCTCCCAGTTTGCAAATACCGTCTCGCGCACATTCCGATCACTATCACTCAGCTTGTTGGCAGCCTGTCCTGCGGACAGCATTACCGTTTCTCCATCTTGCTCAAAAGGAATGTTCACCTTGCTGACAATCGTATTATAGAATTTGCCCCAACCATGGTACCCATCCACACCCAGATCCAGGGCAAGACCTTCCAGTTCCGGCGAAAGCTTCTCGCGAGCCAGCGTGCGACTCTCGTTCAATGCAAATGCCAGCGGCTGAATATCTTCCCGAGCAATCCACGCGTCCCATACCGAATCCGTTGTCTGACTAAGTGTATTATCGAACTTCGACTTACTGCCGTTCAGCATCGCAGCAAGGGAACTGATGGCTCCCTGAAGCTGCGTTGCCTTCTTGTCCTTCTGGTTTTGTGATGAGAGGCAGGAAACAAACGCAGAACCTTCCGATACGCGGATATAGCAGCTTTGCAGCAGTTCCAAAATGGGATCAAATGCAGCCGTCTCTTCTAATGAAGTCGGTGCGGGTGTTTCGTTCAACAGATGTTGCAGTTTGCGTACATCCTCTTCCAGTTCAATCAGATACGCAGCGAATGATTCGGAGGAAGAACCTCCACTAAAAATGGACTCCAGATCCCATACAGGGTGTAATGGCGTTTTCATTTAATAAGGCACCTCTCTCTATAAATTGGATGGTTAGGATTGAATTAAAAACTGGTTTTATGCGTGCCATATCTCTATACTAGAGAAATACTTATAGCAACTCTCAGGAGGTAAACGTATGAAACCTTTACAAGTATCGGCTGATACAGCCGTCAAATTAGCAGAATCCTTGGGCGTGCCTTTGGAGCACCTGATGCACATGCCCCAACATATCCTGATGCAGAAGATTGCGGAACTCGCCAAACAAGAAGCTTCCAAACCTTCTCCAACAGAAGGCGAAAAAGAATGATTCCGTTTGAAAACAGCTGGCCTTACGATATTGTGATGGGGGATATCTATGTACAGCAATGTCCGTACTGTCATGCAAGTAATGTGCTGCTCCCCCTCAAACCAAAAGAGCTTGTGCTCATTCGCGAAGGCAAAAAGAAACTACTGGTCTTTCCTTGCTGCAATGCCAGCATGACCGTGATCGACAATGACAGTGACTATCTGTTATCCAGCCGTCCTGTCCGTAACTAGGGCGTGTCTTAAATCCAAGGTTGACCTAGAGGGGGCTGCGCTTTGCAGCCTCTTTCTCTGCTTCCAGCATCTCTTCCGGAAGTTCCATCTTGCCTGAAATCATCTGTTCGCGCAGCACCGCCCACTGTTCTCTTGAAGCACGAATCATAGCCGCATCTGTGATTCGCTTGTCATGAATGACCTTGCTGAACCATTGCACTGCTTCATTGAACCGGCCTACCCTGCGATTCAATTCCCCGAGCAAATACAACAGTTTGGCTTCATTGCCGCCTGTTCCTTCACGTTCGAACACCTTCACATAGGCTTCAAGGCTAAATTCAAGAAAACGATGTTCCTGTGCATGGTCCTCCATATAACGATACAACCAGGCTATATGATGCAGCAGGCCAGCGACGACACGGTCTTTTTCCTGGATAACCTGGGCGCACAGCAAGGCAAGCTTGTACGTAGCCAGCGCCTGGTCCAGTGTCCGTGCTCCGCTATAATCACGTTTTACCCAGCGATTACCGATCTGTTCCTTGAAAGCCTTGCGCTGAGCATCGTTCAAATGCTCCGTTGCGTTCTCCGTGGAAGCAAATCCGCACTGCGGACAGATGCGAACCACATAAAAGTCCGGATTCTCCAGCTTGTAGTAAGCACAAAAATCAGAATCCGTCCGGTAGGGTCTTTTCAAGCTCGGTCTTACCCGTGAGGTGTCATACTCAGTTTCACAATAGTGACACGTTACCTTCACCTTATACAGCGGCTCTAATTCCACTCGGTTCCCCATCCCTCTCCCGTACGCTTATAATCATATTCGGAACTACGGTGTATTGACAAAATGATGCGCAGGCCCGGATAAACGTTGCAGGATAAACGAATGTAAGGGCTCCTCCACACCAATCTGTGTTAACGCTTGATTCATACATGCAAGCCAGGCCTCAGCCCGTTCAACCGTCACTTCAAAATGCATATGACGGGCACGCATCATCGGGTGTCCAAATGCCTCGGAAAACAGCCCTGGACCTCCAAAAAATTGAGACAAAAACATATACTGCTTGTCGATGACCGGCTGAATATCTTCCGGGAAAAGCGGAGCCAGTTGCTCATTCTGCTGAACGATCGGATAGAAAGCCTCGACCAGTGCACGAACACCTTTCTCACCACCAAGATTGTCATAAATACTCAAACTGGGATTCATTCGTCTGATTCCCCTTTCTGATGTCGAATTTTGCCATATATTACACGTTCCGTGAACATTGTGAAAACAGTAACAATATCCAGGCCACAAAAGCCTTTATCTCCATTCTATCAAAAAAAACCAAAAAGTCCTATATAACATGAAATCAACAGGACATATAACCTGCCGTCAGTATATAGGACCTTATTCGAAACATAGGACAAAAAAAGCGCCAACCGCATAGGTTGGCGCACTAGATATTCCATTAATAACTCCGCCAGTCCTCTTCCTCAGAGCGTACCAGCGAGGCACGTATCACATATACAAAAGCACAGACCAGGATTCCGGTGACAAGACTCATGATCATCACTCCATCCGAATTGAATTCCACCTTGGAGACAATTAGGTGACGTTCAGGCGTTTTTCTCATTTTAGCACACATCACTTAAAAACACAGCCACTTTTGCAAGCGCTTTCTACGTATAATTTTGTACTGTTTGTCCGCTTTTTTTCATATATTGATGGCAAAAGCGCCACTGACTACTGCACAACGACCATCCCAAAAAATAAAGGAGAGGAATTCATGGCTGCTCCACAACGACTCACCCATGTCCTGGTCACACTCGCTCTCCTGCTCCTTTGTGTCTTAATGGTCTTGTTCCCAGCGGAAACCTGGCACGCAGGTGTACGCGGACTGTCCATCTGGTGGGACGTACTGTTTCCCTCCCTTTTTCCTTTTTTGGTGCTGTCCGAGCTGCTGCTCGGCTTCGGCATTGTTCATTTTTTGGGCACCTTGCTGAATCCATTAATGCGTCCATTGTTTCGTGTTCCCGGAAGCGGTGGTTTTGTATTTGCCGTAAGCTGTGCATCCGGTTATCCTACAGGGGCTAAACTGACCGCCCAGTTATGGGAACAAAAGCTGGTTACCCGGGAAGAAGGAGAACGGCTCGTTGCCTTCACCACATCATCCGATCCAATCTTCATGATTGGCGCGGTATCGGTTGGCTTCTTCCACAATGTCGCCATTGCACCAATATTGGTTGCGAGCCATTACGCTGCTGCTTTTCTGGTGGGTGTGCTCATGCGTTTCCACGGGGGTACAGCGAAAGGCTCACAGACAGACATCTCTTCTCCATCTCCAGCAGAGAAGATACATCGAAACAGACTGGTCCGTGCCATCTATGCGATGCATGAAGCAAGAAAGGCTGACGGACGGGCATTTGGTGAACTGTTGCGCCAGGCAGTCTCCTCATCCCTTCGCCTTATTATTATCGTAGGGGGGCTGGTTGTATTCTTCTCGGTCATGATGGAGTTACTTGTGCAGACCGGTTGGCTTGGCGGACTGTACGGGATTACCGAGCAATTGCTACGGCATACCGGATTGCCTCCATCCTTATCTCCTAGCTTGGTCGGTGGACTATTTGAAGTAACGCTGGGGAACAAAGAGGCTGGGAGTGCCGGGGCATCCATCCCTCTCGTCTATAAGGTAGCGGCAGCAGCCTTTGTTCTCTCCTGGGGCGGATTATCCGTCCATGCGCAGATTATGAGTGTCCTTAGCAACACACCCATGAGATATAGTCCCTTTCTATTTGCCAGAGCCATTCATGCGTTAATCGCACCTGTATTAGTCCTGCTGTTGTGGACACCCATGATGGGGCGTTCTTCTTCCCCCGTTCTTATGGAGCCCGGTTTCATCCCATCATTATCGACGTATACACCGGACTGGGGACTGATCTTCCTGTCGGGAATGATTGTTTTTGCAAGCCTCATCGTGTTGTTGCTCATCTTAGCGATATTAAGTTCTCTACTCCTGCCAAGACATGCAAAAAAATAAGGCCACTATTCATCTATATTTCACTGAATATGCTTCCAAACGTTGTGTTCTTCCGCGGAATTGATTATCATCGGTAGTATAATGACCACAAAGGAGCTTTCATCTTGAGATACTATGTTCAAGACCGCGGAGACCAGTTATCGATTGATCTCAGTCAGCAGTTTCATGCGCTGGCGAAGGAAGAAGGGTTCAAGCTGGATGCAGAATCGCCGGAGATTGTCATCTCCATCGGGGGCGATGGTACGATGCTACAGGCATTTCACAATTTCATCGACCGCATTCCGGATATTGCTTTTGTTGGGGTTCATACAGGCCATCTCGGCTTTTACGCCGATTGGAAGAAGGAAGAATTACGGGAATTAGTTCGGTTGATGAGTGGCAAGGGAGATCCGGAGCGTCTCAAACCACGTATTGTACAATATCCACTCTTGGAGCTTGAGATTCGTAAAAAGTCGGGGAATTCCTCTTACATCGCCCTTAATGAATTTACGTTAAAAGGTGTAGACGGTACCGTCGTGGCTCAGGTCGATATTAACGATGTGACATTTGAAATGTTCCGTGGGGATGGCATCTGTGTATCCACGCCATCAGGCAGCACGGCATACAACAAAGCCCTCGGCGGTGCTATGGTGCATCCAACCATCGAGGCGATTCAGATTGCGGAGATTGCATCGATTAATAACCGGGTCTATCGGACACTTGGTTCACCGGTTATTTTGCCCAAGCATCATCATTGTGATATTTTCTCCCGCAAGGATCAGCGGTTATTGATGACGATTGATCATGTGAACGTGATGGTGGAGGATCTGATCTCCGTCCGTTGTCAGGTATCCAGCCACAAGGTCAGTTTCGCGCGTTTCCGTCCTTATCCATTCTGGAACCGGGTTCGCACGGCATTTCTTGACTAAAATACGAACACCAAAAAAGCGGTCCTTCTCAGGAACCGCTTTTTGCTTTGGCTTGAGGCTGATCCTTGCTCTTCTGAAGCACAAAGTACGCACAGCCAAAGTTACAATATTCATTGATATAATCCACAATACTGGCAATCGTGGAATCCTTCGTCGCTTTCGGATGGTTATCGCGGTAAAAACCTTTTAACCTTAACTGGCTATAACCCCAGTCCCCGATAATATAATCATAACGCTCCAGCACTTCACTGTAACGATCACGAAAGACCTCTGGATTCCAGCCCTCTTTGTGGTTCTGGACGATTTCATAATTTTTGCCGCCGATCTGTACAATGACCGGTTCTTTGGGCTTCTCCTCAACTGACTCAACAACCGATTCCTGAACCGGCTCCTGGATCTGTTCCTGAAGCTGGTCCTGAATCTGTTCTGTGATTTTTTCTTCTTCCAATCCGGTTTCCTCCATCACGCGTGTGTTGCCGCCTGTTCAGCATGTTTGGTAGCCGATTTCACCTGTTCATGCGCATGGTAGGAGCTGCGTACCATCGGGCCGGACTCGACGTGGCTGAACCCACGTTTTAATCCTTCCTGTTTCAATGCAGCAAACTCCTCTGGCGGATAATACTTTTCAACATACAGATGTTTCTCCGATGGCTGCAAATATTGACCAATCGTCATAATATCGCAGTTCACCGCACGAAGATCATCCATCGTCAATAAAATTTCATTATATTCCTCACCTACACCAAGCATAATGCTTGATTTCGTTGGGATGTTAGGTTGCATTTCTTTGGCACGAGCAAGCAATTCCAGTGAACGTTTATATTTCGCCTTGGCGCGCACTTTGTCTGACAACCGCTCTACCGTCTCAATATTATGATTCAGAATGTCCGGTTTGGCATCCATTACAATCTGCAAAGATTCCCGATCGCCCAGAAAGTCTGGAATGAGTACTTCAACGCTGCACAATGGCAACCGCCGCCGTACGGCCTTTACCGTCTCTGCAAAGATCGTAGCTCCCCCGTCCTTCAAGTCGTCACGGGCTACACTTGTAATTACGCAGTGTTGCAGATTCATCTGCTCTGCTGCTTCCGCTACACGTTCTGGTTCCTGCAAATCAAGCTCCGTTGGCAAGCCTGTGTTCACCGCGCAAAAACGGCATGCCCTTGTGCAAATGTCGCCCAAAATCATAAAAGTGGCCGTTCGATTGGCCCAGCATTCATAAATATTCGGACACCGTGCTTCCTCACATACCGTATGCAGCGTTTTGGAACGCATCATCGTTTTCATTTCCTGATAGTTATCGCCGGTTGTCAATTTGATCCGAATCCAATCCGGTTTCGGTTCTTTAACACGTTTAGCCAATGCATAAACCTTCTTTCTACTGAAGTTAGGCTGTTGCTCGGAACATATTATACCATGAAAGCGTTGGAAAAACTCCCATTTGTCACATCTTGTGCATTCATGCCCGATATGGACAATTTGCATCATTCGATTCATCCCAAGTGCTGACATGGATAAAATGAGAACTTTTGAAGAACGCTAACCTTTAGCTTGGTTCATCGGGTACCTTGTATCATTTTAATGGAAAGGGGCTGCTTCCCAGTGCAACAACGCTTGACCTTCAGGCACACGTACCGCTTTTGGATCAAAACATTACTTGCAGGTACTCTGCTTCTCCCATTCTTGCCTGTTGAAGTTTACGGTGAACCCGCCCAGGCCGCACCCAAACCACAGGCAGCTGAGCTAAAGCCCGCAGAAATCTTCGCTGCACGTCGCCATTTATATGAGAGCATCGGTCAGATGACTCAGATTCCCTGGTACAGGCTGGCCGCCATTGATCAGTATGAACGTACGATTACCCGTGCACACCCGAAGGATCGCAAGCATCCGGAGCGGCTCACAGGTGTCTTCATGACCTCTCCGGCCTGGAGGGGATGGCTAAATCCGGATGAGACGGATCAACATCCGAAATCCATTCTTTTTTTCAAAGGATATGGACGTGATGGTTCAGGAGACGGTATAGCGGATGCCAATAATGATCAGGATGTGCTGTACAGCATGGCTTCTGTTATTCAGGGTTATGGGAACAAGCAAGAGGACTTCAACATTGCCTTGTGGGAATATTATCACAACTCCCGTGCTGTACAACGGATACAGCAATTCGCGAAGTTATATGAGCATTTTGACAATCTGGATCTGTTTGGACATGCCTTTCCGGTTCCGCTCGGAACCAACTACTCCTATCGCAGCACCTGGGGGACAAAACGAAGCTGGGGCGGCTATCGCATTCATGAGGGAACCGATATCTTTGCTCCGCACGGTCTGCCTGTACGCAGCACCTGTTACGGAGTCGTGGAGATCAAAGGCTGGAACCCGTTTGGCGGCTGGCGCATCGGAATTCGGGATCTGAACAACCATTATCATTACTACGCCCATCTCTCTGGTTTTGACAAGAGCGCACGCATTGGTGAAGTGGTTATCCCCGGTCAGGTCGTAGGTTGGGTTGGCAGTTCGGGTTACGGGAAACCTGGGACACAGGGCAAATTTCCTCCACATCTTCACTATGGGATCTACCGGGACAGCGGACTGCACGAATGGTCGTTCGATCCTTATCCACAGCTGAAACATTGGGAACAGGATGAACGCAAACAGAAGAACAAAAAGAGCAAGTAAGTATGGATATGCAATATGCACGAACGGTATTCAAAAAAGGGACCTCTTGGATAGAGGTCCCTTTTCGCTTTACTTTTTAAAATGTGATTCACGGCTGCGCGTCCTTATTAGGCAGCACTCCGCCATTGATATCGGGCAAATCTGGCTCAAATTCAAGCTCGTTCCCTTGCAAATGGTCTGACGGCGCTTGTTGCTGGTTCTGGCTTGGGGGATTCGTCGTCACTCCATTACCGCTTGATACACCCGTATGACCTGACGGCAGCGCTATAGCCGGGGCATTACTGCCGTTACTGCCTACCGGCTTGCCCTGATTATCGTAATAATACATGGGCACATCCCCGACAACCAGAAGGTAAGAAATCGGGATTTCCGTATCAACCGTTTCGGGCTCCATATCGAAGGGCACCACAACCGCGACCTCAGCAATGATATGAATGTATACTTCCACCAAGATCATGTTAATGCCTGCATTCTGCTGACGGGTGTTCAGATCCACTTTGACAGCGCCTTGAGGCTCAATACGAACCGGTATACTCGGGCCAAATGAAGCCATCACGGGACTGCCCAGCGCCTGCCCCAGGGGTATCTTTTCTTTTAACATGTGTACATTCTGAAGCGTGGATTGCACGATATTCATTGTACTTGCGGTGATTCGCATATGCTCATTGTAGTTCAGCATGAAACCGGACACTTTCCCGGCGGTATCCGTCTTCCAGTCAATCAGCCCTTCGTTGGTTTTGCCGTCTGCCACCTGTGCTGTAATCGCCTTGTTGATCGCTTCGGTCGCAATCTGCTTCACTCTGATCTTGGCCAAGTGCATAATGGGGGGCTTCATTTTCTTATCTACATAGGCAAAACCCTGCATTAAACAAAACGCTGTCACCAATAAAATGATCAACCACATTTTACGCTTGCCGCTGGGCGGCTTACGGCGTCTCCGGCTTCGCCATCTTCTTCTCATCATCGAAGTGTCCCTCCCCTGCGGGATGAGCTATAGGCTATATGTTAACCTTATGCACCGTTGTCCCGAAAAAGAAGGACAGTACATGGACACTGGACAGAAAGTAACAACAACATGAAAGGGACAAGTACTCCTCTTTGGCTAGCCTAACCGGAAATCGCAAACTACATAAACAGAGATAAAAAAACCTTTCACCCGCAGATTACTCTGCAAGGCGAAAGGCTTTATGTTCAGACCACCCAAAGATTCAGGCCATGTCCATCATTTTATTTCGGAACAGATTCCCAGTCTTTCAGGAAACGTTCAATCCCGCTGTCCGTCAGTGGGTGTTTCCAAAGTGTTGGTAAGAGCGAACCCGGAATGGTGGCAATGTGCGCACCGGAAAGGGCTGCATCTTCTACATGTTTGATATTGCGAATGCTTGCTGCGATAATCTCGGAAGGCAGATCATACATGTCCAGAATCAGACGCAGATCACGAATCAGTTTCATACCATCCACCGCAATATCATCCAAGCGCCCAACGAATGGACTGATGTAGGTTGCACCGGCTTTCGCCGCCATCAGACCCTGTGCTGCGGAGAAGATCAGCGTGACATTGGTTTTGATCCCTTTTTGCGTCAACTCATGACAAGCATATAGCCCATCTTCGGTCATCGGCAATTTAATGACTACATTCGGTGCCCATTCTGCAATTTCATAAGCTTCCTTCAACATATCCTCGGCTTTGAGACCGATAACTTCAGCACTGACCGGGCCTTTAACAACGCCACAGATCTCCTGAATGACTTCTTTAAATACGCGACCTTCTTTGGCAATCAAAGAGGGGTTGGTCGTGACTCCATCCACTAGACCCAGACGTTCGATCCGTTTGATTTCTTCCACATTCCCTGTATCCAAGAAAAATTTCATGATATGTTACCTCCACTTGATGAATTCGTAAACACGATATAAGTCATTACCCGATGTTCATCATATGTTAACAGTTATATATAAAAATTAATTTTTCTCTACAGCGTGACCGCCAAATTCGTTACGCAATGCTGCTACCACTTTACCTGTGAATGTATCTGTCTCCAGGGAACGGTAACGCATCAACAAGGACAAAGCGATAACTGGTGTAGCTGTTTGAAGGTCAAATGCCGTTTCTACCGTCCAACGTCCTTCGCCGGAAGAGTGCATTACGCCTTTAATCTCATCAAGGTTCGCATCTTTGGAGAAGGCACGTTCTGTCAGCTCCATCAACCAAGAGCGGATAACGGAACCGTTGTTCCATACGCGAGCCACTTGTTCGAAGTCGAAATCAAATCCACTTTTCTCCAATACGTCAAAACCTTCACCGATGGATGCCATCATACCGTACTCGATACCATTGTGAACCATTTTGAGGAAGTGACCGCTGCCCGCTTTACCTGCATAGAGGTAGCCGTTCTCTACGGAAGTGTCTTTGAATGCCGGTTCAACGATTGCCCAAGCTTCCGGGTCTCCACCGATCATGTAACATGCGCCATTACGTGCGCCTTCCATACCGCCAGATGTACCTGCATCCATGTAGTGAATGCCTTTAGGTTTCATCTCTTCGTAGCGACGGATGGATTCTTTGTAGTGGGAGTTACCTGCTTCAATAATGATGTCGCCTTTGGAGAGCAATGGGCTAACTTCAGCCAATACAGCGTCTACCACGTTGTGAGGAACCATGATCCACAATACACGTGGGGATTCGAGCGAAGCCACCATCTCTGCGTAAGAAGATACGCCTTCAGCGCCGTATTCTTTCATTTCGTTTACTGCTTCAGCGTTCAGGTCAAAAGCAACCACTTCGTGTTTGTGATCAATCAGGTTTCTACCCAAGTTCAATCCCATTTTTCCTAATCCGACAAGTCCAAGTTTCATTTCAAAATCCTCCTGTTATGAACAATGTTTAAATTTCATTTGCGCTCAAATATTAATTAAGGTTTGCGTTATGCAGCAACCGTTTCGGTGATGGATCGTTCTTATGATCGCTGTTGTATCCAAATTTTTTTGAACTATTTTTCTTATAGTTAAAATTCGGATACAAAGGCGAACGCTTCGCTTCTTCAGAATCGATTCCATCCCCTACACCAAAAGTTAATTAATTTGAACACCATCTATATTCAAAAATTTTCACGGCCCTCCGGCAAACATAACCGGAAGGGCTTATGCAAAATTGGAACGGTATAATTCATGAAAAAATTAGATCTGTATACATCATGAAAGTTACTTCATATATATCAGCATTTTGCATCATTTCGATCAACTCGCTTCCGAATACAAGTTCTAGAAAACGAAAAGAACCATTTCGTTTCATATCCTGTTTACTTGAAAGACGGTCTTTGGATTTGTGCAAAATGTTCATTGGTGAACACAATGGATTACACTATTGTGTTCTCAGATGATTACTCTGTTGTTACACTTACCACCAACGGTATCCGTTCTCTGCTGTCAGACGATCTGCCGACTCTGGTCCATGCGAACCTGCGCTGTACGTATCCAGTGGTACGCTGCCAACTTCGAATGCTTCCTGAATCGGTTGCACCCATTGCCAAGCCAGCTCCACTTCGTTCCAGTGAGCGAAGAAGGTGGAATCGCCACGCATCGCATCAAAGATCAGATTCTCGTAAGCTTCAGGAATGTTACGTTTACCTGAGTTGAAGGTCATATGCATCGGTTCCACTTCACCATGGTTCAATGGATTCTTCGCATTTAATTGAAGGGAGATGCTTTCTCCCGGACCAATTTCAATCGTCAGCAGGTTAGGTTCCGTTGTATTTTCGGATTCATGACCTGTCTTCAGTGGGGCCTTAAACTCAACAACGATTCGGGTGGATTTCTCAGCCAGGCGTTTACCTGTACGAATGTAAAATGGAACCTCGCTCCAGAATGGATCATCGATCCACAGTCTTGCGGCAACATACGTCTCGTTCTGAGATCCGGCAGGAATGCCAGGCTCGTCCAGATATCCAACAACCGAAGCACCTTGCAGCTCGCCCGCAGCATATTGCGCACGAACGACTTCAGAAGCGACGTTTTCTTTTGTCAAAGGACGAAGCGCTTCAGCAATCTTTTGCTTTTTGAATTGAATCTCTTCCGGTGTGCAGCGTTTTGGCAAATGCAAACCAATCATCATCAGCAACTGAAGCATATGGTTTTGGAACATGTCACGCAGGGCACCGCTTTGGTCGTAATACGCGGCACGTTCTTCAACACCCACCGTCTCGCTTGCCGTAATCTGTACATTGGCGATATAGCGGTTAGACCACAGCGCTTGAATCACCGGATTTGCATAGGTGAGCGTCTCAATATTTTGAACCATCGGTTTACCGAGGAAATGGTCAATACGATAGATCTCTTCTTCCGCAAAGGTATTGCTCAATTTTTCATTCAGATCACGAGCTGATTGCAGGTCGTGTCCGAATGGTTTTTCGATAATCAGTTTCTTCCAGCCTTTGGTGTTACCCAGGCCACTTTCCTGAATATTCAATGCGATTGGTTCAAAGAATTCCGGTGCCACCGACATGTAGAACATGCGATTTTCGGGAATGTTAAGCTCTTGTTCACGCTGTTGAACCAGTTCCAACAGTTTGGTGTAATCTTCAAGCTTCGTATTATTTAAAGAACAATAACGGAAAGCGCCAATGAAATCACGAACCTGAGATGCTTCTTCCGGCGTCTGACGTGAGAATTCATGCAATGACTTTTCAACATTCGCCTGAAATTCTGTATCCGACAATTCACGTCGTCCCAACCCGATAACCGAGAAGGATTTCGGCATTTTCTGATCCATGTACAAGTTATATAATGCAGGGTAAATCTTGCGTTTGGCTAAATCGCCTGTTGCCCCGAACAGGACAAATGTCATTGCATCCATTGGATTGCCTCCTGTGATCTGTGCAGTATAGTATATGATGTTGCAAAATGTTCAAATCCAAGCATGACAAAAGACGGAATAAGTGGGTATGGTCCCCGCCTTGCCTCCGTTTATATAACACACCTGAATTCAACCATGGAACATTCCTTCTCTCCACAACCTGTGTTTAGGTTATAAATTGTAACCATTTGAATTAACGTTACCCATATTACACCTGTCGTCACAATTCGTCAACAATCGTGTCGAACCTGTGAACTCCAGTGTTTATAGGGTTTTTATTTGATGATAACGCTTTATGTGGTAACATTAAGAACAATTGGTATGTGACATTTTACACATATGGCCTGTGGACAAGTAGGTTACAATAAGTATACTAATGATATTACAAGCAATACTAATTCAAAGGAGTACAATCATGAGCGATGATGAGAATGCCAAGCAAATATGCACAAAAGTGGAACAATCTTATCAGATCATTGGCCGAAAATGGATAGCCCTCATAATTCATGCGTTGATGGAGGAGCCCAAACGCTTCAGTGAGATTCACGCTTATATCCCTGACTTGAGCAAACGTGTGTTAAATGAGCGAATGAAGGAATTGGAGGAAGAAGGACTTGTGGTTCGCCATGTGGTCACGGAACGTCCAGTTCGGACTGAATATATGTTGTCACGAAAAGGCACGGAACTGGGGAGAGCGCTAAGCGCCGTGGAACGTTGGGCTGATAAGTGGCTGTAACATTTTGAGGAATCATTATGGTTTATTTGCTTGAAGGTGACTCTGTGTAATCCCGGAGGTGGAGTATCGCATTTAGCAAATGGCTAGTGCAATCCGCATCCGGGATTTTTTCAATCAGAACGGAGAATACTAATTAAATATAGAGACGTAATAACGCTATTTTCCACAATCCAAATTAATGCTTACTGCTCCGTTCAAATTGTTGTCGATACTGCAGCGGGGTCGTCCCGGCAGATTTGCGAAATAACTGGATGAAATACGAGCCATTCGGAAATCCGGCACGTCTGCCAATCTCCTCCACCGAATGTGTTGTTGTCTCAAGCAGCAAGTAGGCTTGCTTCAACCTTCGAGCTGTGACGTAATCCGTAATGCTGCTACCCGTCTCTTGATGGAAAATGCGGGAAGCATACGATTTGGACAAATGAACATCTGCCGCCATATGATCCAATCTCATCTCATATTCGAAATGCTCTTCAATCCACCGCATCATCTTCTCTGAGTGTCTCAAATGACGTGAATCCGTTAACTGTGATAACGCTTCATCTGCTCCCTCTTTTTGTTGATCCAAGACACTCAATAGCTGAAGCAAAAACAGCACCGATTCTTCCCATTCTCCCCCAACACGACTCCGAGACTGATTGTAGCTCTCATACATCCAATCCACTTGATCCATATGGGAACTCAGGTCAAAAACTTGCTGCTGATTGCGCCCATTCCACAACCTCGAAAAAAAAGAACGCCGATGCGGGAACGCTTCCAGATAACGATCCATGACTATCGGCTCTACATAGAAGATATTTCGCTCATACGGGGTATTGGGATGAACTTCGGCATAGACATGATGCAATTGATAGGGTTGGAAAAAGAACAGCATGCCTTGTCGAATAGGATAGGTATGATTGTTAACGACTACTGTGCCCGCACCTTGATGAACATATAGAAATTCTCCACATTGATGCCAATGATAATATCCTTTGAAATGGTCCACAGTCTTGATTTGATAATCCCACGCTAACGTAGATCCTCCAAATTCCACACGCTCCAACATCCCTGTTCACCCTCCCATATGATGACAACAGAACAACATTTCTTCATATCCTAACACAACTTTGTACGAATAGAAAAAGATATACTGAGCACATGAGAAGGGGTTATCTTACTTTCGAATTTTACACTCAGGAGGCTGAATATGACTAAAACAGAATCGGCTATTACAACCACATATTGGCAAGAAGTAATGCAGAGATTGGAACGAAAAGTAGGTGAAATGAAAGAACATATTGGAGATAAATGCCCTCATTTTGCAGGGAAAGACGGCAAGTATGATAACATCAATACCGACTGGTGGGCTTCCGGTTTCTGGCCTGGCATGTTATGGATTATGTATGATTTGACGGGAGAACAATCCTATCGGGATGCAGCATGGTCGTGGGATGAGACGCTGGAGCAATGGTTTGTTAAACCTACCGTGGAGCTTCATCATGATGTGGGCTTCCAGTTCCTCTCCACCGCTGTTATCAAACACAAGATCACAGGTGACGAGGATGCGCTCAGACGTGGTCTGGAGGCAGCCAATTTCCTCGCAGGTCGTTACAATCCGGCAGGGAAATTTATTCGAGCCTGGAATGAGGATAAATACGGTTGGGCTATCATTGACTGCATGTTGAATATCTCTCTGTTGTTCTGGGCTTCTGAGGTGACAGGTGACCCTCGGTACAGACACATTGCCATTAATCATGCCGAAACAACCATGCAATATGGTATCCGGGAAGATGGATCAACCAAACATATCATCTCCTTTGATCCCGAAGATGGACGATATATTGAATGTTTTGGTGGTCAAGGATATGCCCCGGATTCATCATGGAGTCGAGGTACATCATGGGGCCTCTATGGATTCGCCAACACGTATCGGCATACCCAGGATGAACGATTCCTGAACACAGCGAAACGGATCGCACATTACTTTATTGCTGCGCTGCCAGAGGGTCATGTCCCCTACTGGGATTTCAGACTTCCTACCTTGGAAGGCCAGTCCCGCGACAGTTCCGCCGCAGCCATTGCTGCATCCGGTCTTCTAGAGCTGGCCGCCGTCGTTCCCGAAGGCGAGAAACGCCTTTACGCAGATGCCGCTGAACGTATCCTTCGTTCTTTAACCGAGAACTATGCTGTCTGGGATCAACCCGAGCATGAATCGATTTTGTTGCACGCTACAGGCAGCGGTAATTCCTTCATCGATGTCTCTCTGATCTATGGGGATTATTATTATCTGGAAGCGATCGCGAAATTAAATGGATGGAAGCACCGGGTGTATTGATTTTGGTGGTGATGTAGGTGTAGTAGAGCTAAAACAAAAAAAGATGCCGATCTCACTGTGATGTGAGGCGGCATCTTTAGATTTCGATAATAATCGCTTATTACTCTGGATTAGAACTCACAGCAATAATTTTAGTCGAATTACCCGGAGTAGAAAAAACCAACATCACCTGATAGTTACTACATACAACAAATACAGATAATATTACTATACAATTTCTCAGACCTCTAAATCTCATATGTACACCCTCTAATCAATTTGGTATATAAAATGACGTAAGGGAGTTACCAACCTTTATCGATGAAACGTTTAAAGTAACATCCTCAGAACGATATCGATTGATAGATTGGGCCATCCAGTATCGCCTAGAAACCCCTTTTTTGAAAAAACCAGATTTCACATAATCTACTCTTGGCAAGTTTATTATGCCATATTTTTTTACAGCTCCACTTGTAAAATTACTAGCTGCACCACTAGTTAAGCGATATCCAGTCGAGTTAGCTAAGGCAAGATTGCTAAGATTATTTCCATTAGGGGTAACTGTTACTTCCATAAAAACCATGTAGCGATCTTCATCAATGAATCTGTCAAAATCTTTATCGATAAACATTTTCCCATACATATTATTCACAGTGGACGAGGTAGGGGCGTCGGCTATGATCATTCGATGGACTATCATTTCTCCAAGATTGTTACGAAGTGAAAAAGGTTTCTCCGTTATCAAGTCAAAACTATTCAAATAGTCTGCGTTCTCATATTTACTGTAAACAAATGGCGTAGCAGAAGTCAGATTCGTTCCTGTTAGACCTACTTCCCGCATTTCATTCAGATCTCTATACGAAGTTGCCTTACTCACCTGCACGTGTGATTGTTTTACTTGGACCAAAGGTCCCATCTGGATATCCAGCCATCAATCCGGTTCCCAATACCACCGACACATAGGGATATGTTGCTTTCTTCAACCCACCCTTGTAATATTCTGCAACAGGCACTAGCGTATTCTCTGTATCCTTCAACGCTTGCTTGTAATCTTCATCCTGAGCTGCAAGTCCAGAGCTGAGCCACTTCGCCATTTCCTCTCGAAACCGAGGGATATCGCAAGGTTCACCTCTGTCTCACTCCAATGACCCGTCAAATCCTTAAATGCATTAGCTTGTTCTACCTCAGGCGTTCCTTTGGACACACGCGCCAGCAACGCTGCAAATTCCGCACGTGTCACCGTCGCCCCAGGCTTAAATGTACCGTCACTATATCCATTGAGATAACCTTTTGTCACGGCAGCATCTATGGAAGATTTTGCCCAATGGTTTGCAGGCACGTCTTTAAATGAAGCAACCGCTGCCTCGCTCGTATTGTCAGTGAAAGGGAACATTCCGATATACCAACGCACCGCTTA
Organism: Paenibacillus sp. FSL K6-1318; assembly: GCF_037976905.1. Classification (NCBI taxonomy): domain Bacteria; kingdom Bacillati; phylum Bacillota; class Bacilli; order Caryophanales; family Paenibacillaceae; genus Paenibacillus; species Paenibacillus sp. FSL K6-1318. Next base: position 5,554,591 of record NZ_CP150270.1, read on the forward strand.
ATATGAGTTGTGTTACTTTTTTCAAATCTTTCACACTCCAATTTTAATTTCTTTTCTTTGAAACCCTTCATGTTATGTATTTTTTCTTCAGTCTGCCTTTTGCTGAAAATCTCTAATATCTTCTAATCTTATATTTTATACGATTCATCCTTGCGTACCATAATCACATCCCTTAACAAAATTACAATTGAATGAATTAAGGTGAAATCGGCGATGAGTTCACATTGTACTCTGTTGGTTGTTTATTGATAGATATTAAATTCGATGTATATCAGTCATACAATGAAATTAAAAATTCTGAAAGCGTATCACTAACTTTCTTGAATTTGGTTAAATCTAGACTTTCATCATAAAGATACACTGCTGGATTATCACCCTCATCCAAATTAAAGTACCAAAACATATATCCCTGATGCATCATAAATACAAACTGATTGTCTGTTAATTTCTCAGAAAAATTATTTTCATCCAAAAGTTCAACTGCAAATTCCTTAAGTTCTAATATATACTTCATTGTATAATCTGTACCTGCCAAAAACTCAATACCATTACCTGATTTATACATAAATCTCAAATAAGTTAAAGGTAATTCTTTTGTTGGACTTAGGTTCTTTAATTTTAAAATATCATCTTCATTGCAAGCTTTCATTGGATATGAATTTTCTTCTAAGGTCGACAAGAAAATCTTGATATTACCGTCTTTTATACAATCCATTTTAAATCCCCTCCACGGATCACATCTCGATTTAGGAGCCTAAAAGCTAACTATACTGAATTTATTAAAGATTATATCTAACAAAGGAAGATTGCTAAAACCAGTAATTCTAAATTATTTAATTCCTCTTCATCGAAATCCATTTTTTTCAATTCTCTAAGTTCAATCTCAAGCAAACTTGATTGATTAAATACCTCAAAGTTGCTTATCTCCCTACCTATAGAGTTATATTCATATAATCTAGTATAGTCTTTAATAATAATCCCTAATCTCTCCCTATTCCATTTAGTAATATATATATCAAGTTTTTCTTCGGTGATATTTATTGAAGATACACGTCCTTCGTCTAAATTAAAATCTATCATGACACACTCCTTATTTTTGTTACGCATCGGGCACTATTCCTATACTGACTAGATTTTTCTGCCTAAATCTCTATCAGCTTCTATTTGAAGTTCTATCGTTTTAGGTCCCATGTAATTCCGTGCAGTTCGTAAAACGGATCTATCATTACCAAGTATTTCCAATACAGTAATTGAAAAAATATTGATTAAATGAGCATCATCATCATTAGATATTTCTTCAAAATATTTAAAAATACTTCCTAACAGCTCGATGTTTCTTTCCTCTCTTAATAGTTTAATTATTTCATGCATAAAGATGTCTTCAATAATGATAGTCTCTAGCACCTCACCGTAAGTCGCAATTGATTTTCTATAGGCAGCTTCAGTTGATGGTAAGAACTCTAACATTCTTCTAAAGAATTCTTCCGATTTTTTATTCATGACCACTAACTCCTCTATCTAAAAAATTTTATTGCTTTCTTCAAATCACCTCTTAAAACATCAAGAGAAACAGACACGTACGATAAAATCAACTAATTTATTAATTTCGATACTTTTATACCGTCAAACTTATCACCCCATCCTCTATTTTCTTTAATAGAGTAAATCAAAAATGACTGAATATCTGGTAAAGGAAAATTATTTTGATTCATAAAAAAGATAATCTTCTGCAAGGAATTCAAACTACTTTCACCATATCCTTCAATCACAGAGTAAGCATGGCTAATACCTAATTCATAGATTTTTCGCAGTATAATAAAAATCGTATTATCAATGTTCACATATAATTTAGACAAATAAACAAATTCATCTTCACTCAGTCGTTCAAACTCATTCTCATCATATAAACTAAACTCCATCAAATTTTCAGGAATTAACTCGACAATAACATCAATCCAATCATCTAGATATTGCGTACTAGTAAATTCCCATAAGTACTCCAATACCCCCCTCCAATCATTAGGGTTATATTTTAATGCCATAAGTATGTTCTCGAAACAACTAATTCCATAGGCTACTCTACCTCTAAACGAAACAAGCTTAATTTGCTCGATATCCACGATTATTGCCCCCTAGTCTATCTAGTCATTGTACCATCAATTAACTTAATTATATTGGATAAATACCTTTAAAGATGCTAGATAGCACAGCACAAACCTTATCTAACTAAAGAAAGGTATTATTTCATAATGATCATGAAATAACACCTTATTCTTTAAAAATCCAACCTGCTACCCAGCGTAATACTCGAATCTTCGAAGTTCTCTACCGTCGTCTTCTTTTCATAAAAGTGTACGGCATGTTGCATAATTCCCTCTCTTGTATAAAACGCGTCTTCCGACCCTATTGGAAAAATAACCTTTTCTCCTGTGCTTGCCGACTTATAGATACCCACAATCAATTCAAGCGTATTTCGACCACTTTCACCATCCACCAGAAGGGGTGATCCTGTCTCAATAGCGTTTAACACATTCTCAACTTGCCCAGCGTGACCGACATGAACAACATCCGGTAACTCGTCAGCCAGCTTCTGAATCTGCTGTTCCAGCTCTTGATTGGATTCCGGAAATCCGTTACTCCGTGCTGTAGAAGCTACCACTTTCCAAGGTGCAGATACCCGGGCCTCTTTGCCCTGAAAAATTAACTGCTGCTCCTCTCCGTGATGCACGACCGAACTGGTAATCATGCCAAGCGCCCCTTCCTGGAAGCGAAGCATCGCCATGGATATATCCTCAACTTCGGCATTATCATGTGCCGTATTCGCCATCATGGCCTGCAATTCCACTGGAGGTCCCATCATCCAAAGCATGGCATCAATATGATGCACTGCATGATTGAGGGTGCAGCCTCCGCCTTCTTTTTCCCATGTTCCACGCCACCACAGATCATAATAATTGTGGCCCCGCCACCAAAACGAATCAACCTGCACATGTACAATGGGGCCCATCCGTTTACTGTCCAGCACACCTTTCAACTTCATCATCGGTGTCGTAAACCTATTCTGAGCTACAACGGATAGTAGCTTGCCATTTGCTTGCGCTGCTCTCAGCATCAGATCCGCTTCCTCCAGAGAAGATGCCATTGGTTTTTCGACCAACACATGTGCACCTGCTTGCATGAAATCACACGCAATTGGAGCATGTGTATACGGTGGCGTACAGACTGAAACCAGATCAATGTTTTGGGCAAGTAACTCTGTGTAATCCGTGACCGCTTGCGCACCTTCCAGTCCATATTCGTTAATTCGCTTCTGTGCTTTATCCACGTACATGTCGACCACAGCAACAATCTGACATCGCTCAGGAAATGCCAAATATGCTGAGATATGCGCTCCACTAATTGCACCTGCTCCGATAATCGCCACTTTTAACATCGTTGCATACCTCCCTTAGTCCCTTCACAATACACAATAATAAAGCGCTTTTATGCGTTCATCTTGTGCTAAAATAAAACTATCTTGCGCATGTTAAGGGAGGCATTCATGATGTCCATCATCCTGGGAGAACAATTTAATCTGGCCTGTCGTCGTACATCCAACACTACGTTTCGCGAAGTGTTTCATGCTCATTCGCAGATGGAGATAACCTATATCCACGAGGGATATGGGCAGTTGATCACCGAAGGACAGGTGTTCTCTCTTGAACCTGGTATGCTCATGATTTTTCGACCTTTTCAATTGCATCACGTCCAGATTCAAGTATCCAGACAGCAGCCTTTCATTCGAAATGTACTCATGGTTGAGCTTGATATATTGAAGGCACTTTGGTCGCATTTTGTGGCGACTCACCACTTCATACAGGATCTGCTGGGAGAGCAATCCCCCATTCAGCCGATCCGGCTTGCTGACACTTCTCCACTCGTTCAACGAATGGAGCAATATGCAGATACGTATCCAGATCTGCTTCCCCACGAAGTAGAGGAGGATACACGCCTCTTTTTATTGGATCTGCTCGCACAGCTTCGCTATCTGTGGCAAGATGGGCAACAACGCCACTCCCAGGATGTACTCTCGTCCACTGCAAGCGTTCTTCACCCTCATGCCGAAGCTATCATGCAATGGATTGAACAGCATTACCAAGAGCCTTTTCGTTTGGAGGATATCGCAGATACACTTCATTTATCTCCCTATCATCTGTCTCATGTTTTCAAAAAAGCGACCGGAACCACAATCGTTGCTTATGCTCAAGCCACCCGCATTCGTCATGCCTGTGTGCTGCTCACCCGTTCCTCGCTCACGGTTCCCGAAATTGGTCACCGTGTTGGTATGACCAGCCCCTCCTACTTTTGCAAAGTATTCCGTACTGCCACAGGATCTACACCACATCAATATCGGCTGAAGGTGCAGGGGAGAGGATGACATACCAAAAAACCTATCCCTTATCTCCGCTTAAGCAGGAATAGGCCTACATATCAACCTTCAATCCATTTGATCAAAACGTAAACTGAACAATATAGATCTTCATGACTCTTAATATCTCATTTAAGGAAACTAATTTATCTCATTAGTGTACTCCTTGAGCTTTCTATAAAATCACTATTATTTCTAAACATCTTTATTCTCACGTCTATTCTAAGTTTTTTTTCCTATATAATCTTTTTTTAGTACAACTGCAATTGTTCTATCTGTCTCTCTGCAATGTACCTATAGGGCTCACATAGGTCATTTATCTTTTGAATCAACAAGGGATCTTCTAAACGTTTTTCGTCTACAACGATTTCCTTCCATATGTCATAAAAATTTAAACCATAATGTATGAAGGATCCCGTCGCTGGGTCATCTTCATTACTTAATTTATCAATGATATTGCGTAGACTTAATCTATTTTCGATAAATTGTAGGTAATAATAACCAACCGTAGTATCACTAGATGAGAAGTTATTTTCCACGTAAAAGCGTCCTTCCATCCTAATCTCACTCAAAGCTATACCCAGTTCCACGATATCTTTGGCTAAAGAAACGTCATAGATCCAATATTCAACTTTGCTCTTAGTTAGGATCTGTCCATCTGCCCAGCACTGCCAATCTTCTTTAGAATAATATCCACTCTCACATGCTATGTACAAATAATCTGCGATCATGATAAATTGCCTCCTAAAAAAAACTCTGAAAATACACCCCGAAACCCATACAATTTGAGTTACAAAATTGATTAATCTATTATTTGCTTATCCGGATTGATTGGGTCTTCTAGATGAATTCCGTTAGCCGTAATACTTGTTATTACCTCAACCGATTCGTTATCTTTATTCGCTGAATACGCAGAAAAGGTAAACAGATACGTGCCCTCTGCCAACTCATCCACTTTCAAATAATTAATGCTATCGTTTGGTATATAGCCGCTTGGCTCCATCCGAATAGATTCAACATTAGAGAACACAATACATCCATTATTAATATCTTCGTCAGAATAATAATCCCACTGGTTCGTTCTAACTCTAGATATCGTGGTCACTTGTATTCTCCCTTCCGAATTCCAGCCATCCATGATGATTTTTTTACAACCGCGATCACCAAGATAGATGGTTTGGATAAACGCATTAGGATGCATGAAGTTCAACTCCCTCATTTTCTTTGCTTAGATGCTCAAATTGTTTTGATCATTTTTTTCCACGTTCTTTGAAAGGCTCGGAAACTATCTGCCACTTTATAAAGCCCCTCATCAAGGGTGGGCTCCTCATAATCCATGTCCTTCCAATAATAAATCCTCTCCAGATCGTCCATCAAAACCTTGCCTCCCTCAGCAGCTTCTCCGATGAGAACGTACCCGGTTGGAAATTCATCCTTAAAGGCATTCCAATACGCCAGATCATAACGTTTCTCTACCTGAACACCAAATATAACGTGTAGTGGAATAACCTCATTCAATTCTTCTACTGCAAACGTACAGTAGTGAACCAGTACCTTACCTCCATTATTCTCTCTTAGGAATGTTCTGTAGCCTATAGGGAGTTCTTTATTTAACTTTTGCTCCAGGTCATCTATCATCTCATCGGTAGCGTAACCGAAGCTTCTAAGAAAAATCGTTTTTCCTCCCTCAATCGCTTGCATATATTTCTCAAGTTCATCTATGAACCGTGTTACATCTTCTTCGCTCGGATCATAGGGACTGAACAACCATTTGACATACTTACATTTCGTCACCTGTTCCATTGTCCGCCAATGAAAAGGTGGCGTTTTTAACATATAGGATAAACAACGCTCCCATATCCAGTCCTTCTTTTGCTCTAACCAGTTGGACCAACGCTCTTTCTTATTTACATCTGCAGCCGCCTGAAGCTCCACGATCGTTTTCAATACACGCTGAGCCAGCTCCGCAGCAAAAGGGCTAGCTTGTATATGATAATCTGAAGGACTCAGATTGAATTTCGCTTCAAGCAATACTCTATGGAGGGCAAGGAGTTCGGTCTCTTCCTCAACCAGCAGTTTAGATTTATTCACCCAGATTACCTCCTCATTTCACCAGTGGTTATCCACAAAATTGCAACCAGCTTCCAATCTAAATATTCTAAATTGACTCTCTGTGATTCTGGGTACAGCCCATCCATATCCTCAAGTGAAATATTCGCACAATCCTCCCCAACATTTCATAGATTTTGGATACACCATTCGCTCCGAACTCATGCTGATCATCACCGTTTTCTCATCGTTATGTACTGTGTCTATACGCTTTGTATTATTTAAACCTTCGCTATGTTCGAGTCTGCTCTAAGCTTCTACCGATCCTAATCAGTAACTGAATATGCTCATTACGTAAATGTTCATGCAATCCATCAACCTCATCATCTAGAAAATTATGGCCGATCTGTTCCAGACATGTAGATAAGATAGCCATCATACCGTATGGATTATATTGCTCCCAACCTTCATCTAAATTCCCCCAGTTCTCAATCACTTTAAGAAAACTTGCAAAGTCATGAACACCTTCAAACGGTTTATTCCAATCTGCATCACCAGCATTCATTACGCTCGCCCCCACTCATTCTTGATATTATGTATCCCAAATCTTAACCACATCACGTCGGCTATCTGTTCATATCTTGATTCTTCTAAAATGATACATACACAACTTCACACGTCCAAGTTGGATGTTTTTCATTCAATCTATTAAGTAATTCTTTCATTCGAGCGGCATCTTGAGGGATATGATCTTCAACAAATTTCCACCCCACTAGAATTAATTTTTGGGGCATCTCTACCAAACCCGTTATTGCATCCCAAAATGCATCCCAATTCATACCGTAGAATTCTGGAAAGCCGAGATTATTCCTCAGAAGCTGATGTAATTGAGGTGAACTGTTTATATTGGTAACATCAATAATCACTTCTTCTTCTCGATCTTCTTTTCGATTATCCATTATCTTACTCTCCCACTCATCTATTAAATTCGTTAGGTACATCTATATCGCCGACAGAATTGATTCACATTATTGGAAACGGCTCGACTCTAATACGAACTACAGCTATTCTCAGTTGCATTCGCTTATGTCTTGTTCACTCTACGATGTAATAAGTCTATAATTTAAGCTTTGCAAAGTAAATTAGGATATATCTCACAACTCCAATCCTAGAACCTCAACCCAAAAAACTGGAGCGGAGGGCATAACCCCACCAGGCTCCAGTCTATGTGTATTTTAAACTCCGCTACATTTTCGTTTACATCACTTACGTCAACGGGTATGCCTGGATATGCAGTCTATTTCCCTATATGCCTTCTCTCTATCTCATAATCCTAACTGTCTCAAATATGAATAAAATTTCTCTCTAACATGATCCAGATCCTTCTTCTGTTCCACCGATAATTGCTCCTCATGAATGCTGCCATCCTTATCCACAACGATAGCTTCATACTTCTCCATGTTCTCGAACAAGGCTTGAAATTCAATAAATTCCTCCTTCGAAAGCCTCTCCTCTGCAGCCTTGTATGTTTCAGTACGGAATTGTTCACGATCCATCATTTCCTTCTGTTCACTCGCGTCCTCTAACCCTTCGAAGAAAGGCTCCAAACTTGCCACCAGTTGGTTGTACTTCTCCTGATCCACCGTGCTCCATTGCTCTGGATGCAATTCTCCTTGTGGATCAGCATGCGCTAGAGCCATCTGTCCCAACTGTTTCAGTAGACTCATATACTGTGTGAACTCATGGTCACTAAAATACGCCTTGGCTTCCTGTAGCTTCGCTTCCAAACGATTATAATCGTCCGCTGTACCTCCCAACACTCTTATGTTTTGTTCAGAACCATAGATATCATCTGCAAGATATGTGTAGCCTGCATATGCGCCTGTAGGGATAATTAGAACTGCTGCAATTATTGCTGCGACTAACCACTTACGAGGACGCCTATTTCCTCTGGATCTACTTCGGATCGCTTTCAGCATATTTTCTTTCCCTCCTGGTGAGTTAGACCACTTCCTCGTCTCCTGGCGATAGGCCGAACGTAATTCATCTTCCAGTTTCATGCCAATCCTCCACCTTTCCTTTTCTCAAATGAATGGATTACACTCGTCTTCTGGCGTAGCTTGCCCAATGCAGCATGAATCCGTGATTTTACGGTACCGAGCGGGATATCTAGAATCAACGCAATTTCTTCTTGGGTGTATTCGTTCAAATAATGAAGCGTAACCACCTGTTGCAATTTGTATGGCAACCGACGTACTTGATCAAGCAAAGGTTGATGTGCCAATTTGCTGATTAGATCCACAGAGAAATCAACTTCCAATCCACTGTCCGACTTCTCGATTCGCTTGTTGAATCGTATTTGGGTCACCTTCCGTCGCCGATAATTTTTCACCTGACGCATCGTTATGCCCATAAGCCAAGGACGAAAAGCACGCTTGGCATCATATCGATCCAACGACCGATACGCCTGAATATAGATATCCTGCACCAAATCTTCCGTATCAGAGACATGATTAATCAGAAATCGGACAGTACGATACACATCCGTTACCGTTCTTTCATACAGCTCTCCATAGGCTTCATCATCACCAGCTCGCGTTAACGCTACAAGTTCTATGTATTCATGTTCCTCTCTCATCAGCCAGCCCCTCTCCTCTATTCACTATATATTGGCATAACGAGTCCATATCGTTCGATTTATTTTCGAATAAAAAGTTTCTTGCTTCTTCGCAAGCCAATAAGATTATGCAAAAAAAGCCCACCACGTAACAACAAGATGGATTCATCCATCATTGTGTTGGATAAGCTTGCACTTTGCTTGAATAAGTTCTTTTTCAGTTATAAATAGCCACAACAGCAACTAAAGGTTTTCGTAAATCTGGAGCAGGTCGAGGAAGAAATTCGGAAGTCTCTTACAGTCCGTGTACGCGAACTCCATAATCGAATGAAGCACGTCCCACTTCACGCAATCAACAAAGATGTGATCGAGTTGATATTGCTCCTTGTAGCTATGTAATTTTGCTGATAAAGATGAATCAATATACCCCTTTGCATCCTCCACCTTTTTTCTAGTCGGCATATTGGAATAAAACTGGATGATCCACATATCCGCAATTAAATCACGATCCAGCTCTTTATCCTTAAATTCAGAGGCCAACACGTTCAGACATTCTCTTCAGAATTTCTTTAGAAATATACCCATGAAATCCTTAGTTTTTTTCAATATGATTCCTGTACAGCAGGAAGCTCGCAAAATACCCGTGCCCCCTGCCCAATAACGTTAAATTCTATTTTTTCATAAAGGTGGAGTCCAAGATACAATGAAAGATTTGCTTCAAAACCTTAAGTTATTTCAGTTTCTAAAAGCTTGTTATCAATCCAAAATCATTAGAGCTCTAATCCCTGTAACGATTCTCGTCATCATCTATGTATACGGAAGACATGAGATTCAGCGTATTAATATAGCTAGCATTATTCATGAAATACATATGAAGCCGGTTCATGTCATCATTCAATTAATCATTGCTTCTTTTCTAGCCGTATCTGTAATGAGTACGTATGATTTTCTTATTCGCAAACAGTTTAAGCTCGATATTCATTGGATAACCACATATCGTTACGCCTGGATTGCTAACACTTTTAATAATATGATTGGATTCGCAGGTCTTACCGGTGTAGGATTACGTGCGTTTCTTTATAAGAAAAGCGGGATTCCCATGAAAACAATGGGCGCTGCCATACTTTTTTTATCGCCTATTTTATTGGTCGGCCTATCCTTGCTTGGCGGTCTTGCACTAATTGGTATCTTGCCTGTAGAACCCCTATTTGAACAACATCCTTGGCTACGACTCGGTGTATGGGGAGTTGCCTTATACTTGCCATTTTTCTTACTCATGCAACGGTCATCCCTATTCGCCAAATGGTTTAACAAGGGAAATGGCAGATTACCGTGGAGCGTCATTATCACTTCTCTGGGTTCCTCTGTGCTGGAATGGGCTTGTGCAGGAACATTATTTTGGTTGTTTGGTTTTTCTGATCTGCATCCCTTACCGTTCGCTCCGGTATTCGGGGTTTACGTTGTGGCAGCCATTGCGGGAATCATTAGTATGGCTCCAGGCGGCATTGGTGCTTTTGATCTGATCGCCTTACTCGGATTGCAAACTTTAGGTGTTGAGCCTTCTCGAGCACTGATGATTTTGTTGTTATTCCGCATGTTTTACTTTGTCATTCCTTGGCTCATCGGTCTGGTATTGGCCGGGCTTGAGATGCGTCCAAGTCGAAAGCAATGGCAGGATATTACGAAGAACTGTTTCAATGCTACACGTAACATATGGGTCAGATGCTGGAATTGGCCTTCACGTTTCAGTTTGCTTAGTGATCTGGGTGCGTGGATACTTGGCAAGCTCGTATTCGCTAGCGGGGTCCTTCTACTCATCTCCGCGGTTTCTCCAGGCCTTATAGATCGGTTGCGCTTCATGGAACATCTGTTATCTTTATCCATGATGCGCTTATCTGAACAATTGTCAGTAACTATCGGTATCATGCTTATCGTCATATCCTGGGGGATATCCATGCGTATTCGCCGAGCTTACTTGTGGACTGGAGCATTGTTGTTAGCAGGAGCTATTTTCACATTTGCCAAAGGATATGATTACGAAGAAGCACTTATATTATTAACCGTGGCGTTCATTCTGTGGATATCCCCTACACGATTTAATCGTGAGAGTATTCGTATATCTGCACGAAGCATCTGGATCTGGACGTTTCTTGCTCTCATCTCATCGTTGTCGTATTACATTATAGGTTCACAGCTGCATCCGGCTATTCTGCAACACCTGCCCATGCGTGCGCAACAATGGGTGTCACATCCTCACGACTATATGTTAACAGCGCTTAGTGGATTAATGGGCGCTTTGATTGTGATGGCTTTTGTCTTTACATTGCGTCCGTCTCGCTATACAGAAATGCGCCCTGATGAAGAAGATATGGATAAATTCACTCAATTCATTGCCACAGAAGACGGTAATCTGTTAACTCATCTCCTCTATCTGGGTGACAAACATTTTTACTGGGCTCAAAATGATCAGGTCCTGATTCCGTACGCTCAAGTACGTCAGAAACTCATCGTACTTGGTGATCCAATCGGCAATAAAAACCTTGTTGGTGCTGCAATTCAACAATTTCAGAGCTATGCGCATCATTATGCATTGACCGTGGTTTTTTATCAGGCTACACCTGAATACCTATCGATCTATCATGAGAATGGCTACAAATTTTTCAAATTAGGTGAAGAAGCTTTGGTACCTCTAGATACCTTTACTCTAAGTGGGAAAAGTAATCAAAACTTACGAACAGCCTTAAATAAGTCAGATCGCGAAGGGCAGATCTTTGAAATATTATCCCCGCCATATTCTTCAGAATTACTCTCTGAATTGCGTCAGATTTCGGACGAGTGGCTCGGTGACCGCAAAGAAAAAACGTACTCATTAGGATGGTTCAACGAAACCTATATTCAGCGCTCACCCTTAACACTGCTTCGTAATGCACAAGGCAATATTTTGGCTTTTGCAACGCTGGCCCCATCCTATAGTCATCATCAGGTCATCTCCATTGATCTAATGCGTCATCTGAATGATACACCAAACGGTACGATGGATGTGCTATTTGTACGATTGATTGAATGGGCCAAAGAACAGGGGTATTCTTACTTTAATCTCGGAATGTCTCCGCTCTCCAGCGTCGGTGAGAATCAGAACTCTCATCGTGAAGAAAAACTAGCCCGTCTGGTCTTTCGATATGGTGGGTACTGGTATGGATTTGAAGGATTACGCCGATACAAGGAAAAATTCTCTCCGGAATGGCATGCGAGATACTTGGCTTATCCTTCAGGCATGGCACTTCCTATGCTTACACTTGATCTTATTGGGTTAGTATCCCGTTGTCCTAATGAGTAATGGTAGGGTTGAATCTGATAAAAAAGACCTCTGGTATTTATCATGATATAATATACCTAATTTTGATATAACTGGAGGTTTTTCGTCTGATTTATAAGATCCTCTTTGGTCTTTTGATAATAACTATTTCGATCATCGGATTTGTAATGGCCAGAAGCAACCTTGAGGCCTACGCCACGGTATATAGACTTATTGGGACCTTGGTTATCTTATCGTCTTACTTCTTTTTCTTTCGAAAGCGGATATAAGGGATTAACTTAGCAAGGGTGGTTATTACTGTGATGATATTTTTCAGTAAATTGTACTCAGAATATCTACTGATTCCACGACCTCTACGTTTGTTATTTCTGTGGGGATGGATTGTTTTGTTTTTTGTTACTGGTATAAAATTGAACTGGTTCTACTTCCTACAATAATCTGATTTCAAAAAGTCCGTCCTCATGGGACATAAAAAGAGCTGAGTCGTCATTATGACGTCTCGGCTCTTCTTTTGTACAATCTGTTCATACCACTCATTTTCGAGACAAACTTTACCTGATATTCAGAAATTCTTTAGAAAATCCCTCTCAAGTTCTTCAGAGTTTATCTCTACTATGGATACATTGATAAATCCGTATAGGAGTTGAGCATTTGAAGCTTTCCAGTCCGTCATCTACCAAATCAGCCTGGCTTTCCCTGCTTTGGCTTGCATCCGTTCCAATCTTAAATATCTTCTATGGAGTACTAAATCGGCCTGGGAATCATGTCTATAGTCTTGCAACATCCGTGGATTCCATGATCCCTTTTGTCCCGGCCTTTATCATTCCTTATGTATTATGGTATCCGTTCATTACAGGTGCATTAATAGCACTTGCTTTTAAGGACAAACGAACCTATTTTCAAACGCTCATTGCACTTTGCAGCGGTCTGGTGATCTCATACATCTTCTTCGCTCTGTTCCAGACAGCGATTGAGCGCCCGAACATTCAGGGTGATAAAGGCTTTCTCTTCACGATGGTTGATTACATCTACCGTAACGATCAACCCTACAACTGTTTTCCGAGCATTCATGTGCTAACCAGTTATCTGATCCTTAGAGGAACGAATGTGTTTGGACGAGCGGTATGGGCGATGACTTCCACCCTCTCCGTTCTTATTATGATGTCTACCGTATTGGTGAAACAACATGTCGTCGTAGATATTGCAGGCGGCATCCTGGTGGGAGAGCTTTGTTTCCGCTTGGCTGGAACAGCCCTCCATGCTCTCTCATCCCGTGTTGAATCGGCTCGATTGGAGTGAGATGAACATTGACAGACTCCCCCTGGTTTTATCGCAAATATAGTATTCGTTTCCATATCCTTATCAGTTCTGGTTTGAGTTTTTTGCTAGCCTTGCTCATGACCTTCATATGCATGCTTCCGCTTGCCGCAGTTCATCATCTAGCCAAGCTGCATCTATTGCAATTGCACCTGGCATACCTTGTTCTTATCCTATTTACTACGTTTTTTGTGATATCTTTTTTCATTCCGACTCATCGCATCGTTAGGGAAATTGCCACTTTGGACCACGCGATAAGCATCATATCTGAAGGAGACTTGAGCTATCGAGTACCTCCACTGCAACTAGTTGAATTAAGAAAAATTTCGTCTCAACTTCATTCCATCGTGGAGCAATTGCAAGAACAGATGATCGAGGAACATGAGAGCGAGACCGCCAAGAGAGAATGGATTGAAGGCATATCAAATGAACTTTACGCACCCCTGGAAGGGATCATTCGAAATGTGGAGTTGTTAAAAACCAAATCCGTTCCGAACCAGGAAGAATATAACCGGATTGTACAAGAAACATATACAGATGCCTTTCAATTTCGAAAGCTAATGAATGATCTAATCCAGCATGCCCGACTCTCTTCCCATGATACCCAGTTGAATTTAGAAAAAACGGACGTCGTTCAGCTTATGCAGCGAACCATTTCTGACTTTGAATCGACAGCGAAAGATCATGACTTTATGGTGGAAAAAGAGTTGCCTTCTTCTCCGATTATGGCTCATATCGATGTTGTAAAAATAGAAATGGCACTCCATAATCTACTATTCCATGTGCTCAAACACTCCACTCAGCCAGGTACCATTCGCCTGATCTTCAAAGCTGATCACAGACAGCTCGTTATTGGGATAGAAGGTAATTTCTCCTCTCATTCTGATGCATACGGCATACCTATGGATCACACACAACAGCATAGCTCATCCCGTTCTGCACCAGAGGTCTATGCCAGAACTGCAATGGGCCTTCATATCGCCAGAAATATGATTAAGCTTCAGGGTGGCACGTTAACTTTGAATCACGCGAACAACATTATTGTTGTGACTGTGCCACTTGATCACCGTTCCTGAATAGTTCTACCTGTTCAAGTCTTGCCAGTAAGTTGGCAAGGCTTTTTTCTCTTGAACATAGTTGTGTGGCTTTGCTTATGTATTCTTTAGATTTTCTTCAGAAATATGCTCATTAATTCCTTAGTTTTTTTCATTATGATTTCTATATCAACAAGAGAGGAGGCAAAACAATGATCAGTAATACGATCTTAGAGCTACTTCATCAGTATGGATATCTGATTTTTTATTTTGCCTTCTCATTAGGGCCTTTCGGGATACCAATTCCAAATGAGATCACGATTATCAGCGGTGCCATTCTGAGCCACACAGGAGTTATCAATTCATGGATCACATACTTTTGCATTCTGGCAGGACTTTTAACGGCCATTACCTTTGCTTATTTTGCAGGAAAGATGTTCGGACCCAAGATAAAACACAGATTTCAACATCATAAACACTTCGTCAAGGCTGAACGAATTCTGAACCAGTACGGCAATTGGGCAATGTGCATCGGTTTGTTTATCCCGCTTGTGCGATACGTCCTCCCTGTGGTGATTGGGCTGAGCGGCGTTCATTATCGGAAATTTGCTCTCATTTCATATTCCAGTGCTTTGCTCTGGACCATCACCTATTTTACAGCAGGAATTTATTTCGGTGGTCCCATTCTATCTACGCTTCAATTATTCCATTTTTGACCGGATTGAATCACATATCATTACTTACATGGAGGAATCTCAATGAATTCCAATGAACCTATCTTATTTCTGAAAAGCTTTCTTCAAAGCCCCAAACATGTTGGCAGTATCATACCCAGTTCCCGGTTTCTGGCCAACAACATGGTGAATCAAGCTTCTTGGCTGGAGGCCAAAGCAGTCGCCGAACTCGGCTCGGGTACAGGTGCCATCACTCGTTATATTCATCAACAGGTACAGGATTCAACTAAAGTGTTATTGTTTGAGATGAACGAAACGATGAGAAATAATCTGCAGACCACATACCCTCAATTCTCCTGTTACCCGGATGCCTCTCGGTTAGTGGAATCCATGAAGCAAGAGGGAGTTCAGCAACTGGATTACATTTTTAGCGGATTGCCGTTCTTCAACTTTGAGGCTGAATTAAGAAATACGTTGGTAGACCAGATCCATAAGGCACTCAAGCCTGGAGGGTTATTTATCGCCTTTCAATATTCTCTTCAAATGAAAAAAACATTATCCGAGCACTTTATCATCGAAAAAATAGAATTAGTGCCTTTGAATATCCCACCTGCGTTCGTTTATGTCTGTCGCAAAAAGGAAACAATTTAAACATTCCGGGCTATCGTTTACACTGATGTTATCTTAATTTTTAAGGAGTGTTGAATCATGAGTACCATTCTCGTTGTTGATGATGAACCCGATATCCGTGATGTCATTCATGTCTATTTACGTAACGAAGGATATCATGTCATTGAAGCAGCCAATGGGGAAGAAGCGCTAAATATGATCAAAACAACATCGGTCCAGCTCGTTATTCTGGATGTTATGATGCCCATTATGGATGGAATCAAAGCCTGCTTCAAAATAAGAGAAGTATCCACCATTCCCATTATTATGCTATCCGCCAAGGAAGAGGACATTGATAAAATTACAGGCCTGACTACCGGGGCTGACGATTACATGGTCAAACCGTTTAATCCATTAGAGTTACTTGCCCGCGTTAAGGCTCAGCTAAGACGTCAAACACTGATCGGTAAACCAGAATCCAATTCACTTATTTTGATTAAGGACCTTGTCATTGATACAAGTAAACATTCCGTGAAGCTAAAAGAAAAAGACATTCCACTAACTCCCCTGGAATTTTCCATTTTGGTGTTACTTGCAAGCCATTCCGGACAAGTATTTAGCTCCGAGAAGATTTATGAGACCGTGTGGAAAGAACCTTATGGATATTCCGATAATACGGTGATGGTCCATATTCGCAATCTGCGAGAAAAGCTGGAATTGAATCCGAGAGAACCTCAGTATATTAAAACGGTATGGGGAGTGGGTTATAAAATTGATTAAACGATTACCACAGTTTAAAAAAAAGATACAGATTAACATCCTATATCGAATGTTGATCAGTTTATTGATTTCGTTTGTTGGCTCTGTGGGTGTAAATAATATGTTAATCATAGGTGCCGCAAAAATTAGTGAAAGATTTAATTGGCCTTCGCTTCTCTACATCTTTCCTTACGTTCTAACACCAATCTTCATCGTAATTTTCACATTAATTTTTTTGTTTTCCACACGAAAAATTGTGAGAGATCTCATTACATTAGAGCAAGGGCTTCAAATCATATCCGAAGGAAATCTGAATTACCGGGTGCCCGTTAATCGACAAGATGAACTTGGAAGAGTCGCTTCCAATATCAATCACATGACAGAACAGTTAAAGCAACAGATTGCTAAAGAACGTGAATTGGAGCAATCCAAGATGGACATGATCACTGGCATCTCACATGACCTGCGTACACCGCTTACCAGCATAATTGGCTATATTGAGCTTCTCAAATCAGAATCATTTCAAGACAAAGCAGAGTATAACCGTTTCATCCAAAACACCTATAACAAAGCAACCCATTTGAAGAAGTTACTCGATGATTTATTTGAATATACGCGTCTTAACGCAGTGAACACCCAACTGGATTTGAAAACTGTTGACCTCTGTCAGCTATTAGAACAATTGTTGTTTGAATTCGAACCTTTAGCTCAGGAGCATGGGATTCGTATTGAAAAAAAACTCGGTGATGCTCCAATCATGGTTTCCCTGGATAGCGATAAGATTGCACGAGCCATCGACAATCTTCTCATGAATGCACTGAAGTATTCCTTTAAACCGGGCACGATTCATGTTCGAATGAGTGTGCAGCATAATCACGTTACCATTGATGTAGAGAATAAAGGCATGCCACTAACGATAGAACAAAAAAACAGACTGTTTGATCGCTTTTATAAGGTGGATTATTCGAGAAATAGCGAAGGCATTCAGTCAGGATCTGGTCTAGGTCTTTCTATTGCGAGGAATATTGCGGAGTTACATCAGGGGTTTTTAACACTAAAACATACGCGTAACGTATTTATATTCCAACTAAGCTTGCCTTCTAACATCCAGTGAAACATCAATAGCATTGATAACGGAGGACACCACATGAAAACATCCGAACCACTTCTCTTTCTGCAAGGATTTCTAAAGAATCCCAAACGCGTAGGCAGTGTCCTCCCCAGCTCCAAATCTTTGGCCAAGAAAATTGTCCAGTCTGTACGATGGGATGAGATCAAAACCATTGCAGAGCTGGGACCAGGAACAGGTGCCATCACCCGGCTCATAAGAGCACAATTACCGAAATCTGCAACCGTGTTTCTATTTGAAAGAGACCCCAAAATGAGAAGTAATCTGAAGAAAACATATCCTGAATTCATGTTCCATTCGAATGCATCCTATCTATTGAAAAGGATCAACCAAGAACATGTGCATCAGTTGGATAGCATCATTTGCGGACTGCCCTTTTTTAATTTTTCCAGAGAAATGAGACAAAACATCCTGTCACAGATCCATACAGCGCTCCGACCTGGTGGCACGTTAGTTTTATACCAGTACTCCCTTCATATGAAGAAACGATTAGCTGAACTATTCGAGATTGAAAAAATCCAATTTGAGCCCTTCAGCTTCCCTCCTGTATTTGTGTATATTTGTCGTAAGAAGGAAGAGGAAGGACACGGTGAAACGAGAGAATTGGGGGAAAGCTGATTGCATTATTACTACAGCACTCAATTGATTTATGCATATCCTGTTTTGTTACATTCTCATTTTACGGTTGCCAGCCAATGAAATGCCTCATCTATGTCATGGAATTCTTGAGTTGGATTGGATATATCCATTCCTGAGAGCATTCGGTTTGCACTTGATTTAGCTATCGCTTTATGGGGAACAATCAGTGCTGAATGCGTAATTCCGGCCTCCATTGATCTCAGATACCACTCTTGTGCAACCCATTCTTGGTCATCTGGCGAAATAACGGCCAAGTGACGGCTATCGTATAACGCCTTATTTGTGCGTTTTTGCACCGCTAACTCCAACACTTTATTTAGCGGTATACGATATTGTTCACCTTTCGCAAAGCTCTTCCATTGCAAAACAACTACCTTGTTTTCCTCATTCCATGTAACGGTTGCTTGAGGGGAATCATAAAAAATCATTTCGACCAGCTCCTTTTTTTAATATTTAATGTCCTGTCTTGTCTTGGGAGGATCTAATCATGCGAGTCATCATCTTACGTGGTAACAAGCGCGGCATAAATGCAATGAATCGATTTCGAGCTCCAGGCATAATTAACGTCTTGCCACGCAAGAAGCCTTGATATCCTTCTTCCGCCACCTGTCCAGCTTCCATAATTGGGCCCTGCAACATCTTCGAGACCCCCATACCCGACCGATCAACAAACCCGGTGGATGTCAGGCCTGGACACAGTGCTGTCACCGTAACACCAGTTCCGCTTACTTCATTCTCCAAAGCCTCGGTAAACGATAGTACGTATGCCTTTGTTGCATAATATACCGACATCATCGGTCCAGGGAAAAATCCTACCAATGAAGCCACATTCATCACGCCGCCGTGCCCACGTTGGATCATCCCCGGCAAGAATAGTTTTGTCATGACGGTTAAAGCCGTTATATTTACGTCAATCATATTGACTTCTTGTTCCAGATCCGTTTCCATAAACGTCCCGAACAGACCGAAGCCTGCATTATTGACAAGATAGTCAACAACAATGCCCTTTTCCTTCAGCTCATTATAAATCTCCTGTGGTACCCCAGGTGCCGCCACATCTTTGGCAATAACCGTCGTCTGAATACCATACTTTTTCTGATACTCCTGAGCTAGATCCTGTATCTTACCCTCGCTTCGTGCTACCAGCACAATATGATGTCCACCTTTGGCAAACCGATCGGCTAACTCTTTACCGATCCCACCCGATACGCCTGTGATAAGTACTGTCTTTCTCATGTTTTTGCCTGCCTCTCTTTGCAAAAAAATATGCTTCATCTGGAACATCAATATTAGAATGAACATTCTATAATGGTGAAAAAATAGACTACTTCCGTATGAGATCCATGGATAGTGTCGCTATACGAAGCAGTTTTTCCTTGGTCATCGAAGTCTTGGTCATTACCCTTAACCCAACGCCAACATTATGCAGATATTCCGCCAATACCTCGGCGTTGTACTCCGTAGTGAATTCATTTTCTCGCTGTCCCCACACCATAATGTCCTTGATTAGTTTCTCGGTATTTGCAAACATCTCCTTCGATCGGTTGTTCATGTCGTCATCCCGTGCCGCCAATTCTACCGTCGAATTGACAATGAAGCAGCCTGATGCTGGAGATTCCTCTCCATGAATTAAAGAAGAAAATATAAACTGAAGTGCTTCAGTTGCCGTTTTGGAACGCTCTACGCCTGCTGCAAGGGCGGAGCTGATTTTGTGATCATACAGATCTACTGACTTTAGAAACAAGGTATGTTTGTCGCCAAATGTGTCATACAAGCTTTTACGATGAATTCCCATATGATTGACCAGATCCGTCATAGACGTCTTCTCATAGCCTTGTTCCCAAAAAAGTCTCATCGCCTTATCCAGTACAACAGACTCTTCAAACTCTTTGCTTCTCGCCATTAGCTTCCCTCCTGTTCAGAAAAAGAACATTGAAATAACATGCTCTCGTTTGGCATTAAAAGGTAAGAATGACTTTCCCCTGGGAGTGACCCGTGGACACTTTAATCAATGCTTTTTCAATTTCATCAAACGTATACGTTGAATCGATCGAGGGTTTGATTCCTTCTTTTTCTACAAGGGCTGTGATTTCTTGTAATTGACGCCCACTGGAGTGTACGAATACAAAACGATATTCATTTTGATTTTTACGCGCTAAAGAATCCAGGCGTGCACCTACGAGACCAAACAATGCTTTTTTCCACATCGGAAAATGGCTGTCCGCTGCAAAACGATAATTGGGCCCCGCTTTCAAAGAAACTAATTTTCCCTGTGGTTTCAAAATGCTCAGTTCAGCTTTGATTTCCTCTGCACCCAAGGTGTCGATCACATAATCGATATCGGACAGGATATCAGCATAATTCTCTTTTTTATAATTAATAAATTGATCTGCTCCGATCGACAATGTACGTGATCTGCCTCTTTCGCTGCCACTTGTAATCACCGTTAGCCCCATGGACTTGGCAATCGGGATAGCCATCGCACCGAATCCACCGGTTCCTCCAGGTATAAACAGCTTTTTATTCGGTTCAGCTCGGAGTACATCATGCAATGCTTGATACGCAGTCAAGGCAGTAAGGGGTACTGCAGCAGCTTCGATAAAAGAAAGATCTTCAGGCATGATGGATAAAGCATCCTCATGTACAGCCGCATATTCAGCAAAAGCACCAATTTTATTCAGTGGCAACCTGGTATACACCTTATCACCCACTTTAAATTTCAAAACATCTTCACCGACAGCTTCAATGACACCAGATAGTTCATTACCTAAAGTTAAAGGTAACGTATAGTCAGCAATCATCCGAACACTGCCATTCATATTTAAGATATCCAGTGGATTTACACCCGCAGCTTTTACTCTAATGAGGACCTCATGGCTCTGAATCTGAGGTGTCTCAATATCATTGATTTCCACTTGGATTTTTTTGGAGTATTTCCGTATTTGGACTGCTCTCATCATTTATCCTCTTCCTTTGCTTATAGACTAAGAACATGGCGCACAATGTTCAGTTGTACGCCACCTTACATGCTTTGTGCTAGTGTAGCCCCTCTTGCGACTTTAATTCTTCCAACGTAGGATAGTCCGTGTAGCCTTTACTTCCCATTCCAAAGAATGTTGTCGGGTCTGCTTCATTCAGTGACGCACCTTGTTGAAGTCGTTCCACCAAATCTGGATTGGCTAAAGACCATACACCAACCGGTACCAGATCAGCGAGACCTCGATCCAGATCTACACTGAGATCCTCCAAAGTTCTTCCAGCCCGATTGACTAACAATGGATTTTGCCAAATTGAACGAATGTCTTGGAGTAGGTTCTCATTTCCAAGATGCATAACATGAAGGTAAACCAAATCCAATTGAGCCAATTCTTTTACAAGGTAGCGATAGAGTTCAGGACCTTGTTCGCCATCTTGAATTCCACCCAGCGGTGTCCCTGGTGAAATACGGAATCCTGTTCGTTCTGCGCCTATTTCCTCCACGATGGCTTTCGTTACTTCAATTGCGAAGCGAGCACGATTCTCTATAGATCCGCCGTACTCATCTGTGCGCGTATTCGAATTTTCTCCTAAAAATTGATTGATCAAGTAACCATTAGCTCCATGAATTTCAACGCCGTCCGCACCCGCTTTAATTGCCGCGGCAGCCGCTTTTCGGAAATCGTCAATGGTAGTCTGAATATCCTCTTTACTCAACTCTCTTGGTACGGGGATGGCCTGCATCCCTGTGGCCGTGAACATTTCTACATCCGGTGCAATTGCAGATGGAGCAACCGGTTGACGATGATGCGGGGTATTGTCCGGATGTGACATGCGACCAGCATGCATTAATTGGATATATACATATCCGCCAGCTTCATGCACCGCATCCGTTACCTTTTTCCATCCATCAATATGCTTGTCGGTATAGATACCAGGTGACCACAAGTAACCCTGTCCATCATCAGATGGTTGTGTACCTTCCGTAATCAGTAGTCCCATGGTTGCACGCTGAGCATAATAAAGTGCCGCCAACTCTCCAGGTGTACCATCTTCTTGCGCCCGACTACGTGTCATGGGTGCCATCGCTAGTCGATGGGGCAGTTCCATATTGCCAATCTTCGTTTTACTCCATATCTTTTCCAATTGAATACACTCCTCTTCTTATTTAAGATTTTGTAGAAAGCTTTATTCGTGGATGCTGCTGAATTAACTTAGTTCTGAAATAATCGGGTACATGGGAGCAGTCAGTTGGAACTCATAGTTCTGGTCTACAATTCCTACGACCACTTCATTGTGATCATACAGATCGATCATGAAGCCCGCCATTTGTTTAGCTGTATGATATTTGGGCATATTTGCTTTGTAATCAAAAGCTTCAGCGTTTATTGATTTTTGTACAAATTCTGTTTCCGTGATCGCTGGTGCAAGCACCTTCGCTTTCAGTTTTGCACCTTTCAGTTCCAGTTCTTTGGCAAGACCTTCTGTGAAGGCACTCACGTAGTATTTCGATGCAGAATAAGTAACACTGCCTACAGCAATGGCATATCCGAGCGCGGAGGAGACGTTAATCAACTGAGTACCTTCGACATTCGCGTAATCTCGCACATACAGTGTAGATAGAATGGTCAAAGATTCGATGTTAACACGCAGCATGGTCTCCACTTTATCCAAATTCTGTTCAGCAATGAATGAGCCTTCTCCAAGCCCGGCATTATTGATCCAAGTCTCAATCTGATATTCCTTCAAATCGTTATACAGTTCGTACGCCTCTGCGGTAACAGACAGGTCGCTTGTATGAACGACAACATTTACTTTAGGGTCGATACCCTGAATGGTGGATTTAAGCTCTTCCAGCTTTTCCAATCTTCTAGCTACCAAAATCAAGTTTTTGCCACGTGCTGCAAATGCCAATGCCGTTTCATATCCAATTCCTGAACTTGCTCCTGTAATTACGGTGTATTTCATCTTATTCTCTCCCTCATATTCTTTAGATTAGTATGATTTTTGTTTTGAGAACGATCGTTCTTCATTGTGTAAAAAAAACAGTTAGATCTAACTTGCTGTTAGCATACCATTTCTAGAACGAACAGTAAAGAATTATTTTAACTTTGGATTCTTCTTCTCATCACGTTGAAATTCTTCTCTGTGACATTTTGTTTACAAGTCGATCAAACTTTGGCGACATGTGCCACATATAGTGGATTAGTACAGCTGTAACAAGTACGAACGTACATATAAAGAAACAAGGAGGAATACGAATTGTCATTAAAATTTCAGTCGCCGGACGAATCCGGCCATGAAAACGAGGATAAGGTAGATGAGATCCAATCCCGTTCTCAGAAAAAAAACAAGGATACGCAGATCAAGAAGGGCAACTCCCGTGGATCAGGGCGTCTTATGGCGCTTGATGCCGTAAGAGGTTTAGCTGTAATCGGCATGTTTATACAGCACTTTGCGGAGAAACAATGGAATGGTAACATCGTATCAGGCAATACAACATTATTGTTTGTTCTATGTGGGGGAATTTCCTACTCAATCATGGCACAGCGCATGAAAGAGCGTGGTACGGATGATAGCTCATTTCGAGCCAAAATGCTTGCTCGGGCTGTTTTTGTTGATGTGATCGGATACCTGTTGATTATGCTCAATACTCCTTACGGTATCATTTTACCCGCCTATGCAGCCATGTTTGTGTTGGGATTAATTTTGGTTGGCCGCTCCACCCGAACATTGGCAACAACAGCGGTCAGTTTGACTCTGCTAGCTCCGCCTCTGATGATACTCGGACAAAGCGCGTTCTTGGGATCATTCCTGCTTGCAGACATTGCTGGCGGTCCTATGTCCTCCATTGCTCTTGCCCCTGCTTTTGTTGCAGGGATGACGATTGGCCGTTTAGATTTAACCCGTAAGCGTGTTTCTCTCTCATTGGCTTTTGGCGGCTTGGTTATGGTAGTTATCATTAAATCTCTGGCTTCGAAAGTCCTACCTGAACTTGGTCGCTCATTTGAAACATGGCTAGTGAGCGTCCAAGGGGTTGCGGCTCAACCCGACCAATATGCAATCTGGCCTTTAAACGTAGAATCACCAATGTGGCATATGCTTTTGTGGACAACCCCGCATAGTGCATCGACTTTCCAAACCATGGCAGGACTTGGGGTGGCTCTACTGGTGCTAGGGTTTGCTTTCCTTATACCCCAGAAATTAAATGTTCTTTTACGACCATTTGCTGCGGTTGGCCGTGTCGCGTTAACGATGTATGCGATCCAGTTCGTATTTGTATGGATACTCTCTCTATCAGGAATCAATTATAGTTATGGCGAGATGCCGTTTGGGGATCTACTAGTCCTCATCGTAACGTTGATTCTAGGCTGGTTGATCTCTCGTCTCGGTACGGGTCCACTTGAGTCATTAATGCGATATTTTGACAGACTATTTAGTGCTTCTCCTCCCAAAACCAACGTTTCTTAGAATAACTTTGCTTCATCAGTGTATACAAAGTTCAGCAGGCGACTAATCCTCGGTATACCCGGGATTGGTCGCCTGTTTTGTTGATGAAGAATGGCTTAGCGCGAGTTTCCCTAGGGCATGATTTTTGTTGCTTAGTCCACCGCTAGAACGTCCGACCGCTTGCTTGCTTTGCCCTCCTTTTACGCCTCATCCATGCTGATGAACGACGCATAACCGTCATGATTCGATCGTTCAACGCGCGAGGTCCTCCTTGTGGTTTTCATTCAGATGGCAACAGGTCTTGGACTCGCTTTGAAGACACACCCCCGTCTGGATGCGAAAGTAGCGATCAGGCTGAAATAAGCCATGATACATAACACAAACGGGACGAAGCTGGATATTCCCAGCTTCGTCCCGTTTACTTATCATTTTTCATGTTCATTACTGATGTCATTATAGGTCATGGTTTATAAAATGCTTCATCCGACTGATCATTACTGCTGCCTGTGCACGATTGGCAAGCTGTTTGGGACCATAGGTTGACGCGGATACACCTTGAATGAGTTGAGACTCAGTGAGAAAGGCAACGGAATCTCTGGCATAGGGTGCGATCAGGTCTTTGTCAGTGAATTGTTCCAGCACTTCAGTAGCATTGCTGGTCGGGATCTCTTGCTTTAGTTTGAGCGTGTTAGACACGATTTGAGACATTTCTTCTCTTGTAATGGACAATCCTGGCTCAAAACGATCCCCTCCGACACCTTCAGCCACCTTTGATTCTACTGCTGTTGTGACATACGTATGATACCAGCTTGACGGTGAAACATCTTTGAATGTTACTTTTCCTGTGGACTCTGGTATATCAAAAGCTCTTACAATCATTGCCACGAATTCCGCTCGAGTAACTGGTTTCAGTGGATCGAATCGGTTTTTCCCGGTTCCTTGCAGCACACCTGCGTCTACCAATTCACGAATTTCATGACCAGCCCACGGTTCAACGCTATTCAAATCGCTGAATTTATCATCTGATCCAGATGATTGGGGTGTCTCGTGTACAGCACTGAATATAGAATTGGCCAGTAAACGGTACTGATGCTGTGGATGGCCAACATTCGTCAATTCATTAGAGAAAACAGTTATATTTTTATGATTCGCTTCATAGGTGAAGGCCATAATCTGACCCTTAGCTGAAGCATGTCCAGGCCACCAACCTGCTTTATAAAAATCATCTTTTTTACTTATTTTAGCAAGGATTGTTGCTTTTTTCGGTACAGTCTTAATATAAGAACCGGATACCGTATAGAAATATTCCTCTTTATCATAAGCGGCAGTGATCATTTCATCTTGGTTAACATCAGCCAAAAACACCCCTTCGTAGCGCTCCCACTGAGGGCCGGCAAATGTAAAGTCAGGAATCAGGTCTTTCACATTGGTCATTCCCATGTTTCCGTAGGCAATATACGGCTTCCCCTTCTCCACAAGTGCAGAAGACTCGAAGGTATTGACTAGAATATCGGCCTTGTCTTGGTCTTGGCTTACCTTAAAGCCCAGATCCTTCAGTACAAACGCCGACTCCCCTAACGCGGAAACCGTTAAGCTCTGAAGTTCTTTCCCGTTAGGCTTACTGTCACCGAACGCTTTTACATTCAGGAAGTATTTGGAAGCAAACGGACTCAAGTCAGGGGTTGAAACAACGAAATCACCAGCTTGATTCCCTGTGCCACTTGATGTTAACATGGTCACGCCTTTTCCAGCTGTGAGCAGTTCATTGACAGCCCTGATCGCATCGTTATTGCTGTTTCGAATGAGAACATAAGCCGTGTTTGCAGGCATGGACGTTGCCGGTACCGATACGGATGTCACAGGTATCGTCTTGTTAGCAAATACGTGTGGCTCTCTAATTACATAGCGATCAAATCCCCGAAGATTCGGGAAGTTCTGCACAATCTCTCCGGCAACGAACTCATAATCGGATACGTCAATTCCGTCATACAAAACCAGGTTAGCCATACCACGCAGAGCTTGATGCATGTTCACGACGAATGATCCTTGAGGATATGTCACACCATCAACGGTTATAGCTTCAGTGGAACGTTCCACCTTCACCCCGTTCCGAAGAAAATACTCGATCATGTGATACGTCTCAAGAGCATTCTTTTGCACACTTTCATCCACTGGCAGCACGTAATATTCCGGGAAAAAATTAGAGTTCCCTTCACGTGGGCGGCCAATTTCTTCATGTTTGGCATTAATCAGATATGGATCTACGGCGTGATCGTCGATGTTATCAATGCCGCGCTCATAGATCTGGAGCTGGTTTAGAAATAGTTTTTCTTTATTATCCATCACATATGCTGTGGCAGCTGCTGTACTATAATACAGTGCTTTCGTCGATTCTTCATTAAACTCTGGCGTTTCCAGTGTATGTCCCAACGCTCCTTGATGCATGGCAAATACGGCTGTATAAGCGGGAGATGCATCATCCCATCCTGAAGAGGTACCTTTAGATACATAGGTTGGATCCTCCGCAGTTTTGCGATTTTCTTCGTAAGGGATGTGATAATGATCATACTTCGTATTAGCGATACCTGCTTCCCCCATGGCCTTTGCCTGTTCCAACATGTTGTCAATCAGAAGATCATATTCCATGTTCGGATCATGAGGTGGTGTAGCTGGCTCAATTAGAAAGTTGCGATCGTATCCGTGCAAATCCAGAAATGAAAGAGGAGACCATTTTGCTATTTGTTCCGTAACACTCCGCGTCTCCGGCTGTGTCTGGTAGGAGTTGTCTCGATTCAAGTCAAAATCATTGGCGTTCCCTCGTGTTTGATGGACACGACCATCTGGATTATTCGTATAAACAAAGATGAAAAATACATTATTTAAAGCATCGTCTACATTGAAACTTAATTTGTCAGGTTTACCATCCGTTGAAGTGGTTCGAAATGTTACTTTTTCATCTAATGAAGTTGACTTGAAATAGTTGAAAATGGCATCCACGCCAGGAGATTCATTGGGATGAATATTGTTGACCCAGATGGGGACAGCATAGTCACCGAATGCACCTGATTTGATATCTGCCTGTAATCGCTTGGGATCATTCAACATGGCCGGATGGGTTACATTTTCGTATTTGTCGATCGTATTTTTGTCTTTGGCAACGATGGTTAGATATATATCCCTTCCTTCAACCGATTTTCCAATGGAGGTCGTTTGAATGTATCTGTCATTTTTTTGAGCTGCTTGTGATGTAACTTCGTCGATCGCTGGCTTCAATTCATCATAGGTCAGGTAACTGGCATATGGTGTCAGTTTCACGGGTGCCTGTGCGATCGCTTTTCCATCTGCTTTGAGGGTCAGTTCATATGTGCCCATTAGCGAAGCAAAGAGCGGACGTTGCAATTGGGGTTCCGCCAGATTGCTCGTGCCATAGACCAGGTCGAAGGTAACATCTGCTGTAAACTGACGACCACTTACTTTCTCATGTGAAACGCGTATAAATGATGGGCCTGTATAATCTTGTTCCTCAAACGTCTTCCATTCGGATAATGGTTTTCCACCGTACGTCCATTCTATTTTTTTCGCATCCACGCCTTCGGGGAGGGTAAACTTGACTTGAATGGTTCTTTTCTCCGTCATCGATGCGATATTATGGTTCATCACTAATGGCTGAACTTCCGCATGCTGCTGCGATGCCTTTTCCGCCTTGGGTTCACCTGTGAGTTGTTTCGTATTCAAATCAGATGCTGCAAAAGCAATGCCATGAGTAGTAGTACTCATTAAAATTGTAAGAGCGGCAAAGACGGCCCATGCACGCTTTTTTGTTATTTTCTTAAACATGTTGTTCCTCCTAGGTTACTTATCTTGGTGTATTTCCTCATTAGTTACTGCTTTTTGCTCAGTTTCAACTGTATCTGCAGGGTTAGACTCCAACAGGTCCCGAACATATTCTTTTAGATGAAGGTTGTTCGTTACAGCCAGTACCGCTGCCCTCCCCACATAGGTTTCCTTGAGTAGTTTCATTGGAGGAATTTGCTCGTTTGACTCGATCTTACTCTGGTATCCTACCGATGCCAGTTTCCACATATCATTTACGGACAAGTTCGTATCAATATACGGACTTACCTCCTCAAGTATGGCAGGCAGCTTCACAAGAGAAGTTGTGTTTTTCATTTGTTCTACAATCGCATTCATCAATTCCCGTTGCCGTTTGGTTCGTGAGTAATCGGACATCGCATCATGACGAAAACGAACATATTGCAATGCTGTTTTGCCATCCAGATGCTGCTGACCTTCTTTCAGATTAATGTCATACTCGTGATTGTCAGCTTTGCTCTCATAGTTCATATCCTTTTCCACATAAAAATCAACTCCGCCTACAGCATCCACAAGTTTAATGAAGCCTTGAAAGTCGGTATACACGTAAAATTGAATGGGAATTCCAAGTAATTCACTTACCGTATTCATTGCTGTTTTAGGGCCATGTGTAATCGCCGTATTGATCCGGTTTTTACCGTGCTCCGGAATATCGGTGTAGGTGTCGCGGAGAATGGATAACACATGAATGCTTTCGCGGACGGGATCCAATGAAACAACCATCATACTGTCGGATCTTGGAATCTCGCCCTTTTTTAGACCACGAGCATCCACGCCCATTAATAAAATATTCACTGGCTCTTTCCCCTCCCATTTGGGAGGTTCGATGACATTCTCTTCGCTTGCTTTCACCTCATAAAATGGCGAGTCTTCCTGCTCCTTGCTGAAACTATCCAAACCTTTATAGATCGCAACTACATAATAAAGTCCCAAAGCAATGATCATTAAAATAATCATTACAGATGTCCATATTGCGATTTTCTTTGTTTTTAAAGACATTTCGATACTCCTCTCTCCTAGACAATCAGCAGCAACCATCCTACTTATGTTCTAAAGCTTGTATGAGTAGATCAGCATAAAACCTGCCGCCGTCGGGTTTGAGATGGACTCCATCTTTGTAGAAATAATCTCCTTTTCCTTCGCTCGCAGCATACCAGTCCACAACTTGCGCATTTTCGAATTCTTGAGCCACATCATTAATCGTTGAATTGACGCTATTTTGCCATCCTTTTGGTACTCTCGTTGTCACCACAATGACCTGTTTGGCATCAGATAGAGACGTCAACAAATGTTGAAGGTGTTTTTTGCTAAACGGGCCATTCGTCCCAAGCTCAATAATGATACGGTCGCCCAATTTCCCTTGAGCCTTCAATTCACTCACAGTGGATTCAGCTTGAGACATCTGTCTTCCTACTTTTCCGTCAACGTTGATTTTAGGCAGCTTTTCTTTCAGATAAGGCTCAATGCCCACAGTTACGGAGTCTCCTATGATCGTAACCCCTTCTCCATCAGTAGATAAGATATCCGTCTTCTGTGAATCATTCGAACTTGCGTTATTGCTCTGTTCGGACTGCGTCTGATTTGAAATATATTTAGTTGCCCCCATTGCCAGAGCATCTGACTCTTCTTGTTGAGCATTTGTCGTATACAGAGAGCGAAACCCCATATAACCCAAAATCATAATCAAGAGAGCCAGTCCCCATACCATCCAAGCTTTTCGTGCGTTATTTTTCTTCATACTGGTTTCATCCTTTCTAAAATCACAAACGGAGTCATTTATCCTTGATCTTCTTGGATATGTTCAACCAATACAGAGGCATAGAACCGAGCTCCCTCTGGCGTTAGATGAACACCGTCATGATAAAACAAATCATTTTTGTTATCGCTGGCAGCATACCAATCGATAATTTTAACGTTCGGATAATCACGTGCGACATCCTTAAGAGCTTCGTTCACGGTATTTTGCCAGTTTTTCGGAACACGGGTCGTAACCAGATAAATTTTTTTCTCGCCTTGTAAAGCATCTAGCAGAGAACTCAAACTGGATTGATTAAATGCACCATTTGTACCTAGTGCAATCACGATCCGATCCCCTAGCTTGTCTTTTTCACGTAAATCTTCAATAACACTTTTGGCTTGAGACATTTGTCTGCCAACCTTTCCGTCAACGACAATTCCGGGTAGTATTTCTTCCAGAACGGAAGCAACGTTCAGAGCAAGAGAATCACCGATGACAGTAATTCCTTCTCCTTTTACCATAGGGGCGGGAATCTCTTCTGTATTGTCCGTGTTCGATTCCTGCTGGTTGTTTGAAGCGACTTCTTGCACGATGACTGGTTGCACTGACTCCGATCTGACCTTGGTCTCATTTGTGATCCAAGACTCGATTCGAAATAGGGCAAGAAGTGTAAAAGCCAAAATAATAGCAGGCTTGAACCAGTGATGACTCCGTATGAAGCGAAGCTGAGCTTTAACTCCCACTTTCCGGATCGGTTCTTCAATCCAAGTGTAGGAAAGCATCGATAGGATGAACGTGATGATTAACTGGATCATGATTTGTAAAAAGTTAAGTCTCTCATTTCCTGTCGGATGCATTAAAGTAATCACTGGATAGTGCCAAATATAGAGACTGTAGGATCGTTTACCTATCCAGGTTAGCGATTTGCATCCCAACAATTTGGCTAATCGGCTGGCTGGTTGCGCAAGAATGGCAATAACTATAGCGGAAATGATAGATAAATACAGAAAGCCGGAACGGTAAAGCGATTCATCGTATTCATTCGTTCGGTAGATTAGAATCAGAAGGATAATCAACCCCAGCCCACCAACACAATCAAGAAGCGTTCGAGCAATTGGTGAAATTCTTCTGTTTAACTTCCAACTTGGCCAACCTACCGCCAAGGCTGCTCCGATCAAGATAGCGAATGCCCGAGTATCTGTTCCGTAGTAGACTCTGCTAGGATCAGTTCCGGGCTCGTACATGACAGCCATAGCTATTGCAGATATGGAGGCCAACATAGCAATGAACACCATCAGCCTCCCTCTTCGTGGAGCGAACCTAATAGCCAGCAGTAGTACAACAGGCCAAACCAAGTAAAACTGCTCTTCAATCGAAAGGGACCAAAGATGTCCAATTGGCGAAGGTGGACCGAAGCTATCAAAGTAAGATACGTTGTGAAATATGAGGTACCAGTTATTCACGTAAAATACAGATGAAATAAAGTCTCCGCTCAAGGAAAGAAGTCTGGTGGGATCTGTCACGATGAGCCACATTGCAACAAACATAAGCATGCCGATCATGGCAGGCAACAATCTGCGGAGTCTCCTTACCCAGAAATTCCAGAGGAATATGTTTCTGTGCATTCTCCACTCCAAAAGAATTTGATCCGTAATCAGATAACCGGACAGTACGAAAAATATGCCTACGCCCAGCAACCCGCCCTGCGCCCACTTGAAATCAAAGTGATAAGCAATGACGGCTAGAACAGATATGGCTCTCAAGCCATCTATTCCAGGCATATAACGTTTAATGGTTTGGTTATTTTTCCCGTTCATTGTGTTCATCCCTTGTCTGTTTATGGGCTCTTGGTGCTCTTTAATCATGTGGTTTGGATGTCGCCAAAGTTTGATCAAGATGTAAACAAGTTGTAAACAAGTGCTAAGACAATAGAAAACCCCATCATTACGGGTAATCCGTAACAACGGGGTTTAAGGAAATGACATTATTTGAATTCAATGATAAATGAAGGTCCAGCTGCAAAGTCAACCTGTCCAGGTTCTGAATGCGTATAACTCTTTTCGTTTTGAATTAAGAGACGGCTACTATCTGTATTCCAATACATGGTTGTTGGTACAATGCCATGGTATACAGGTTCGTTAAACAAGATATTTTTCCCTTGCATTTTCCCTACATATACGACATCTTCATCACGCAATGAATACGCAATGAATTTCTTGTCTTGAGAGATTTCGAATATGGAGACTCTCTCCAAAATGATGGATAATTCGCTATTCCGCTGATCGTACTCATACAGCGTACCGTCCGTGCCAAGAAAAACAAATTGATCATTGCTGATCCAAGCAGGATTTTGTTCCCTGCCCATCTGTCGCACATATCTTTTCTCAATGGTTTTGTTATTTATTCTACCAAGCAGAACGTTCGTTTTGCCTGAATGCATGGATTCAAATAATACACTACGGCCGTCCTCCGAAACATTCATGCCTAGGAGCGTACCTCCTTCATCAATATCCTGAAATTCATAAACTTGTAACGTTCGGGACTCCATATTGTACAGCCGCAGACTGGCTCTGTCGCTACCAGAAGAGTCCAGCACGAGATAGCTCAAATATTTACCATTGTTAGACCAAGATACATCTTGGAGGAACTTGTCTTTAGTGTTAACTGTGTCAACCGTCGTTTCTTGACCATCAGCTAATGAAAGTATCTTAATGTTCACGTCTAAATTAGTGTTATACATCTCAGTAATATATTTACCATCAGGGGAAAGTATCGTTTGAGCATTATTCGTGCTCAATTCTTTGATATTGTCGCTCTGTTCAAATGGTGGATCTAAACGTGTTAATATCAAACGTTCAGGAATGCTGGCAGCCTTGTATAGACCAATGATCGAATGAGATGAGGACCACCCCAACCATTGTCCCGTGTACTCATCTGGCAATCTATATATTTTTTGAACCTGCACTGGACTTGAGCCTGGATGCTGAATATCTTCAGCTTCGTTGCCAGAAATAATAATCGTTTCACTTTGTTGTCCTGCACTACAACTCGTCAGCAGAAACAACATGAACAAAAGCGTCCAAGGCAATCTCTGCAAATAGTTCTTCATCACAACTGTTCTTCACCTCTGTCGCTTTTCAAACTGTCGAACTCTACAGTAACGACCGTATAGTTATTTTGACTGACAATAGAAATAGAGCCATTTAGTTCTTCAACTATGGACTTCACAATACTTAGCCCAAGACCAACGCTACCCGCTTCAGAATCTTTTGGGTGCGCCAAGTAAAATGGTTGGAACAGTCTGGAAAGTTCATCAGCGTCGATTGGATCACTCGGATTGCCAATGTATATACGTACCTTCCCTTCTTCTTGAACTCCTCTTACGGATATTTCAGCAAAAGCAAGACTGTATTTGATCGCATTATCCAGCAGATTAATAAAGAGTTGACGCATGCTATCGGTTTGAGCTAGTAGATATAATTCACTTTCAATGTTAACCACAATATTTTTTTTATATCGTTGAGCACGGATACTCATTGATTCACATACATCCCGAAGAATAGCTCCAACCTCAACGCTCTCCAGCTCGTGAACATGTTGACGTGACACTTCAAGCAGCTTAATTACCATGGCATGCAAACGCCTGCTCTCTTCGATAATGTGGGTCGTTCCTTTCTCAAAAAAGTCTCGATCCCGCTCTCCATTGGCCTTAATCAATTCGGCGTATCCTAATATTGAGGTTAAAGGGGTTTTAAGTTCATGCGTGATATTGTCGAAGAAAAGCTTCTCTTGCTTGTGTAATTCCCTAAGTTGGTCACGATCCTTCTCGATAATGCGAATTTGAAGACCAATTTGATTGATCATATCGTTAAAGTTTTCAGCCAAACGGCCAATTTCATCTTTTCGCTTGAAATGGATACGGACGTCCAGATTTCCATCCTTCACCTCGGATGAGGCTCTTGCAAGTTTTCCAAGAGGAAGAGTAACATGTCTGGATAAAATATAGGAAAACAAGAAAGCCACAGAGAAGATTGCCAAAGTGATGTAAAGGATAATCTCCAATATTCTCCCACTTTGCTGATAAAGCAAGGTAAAATCTTTATAGAAGCGCAAAATACCTACCTTGGAACCATCAATGACAACAGGGTATGAGAACAAAACGGATGTTTTATTGTCATTGTAATTGATGCTATACGCTGTCTTGCCTTCGATAGCCTCCTGTATATCATTTTCCTTTGCCTCCGAGAACAAGGATTGATCCGAAGCATACAGCAATTCACCATTAACCGTATAAACGCCAACACTATTTCCTGTAGAATGATTTAGTGTATTGCCTAGTTCCTCCGCCATTTCTCCGAAATATAGTTCATTATTTGAAAAATGGTTGATGAGGAACGCTTGACGGACATACACGTTACTGTTGTTTTTGAGTCCAACCAATTCGCTGGTAATGAGGTTTTGATTTCCTGTTCGAGTGAACTCCTTAACGGTTTGATTCAATACGACAAATGATAAAGAGAAAATTAACAGGAATCCAAGCAGAAATTTAGTGCTTATTTTGTTAACCATATCGTATCTACCCACCTGTTTTTTTGAACTTGTATCCGATTCCGAACACGGTGGTAATATAATCTGCAGCATCTAGCTTTTTACGAAGCCGTTGGATATGAGTGTCAACCGTACGAGTATCTCCTGCAAAATGATATCCCCATACCAAATCAAGCAACTCGGATCGTGTAAACGTTCTTCCTGGGTTCCGGGCCAGCGTAATGAGCAAATCGAACTCCTTAGGCGTGAGCTCAATGGAATTATTTTTGTGTTTGACGACTCGTTCTTCGGTATAGATTTCAATATCCTGAATATGAATCGTTGCTGTGGCTTCACTTGAATCGACAATCGATGCTTGCTCAACTCTGCGCAAGATGGTACGAATACGTGCGATCACCTCTCGAAGGTCAAAAGGCTTAGTGATATAATCATCTGCCCCAAATTCAAGACCCAGGACTTTGTCTGTAATATCCGATTTCGCGGTAATCATAAAGATAGGGATGTTATATTCCGAGGTTACTTTTTTACATATATCCAACCCACTCTGATCAGGCAGCATCCAATCCAGCAGTAATAAATCAGGTTGAAATAAACGTATTTCATTCAAGCCTGCTGCCCCATTTGTTGCAACTTTTGTTTGAAAGCCTTCCAAGGAGAGCCCATATGAAAGCAAGTCCGCAATGGGTGCTTCGTCTTCAATGATGAGAATTTTTGCATTATTCATTAGAATCCCCGTCTCTTATGTTACTCATGCCTATTCGTCCATGACATTGCATCTTATGTTAACGAGTTGTAGACAAATAATCAATTCAGAAGTTATATCAAATGTGTCTCCTTCTGAGTCATGAGCTCTCGTTACTTTCCGAAATTTGTAATATATGCATCTTGAGCTTCGGTTCCTCTCTTTACTACCGAAAGGTACCGATAACAAAAAAAGCCGCTAATTAGCGACTTTAATCATGATGTTCTTTTGTTCATAAAGATAGTTGTGTAAGTAATGGTCCGTTTATCGATTAGCCCATCTGTAGAAAACTAAAAATAACTGTCCCCACCTCCAAATCCCCCAATCCCTTACCCCACAAGGCTTCACCGCCATTTCCGAGATAAAAATTCGTGTCCCAAAAACGCTGAGAAAAGCCCTGAAAACTGGAAAGAAACTGGTTCAATTGTGAACGAAAACGACTAATAATTCATGTCCTTGAAGGGATAGAGAAGTGCCTGAGAAAAGCAAAGATCGGCATTTAAAACGCCTGGGTAAGAGCCTGGGAAATGCCTGAATTAACTACTTTCAATCCCCCAAAAGCCTTGAGTAGCCTGGGTTTCTGCTTGTTTATCTATTCGGGATTTGGATGAGAATTCCCTGCTGGGATGCTTTCAGGAATGAGAAAAAGACTGGAACAATGGTTGAGAAATAGCGGCAACCAGGTTCCAGCCTTTGGTGGTTTGGGGACAGTTAATTTTAGTAGGGACGGTAAAAATAAAATTGGACAGGAATTATTAGTTAGTTAAAAGGAAGTTACTAAGTGGTTTTGATTTCAGCATCTTAGCGATTTTGAGACTTTTCTTTCTTCAGAGCCCTTTGAAGGTAAGTATAGGAATCTTTGAAAATAGAAAATGTACTTGATTGTGATTCAATCGTCAACAAGAGCATAATTCCTTTGGTTCTTGAATACTCGGATACCTTTCTTATACGTTTTTACTTTTTTCTTTACTTCGTTTTCGCTGACTAAAAGTAACTGTCTTTCCTCAATCTATTTATTAACATTCACCTTGCAACACGATAAACTACCCTTTATCTAATATAAAAACACTGCTTCAGAAAATTGTTTTTTACATATGTAAAATTATTGTTTGACGCAGGTAAAACGAAGTGGTATCATCAAATCGAAAGGACGGGTGAAACATGACTAAACTTCTAATCTTTCAACAAAACTTAAAAAAAATTCGGATGGTTGCTGAAATTGAGCAACAAGAATTAGCTAATGTATTAGGCGTAACCAGGCAAACTATTAACAATATCGAAAATTTAAAAACAACACTAACACCAACGTATTACAGTACAATACTTTCTCACCTGAAAACTCTGGCGTTAAATGGTAACACCGCTATCGCCCCTTTTATTGAATATTTTCTACATATTGACCAAAAACAGAAAGGGTGGAGGGAATTATCAATGCATTACAAAGTAAACAGACTTATTCGTGAAATTCATCGAATAAAAGATGCTGGTTTAACGAAAAAAATATCCGAGGTTATTCAAGATGAAACGAAGCTCACAAAAAAGTATTACTCGTACATTATTAATCTATGGAATCAACTTGTAAAAACCTCATCAATGATAGTTTCCAATATTGATGAATTAGAAGACATAAGCCGCTACTATCTCAAACCGCTTATCGAGGATTTCATCAATTTTTCGAATCTCTATACTTATCGTGAAAACTATGTGCGTGCTATGCAGATTCATTTTCTTACCGAAGATATTCAAGCTTCCTACCGCCATCATGAATCATTTAAGGAATTCGGGATTTCAAATTATAGTGATCCCACAGATATGGAAAGGAAGCGGTATAAGCATTACAATCGGATTGACAACATGGACATATTAAATGCTATGAGAAGCAACCCGAAACATCCAGAAAACTATGTGTTTCCTATCTCAAACAGAATTTATTTGTACAAGTTAGCCGCAGGAGAACATAACGAGGAACATGTTAAGCACATTGAGGGACTATACGACCTTGCGAACAACCACGGGCATCTCAATTTACGTTTTCTAAAAAAATCCAGACAAAATTCCGCATTGTATACTGAGATCCTCTTAGAATTAATCGAGGAAATACTAACCGACTCTACTCAGATTGTGCTTACACAGTTTGGTAATTGGGTGCTTCAAAAAGATTTTAAATCATTTTCAGAATCATTAGAGGAAGATGAATACTCTTTCTTACTGGGTGATGACGATGGAGACTTTGAGGAGGAGGATGAGTTTGACTCAGATATTTGTCGAATTACCATACATCCCGACTACGAAACAGCTAAACGTACGGGAGCCTCTGGCTTCCAAGTAATATCCGTGTTTGGTTTTGATGACGATGACATTCGCATAAACTTGATCGAGAAACTTGACCAGAATTACATTTATCAATCTGCGGAACAGGTTCTCAAAGACTTGAAACTTGATTTCAAAACACAATATGAATTTGAATAACCGAAAGAGGTTAGGAATCACCCAGACCCCATATCTCTCAAAAATGTAATCGGCAATCTAATTTAGATCAGAGTCTAAATTACCTTTTAGCGAGCCGAGTGAAAATCGGGGACCAATTCCTGACTAACGCTCGGCATTCTCATCTCTCTAAGCGCACGTATGTTCCATGCCCTTTTGTAGACAAGCTCTTTAACTTAGAAGAGCAAATCAATAGATGTTCAGCGTCGATCAAGTTCATAAAGTAACAACGTCTCCTCACAATGAGCTCCCCTCTAATAAAGTAGGCGAAGAGGTCTTTAGCGACAATGAAGCGCACTATAAAAAAAGTTGTTGTTGTTCGTGAGACATTTGTTCATTTTGCAAGTTTTCCTGCTGATAACTGACGAGTATCATTCCTAAGCAGTATGCAAGATTCATAATTAATGTTATGAGGAATCAATTTATTAATCTATCTAAAATGAAATATTGATTACAGACAAAACGCCTAAACGGGATGAGACTCATTAAAAGGCACAGAAAATGATTCCTTTTAATTTGATGACCTAAACGCCTCATTTCACTAAATGGAATGATCTCGTCATGCCCCAAAGTGAATAAAAGTTATAAATAGAAAACACTTGCTCTTATTTGTTTAAAAGAGGAAGCAAGAGAAATCAAATCGTTGTGATTACAGCACGAAATACGGATTCTCTGACCAAACAAGATTTCAGTTCCTTGCCCTTCTACCTTGAAGTACTACATTCAAAAATTAGCCTTCTTTATCATAAGGAGGAGGTATTTACTTGGAGAAAATATTGAACGGAATTTCAATTTCAAGTCTATATGAGTCTGTAGCCAATATCCTCGGTGTATCAACTGCTGAGGTTATTTCGTTCATCCAATCTCAGCGTTATCGAGTGCGACATGAAGAAATTACAACGTACTGCGACAATTTAACACCTGACGTAATCTTCGATTATTTCCAAAAGACTCCCGATGACATCCAATTTGATGCAATTACCGTAAGCCATGTAGCTGCAATCATCGACGACCAATCTTTCTACCAACATGGAATATTAAGTCTCAAGGATCTGTTTCTCACCGAAACACCCTTTAAGTCATTTATGCTTGAATATGGAATCGAACCTGTTGTCCATGAAGGTGGATCTCTTCAACTTCTCCTGAATGGTGAGCCAAGATCATCAAATCATCTCGAGAGGCGGATGAGAAGTGACCGTTGTATCAATGGCTTCTTATTTGGCGACCGCCCTGAATCTGATCGAAATGTATCCGAAATGGTGAAATGCCCTGAATTTATCTCAGATATAAGCAGAGATATCCTCGGAAAACAAATACTTATTGAAGAATGGGTGAGACGGGCAAAACCATCGGTAATATGTCTTAGGGTGTTGCTAAGTGAACTGGATGAATCGTCTTATCCGTTTTCCACGGACGACCCAAAGCATAATCGATGCTACCTCTTATGCGAAGCAATAGAACGACTACTCTTTGCGGTAACAGATCACGATGCGGACATTCCAATGGTATACCTGAAAGAGAATGTGAGCATCGGAGCTGATCGCATTATTGAAATTCG
This sequence comes from Paenibacillus sp. FSL K6-1318, assembly GCF_037976905.1. NCBI lineage: Bacteria > Bacillati > Bacillota > Bacilli > Caryophanales > Paenibacillaceae > Paenibacillus > Paenibacillus sp. FSL K6-1318. Next base: position 5,594,514 of record NZ_CP150270.1, read on the forward strand.
AGAGACTACTACTTAACGTTGGCACGTTCTAATACGTCATAATCTAAGGAGCATAAATCATGGAAAATATACTGGACGGAACATCTCTTACCACGCAATTTGAATCTGCAAAAAACATTCTTGGCGTATCACATGCTGAATTTGTAGAGTTTCTCCAATCTCAGCGTTATCGAGTTAAGATGAAGGATGGTGGCTACTACTACGAGAATCTAAGTGTGGATGATATCCTGGAGTATTTCAATTTGGTTCCAGAAGACATCTATATAGATGCAGTCCTTATAAGCCATATTACTCCTATCATCGATAGAGAGTCTTTCTATCAATACGGAATGCTAAGTTTAAAAGAATTGTTCCGCTTGGATACCCCATTCAAATCTTTTATGCTTGAATTCGGAATTACACCTCTGGTGAACGAAAATGGACACCTTAAACTTCTGGTTAATGATGTTCCGAAATCTTCACCCTATTTGGATTATCGTATGAATCGTGACCGTCGTATTAATGGTTTCATGTTCAACGAAAAAGCCGAAGAAGACAATAATATTGAAGAAATGCTTAAATGTCCAGAGTTTATTTCTAAAGTCAGTGATGAGCTTGTTGATGCGTGGGCTGAACGTTCGAGACCTTCTGTTATTACATTCAAAGCCTTCATCAATGAAATCGATGTTTCGACGATTTCATTGGAGGATCATACAAATATTCACACCTACTTTTTACATCAACTTGTTGAAAGACTCCTTTTCGTAATTTCCCACTATGCAGACCCTCGGAATCCGATGATTTATCTAAATGAATCCGTAAATATTGATGCGAAACGTATTATTGGTATTCGAGACGTTATCATCTAACATAAACTACTAATTAATTACATTTAAAAGATTAGGTCTTCTTTATAGGAGGAGTATCTCTTGGTCAGCTAAAGAGTAACAACAGAAAGATCTTCAAAAACCAGCGATGCAATGTTAAAGCGAGGGAAAGCCTCGCTTTTTTACGTAAGACCGAACAACCTTCTGAGGATTTTCATTCCTTTTAGTGCTTTTGAGGTTGCCTCCCCCGTGATTTAGTATTTTCACTTTAAAAATCTGCTGAAATCACTAATAAAATTTGTAATATAAAAAAGCCTTAGATTTAAGAATGGCAAGCTATCATACTTTTTTTTAACAAACACACTCAGGTAAGTGTGTCTTCTATGGAATCTGAATAATACAAAATTATCTTGATTGAATAAATCAATAATTTCAATAAAGGAACATGAAGACTACAAACTATTTTGTAATATACTTTAGCAAGCCCTCTCCTTGCAATGTTAAAAAACATGATTTCTACCATTTTGATTAATTGAAATAAGTCCGTCCGTTTGTGTGTAACTCTCGAATCACCAGCTCAACAAAATGCAATGAAGTTGATGTATAATTTTCAAAAGAAGGCTTTCTGCTATAATCAACTATGAAATCTATATACCAATCATTCTGTTGTGCATGACCCTGTACATGTCTCCCCCACCTGTCGTAACGATTTGTGTAGGCCAATTCATATTATCCTTTAGGATTAAAAGTGAATGTAATGACAAGTTATCCAATAGTTCCAGATAAAAGGAATGCTCGGAGAAATTCGCTTTAAAATCACTTGAAATCACTTCATCTAATAGGCTTACCAAAAGATCAAACATTTCCTTCGTTGGAGAAGCAGTTTCAGTTATCCTCTTTGCTTTGTTATACAGTACAGTCTTGTATTAATACCCTCAATTATTATGCCGATGAAATAGAATATCCCATAGTTAAGGAGACTTGGTCATAATTAGTATATTTCAGAAATTAAAAAGCTTATTGCGTAAGAAGGATGAGTTTTATGGTACCGATAAGCAAAATTCGTTACTATCCCAAATCAATGATAGATTGGAGGGCTTCAATCCGTTTTATAAACCTAAAATTGATTTTCCTCACATAACTTTTGGTATCGAGATAGAGTTTAAAGTGGATGAATCAAAAGTAAATGATTTACTTGAGTCACTTTTAAAAAATAAACTGTGTTATGAACAGCAAGTGTTAGAAAGAGATCGAGCAAAATCAGTAGATGGTTGGAAACTTAGCAAAGAAACAAATGGGGCTTATGAAATAATATCTCCTGTACTACAAGACTTAGAAGTGCATTGGTCACAAATATCATTCATTTGTAAGAGACTAAATGACATTGGAGCTATTACGGATGAAGATTGCGCTTTTCATGTTCACATTGGAAGTAAAGCGTTTTCTCAAGGAAGGCACTGGATAAATTTAAGAAATATATATCGCAATATGGAACCCCTCACCTATTTACTTTCTGCTGGAACAAATGAATCAATTCCTAAAAAAAGAATCGAACATTATGCAGTGCCGTTAATTATCGCAGACAAATCATTATATCGTAGGGTTTACTCTATTAACGAGGTACTAACAAAAATAGAAAATGATGAAGATAAAGATTATATTCTTACAAGTCTATATGCTGGGAGATTTGTAGGGCTTAATTTAAGCAACCTTTCTAAAAAATCTAAAACTATTGAATTTCGAACGTTCAACAGCACCTTTGATCCTGCTCTCATTCAAACTTATATAGTATATGTTGCATCTATAATTAATAAAGCGGTTGATGAGAACTTTGAACTCGACAAAAACTTTAATGCAATTAATTATGAGATTTCAAAATCGACAGGATCTAAAGTTCGACTTAATCCTTTATACATTTTGAATTGCTTAGCTGCTATAATAATGGATTCAATTATAAAAAATAGTTTACTCTGGTACATGAAACAAAATAATTTTGAGATTCCCTTGTATGTTTACGATGTAATTCAAGGAAAACTGAGCGATGAAAAGAGAAAACAATTACTTTAACTCATCCCCCGCCCCAGACTGAATCAGTCTGGGTTATTTAAAATGAATAATTCCATGATGTTCAAGTAAACAACTTGTGGCTTGCTTTCATTGATTTCACTTGCAATAGAGTAATTTCAGTTCGTTTCTCAGCTAACATCCGAATGCAATCTCAAATGTTTCGAAATTGTTTCATATTAGGCAAAGCGATACTATACTTTGCATTCAGATCATTTATTCCTTGAAGAGTTTCAGCCAGAACACTTCGCATTCATTGTGCTTAAAGAACCTATTCGTTGCCTCTGTGATCAACATCTCTGTTCTTCTTGTCGTATCAATTAAGGTCATTACTCTCCATCTCATTTATAATTTCAATCACAACTCATTTTTCATTATAGAAAATTTTATTTTCTGAGTAAGTAATTAGAGTAATGTGACATGGTTATTATCAGTCTTATCCAAACATTCAATGACCTGATCCCTTAATCTTCGTGGCTCATCACATAATCTTTCCAGGAAACCTTTTCTGAACCTCTACGTAACAACTGTCGCATACAATTATATTCCTTTCACCCATTCCAATAAATTTTGCCCTAACGTTGCACGTCGCGTCCTCTTTCACTTCGCTTGGCATGAAACTATCACTACAGACTGAACATGTACCCTGAATCTTCATGTAACACTCCAAACACAGAGATCCAACATCATTCATCATGTGATTAAAAAGTATCTCAACTTGATTAGAACAAAACATACAGCATTTCATTTTCCTTATCCTCCAATTTTTCTCGAAAACGCAAAAAGACCGCAATATCCCCTAATAAAAGGAGATTTGCGGTGATTCCGACAAATCCGAACATTCTAATTATTAATAGTATACTCCATGTAGCACATTCAGATAAGAATAATCTTAAATCTACCTTATAGATCTTCCGATTAGATACAATGTTTAAACTTCGTCTTTATTTCGTAAACACTTAGTGGTGTTGCGCTTTGAACTTTGACGAGAGTTTTATATATCAATGTATTTCAACTAACTTAGGAATTGTATTTATAACCAAAGAATCGTTTACAATTGCCATTTGTTCGTATTAGTCTTATCAAAACACATTCAGAAGATTCTGAGTTACTATCCCATTTACGTTGAGACTGGAAAAATACGCTCCTCTCTCTTTCATTTTCTAATCCCGATCTGCAATTTTTTAACGTTAATCGTAGCTGCGCCATTTAGTTTTGAACATGCTTCTACATCCATCATTAAATGCACTCTCCCATTGATCCAATACAACGTTATCTCAGCTTTATTTCTTATTGAATCTTGTTATTTTTTTTAATTCTATCTATAATTCCTGCATCAATTCCTATTCTTCTAACACTTTTCACAGTGAAAAAGCCGAGTATCACATACATAATACCTACAACCCAAATAGATGACATAAAATTAATACTATCATTAACATTAAGAACAGGGATGATAACCGACAAAGGGATTGCTAAAAATGGAAACTGTTTTGTAGTTTCTACTCTTGATATTAAATAACTTGAAATAAAATTCAATTCATCAAAATGAATTTTTTCTATTTTCTTATCAATTTCTGCGATTTCATTTATACCAAAAAAGAACAAGGGGGATCCCTTGAATAAATAATTCTTCGCTAAAATATTTTTTAAGTTTTTAATTTTTTTAACACTTCCTTTATCCATTTCATTTATTACATTAATATGTATTTTATTTTCTTCAAATTTTAATGTTAATAGCCCCTTTTTCTCAAAATTAAGTAATTTCCTATATAATTTATTTGAAATTGCACCATCATATAAATCAAAAATCAATGTAATCTCCCCCTTGTTTAAACTATGATAAGTTCAAGTAATAAAACCCATTCTCAACAGTAATTCGACAAACTGGTAATATTACCCTCCCAATATTAGATATATTGTACTTATAATTTCCGAAAACGTTCCTTTTCGGAATAAATAACAATTTGGTATCTGACATAGAGAGATGAACGCCGAATTATAGGTTAGAGAAAGACTAAATTTTTTGTGTATAACAAAAAGCCGAACGAATAATCAGGAATAAACACCTGAAATTCATCGACTCGACAATCAACTTATTATTCTTATGGACTTTCTGTAGAAGAAAACTCTAATTATAATTGAAATTAACTTTAACAGCCAATAATTGGTTCAAGAACATCCTCACATAAATGCTGTAGCCCTTCTAATTGCAAGCAATTAGAACGATGATTAAAGAATAATGTAAGGATAATGATAAGTTTCTTGTTTGGAAGAATTAACTCAGCTTTCTCATACGATTTCCCATTTCTCAAAGTCTTTTTAGTGAATGTTAAATTTTCATTTTTGAAAATGAATTCCAACAGTTTCTTCTTGGCGTTCATATCTCCAACACCGATTAGTGTTGAGAAGGGAAATGTAACAAATACTTTCCTAATCAGCTCAGCACGATTCCATAGCATCTTGGAATACTCGTCGAGTTCTTCTTTTGCCAATCTGCCATTGCTTAATTCAGTTATTTTTTTAAAATTCCTTTTAGCTAATTTGAAAGCTGATATGTACTTTTTTTGTCGATTCCATCGTATGGCCAACAGCCCTCTTTGGGTCGAGGCAAGGGTCTCCAGTCCACTAATCCTACCTTAATTTTAGTCTTGTTTGAATATAAGTGTTTTTTAACTCTTGTATTTGATTCCATTGATCATTGAGAAGATTTCCCTTAAAATTAAACCAATTTTTATCCATTTGCTCGAAGTGTAACAATATCCTCGCTTGGAATTCTAAAAATGGAGATGATGAACGTCGAGGTGGATCCACAGATGGTAGCCCCTTCGCAATTCTTATTTCATTTGTTACCTTTCCCAGTTTTAAATACCCATCATGACTTGTTTCATCCCAATATCCAAGTCTCCAATCATTTTCAATCCACGTATTTGAATCATATCCGTAAAGCTGACACCTTCCTAAAACCGCTTCAATTGGATAGCCACCCAGTCCTTCCTCATTTCCAAAAAAGACTACTTCTGCTTCATTAAAATTCCCATACCCAAACCAAGGTACTAATCTTTCAATGTGATGAAGTTCCAATTTCACTATATGCCGCTCCTGTTCTAAAAAAATATACAGCTACTGAACTACATTTCGACACAAAACTAAAATATCCCTCCTATGTTGGGAATGACCATCACTCCTACAAAACCGCATCTCTTTCACCGATTTTGTTTTGCGGAATAAAATAACTGTCCCTAATCCCTTACCCCACAAAGCTTCACCACCAAATACGAGATAAAATTCCTGACTCAAAACGCTGAGAAAAAGACTGGGATTGATCGGAAGATTAGCCGATCAGTACTCAGTCGGTTTGAGAATAGTTAATGGGGAAATTGATGATAATTCTTAATCGGGTGTTATAAAAATATTTTAAGAAGTAAAAATAAGAGAGAACACATGGAACAAAACTCGGAATATCAAAATTATTGAAGTCCTATCAGTGGCATTCTACATTCTCTAAGAATTCGTTCATATGTATAAAGTCTGTCACTCTCGGATTGATCAATTAAAATTACTTCACAATATATGGAATGTAATTTTAATTGATCAATAAGCTCTGACTCCATTGCCAAAAATTCTTTAATTAACGAATTAGTTTTCCTTTGCTTCTCTAATGTTGAGCCAATCAATTTTAATGCAGACGTTTGAATTGAACCATTATAATGGCACAGGATTCTTTCTCTTAACGTTTCTTTATTACCCTTGGCTGCTCCCACATATAGACACACATCCGCGTATTCTTGTGAATTGTATTCCGAATCTTGATTCCATTTGGGATTTATTTCAGGCAATAAAAACTTAATAGAATCCCCTTTTAATGTCTTTATGGAGTTATTCGAATCTGAATTCAACTGCATATATTTTTGATAAAGTGCTTTTCGCTTTATCCATAGAGCTTTAATATGATGAGGATTGCATGTTGCATACCACGTATACAGCCCTTTTGCATCCTTATGTTCCTGAAATGCTTCTTGTATGCTCTCTCTCGATAAAACATCAATTCTGAAGGATGACTCCCTAAGTTTATTGTCTATTTTTCTAAGCTGAATTTTTAATTTATCTAATTCTAATTTTCCTAAAGTCATAAAATATCCCTCCCCCTCATGAAATCATCTCCCATTATACAAATCGTATTGTGTAACAATCATACCATTCTTACATATCATATTCGACGGGGTAGCTTTTAGACCATATAAAAATGATCCCAAATCTTCTTTAATAATTCCTACTAAATGAAATTCTCCATCACTTTTAAGTATAAACACTCCTCCTCCACTAAAACCACCAAGACGAATTCTTAATAATTCTGGATCATCTTCGCCAAATAATTTTACTACTTGGTCCATATCTATCGGAATTGTTATTGAGATCTCAGAAACATCTGAAACGGGACCTGAGTACGCTCCAAATCCCAACACTGATTCCTGCATATTATCATGCCGTAAAACGCCTGGATATCCAACCACTGTTACTACTTCACCAACTAATTCTGAAAAATTTGAAAGCGGTCCACTTTGAGGCCGATACGGTTCTTTATAACATGAGACATTTATGCTTTTCAGATCATCATGGCTTAAACTAATAGTAGCCAGATCAAGTGTTTCATTTACATCAATTAAAAGGGTTGCTAAATCTATCTGTAGATCACCAACTTTGAATATACAGTTTTCATTATTAAAATAAAAATCGGTTACATGCTTATTAGTGACAAGAAAAAGACTTTCGTTTATATCCATAAGGACTCCAGATGCATTCTCTATTTTCCTTCTATCTTTATCTTCATAAATTATTACGATGGGGCATATATAAGCTTTCAGCAATGTCTGAAAGGCTGTGGCAATGAGGTCGCTATATTCTTCATTCGATTCATCTACTTGCCGTAATCTTTCTTTGAGAAAGCTTTTAATCTGAGTTACAGTTTCAGAATTCAAACCTTCTTTGTGTACACTTTCAAGTACTTTTATTAACTCTTGATCGTCCATAGTCGTCACACCACCTATATAATATATAGTTATATAATATTTCAAGTACATAATACGAATAACAGCCGCCGCGGGTTATGACTATTTTCAGATTGTTATAATTCATTCCTCACTGTCTGCAACCAAAGCCAACTCAAAAACGCTGGCTATCCGATGGGGATTACTTACATCAGTTCTTTCTTTTGTATTTAATCCTGAAAGAGAATCTATCCGTTTCAAATCTCGCCCTATATTGTTACCTTTCGAAAAAATATCTTTTTGAATAACAATAGGAAGGTTCATTAATCTGTGAACAAAATGATTTAATTGAATCATAGTTTTTTCTAATGGCATTATGGTTAATAATTCTTAACAATCTTATTAATGTTCTTGTATGATTACACATATCAGTAATCATTTCGTATGGAAATGGATATTTTACAATGATCCCAGGTTTTAAATTCTGATCAAATTGATGAATTGTCATATCAATAACAGGATTTTGTAATTTTCCAATTAATCCATCTGTCTTATATACAATTAACCAGTGATAACAATAATTCCGATCATTCAGATCTACTCTTATCTTTCGAATACAATACTCACTAAACAACTCCTTATTTTCATTCAATAGAAAGAAATATGTAAGAACCGAAGAATAATTGCAAAAATTATTTGGATATTCAACACCTCTAAATTTCTTAGAAAGTATAAAAAGCTTCTCCTGAAGATTATCTGAATAAGATTGATAGTTCTCTAAATTCTTTTTTATCTTATCAGTATCTCCCAAGATATTAAACCCTCATATCTATCATTCATTTAAAAATATTAGAATCCTTTAACGATTACCTAACATAATTGACATTCTATCAAGAAATGAACAAAAAAATTTTTATATGTAATTATTTGAACAATTTACATACTAATAGCACTGAAATGCATAAGCACTCGTCTATTGATGAAGAAAATAAATCAGAAAATATAAAATTCATGAGTCAAGATCCTTTTAGTATTTTAAATTCGACAAAATAGTAATATTGTCCTGCACTGTTCAGTAGGAATTAACTATATTCCGAAAAGGTATCTTTTCGGAATTATGTTGAGTTACTACTTGGACTCACAACAAAAATAGAGCTGAACGTATTGTGAGATGAATTGAATACGCTTAGCTCTATTTTTTATTATTTTTACCGTCTATGGTAAAGTATTTAGTTCATGTTGATTTCGAAACTGCAATAAGACTTCAACATTGTCCTTCTTCTCTTCATTCAAAGTTCCCTTTTCAAGATTAAGCAAATATTCAACAATTTCCTGTGTAAGATTTAATCCATCAGCTTCAATGATATCCTTCGGTCTTAATATATTAGCCTTTAGTAGCATATCCACCGCTTTATTAATTAACATTGGTCTCGGAACGCTAAGAATATCATCCAGAGGTTCTTTCTTCCGCATATTTTTTTGATTCATTTGCTTCATAAGATAGGTGTACTGATTGTAGTTAATCGCTTCTAAGTGAAACGCTCTAACTATCATCGCTTGAATAGATACTTTCCATTTTTTCTTTAAGTCAATTTAGAAGCTAAGATTATTGGGATAATGAAGATCTTTCAAAAATGAATTTTTTGGTAAAGTTCCAGCCTTTGGTGGTTTGGGGACAGTTAATTTTAGTAGGGACGGTAAAAATAAAATTGGACAGGAATTATTAGTTAGTTAAACATCCGCTGTCTCATCGCCTCAAACAACAGAATCGTTGCCGCCATCGCCGCGTTAAGCGACTCTGCCTGCCCCTGCATCGGAATCGTAATTGCATCATCCACCAAGCGTGCCGTGGAATCCGAGATTCCCTTGCCTTCGTTACCAATCACGAGCCATACCGACTGCGTAAAATCATAACTATAACATGAATGCTCTGCCTGCAAAGAAGTACTGACCAGCTTCACGCCCGCGGCCTTCGCTTCGGGAAGCAATGACTCCAACTGGCCCTCCACAATGGGCAAATGAAACAATGACCCCATCGTCGAGCGAATCGTCTTCGGGTTATATACATCAGCACAGCCCGCGCCAAGTACAACCCCAGCTGCTCCAGCTGCGTCCGCACTACGGATGATCGTCCCCACATTCCCTGGGTCCTGCACCCCATCCAGTACCACGACAAGCCCACGCGCTCCGGCAATCAGGCTTTGCAGTGGCTCACTGCCTTTACGCACTATCGCGAATACCGGCTGCGGAGTCATCGTATCTGTACATTTGGCGATAACCGCTGGAGATACACTGACCCACTCCACACGCTGAAGCGGGTTCTCAAACCCTGCAAATTCAATCGGCACGCCTTGCTCTCCGTCGTATACGATGCACTCCAGATCTGCCCCGGCTCGTAATGCTTCCTGTACCAGATGAATGCCCTCAATGATATATTTATGTTGACGGGTACGGTGCTTTTTCTCCAGCAGCTGTGCCCATTCTTTTACACGTGTATTTTGCGGTGATACAATATCCATCTTTCCATCCTTCCCATCTGCATCCATCACTTCGGATACGCAAGCTCCATTTTCGTCAAATGATCCTTGTGACCCACAATAATCAGCACATCTCCAGCTTCAATCCGGTCATCCGCATACGGCGAAATGTTCATCGAATTTCCACTGCGAATCGCCATCACGTTGCACCCAAAACGTGCACGGATGTTTAATTCCATCAGATTCTTACCGATCATTTGCTCGGAGGCTCTCATCTCCAAAATACTGTAATCCTCAGATAACTCAATGTAATCCAGTATATTAGGCGAGGTTAGATGATGGGCTACGCGCAATCCCATATCCCGCTCAGGATAGATGACTTTATCTGCGCCAATCTTCTGCAGCACCTTACCATGAAGCTCATTTTGAGCTTTTACGATCAGCACCGGTACGCCCATATCTTTCAATATCAGGGTTGTCAGAATGCTCGCCTGAATATCTTCACCAATCGCCACAACGACAACGTCGAAATTTCGTATGCCCAGCGCACGCAGCGCTTCTTCATCTGTTGAATCTGCCGATACCGCATGGGTCACCACATTGGACATCTCCTGAGTCCGCTGTTCGTCCGCATCAATTGCCAGCACGTCGAATCCCATACCACTCAGTGCATTGGCAACACTTGATCCGAACCGTCCCATGCCAATTACGGCATACTGTTTCTTGGCCATTAGGGTCTTAACCTCCCGCTGCACTTCAGCATGACGCATCATTACGGATACCCATGCTAACGTAAATAATCCTTCGTAGTATACCACAAAGCCTGATAAACTTGAATGCGCTCGCGCTTCCCAGGGAACAGTATTAGAGCAGCCGAATATACGAGGAGGGAATTGCGATGCCCATTACATTAAGCCTGCGTGAAGCGATTGTTCATAAAGTTCATGACAAGAGTGATGATCAGCTCCGGGAGATGATTGAAGGTTCAGTAGATGGACCGGAAGCTGCATTACCTGGACTTGGCGCCATTTTCGAAATGATCTGGAAGAACACAGAACCTGCCAAGCAGGAAGAACTCATTCAAATCGCGCAGGAGCATCTGCACACCATTCCCGTTCAACCGCTTCGCTAATCGAAGCATTGGAGGGTAAGGTAACCATCAAACCGTTTGTTCTGTCTGCAAAAGAAAGCTTTCCCTTATTCGGCTGGATCATACCCGCCTCTAAGTAAGGTGTATAGCAATAGATCCCCCCGCCAATCGGCGGAGGGATCTTATTTTTTACAAGCTCTATCTCATTGCATGAGCTTGTCACCTTCAACTAACCCTTTTAATGATTACCACGGAATATGTCGGCCTTCACTTAAGGAGCAGTCTCCAGGAATTTAGCTGTAGGATTTTTATCCATAGCCGTTCTCATGGCGTACTCATTTTCGAAGAGCACCACATAATTCCCTTTTTTATCTTTTACAAGTGCAGAGTTAATCCGGAATTTACTTGCATCCAGATTCTCGTCCACGATCCAGCGAGCGAACTGATAAGGCATGCGCTGCAATTGTACGTCTACCCCATACTCGCCTTTCATCCGGTATTCAAATACCTCGAACTGAAGTTGACCAATTACGCCGAGAATCGTCTCGTCGAAACTCGCCGTCTGGAACACCTGAATGGTTCCCTCCTCCGTCAACTGATCAATTCCTTTTTGGTACTGTTTATGTTTCAACGCATTTTTCACGGTAACTTTAGCGAAAATCTCTGGCGAGAACGTTGGCAACTCTTCAAAGATAACCTCGCTGCCTTGGCTCAGTGAATCGCCAATCCGGAAGATACCCGGATCGAACAAACCGATAATATCGCCGGCATACGCCTCTTCCACAATATCCCGATCTTGTGCCAGGAATTGCTGTGGCTGTGACAGTTTGATCTCTTTGCCGACACGGTTATGCTTCACACTCATGCCACGTTGGAACTTGCCTGACACAATACGCAGGAACGCAATACGATCTCGGTGTGCAGGGTTCATGTTGGCTTGAATTTTGAATACATAACCGCTGAATTTTTCATTCGTTGGTTGAATCTCGCCTACCGTACTGCGGCGTGGCTCAGGCTTCGGTGCCAGTTCCAGGAAATTCTCCAGGAAAGTCTGTACGCCAAAATTGTTGATCGCACTACCGAAGAAAATAGGGGTCAATTCGCCGCGTTGAACCTTCTCCATATCAAACGGATCTCCCGCAACGTCCAAAAGCTCCAGATCCTGAATTAACTGATCATGCAGATATTCTCCTGCCATCTCACGGATAATTGGATCTGTATAACCGTTTACTTTCTGAACTTTAATTGTCGAGTGATCGTCCCCTTGGAACAACTCCACCTGATTTTTCATCCGGTCATATACACCGCATAGTTCGCGACCTGTACCAATAGGCCAGTTCATCGGAACTGAACGAATACCCAGTACATTTTCAAGTTCTTCCATCAGATCAAATGGGCTTTTACCCTCACGGTCGAGTTTGTTGATAAACGTAAAGATTGGAATGCCACGCTTCGCACAAACCTGGAACAACTTAATCGTCTGTGCCTCGACACCCTTCGCTACGTCAATCAACATGACTGCGCTATCGGCAGCCGTCAGTGTACGATACGTATCTTCACTGAAATCCTGGTGACCCGGTGTATCCAGAATGTTAACGCGATGGTTCAAGTAATCAAATTGCATTACGGAAGAGGTAACTGAGATCCCCCGTTGTTTCTCAATTTCCATCCAGTCACTGGTTGCGTGTTTGCTGGCTTTCCGAGCTTTTACCGTTCCCGCAAGGCGAATCGCGCCCCCGAACAGCAACAGTTTCTCGGTCAGTGTGGTTTTACCCGCATCCGGGTGAGAGATAATGGCAAACGTCCGGCGTTTGTCCACTTCCTGTTGAAGAATATCATTTGCAGCTTTGCTCATAGGTTTAATCCCTTTCGTCCGTTCATTCACGTTAATCCGGCATGGCCGGTCCATCATTCAATCTTTATGCAATCCGGCGAGGCCGGTTGATTGTACACGAGTTTTTACGTACTAGGTATTTACACACTAGATTAATTTTACACATTTACAATGGAGTTCATCCTCCTCAAATCTGTGCTTTCATGCATACCGTGAACTGCTTCTTAACCCAACTCTCCTATTGTACCATAATCTGTACCGAAAATAACCGATTACTACAGCAGATTCTTCTCTTTTCATTTGCAAAAAAAAGCACCCTTCAGCCATTTCCATGGCATCCAGGCACTCCTCAATCATTTTTATTTATCGGGTTTAGAAAATCAATGCATCCAGTGCGTATTGTCCGCCACCCGTCAGGGCCAGCGCTACACCAACGACCAGAATCGCGAGATTATATTCGAATCCGTTCTGCGTGGACCAGTATCCGTTCGCTCCATGCACTTTCACAATGGCAATGACCATCGTCAGCGCAATTAGAATGCCACCTACCGGTGTAAGCAGACCCAGAGCCAGCAATAGTCCGCCACCGAACTCAGCGAGTCCAGCCAGTAACGCCACCAATGCACCTGGTTTCATACCCATCGACTCAAACCAGCCGCCTGTACCCTTAATCCCGTAACCTCCGAACCATCCAAACAGCTTTTGTGCCCCGTGCGCCATGAACGACAATCCAATCACCAAACGAATCAACAACAATCCTACATCCAACATCATTTTCTTTTCCTCCATTCAATATATACAAAATAGTATTCTTAGATTAAAGATATTATGCTAAATTTTTTTCTCCATGATATCGTGTTGAAACCCCTTCACCTGTTTCACATTTCATCTCATGAATCGTGGACTTATCCGAGAAGTTCATCGGGTTAAGTTTGTTATTTGCGTAACTCTTTATCTCTTGTGTTGAGTATAAGTTATATACTTACTTTTTGTCAACAACTTAATTTAAATATATTTATCGAGTCGCATTCCCCACATCTTTTCACAGCAAAAGAAGCCCGGAAAGTTCGCTTCATCCGCGTTCTTTCCAAGCCTCTTTAATCATCATTTCACCTTATGAATGAATAGCTTTAATTATTGACTTGCCAGATTACACGATCCTCGTCCTGACCATTCACCGGCCACCAGTGGAATCCATCCTGCTCCAGCAGCTTATCTGTCGCTTCTGGCCCCCATGTTCCAGCTGGGTACGGATGAAGCTCTCCCTGATTTTGACCCCAGGCTGCTGCAATCCGATCTACAAAAGACCAGGCCGTCGCCACTTCATCCCAACGGGTAAAGTACGTAGAATCCCCCTCTGCTGCATCGTGTAGCAGACGTTCATACGCTTCAGGCGAGTTGATTCCGATCATGCAGCTCTGACAAAAATCCATCGCGAGCGGCTGAATCTCGGAATCCGAGCCTGGTTTCTTGGCATTGATTTTGATATATATGCCTTCCATCGGATTCACCCGAATGACCAGCAGATTCGGTTCCAATTTATACTTTTTACCAAGGTATACGTTGTTCGGCATCGACTTGAACTCAACTACGATCTCGGTTGTTTTTACCGGGAGACGCTTGCCTGTCCGAATGTAGAATGGCACACCCGCCCAGCGGAAATTATCCACGAATACACGTGCTGCAAAATACGTCTCTGTATTCGACTGCGGATCAACTTTGTCTTCCTGACGATAACCGGGAAGTTGCTTGCCACGGTACTCTCCTTCGGCATACTGTCCCCGTACAACGTTGTTGCTCACTTCTTCATCTGAAGTGAACGCCCGCAATGAACGTAATACCTTCACCTTTTCATCCCGAATATCCTCTGGGAATAGGCGACTCGGCGGTTCCATCGCAATCATCGTCAGCATCTGAAGCATATGGTTCTGCCCCATATCACGCAGTGCACCGGAGTGATCATAATAACCGCCACGTTCTTCCACGCCGACCGTCTCACCCAGCGTAATCTGAACATTGGCAATATGTTTGTTGTTCCAGAGCGGTTCAAAAAAAGCATTCCCGAAGCGGATCACTTCGATATTTTGCACCATTTCCTTGCCCAGATAATGGTCAATCCGATAGATTTCCTCTTCACGAAATACCTCACGAATCTGCTCATTCAGATGCTCGGCCGATTGCAGATCATAACCAAATGGTTTTTCGATCACCAATCGGTTCCACCCCTGACTTTCCAACATACCACCGTCCCGCAAACTGTATGAGACACTGCCAAACAGCTCGGGTGCCAGTGCCAGATAGAACAACCGATTACCCGGCGTGTTAAATTTTGCTTCCAGATTCTCCGTCTGCGCACGCAGCTCTTTGAACCCTTCCACATTATTGATATCCAGTGCTTTGTATTCAAAATGATCGACAAAAGCATTCCACTCATTAGGTTCCCCCGCTGGATAGCGGCAGAATTCTTTAATGGATTCATAGATGTCTTCCCGGAATTCTTCTGGGGACCTCGGACGACGTGCTACACCAATAACCGCAAAGTCTTCGGCAAGCTTGCCTTCGCGGTAAAGACTGTAGATGGCCGGAAACAGCTTCCGGCGGGCTAAATCTCCCGTTGCTCCAAAAATGAAAAATACTGCGCCTGGTGTCTGTACTTCATCTTGCGATTGTTTTTCAACCATGGGCTCCTCTTTCTTCCGGGAAGATAACCTTCACGCTCTCCCCGAGCTATGTAATGGTGTTATATATGCACGACATACAACCGTCAATTACCAGCAAGTTCCTTCTTGGATGTGATGCCATTTTAGCATATCAACTGAACGGATGCACTATTTCACACACATTTTTCTGATAAAGATTCTCACTATTTCGTCCAAATTCATAGAAATTTCATTCCTTAATATTCAATCGTAATCACCGGAAACCCCACTGTAATTCGATTATCGATCTCGTCACCAACCTGGTGAACTGCGAGCTGCATATTCAACATGTGCGAGCCACTCTTGATCGACAGGGGCAGCTCAGCAGCCTCATAAGAGACACTAGCACTGGCTACATCTGTATAACGTTCAACGGAGGCAAGATCCACTTTTTTGGACAGGTCTTTCTCGATGAGTGCTAACTGCTGACTCGCATCCCATTTAATAGCATTAGCTGCCGTACCTTGCACAGACATATTCCAACTTGCCTTCATCCCTGAGTCTACAAGCAGTTGATCGACCTCTTCATGTAATGTAATTAATGTATTCCGATCCGTATGTGCATCCCCTGAAAGTTGTACGATAGCATAGTAACCATTGTCACCTGTATCGACGACATTGACCAACAAACCTACACCTCCATTAGCCATATCGACAACCACTTCACTGCGGTACACATCATGGCCCGTCTGGCGTACCTGTACCGGTTGTTCCAGTCCCAAGTGACCAGCCAGTAATGCTGCCTGTGCTTGTGCATCTCCCCGGCCTTCTCCTTGCCATTTAATAATCAAACGATCCACATTATCAATCACGCTGTCAGCCGTATAGATTAACTGTTCCAGCTGGGCTGCTTTGGGTTCGCTCTTCTCTGCGTATACCTGTGTCACACCGATAAGAATTATGATAGCTATTGCCAATAGACCTGCTGTCATCCAACGATTTAACATTCGAATCCCCCGCTTCTTTCTTGCATTCTATGAATCTATCAACAGCATACCCCTTTCCCACATTTGCTATACTTCTTCTGCACACAGCAAAAAAAGCCCCACCCGCCACTTACATGGCAGATCGGAGCTTTCCATTCATCCTTTTCTAAATAAATTGAACTAATCAATATTTACACTCGCACTCTGCTGACAGAACAACCTTCCGATCGCTGTTATCTCCAGATTTTTTTAATTCCCTTTTTCAAGGTGAAAATCTGGGAAAAAAGGCGGAGTATATGCTTCCGAAGTAGCTTTCTTTCAGAAAGCTTTTAGCTTCGCTTCTTCTGGTTCTTTCCGTCCTCTTATCTATAACTTCCGCACATGAAAGCACGGTTCTTTGGCTTGATTATGATATTGCATATGATTCTGTTTACTCTGCAAGTCCGTTTTTATAAGCATAGATCGCGGCCTGTGTGCGGTCGTCTACGCCCAATTTTGCCAGTAAGTTTGTAACATGGAACTTGACTGTCTTAATCCCGATGATCAGATCATCAGCGATGTCCTGATTCGATTTGCCTTTGGCCAGCAATCGGAGCACATCCATTTCCCGATCCGTTAATTCATCATGCAAAGGTGCAGCTGCCTGTGGCTGCCGGAATCGATTCATCATTTTCGAAGCCACCTGTGACTCCAGAACGGATTGTCCGCGAGCGGCTGCGCGAATCGCATCTGCCACTTCATTGGCTCTTGATGTTTTCAACAGATAACTGAATGCGCCTGCTTCAATGACAGGGTACATTTTTTCATCATCCAGATAACTGGTCAATACGATGACTTTGCACTCCGGATACATTTTGAGCACCTGACGGGTAGCCTCAATGCCATCCATGCCTTCCATGACCAAGTCCATCAGAACCACATCAGGCTTATATTCCTGCGCAAGCCGAATGCCTTCCTCTCCACTACCTGCTTCACCAACAACTTCAATTCCATCCTCGGTATCCAGTACCGCAGCTAGACCAATACGTACCATCTCATGATCATCCACGAGCAATACTTTGATCGACGTTTCCGTCTCCGTTTCGACTTCCGGTTCCATTGACATGTTCTTCCTCGCTTTCATCGCTCATCAAAGGTATCGTAATCTCAATCCGCGTCCCCTTACCAGGCGCTGTTACAAATTGTATGGCCCCGCCAATCTCCGTAACACGTTCACGCATGTTAGCCAGACCGTAGGAAGCCTGTTTATTCTCATCCAGATCGAAGCCTTGCCCATCATCACGAATCAGTACCCGAATCGCATCTGTGCGGCGCTGGAGCCGTATCTCCATTTTCTCAGCTTTCGCATGCCGTAACGTATTAGACATAGCCTCCTGAACGATCCGGAACAGATGATTCTCGATGCCTTTGATTAGATCGATGTCTTCGTCCATTTCGAGCACAATGTCCATGGGTACTTTCGTTTTCAGTTCCATCACCAGATCACGCAGACCTTGTTCCAGATGTTTACCCTCCAGATAAACTGGCCGCAGATGTAACAGTAACGCACGCATCTCGGACTGTGCTACCGAGGCCATTTCCTCAATTAGAGCCACCTGCCGCTGGGCACGTTCAAAATCCTTCTCCATCTTCCGTCCAACGGCCGTTGCTGTCATGGATATCGCGAACAATTGCTGGGATACCGCATCATGCAGTTCCCGTGCCAGCCGCTGCCGCTCTTCCACAATAGCCGTGATTCTGGCTTGTTCAGCCAGCTGTGCATTATGGGTAGACAATCGCTGGAGCGAGGATACCTGATCTTCCCACTTTTTGCCGATTCGTCCGAGTTGCTCACTCAAGCGTCCCACATCATCTACACCCAGATCAGGTACAGTACGTGACAGGGAACCCTTCTCCCACTGTAGGAGCGTTTCCCGAAGTAGTTCAAGCCTGCGTTTGACCCGGTAACTCTGATAGAATCCAAAGACCGCGCCAATCCCAATCAGAAGCAGCAATAGAGCCAGACCTGATTGAATCAGATGCCGCCAGCCTGCAAACGGAGCAAGATAACCATATGTATACAATACATACAAAATAACAGCGAGCACAATGAAAACCAGGAGGATCCCTTCACCCATACTTCGGGTTACCATATCGGTATGTCGTTTTGTCTTCATCGGGGTCTCCTCCTTCTCTTCATCTATTTTACTACGGATTACTGATGCTTAGGTCGCCAACAATATAAGAAATGACAAATTTTGCTTTATGTTCACTGGATTCATATCCAGGAGTTCTCCATACTAGTTTGTTCATCATGCCGCTATCTTGTTCTCCCAGAAGATTAATCCGGCCGAAAAGAACCGATGCTTCAATCTCCACACCATAATCCTCCGGTAGTGTCAGGCGAACATTCCCCATAACCCCTTGCAGCAGCACAATCGTTTGTTTCTCCTCCGGAATTGAAAGAGACAGATCTGCGTTAACCTCACCCATGGCATGCCACAGGCTCATACTGCGTAATGTCCAGGATGATTGATCCCAGTAGTACCGAGCCATGAAATTCTGTTTCTTCATAACGCCTTCGTCCAGATGAACCTTTTTGTTTTTTGAATAAAAGTAAGCTAAAGAAGCCAGTACAATCAAGAAAACAATCATCAAATTATCCAGTAATAACAGTGCCGCACCAATGCCGAGATATCGGTAACCTTTACGGGTATCCCCTTTGCGAACTTGAAGCATACCAACCGTTAACAGAATCAGTGCGGCAGCGGTCAGCAAGTTAATATTCTGATTCAATAACATCATTGCGCCAATGATAATAATGATAACTGCAAGCCATTTACTCTTTTTATTCATCCCCGCCGCACCTCCTCTGTAAGTTAATCTTTCTTTATTCAACGGAAAAGCCATACCAGGCAATAAAGTCCTGTATGGCTTAACTTTTGTTCTACCAACCGTACGTTATACACGATTTATAGAATATCATATTGTCCATCGAGCGAACAGTTATTCTTTTGAAGTTCCGTTCGCTTCATTCTTGGAACCATTGCCCATTTTGTTTTTGAGGGCTTGTAATTGCTGGTCTACTTTGAATTGCTTTTCCACATCTACAGGATTCGTGTACGTGGATGATGTGTTGCGATAAGGTGCACGAGCTACGTCAGCTTCAGCTTCCAGTTGCATGATTTTCTCTTCCATGCGGTGGAATCCTAGTGATGCGCCGCCACTTTCGATCGAATGCAAGCTGTTGATGGAAGACATTTGTTTTTTGGCTTTTGCCATTTGTGCACGGGATACGAGTTCATTACGTTTGTTACGCATTTTGTAGAACTCATCTTTCATGTCATGCAACTGTTGCAACAGATCTTTCGCTTGTGCTTCGGACTGTGCATGCAGTTCGCTGTACTCCGTAATTTTTTGATCAAAGTAGATTTTCTCTTCCAGCAATTTGCGTGCCACTTCTTCCTGACCGTTGGCCAGAGCAGCTTCTGCTTGGGATTCACGTTGTACCGAAGTACGTTCCGCTTCATCCAGACGTTGTTTCATACGACGCTCATTCGCCATTTGTTTGGCAACAGTTACCTCTGCCTCATGAATCTCAGCCTCCATATCACGCAAGTACTGGTTCAACATTACAATTGGGTCCTCTACTTTATCCAACATATCATTTACCGATGCTTTCGTCATATCCTTAATCCGTTTAAATACTCCCATTTTACTTTTCTCCCTTCTCGTAACGAGATAATTTTTGGCGAAGCTCTTCAACTTCTTTTTTCAATGCTTTTTTCTCGATATCTTTCATCATGGAATCAAGTTCACTTTCTTGCGGTGCACCTGCTCCGTAGGCGTTGTTGTCATAAGAACGGGGACCAGATTGAGGTCTGCCGTTGAATCCGGGGCCGGGACCGAAGTTACCAGGACCTTGTTGGTTGTGGTTATTTTGAAAAGGACCTCTTGGCGGCTGATGATCATAGTTGTTATATCCTCTGCCAGGACCAGGGCCTGGGCCGTAGCCATAAGGATCATAAGGCGGATACGGTTCTTTCGGTACCACCAGTGCTGCAATGAAGTATATTAACAACGACGTGCCGCCAGTTACAAAGATACTGATGACGAAGATGATACGCAGCAGGGTGGAATCCATCCCGATGGTTTCGGAAATTCCGCCGCACAAGCCGGTTAACATCCGGTCACGCGTTGAGCGGTATAATTTGCTCATGTGCTTTCTCCTTTCGTTTACTTGTATCCTCTTACGTTGGAATCATAAGCATATGGATCAACGTAATTGGATTCCTTAGGTACCACCAACGCAGCGATGAAGTAGATCAACAATGATGTACCTCCCGTAGCGAAAATACTGATGAAGAAGATGATACGTAGCAGCGTGGTACTCAATCCGAGATTTTCAGAAATGCCGCCGATCAAACCTGTTAGCCTTCGATTACGCGCCGAGCGGTATAATTTATTCATGTGACTACTCCTTTCTGTCATTGTTCAATTTCTGTCTTAAGCGCTCCAGTTCCTTATCCAGCGTGGAGGATGACATGCTGCCAGTTACTCCTGAACCATCTTGGCCCATCCGCCGGATATCCCGGAGACTTTGTGCTTCATATTCGAGATCAGAGACTTGGTCATCCAGTCGGTTAAACATACGCGGTACATTTTGACCGTTGTGATTGCCTCTCTGGTTCATACGTTGTTGTAACTGAATCGTCTGCATACGAGCGTAGTAATATTGACGTTTGCTGTATACATTCTGATATTCAACCTTCAGTTGGTCGATCTGTTCATCCAGCTCCTGTAACGCCGCATAACTTTGTGCATACAATTCATTGTACTGTTCCATTTTTTCCTCGTGGAGGATTTTCTCCTGCAAGGCCAACTTAGCGAGATGCTCTTCCCCTGCTTTCAGAGCCATGGAAGCCTGTTCTTCCCGTTTGTTCACCATACCTGCTGCCTGATCGGCTTGTTGTTTCATTTGTCTGGTATGGCTTGCATATTGATGACGAAGCTTCTCGGCTTCACCGATGTCTTGGCGGGTCGAGACCAGGAACTGATCAATCAGTTTAACTGGATCCTGACTTTGCTCCAAATGTTCGTTCAGATTGGCTACGGTAATATCCCGCATTCGACGAAATACACTCATTATGTTCTGTCCCTCCTTTTCATAATCGTGAAAGCTTAGTAACGACCACGACGACTGCGGTTATTGTTTAGCATTGAGATACCAAAGATGATTAACCCGATCGCGATGATCGGTCCGATCAACCATGCCAGCTTGCCCATCAGTGAGATGATACCGATGATGAGAACAATCCAGCCAAGCATCACATTCCCTCGTTTAACTCCGTAGTATCCCAGTGCAATCATCAGGATCGGAATCAGATAACCCATTAAGTGTCCAAGAAGAGGAGTTAACTTTCCGAAGAGGAGTAGTGCACCCAGTGCAATCAATACAATTGCCCAGCCATTTCCCTTATTCAATCTCATAATTGTTGTTCACCGCCCTTTCCATTTGTTCGTTTGTTTCTTGTTTTTTGTTTCCGTGTTTCTTGTTTAACCTTATGTCCTTATTCTAGGGGATTCCGCGACTTTTCAAAACAGACCGTGGACGGTTTTTCATCCTAGACTCAGGTCGGGGATCTAGTTGGACCTTTGACTGTCCTTGTCTAAGACCAACGTTCCTTCTAAGCTGAATAGTACTCCGGATACCTTCTATTACCCGTATTCAGGCTCCGCTTCACCCGACATGGCACGTGAAAGAGAATGCGGTCCATGTCTCTATTTACGTTCACTCTTCACTTTCGTTTCCCCTCATTCCCTCCAGTTCCAATTTCCTTTACCTCAACATAAAATTACTTTTTTATCCAAATAAACAAAATTTAGATTGTTCTATATGTAAGCGTTTACTAAAATAGAAAGTGTTACTATTTCTAATGTCAGGAGTGGAACTGAAACTGTGCGACCCATCAGCTATCTCCATAAAATGATTATCTTCGGAATCCTGTTAAGCACCCTGCCCATTTTGTTAACGGGAATTGCCGCATTTATCTATTCATCGAACCAAACTGAATTGCATCGTACACAAGCCAACAGGCAGTTGCTGGAACAAATGCAATCCAACGTAGAGCACAAACTCGCGACAGTCAGTTATATGCTTGATCAGGCTCTTCGATCTCCAGTAACCCTCCGCTCCCTGTCTGCTTCTTCCTCAAGTCAAGGGAAAGGCCCGTTACTTGCCGACAAGGTGCAGAGCGAATTTCAACATATGAGGTCGTGGGAACCTTTGCTGGATATTACCCTGGTGAATCAATCTCAGAATTGGCTTATTGACCATGCCGGATTATATCGTAATACCGATTTTCCATTGGCACTTCCCATGAAGGATTTGATAGCGGATACGCTAACTTCCGGATGGCAGCTCTCCCCTTCATCGGTGTTTAGTAATGATGAGCGTACGCCCGGAACAGGCTGTATTTATCATATTGCCCTTGCGAGGTCTATTCCGAATCTGAATACGTCTTCCGATGCTGCCTTGATTGCCGGAATTCCTGCATGCTCTTTGCAGAATACATTAGGAGAAGCCTCCATAGGCAACGCTGCCTCAGGACTGATCATTTTAAATCGAGAACAACGTATCTTGGTCCATCCCGATCCTATATACATTGGACAACCGTTGTCTGCAATTGGATTAGCGGATCGGGATACGGGGGACCACATAAGTAAACTATCATCCATCACATTTTCAACGGGCTTTGAAGAACGGGAAGTCAAGATCGCCGATACACATTATTCCCTGACATATAGCCCTTCTACCTTAAAAGGATGGACTTATGTTCTAATCTCACCTACCAACATTCTGACACAAGAATATATCGATATCGGATTACACACCTTGTATATCAGTATCTTCTTGCTTTTACTTTCATTACTGCTCGCATGGCTCGGCTCCAAACGAATGCATATCCCAATCCGTACACTTTTAACCCAACTTGGTGACAACTGGCTGTCCAAAGAGGGGAGCACTCTCGCTCAGCAATCACCACAACTGTATGATGAATTCGAACAGATCAGAGCAGGTGTTTCACAATTATCTGCCTCTCGCTCCCAACTGGAGAACACACTAAATATGCATCTGTTGCAGATTCGCACTCATTTTATGATGAATCTGTTCCAGGGCAAGAGCCCTATTCATACTCTTCCTGACACTCTGAATGAATATGGCTATACGCATCAGGTCAATGAATGGCAACAAATTGCTGTTATTACACTTCAGGCCGATCTCGTTAATCACACAAAGTATACTGCAAATGATCGTGACCTCTTATTATTCGCTATTCAAAATATATTGGAGGAAACGGTTGTGCGTAACCAACAACTGCTTCCTATTGTGCTGGAACATACAGTAGTCACGGTGATTGGCACCGTTGAACAGGATCACTCTGTTTTTTCACAGCAGCTATATGTATTAACAGAACAGTTACAACAACAGATTGATGAAATTCTAGCTCTTCAGGTCAGTATAGGCTTCAGCCAACCGCACAGCTCCCTATATCACATCCCTCAGGCTTACACAGAAGCCATGGAAGCATTAAAACATCGGATGAAGCTGGGGACAGGCATTATCTTTCAATATGAGAACATAGATCATTACGCTCCCACTTGGTCTATGACCTACCCGGAATCTTTGGAATATACCTTGATCCAAGCTATTCAAAGTGCGGACGAAGTCCAGGCTTCTGCTCTTCTGCATCAGGCCCTGGAAGTAATCTTTGGTATGGAGTGTACACCAGAGGAATATCAGGTGGCCCTTACCAGGCTGCTGACGCATATTTTGCAAATGACTCAGGAATCCGGTATACGACTCGGACAGATCTCCAAAAGCCATGGATCGATGTTTCATGAGCTTCATGGTTTGCAGTACGCGGCTGAAGTAGAGGATTGGTTTAATCATCAAGTCATCTTGCCTATCATCCAGGTTTTTAAAGCAAGACAGTATGCCCAGTACCAACATATATCAGAGAAGATGATTGCCATGATTCATCAAGATTATGATAAGGATCTGACGCTAGAGGAATGTGCTATGAAGCTTCACTACAATGCTAACTACTTAAGTAGTGTTTTCCGCAAAGAGACAGGCTGTGCATTTAGTGAATATCTAACCAAGTACCGATTTAACATCGCTAAAAAATGGCTGGACGAAAGTGATCTGACGGTAAAAGATATCGCAGCACGACTTCGATACAACAACCCACAAAATTTCATCCGATCATTTCGTAAATGGGAAGGAATCACCCCCGGGCAGTACCGGGAACGTAAGCAGAAAGCAGAAGTGTCGAACAGAAAGTAGACTACGTGTTTCGTGGTTTCATGTTTCGTTTTTCCGTTGTCTCGAATTTGAATCTAGCGTTGGTTTTATCTCATATGCAGTTCCTTGATCCAGCTCTACAGCTCCAAGTAGTCGACTGTTTAGTTCAATGCGCTCGAAGCCTTATTGGATTTATAAAAAAGAAGGAGCAATTATCCTGCTCCCTCTTTTTTTGTGAATTTAACTTTAACTACATATGCTTCACACGTGAATTTCTTGTATGGCAGTGTGATGCTCCCTAGCACCATCTTAGACGTTGGACTATGTTGTCCGTCTCGATTCCTGATCCTTAGAGCACGTAACAAGCTTATACGATTTATCGCTTATCCTTAGTACTGACTGTTTTCATATTTGGCTGTTCCAGTTGAATCAAAATTTTACCAAACCTTGCTCCGCGTGAAAAAGTCACCTTGCTCCCCTTGTATGTATCCCGGATGTACTTCTCAGCCAGTCTGAGTGAATCCTCGTCTGTTGGTAACTCATACGTATTAAGCCATTCTGGCAGCTTCTCAATAACCTCTTCCACCGGTACTTCAAATGAGTTAACTTCTCTCGTAATGATCATGGTGTATGAATAACCCTTCAAATACAGCAACTGTTGAATATATCCCATATCACCGGCCTTATATGAAGAAGTTACACCCAGTACACCCTTAAGTTCATCCATTAGTGTGTGTTCCCTCTGTCCCGCCATAGTGCTTATATACACATACTTCCGGGCACAGTTGATCGCCATCTCAATCGTTTCCCAATCCGACATTGCTGGACACATGGATGCAAATGCAAAGTCATATTTCTTCTCCCAGCCTTTATCCTGAATAGAGATTTCCTCATATCGTTCTTTTACAATTTCGATTTTGGGTTCCAGAGCTGAAGGTATTGTTTCTTTCATAAGGGAGACAAGTAACTCAGAAGGCTCAACTGCGGTCACACTTGCTCCTTTTTCTGCAAAAGGAATGGTGAATATGCCTGAAGCGGCTCCAATGTCCAAAATGGATAACCCTGCGAACTCCACCCCCTGGTTCTCAAGCCAGCCCATAATACGCTCAGACCGATGTTTTCCTTCTTCAGTAAACGACTGTGCGTGATAGTCTCTGGCCCACCGCTCAAAAGCTTCTTCTGTATTAAATGGTGCGCTTTTCTTCTTATATTTTGAACTTCTCGGACGATTCTTCCATGCCTCTTCCCACACAGAAAGATTAAATAACAGGTCGTTATCCGATAAATTTTTTCCAATAGTCACTCTGCTTCACTCCTTTGCATTAAAGACTTCACTTATCTACAATATACCGAATAAATTCATACGTCAATCTTTATTAACGTCTCACTTTTCTTACTATACAAAATCGTTTTTTTTATAGAATAAAAATAGTCCTACAAATTGCTTACGCAATCTGTAGGACTATTCAATATACCGGCGAGAGGACTCGAACCTCCACGGTTTCCCACTCGATTTTGAGTCGAGCGCGTCTGCCATTCCGCCACGCCGGCATATACTGGAGGCGCCACCCAGATTCGAACTGGGGATAAAGCTTTTGCAGAGCTGTGCCTTACCACTTGGCTATGGCGCCATATTTTGGAGCGGAAGACGGGAATCGAACCCGCGACCCTCGCCTTGGCAAGGCGATGCTCTACCGCTGAGCCACTTCCGCATAATGGCTGGGGATATAGGATTTGAACCTATGCATGACGGAGTCAAAGTCCGTTGCCTTACCGCTTGGCTAATCCCCATTAAAAATTTAAAAAACAAAGGGGCGATCGAGGGGAATTGAACCCCCGAATGCCGGATCCACAAACCGGTGCGTTAACCACTTCGCCACGATCGCCACAAAAAGTTAAGTTTCAAAAAAGTTAATTGGCAGGGGCAGCAGGAATTGAACCCACACCAACGGTTTTGGAGACCGTTGTTCTACCTTTAAACTATGCCCCTAAAAACTGGTGGAGGATGATGGATTCGAACCACCGAACCCGTACGGGAGCAGATTTACAGTCTGATGCGTTTGGCCACTTCGCTAATCCTCCAGGATTACATGGTGCCGGCGAGAGGACTTGAACCCCCAACCTACTGATTACAAGTCAGTTGCTCTACCAGTTGAGCTACACCGGCATATTAAATTGTTTTAAAAATGGTGGCTCGGGACGGAATCGAACCGCCGACACGAGGATTTTCAGTCCTCTGCTCTACCGACTGAGCTACCGAGCCATAATAAAGTCTAATCTCATTTCCTTACACTTTATATAGGGCATCAGTGCCATACAGCAGATGTAGTGAACAGTTTGCCTCATGTAAAGATTAAATGGCGGAACCGACGGGATTCGAACCCGCGATCTCCTGCGTGACAGGCAGGCATGTTAGGCCAACTACACCACGGTTCCATATCACTTTCTCAAAGGAAAGTTCAATTGCGGGGGCAGGATTTGAACCTGCGGCCTTCGGGTTATGAGCCCGACGAGCTACCGGGCTGCTCCACCCCGCGTCGTTATAAAGGTTATATGGTGGAGGCTGAGGGGATCGAACCCCCGACCCTCTGCTTGTAAGGCAGATGCTCTCCCAGCTGAGCTAAGCCTCCGAACAACACATTTATGATCATACCATAATCTTGTTGTAAAAATCAACTTCTTTTTTTGAAGTTATTATGACCCGTAGGGGATTCGAACCCCTGTTACCTCCGTGAAAGGGAGGTGTCTTAACCCCTTGACCAACGGGCCTTAATATTATGGCGGAGAGAGAGGGATTCGAACCCTCGAGACGCTTGTGACGCCTACACGATTTCCAATCGTGCTCCTTCGGCCAGCTCGGACACCTCTCCATATGGCTCCCCGAACAGGGCTCGAACCTGTGACAACTCGATTAACAGTCGAGTGCTCTACCAACTGAGCTATCAGGGAATATGCTTCAGAGATCGTTCTCTGAAAACTAGATTCGAAACGAAACACGCGAGTTATCACTTGCAAATTGGATAAGCCCTCGACCGATTAGTACTGGTCAGCTCCATGCATTGCTGCACTTCCACCCCCAGCCTATCTACCTCGTCGTCTTCAAGGGGTCTTACATACTGGGAAATCTCATCTTGAGGGGGGCTTCACGCTTAGATGCTTTCAGCGTTTATCCCGTCCGTACATAGCTACCCAGCGGTGCTCCTGGCGGAACAACTGGTACACCAGCGGTACGTCCATCCCGGTCCTCTCGTACTAAGGACAGCTCCTCTCAAATTTCCTACGCCCACGACAGATAGGGACCGAACTGTCTCACGACGTTCTGAACCCAGCTCGCGTACCGCTTTAATGGGCGAACAGCCCAACCCTTGGGACCTACTTCAGCCCCAGGATGCGATGAGCCGACATCGAGGTGCCAAACCTCCCCGTCGATGTGGACTCTTGGGGGAGATAAGCCTGTTATCCCCAGGGTAGCTTTTATCCGTTGAGCGATGGCCCTTCCATGCGGTACCACCGGATCACTAAGCCCGACTTTCGTCCCTGCTCGACTTGTAGGTCTCGCAGTCAAGCTCCCTTATGCCTTTGCACTCTTCGAATGATTTCCAACCATTCTGAGGGAACCTTTGGGCGCCTCCGTTACTCTTTAGGAGGCGACCGCCCCAGTCAAACTGCCCACCTGACACTGTCCCCGCACCGGATTACGGTACCAGGTTAGAACCTAGATACGATCAGGGTGGTATCCCAACGTTGCCTCCATGGAAGCTTGCGCTCCCACTTCAAAGGCTCCCACCTATCCTGTACAGATCGTACCCAAATTCAATATCAAGCTGCAGTAAAGCTCCATGGGGTCTTTCCGTCTTGTCGCGGGTAACCTGCATCTTCACAGGTATTAAAATTTCACCGGATCTCTCGTTGAGACAGCGCCCAAGTCGTTACGCCATTCGTGCGGGTCAGAATTTACCTGACAAGGAATTTCGCTACCTTAGGACCGTTATAGTTACGGCCGCCGTTTACTGGGGCTTCGGTTCACAGCTTCGGGATTGCTCCCTAACCACTCCCCTTAACCTTCCAGCACCGGGCAGGCGTCAGCCCGTATACTTCGCCTTACGGCTTCGCACAGACCTGTGTTTTTGCTAAACAGTCGCTTGGGCCTTTTCACTGCGGCCCCCTCGTGCTATTCACACTACCGGGGCACCCCTTCTCCCGAAGTTACGGGGTCATTTTGCCGAGTTCCTTAACGAGAGTTCTTCCGCGCGCCTTAGAATACTCTTCTCGCCTACCTGTGTCGGTTTGCGGTACGGGCACCATCACCTGGCTAGAGGCTTTTCTTGGCAGTGTGAGATCATGACCTTCGCTACTGTAATTTTCACTCCCCATCACAGCTCAGCCTTAATGATGTGCGGATTTGCCTACACATCAGCCTTACTGCTTGGACAGACATCCATCAGTCTGCGTCACTACCCTACTGCGTCCCCCCATTGCTCATAACGGCTTACGGTGGTACAGGAATTTCGACCTGTTGTCCTTCGACTACGCCTTTCGGCCTCGCCTTAGGTCCCGACTTACCCTGAGCGGACGAGCCTTCCTCAGGAACCCTTAGGCTTTCGGCGGATCAGATTCTCACTGATCTTTTCGTTACTCATACCGGCATTCTCACTTGTATAATGTCCAGCGCTCCTTACGGTACACCTTCAACCCTTATACAACGCTCCCCTACCCCTGATGCAAAGCATCAAGCCATAGCTTCGGTGGTGTGTTTAGCCCCGTTACATTTTCGGCGCAGAGTCACTCGACCAGTGAGCTATTACGCACTCTTTCAATGGTGGCTGCTTCTAAGCCAACATCCTGGTTGTCTGTGCAACTCCACATCCTTTCCCACTTAACACACACTTGGGGACCTTAGCTGATGGTCTGGGCTGTTTCCCTTTTGACAATGGATCTTAGCACTCACTGTCTGACTCCCGGAAGTAAGTCTATGGCATTCGGAGTTTGACTGAGCTTGGTAACCCTTGCGGGCCCCGCACCCAATCAGTGCTCTACCTCCACGACTCTGTTTTCCGAGGCTAGCCCTAAAGCTATTTCGGGGAGAACCAGCTATCTCCGAGTTCGATTGGAATTTCTCCGCTACCCCCACCTCATCCCCGCATTTTTCAACATGCGTGGGTTCGGGCCTCCAGTGCGTGTTACCGCACCTTCACCCTGGACAGGGGTAGATCACCCGGTTTCGGGTCTACGTCCACGTACTAATTCGCCCTATTCAGACTCGCTTTCGCTGCGGCTCCGGCTCTTCACCTTAACCTTGCACGGGAACGTAACTCGCCGGTTCATTCTACAAAAGGCACGCCATCACCCCTAAAACGGGCTCTGACTTTTTGTAAGCACACGGTTTCAGGTTCTATTTCACTCCCCTTCCGGGGTGCTTTTCACCTTTCCCTCACGGTACTGCTTCACTATCGGTCGCTAGGAAGTATTTAGCCTTGGCAGATGGTCCTGCCGGATTCATACGGGGTTTCACGTGCCCCGCACTACTCGGGATCCGTCTCGGAGGGAACAGACTTTCAACTACAGGGCTTTTACCTTCTTTGGCGGGCCTTTCCAGACCTCTTCGCTTAACCGGTTCCTTTGTAACTCCATGTGAGACGTCCCACAACCCCAAAGAGCAAGCTCTCTGGTTTGGGCTTCTCCGCGTTCGCTCGCCGCTACTGACGGAATCACTATTGTTTTCTCTTCCTCAGGGTACTTAGATGTTTCAGTTCCCCTGGTATGCCTCACACTAACCTATGTATTCAGTTAGGTGTAACTGGAAATTACCCCAGCTGGGTTTCCCCATTCGGACACCCCCGGATCAAAGCTTGCTTACAGCTCCCCGAGGCAGTTTCGTTGTTCGCCACGTCCTTCATCGGCTCCTAGCGCCTAGGCATCCTCCGTGTGCTCTTAGTAGCTTAACCATATTGCTCCGGTTTTGACTGCTCGCTTCCCTTGTTTTGCTTGCGCAAAGCCAAAAGTCGCTCCCATTCAATACCATCGCAAAAGCAATTTAACTACCTTTATACACTTGACTTGTTTAACACAAGTTCAGCTAGGATGATTGTTGATCGGTTACTTGAACCGAACAAGTATTCATCCCTTAAAGGAATGTTCTAATTCGCGTTTGTTTCGTTTCGATATCTAGTTTTCAAAGAACAAGCTCCATGCAAAAGCAAGCTGTTTGAGAGTTTGAGCTCTCAAAACTGAGCAACGAGTGAGTGTTGTGCTCTTCATTTCATCCACACCGAAGTGATGAACCAAAATGAATCGCTATTGCAGGTTCTGAGAACCTGCTTATTTGAATGTTTCCGTTGCAGGAAACGATTCTCCATAGAAAGGAGGTGATCCAGCCGCACCTTCCGATACGGCTACCTTGTTACGACTTCACCCCAATCATCTATCCCACCTTCGGCGGCTGGCTCCTTGCGGTTACCCCACCGACTTCGGGTGTTATAAACTCTCGTGGTGTGACGGGCGGTGTGTACAAGACCCGGGAACGTATTCACCGCGGCATGCTGATCCGCGATTACTAGCAATTCCGACTTCATGCAGGCGAGTTGCAGCCTGCAATCCGAACTGAGACCGGCTTTGTTGGGATTGGCTCCATCTCGCGATTTCGCAGCCCGTTGTACCGGCCATTGTAGTACGTGTGTAGCCCAGGTCATAAGGGGCATGATGATTTGACGTCATCCCCACCTTCCTCCGGTTTGTCACCGGCAGTCTATCTAGAGTGCCCATCCGAAATGCTGGCAACTAAATATAAGGGTTGCGCTCGTTGCGGGACTTAACCCAACATCTCACGACACGAGCTGACGACAACCATGCACCACCTGTCTTGAATGTTCCGAAGAAAAGGTACATCTCTGCACCGGTCATTCAGATGTCAAGACCTGGTAAGGTTCTTCGCGTTGCTTCGAATTAAACCACATACTCCACTGCTTGTGCGGGTCCCCGTCAATTCCTTTGAGTTTCAGTCTTGCGACCGTACTCCCCAGGCGGAGTGCTTAATGTGTTAACTTCGGCACCAAGGGTATCGAAACCCCTAACACCTAGCACTCATCGTTTACGGCGTGGACTACCAGGGTATCTAATCCTGTTTGCTCCCCACGCTTTCGCGCCTCAGCGTCAGTTACAGCCCAGAGAGTCGCCTTCGCCACTGGTGTTCCTCCACATATCTACGCATTTCACCGCTACACGTGGAATTCCACTCTCCTCTTCTGCACTCAAGTCACCCAGTTTCCAGTGCGATCCGGGGTTGAGCCCCGGGATTAAACACCAGACTTAAATGACCGCCTGCGCGCGCTTTACGCCCAATAATTCCGGACAACGCTTGCCCCCTACGTATTACCGCGGCTGCTGGCACGTAGTTAGCCGGGGCTTTCTTCTCAGGTACCGTCACCTTGAGAGCAGTTACTCTCCCAAGCGTTCTTCCCTGGCAACAGAGCTTTACGATCCGAAAACCTTCATCACTCACGCGGCATTGCTCCGTCAGGCTTTCGCCCATTGCGGAAGATTCCCTACTGCTGCCTCCCGTAGGAGTCTGGGCCGTGTCTCAGTCCCAGTGTGGCCGATCACCCTCTCAGGTCGGCTACGCATCGTCGCCTTGGTGAGCCGTTACCTCACCAACTAGCTAATGCGCCGCAGGCCCATCCCCAAGTGACAGATTGCTCCGTCTTTCCAGTTCTCTTCAGGCGAAGAAAACAACTATTCGGTATTAGCTACCGTTTCCGGTAGTTGTCCCAAACTTGAGGGCAGGTTGCCTACGTGTTACTCACCCGTCCGCCGCTAAGTATCAAGGAAGCAAGCTTCCTATCAACTCCGCTCGACTTGCATGTATTAGGCATGCCGCCAGCGTTCGTCCTGAGCCAGGATCAAACTCTCCAATAAAGATGAATTTCAACAACGCGGTTAAACGTTATGAAAATCATCTCAGTATTTGAAAAGAGCGATAAGCTCATTTGAATCTGACGAGATTAAAAATCTCGTTTTTGCTTCGAAATCATACAGTCCGAAGACTTGTACCAATCTCTCAGCGTCGATCTTGCAAGCAAGATCGTTACTCACTCGTTGTTCAGTTTTCAAAGATCAAACACGATTTGTTTTACTCTTTTTTTTTCGTCTCAACCAAGTTTCGGCGGCGACTTAAATAATGTATCACATTTCGTTTGTTTTCGTCAAGAACTTTTTTTAATTTCTTTTTTGAAGGTTTAGTTCTTCACTTTTCCTCTAAAGAATTTATCGTTTGTTGGCGATAAGCTCGTTTGAGGAACGAAATATAATGTATCATATATCACGAATGAGAGTCAACATTTTTTTATAAATTATTAAACAAACAAAAAAGGAAGGTTTCCCCTTCCTTATGTGATCAATATAATGTCAGGCTCTCGGAGAAGATTATGCCTCAATCCAATACCGAATCTCCCGGCCCTCTCCTCCGATCGATGGCCATCCTGCAGATTCTTTTACAATAGAACGAAAGACCAGCTTGCGCAGAACCAAAGGCAGATCTTCTCGAACAAACCTTAACTGCGGATGATGAACCAGTTCATTCATGCTCCACGGCTCTTTGCGACTTCTTAACACACGCAGCAGCAACTCTGAGCATTCACTCATTTTGGACATTACGGAAAACTCACAGGCAAGCAGGACAAGCTCCACTCGCTGCTCCAGCGTCTCGGAGCTTACGGTAAGTTCCTGATATAGCTTCCACAAAGCGCGATCCAGATTCTGTACATGAGTCCACACGGCATGATCTGGATATATCCCCTGTTCAATTAATACAATTCTTGCCCAGTTCCCCAAAGCCTCTAATACATTGTAGTAGGCGTCTACAACATGCCCTTCCTGGATATGACGCTTAGCCTCCACATACATTCTCAAGAAACTGGTAAATTCATGAAGCAGCTTCTGCTCACGCAATTCTGTCCCAAAGGCAGACAGTTCTTCTCGTAAATTACTTAAGGCGCTGTCTGCTTCCCAGATAATCTCACCTTCAATCAGACACTGGGTGAGATTATGATGATTCCCGGTAACGACACTACTCTGTAACTCATGACGGCTCGCATAGATCATTTGATAACGAAGATCACCATATCTATAATGTCCCACCGTCGACTTCAATTGGTCATCATTATGAACAACAAGTACTAATAATTCAAAATCTTGAACTAGGGAGCCGTGGAATCGCTCTCCCGGGTGGGAATAAGCGATAGCCCCAACTGCCCCCGTCTCTTCCGACTGTTCGGACAAAAAAGCAAGGTTCTTTAATTCCACGATTCCCTCCATACATTTCATGGCAGATAAGCGCCAAGTCAGTTATAATGTAATTCTACATCCAGACTGAAGTTTCCTTCTTTTCCAGGTCCGATACTACTCATACGATAGGAGCATTTTTCATGATTTTTAAATCAGCAAAAATTAATGCTTTTCGCACTTGGGGATTACTGCTGACCATGCTAGGTATGGGCCTAATGATACTGGGAACAGCCGGGATTGTATTCTGGGGACATGCAGGCAAGGTATTCGCAGCTGTAGGACTCGTCATCGGACTGATTGCCATGATGGCCAGTCTAGCCATTTATTTCTGGGCTGGCATGCTCTCTACCAGTGCTGTACAAGTCGACTGCCCGGAATGCGGGAAGTTAACCAAAATGCTGGGCAAGACGGATCGTTGTATGTTCTGTCATACCATCCTCACCCTGGACCCTAATAAGGCCAATACAACCAGTCAACAACTGAAAGCGCCTTCTACAACAGCTCCACCCACCGAAGGATAGTACGAATTGATCTCCAACCGCTAGATGTCTTTCACCTTAATTCTATTGAAGAACAAAAAAAAGGCCCGGTATGTCTACCGGACCTTTTTTGACTTGGCTTATAAATGTTACCCTTGTTACTGTTGTAACTAGCTAAGATATGAAGTTAAGTTATGAGTCCTAAGGCCAACAAAACGTTTGACTGCACATATGATGATATCAAACGGGAACAACTTTTGACTTTGCGAAGTAAAGGAAGTTAAGCCAGCAGTCAAAACTGGAGCACGAGCAAATTATTTTGAGTGACCAGCCTGCTTCAATATCTCCCACGCAGAAGCATTGGCAAAACTGCGATTCCACGCCGCTACTCCGCCCAGTTTCAACGAAGCAATCAAATCCACACGCGCCTGAAGGGACACGGCATCTTCGATCCATATTTTCTTGGTCGCTCCGTCTTCCTCATACTCCACATAGTTCTGTCCACTTGCCTGATCCAATTCGGGTTTGAGTTTCTTTTCTTGAATCAGGTCCACAATGGTATTCATGCCTACCGCTTTGGAAGACACCTTAACCTCCCCTTGATCGTTCGTCTCTTCCGTCCAGATCCGGGTATAAAGCGGCACTGCCATAATCAACTTGTTAGAAGGTACTTCATCTTCCTCAAGTATGCGTCTCATGGAAGCCTCAGTCCATGGAAGAGACGCTACCGAACCCGCCTTGGGACTAGCCGCCCAATGTTCATCATAGGCCATCACAATAACATAGTCGGCAAAAGAACCTAATGCACGGCGATCCAGAAAAGCAGACCACATCTCACTGTTGGATTTTGGTGTTACATCGATTGATAACATCAATCCATGTATACGAGCCATCGCCTTGATCTCGCGCACAAACTGAGTAATATTCGGCCCATCATCTGTATAGACGTTCTCAAAGTCGATGTTGATACCGTCCAACTGATACGTCTGTGCATACTCTAACATCTGCTCGATAATATGAGTTCGTGTCGCATAAGAAGCTACGGCTTCTTTGGTAATGTCCGGGTCAAAGCTATTATCCATGAGTCCCCATACTTCCATACCTGAACGGTGAGCCCAGTTCACATAAGCTTGATTTCCCTTGCTTTTCACAGTGCCCTGTCCATCTGTAATGTGGAACCATGTAGGGCTAACCACATTCACACCAGGCATTTTACCGATCGAGCCCACATCAGGCTGACGATTGTACACGGCTTCCCAAACCAGGTTTACCGGTTTATTCTGCCACTTCTTCTCTGCTGCAGTCAGTGTATACTTGGGCATGTCCACCTTCTTTTTCTCGGTGAGCGCAATATGATCATTATCTACGTATCCCGCATATCCATTATCGAGTTGAACAAAACTCTGTTTATCACCCGTCTGCCATACACGTACCCGTGCATTCTTTTCCATATCGGCAATGATTGGTGAGGATTCTCCCCCACGTTTATATAACGGCACCGTTTTGTCCGCTTTGGATGACAACGTATCAATCTCTGCATATTGTATCGTGTCTCCTCCACGCATCAGCAGCACAGCACCTGTTACCGAATCTTCCTGTATAGCTATGCCGTACACTTCCTTCAAAGGTTTGAGCGGAATGTATGCTTCTCCATCCTTAACCTCTGGCTTAACCGTCATAGGATAATCTTTATGATTAAGTTCTGCTTGTGTGCTGCCCTCTTTCATATGAAGGACTCGCTGAGGGGAGGCAATAATAATATCTCCCGACTCTGGTTCATAACGTATGCCCGCATCAATCGCCTCTTGCAGCACCTTTACAGGTAACTTAAGTTGATCTCCTGTACCCGAAGCGTCTCCGTCCATCAGTTGCCCATCCACAAAAATAGGCTGGCTTCTTCCTACCCAGTCGGGGTCTTCATGAGTCTGGTTCAACCATACATTCGTTATGAGCCAGTAAGCACCTCCGGCGATCAGACAAGCCCCGAGAAAACCGGGCCAAAATGAACGTCGCTTCTTACCTGTATATCTGCTTTTTCTACCCAAAAACGTCTACCTCCGTTAATTATGCCGAATCATAAGGATGTGCGCATAAGTTGTTATAGAAATGAGCATTTTGCATAAATGCTAAAAAAAAGCGTGAAGAATCCATACTGAATTCTACACGCTAATATTGTAATTCAACTCTCTTAATCCCTGCAACTTTTACAAACGCCATATACTTCCAATCGATGACCGTGTACTTCAAATCCCGTACTCGATTCTGCTTGTAGCTCCACACTTTTGAGTGAAGGATAGCTGAAGTCTTCAATCTTGCCGCATTGATCACAGATAACATGATAATGATCCGTCACATTGGCATCGAAGCGGCTTGAATTATCTCCGTATGTCAATTCCCGGACCATGCCCGCTTCCAGAAACATCTTCAAATTGTTATATACCGTCGCCACGCTCATACTGGGAAATTGGGGTTCAAGGGCTCGGTAAATTTCATCGGCTGTCGGATGCCCCATGGATTCCATCAGATAGTTCAATATGGCATGACGCTGGGGTGTAATACGGACACCGGTCGTTTTCAGATGCTCCAACGCATGTTGGACACGTGTTGCCATAAAACCCACCGCCTTACCTTTCATTCATTCTCTGCTGAAGAGTATATTGCTGGCTCATCGTACAGAGTTGATTCCCGGCCATTAACAACGACAACACATCTTTCGTGTCGTGTAATCTTGCCAGTGTACATTTATTGTACGGCGATTACAAGTTTATTGTCAACGCGGCCGTCAAGGAACCTCTGTAGAATCATCCTGGGAATTTGCTCCGTCTTCGGTCGTCTGTTCCAAATCTTCAGCCGTATCTTCTGCCTCTTGTGTAACTATATCCGGTGTAGATACAGCTGGATTGCTCTGAATGGTGAGATCGCTGTTCCCTTCGATTTTCACCCTGTACTCACCCTCACCGAGCTGGCCTTCTATCGTTTTATTCTGTACTTTGAAAGGCAGATCCGTGATTAAATCTCCATAACTGCTGGAACCAGCAAGACTATAGTCGCCCCGATCAGGCAGCAGCACGTTAATGGCACCTACAGCACTGTATACATCCCAGTCACCTCCGACTTTGGCAGATACAATGTTAATACTGCCATTGAGCGATTGAGCCTTGATTCCCAGGTTGGCACCGTCGAGTGTAATATTGCCGTTACGTGTCTCTGCCGTGAATTCGCCAACGGAGTCTGCGATACTGATACTTCCCACTTGCGTGGTCAGATCGACATCACCGGAAACGCCGCGGGCCTTCATGTCTCCACGGTTACTGTCGAGGTCCACATTACCAATAGCATTGGCTACGATGACATCTCCGTTCAACGTTTTGCCCGAGATATCTCCAACGGCATTGGTAATTCGAATCCGTCCGTTACCCGTTTCAGCGAATATGGTACTAATGGCTTCCGGACGGTTTAACAATATCGCACCATTGGAAGTTCGAATATCCAGATTAAAGCGACGATCATCGGGAATCGTTATGGTGATATTCATCCGTGGCTGCGTTTTTTCATTTTCTCCATACGTCTTGCCTGTAGCTTTGATATGAATCACTTTCGTACCATCGGTCTCCACAAAAGAAGCATCCGCTACGGCCTTCGCCTGTACTTCCGTTGTCTGATCCACCCAAATAACCGTTCGTACTTCAATCTCCTCCGTGTCTCCCCGTTGCACGGAGATATCCCCGTTCACACCTTCGACTACAAGATCTGACGTATCCATACCAACAGGAACACGAATCGTGCCCTTATCCTCCATATATCCTGCAGCTTGACTGTAGTCCATGGAAGCCGCTCCGAGATTTAGACTCACTCTATTCCATAAGTGCATGTAGTGATCCTGCTCAGTAACAATAAATACAGAAGCCGCCAAAATCAATGAGGTCAGAATACCTTTGGCATCAGGTCTGAAACGTACTTTTATTGATTCATCAGGATTACCTGGATTATCCGATTGAGCCTTTTTTCTTCTACGTGTCCACAGAAAGAGCAAGATATATTCCACGCCTAAAACAACGAGCAAAAATGGCCACCAGTCCACCATGTCATATACATAGTCAGTTCCCCACCGTTTATCCAAAATCAACAGCACACCGACCGCTATGATTAAGGCGGCAGCCGTATAGCGGCCAACCCGGACTTTACGGTTCATCACGTTCCCCCCTTGTATCGTTTCGACTACATTTTTTTCTTGTTCAACATTACCCAGAACTCACGCCCGAACAGGAGCAATCCTCCTATGATCATGAGAATCGCAAATGAATATCCGCCATACATGGCGAGGATCTCTTGGAACCAGCGTGGTTTGCGGAAGAACAGCACCATCAATGATCCTCCCACAATCAGAAGTAATCCGAACGATATGCCTTTCTCCCAGACCATCATTGCATCTCGTGTAGAACGTTCATTGGATACCGGCTTGTCCGAAGTTGCCTGGGTTACTGCTCTACGTCTGCGCATCATGACCCAATCCGCAGATTGCAGCACATCATATACATTGTAAAAGTAAATAACCGGAATACACAAAGCCAGCAAGATGAGCAATGGCACATTGATCTGTATACCAATGGATGAGAAGTACAACACTGCTGAAAGATCAAGCATAACAAGCAGCATAAAGGTCAAACCTCTCATGTACAATCTCAGATAAATATGACCCAAGCCTGGAATAATGGCACTCAATAACCCCGCAATAAATTTATGAGTCCGATTCCTGACCGGTTTGGTCTGAACTGTACTGGTCTTTTTGTTCGATTGACGTCTCCGTTTCATAACATACTCCTCTCTTCTGAACTGACCTTCCGCTCTTCATGCATTTGGTTAGATAGTACCCTAAAGAGCAAGGAGAGTAACTGGAAGAAATATGGATATGACCAAAAACCCTCCGGCACTACTGGCCTGGGGAGGGTTCTAATTCATTTATTCGATCGACACTTTGGTCACGTGTTCCCACTGTCTTAACTTGGATACCAAGCCTACTGTTTTGAAATCATGCGGTACCTGGACATGCAGCACAATCTCAATTTTGCGTTCAACCGATACCATTTCTGCATAAGCGAGATCCTGTTCATTCACGGTAATTTTACGAATTTTGATCTTCTCCTGCTCCATACATGACGACAGCTGTTCCAGGAAACCGGGTTCTGACAGGGTATGAAGTGTAACGACATGCAGTTTGTTCCCTCGTAAATACCTTAGCTCTAATTTGTTAAATACCCAGAGATTAAGCAGTACCAGAACGGTAGATACGATAGAGGCAAAGAAGAACCCAGCACCTGCTGCAAGCCCAATGGCTGCAACAACCCAGATTGAAGCTGCCGTAGTCAGTCCGGTGATGGATTTTCCCGTGAAGAGAATTGTCCCTGCTCCCAGGAATCCGACACCAGTAATTACAGCTGTAGCCAGACGGGCTGGATCGATCCTTACATTTAATTCATTGGCAAAATCTTTAAATCCATAAACAGACAACATCATAATCAGTGCAGAGCCAAGACATACCAGAATATGGGTACGCAAACCGGCGGCATGATTGGACCGTTCCCGCTCCAGACCTACGAGCCCTCCAAGCAGCATGGCCAGTAATAATCGTAATAAAATGTGCCACTCATCAATGAACCAGGGATCGCCCAAAGTCGGTATTCCTCCTCGAAGTTGTTAATATGATTAAAGTTTATTCTTGTGAAAAGTCGTTAATTCCACTCCAGGTGCAATCTGTGTGACTTCCACGGGGTTAAAACCGAATTTGGTATACAGATTCACAGCGGGTTGATTCAGCGTTCCTGTGGAGACGATATAACGTGGAAGATCCGCATGCTGTTCCAACACATACGTCATCAAAGATGCAGCAATTCCCTTGCGAAAGTGATCCGGGTGCACCATCATTCGTGTAATGGTCAGTGTGTTCTCCTCTTCCTCTGCTACAGCGACAGCCCCGATAAGCTCTCCATCATCAAGGATGCAACCGTAAAAGCTTTCCCCACAATCCCGAAGTGTCTCCATCGTATCCATCAAAGGAGGAATCTCCTGAAATCCGATGATCTCGGCTTCCAATCGATAAGCTACATGTTGAAGTCTCCATAACTGCCCCAACGTCTCCAGATCACTCAGTGACAATGGTTGAATGTTCATATCCGTTCCCCCGTCCGAAATACATTTGTCTCCATAATAACAAAAAGAGGCTGTCACAGGGACGAGCCTCTTTCTGTCCGGCCTCACCGGAAGGATTAGCGGTTCAGTACATCTGCAAGCAGTTGGTTGGCAAGAGCTGGATTCGCCTTACCTTTACTTTCTTTCATAACCTGACCAACGAGGAAGCCAATGGCTTTCTGTTTACCAGCTTTATAGTCTTCCACCGATTGAGGATTATTCGCCACAACCTGCTCAACGATCGCAAGAATGGCACCTTCATCACTAATCTGCACAAGACCTTTCTCTTCAACGATCTGCTGTGGAAGCTTGCCGCTCTCCAGCATTTCCTTGAATACCGTTTTGGCGATTTTGCTGTTAATGGTACCCTTCTCCAGCAGTCCGATCATCTCACCCAAACCTTGACCTGTCAGTGGAACCTGAGTCACCTCAAGATTGCTCGTATTCAGGTAACCCAGCAAGTCGCCCATGATCCAGTTGGATACGGATTTGGCATCCTGAGTGAATTTCAAGCTATCCTCAAAAAGATCAGCTATAGCCTTGGATGAAGTAATAACCTCTGCATCATAACTAGGCAATCCATAATCAGCTGTGTAACGAGCTTTACGCTCGTCTGGGAGTTCAGGTATGGTAGCCTTGATCCGCTCTTTCCAGGCTGCATCAATATGCAGCTTCACGAGATCCGGGTCCGGGAAATAACGGTAGTCATGCGCCTGTTCCTTACCACGCATCGACAGTGTTTTCCCTTGCGCCTCGTCCCAGCGACGCGTCTCCTGAACTACTTCACCGCCATCATCCAGAATTTCAGCCTGACGATATTGTTCATATTCCAGACCACGTTGAACACCACGGAAGGAGTTCATGTTTTTCAGCTCGGCTCTTGTTCCCAGCTTCTCCTGTCCATGTGGACGCAAACTGATGTTGGCGTCACAACGCAGTGAGCCTTCTTCCATCTTCACGTCAGACACATCACAGTACTGCATGATCGCACGCAATTTTTCGAGATACGCACGTGCCTCTTCCGGAGAAGAAATCTCAGGTTCGGATACAATCTCAACGAGTGGCGTACCGACACGGTTAAAGTCCACCAAAGAAGCGTATCCACCATCGATATGTGTAAGCTTCCCTGCATCTTCTTCCAAGTGAAGACGAGTGATGCCGATTCGTTTCGTTTCACCATTCACTTCGATGTCAATCCAACCGTTCTCACCGATCGGTTGATCGAATTGTGAGATCTGATAGGCTTTTGGTGAATCGGGGTAAAAGTAGTTTTTACGGTCAAACTTGCTGACATCAGCAATCGTACAATTCAGGGCCATCGCTGCCTTCATTGCGTAGTCTACCGCCTGACGATTCAGCACAGGCAGTACGCCCGGATGTCCGAGACAGACCGGGCAGGTATGCGTGTTCGGCGGAGCTCCAAAAGCTGTGGAGCAGCCACAGAAAATTTTGGAGTTCGTATGCAACTCCACGTGGACTTCAAGTCCAACGACCGTTTCATATTTAGATGCGGACATTTCTATATTCCTCCGTTCCGGGCAGTCTACAGCTGCGGACGCTGCTTATGGAATTCTGTATTTTGTTCAAACGCATGCGCTACACGCAATACGGTTGTTTCATCAAAGGCTTTACCGATAATCTGCAGGCCGACAGGCAATCCATCCGAGAATCCACATGGAATGCTAACAGCAGGTACACCAGCAAGGTTAACCGGAATAGTCAAAATATCGTTCAGATACATCGTAAGTGGATCATCCACCTGTGAACCCAGTTTGAATGCCGTAGTTGGCGCAGTTGGTCCAATAATCACATCATACTTGGCAAATACATTGTCGAAATCCTGTTTGATCAATGTACGCACTTTCTGTGCTTTCAGATAATAGGCATCATAGTAACCCGAGCTGAGTGCATACGTTCCGAGCATGATGCGACGTTTCACTTCTGGACCAAAGCCTTGGCTGCGGGACTGATGATACAGATCCAGCAAGTTATCCGGATTGTCAGCACGTACGCCATAACGTACACCATCAAATCGAGCCAGGTTGGAAGAAGCCTCTGAAGAGGCAAGCAGGTAATACGTAGCCACCGCATATTCGGTATGCGGAAGGGATACCTCTTCCCATGTTGCCCCGAGTCCTTCGAGAACGTTCAATGCAGACAGAACTGTCTCT
This sequence comes from Paenibacillus sp. FSL K6-1318, assembly GCF_037976905.1. NCBI lineage: Bacteria > Bacillati > Bacillota > Bacilli > Caryophanales > Paenibacillaceae > Paenibacillus > Paenibacillus sp. FSL K6-1318. Next base: position 5,637,800 of record NZ_CP150270.1, read on the forward strand.
TTCACTTGTGGATCTACGCCTTCACCGATGTATTCCTTCGGAACAGCAATGCGAAGCCCTTTGACATCACCTGTCAGTCCGCTCAAATAATCCGGAATCTCTACTTTTGCAGATGTCGAATCTTTGGCGTCATAACCAGCAATGGCTTGCAATACATAGGCAGAATCTTCAACATTTTTCGTCAAAGGTCCAATCTGATCCAAGGATGAGGCAAATGCAACCAATCCAAAGCGGGAAACGAGTCCATATGTCGGTTTCAATCCAACAACACCACAATACGAAGCAGGCTGTCTGATGGAGCCACCTGTGTCTGATCCAAGCGTGAAGTATGCTTCTCCCGCAGCCACAGCTGCTGCCGAACCACCGCTGGAGCCTCCTGGAACGCGATCAAGTGCCCATGGATTACGTACAGGGGAGAAACTTGAGTTCTCATTGGAGCCACCCATGGCGAATTCGTCCATGTTGAGTTTACCAATAGTGACGGTGTCCGCAGCTTTCAATTTCTCGACAACTGTTGCATCATACACCGGGTCGAAATTACGTAGAAATTGGCTGCCGCACGTCGTGCGAAGTCCGTTCGTAACGATATTATCCTTAATACCTACAGGTAGGCCGAAAAGCAAACCTTTCTCCTCGCCGCTCACCAGACGATCATCCAGTTGACGTGCACGAGCGCGTGCTTGTTCTTCATCCAGTGCCAAATACGCCTTAACCTTATCGTCATGCGCTCCAATGTTCTGATACGCCTGATCCACCAGATCGCTGACCGACAGCTCTTTGGCATGCAGCTTGTTATGTAACTCAGGCAACGATTGTTCAAATAAACTCACAGTTTTTGTCCTCCTTCCGGTTATCCGTTATTCCATTACAGCAGGCACTTTAAACTGCCCGTCTTCTTCTTCCGGTGCATTGCGCATCACCTGTTCAATCGACAGGCTTTCTTTGGTCTCATCTTCACGCATGACATTGCTTACGTGCAGAACGTGAGTGGTGGGCTCGATGTCTTCTGTATCCAGCTCATTCAGCTTTTCTGCATATTTTAAAATCGCGTTCAGCTGACCTGTCAGGGTCTGTTCTTCTTCAGCAGTCAAGTTGAGCCGGGCCAGCTTGGCCACATGCTGAACGTCATTATTCGAAATACTCATTAGCGGATGCCTCCTTCATTCGTTCTGATTCCCGAAACGACCTGAAACGAATCGCTCGTTTAACGGGCTAAAGTCTCAAGATAACTTTTTTCATTATAGGTGAGATAGTTCGACAATTCAATGCAAATGACCTGACTGACTTCCGGGAAGCTAAAAACGAACTTATAAAATAAAAAAGAGCCGGCATCAGCCGACTCTTAAAATTCTAAATCCATGCACGCAGATTAACCTGCTTTATAAAATCCGCCTGTGACATAACATCGTTCGCGGTTTCCTCTTCCTCTTCCACAGTTTGAAAATCTCCGTTCATCAGATGATGAAACAGCTTCTCATTGTGTGTCGCAAGGGCGTAATCTATCAACGCTTCTCGCTCGACCCGCTCAGCTTCCTGCTTCAGCAGAACCTCTTCCAGATCGACGTCGCCGGATGGAACAAAAAAGTTCCGGTTCACCTGCGGCACTCGAAGCACGTAATCGAACGCATTGTCCGGATTCCGGTCATAAGCGATGATGAAACCATATTCCCCCACAGGAAGATTCTGCTCAAACGCATCCGCGACGATGACAACCTTCTCTCCTAATCGCAGCATCGTCTAACCTCCTGGTAGTCTATCTTAATATTTATTTGTATAGTCTACTAGAAAAGAATAACGATGTCTAGGAATACTAGAATTAAACAACATATTTGTGCAAAATCTTTTTTTCCATTTTTAAAATAATGCTATTTCGGATTTCGTCTACCTGGCTTGCGCTGTGATCGAATCACGACAAACCAATATATAATGAGCGGCGTGGGAAATCAGATTATTCCCCATAACCAAGAGAAACGTCCACGTCTGCGTGCGTCCTGAAAGATCCATGTGCCCTGAACCATCGTCTCCCGATACTGCTCTGCGTACCTCTTCGAGTTCAGCTGCCTTTATCATGATCATCACCTGCTCCCGTTCAATCTGGAGTTAATACGACAGGCTCTGCAGAAACGTTCAATGGAATGATAAAAAATTAAACCCGACAATTTCCCGGGCAATCAGACTTCATTCCGGTAATCTTGCAGCTTGTCGAACCACGGTTGGTTGCGGGCTCCGTTTCGTAATACACGACTCATCCATATATTCTGCTGAGAATTCATCCCTTCACGGGTCACACTAGGGTTATGTATTGAAGCTCGCTCAGTTCCTTTTTCTCTTTTTCCACTTTCCATTATGCGACGGTTTTCTTCAATAATCGGATACTCGACACGCTGTCCCAACGGAATAACTCTTGTTTTCTCCACTTTGATATTCCCCGCTCTCATGATCTACTATTTTCTTAAATTCTTTTTTTCTAAATCAATCTATACTTGCTGCTAACTTGCTATTGGTCTCAAACTGGCTTGTGATGAAGCACATCATACATCTCTATGTAGGGTAAAACAGGCTGATTCTGTGATAAAAAGGAGCTGAAAACAAAAAAAGAACGCAAACCGGGTATAGACCACAGTCTGCGTGCTTCGCAAGGTTGGGTGTTTCTTGGTAATGCTTCAGTTAGATAATGCCTTAACGCTTGTAACAACTAATTGCTATTCTAATGAAAAAGTTGTCACTTGTCCAGACTTTCTTCACATATCATGTCGGATTATCTTGCGGACACGTAAGGATTATTCTGTTTCTCATAACCAATGGTCGTTTTGGGACCATGACCTGGATAAACTTTCACTTCATCAGCAAACGTGTAAAGCTTGTTCTGAATGGAATCAATCAGATCCCGTTCACGCCCTCCTGTCAGGTCCGTTCTGCCCACACCCATGCGGAACAGCACATCACCGGCAAACAGGTCGTTATCACAAAGCAAACTTACACTGCCTGGTGAATGGCCAGGTGTATGGAACACTTTAAACGTATGTCCAATCAGATTCAGCTTCTGCCCTTCGTCCATGGCATATTCAGCAGGATCTGTCGAAAGCGGTGGTGTCGCCTGCGGCCAATTCAAAGATCCATTTAATTTCGGGGTTGTAAGCCAATCACTCTCCAAATCATGAAGATAAACGGGACAACTCTTCAATTTACGGATCTCATCTACCCCACCCATATGATCAAAGTGAGCATGAGTGAGGAGAATGGCTTCGATCTCCAAGTCTTGGATCGCTTTAAGCAGCGGCCCTGGATTCATGCCCGGATCAATAATGACGGCTTTACCCGGATCATCTCCTTGTAAGAGATACGCATTGGTTTGAAGTGGGCCTAATGAAAACGTACGTATGTTAAGCATATCGGCTTAGTAACCCGAAATCAGTTCACGCAGCTCACGGATAATGGCCGCATGTGACTCCGTTCCTTCCCCATAACGTTTGCCTATCTCTTGACGTGCTACAGCCAAATTTTCTTGATAATCTGCTGCTTCACGATCCGGATTAAGGCGTTTGAATTCAATCATAACTTCCTGTACATGCTGCGGACGAGGTCCCCACTGACCCAATACATGACCACCTGTATCTGCGAAAATAACAACTGGCACGGAACGGCCACCCATCGTCAGGAACTCATCCATCACTTCAGGATGGTTCTCCATAATCAGAACCTCTGTTGGGATTCCTGAGATTTCAAGCGCCTGGAACACAACCGGAATATTACGGACAACATCCCCGCACCAGTCCGCAGCCAGAATTAACACACGCAGATCATCGCGATGGTTCAGACTCTCAAAGAACTCACGATCCTCTTCGTTCGACCAGGTAAAGCTATCATAGTTGGCCTGGAATTCACTTTGGTTCTTGGTCATACTCTCGATAAAATCCTTCGGTGGCAGACCTTTACCGAATTTGTGAGACAAGTTGGGTTTACCCATGACTAGACACTTCCTTTCTTTTTACGAGCATTCATCCATTTAATAAGTACATAAACAATCATAAGGGCGAGAGCGACAAGCAAAATCGGCATCACATATGGTGCCGCTTTCTCATCAATATGCTTCCATTGATCTCCAAGAATCATCCCTAAATATATAAACAATGCAGTCCAAGGTATAACAGCGAGTGTAGTGAGCAAGATGAATTTGCCTGCGTGCATTTTCGTGATGCCAGCCGGGATGGAGATTGCATGCCTTACCACCGGAACAAAACGCGCCGTGAAAATGACACCTGTACCATACTTGCGGAACCACTCTTCGGAATGGTCGATGTGTTTTTTCTGGATGAGTATGTATTTACCGTAGCGTTCAAGCACAGGTCTGCCGCCATAACGGCCAATCCAGTAAATAAATAATTGGGCAATCACACCGCCCACTGTTCCGAAAATCATAGCACCGAAGAAGTTGATATTACCTTGTGAAACGAGAAAACCTCCATACGCCAGCACAATTTCGCTCGGGATGACCTCCATCATTAATCCAAGCATGATTCCAAAGTAACCAAGACTTTGAATCCAATCGAACAATTGGCCGACAAGGTTATGAATAAAGTCCATCTCAACCCTCTTTCTCCATCCTGATTGGCGGTGCCCCTCCGCACCATGGATGTTCGTCCCTATTTTATCACAGGCCTGTGGACGTTGCTACTTCACGAGGTTGGGGTAGTGTCCCGTTTGCAGCGGTTCGCATATGGTATGGGGAGAGGAGCGTGAAAAGATGTCACACAAGTCAATACCCGGTTCTCCACCGGTCAAACATAAGCAATCCGGTCAAAACCTTCCTTCAGCCAGGGGGATTCGCAGGGCATGCAGCAAGGAATTGTATCGTACAGCCAAAAGGCTAAAAGTGTATGTCTCCCCCGAACGGATGAAGCAGGCGGAAGAATGTTATTACGGTAAGGTGATTACGAATCTGCTCTGGATCGGTGAGAATCGCGACAACCGCAAAAAATTATGTGAGTGGTGGAACACGGATGTCAGTGCAGAGATCGCCGCACTGTGGGAAGTGGATGTTGAACCATTAAAAGATGCGTTTCAGCATGCATTTGGCGGGTATCGTTTGTAAATATGCAGCAATAAAAGCTTCGCTCTGGGTGGAATTCGCGGTCGTCCTCTAGTGTGCGGTTGGAACAGAGCATGGGGCCGACTACCACAGTGGGCATGAACACAAACAGCGTGTAGATTCTCATGCTCATGCTCAAGCCCACGAGTGGTAACGAATCTGAGGCGTCTTATTCAAGGATTTGAAGCACGCTTAGAAATCTAAGGAATCTGAGACACGTTATATCGGAATTTCTAGCCTTTTATAACATTTTTATTAGGGGATTTCGGGGAATAACGTGTCTGCTGTTCCTTACAGTTTAAAAGAGGAGCTAAAGGCCATATAAGACGTCCTATGTTCCTTAGAAAATCGTATACCCATCCGCTAGGAGCAGCCAGCTTGGAGTTCCAGACTTTTTAGACGCTGACATCCATCATCATATCGCTTGGGTAAGCGTCAAGATCCAGCCGTGATTCAAGGGCTCCGCTTGGTCAACTCTGGAGTAAACGGAAGAGAAGAAGCAGCGGCGGAAGCAAACCTGCGCAGGTTCTCTCCATAATCTTGAGCATGTTCTTCCAGTACAAAACGACGATCATTGCGAACGTTTCCTGCCTCCACTTCCTTAGCCAGCAGTTGATAACGTTCATACATCTGTACACCAGCGGCGGCAGTCTGTTGGGCTCGATCCGTGAATCCTGCCTCCCATTCCCGCCGCGCTGCCTTCTCCATCCAGTACAAAGCCGTGGATTGGCCGACGCTATCATACCGATTCAATGCGATCGCTTGTTCGAAATATTTTCCAGCCTGCTGTCCCTCTCCGAATTGGGCTGCCAAGCGTCCCAATTCGATGTACATCTGAGGGTGACCCGGGGAATGGGACAGGCTGTTCAGAAGGATTGATTCTGCTTCTCGTCCCGGGAGCGCTCGAGCAAGGGATATCACGATATCCGGTCGATTCGGGTTAGACTGAAGGGCTGCCAGAAGATGTACCTTCTGTGCTGGAGTGCCTTCCGGTTCAGACATCGCCTGGCGGTACTGCACTTCTGCTACTGCGTATCGGAAGGTCAGCCACACTGTTCCACCAAGCCAGAAAAGAATAATCATCACTGTCGATACCCTTATTACCCGAACAGTTACTCGCTGAAGAATATGAAAGAAGGAACGCATCGGGACAGTAGATGGACGGGATTGGTCCGGTAGGTATGGAAAGAAACGAGATCTGAATCTGGATTTGGATTTGGAGGAGGTGTATTCCGCAATTCCCTCGGATCGTTTGACTCCCTCTGCTTCCGTCTTCAATGCGTCTGCCCAAGCGCCGAACCAGATGAAAAACATCCAGAATAGTGTGAAGCTCCAGTCAAAGTCCATCGCCCCATGCAGGCCAAAAATAAGCACGGATGGCATGAGATGCGGTGCAAAGTCAAAGATGCTTCGAAGGGTGAGGAGAAACCACCCTGCGACAAGCAGGATGCCGATCAGGCCCGTGTCCAGGGCGAGATCGAGCAGGCCGTTGTGAACCTCGCCTCCAACATAAGGCGAGGATTGAATGGCGCGAAACATGTTGCGCCATGTGTCTCCCCCGTGGCCGAGCCATGCGGCCTCGGTCCACAGCTGGAGGGCGTCCCGCCACATCTGTAGGCGGGACACCCCAGTGCCGACACCTGCCGCGAGGCGATCGGCGGTGGAGGCCACGGCCATCAGTGCGGCGGCGGCTCCCGCCAGCACGATGGCCGTCAAGGTAGCGACGCGGGCCTTGGCGGCGTCGCTGTGCCAGAGGCGGCACAGCAGCAGCGTGCCGAGCAGCGCAGCTGCCCATGCCCCGGCCAGTGCCAGCAGGCCGGGCACAGGTGCAGGCGCCAGCTGGGCAGCAGCCAGCTGGCGGTACAGCCAGGCCGCGCACGCCAGTGGCGCGGCCGTGGCCAGCAGCAGCGGCAGGCGGGCACCGCGCCGCTGCAAAGCGAAGGCGGCGACCGCGGCACAGCCGGTCGCCAGCCAAGCGCCGCGCGACTCGCTCAGCAGGAGCGCCGCTTGCGCGGGCATGAGCGGCAGCACTGCCGCGATGAGTCGCCCGGCCGACACCGGCCGGGCTATGACTCGCGCGGCGGCTGTCAGCCGCTCCAATGCGTACATGCCGACAACGGCACCGTACGCATTAGGGTACTGCAATAATCCGCCGAGCCGTGCACCGGCGGAACTGATCTCGGGGTCAGCAGTCCGCATCACCCCGAAGGGCAGCGGCAATACTCCGCACACGGCTAAGATGCCGCTTAACACAAGCAGGCCGCCTGCTACCTGCCAACCGCAGGCTAACCAGCGCGCACCATCCATGCGCGCAGCCAGTACTGCGGTGAGCAGAGTAAACATCGCAAGCAGGCTCCACCGTAGCATCTCATCCATGCTACCCTGTTTACTCACCGAGCCTGCCCATGCATGTAGCCCAAAACAAATCATCATCCCCAGCGGCCACAACACCCGCCACATTCCCGGAAATCGAAATATGTTCTCGACCATTCCTTCGATGTCACCTTGTCCCTGTCCCAATGACAAGGGTATTCGTTCACTCCCCTTCTTGTGACGAATACCTACAAGGAAAAGAAACAACATGATCAATATACATACTGCTGCGATCAGAAGGACAGGATACAGATCAGCCGAATAGTAAAGCCCCCGACTCAGACACCCTACGAGCAGCAAGACAATGGAGAGTATGCCCAACCCAACAGTCCATCCTGACCCTGAATAATGTTCACATCTCAATATCCGTGAAAAACGATCTGACCCCTCAGTTTGGATAACTCCATTTGATTGATATGTATCATCTTTTTTACATGTACCATCTTTGTTGTATGTAACTTCCCTACGATATGTACGATATGTACGATCTCTACTGTCTCTACCGTCCCTCCTGCCCCCATTACATAAGTCCCTGTTATCTACATGTTCTATACCATCTGCATGGTGAGACCTGTCAAACGCGTGTTTCATCCTTTCCTCATTCTCCGCATTCCCTTGTCTTCGTCTATCCCTTAAAACTCCCTGATCCATTGTCCTATTCTTCATCACCTTCCTCCCTCCTTCCACCGCTCCACATGCATAACAAAAAGACAGAAGATCCCGATAACGGGTCCTTCTGCCTGATATATATCTGACAGTTATGATGTTGCTTGTTATAAAGTATGTGCATTCAATTGAAGTTCACATTCAGAGACCCTAATTGCAGTATGTCCCTGTATTGTCATTGGCACACTCAGCAAAGGTCGCAATTTGCGGAATCCTGAACGGTTTCTTTGCTCGATTTCCCACCGGCCTGCTTGCCATCGCCAGGAAGCAAATCTGCACAAGCCCGCTCCAAATAGGGGTCAGCATGAATGAAATCACGGAAATCCGTATATTCGTTCCACATCTCCGTCACTTCGCCGGCCTGACCGCGAACAGCACGAATCAATATGTTTTTAGGCGTATTCTCCATATCGATGAATTCAAGCAATTGTGTCTTGTATCCCATCAGATCAAGCAACTTGGCACGAATCCCATCCGTAGCCAGTGCGGAGAAACGTTCCTTGAGGATGCCATGGGACAACAACGGATTCATCACGGAAGCCTCTACTTGGTCAAACAGTTCATGCTGACAGCAAGGAACAGATAGAATAACAGAAGCCCCCCAACGAACCGCCTTCTCCAAAGCAGCATCGGTAGCTGTATCACAGGCATGCAGCGTTACAACCATATCCACTTCGTTCAATTCATCGTAGTCCGCGATGTCTCCAACCAGAAACTTCAGATCGCCATAGTGCAATCGATTAGCCAGATCATTACAGTGTTCAATTACATCTGCCTTCAAGTCCAACCCAATAATCTTGAGCGAACGCCGTTGTTGTACAGACAGATAATGATATAACGCAAATGTCAGATAAGACTTACCACAACCAAAATCAACGATGGTCAGTGGACGTCCCTCCGGCAGATGCGGAATAACATCCTGCACCATTTCGAGGAAACGGTTGATCTGTCTGAACTTGTCATACTTGCGGGCGAGCACACGACCTTCTTCGTTCATAATACCAAGTTCAACGAGGAACGATACAGGTACGCCTTCTTCCAATACATATTGCTTCTTGCGGTTATGCGACAGATCCACCGCAGTCTTGGAAGCAGATTTGGTCAGAATGGATACTTTATATTTTTTGCTGATCAAAATTTGATAGTCTGCTTCGGTCGTACAGAGCAGGCCTTGACGAAACGTCTCTTCGCATAGCAAAGTCATGCGCTCAGCCGCTTCAGCCGGAGTCAAATTCTCGTGCAGCACTTTGTTATTATAATGAAATGCAAATTGATAATGCAGCTGATTCTTCAGTGTCACCGGCTTGACTTGCACTTTGGTATACGAGACATTGTCCCGTCTGCGCAGCTGGCTCCAGGTCGCTGTAATCAGCGAATTCTGTTCAAAGATGTCTTGTATAAGCTTTCGCAATGAATCCACGGGGTACATCTCACTTTCGGTTTGATTTGGTCAACCGTTACCATACCACAATTCCGTTCCCTCTCCAAGTAAAGGCAGGTAACAAGCCTTGATCCAATCCATATTTTATGAGTTCATCTCTTGACGATTTAGTTCAGCTAGTCCCTCTTCAACTTCGTTCCGTGGCAGACCGCCCTGCTCCAGTTGTTCGTCCGTAAGTTGGCTCAACCTTTCATAGAACGCCTGTACATCATCTCGGTAGCTCACCGGGAATTCACCACCAAGCTGTAGCAGCCTGTACCAACTGTTCTCTGCCTGGTCGTAGCGCCCTTGTTGTTCACGATACAGGGCAAGCTGTCTTTCGGTTCGAGCAGGAAGTTCATATTCTTTCGTAAGCCCCAGCACACCCTCCACCCGTTCCGGTGCGTCCAATAACTTGGGATTAGCGCCATGATTCAATGCATACAGGTAAAAATGAAGTGATCTCATCAATCGAATGAGGGCCTCATCCTCTGCGTCCATTCTCTCCTGATCCTCGATGCCTTCCACTCTGGCCTTTTCTTGATAAATATATGCCTCTTCTTCAATTAGCCTGGCGGCTTGCTGTAGATTGTCCACTTCAATCATTCCGCGAAAACGGAACATTTCAATAACATCCTCCGCTGGCAATGAGTTCAGTAGGGATAGATTTAATCCAAACTGCCTGCGCATCAGCTCATCCAGTTCGGACAATGCCTCGGTGTGCTTACGCTGCTGTTTGAGCGTGAACACTTTGCCAATTGCCTCTGTCATTTCCTCCATCATGCGGAGCAGATAATCTTTTCTGAACATGCTGTATGCCCCCTCATCATTCGACCCTGTACATCCAATCGTTCTCATAACGTCCCTTTATAGTTATTTTAATTCATGCCATGACAAAAAGCCAAAACAAGACGTGCGCGTCTAAGCTCTGGCCATGAACACACCAAACCCCTGCCTATCCGAAAGGGACGTTGCAGGGGCTCGACTGGAATGGAACTGGATACTCCTCCACAAGAGGGTAGGATCATCCAGAAACCAAACTATATTCTAAATTCTAATGAAATCGACATCAATCACTTCATCAATTACTTCGATAATCCAGCCATGAATTGTTTAATGACCTGAATTAACTCTTCAGGAGCTTCATACATGCTCATATGACCTGCACCAGCAATAACCGCTTGCACGATATGTGGCTTGTCACTTGTAAATGTGCGTTCTGGCGGGATAACAGCATCCTTCTCTCCAGCTACCAGCAATACAGGTAATGGTGTGGCTGACAACACATCACGGCGATCCGGGCGTTCTCGCATAGCAAGTGCAGCGCCAACAGCACCTTGAGGGGCTGTCTGGTAACCAATCTCCTTCACACGTGTGACTTGCTTAGATAACGACTCCACATGTTCCGGTGCGAATAGGCCAGGAACCAGTCCATCTACAAAATTCACGATACCTTCAGTTTGAATGGTGGAAACGGCGCGAAGGCGTTTCTCCTTGGCTTCTTCACTGTCCGGATAGGCTGTGGAATGAATCAGGCCAAATGCATTCAAACGCTCCGGGTGACGTTGTGCAATCGAGAGCGCAATATATCCCCCCATGGAGTGTCCCAGAAGGACCGCCTTATCCACATTCAGCTCATCCATCAGCTGTAATACATCGTTGCCCATCTGTTCGATCGTATAACTTCCTACAGGTGCATCTGTTTTTCCGTGTCCACGCAGATCAGGTACGATACAGCGATAGCTGCGTGCCAGCTCGGGTACGACCTCATCCCAATACGAGGAACTGCCACAGTATCCGTGGAGCAAAATGAGTGCTTCTCCCTTACCTTGTTCGGCATAACAAATCGTTGTTCCATCACACATCACTTTTTCCATATGAATCCCTCTCTCTGCGCGAATTAAATAATTCAGGTTGTATATTATTAAGCCTACGTATCATGAATGAAACGTTTGTCTCCATTTCCATGCTTCAATCGCGGCGTCTGCAATCGTTCGTGACATTCCCATAACCAAGTGAAGCGAGGTCATCTGCAATATGGAATAAGGCCTTGGTCCATTGGCATTAACCACAGCTGCTACACTGTATTGTCCGACAGGAGGCAACTTGCCCCCAACCGATTGAGCCGGAATGAGTGGGTTGTTCGAGAGATAGTATGTACTTACGGCATTCTTTGGACCCAGACACGCATCAATCGCTATGATGGCATGGTGTGCCGGAATATGTGCCAATTTCTTCTCCAGCGTATCTGCATCACAAGGGGAAAACAGCGTGCCAATCACGTTCTCCATTCCATTCTCTTGCAGTAAACTTCCTGTCAGTGGACCCAGAGCATCCCCGGTGGAACGATCGGTACCGATGCAGACAAACGTAATTTCATTTGGAGAATGAAGTTGAACGATGTTTTTGAAAAATAATACCAGATCCTCTGCAGGCACGCCTTTACGGACTTCTCTTCCTTGATGGCGAACCATTTCTCGCTTATACGCTGCCAAGCTGTATTCCCTCCAGTACACTCAGGTCTCCATTGATCCCTGTTGTTGTATCCATCATTGTAACCGATGCTTCGTTTCCCCGCAAAAGCATTGGCCTGAGCACTTCCAATCATGATACAATAACAAGAGTTTCCGATACGGAAGGGATGAACTTAACGATGGATTTAACACAAGCAACAGCAGCCAATATGGAATATATGATTGAAGCGATCAAAACCAAACTTCGGATGGCAAGCGGTGCCGCAATGCAAGCTTCGTCATTCCCACTTGAGAAATATGAAGATCTGTTTGACCTGTATGAAATGATTTTGAGCAAAGAACATCTCAGTATCTCTGAAGTGGAAGCTGTCGCTTCGGAACTGGGTAACCTTCGTAAATCCTAAGCCCAAAAAAGGACCTGTCTTCCACATCAACGTGGAAACAGGTCCTTTTTCACATGTTTATATGCTTAAGGTAGGTCAACCAGAACAAATTCGGCAGGTTCACTGCCTGTGCTCGTAATTTGCAGATCACAGCTTTTACGAATTCGCGCAGCATCCCCCGGCTTGAGGTTGAAGTTACCGTCCGAACAATGAATCTCCACATGTCCACTGATCAGGAAAAGATGAGTACGCCGATCTTCATGTTGCGGGTACATCAATTTCTTCCCGGACTCCAAATGGGACAGGTAACAGGTTACATCCTGGGAAATAGGCAATGCGCCCTCGGTTCCCTCGCCCTCTTGCCCTGATACAATCGGACATAGACGATTCAAATGCTCCTGCGGCTCTACTCTCCGATTCGTATAGGAAGGTTTCAGCATACGCTCCGATGGCAAAAACCACATCTGGAGAAAACGTACCGATTCATCCGCTGACGGGTTGGTCTCGGAATGTTCAACTCCCGTTCCCGCACTCATAACCTGGACCGTTCCCGGTTCAAGCAATTGTTCTGTTCCCATACTATCCGTGTGCTTGAGTGTGCCTGATATGACATAACTGACAAGTTCGAGATCATGATGTGGATGTTTCTTAAAGCCTTCTTGCGGCATCAGCGTGTTGTCATTATGAGCCAGCAGACAGCCAAAATGGGCGTTGCTCGGATCATCATAATCCGCAAACGAAAAGCTAAATTCACTGTGTATCCAACCTCGATCCGACGTGTGCCTTTCTTCCGATGTCACCACTTTAATCATGTTCATCCACCTCCAAGGGTTTAGAGCTGCCACATTACCGCGGCAGTCCATGCGTGTATATGAATTGTATAGATGAATACCAGTTGGTATGTCATCTTTACCCGGGGTCCGGCAACTCTAATCACGCCCCTTCTTAAGGTTATACGCTATCTTCAAGTGAGTGCAGAAGGAACTCACTATCTGCATGCCCCACAAGGGTACCCGCGTCATTTCGGATGTCCGAAGGGAATACTTCAGCCAATCGTGCAATGGTGCTCTCATTGGAATAACCAATCTGTTTCAGGATGGATTGGGTAATGAAGGCCCACTCTTCCTCAGAACCATCCAGTACCTTGAAGGTGATTCCCAGTCTTTCTTTTTTCAGACCAAATCCGAAGACCCCCTTGAATCCACCCTTCGCTACAATGTTATTGTCTTCGAGCAAAACTGAATCTACACGCTCCGTGCCACCTACCATCAACGGATATTCATTCATGGCCGATGTGATCGTCTCCACAGCTGTTCTTGTGGAAGGATCGGCGATAAGATCCGGACAAGCGAGCTTCAGATAGGCGTTCGACAGTGCCGATAACGGCAAAGAAAATACCGGAAAGCCGCAGCCATCCGTCCCAAGCTCAATCTCTTTTTCCTGAATGCCTGCCAGGTCGGCAAACGTTTCGAGAATTTCACGTTGCACCGGATGATCCGGCTCAGCGTAACTGCCCAGGTCCACCTGCTTCATCTGACTGTATCCCAGGATTCCCAGATGTTTGCCGGAACAGTTGTGCAAAATGCGACGTTTCTCCCCTTGTGCACGTAACCATTCATTGCGACTTTCTTCATTAAGCGGATAACTCGGCGCACAGATCAGGCATTCTTCTCCTAATCCGATTTTACCGGATAGCTGCTCCAGCACCCGAATATGTTCCGGTTCCGAACGGTGCGAAGAGGACATGATCGCAATCTCCTGTGCTGAGAGGCCGTAGTGGATGGCAATCCCTGCCCGAATTCCTGGAATAGCTTGAAAAGGTTTGGCAGATGAGCGAGTGAACGCTCGAAAATGAGGATCACCAGCCGAGTATACGATTCGACCATGCTCATCCGTAATACTTATGTGTCCGTAGTGGGCGCATTCCATAACGCCTGCACGGTATTCTTTAATTAACAAGGCACTCTCCATGCGAGTTCTCTCCTTTGTGCTCCCGAATTCATCTCTGCTTTGCGTCACGACGCCGCATGGGATATCTTAAATAGTATAGTACAAAAGCGACGTTTTTACAGTTTTTTCGACAGGTATTTCGGGTATAGCTTTATCAATCTACGTTCATCTACTACAACTACTGAAGGAGAAACTCACTATGCCGCGCAAAACATATTCACCAGCCTCATTCGGTTCAACTCCCGGCACGTTGTTACGTCCACTCCTCAACTGGGGTTTGGCTGGTCTGGCCCTCAGCGCTTCGGTCGTATTTATCCTGGCAGGTCTGGGTGCCTGGCTGGGTGCTGATGTTATTATTCGTCTGGATGATCAAATTCAGCAATTATTTTATCTGAATTCGGATTCACGTCTTCATCTATTCTCGTACACTGCATTCATAACCGCACTGGGCTCATTCAAAATCTCTGCTGTGGCTGCAGGTGGTTTTGCCCTTCTTTTCTTCATGCAACGCAGTCCAAGGTTTGTTATATATGGATATGCGATCTCGGGAAGTTTTGCCATGATGTGGATTCTGAACACGTTATTGAAGGAATTTTTCAGACGAAGCAGACCTGAACTGGATCATCTGCTGGTCGTTCACGGGTACAGCTTCCCTAGCGGACACGCCATGATCTCCATGGGCTTCTACGGCATGCTCTTTGTCATATGGGCCATTGAACGACAGCGGCATGCCACTACCGGTGTGTGGCTACCTGTTCTATGCGGGATCAGTTTTATTTTCTTCATCGGCCTCAGCCGCATCATGCTGGGTGTTCATTATCCTACGGATGTATTTACGGGATTTGCCGCTGGTTTGGCATGGATCTTCTGCATGATCAAAGGCATTAAACGAACCCATTAAAGAATGAATTCCTCCAATTTCCAGTTCATTCATCCTCATCTTTATTGTTTCACAGGGTTGCACGGCGTTTATATACGAAGTAAGCAAACGCGAACAGACAACATCCTACATCAAGTTTAAAGGAGGCGGTTGTTATGTGGGGCATCATTATCAGCATAGTGATGGCAGTCATCATCGGTTTGATCGGAGATGCACTTGCCGGTCACAACATGCCTGGAGGTATCATCGGTGCAATGATTGCCGGATTTGCCGGAGCCTGGCTGGGAGCACTTTTGCTTGGTAACTGGGGACCGGTTATCGGTAACTTTGCCATTATTCCTGCCATCATTGGTACAGCGCTCTTTGTTTTCTTGCTGGGGCTTGTGTCCAGACTGCTAAGACAGGCTGCCTGATTCGGGCAACAAGGTGTTCGTTGTTTCGTATTTGTTTCTTAATTTGAAGAAGGAGTGATTAGACATGAATAAAGCAGAAGAGCAATATCCTGTACAGACTGGTTCGACTTTCGCCAAAGGAATTTTCATCGGGGGTTTGCTGGGAGCAGCTGCAGCACTACTCTTTGCTCCTAAACCAGGACGTGAATTGCGTGGTGACCTTTCCGAGAAAGTGGGCATCGTTACTGACCGCACCAAAGAAGTGGCAACGGTTGTAGGTGATAAAGCCTCTGAACTGGCTAAAACGGTCTCTTCCAAAACTTCTGATATTGCGAAAACGGTAAATCAAGGCCGCAATGATGTAATGGACTCTGTGAGAAAAGCGTCCGCTGATGTGGCTAACGAAGCATCCCGTGCATCTGATGAAGTGGCTGCCGCTTCCGTGGAAGCGAAGGAAGATGCACGTAAAGAACTTAACTCGACTAGCCTGTAAGGCTATA
This sequence comes from Paenibacillus sp. FSL K6-1318, assembly GCF_037976905.1. Classification (NCBI taxonomy): domain Bacteria; kingdom Bacillati; phylum Bacillota; class Bacilli; order Caryophanales; family Paenibacillaceae; genus Paenibacillus; species Paenibacillus sp. FSL K6-1318. The sequence continues at coordinate 5,653,927 of NZ_CP150270.1, forward strand.
CAGATCGAGTGACCAATAGCCAGCTGCACTCCAGCTGGCTATTTTTTATCCAATGCGAGTTGAGGGGGAAGGAAACATGAGTAAAGTTACAATCAACGGCAATACTCCAATTACGGAAGGAACACCGCCGCAACAGTATGATACAAGCGAGCATCCTTTTGAATTGCGGCATGAGGTAAAGCGATTGAACACACGTCTGGACCAGATTGCGGATAGTCTGGAGAGAGCACAGATCAAGGATATTATTGAGAATTACAGCAGTCCGAAAAAGCGGATTATTACGAACTTTACAGCGGGTATGGCTCGAGGACTCGGTCTGACCGTAGGTACCTTTGTCGTTCTGGGTTTGCTGGCGTTCATTCTCAGTCAATTCGTCAATATGCCGATTGTGGGACAATATATCGCTGACTTGCTTGGTTATATTGAAGATTACAAAAACTAAAATGAATTAGCAGAGTAGGTCAAGTCTTACGCTTTCCCGTCGCTCCTCTACTCTGTCCTTCTTCGGCAGAAGACTGTGAGGGTTTTACTTTGAGCAGATCTCCTGTCCATCCTTTCATCATCAGCCATACATACATGCTGATCATGCTTAAGATAATGACGATAAGGACCAGCACAACTCCCCATGATTTGTCGATAAAGGGCAGGTTCTCAAAGTTCATTCCCCAGATCGCACCAGCTGCCGTGGCGGGTATGAACACAGCGGTGACAATGGTCAGCGTCTTCATAATCTCGTTCCCGCGTACACCAGAGATCGCATTATCAATGGAGATTAACGTATCGATCTCTTTCTCGTAGTGATTAAACAAACGTTCCATCCGCTCTACTCGATGTTGGAGCTGTTGGAAGTATCGATTTTCGTTGATTTCGCTGAGGTAAGCCTCATGGGCAGCAGCCATCAGTTCCGAGTAGGGAATAAACAGATTGCTCCAGTACAACAATTCAAATCGAGCGGCGAGAATCTGGTCCATCAAGGTGCGGGCATTGCGGGATTCCATCTTCCGTTCCAGATCACGCAGGTTCATCTCAAAATGATCCATCCCCACATGGTAGTAATGCAGTATAGCTCGAAAAAGTACAAACATCCCGTCCCTGGCCTCACTACATTGCTGTAACATATGGGCGCGTTCATCCGTCTTCATAATGCCTCGTGTATTGTCATCCATATTCAAGGTAACCAGGTTATTGCGATCGACATAGAAAAACATCTGATTATCCTGTCGTTTGTCGTCTCTCTCATTCTTGATCGCATACAACAAGGAGCCAAATATGACGGGCTCTGTACCCTTCACGAAACGGACAGACAAATAATTCGATTCGACTTCCGGAATTTTATGAAGCCAATACTCCATTTCCGGAAATGCCTCTGTCAGCTCCTCCAAAGCATCATTCATGTTGGCGGGGTCAGGTGCAACCCAATCCCACCATTGCCACTGGTCCGAGCAAGATAACTTGTCGCGGCGAGCTTCCAGCTTCATTTGATCCACAATCACATTATCCACTCCTGCACTTATGTTCGTTCATCGCATACCCATCTTTTCGATCCCAAAAAGGACACGTATGCATTTCAGTGCAATTACGTGTCCTTTTTTATGCCGTACTCAACAACATCAGGGATTCTTTTATCATAACATTGAAGCATTCGACATGATCTGTTTCAGCTTCTCTGTAGCTCGCTTCTGAATCCGCGATACACTCATCTGTGAAACACCAAGCTTCTGGGCAATTGCCCGCTGAGATTGGCCATCTTGGAATGCTAGAATAAGTACCTTCTGCTCTTGTTCCTTCAATTGTCCCAATGCCTGTTGCAAGTCCATCCGTTTTTCGACCGAATCGAAGTCATTCACATCTGCACTGATCAGCTCACCCAATGTCGCAGCACTGTCATCCTGAGATAACGGAGAATCCAGTGACACATAGTGATAACATTCCCGACCAGCCAGCACTTCAATCGTCTCTTCCGCGGTCAAATCAAGGTATTCAGCAATCTCGTTCACACCAGGTGAGCGCTCCAGCTTCACTGTTAACTCATCAATGGCATGTTGCACAAGTGCGCCCTTTTCCTTGATCCTCCGGGGCACCTGAATATACCAGGATTTATCTCGCAAATAGTTCTTCATATGACCGATCATGCTCTTCATGGCATAAGGTTCAAACGGAATACCCAGGTTGATATCGTATTGCTTAAGCAATCGAATCAATGCCATCTGCCCGGTCTGATACAAGTCTTCGTATAGATCGGGACGATTCCGAGCAATTTTACCTGCTGCCATCTTTACCATCGGTTCATATTTACGGATGAGAACTGTTGCAATTTCATTATCTTGGGTCTGCTGGTATTCCCAGATCAAACCAATAGCTTCAGACATGGACTCTGGGGGAGTCACTTTTTCATTCATACTTTCTCCTCACTTCTTGCAAGACGTTTTACGAGTACTACCTTCGTACCTTTGCCCGTCTCACTTTCCACACTGACATCGTCCATCAAGGCTTGCATCAGGTAGAACCCAAGTCCGCCAATCTGTGCTTCTGTCAGTTCTTTGTCGTGAAGACCGGCACGTGACACAGCGGGGTTCATATTTTCGAAGCTGGCACCTTCGTCTTTGACAGTAATGGACAGTGTTTCGCCGTCCACTTCAAATACGACTTCAACCATGCCGCCTTCGTGTGAGTAGGCATACAGTACAGAGTTGTTACAGGCTTCGGATACAGCCACTTTCATATCCTCAATGTCTTCATAAGAGAATCCCATTTTGGATGCTACTCCATAAAGATTGAGTCTTACAATATCAACGTAATCAGCTGTCGCCGGTAGATTAAGGGTGACTCTTTGAACTTCTGCATTCATTCCTTTTTCGATCCTTTCCTATTGGGAATTCTTCTGTGTGACAAAGAATTTGGCGATGCCCGTCATATCAAAAAGTTTCTGGATTTGCGCAGGAACTTCCTGTACTTCAAAACGAGCTTCCATTCCATGTCTTGCCTTCAGAACAGATAACAGGATACCAATCCCTGTACTATCGATATACTTCAATTCTTTCATGTTAATCAAAAGATCCTGTTCCTTGTTATCCACGAGCGGCTCCATTACCAAACGGAAGTCAGGAGCAACCGACAAATCCAGTTCGCCAGTCAGATACACCGTGCACACGCCGTCCTGTGTTTCAGTTCTTGCATTGAATTTTTCATTCTTATTTGTATTCATTAGACATCTCTCTCCTGATCAATGGTTTCCTTACCTAATAACCCAACTTCAGCACGCGTGAAACAAAAAGAAGTTTGGCAAATATTTCAATTGGCATGATTCATGGCAGATGGGCCTGAGTTTAACATTTGGCGTTGTTTTTGAAACTGGGCTATTTTCTGTTTTACATTACCCATCTTCACCGGTTTACTAATATAATCATCCATGCCTGCGGCAGTACAGCGTTGCTGAATGCCTTCCATAACATTAGCCGTCATCGCTATAATGATCGGCTGAGTAGACGGGGACAGGCTCTCTCGTATCCGCCGTGTGCACTCCAGACCGTCCATAACAGGCATCTGCAGATCCATGAACACATAGTCATAGGGATAACGGCTGCTCAGGACCATGTCCAGTGCGCTCTGTCCATCTTCAGCGATGTCCGAGAGCAACCCAAGCTTACTGAGCATAATCGCCATCAGCTTCTGGTTAATGGGATGGTCATCCACAATTAATACCGTGGGATATTTATTCTCATTCTTTACATCCGTCAGCTTCTCTTCCCCGTTCCTCTGAACCAGTTCCGTTTCCACATAACGTTTCGCCTGAATCGTAAATATAAACGTTGCTCCCCGTTGCTCCTTGGTGTCGAGATAGATCTGTCCACCCATCATTTCAACCAGCGTCTTGCAGATCGCCAAGCCAAGGCCTGTTCCGCCGTACTTCCGTGTCATGGATGTATCCAGTTGGGAAAACGGCTTGAACAGGCGATCAACTTTGTCTGACGCGATGCCTATTCCCGTGTCCTTAACAGCAAACTCCAACGCCATTTGTCCGTCCTTCTCCTCATTCACTGACACAATCAGATATACCCCGCCCTGGTCGGTAAATTTGATCGCATTAGCAATGAGATTCAAGAGAACCTGGCGTAGCCTTGCCATATCTCCGTAAATCAATTCAGGGACCGAATCTTCCAGGAAATAATCCAGTTCCAAATTCTTTTTGCCTGCTTCTGCCGCAAACAATCCCAGTACTTCCCGAATACAGGAGACAAGTTCAAAAGGATGCTCTTCAAGTTCCATTTTGCCGGATTCCATCTTGGTGAAGTCAAGAATGTCATTGATGACCGTGACGAGTGCATCCGCACTGCGACGAACGATGTCTGCGTATTCCTTCTGATCGTCCTTCAATTCCGTCTCCATCAGCAGATCCACCATGCCGATAACTCCGTTCATCGGTGTGCGAATCTCATGGCTCATCATCGCCAGAAATTCAGTCTTCGCATTGGCTGCAATTTCCGCTTCTTCCTTGGCCTGAATGAGTTGTTGGTTCATCTTCTCCAGTTCCTGTGTCTTCTGGTGAAGCAGCATGGTCTGTGTTTTCAATCGTTTATTGGTGATAAACATCTCCACAAAGCCCTCGATCTTCGATTTCAAAATCTGAGGAATAAATGGCTTAACCATGTAATCAATGGCCCCGGCCGAATATCCGGCAAACAAGTGCTCAGCCTCTCTGCTATTCGCAGAGATGAATATGATCGGCACATCCTTGGACTTGTCCCGTGCCTTAATTAACTTTGCTGTCTCAATTCCGTCCATTCCAGGCATCTGTACATCAAGTACGATAACCGCAAATTCGTCTTTTAGCAGACAGCGGAGTGCCTCTTCTCCAGAAGTTGCCTTAACGAGTTTATATTGTTCCGATTCCAGAACTGCTTCAAGAGCAAGCAAGTTCTCAGGGCGGTCATCTACCAATAATATATGGATTGGTTCATTGAGCCCCATGGCTAACCCTAACCCCCTATTTGATCTTCCGGTATATTTTTTCGGTCCGGTCTAATGGCTCATAGGTATCACTGAACTCTGTAAAATGTATCGATTCTTTAGACCCCAGAACCAGAATACCAAAGTGGCTCAAGCTCTCGTGAAACAGCCCATGCACATGGTTCCGCAATTCATCATTGAAATAAATCATGACATTGCGGCAAAAGATAACATTAAACTCATTAAATGACCGGTCTGTTGCCAGATTGTGCTCGGCGAATATGATGTTCTTCCTTAGAAAAGGATGAAATATCACCGAATTATATTTCGCTGTATAGTACTCGGAGAAGGCTCTGGTACCCCCTGCCTCCAAATAATTTGTAGTAAACAGTTTCATTTTCTCAATACCGTAGACGCCTTCTTTGGCCTGCTGCAATGAGCGATCATTCATATCCGTTGCGTAGATTCTTGCCTTGTCATACAGCCCTTCCTCATGCAACATGATGGCCATGGAATAGACTTCCTCTCCCGTAGAGCAACCCGCATGCCATATTCGGATATACGGATAGGTTCTCAGAATAGGAATAATCTGTTCCCGAAACATTCGGAAAAGCGAGGGATCTCGAAACATTTCCGTCACAGGGATGGACAAATTCTGTACAAAACGTTCAAACGCGGAACGGTCATGAAGCACACGCTCCTGCAAGCCGGATATGCTCTTAACACCTTCGGCATGTGCATGATGCCAGATTCTTCGTTTCAGGGATGGCAGTGCATAGTTTCTAAAATCATATCCATATAAACGGTGCATGCCTTCCAACAGCAACTCAATCTCGATCAGCTCGCGCTCTTCATCTTGCGGCATACGGACCAAATCTGCCCCCGTCTCGGTAGGTTCCCACGGTGTCATAAATTCTCTCCACTTCTTCATTTGTTACTTGCGTATTCGTCGTATTGTCTTTCATTACCCAAACAATGTACTTACGAATAATGAACTTACGAATACAGCCATACGCGCATTAAGGATAATAATTGATCCGTCTGGATCGGTTTTTTCACATAATCAGATGCTCCGGCCTCAATACACTTGCCTCGATCCTCTTTCATGGCTTTAGCCGTAAGCGCGATAATCGGCAACTTTTCAAACTGCGGAATCTGTCTGATTCGTGTCATCGCTTCATAACCGTCCATTTCTGGCATCATCATGTCCATCAGTACCAGATCAATTTCCGGATTTTTCTCCAGAATCTCCAGAGCCTCACGGCCGTTCTCTGCAAACGTTACATCCATGCGATAGCCTTCAAGGACACTTGAAAGGGCAAATACATTACGAATATCGTCATCTACAAGCAATATTTTCTTGCCTTCAAACAACGTTTCCTTGTTGTGCAGCTTCTGCAAGATTCGACGCTTGTCTTCCGGCAAATTGGCCTCTACCCGATGTAGGAACAATGTAGTTTCATCCAGCAAACGTTCCGGTGACTTCACATCCTTGATAATGATCGATTCCGCGTATTTACGCAGCTTCATTTCTTCCTTGGAATCCAGTTCTTTGCCTGTATAAATTATAATCGGCAGATCGTTCAGATATTCATCATCCCGAATCTGGTCGAGCAACTCGAATCCGGTCATATCCGTTAACATCAGATCCAGTACCATGCAGTCATAACGCTGGGTGTGTAACTCATTCAAAGCCTCACTGCCTGTGGATACTGCTGTGATTGCCACATCGTCATGACCAATCAATTCAATAATGGCTTTACGCTGAATCTCATCATCTTCCACAATCAACAATTGTTTCAACTGATTCTCGGTATAGGATTTGATATGCGAGAAAGCTTTATCCAGTGAATCCTTGCTGGAAGGTTTTTTCAGATACGCGATAGCGCCCATCATCAGACCTTGCTTCATATCATCAATAACCGAAATGACATGTACCGGGATGTGGCGTGTTGCCGAACTGCTCTTCAGCTCACCCAGAATGGTCCAACCGTCCATAACCGGCAATTGAATATCCAGAATAATGGCATCCGGGAGATATTGACGTGCCATTTCAAGTCCTTTATCCCCTTGCAGGGCAACAAGTGCCTTGAATCCTCTTCCTCTGGCCATATCCATCAAAATATGTGCAAAGTTCACGTCATCCTCAATAATGAGAAGGATTTTGTCACCTTCCATCAGATTTTCCCGATCATCTTCGATCTGCGTTACTTCAGGCGTATGGGTAGGAGAAAGGTCCGTACCTACGCTACGCTCCGGATCAGGAGAGAGAATGGACTGATGACTTGAAAGCATGGTCCGTGTTTCCATGGACTGTTCATACAGCCCCTCTGAAGATACTGCAGCTTCTTTTGAAGCACCTTCCTCGGCTAGGGCTTCCTCTTCATGATTATCCGGCAGGTACAAGGTAAAGCAACTACCTTCTCCCTCGGATGATTCCACCTGTATTGCACCACCAAGCAAACGTGCCAGTTCCCTGCTAATGGACAATCCCAGACCAGTTCCGCCGTATTTCCGACTTGTTGTCCCATCCACTTGCTGGAACGCTTCAAAGATCAGATCCGTCTTGTCCGATGGAATACCAATGCCGGTGTCTTTTACACTAAATCCGAGATATTCCTGATTCGTGTTCATGTAACCCGGCAGCTCTTCCGGTTTCATCCGTCGTCCAATCAGACTGACCGAACCACGATTGGTAAACTTGAACGCGTTCGACAACAAATTCCGTAAAATCTGTTTGACGCGATGACTGTCGGTATAGACCCATTCCGGTAAATCGCTGTCGAACTCGATGTTCAAATTCAGCTCTTTTTTATTCGCCATCGGTCCAAAGTTTTGCTGAACAAAGCTGGTCAGCTCTTCCATTCGAACCGTCTCATAATTGATATCCATCTTGCCTGCGTCCACTTTGGACAGATCCAGAATCTCATCAATCATCTTCAGCAGATCCGCACCCGACATGTAGATGGTTTGTGCGTATTCCTGCTGCTTGTCAGTCAGATTTCCACCCTTGTTCTCCGACAATAACTGGGACAAAATGAGCAAACTGTTCAGTGGTGTACGGAGTTCATGCGACATATTGGCCAAAAATTCGGACTTGTACTTGCTTGTCATCGACAGCTGTGTAGCTTGCTGTTCCAACTGTGTCTTCGTTTTCTCAATTTCGTCATTCTTCTCTTCGACTTCACGTACCTGCTCTTCAAGTGCCCGCGTCTTGGCAATAAGCTCGGTATTAAAATGTTCCAACTCTTCCTGCTGGCGCTGCAGCAGTTCTTCGGAACGTTTAAGCGCCTCTGTCTGCTCCTCCAGATTCTCATTGGAACGGCGCAGTTCTTCTTGCTGTGTCTGCAATTCTTCCGACTGAACCTGTAGTTCCTCCGTCAGTGCCTGGGATTCACGAAGCAGCTCCTCTACACGCAAACGACGTCGAACGTTGTTCAGAATAACGCCCAGGTTCATGATCAGTTGAGCGAACAATTGTTTATGAAGTTCATTGAACCCTTCAAAGGAAGCCAGTTCAACAACACCAATCAATTCATCTTCGAACACGACAGGATAGATCATGATGCCCGCAGCACGTGTTGAACCTGAAGCTGAACCAATATGCACATAATCTTCCGGCGTATTTTCCAGAACAATCGGTGTCATATCCAGCGCAGCTTGACCAATCAGACCTTCACCGATCCGGTACATTTCTTTACCAACGTCTTCGTTCTCTTCAAATGCATATGCACCGTAGCGTCTCAGTTCGTCGGGATGTTTCTCCTCATCGACCAGATACACGACACCCAACTGAGCACCAAGAACAGGTGTGAACTCACTGATAAACATCTGTGAGATCTGTCGAATGGAACCAATGCCCCGAAGCAGCTCCGGAACTCTTGCGATGTTCGAACTCATCCAGTTCTGATCCTGTTGAGCCTGCACATAGGCTTTCTCGACTTCCAGTTTTTCTTCCAGATCGCTGGATACATCTTTGAATACTGTGGCAATCTGACCAATCTCGTCCGTCGACTTGACCTGGATGCGCCGAATTGTACGATAGCGGCCTTTACCGAAACTGGTGATCATCATCGAAACGGTATTCAGCCCACGCGTAATACTAGGCAGCACCCACATAATGACACCCAGTGCCAGCAACAATCCGGCAATCATGATACTTATGGTGATCTGCACCGCTCTCGTATACGCTGCGTTAGCGTCCTTGATCTCGGCATCAATCTCTTGATCCTGATAGCGAGAAAGAGCATTTAAACTATCCACGGCCTCTTTTTGCACCGCGAGTCCTGTTGCATTGCGGTAGTTATTCGCATCTTCTACCCGGTTTTGGGACATCAGGCTGATCTGTCTCGTTGCGTAGGATGTATAAGCAGCCCACGCCGAATTCACACGATCCACCAGCTGATGCTCAGGTGCACTGTCCGCCCGGTTTCTTACTTCTTCGAGATAACCGTCACCCCGATCTTTCATCTCCTTGAGGTCACCGTCAGCTGCACTAATCGAATTGTTCGGATTTAATAACAAGTTAGCCAGCACTTTGGCAATGTCATTAACTTCTCCACGTGCAGCAGACGTGTATCTTACTTTGAGATAACGCTCCTGATACATCTGATCAATCTGCTGATTACTGCTGTTCAGCCGTTCATAGCTCACAAACGTGAGTACGATCAAAATGGCCATTAGAGCGGTAAAGCCAATCAGCAGTTTATTCCTGATCTTCATTCAGCCCCCGCTCCTTTATCCAAAGTAATCCAGACCAGACATTTATCATCATCCCGTTCCTGGGGAATTTCGTCGTCGAAAAATAATGCCTGCATGGCAGCTTCATTCCATTGATGTGAGCCGGTCAGTTTTTCGACCAGGAATTCGTGTTGCTCCTCCTGCCCACCCTGAACAGCTTCCAATAATCCATCCGTATAGAGTGCAATATGCCCATCACCCTCGTAATGAATCGTTTGTGGTTCAATGTCCATTTTGTCAAATAACCCCACCGGACAGCAGACGCTGTCAAATGTAGTCACACTGCCGTCGTTTCGGAAAAATAAAGCAGGTGGATGCCCTGCGTTAACATAATCAATACGCTTCATTCGTGTATCAACGACCAGATAGATTGCCGTGAAATAGTACTGCACCAATTGTTTTTCCAGATGGAGCTGGTTGAAACGACGGTTCAATTCCTGAATGACCTTCTCTGGATCGACATAGGTCGTAACCGTATCTTTCAACACAGAAGCAATAAACATGGTAAACAAGGATGAAGATATTCCATGTCCCATCATGTCGAGCAAGAGTACTCCGTAACGGCCTTCCCCAAGGGGATACCATGAATAGAGGTCACCCGCAAGCTCAAATGATGGTTTATAGATGGCATGCACTTGAAACAGTGGATCACGGATTGCCGGACTTAATACGGCATTTTGAACCATTGCTGCCAGCTTCAGCTCATCCTGAATGCGTTGATCCCGCTCTTTATGCCAATCCTTCTCCTGTTTCAAACGAAGCGCGAGTCGAATTCTCGCCATCAGTTCGACTTTGTTAATCGGTTTGGTTACATAGTCAGATGCACCCGCATCCAATGCTTCGGCAAGTTTCTTGGAGTCACCGATGGCAGTCACCATAATAATCGGTATATCCTTCAGATTTTCAAATTTCTGCACAATACTGCAGGCTTCGATACCATCCATCTCAGGCATCATCATATCTAGCAAAATCAGGTCAATATCCGACGGTCTTGGACGTGGTTCGTTGCTTTCCTCCCCAATTCCCAAAACTTCAAACATTTCCATAGCGGAACTTGCCGTTACAATGTCACGATAGTTTTCTTTTTTCAGAATTTCTCGAATGATAATGACATTCGTCGGATTGTCGTCAACAATAAGTATTCTCATTGATATCTCCTTATCTGTGGCGTCCGGGTTTGTCGATTCTTATTAGATTAAAACGAACGTTGATTATACAAATTTTGCATACAACACGGCAGTAGACATAATAATTCCTAGTATAACTATAATCTTAAAAGTAAAAAACTTCTATCAGTAAATGGCACCATCGCAGGGGAAATCCCCCGCTTATTACCCTGTTTTTGCAGCGTTCTGATCCCGCTTCCAAACTTGCAAAAACATAGATAAGGAATGGGGAAAGCCCCATTCCTTATCTATGTTTTTGATTAAGCATTTTACAGAAGTGATTCAGAAGCTCGTCCATGTTCAGCAAAGCTTCAACTTGCGACGTATATCGGTTAATCTTTCTTTTTAGCAATAACAAGCACTTTACCCTTGTCAAGTTCACTCTCGTAGAAGTCGGCCTCGGCTTCGGTAAAGCCCATCGATACAATTTTGGCCCGGAGTTCATCACCACGTGAGCGGAACAGATTCGCCAAGGAATCAAATACGCCTTCTTCCTTAATGCCAATTTCTTTGGCATCTGCCGTATCAGCAATTCGATCTGTACGATCTTTCTCATGGGCGAGAACAAAGATATGATCAGCAAGGTATCCGGTAATCTGCAATTCTTTCACCGCTTCTACCGCCTGGACTCCGTTTTCTACCACTTTTGCATAAGCTTGCGCATTGGTTGAATTCATCGTTTCCACTCTCCTCTGATTTAATCTTCTTTATCGAGCTACTTAGTATATAACCATACTATTTGGGAATGAAACGATTTAATAATAACCAATCCTAGGAAACCGTGTCATCAAAAAGATCAATGCCGTCGATCTGGCTAGAGCCTGACTTCATATATACCTTTAACGCCTGATCTCCACGGAGAAATACTTCTCCGTCCTCAGCCACATAATAGGGTTTGCCTAAAGCTTGATGGATCGCTTCAATATTCATCTCGATTCTCTTCCCATTTAACTTGATGTGATTCTCAGAAGCATCGATATGCACATATTGAATGACATCCGTATCTTCACACAAGCCAACCTTCACATCATGAAAGTGATATTCAGGGCACCCCAGATAAGGATCTTCCTGCTTATGCACCGGCTGGCCCTTCTTGGCCAACACATCGTTCATGGTGTCATCCAGAGAAACGCCATTCAGAGTCCGAAAATGCTGGAAAGTCTCGGATCGATCAACAGCCAGAGTCACCTCTGACGCCTTCTCTTCCATTGCCGTCCATTGCATATCGTGAGCAGCGGGTACCGCTGCCGGTTGAACGGAAAAGGGAGAAATTACGCTAAACATCACAAGCAGTAGTTTCATCATGATTCTCACCCTTTCATCAGGTTCATCACCGCTCTGAAGGTTTCTTTTTGGATTACAAAGCGATCATGTTATTTACGCATCCGTTGCCATACATTCGCTGCAACATCAATATACTTCATCCAGTTTTTCCCGCCCTTAGCATCACCATTATATGTAACTTCATAGGATTGTAGGGTACGATCCGTTGATGTAGCAGGCGGTGCAGTTACATGAACCTCTTCAGCATGCTTGGTCTGTTCAGTGTTGTTGCGTTTGGTCTGAAATTTCGCCATCAGCGTCGTGGAGACTTGTTTCGCTGCTGCCGTCACTTCATTCAACACTTCTCCCAGATTCTCAACAGATTCCATAACAGGATCGATTTTTTTCATTTTGTGCTGTACATCCACCGTAATATCATTGGCGTGTCTTACCGTCTGCTTCACTTCATAACTAAGTTCATCAATGGTCTTCTGTACCTCCTGCAATGTCTGTGAGACATTGTCCAAAGAACCTTGGGCGGATTTCAAGGTACGAATTAAAAAGAAAACCAGTACTGCAAATGCCACTGCAATCAGGGCCACGCTAATTTGATAGATCATAGAAGAACCTCGCTTTCCATATGTGCATCAGTTTGTTATTGCTATAGTTACCCGGCGATTTCCCGGACGAAACAAAATAACTTGTTACTTCAACTATGCCCGCGGTTGGAAAAAAAACCAATGTTTCAACCGGATAGCCCCCGGTTAAAGTTAGACTACACAAGGCGGTGAGGTGAACACAACTCACTCCACAATTAAGTAAACGAAAGGATGAAACCTCATGTTGAAATGGTCTGTATTATTTCTAATTATTGCACTGGTAGCAGGTATTTTCGGATTCTTCGGTATTGTTGAAGCAGCTGCTTCAATCGCTAAAGTACTCTTCTTCATCTTTGTAGTACTGTTCGTAATCTCCCTTATTACGGGACGCAGCCGAATGCGATAACCCCAGGCTCTCTTATGACTGAATGCTTAATAATGAATACATACAAAAGCCGATCGTGCTACCAAGCCGATTGGCTTTTGTGCGTTCAGACATAGGTCAACTTTTCTATATTATGTATTGCACTCCCTCCTGCTTTATTCCAATCCGCTCGCCCACTGAATCGCTAAAAACAGGACTTTTTTGAGATAGCCAACCCGGTTTTATCCCACCGAAGTATGATATTTACAGGCTTGCTATATACCCACATATGCGCCAGTTGACACTGGAGAATGCAAGAAAATATTGTTATAATTTGTGATTCATAGGGTAGCTTGCTTGGTTACTTTTAACACAGGACAACAAATTACATAACAAACCGAGGAGGAAACACAAATGAAAAAAATCGTAAGTTTTGCCGCTGCATTAACGTTGATGGGTTCGATGGCTGCCGCTGCTGGTGCTGAGGAAGCGGTTACTGGAACAGTGACTCCGGAAACAGGAACAGAAGCTACGACGACGCCAACAACGACAACAACTCCGGCTGTTGAAGTGAACAAACCTGCTGTTGAAACGGTGGAAGGTTCTGCTGAGACAGTAACAGGTACAACTACAGAAACTACAGACACAGAGGGTACTTCAACGACAACGGAAACTCCAGCTACAACTACAGATGACAAAATGTTTGAAGAGCCACTTGTAAAACCAGGCGATGAAGTGCTGGTACCTACAATGTTGCTGAACTTGCTTGAGCGCACTTGGTTCTATGATGCACCTAACGGTAAACCAATCGGTGCACTGAGCTCCCAAGTCATCGACACAACAGGTGAAGTCGTTGACGGATTCGACGGTGGCGAGTGGGTGCAAGTATACACGTGGAAAGGCAAAGCGTGGATCCACGTTGCCATTCAATAATATCGTATAATCGTTCTAACGATAAGTAAAGAGGACAGCGCGCATTATCGCGGCTGTCCTCTTTTGATTTTCCAACATGTTCACGCCCTGTTCAAGTGTTTCCCGTGACCTCATCCATCTTCGGTTCCACATGTACATGCACATGCATGATGTTATGCGATCGCTTCAACCGCTCTTCCACTCGGTCACAGATCTGATGGCCTTCAATCAGGCTGAGGCCTCCGTCCACTTCAATCACCACATCCACAAGTACATGACTGCCATGCACACGTGCCTTCACATCCTTGATCATCTCAACGCCGGGAACCCGAGCCACAGAGGATCTAAGATCCGTCAGTTCTTTCTGATCAAATCCATCCGTCAGACGATGAGTTGAATCCCGGAAAATCTCCCAAGCCGTCTTGCAGATCAACAAACCTACAGCAATCGCAGCTACTTTATCCAGCCAAGGAAGTCCGAACTGCGCACCTATAATCCCAACTGCAGCGCCTATACTGACCCATGCATCCGAACGATTATCTTTGGCCGCAGCCATCAGTGCCTGACTGTTAATTTGTTTAGCCAGACGGTGATTGTAACGATACACGCCCAACATCACGACCGCACAGACCACAGCCACCGCTGCCGCCCACAGATTCGGAGCTACAAAGGCGCCTTCATACCAGGAACGAACGGCTTCAACCAATACTTGCAGACCAACCATAGCCATAATAAATGAAGCCACCAAGGCAGCAACAGTTTCCGCTCTAAAATGACCATAAGCATGATCCGAATCAGGTGGTTTCTGGGAGATCCGAAGCCCGATCAGTACAGCAACAGACGCCACAATGTCCGTAAGGTTATTAAAACCATCCGCCAGCAATGCGCTGGAGGCAAATAAATATCCACAGATCAGCTTAAAGGCGGACAAGACGAGATAGGCTACGATGCTAACCCAAGCCCCTCGCTCCCCTTTTCGTATTTCTTCATAAGCGTTCAAACCGGGCGACACTCCTTTAACGTTTCGTATTACGGTTTTTCCATGTTACCAAATGCGGAGCGTGTGGGTCTACAGAAACAGTGTTGCCAGGCTGCATTGCTGTAGGCAAGCCGAAACAAAGTTGCCAGAAGGCAGGGCTGTAGCCGATGAGAAAGAATGTTGGTCTGGGTCAAACCAAAGGATTTGAGCATTTTATCAGGTTGCCCTTGTGGGGCTTTTGTAAAACGTATAAAATAGGTACATCCCGTCCAATCTGGACGGCTTACTGTAAGACCGGGAGGGAAATAACGATGAGCGAAAATAACGAACCGAAAAAGGTCAGTTTGCAGGATGCTATACGCCAGAAGCTGGCGCAAAAGAAAGAACAAGCAAATTCCGGTAACCAATCCAGCGCCTACTTTGAAGGCGGACCTAAAGCGATGAAGAGTCAAAACAACAAGAAACCTAACAACCAACGTCGCCGTACTGGTGGATCTTAGGTCTTAGAGCCTCAGAAAAACCCATTGGATTGCAAAAAGAACCGCAAGCCCTCTGCAGAGAGGCTTGCGGTTCTTTTGTGTTTCTATGTTCCTATGCATAATGTGCCTGTAGATCAGACTTATTTTAAGCTTCTACCGGATACATTTTATTGCGCAGTTCTTTGATTTCATCACTTTCCAGATATTCGTCATAGCTCATTTGGCGATCAATGATGCCATTCGGCGTAATTTCGATAATCCGGTTAGCAATCGTTTGGATGAACTGATGGTCATGGGATGTAAACAGCATGGTGCCGTCAAAATCAATCATGCCATTGTTCAGCGCTGTAATGGATTCGAGATCCAAGTGGTTCGTAGGCTCATCCAGAATCAATGCGTTAGCACCAGTCTGCATCATTTTCGCCAGCATACAGCGAACTTTCTCGCCCCCGGAGAGTACACTTGCCTTTTTCAAGGATTCCTCACCAGAGAACAGCATACGTCCCAAGAATCCACGCAGATACGTTTCATCCTGATCTTTGGAATATTGACGGAGCCAATCCACGAGCGTCATGTCTACACCGTCAAAATACTTGGAGTTGTCTTTCGGGAAATAAGCTTGAGTTGTTGTTACGCCCCAAGTGTATTCGCCGCTATCCAATTCCGTTTCACCCATAAGAATATCAAACAACAGTGACTTGGCATTACCATTCGGGCCAACAAATGCAATTTTATCCCCTTTGTTCACGACAAAGCTGATATCATTCAGCATGTTTACACCATCAATGGATTTGCTGATGCGATCTACGGTCAACAATTGTTTACCGGCTTCACGCTCAGGTTTGAAGTTGATAAATGGATATTTACGGTTCGATGGACGAAGGTCATCCAGCGTAATTTTGTCGAGTTGTTTCTTCCGGGAAGTCGCCTGCTTTGATTTCGAGGCATTCGCCGAGAAACGTTGAATAAAGGCTTGAAGCTCTTTAATCTTCTCTTCTTTTTTCTTGTTGGCATCACGTTGCAAAGCAAGTGCCAATTGGCTGGACTCGTACCAGAAGTCATAGTTACCTACGTACAGCTGGATTTTACCAAAGTCGATATCCGCAATGTGCGTACATACTTTGTTCAGGAAGTGACGGTCATGGGATACCACAATAACAGTACCTTCATAGTCCATCAAGAAGTTCTCAAGCCATTGAATGGATTCGAGATCCAAGTGGTTGGTAGGCTCATCGAGCAACAGGTTGTTTGGACGACCAAACAATGCTTGTGCAAGCAGGACACGAACTTTTTCGTTACCACTCAGTTCATTCATTTTCTTATCGTGCATGTCACGGTCGATACCCAGACCGATCAGGAGTGCCGCTGCATCCGGCTCAGCATCCCAGCCGTTCAACTCGGCAAATTCACCTTCAAGCTCACCTGCACGCAGGCCATCTTCTTCCGTGAAGTCCGCTTTGGCATACAGCGTATCTTTTTCTTTCATAATGGCATAGAGACGACTATGACCCATAATTACCGTTTCGAGAACTGGATACTCATCATATTCAAAGTGGTTTTGCTTCAAAACGGCCATACGTTCGCCCGGGGTGATGTGCACCTCTCCCGAGTTTGATTCAATTTCACCGGACAAAATTTTCAAGAATGTTGATTTACCGGCTCCATTGGCGCCGATGAGGCCGTAACAGTTTCCTGGTGTGAATTTGATATTTACATCTTCAAAAAGTGCACGTTTTCCGTAGCGGAGCGTGATGCCGCTTGTACTGATCATTAAGCATACCATCCTTTATTGGTTAATCTGCATACTGCATGAATAGCAAGTTGCGTAAATCATGGATTCAATATCCCGATGCCTATTCTGGCACCATATTATAACACAAAAAAGCGGCAAATTCGAAAATTGGCCGCTTTTTACTTATTAAAGATTTGGTAAATACACTGTTCATGCAGGCATATCCCTACATTAACATATTTGGATCACTTTTGTTAGTCCTGTTTACCTTCCTCGTGGTGAATACGAAGCGTTTCGCCATGACCTAGCACCCGAATTCGCTCTTTACCGATGCCAAGCCGCTCACGTTCGACTTCCAGCCGATCCAATGCTTCCTTGGGCGTATCATCCGCCAGCTTAAATGTGCCGTAATGCATCGGCACCATGAGCTGGGAACCGGATTCAACGAATCCTTGCAACGCTTCTTCAGGTGTCACATGCTGAGAGGTCATGAACCATTCCGGATCGTAGGCACCGATGGGCATCAGGGTAACACCAATGTCAAAACGCTCTCCAATCGTTTTGAAACCCTGGAAGTAACCTGTATCACCCACAAAATACAACACAGGCGGGCTGCCAGATTCTTTGGCTGTTTCGTTCTTCCCTGATTCCGTTGACGATTGGTCCTGATCGCTCGTTGTTGCAGCACTTTCCGCTGCTGAAGTCGTCGCCGGATGATTCGGTTCCAACACATAACCGCCCCAATGGGATGTATTGGTGTCGAACAGCGTTCGGCGAGTCCAGTGCTGTGCCGGAACAAAAGTTATTTTGACTCCGCCAAGTGTCATATGATCCCACCATTTCATCTCCTGGCATCGATGGAATCCTTTGCGGATCATTTTGCGCTTCAGACCATCGGGTACGATCAGCAACGTCTTGGCTGTAATCAGCTTACGCAAGGAAGCCAGATGCAGATGATCATAGTGGGAATGGGATATTAGAATGACATCCAACGGTGGAATGTCCTGAATCGGAATGCCGGGGGCACCGAGCCTTCGTTGAAATCCCATTTTTTCGGCCCACACCGGGTCAGTCACGATGTTCAATCCATAATATTGAATGAAAAACGTGGAGTGACCAATCCAGGTAATACTCGTGTCATCCCGGTTGGCATGCAGATAATCCAGTTCAGGCGGGTGTTTGGGCACGGTGTAGGAATAGTCCTTCACTTTGTTGCGCCGTTGCTCCCTCCATTGCTTGAATTCCTTCAGCGTTTTGTCCGTACTTACATTATCAATGTTGTTATAACGGATTTTAGGCATGAAAGGGCCCTCCTCCCTTCCTATTTCTTAACAACAGATTACCCCAAATGGGAATGCACGTACCAGCCGATCAATCCTGCGGATTTTTGCATACGGCCAGATACACGAACAGAAAGGCAATCGCAGCCACAATAATGAGTGGTGGGGCGTACATAATGGTGAATGTCTCAAAAAAGCTCAATCCGGTTATACCAGGTATCCCCGTGACTCCCTCAGTAGATAGTGGATGCAGCAAGGGAGACATGAGTAAGAACATGTTCAGCAGCATGAACAGACTCATCCTTTCTTTTTACCAGAATTACCGCGTACATAATTGGCATCGAACAGGAACAGCTTCATAATCAGCACAAGCGAAGGAATGAGCACGAGCAGCCCCAGACTGAACGCCGTAATCAGCGCAATCCCCATCGTACGATTCGTAAAACTGTCGTAAATATTAATGTAAGGATACAGGATATACGGCAGGTGGGACCGTCCATAGCCATACCAGGCAAAGGCAAACTGAAGCATGACAGCGATAAAACACCAGCCCAGATATTTGCGTTTCCACACCAGCGACACCGCAATGACAAAACATATAAACGAAGCAATGAACATCCATGAAATATTCACCATCTGCTCAAAGTGTGCGGGATTCTGTTTGTTAATCTGCAGAAAAGCCAGAAAGCTCGCGAAAATAGTCGGCAAGCTCCAGAGCAGCGCATACTCTCGAAGCACCTCAAAGGCCGGCTCATCCGCCGCCCGCTTCGCATAGTAGGAAAGAAACATCGCCGAGATATACAGCACACTAACCAGTGCAAGCAAAACAACCGACCAGGTATAGGGATTCGTCAAAAATTCACGCCATCGAAAAAACACCTGATCGCCCACCTGCTCAATGATCCCACCTTCGGATATCGCCAAAATGGTAGAGAACACCGCTGGGATCAGCAATCCCGTCGCTCCGTACAATGCCATGTAGATCCGGCTGTTCTTCCCATGGTTGCCATAGGTATTGTAGGCGTAATACACGCCCCGGATGGCAAGCAGTACAATGGCCAGGGAACCTGGAACCAGCAAAGCCGTCCCGTAATAAAAGGCGCTGTCCGGATAAAATCCGACCAGTCCGACCACAAAAAAGATCAGAAACACATTCGTCACTTCCCACACGGGAGACAGGTAGCGCTGAATGATGTTATGAATTTTGTTCTCGTGACCGGTTAAGATGCTGTAAAAGCTGAAAAAACCAGCACCGAAATCAATCGAAGCGACGATCAGGTAACCGAATAAAAATGTCCACAGTATCGCGATGCCTGCAATTTCGAAACTCAATGCACGATCCCTCCTTCAAGCCCCAGCGTCTCCAGTTCCTTTTCTGCTTCCTTATTACGGAAAAGCTTGCTGAGCACTCGAATGCACGAGAAACACAGGATCAGATACAGCAAGATGAACAACACCAGCATCCACCCTACCGAAGTTGACGTCGTAGCTGCTTCCGCCACCTTCATATACCCACGTAAAATCCAAGGCTGCCTGCCAACTTCGGCGAACATCCACCCCAGTTCAATGGCAATCATGGCGAGAGGTCCCAGCAAGACAATGCCGAGCAGCAGCCATTTGGGATACGGCTTACGCCCTGGCAACCAACGACGCAGTACATAGAGCACAGGAATCATCAGGATAATCACGCCGGTTGTGACCTTCAGATCAAACATATAGTGAATAGACAGTGGTGGCCTCAGATCCGCAGGATATTCTTCAAGACCTTTCACTTCCGTATCTGGACGATTACCTGCCAAAATGCTAAGAGCATACGGAATCTCAATGGCATATTTCACTTCATTGTTCTCGTCCAGAATTCCGCCATAGACGAGCGGTGCCTTCTTCATTGTTTTGAAATGCCATTCTGCGGCAGCCAGCTTCTCCGGCTGATACTTCGCCAGAAATTTACCGGAGGAGTCTCCAATCATGACGGTGCTGATCGCAAATACGAGCGCAGACACCGTCGTGAGTTTCAGTGCTTTTTTGTAATACACATGGTCTCGTCCCCGGAGCAAACTGAAGGCAGCGATCCCCGCAAGAATACCAGCACTCAGGGTGTATGAGGAGGCAAGTACATGGGACACTTTAGTTGGCGTTGCCGGATTCAGCATCGCAGCAATTGGATGGATATCCTTCATGATGCCATTAATCAGGGTGAATCCCTGAGGCTGGTTCATAAAGGAATTCACCGTTGTAATGAATATCGCAGATGCAGATGAGCCGAGAGCTACCGGAATCAACAGCAGCATATGCGTATATTTCTTTTTAAAACGATCCCATGTATAGAGGTAAATCCCAAGAAAGATCGCCTCGATAAAAAAGGCAAACGTCTCCATAAACAGCGGCAGGGCTATCGCCTGTCCCGCGACCCGCATAAACATCGGCCACAGCAGGCTGAGCTGTAATCCGATCGAGGTACCCGTAACGACGCCAACGGCAACGGTGATGACAAAACCTCGCGCCCAACGGCGTGCCAGCAAGGTGTAATGAATATCATTGGTTCGCAGCCCTCGCCACTCGGCCAAGGCAATCATGAGGGGAACGCCTACACCAATGGAGGCAAAGATGATGTGTACAAACAGGGTAAGGCCGGTCAGTATCCGGCTGAGCAAAACAGGGTCCAGGGATGACATGGTTACACTCCTCTTTCACATAATCGTTTATGTACGACAGCAGATCACTCTGCTTGAACGTGTATCTCAATAACTCATGATTCGAATGATGCTTTTCACCACGGCATACAGTACAACCACAGCTGCGACCAGACAGACGATGATGAGTGTTTTCTCTTGTTTACGGAACATATAGCTGCCGTCCTCCTTTGGCATGGGATGCAAATTATGGCTCTATATACAGTGTGCAAAAGAATAGGTTTTTTTATCCGGGACATTGAAAAAACAAAAAAAAGCCTTTACCTCTCATCACGCTTGCGCGCCGAAAGGTAAAGACTTTATCGAATAGATCTGATAACCATTGTGCTAGAAAAAGTAAAACATTTTCTTACTTCTTAATCATTATGTTTAGAGCAACACATCCTGCTTGGGCAGTCGAACCTTGAACGTACTTCCTTTGTCAGGTGCAGATATGAAAGTCAGTGTACCGTTGTGATCCTCTACAATTTTGCGGGAAATGTACAATCCGATTCCTGTTCCACCAATCTGCCGATGATCCGAATTATCCACACGATAGAATTTGTTGAACAGCATGTCCTTTTCTTTCTCGTCAATACCTATTCCGTAATCACGTACATCGATACATAACCATTCCTCTTCTTCCCATAACGTAACATCAATGCGGTCGGCTCCCGGTGAGTACTTGACCGCATTACCCACCAGATTATGAAGAACCTGAACCATCCTGTTCTGGTCAGCATAAGCAAAAAAGTCCCCATTAAACGTATGAACATGGATTCGTTGAACGGACTTCATATTCCACTGATCAACTACCCCTTCTACCAGTTCAATCAGCGGTACATAGGTCATATGGTAGGTCATACCTTCGTTGTCAAGCCGCTGAATATCAAGCACATCATCCAGCAAACTGCTCAGCCGCTTGCCCTCTGAGGAGATGGTCTGCATGAATTCCTGCTGTTGAGCTGCCGGAAGGTCATACATCATCATGAGTTCCACATATCCCATAATGGTGGCTACAGGTGTTCGAAGCTCATGGGATACTACGCTGATCAGCTCATTTTTCATCCGATCCAGCCGCTCTTCTCCTGTCCGGTCACGGAATACCAGCAGGAATCCATGATTTTTACCCGGGACATCCATCTGTTTCATATACAAGGAAAACACACTTTTCTCCACATTGTTAAATATAAATTCGGTCTCAATAAATGCCGTTTCACCATTTAGGAATGCCCTCGTCTGTTCCGACAGATTGAAGTTATCCGTCAATACCATCGTATCAATGGCCTGCGCCAAATCTTCAATGGATCTGCCCAGGAAATCACCCAGACCAAACATCTCTTCTATCCTTCGGTTGACGATGGTTATGTTGCCTAGTCGATCAGACATGACAAGACCTTCCCGAACAGACTCTATAAATTGCTCACTGATATCCCGCTGTTCCTGAATAGCAATCTTTTCATTGAACAACTCCGAATTAAGCTGCTCCAGTGCAAGGGCATGACGCACACGATCTTCTTCTGCTCTGGTTCGCTCTGTAATATCCTTAATAAACAGGTTATACAACGTCTCATTTTTGCCAAGCTGAATTTCAACAATTTTGTACTCAATTGGAAAGACGGAACCGTCTCGGCGAATACCTGAAATTTCATCTACGGTCGTGTATCTCTTACCTTCAACATATTCGAATCGCTCCAGCAATTTCTTAATCTCCATACAACTGGCCCCTTGAAAAAGAGACGGTGCTTCCTTCATGAGAATCACTTCTTCCCGAAGCAATCCAAACATTCTTTCGGCCTCCGGGTTAAACTCAACAATGATTCCATTGGAGTCCACAGCGATAATCGCATCAATCGACGATTCAATAATTGCACGTTTGACTTCTTCACTATTCTTGAGTTCCTTGGTCCGCTCGATGACCCTATCCTCCAGCGTTAACTTGTCGAGTCGGATCTGTTCGAACTGTTCCAGCAGCACATCAGCCATTTTGCGCAAATTACCAATAAGAATCTGCACTTCGGTTACATGGCTCGTTGGCCATTCCATCTTCCCATTGCGAAATAACAATCTCGGAAGAGAACCTGTCATCCTGGTTAGTCTTAACAGCGGGCTAACAACCTTACTGCTCAGAGGAGCCGCCACAATCATGGAAGCAACGATGATGATGAACAGGGATTGCAATGTGGACAGGTAGATCGATTCTATTCGGGGATAATACTTGGTCGAGTTGGTCTCAATGAATACCCGATAAGGTGTTACAGCTGTCATCTCCGCTTCATAGATGAAAGATGCCTCTTTCCAGTGATTCAATACATCGCTGTAATGGATATTATCGGAGCTTAACAGAATCAGATTATCCCTCGACTTTAGAAGACGGAATTGGTTCATATCCAGGTACTCGCCAGTCTGAAGTGTATTCAAACCAGAAGCCACGACTATATCATTCCGATCCAGCAGAATCACATTCACACCCAATAGATGGTGATAACGTGCCATATTCTGATCCATATTCTCCGAGGTAACATACTGTTCGTCTAGATCCTGAACAACGGCATTCGCGGCGTGTTTCATATCACGTAAAATGGCATCATTCATCTGACTCAATTGTCTGCGGCTATCTGCGGATAACAATACGAGGGAAACAAATACCACGAAGGCAACTACGTATTTAAACGCAATCCTTGTAAGTGGGATGGTACCCGTACGCTTGGATTTGTGCTCACCCGTGGTAATCCAGAAATCCACCACAATACCCGCGATCAGGGCATTCACCATGCCAATCACGGCAATATACATATACTCATACTTCAAATCTTCTATATTCAGGCCCAATATATAATGCCCGCAATACATAACTGGAAGTAGCATCACGACCCAGAAGACAGCATTAGCCTTGATTAGACTGCCATTCTTCCAACGGAGCTGCCAACCGAGCATCCAGATCAGTTCAATGAAATGCGCAATCATCACAGTTAAATTCCGCGGTTCGAAGCCGACAATGATGGTATTCAGCAGATGAATAACTGTAATAGTGACAAATCCATAGATAGCCCCATGCAAACGAAGAGCAATGAGTGCCGCTGCGCTGCCAACCATAAACTGTACACCATAGAATAAAGTAAGCGGAAAAATAGTGCTTAGTGAGCCAATAATGATCAGAATGCTGGTTCCAATCCAGGGTACCCTCAGCTTAAGTACCACCCACTCCAGCAGCTGTCTTACATCTAAACGATTCATAAATCACTGCCCTCACGGCTGATTTTTAGTTCTGTATTTAACAACAACGTTCGTTCCTCCTATAAACTAAAGCGGATACAATCTACTTTTTTCCCCAGAAATCGTTCTAATCCATTATACTGTAATTAGTACTTGATGTAGCTTTGGGAAATTCTGATCGCTCGGCAAACAAACTGCATTCATGCTAAAATATTGAAGTTCATCAAAAAGCCTGCGATCCACCTACATACACATCCTATATTTTGGGATAGAAACATTAAATTTTTTGCAGTATTTTTAAGCAAATCACCGTAATTTTTTAGTATTTTCTTAACATATTATTTTCACCAGGAGTGTGACCCTATGACGATCAAAGTACTTCTTATAGAAGATGAGAAAAATCTGGCTGACATGATTGCTTTCTTTCTTGAGGAGGAAGGATACATCACTGAACGGGTTCATCATGCCCGTGAGGCACTTCAACTGTTCCCGCAATTTCAACCGGATATTGTTGTAACGGACCTGATGCTGCCTGAAACGGATGGAAATGATCTTGTAGAAGCATTCCGCCAGCATTCCACTGTGCCCATTTTGATGATCTCGGCAAGCACCATGTTGAATGATCGACTTCGCGCATTGCACAATGGTGCGGATGACTTTCTGTGCAAGCCATTTAGTCTGAAAGAGCTGGACGCCCGAATTAAAGCACTGCTGCGCAGATCAATCATTTCCTATCAGGATAAACCGGTTAAAGAAGACAAGCAGACAGAGGTTACTGGACATGTGAATGTGAATGAGTACAGAAGAACTCTGTTTGTGGATGGTGTTGAAATCGAGGTCACTCATATCGAGTTTGAAATTATGAAGGAATTGTACCGGAATCCGGGCAAAGTGTTCACCCGCAATGAACTGATGGATCGAATTAAAGGCTCCGAACGTGCCTATCTGGATCGTACCATTGATGTTCATATCTCAAGTCTGCGTAAAAAAATTGAGCCTGACCCCAAGAATCCCCGTTATATCAAGACCGTTTGGGGAACAGGCTATAAATATGTGATCTGATTTCATCGTAACGATTGAAGTTCAAAACCTTTGGCCATATCCCTATTCTTATCTCATGGATAAGAATAGGGATATGGCTATTTGTGATTCATACACCGAAGCGTGTAACCACTGCTGCATGTCCTTGATCAGATGATTCGGATCTTGCTCGTTCCAGAGAATCATCTTCATCTCACCTGTACCTGTAATCTGTTGCAGGTGACGCTTCCGAATTAAAGATTTGAAATCGGTAATGACCAGTAGTGGAATCTGCGGCATAAAAGCCCGAATAGCATTCGCCGCTGACACCGCTTCTTCGGCGATCTGATAATCAACAATACAATAACGGGAGTTTTCCCAACTTCCCCGATGTGTTTCTATCACTGAACCGGATGGTGCATCAGCCATCCACTCCCTGAATAATTGAATAATATTTTCATATGCAATACGACGTTTTCCATCCGAAAGCACGGTAATGGGTTCCATAGGTATAACCTCCAGTTGTTTCTTCTTATTATTGTGCCAATTTTCGTTTAAAAATGTTTGTGCGTGAACATGAAAGAAGTGTTAACAAATTTCGTACTTCTTCACACAAAGTGTCAGTCTCGCGCACTTTGGTTCTGGATGATTTCGCAGATTCCACACATTGATGTAAAATAGAGAAATACCCGTGTGATTTAATTTACGGGAAGTGAAGGATGAATCTGGTACTATAGGAGGTTACACTGATGAATATTGTTTCCATTGAACCAACACCGAGTCCAAATACGATGATGCTGCATCTCGATGAACGTCTGGAGGACGGAATTCGCAAAACATATACACTGGACAACGAACGATCCGCTCCGGCGTTCATACGCCAGATGCTTCATATTCCTGGCGTAAAGAGTGTATTCCACACGACCGACTTTGTGGCGCTTGACCGTAAAGGGAATGCAGACTGGTCCGTCATTTTGGGCGAAGTCCAAAATCGCCTTGGACAGCAAGGCATTGATCTGGACTGGATTGAATCCGAAGATGCCTCAGGTGAGCACTTCGGAGAAGCACAGGTATTCGTACAATTCTTCCGAGGCGTACCGATGCAAATCAGGGTCAAAGCCGGGGTCAAGGAAGAACGAATCTCGTTGTCGGACCGTTTTGTCAAAGCCGTGACAGAAGTCGCCAGTGCGACGATGATCAAAGAACGTAAACTCAGCGATTACGGCGTTCGATATGGTGAATTGCCTGATATTGCTCGTGAAGTCGAGCAGGAATTGGAAGCTGCTTACCCGCCAGAACGACTGGAACAGGTCATCAAACAGGCCATTGAACATGGTACCAAAGCAGAAGAGTTCGTTGAGCGCCGTCGTGAATTGGATGGAGCTGAACTTGAAGAGGCTCTGCGAAGCGAGGACTGGAATGTTCGCTATGCGGCATTTGACGGCATGGAGCCTACGGCCGAAAGACTGCCCCTCGTAGCCCATGCCCTGCATGACAACAAAATGCAGATTCGCCGCTTGGCCGTGGTATACCTGGGTGACATTCGTACACCGGAAGCGATGGAATTGCTGTATGAAGCACTGCAGGACAGTTCTCCTGCGGTACGCCGGACTGCCGGGGATACCTTGTCTGATATCGGTGATCCTGCCGCCACTCCAGCCATGACAGCAACGTTATCCGATAAAAGTAAACTTGTACGCTGGCGTGCAGCACGTTTTCTATATGAAGTCGGAACAGAAGAAGCAGAACAAGCCTTGCGAGTTGCAGCCGATGATCCCGAATTTGAAGTCAGCCTACAAGCCAAGATGGCTCTGGAGCGGATTGAATCGGGCGAACAGGCTGCTGGAACGGTATGGCAGCAAATGGCTGGCCGTAACAAGAAAGAGGATTAGTCGTCCCTCAGACCTCACATCCAACAATTGTTATTGCACTGGAAAACCATGCGCGTTATACTGATTGTCTGTTTACTAAACAGAACACACAGTGTTAAGTTGTGTTGTTCAAAATTTCATAGACAATAGATACACCTCATCCATTGATGGTGAGGTAGAGGTCGCGGGTGCGATCAGTACGCTGAAGGAGGCGCGAAGGAGCCGCTTTTGATATCAGCCGAAAGGTGTACCCGCCGAAGCTTACTGGACGTTCCTTATACGGTCCGGTGGGCTGGGGCTGCTGTCGAAAGGCGCAGAACTGTCACGGAAGTACATTTCCTTTATATAAAGGTATGAATTCTTCTGTGTTGAGCTATCTTAATCATCTGGGACATGGTGCGGACATTGAAATATTAAAGACCGCAGGCTAATGCCTGTGGTCTTTTTGTTTATGAATTCAGGTATCGCAAACATCAGTATATCGAATGAAGGAGTGTTTCCATGCAAGACCGCAGTAACCCAACAACAACTGGACCTTCCCTGAAAAAAGGATTACGCGCACGTCATATGACGATGATCGCCCTCGGTGGCTCCATTGGTACCGGACTGTTTCTCGCAAGTGGTACCGCCATCTCAACCGCCGGCCCTGGTGGAGCATTAATTGCCTATGCGGCCGTTGGCATCATGGTTTATTTCCTAATGACCAGCCTTGGTGAGCTTGCGACCTTTATGCCGGACTCCGGTTCATTTAATACGTATGCCGCACGTTTTGTCGATCCGGCCCTCGGATTCGCCATGGGCTGGAACTTCTGGTACAACTGGGCGGTAACCATTGCAGCAGAGCTTGCTGCCGCTACAGTACTTATTAAATACTGGTTCCCCGACAGTTCATCCATGTTATGGAGCTTGTTGTTCCTCGTGCTGATCTTTGCCTTGAACGTACTGTCGGTCAAAGGCTACGGGGAGTCCGAATACTGGTTCGCCATTATCAAGGTAGCTACCGTTATCATCTTCCTGGCCGTTGGTGTACTCATGATCTTCGGTATTATGGGCGGAGAAGCAGTTGGTTTCAGTAACTTCACCATCGGTGATGCGCCTATCCATGGCGGATTCTTCGCCGTGCTTGGTGTATTCATGGCCGCGGGATTCTCATTCCAAGGCACAGAGCTTATCGGTGTAGCCGCCGGTGAAAGTGAGAACCCACGAGAAAATGTACCCCGTGCGATTCGTCAGGTATTCTGGCGCATTCTGATTTTTTACATTTTGGCGATTACCGTGATCAGTCTGATCATCCCGTATACTCATCCGAACCTGCTCAAAGGTGATTTGGAAAATATCGGGGTTAGCCCGTTCACGCTGGTGTTTGAGAAAGCCGGACTCGCCATTGCGGCTTCCGTCATGAATGCCGTTATTCTAACTTCCGTACTCTCTGCCGGTAACTCAGGCATGTATGCTTCGAGCCGGGTTCTCTATGCCCTTGCCCGAGATGGTAAAGCCCCTCGCTTCCTAGGCAAGTTGAACAAAAAGGGTATTCCGATGAATGCCCTGTTGCTCACGACAGCGGTTGGTATGTTGGCATTCCTTGCCTCCCTGTTCGGCGATGGCATTGTGTACACCTGGTTGCTGAATGCATCCGGAATGTGCGGATTTATTACTTGGCTCGGGATCGCCATCAGTCATTATCGCTTCCGCCGTGCATACGTTGCACAAGGCAGAGACCTGAGCGACCTGCCTTACCGGGCACGCTGGTTCCCGTTTGGACCGATCTTCGCTTTTGTCCTGTGTATCATCGTGATCATCGGACAGAACTACCAGGCATTCACTGGTGACCAGATCGACTGGAGTGGAGCCATCGTCGCTTACTTGAGCGTACCTCTGTTCCTGGTGCTGTGGCTCGGTTACAAATGGATCAAGAAGACCAAAGTGGTGCCGTTGCAGGAATGTGATTTCACACCTACCGATTCACCAGCTGATAAATAGTAACGAAGCAATTTTACACTTGCCACTTCGATGACAGAATAACCTTCCGATCGCTGTTATCCCCAAATTTTTTGATTCACTTTTACAAAGGTGAAAATCTGAGGATAAAGGCGAACGCTTCGCTTCTTCACGCTATTTCTGTCCTCTACGTTCTCATGTAAATGGTTAGTTTAACTTATACAGCTGAAACGATCCAACTTCATAAAATAAAACATCCCCGTGGTGATACGGGGATATTTTGTTTTGGAACGGCTCTCTCCCCTGAACATTCCCGTATGTCCTTCTGTTCCTGTCCATATTTTGTATAGGTCGGTAAGTAAAATAGAGGAAGGTAAACTATTTTTCTTGGACAACGGGAGTTGATGCATAATGAAAAAATTCTCTATCCTGCTCATCCTGCTGGGCGTTCTGATCATCAGCTTGCCTTTCCTGCGGGAGACGTATTATGACTGGCAGCAAACCCGTGTCATGAACGATCTGGAGCAGTTGCAAAATGGCTTATCTAAGCTTAATCACTCCTTCGAACAAGGTATGCAGGATGCAGCTTCTACCGAGCCGACTACGGACAATCCAGATACAGCGCAGGAAGCCTCTTCG
This sequence comes from Paenibacillus sp. FSL K6-1318, assembly GCF_037976905.1. NCBI lineage: Bacteria > Bacillati > Bacillota > Bacilli > Caryophanales > Paenibacillaceae > Paenibacillus > Paenibacillus sp. FSL K6-1318. Next base: position 5,683,744 of record NZ_CP150270.1, read on the forward strand.
AATACGTTGGGGGTGCTATCGATTGACAAGATTGATGTCCGCTTACCGATACTGGAGGGTGCAACGGAAGACAACATGAAGGTAGCTGCAACCCATCTTGTGGAAACTACCCGCATTGGGAACAAAGGTAATGCAGCCATAGCCGCTCATCGCGCCCACAAAAAAGGACGACTGTTCAATCGCCTGGGAGAACTCCAGATTGGGGATTCCATGGAGGTCACGCTGGCAGATCGAACGATTATCCAGTACAAGATAGATCAGATATCCGTTGTGGAGCCGAATGACTTGTCTGTATTGGAAGACCCGGGGCTCGGACAGGTCCTCACCTTGATTACCTGTGATCCACTCATCAATCCAACACATCGGCTAATTATAAGAGCCATTGAAGTGAATCCGGATGTTGCCGGATTATGATCTTCTCTAAGGTTTAGCCAAGAAAACACCCTCTAGTATATTCACACGGTGACTCTCAGTCACCGTTGTGAACGCTAGAGGGTATTTTGATCTGAATATGATCTGTTCCTGCATTACGTGCTGCGATCTAACGTTGAAACGATTGTCTACGTCGGAAGTAGGCGTATCCCACACTACCTAATGCCATTAGCATCATGCCTGTAACAGTGAAAGCCAGTGTGCTCTCTTCGCCTGTCTTCGGCAGCATTCCCTCTGATACAGAGTTTCCGGTCTGCTGTGATGCAGAGTTTCCAGTACCCTGTGATCCGTCTGTGTCCGTTCCAGCAGGAGGCGCTAATGCACTATCCCCATCCGGTGCATCTGTATCCCCAGTTGGAGCTGCAGTGTCGTCACCGTTCGAAACGCTAGGTGTCGGTGGCGCTACTCCGGAATCTTCATCTGTCGGACTTTCGGTTCCTCCCCCAGATACTGTAGGTTCAGTAACAACCGTACCTGGAATCGATGGTCCTGGCGTTCCTGGTTCCGGTATTACTGGTTTTTCCGGATCTGTTGTTACACCCGTAGTAGGTGTTCCCGGATTATAAGGTCCACTCGACCCACCCGATACCGGGATAGCCTGATTCGTTTTTTCCACAACTACAACTTCGGTTTGGATGTTCGTAATTTCAAATGGTACTGGTGTTGTGTCCAAGATATATCCATTAGGCGCTTTTATTTCAACCAACTGATATTTATTGATATCCAAGTCTTCAAGTACAATTTCACCTTGTTGATTGGTTGTCAGTGTAGCTTCATCTAGACCTGTTACCTTGTGGAACTCCCAATTCCCATTTGCGTCCATCAATGCACTCTGAGCCCATAATTCAAAAACTGCTCCCTGCAGATGCTGAGTTCGACCCGCATTATATTTAATCAATTTTACGGAACGATCATTTTCTTTATTTTCGATGGTCAATTGGGTTTGCGGTTTGGTAATAGATACAACCGTCTCGGGCTGTTCAATCACAAAGCCTTCTGCCTTGGTCTCTACCAATGTATATGGACCATAGGCCAAGTTATCAAATTCAATAACCCCGTTCAGGTCCGTTACTTTAGTATTAACGACCATATTAGAAGGATCACGCAGTTCGAACTCAATTCCGCTTAATACGGACTGATCCTTGGCATTTATTTTGGTAACGACAAGTTTCCCACCCGTCCCCATCACATTAGACTTCGTCAATGTAATAATCTGAGTCTGGTTCTCTACAATGGTGAAGGAAATTGGTGTAGCATCCAATTGGTAAAACTCGGGCGCTTCGACTTCTACCAGTTCATAATTCCCTGGTAACAGTTCCCCTTTGGCAATCTTCCCATCTTGTCCTGTCGTTATCTCGTCTATTTTCTCCCGGGTCACACCATTGTTCAAGTACAATTCAAAAGCTGCACCCTGAAGTGTCTTGGAGGAGTCCACAGCATCTACCTTGGTTAATTCAAAGCCTTGACGAATCTTTTTATTCTCAATTTCAAAGGCGATATCCGCATCCTTGAATTCAATTGTTTTGCCTGAAGCAGCGCCATACTCAGGATCAACCAAGTATCCTGCCGGTGCAGACAGTTCTTTTAACTTATACGGTACGCCATTCGTCAGATTGTTCAATCGATAATTTCTGGCGCTTTCAATCACTCCGTTCTCATCCGTTGGTTTCAATGTTTCCAGAAGCGTAGTTCCAGACGCATTATAGATTGCGAATATCGCTCCCTCCAGCGGAAGTCCTGCATCACTGACTTTGTGAATAGTGATTTTGCCCAAACCTGTGGAGGCTCCTCCACCTGCTCCAGCCAATGAAACTTTAATGCCCGCCTGATTGCCTTCGCCTACCACTGAGGAAGACTGGCCTGCGAATTCAACCTTATTCTCAATTCGAGCGCCATGATCGGCATTAATATAGGACTGATATTCCAAAATGAATGCAGTATGAATGTCTTTCTTGAAGGTGAAGGTAAATGTATTGCCCTCCACGACCAATTCATAGTCAGCCGGATCAACCAGACCCGCTTTGGTGGATACATTGCCTGAATTGTTGGCAGGCAGGTTGGTTGCATATAATTTCAATGAATCGGCCAATAAAATCTGGTTCTCCGACAGGGTATCTGTTAGTTGAGTACCCGCTGGAATATAGGATTGGCTTGGATTGATATTTACCGTCCATGATGCTTTATCTGTTGAACCGATCTGTTGACCTGCTTTTTGTACATACACACCACCGTGAGCTGGCGTGACGCTTGCTGATCTATTAAAGCGTACTTCGCCGCCCTCACCGTCCGTTAGAACAGCCTGATTCGCATATGCGCCTTCAACGGAATAAGGTCCATCCAGGCTTGTTTGGTACTGAATACGATAAGCTGCTTTGCCGATGTTACCCAGATCCAATGCAAAACCTTTACCGTCCGGGTTCAGCTGGAATTGTCCAGCCGTCAGCACAACCTCGCTACCTATTGCAGTAACATTATTTTCTCCCTGCAACACCAGCTCATGAACCTTCAATGAACCGTCTACAAAAGATTGGTTACCCGTGTAGGAATCCTTAAGGATTGCATCCTGAATATCGTACAAGTTGTAGTTTACATCAATTGTCCAAGTGATCGTTTTGTCTTTGGCGCTGTATTCGCCCTTCTTGTTACCATTTTGAATGGTGTACTCTTGGGGTTTGACCACAGCAGATTTGCTAATTGTAGTCTGTGCTACATCGGACTCTTCCCAATCGATCGTAGCTGAGTTGCGATATTCATTATTCGTTGGCATACCTGCCGTTGGATCAAAGCTTGTCGTGTAGGTAATAACATGCTCTGTGTTAAGTGTGACGCCGTTCTTCAGCCGAACGGAGAATCCTTTTTCATACGAGGGATCCGTCGGGTCTGCATTCAGTTCAAAGTCGTCTTTGTTAGCACCACTAATTTGCAGACTACCCGGAATGAGTTTCATATGTTTGCCGTCATAATTGTCGGTGATGACGATATCCGTCATGTCCTGCAAATCGCGGTTCACTACGATCTGCCATTCGATTTCTTTTGTGTTGAAGTTTTCACTTCTTACGTTCTTTGCAAAAATAACTTCCTGAATGTCTCTACGGCCTGTTTTTGAAGTGCCATCATACATATTCACGGTATTGGTTATCGTATCGTTTGTATAGACCCGAGCGATGGATTGTGTATCATATTCGATCTCATAGGCCATTGTAATATCGTTCTTAAAATGTAATCTGAAGCCGTCATCGAAGCCTGTGTTCAATGCTTCAAGTGTGTATTCATTCGGATTAATCAGCGTTCTGTTCGAAGCCGCTCCGCTTGGAGTAATGTCCACTTGATATACTTTAACGGAATTGTCGATGAGCTTCTGTTTTGCCGTATCAAAACGGTCCTCAATCCAAGCATTCGCTTGCACGATTTCTTGTTGATTGTAGTTGTATTGCACTTTCCATGTGATCGTCTGTGTCACCGGATCATATGCACTATCTTGCCCTGACTTATTCAAAGGCTCATTAAAGCTCACGTTGACCCGGCCAATGTCCGTTTCATGGTACTCACTCTGATCTGCTGTAAGCGCAACCTGATTTTGATACACCACATTGGTGAACGGAGCAACGGTTGGTGCTTTAACACTCGTTGTGTAGGTCACACGATAGGCCTTATCTGTGTCTCCCAGTTGAACAGGAAACGCAGACTCCGTTTGCACCACTGGACCTTCTTTTACAGATCCATTCAATTGCACTTCCAATTCGCGAATTTCGATGTTGCCCTTGAGTTCCAGGTTTGTTGGCAACGTATCTGTAAGAACAGCATTTTTCATGGCCTTCTCGCCTTGGTTAAAATCAACGGTCCAGTCAATTTCATCGGAGTTAAAGTTGTTTTTGTTTGCGCTTCCCGATTTCTTTAATTTATCCGTGGCTGTATTGGCAAAGTGTACATCAATGATGCCTTGTCCAACGGAACTAAAATTTATCTTCTGTTTCAATCCATCTTCCATCTTGCTCTCATCGAACTTGATCCACACATAGAAGTTACCTTCCAGCTTCGCATGTTCAATCAGTTCATTAAAGGTAAAGATGATTGTGCCATCTGTATTCACCACATACTCCCCAACACCGCCATCCAGATCACCTTTAAGCTGCGATCCTATGATGAATTTATCGGGCAAGTTAAAGGTGTACGTAGACCCATCGCTATAGTTGTGCGTGTCGTCTGCGAGTCCCCATGTAAAGACTACAGCCACCTCATCCTGAATACGTGGACGAATATCCTCAATCTTATCGCCTTTTATTTCGATCGTGCCATCACCATTGTCTCCAGGGACCTGATTGTACATCTGCACACTTGTAATCAAATGTTCTGTGATCACTGGGCCTGCGGATGCATTAAGCAAACGCATCGTGTGTTCCTCCTGATCTTCTGGAGTACTGGCATCCTCTTCTTCCGGTTTGGCAGCAACGTCGATGTTGTTCCCCTCACCCGAATCTGCCGAGCCTTCGTCTACCGCTGTATCGCTCATTGCACTGGTTGGCAAATTAGTCATTTCATCCTGAGCATGCATCGTTGGTGTAAATATCCAACCCTGCATCATTTGCGTGACCAGCAATAGAGCAATGATCACTATGCTCACTTTTTTCCTCATTTTTTGCATATCCTCCTCTAACGTAGTGTTGGCGTACGCCGAAGATTAGAATAACAAAGCGACATATACAAAAAATAGACAACACATAAACCCTTGTCATTGAACACAAAAAAGGACACTCCTCATACGGAGCATCCTGTTCAAAACGGTTGTTAAAGTGTCCAGTTAATCTTGACGCGCAGATCGGTGGTACCTTCCATTTTGGACACATAATAAGATATCGATTTCATGCCAAGCTGGTACAAATCCTGCAAATCTTCAATCAGCCCAGCCTCGGTACCCTTATACCTGAACGTGAGCGAGGTTCCGCCTTCCTTCAGTGTACTTTGAACCTTGGTCTTCAGCGCAGCATGGCCTTTAACTGCATCCTGTTCATCATACAGGGAATAGTCCAGAGCATGGTACAGCTTCTGATAGGCAGCCTTTTTGCTATCTCCGGCCTTCACCAGCTTCAATAAAGCTTCCCGATACGGGGCTGGCGCAGCAGGGTACTTGCTTTTGCCTGTCCAGATATGGTCCCGTGCCATCTCATCATCGCTCAGCAAATAATAGCTGTGGCTTACCTTACCTTTACGGTCAGGAGTAGGATCATCCCAGGTGGTATCCATGTGATACCACTTGCCGTCCAGGTTCACGATATTCCAGGCATGAAGCTGCCCACCTGCTGTGCCTTCCACAATCCGGTTATCAATGCCTACTCGCTCCAACATCCGATATGCCAGCAGTGAATATCCCTGACAGACGGTACTGCCCGTAACAAGCCCGTCGTAGGCGGTATATTTCTTCAGAGAGGTATCATAGGAGAGGTTAAGCACAATCCAATCATGGATGACTTTGACCTTCTCATGATCCGTCATGCCTGGTTTGATGATTTCTTTCAACACGTTCGTGACTTTACGATTCACATAATCGGTCTGTTCCTTGGTTTCCCGGTAGGAGAGCGTCACATGTACTTCGGCCGATACATTGGAACCTTTATAATTAAATGCATAACTTTTAACGGTATATTGAATATAGGGGTCACTCTTCATTGCCTCATCGATGGAGGTTTGCAATTGTTTTTTGAGGCCTTTCACATTGCCTTTGTATGTAAAAACAAGTTCCTCCGTTCGCTGTGACATTGCGGTAAGCAAAGTCTGGCGCAGATCCGTAGCCGTGGATATATCTGATGTACCCGATGCGGCATACAGCTGATCCAGATCAACCGTACGTGGTAACGCTACAGCAATCAGACAGCCTGCCAGCAATATGGTGAACATTCGTTTCCCGTTCTTACCCATGAAAGGAACCCACCCCTCTTTGCAAAGTTCTCACGCCCTATTGTATCACAAAAGGCTCTGTCGTCATTCTTCTAGTTTTGTCAAAGCAAATCAAAAGAGACCTTCAATGGAAGGTCCCTCTGATCTTCAGTTCAATGAATCTCGTTTACCCGTTATCTTCATCCTATGATTCACACGGGCATGATATGCGTCATTCCTCGTCTAATACAGACGATTACCACTCATAAACGTATCTGTCTTGCCTTGAAGCTTGGCAAGCCGTTCCAATACCTGTGACGCTTCAGCTACTGTCACTTTGCGTGCAGGCATGAATCGTCCTTCAATCGAAGGAAGCAAGCCCAACTTCAAACTCAGGGAAACCGCCCCCTTGCTCGTAATGGCACTGGCATCCGCAATGTTGGGAAGATCCGATGGCAGCGTATAGAATCCGGCCAGCTTCTCATAGCGTAAAATACGTACAAGCAGCACTGCCAATTCTTCACGTGTCATCTCTTCTTGCGGATTTAGATTCTGTTCAGGGTCTGCTCCGGCAAGCCAGCGCTGATCGATTAATGCCCGAACTGCCTTATAATACGGGCTGTCAGGTGTAACGTCGGCATACAGCTTGTCATCTCCGTCCCCACTATAGTAGAGATCCATATTCGGGTTAATCGCTCTTGCCAGATAGTTAAACCAGTCACCTCGGGTGATCACACGATCCGGGAATACACGTCCCTGCTCATCCGCAAGCAATACGCCATGCTGTGTCATATTCCGCAGAGCTGCTTCAGCCACATGCCCAGAAATATCCGTAGGATCAGCCTTGGTTGCAGAGCTTGCATCTCCGTATAACAACGTCCATTCTCCCGTATTAGCATCCAGCACTTCATAGGTGCCGTAGATCGAATTATCATCTCGTGTAGGCATATAAGCCAAGTTAACTCCCACCGGGATGACTTCACCGCTGCTCGTACCCCATCCACCGTAACGAGAATATGCCAGAACCAGCTTGAACTCTTCCAGATAGATTGCCTTTGCCTCTTCGTAACTGATGGCTGGTTCTTTCTCTACTGGCAGTTGTTCAGGCGTTGCGGCAATACGCGTATAGAATTCATTAACTGCCCCGTTGTTCAACACCTGTACTTGTGCCGTATCATCCTTGACCGGGATGCCGTTCAGATACCGTTGGAACATAAAGGTGCGTGCATCGTCTATCTCAATAACGTTAGCCAGCCGGAACTGCTCCGTTGCATCTGGAACTAACGCAATGACAGTGTTCATCGCCAGTTTCTCAGCCTGTTTCCGGGTTACCAATTTCGCTGCCTTCTCTTCAGTTGGCTTCTCCTGCTCCATCTCCGGTCCCATTCGTTGCATCATTGTATAGCTGTAGATCTGTCCTGTAACTGCATCTACCTGTGCTGAGATATCCCGCATGAACATATAGGACATATTGGCACTTCGATCGCTCCAGCTCAGACTCCATACCTGATTGTTCGGACTTGCATACAATCCCTTGCTTAACTGGCTGTGCTCCAGCTTGTAACCCTTCGGTATATCAAAGTTCGTTGCCACCCGATTGGCAGCCTGCTGTACATTTAACCTCGTACCATTGGCGGGCACAAAAGGAGTCACATCACCTTGCAACTTCGTATCCTGCTGTACATAATCTTTATCCACAGCTTTACCTGTTAAAGTATTAATCCGTTCCAACGTATTGGCCTCAATCGGAACGATACTGATACTCTTCGGTGTGTAGCCAAGGTAATACTGCTGACCCTGCTTGGAGGACAAACGATCTTTGGAGATATAAGCCAGCTCCACATCGAACTGTTCTTCAAACTGCTGTCTGGCTTTCTCTTCTGAAGCTGCCGGTTTCGATGAAGGATACTTAGCTGAGGTAGTACCTCGTGAGTAACCTGTCACCAAACCACTTTCATCCACATTTATGTAGACCGTCTCTGCGTCAGATAACAATCCGTCATGTTTTAACTGGTAAGCATATCGATACTCTGTTCTGCCAAACAATGACTGTTGTTCAATGGAAGAATACAGATCTCCAAGCGGAGCATACTCCGTGTCCTTCAGAACTGGAATCGCTTGGTACAACAGTGCCACGGCCTTCTCTTCGGCTTCAGCCTTGGTTAGCTTCACATCCGATTCCGAGATATGCTTATCCATGACATCCGACGGCAAATGTACACTCAACACTTCCCCTGTGCCTGCATGTACAGTTGCATTGAATCCTGACGTATGATTGCCTTGTGTGATCTGGAACCCGATCTCCCATGCCTTGTAGTCTGGCGGTGGATAAGAATTAGGTGCATCGAATCGGGCAGATGAGATCTTTGCTTTCTTTAACAATGGAAATAATTTCAGTATATTTTCACTGGCTTGCCTGGATGAGATTTTCGCTCCCTCAGGCACGTCATTGCTCGTTGCGTCTAGTTGTTCATTCTCCCCCGTTGTCGCTTCGGTCACCTGTTCAGCTCTCGCGGCTGATGCACTGCCTGCAAAACCTGGTGTTTGCGAAGCAAGCAGCAGTGTTGCCATCGCTGCGGTTGTTGCTTTGGTTGCGAACATTTTGAAACGTACATTAAACTTCAAATTCAAACTCAAATCTGGACCTCTCCCTTCAATTTCATACAAAGAAGCATAGCAAATAACCTCGCATGAATATTGCCAGTCTATTCTATGATACCATAAGCTTCCTTTTTAATGGTCATTTTCGGAGCAATTTTACAAATGTGAATTTCTGCATATTGCTCATAACAGCAAAAAAAACGCCAACCACGTTGGCGTTTTCTCTGTTAGCCTGCACTCTTATGTAGGCTGATTCTCCCCTGTCAACTGCTCGCTATAGACGAATCGTTCGACTTCGTCCGACCTTGGACATGGGTTTTCAAAAATGGGATAACGGTGTTCCAGAAGGCGGGATCTTCCTCGGAACAACTGTGTCCTCCGCTGTTGACCCATAGATGTTCCACAGGCGGATCGGCTTTGGACATAAAATATTCAAGCTCACTCGGGGGAATGAAATTATCTCCCTTGGAGTGTACCATAAGCATCGGCAGTTGCATCCCCCTGCGCCGTTCATTCAGCATCATTACCGGATCACGCTGACGATAGGATTTCAGAGATTCACCCAATCGCCAGAACCAGATTCTCGGAATTAACTGGGCCAGTGGAAACAAGGGCAGACGCCGGCGTCTCAGCTCCGAACTGACGATTACTTCAAATTGTGATGGCATCGAGTCCGTAATCACTGCTGATACAGGGATTCCCTCCGTCACTGCAAGAATCGTACCCAGTCCACCCAAAGAATGTCCAAGCACACCGATGGCATCCGCATCAATCTCTGGTCGTGCAGTCGTATACTGCAATGCCGCGAGCAGATCATCCCGGAACAGGTAGGCTGATGCAGCACGAACCGGATCACTGGCCCCATGACTGCGAACATCATACATAAACAGGGCGTATCCTGCTTCCCAGATCGGACGCGCGTAACGAAGAACACGGGAGCGATTGGAGCCCCAGCCATGTGCAATAATAACGAGCGGCCATGGCTTCGGAATGTCAGCTCTGGCCGGAATGAACCAGCCATGTACACGGCCTCCTCCACTGTCGAAAGTCACATCCTCAAATGGCATCGGAGGCGTCAGTGTGATTGGAATCTTCTTGGGTGTCTGGCTCTTCACCGCCGCCTTCCATAATCCACCTGCCGTTACTGCGGCAACGGCCAGCATGCCGCCAATCATTGTTTTAGCTTTCACAGGGCATCTCTCCTCTCCGAATTCTGTCATACATCCATCATAAGACAATAGAATGAACGGCACGTTAAACGACATCGGTTTTTATGATAACGATTGATCTAAAATTGTTCTAAAAGATACCTTCATATATATACCCAAATCTCCGTACTTCTCGTCCGTCGCTGTGCCTACACCTTCGCTGCTTCCACAAATTTCTGCGCGCAAGCTGCAATCTGCTCATGATCTCCTGCGGCCAGAGCTTCTCGTGGCAAAAGTGCACTTCCCAGACCCACTGCAGCAGCGCCTGCTGCGTAATAGTCAGCAATGTTCTCCAGAGTTGCGCCGCCTGTTGCCAGCAGTGGAATATGATTCAGTGGGGCTTTGATCTCCCGCAGATACGGAATGCCCAGACTTGCCATCGGAAATAACTTCACAACTCGTGCTCCCGCTTCATGTGCAGCGACAATCTCCGTGGGAGTCATGGCTCCAGGCCAGATCTCGACACCATGTTCTACAGCATATTCAATTACAGACAGATCGACATTGGGGGACACCAGAAATTGTGCACCTGCAGCAACCGCTTCCTTGGCCATCTGCACATTCAGTACCGTACCCGCTCCAACATAAGCCTTCCCTTCATGCCGCTCACGCCAGTCTGCAATAATATCATGTGCTCCCGGCGTGTTCAGTGTGACCTCCATAAGTCGGATGCCACCACTCGTCATACCTTGTCCAGCTGTTACCGCCGCTTCACGGCTAATGCCCCGTACAATCGCGACTAGCCTCGATTCCAATAGTACTTCCGTCAGATTCATATCCAGTTCCCCTTGCTTCATCAATTCGGTAGCCGAAGACAGGCAATCATGTTCACCGCTTTTCCGTTACTATTATTGTAAAGCATATCCTCCCCTGGATGAAATACATTAATCCATTTCCGAAGTGAATACGTCTGTCACCAACTCTATGATGTTCTTTTATAACAACGTAAAAAAACCTCTTCATGGAACATGGGCTGATTCACCCACTGAATTCCACGAAAGAGGCATCCATTTTAATCGAAAATGCTAGGCATTTTCCAATACGTTATCCTTCTCCAAATCTTTAAAGTAACGATCGTTATATAACATACTTGGATGCGTTGGATGATAGGCGAGTGCGATATCATTATGTTCCCGGGCCTTGGCACGGTTACCCATCCGGTCATAACATACACATAGTTGAAGATGCGGCATCCAGGTCCAAGCTGCTTCATTCAGCACTACCATAGGATCATCCGGACGTACAGCCCGAGTCGCCTGTTCGTACCAGAACAGGGCCTTGCGATAATCTTCACGGTCGGCAAAATAACCACCCAATCGACAGCAGATCTCGGCTCTTGGCAAATCATAGGCAAACGATCGGAACAACGCCGTTACTTCCTGTTCCGGACGTTCACGTGCGGCTTCACAATCCGCAATTTTCTGGCAAGCAGCGATCTGATCTTCTACCCAACCGAGTCCAGTATCCAGAAACTTCTCATAGTATTTCACTGCATCCTCATGCTGTCCATGGTCCTTCAATTCATTGCCGAAATAGTACAAGTCACGTGGTGGGAAGTCCTCTCCGGCCTGTTCCCTTTTGCGATAGATCCGCAGATTACGATCGGTATACTCTTTATCTTTCTTGTGGGTAACCGCCACATCACTATGCAGCAGATTGCCCGCTACAGCCAGATATTCATGCACTGCGCCAATCCAGCGAAATTGCCGATCCCTACGCACCAGACGATTCCGGCGCAGGCTGTAGGCGACCTTGCCATCTGCTGTGAATGACAGATTGTAATCCATCGTGACACTGTCAACAGCCGGGTCCAGCGAACGCTTCAAAGCAATTAGCTTGGCGCGATCTTCTGCTTCAAACACATCGTCGGCATCCAGCCATAGAATATATTCACTCTTTGCCTGATCGAAGGCAAAATTGCGTGCTGCTGCAAAGTCGTCCACCCATTCAAAATCAACGATACGATCCGTATATCTGGAAGCGATCTGACGGGTACGATCCGTTGAACCGGTATCGACGATTACGATTTCATCGGCAATGCCATTGACCGAGTCCAGACATCTGGCGAGGGAAGCCTCTTCATTTTTCACAATCATACACAGCGTAATACTGATCGTCTCTTCGCCTCGTCTGGCCCTACGGTTAAAGGCAGATACCCCCTGCAGCTCAGACAGACGATAGATGTGATAGGCCGGAAGATGTGTATCCACGAACAAACGAAAACCCAGTGCCTGAGCACGGATGCAGAAATGACGATCTTCGCCCCAGAAGGATACATTGGGAATCTGGTCATAGGAAACTCCTGCTGCCAGAACATTTTTGCGAATGAGCGTACATGCCCCCAGCCCTCCAACTTCATAACAACCCGGGACACGTAGCTGATTCAGAAAAGCAGTCGTTTGCGCCCCCTCGTCTTCCGCCTCGTTCCCGGCTGATGATTTGCCGCCGCGTCGATACAAAGCATACTCATCCTGCAGCCATACCTGCGGCATCTCCCTTGCCCCCGGCTGCCATCGTGTCCAAAAAATATTGGATACAATGTCTTTGCCGCTCGATACGAGTTGCTCCAGCGTCCGCGGATGCAGCACCAAGTCAGAATCAATCAGGAAAACTGCATCGTAGTGGTTATCACGTGCATATTGCAGAATATGATTTTTCAAACCGGCTACGCGCCAAATCTGCTCATCCTGCCAATAGTGGCCTCCCTCATCCTTGTTGTATACCCCTTTGTTGTGAGGACTGTCACCATCAAGTTCATCTGTATGCATAACCGTCCCTTCATGCTGAAGCACAAATTCACGCAATATATTCGATGCGGCTTCTTCCTCGTTATCGTCTACAAACAGATAGTCCGTCTTCACCGTTGTTCGTTCCAATGCATGCAGAGAATCCAGAAATTCACGGAGCACTGCAGCAGTCTGACGAACAGGGCTGGCGATGAGGATTCTTTCCTGGCCAGACTCAGAAAGCTTTTCCGATTGAAGGGTTTCCTGCGATTTAGCAGAGCGTCTGGACGGTCGATTTTCATTCTGGCTCACATGCTGGTTCTCTTTTGTTTTCTCAATCTGCTTCTCTTTCTGATTCTCTTTTTCTTGGGAATACGGCTCTATTGGAGGTGTGGATTCTTCTTGCGATTTGCGTACCTGATCTTTCTTCAACTCCTTCACTCCCCCTCTCCAGATTCAGACCATAACAACAGTCGTGGCGCTTGATCCAATATCGATTCATACTGTTCCTTCCAACCGTATCTTGCTTCAGGGTCCAGTGCTTGATAGCGATCATATTTGCGGATACGGTCTTCTTCCCGCGCCCAACCATAGTGCTTCACCCGGGGAGCATGACATCCATAGGACCAATGCTGGATCGTTATCGGAAAACGACCACAATGCTGGGGGGTTTCTTTCCATTCATAGCTCATACCCGGGTGATACCGAATTAAAAATGGCCGATAATAGGCGTGCGCCTGCCAGAACTCATCTTCCCGGTAATGCGTCTCACTCCACATATCAAACAATCTGAAATAGATTGCATCTTCATGTCCACTGAGCAACAGATCGCGCACGGCCCCAAAGTCACGGGTCAGAATCTCATCTGCATCCAGATTTAAAATCCATTCCGGTTCAGTCGCCACTGTCTCTTCCCATTGTTGTTTTCTCAGACTTACCTCATCTGCAAAACGTGAAGCAGAATTCTCCACTAATATGAGTGGAATACCGTCCAGAAGTTCCCGGCACAGCGCGACCGTTCCGTCTGTGCTTCCGTCATCAATGATTACCGCACGATCAATCCAGGGACGGTGTGTCTCCAAAGCCTGCCTGAGATATCGATTCTCCTCATTACGAACGATCATCGACAAGGTGATATGTGGTCTTCCATGCTCCTTTTGTTCATCCAAAGCTTCACCCCCATGCTCAAGCTTCTACCTATTAAAATCATCGAACATCGATGCCTGGACAAATCACAACCCTCTATTTCCAATCTATGCAGAGCTAGAATGCGGATATGCAGGCCAAGAAAACCTTTCATGAGATTAATCCGGATGAACGACAAAAAAAGCACCCGCCTGCGCGGATGCTTTAATGTACTAACAAGATTAATGTAGTGAAATAAATGAATTAACGGTACGCAGCCAGACGATCATTCAGACTACGTGTCTGTCCGTAGACTTCCTGGTAGAGTGCGAACAGGCCATCATACACCGCAACCGTTTCCGGGTTCGGCTCATAGGATTTCGCTGGACGAATAAACGCCGTTGCACATTCCTGCAAGGACGGGAACCAGCCACAGCCATAAGCGGCGAGCATCGCTGCACCCATCGCAGGACCCTGTTCGCTCTCCAGCTTCACAATCGTGGCATTAAAGACATCCGCCTGCATTTGCAACCATGCTTCATTTTTGGCACCGCCACCAATGGAGATGACTTCATTCACGGTTTTACCTGCACCGCGCAGAATATCAATCGACTCCCGCAGCGAGAAGGTAATGCCCTCCATCACCGCGCGTCCGAAGTGCTCCAGCTTGTGCCCCGCATCCATACCGATGAAGCTACCCCGAATATTCGCATCCGGGTGAGGTGTACGCTCCCCAACGATATAAGGTGTGAACAACAATCCATTGCTGCCCGCCGGCACCTGATCAATGCCCTGTAAGAGCACATCAAATGATTTGTCCGCTGCAAATGTATCCTTGAACCAGGACAGGCTGTATCCTGCGGCAAGCGTTACCCCCATAATATAGAAGGCATCTTTCTCTCCGTGGTTAAAAAAGTGAACTTTTCCTTCGAAATCGAGATCTTTACGCTCTTCGTAGGAAAGCACAACCCCGGACGTGCCGATGCTGCACATCGTTTGTCCTTCACTCAGAATGCCTGCGCCAATCGCACCACACGCATTGTCCGCACCGCCTGCATATACTTTCGTCGCAGCCGCCAGACCCGTTTGATCGGCAATCTCAGGCAACAATGTGCCGACTTCCTCAAACGATTCCACGAGACGTGGACACAGGGAGATTGGCAGTTCGAATGCTTCTGCAATCTCATTGCTCCACTGCTTGCCTGCAACGTCCAGCAGCAAGGTACCCGCTGCATCGGAATAATCCATGGCGTAATCCCCTGTCAGGCGATAACGTACATAGTCTTTTGGCAACAGGAACAACGATGCTTGCTGTAACAATTCAGGCTCGTTCTCCTGAACCCATAGAATTTTAGGTAAAGTAAAGCCTTCCAGGGCACGGTTCCGCGCAATGCTTAACAGCTTGCCATCCAGCACTTTTTCAATGCGACGGCACTGAGCCGTTGTGCGTGTATCGTTCCACAGGATTGCATTCCGCAGCGGTTTACCTTCGGCATCCACCAAGACCAGTCCGTGCATCTGGCCGGAGAAGCTCAACCCTTCGATTTCCGAAGGCTGCACGCCAGACACTTCCAGCAATTTGCGCAGGGAGACAATCGTCTGCTCTACCCAATCTTCTGGATTTTGTTCGCTGTATCCAGCCTTGGGCTGGTACAACGGGTATGCCTCGGATGCTTCAAATGCCACTTTTCCTTCACGATTGACCAGTACGGTTTTGACTGCACTGGTTCCTAGATCGACGCCAATTACGTAACTCATAGGTTAACTCCTCTCGTTTATCACAGGTTATATCCACGAAAGATCCAAGTTCGCATGAAAGTCACTCCGTGATCAGAAAACCCTCGGATCGCCGTTACCCCCAGATTTCCTTTAATCCCTTTGAAAAGGGAGAAATCCGGGGATAAATGCGTACGCTCCGCTTCCTCGGGTCCTTTCTGCTCACTCCGTTTTGCATGCATGATCCGGACACACATGGATATGAAACGAGTAAATCGTACTCGTTTCTGTAGCGAAAAATCGTGCCAACGACGTCTATCCGTCATTGATATATAAATAAAACTTTGATACGCATGTAGGTCACTTGTGCATGATTGGCTCAGGTATTAAAAAACCGTCCCCGTCTTCCCAAGGGAAAGTCGGGGACGGTCCGAATGTCATGCTTGTTCAGGCGTTCCGTGGTACAAGCTTGTGCAAGGCAGGTATGGTTACTAATCACTAACCACATATGAGTAACCATCAGTGGTCGGCGTGCACCAACCCTGCCTAATCCGCTATTAGTCAGCCAGGATGTACTGGTTGAGTTGTGCTCTCAGCAATTCCTGACGTCCGGATTGGTTTTTGCGTGGGTTTTCGTTGTTCAACGCGTACTCAGCAAGGGATGCCAGTGTTGCTTTACCTGCAACTACATCTGCGCCAATACCTTCGCTGAAGCTGCTGTAACGTTTTTCGATGAAGTCATCGAATACGCGATCTTCAATCAACTTCGCTGCTACTTTCAAACCTTTCGCATACGTATCCATACCTGCGATGTGTGCCAGGAACAGATCGTCTGCTTCGAAGGATCCACGACGTACTTTCGCGTCAAAGTTCACACCACCACGGCCGATACCGCCGTTTTTCAATACTTCATACATCGTCAATGTAGCATCGTACATATCAACCGGGAACTCATCCGTATCCCAACCGATCAGCATATCACCTTGGTTCGCATCGAGGGAACCGAGCATGCCGTTTGTACGAGCAACGCGGATTTCGTGATCAAATGTATGACCAGCCAATGTAGCATGGTTCGCTTCCAGGTTGAGTTTGAAGTGTTTGTCCAAACCGTATTTTTGCAAGAAAGCAATGGAAGTTGCTGCATCATAATCATATTGGTGTTTCGTTGGCTCTTTTGGTTTAGGCTCGATCAGGAATTGTGCATCAAAACCAATTTCCTTCGCGTAGTCTACAGCCATATGGAACATGCGAGCAATGTTGTCTTGCTCCAGTTGCATGTCTGTGTTCAACAATGTGTCGTAACCTTCACGACCGCCCCAGAATACATAGTTTTCAGCGCCCAGACGTTTACCGACTTCCAGACCTTTCTTGATTTGTGCTGCAGCGTGAGCGTACACGTCTGCGTTACAAGTGGAAGCTGCACCGAACATGAAGCGTGGGTTCGAGAACATGTTTGCTGTGTTCCAGAGCAGTTTTTTGCCGCTGGATTTCATGTGGTCTTCAATCAGACCAACGATGGTATCGATGTTGCTGTAGAATTCACGCAGGTTGTTGCCTTCTGGTGCGATGTCCACATCGTGGAAACAGAAATATGGAAGATTCATTTTTTCCAAAAATTCAAATGCCGCTTCCACGCGAACTTTCGCGAGGTCCAGACCTGAATATTTATCCCATGAACGAACAGCTGTCTCCGCACCAAACGGGTCACTGCCGCCTGCAGTTAATGTATGCCAGTAAGCCATACCGAAACGGAAATGTTCTTCCATCGATTTGCCGGCTACCACTTCTTCCGGATTATAATGTTTAAAAGCAAATGGATTCTTGGAATCTTTACCTTCGAATGTAATTTTATTAACGGATTCAAAATAGGCCATGTGTAAAATGCCTCCTCAATAGTTTTAAAGAAATCGTTTACACCGTTATCCTATCACATCGATAATACTTTGTCTATTGGTTAAACAAAGTAAAAATAAAAATGTTTTTTGCCTGTTTGTTTACGCTATAATAGTCGAATAACTTGTTTCGGATGTGGGTCAGAACCCTTTTATCAGAAGAATAGGAGTGCCTTAACCATATGAAAATTACCGGAGACCAGATGCTGGTCAAAAAAATAAATAAGTCGATCGTGCTGGATACGATCCGGCGTCATGCCCCTCTTTCACGCGCGCGCGTGTCTGAACTAACAGGACTTAACAAAGCAACGGTTTCCAATCTTGTAGCCGATCTGATTAACGATGAACTCTTGGAGGAGATTGGCCCTGGAGAATCCAGTGGTGGACGCAAACCACTCATGTTACTGTTTCGAGGGACATCCGGATATGCTGTTGGATTAGAACTTAGTGTGACCCACTTAAAGGGTGTGCTTACGGATCTGGAAGGTCACGTCATTACAGAGTATGCCATTGTGTTGGAACATCATGATGTGTCCTCTGTACTGGAGCAATTGAAATTGGCGGCACAGCAACTTATTGAAGCAGCTCCTCCTTCCCCTCATGGTGTCATTGGTATTGGCATCGGTGTGCCCGGTATGGTTGATGAGGCAGGAACGGTCCTGTTTGCACCCAACCTGGGGTGGGAAAAGGTAGCTCTGCGCTCCATGCTTGAAGAAAAATTTGAACTACCTGTAACCATCGATAATGAAGCCAATGCTGGCGCCCATGGAGAGTTGAATTTTGGAGCAGGCATCGGTGTTCGTCATATGATCTATATCAGTGCAGGCATGGGAATTGGTTCAGGCATCATGGTGGATGGTGAATTATACAAAGGAGCGTGGGGCTATGCTGGGGAAACCGGCCATATGTCCATTGAAGCGGAAGGTCTGCCCTGCTCCTGCGGTAACCGTGGATGCTGGGAGTTATATGCATCGGAAAAAGCCTACGAGCATCCGGATCATCAGCTAAAATTACCTGCTCATACCACACGAGAGCTTATTCATTATGCGGAGCAAGGCGACGAAGCTGTTCAAGCATTATACGACACGATTGGGCGCAAACTGGGGATTGGCATCACCAACATCGTGAACAGTTTCAACCCGGAACGCATTATCATTGGTGGCCCTTTATCTGAAGCAGGTCCCTGGATTGAAACGGCGTTAAAACAGGTTGTCGAGGAACGAACATTACCCTATCACCGCCGCAGTTTGCAGATTGAGTGGGCAGCTCTGGGCAGCCGTTCCACCCGTGTTGGTGCCGCTTACTCTGCAATTTCCCAGTTTCTAGGAAGAATAAGGGTTTCCGTCTAATAACAGATGAAAATTGACATCATTTCGCCCCATTTCCTCCCTTTTTGTTAAAGAAATCCAGATGTATAATGGGGTTATGTGATTTTTGTCATGGCTATGTGAATGTAGCTGTGTTAATTCCGATAATGAAACGGAGTGAAAAAAAGCGTGACCTACGTGGATACTTCAGATATCTCGGCGCAAATGTTTGTCACCGTACTCCTGTTCCTGATTGTGCTTGCGCCCCTGTTCAGCCTTGGCATACTCCGATTGTTTCAGAGCAAAAAGAAGGCTGGTTTCATGTACATGCTGTCAGGATTGCTGGTGTATGTTGTATTTCAGACTTTCATGAGTATTTTTTTCTAGATCATATAGTTTAATTAAATGCAAAATCCCCTTTCGCAGTAATTGCTGGAGTTCATGTTACCATGTGCTCCACATTACAACGGTAAGGGGATTTTTCACGTTACCTGTGTTAGATCACTACTTTTTAGATTTCTCCAGAGCCCGTTCATCCATCATGTCGACAATATCCTGAATCTGACCCATGACGGAAATCGGATCGGAAAAGTAAAATTTATAGCCATCAATTTCGTATAACTCATTGTTTTTGACTGCGTCTAACGTTCCCCACACCGGATCACTCGCATAGTCAAACGATTCCGCTTTGGCATTCACGGCCATAAATATGTAATCACCAGCATATGATCCGGCGAGTTCATTAGAGATCGTAGCCCAGCCCACTTTTGGATCAATGCTGCGTATCACGTTCTCGTTCATAGGCAAGTCCAATTCACCATGGATCGTTCTGCCTGTATGCGCATTACCATAAAGCGTGATGTCTTTGCTCAAGCCTCCGTCAAACACAGTAACGGTTTCTCCCTCTTTGATTATACTGCTTAAACTCTCCTTGGCCGAAGTCACCTTTTGTTCAAAATCGGTAAGCCATGCCGATGCTTCAGCCTCTTTCCCCAATATAACGCCAAGCTCTTTAACCTGATCACGAACGGGGGCCGAGTTGTCCAGAAAGACGGTTGGGGCGATTTTGGAATAAGCATCGTAACTTTTGGCATTGCCTGTAACGATTAGGTCAGGGTTCAGTCCAGTTATTGCTTCAAGATTGTCCGAAATATCCTCGATACCGGAAACCTTGCCCTCCAGATAAGGGTTTTGCATGAATACGCCGTTACTTCCTACGGGTTTTACATTCAAGGCCAGAATATGACCCAAAAAGAAATCCGTTACGACACGCTGCGGATTAGCTGGCACTTCGACCTCACCCATGGATGTGTTCACTATACGTGTTGTCGCTTGGACATTTTCATTTGTATTAGTTTCGCTTGAACTGTTTACTTGGGAAGCTGGTGCTTTCGATTGAGCTGTACTTCCATCTCCTGTTGCAGCCCCTGTATTCCCTGAAGAACCGCCACTACATGCACTTAACAGCAACCCAAAAGCCATCAGTAAAGCCATTGGGACTCTCTTTATATTTCTCACCATTTCATCAGACCCTCCATCTAAATATTGATAATAATTATCATTATCATATGAAGGAATATAACATGGGGCTGGAGAGCCAACAATATAATTTCTTCCTGCTGAGGATGTAACATCTTCCTCTACGCATTGCTTACGATACTTCTGCGGTGAAATTCCCATGTACTTTTTGAAAGCGTTGCTGAAATAGTACGCATCCTGATACCCAATTGCCGACGCAATCATTCGTAAGGGAAGCTTTGTTTCGGCCAATAGCTTGCACGCTTTTTGCATACGCAAACGGATTAGACAGTCAATCGGTCCACGATTAAGTACTTGTTTGAAACAATTCGAGAGATGGCCCGGACTCCGCCCCATTGTTGCCGCCAAAGAGTCCAACGTATGCGGTTTTGCATAGTTCTGCAACAGGTACTCCAGAGTCTGTATGACCAAATCGACGGGGCTGGTTACTTTTACAAGCAGAGGCTGTAGATAGTACTGCTCTACCAGGTGATAAACCCATTGATAGAACGATGCTTTGAGTTGCAGTGGAACCGAAGGTAGCTCATGCTGCTGGGCCTCTAACATACGATCTGCAATTTCATATAACATCATTGGCTGCGTTAGTGTCACCCGGTATGTAACGTGAGTTGGATATCCGCGTTCGTCTAAAAACATCGGCTCATCGCCATACGATGGTCCCCGTTCTGCTTTATACAAAATCAATATATACTCTGCTCCGTCTGAACCTGCGTTAACTTCAAACAGACTTTTGGGAGGTGCGTGAATAATCTCAAAAGGATTGATGGAATAGGTATTCTGATTGAGCAGTACCAGCACGTTCCCTCTCTTCATACAGAAAAAACTGCTGGATTGCACTGTGAATAATGTTCTTTCCCCCTTTGCAAGGGTAACTCTTTCAACATGGATATCTCGTATACTCGCCTGTTCCCAGAAGCGAAAATGCTCCTGCTGATCTATAATCATGCTGCTTGTTCACCTCAATTGTGCTCTGTGACATAAGAAAAGGATATCGCACTTCTGTACATTGGACAATTCCGAATAATGCTTGAGGTCAGTTAAATATCCGCTCGTTTCATTCAGAGTAAGTGCACAAAAAACCGTACCCAATCGGGTACGGTTCTTTCTATATCCTAACGGCTCGCGAAAACCGGAATTGCATATGAATCGAATCTTTCTTTCATCACATGATGATCCAGATGATCAGCCTGATTTAAGCGTCCAATGCTTTGGCGAATTGGGTCTTGTTCATACCCAGAATGCGGTGTTCACCAATAACAGTCAAAGGCACGGCGCGTACACCCATGTCCCATACTTGTTGTGCAAACTCATCGCTAGTTTCGATATTGCGCTCTTCGTAAGCAATGCCTTTGTCAGCCAGGAAACTTTTTACGGATTTGCAGTTCGGGCAGTTCGTTGATGTGTATACAATTACGTTTTCCATGTTTAATTCACCTCATATGGTTTTATATTAATCTATAGTTTGTTTGAAATCAGCTCATTCTATTACAGAACAACTGCGCTGTGCTCCAGGCTTTCAATGTATTTCTCTGTGTCCATCGCAGCCATACATCCGCTACCTGCAGCTGTGATCGCTTGTTTGTAACGTGTATCCTGAACGTCACCACATGCGAATACGCCTGGGATGTTTGTCTCGGATGTACCCGGTGTAGTCAGGATATAACCGTGTTCGTCTGTAGTGATCTGTCCGCCGAGGAATCCAGTGTTTGGTGTGTGACCAATGGCTACGAATACGCCGCTCGCCGGAATCACTTCTTCTTCACCTGTTTCGTTGTTCAACACTTTCAGACCTGTCACGCCGTTGTCGCCAGCAAGTACTTCGAGTGGTGTACGGTTCAAAGCCATCTCTACTTTTTCGTTGCTGCGTGCACGATCCTGCATGATTTTGGAGCCACGCAGTTCTTCACGACGGTGTACCAGCGTTACTTTGGAACCGAAACGGGACAGGAAGCTTGCTTCCTCAAGGGCAGAGTCGCCACCGCCGATAACGATGATCTCTTTGTTACGGAAGAAGAATCCATCACATGTTGCACACGTGCTGACACCGCGGCCCACATTCGTTTCTTCCCCAGGAATACCCAGGTATTTAGCAGATGCGCCTGTAGATAGAATCAATGTTTCGGATACGAGTTCACCCATACCTTCAACTTGAATCTTGAATGGACGCTCGCTCATGTCGATGTTGTTCACCCAGCCTGTGCGGAATTCAGCACCGAAGCGCTCTGCTTGTTTACGCATGTTATCCATCAGTTCAGGACCCATAATACCATCAGGGAAACCTGGGAAGTTCTCCACTTCAGTCGTTGTTGTCAATTGACCACCAGGTTGTGGACCTTCAATAACGAGTGGGTTCAAGTTGGCACGTGCCAGATAGATTGCTGCTGTCAGCCCTGCAGGGCCTGTTCCGATAATAATTGATTTATACATGTATAGTTCCTCCCCCGGGTTCTGTAAAAAGGTTGGGCCCTCCGGCATCAAAAGCTTATGCTTTTGCATACACTAGAACGAAAAGCCTACATCATGTCCACAAGACCTGCCTGTGTAATGACAATTGCCCTATGCAGAAACGGAATTCTAATTTATAATCATTCTAATCTGTTGTTCATTATGATCTCTTTTATGTACGGTGTCAATGCTCGGCAGCGATTATGAAGAAGTCTTCATCAGGAGGGAAAATGGAAGCATGAACGATGCACTCATTGGCAGTTTTATATCAGCCATGTCCACCGGCCTAGGGGCCGTACCGATTCTATTTATGCGCAAAATATCGCACCGTCTGCGTGATATCTTGCTGGCATACGCTGCAGGTATTATGACCTCGGCCTCGGTGTATAATCTCATTCCCGAAGCGCTTGGCCAATCGAACCTCTTTGTACTCGCATTTGGTATTATGCTTGGTAGCCTGGTGCTACTGGTGCTGGAGATGAAGATCCCACACGTCGATCTGGAGAATCCCGAGAAAATGCCTTTTAAAATTGAAGCCAAAGCCTTCATGATTATTGCAGCCATCACCATGCATAACCTGCCGGAAGGGTTATCGGTTGGAGTCAGCTATGCAAGCTCGGATGAGAACCTGGGCAATCTCATTGCC
The DNA here is from genome assembly GCF_037976905.1 of Paenibacillus sp. FSL K6-1318. Taxonomy (NCBI): domain Bacteria; kingdom Bacillati; phylum Bacillota; class Bacilli; order Caryophanales; family Paenibacillaceae; genus Paenibacillus; species Paenibacillus sp. FSL K6-1318. The sequence goes on from NZ_CP150270.1 coordinate 5,707,252, forward strand.
TTCTCCATCGGATTGCAGAATGCGCCGGAAGGATTCCTGGTGGCCCTCTTTCTCGTGAACCAGAATATTGGCCGCTTCAAAGCGCTGGGTATTGCCACTCTGACCGGAGCGGTAGAGATTATTACAGCTATGATTGGTTACACCTTAAGCAGTCTCGTTGCTGGCCTTGTCCCTTATGGTCTGGCTTTTGCAGCCGGTGCGATGATGTTCATCGTCTATAAGGAACTCATTCCCGAGAGTCACGGTGACGGCAATGCACGTGTGGCGACCATCTCGTTTTTACTCGGACTTATCACGATGATTGGTCTGACCGAGCTGTTTTAATTGAAGACTAAAGAACCCGAGCGAACAGTTCAAGACTGTCGACCGGGTTCTTTGTTTAGCCACAAATGAAGATTCCATGAAATTACTGGGAGTGCCTGTATGAGGCACTATGCCCCCACCTGATCAGGATTTGATAAATCGGATCAGTTCCGAATTGAATTTCTCCAATTCATCATAGAATGCGCCATGACCACTCTCTTCAAAAGCAATCAATTGAGATGAAGCGATGCCTTGGTGCATCTGTTCGGCGAATTCGAACGGACAGATCTCATCCTTTTTCCCGTGCAAAATAGCTGTCGGCACCTGAATCGAACTCAGTTCATCACGCAAGTCCTCATCCCGCAACGCAATTGCACTGCGGATGGTACCATAGGATGAAGCCTCCATGCCCAGTGCATGGAACCAATCCATGAATGGCTTGCTGTGTTCCTTCGCGAAGAACATGCCGCCAAACGTCTCCAGCAACTTCGGTCGATCTGCGAAGATCGGCTCAATAATCTGCTCGTTCAGCTGCTCCGGGGTCAATCCATACGGATATCCTTCACGCTGTGTGAACACAGGCGCTGCCGCAGATAACAAGGCCAGCTTGGATACACCATGTCCCTTATGGCGAGCCATGTAATGTACTGCAATTGCTCCACCCATGGAGAACCCTGCGAGTACCGCGTCTGTCAACTCCAGATCATCAATAACGGCACGAACATCGTCTGCCATGCGATCATAATCATATCCGGTGGATGGCTTATCCGATAAGCCATATCCTCTAAAATCTATCGCAATGGCACGAATGCCATGGTTAGGTAGAACATTCAGCTGATATTCAAACATTTTATAATTGACAGGCCAGCCGTGCAAAAAGACAACCGGGGTTCCTTCACCAATATCTTCAACATATATTTTTACATTCGGTTCCACTTGTACATAACGTCCCATATCTCACAGCTCCCTTATTATCGAATCGTCTCTTCGAATCATTACCCGCTGACCCAAGGTTCAAACGTGAGCCGTTCAACGAGCCGCATAGTACCAGCAAAACCAACTAACCATTTTCCTCTCCAAATCTGATTACCGTAGCAGCCTAAGTCCATTTAGAATAACCAGAATTGTACTGCCTTCATGACCTATTACACCCAGAGGCAATGCGACGTCTTGGAGGAAGTTACCCGCAATTAAGGCCAGAATAACGGTGATGGCAAAAAACATATTTTGCTTCACCGTACGCTGTGCTCGACGAGCCTGCCCAATCACCCAAGCGATCTCTTCAATGTTATCGTTCATGAGTACCGCATCAGCGACCTCCAGTGCAGTCCCGCTGCCGGACAATCCCATCCCCATACCCACAGTAGCTGCTGCAAGTGCTGGTGCATCATTGACACCATCCCCTACCATCAGCACAGGACCATACTGTTTGCGGAGTGCCTGTACCTGCTTCACTTTATCTTCAGGCAGCAAGTCTGCATAGAACATGCTTACTCCTGTTTCACGCGCGATCACAGAAGCTGTTCTGGCCCGATCACCTGTTAACATCGCAACTTGTACACCCATGGCTTCAAGCTTTTTCACTGCAGCTGCCGCCTGTGGCCGTACCGTATCCCGCATGGCGATCAGACCCACTAATTCACCATCAGCCATAACAACGGAGACGGTTTTTCCCTCCCCCTCAAGACGGGAGCGTACATCGCGCCACTCAGAAGATACCTCCACATGGTTAGCACCATTTTCATCTGGATCAACGTTGCTGCCCTTCATCTCCCCTGACTGCATCTCTCCCAATACATCTGTTTTACCAATGCTCCAGACCACATTGTTCACAGTGCCTTCGATACCCCAGCCTGTTAGTGCCTGTACATGCTCCGCTTCCTCAAGATTGATATTCTCCTTGTTCGCCTGATCTACGATGGCACGAGCCAAAGGATGCATGGAGAGGTTCTCAATAGCCGCTACCGCAGCTAATAGCTGGGCGCGATCTACATTTTCAGCCGTAATAATATCGGTCACTTGCGGGGTGCCCATGGTCAATGTACCTGTCTTGTCAAAAGCCACGACCTGCGTGCGAGCCATATTCTCCATATGGGCACCCCCCTTGAAGAGAATGCCCCGGCGGGCGCTGCTGGACATCGCGGACAGCATAACAGGCATGATGGAAGACACCAATGCACAAGGCGAAGCCACAACCAGAAATACCATCGCTTTGTAAAACGCCTCATTCCATGTCCAGCCAAGCAGCAGCGGAGTTCCTGCAATGACAAGTAAGGTCACCCCTACAACAATACGTGCGTAAATCCCTTCAAACCGCTCCATGAAACGCTGAGAATCCGGCACTTCCGCCTGCGCTTCCTCCACCATTTTAATGATCTTGCCGAAGAGTGACCCTTCAGCTGATTTTGTGACCTCTACGTATAAGGCACCCTCCCCGTTTACCGTACCTGCATAGACTTCATCACCCGCAACTTTGTCCACAGGCAGGGATTCTCCAGTGATGGACGACTGATTGATAAAAGAACTCCCCCGGTACACCACACCATCCGCAGGAACCAGCTCTCCCGGTTTGACCAACAGCAGATCACCCGGCTGCAGATCATCAATAGCCACGAGATTCATCTGTCCTTCCTCAATACGCAGTGCAGTCTCTGGCTTCAGCGCCAGTAAAGATGAAATATCTTTATGACTGCGCTCTGTCGCGTAACTTTCCAATGCACCACTGAGTGCAAAAATAAAGATCAGCATCGCGCCTTCATTCCAGTAACCAATGGCTGCTGCCCCGAGGGATGCGGCAATCATCAGCAGGTTTACATCCAGATCACGGTCCTTCACCAGTGTCTCGATGCCCTCCTTCGCTTTGGTCCAACCACCAACGGCATAGGCCACAATGTAGAGCATGATGGACAAGGTCCCAAAATACGGCGCAGTTCCCCAGGCAATCAGCATCAATAACCCGCTGCCCAATGCAGATTGCATCTCTTTATTCTGCAACATGGCTCGAAAATCAGGCTTACGTCCCCGGTTTGGGTCTGGTGTTTGGGATGAGCGCTGTTCTGCTTGTTTCTGTCTGTGTAGTGGTTGATGTATCGCTTGCATATGAATCACGTTCCTTTCGAATGGTAGGTTTGCGGATAGTGAATGTGCTCCAGTTCCGCTTCCAGAAATGAAGTTGTATTGAGAATGAGAGCCATTGTTAATGCCCTAAAAATGACACATGCTGCTGCGGGAATCCCGCAGCAGCATGGTTTTGAGAATGATTTTGTAATAATCTCGAATGAGAATGATAATCATTTTTGCACTTATGCAATTGTGTTTACTCAATACAACTTTTAACCAGTATATGCCTGTGATCCACATTTGTAAATGGGCTTTTTTCGATGCTTACTCATAAATGCTTGTTCAAAAAGACAAAAAGCCGCTGTCCCGGAGGACAACGGCTTTAACCATCTATGAATATACGTTTGACCTGTTTATGGCATATCGCTTAAGTAATTGTTCGCACATCCACCCAATGCCATTTACGCGCCTACACTTGCTCCCTGACTTGCTTTGATCGCTTGCTCCAGATCATAAATAATGTCTTGAATGTTTTCCGTACCCACAGACAGACGAATCAATTCCGGATTAACCCCTGCGGCGGTTTGTTCATCTTCAGTCAACTGCGCGTGAGTTGTACTTGCCGGGTGAATGATTAGTGACTTGGAGTCACCCACGTTTGCAAGGTGAGAGAACAGTTTGACACTTTCAATCAATTTACGACCCGCGTCCGCACCACCTTTGATTCCAAAGGTCAGAATGGCGCCCTGTCCTCTTGGCAGATACTTCTGTGCAAGCTCGTAAGAACCGTGGCTCGGCAGACCTGCATAACTTACCCAAGACACATCCTCATGTTTCTCAAGGAATTCCGCAACAGCCAGAGCGTTGCTACTATGACGTTCCACACGTAAGTGCAATGTCTCCAGTCCTTGCAGCAGCAACCATGAGTTGAATGGAGAAATTGTTGCACCCAGATCACGCAATAGCTGTACCCGAGCTTTGATAATATAAGCAATCGGTCCAACCGCTTCCGTATATACCACACCGTTATAACTGGAATCCGGCTCCGTCAATCCAGGGAACTTGCCACTCGCTTTCCAGTCAAATTTTCCGCTATCCACGATAACGCCACCAATGGATGTACCATGACCGCCAATAAATTTCGTCGCAGAGTGAACGACAATATCTGCTCCATGTTCAATCGGACGAAGCAGGTACGGACTCGGGAACGTATTATCCACGATCAAAGGGATTCCATGTTCATGGGCGATGGCTGCCACCGCTTCAATATCCAGTACATTCCCCTTCGGATTACCGATCGTTTCGGCATATAACGCTTTCGTTTTCTCCGTAATGGCTGCCCGGAAATTCTCAGGATCACTGGAATCCACGAATTTCACGTCCAGACCCAATTTCGGCAAAGTAGTCGAGAACAGATTGTACGTACCCCCATACAAACTCGCCGAAGACACGATCTCATCACCTGCACCGGCAATATTCAGAAGTGAAAACGTAATAGCTGCCTGACCGGAAGCTGTAGCGAGTGCCCCGGCTCCGCCTTCCAACGCCGCAATCCGTTGCTCAAACACGTCGGTTGTTGGATTCATCAGACGGGTATAGATGTTGCCAAACTCTTTCAAACCAAACAAATTAGCGGCATGCTCGGTGTCCTTGAATCCATAAGAAGTTGTCTGATACAAGGGCACAGCTCGTGCGTTGGTGGTTGGATCAATCTCCTGGCCTGCATGAATTGCCAATGTTTCAAATGAAAGCTCACGTTCGTTTGACATAAATCTGAATCCTCCCTTGGTATATACGTTCTCTGAGTCCCTGATGTCTTGGCATGGTGGCGTATGTTTTCCATATTCTCTCACAAGATGTCGCATTTGAAAAGAATTATTTCCGATTTTTCCGATAAGAAATATTCAATATGTAAATTATCGATTTCTTTACCAAAAAAACCTTTGCCCTCGCAAAGGTTTTTCAGCTACTTTGGCTTCGGTATGCAATACCTCATCCAGGCTTTTGTTAGACCCGAACTGCACTCCATACTTCACGCAAATGTTTGGCCGCAGGCACAGCTTCCTCCGCAGTTACGCCTTCAAGTGAAATATCGATATGTGGCTTATACGTTTTCAGCAATTCAAAAAATAACGGGTAATCCAGTATGCCTGCCCCAGGTACGGGATTGAACTTCTCTCCCTGTGCATCAAAGGCTACATCCTTGGCATGGATCACAATCATGCGCTGATACAGTGATTCCATCACTTCGCGCAAGAAAGCTCCTTGATCTGCTGCATGTGGCTGTTTGATCAAATTACACGGGTCAAATAGCATCCCCAGATTGGATGAAGGAATCTCTTCAAACAACCGTGTCATATGTTCATGGGTATGAAGGGTATGGGTGGATACAGGCTCAATCGCCGCATGAACGCCCCACTTCTCTGCTTCCTCAGCCAGTTCCTCAACCGTTTCTTTCAGCACGCTCCATGCCTTCTCTTCATATCCATCCGGATGCGTACCCTGATAGGTGTCCAAGCCCCCGGTCTCCGTTGCCACCATGCTGCAACCAAAATCCCGGGCATAACGCAGATGCTCCTTGAATCGATCAATGTCCGCACGCCTTGTTACCGGATCAGGGTCAATCGGATTAATATAACAGCCCAGTACCGCAATCTTCACCCCGCGCTGTGCAAATTGATCTCCAATCTCATTCGCCAGCCCGGGGCTCAGCTTGCCATTCGATGAGTCCACATCGGATAATGCTTTGGCAAGCGCCAGCTGTACGGAATTGAATCCATTATCCGCAATCGTCTGCGCAAGCTGTGCTGTAGGCTGTTTGCCAAATGTATGTGCCAGAATACCAAGTTTCATCTCACTGCCTCCTTATGCTAATCCGATTATCAAGCGATTAACGTGCCATCCAGCCGCCATCGACATTTAGCACATGACCATTCAGATAATCCGAAGCGGCAGATGCCAGGAAGACAACGGGCCCTTTCAGATCTTCAGGAGTCCCCCAACGTCCAGCAGGAATACGGGCTGTAATATCCCGGTAACGATTCTCATCTGCACGAATCTGGGTTGTATTATCGGTTTCCATATAACCAGGTGCGATCCCGTTAATCTGAATACCTTTGCCTGCCCACTCATTGGCGAGAGCTTTGGTTAATCCGGCAACACCATGTTTACTGGCCGTATAACCCGGCACATTGATTCCGCCTTGATAGGACAACATGGATGCAATATTAATGATTTTGCCGCTTCCGCGTTCAATCATATGTCTACCAGCCAATTGGCTTAGGAAAAATACAGTGTTCAGGTTCAGACCAATTACATCATGCCAGTCCTGCCCTGCATGATCAGCCGCAGGTGTGCGGCGAATGATTCCCGCATTGTTGACGAGAATGTCAATTCTGCCTTGGAACGCAAGCCCCTGTTCGAACACAGCCGACAACTCATCTTCACGACTTAAATCCGCTTCAATCACGTAAGCTTTGCGTCCGAGGGCTTCAATGGCACTTGCCGTTTCCGCAGGCTTGGAATAAGAGACCAGCACTACATCAGCACCTGCTTCTGCCAAGCCGATGGCCATCCCTTGTCCAAGTCCTCCCGAGGTACCTGTCACCAGTGCAACTTGTCCGCTTAAATCAAATGGGTTCATGAATGATTCCTCCGCATGGTTTGATATGCAAACAATAGATCTGACCGTTCTTTAATCCCATGAAACGTGAATATGGTTAACTTTGATAATCCACTGTGACACCGCTCTGCTCATATAATGCAGCCGTCTCTTCATCCAGACGACTGTCACTGATAATGTAGTCCAGTTCCGAACACTGGGCAAAAGTCCGAAGTGCAAATTGTCCGAATTTATAATGATCCACAACGCCGTATACTTGCTGCGAGGCAGATATCATTGCTTTTTTCAAAGGAACCAGATCTCCCGTGTAGATCGATAGCCCGAATTCCGGATGAAGGGCTGTCGTGGATATAAAGGCTTTGTGAATGTTTAGACTGGATATAAACGCAGCCGTATCATCGCCCACTAGCATATTCCGTACACGAGCCCCGCCAGGCACGACCAGTCGCACCTGCTCCTTTTTGGTTAGCTCCGCAATGATGAACAAATCATTAGTCACAACCGTAATGGGCTGATTGTCGAGACGTTTGGCCATCTCCAGCGTGGTGCTGCCACCATCGAGGGCAACGATATCTCCAGGTCGAATGTAAGCAAGGGCACGTTCAGCAATCTCCGTCTTCTCCGGATGATGCTTCTCTGTGACTCCGCGGCTATTCAAGATGCCGTACTGGTCATTCTGAGCCAGCATAGCCCCTCCATGGACACGTACGAGTAGTCCCATGCTCTCCAACTTGTCGAGATCCTCTCGCACAGTCTTCCCCGTCACCTGCAACAGTTCACTCAGATCACTTACGGTTACTTCCTGGCGCTCCAGCAGAGCCTCCATAATTTTTTCATGTCTTTTCAATGGGTTCATCATAATCAACTTCCTATACTACCTGAGTCAAAAGAATGAGTGTTCTAGCGTCTACCCTGTCAATTTAACTCAGACATCTGTAATTTATTATTTCAGGTCTTTCATCGCTACGCCGTCCATATCTTCGAACGTCTGGTTCTCACCAGCCATAGCCCAACAGAAGGTGTAATTGCTTGTACCCACACCACTGTGAATGGACCAGCTTGGGGAAATGATCGCCTGGCGATCACGTACAACCAGATGACGTGTTTCGTTCGGCTCGCCCATCATGTGGAACACAACGCCATCTTCAGGCAGATTCCAGTACAAGTATACTTCGGAACGGCGGTTATGGGTATGTGCAGGCATCGTATTCCACATGTTACCCTTGTCGAGTTCGGTAATGCCCATCACCAGCTGACAGCTCTGGATTCCACCTTCTCCTTGGTGAATATATCGATAGATCGTACGCTCATTGGAAGTTTCGATGCTGCCCAGATGATTCGGCTGAGCTTGTTCTTGCGTTGCTTTTACTGTTGGATAGGTGTGATGAGCCGGTGTGGATACAAAATAGAATTGGGCAGGTTGAGCCTTGTCACTGCTTGTGAACACAACTTCCTTCACACCTCTACCGATGTAGAGACATTCCTTCGCTCCAATCTCATAACCTTGTCCGTCCGCTGTCACTGTTCCGTGACCACCAACATTAATGATACCGATTTCACGACGCTCCAGGAAAAAGTTCGTTCCGATATCCTTCAGGTTCACTTCAAGGGTAATGTCCTTGCTCTCAGGTACAGCCGTTCCCACAATATAACGATCCACATGAGAATACACCGTTACCAATTCATCGGTTGCAAACAGTTGCTCCATCAAAAATTCCTCACGCAGGCGAGATGTATCATACGTTTTCACTTCATTGGGATGTGCAGCATAACGATTTTCCATTATTAATCCATTCCTTTCGTCATTTGAGTTGGTTTAGATTGATGTTGAATAATGTTCATATAAGTTCATTTTAGTTCATTGTGTATCTTTTGTGTACCTTTATTTTCAAAATAATTAATATAATTAATCATTAATTCTATTTATTTCTTAAATGAGAACAAAAAAAGATCCCCACAGTCTGTAATACAGACCGGGAGATCTTCCTTAATTCACATATTAATGTGCAACAGCGTTGTTGAGCATGATCCAGATCGAACCGATCACGATAGTCATCATGATCAGCAAACCGAAGATAAGAGCCATAACATTCCAGCGTGGTTTTTCTGTTTCACGAATATGCATGAAGAAGAAGAGTTGAACCACGAACTGAAGTGCTGCTGTACCTAGAACAACAATGAGTGTTCCTGTTCTTTCCATCATATCATTGAGAACCACCACAAGTGGAATGATTGTCAGAACGACGGACAGGATGAAGCCGATGACATAGGACTTCAGTGAACCATGTTGCTCATGACCGTGGGAATCATGTGAGTTGTGCCCTGACATCTACATCACCCCCATGAGATAGACGATCGACAGGAGGAAAATCCATACGACGTCCAAGAAGTGCCAATACAAGCTGATAACGTTGATTTTACCGCGAGTAACATCGGTAATACCACGTTTTTTCAGTTGGAACATGAGTCCAATCATCCAGATCAGACCAAGCGATACGTGAAGTCCGTGAGTACCCACAAGGGTGAAGAATGCGCCAGAAGCAGCACTCGTTGTAAAGCTAAACCCTTCGTGAATCAACTCAATAAACTCATATACCTCAAGAGCGATAAAGCTTGCACCCAGAACAGCTGTAACAGCCAACCAACTGATTAATTGTTTTACTTTACCCTGATTCATTGCCAGAACGGCAAGGCCGCTCGTAAATGAACTTGTGAGCAAGATAAACGTCTCGGCGATAACGCCAGGCATTTTGATCAATTCAGACAAAATCGGTCCGCCCGCCGTATTGTCACGCAACACAATGAAGGTTGCGAACAATACGGAGAACAGGATAACGTCGGAAATCAGGAAGAACCAGAATCCGAGAATTTTCATTTCCTGTGGATCATGGTGGCCATGGTCATGACCATGTGCATGATTCTCACCGTGCTTAGCGGCTGCTTGAGCCATCTATACCGACCCCCTTAACGACGCTTCGGTACGCTTAATTTCGTCGACCGGAATATAATAATCCGTATCGTAAGAGAATGAACGGGCGATCATGCAAATGCCGACGCCAGCAAGTCCGAGAATCGCCATCCACAGCCAACCGAATACGAAGCCGAAACCGGCAACGAACCAGAAGACAGACATGATGAACGGAATCGAGGAATTCTTCGGCATATGAATCGGCTCAAGCGGTTGCTCAGGCGGATAGATGCCTTTGGCACGACGTTCTTTCTCTTCCCACCACTCATCAATATCATCTCCGCGCGGTGTAACAGCGAAGTTATATTCAGGAGCTGGTGAAGGAATCGACCACTCGAGCGTACGACCATCCCATGGATCGGCGGAAGCTTTGAGTGTTTTATATTTGCGAATACCGTCTGCGATTTGTGCAACTTGGAACAGGAATCCGACACCCATCAGGAATGCCCCGATTGTGGATACGAAGTTCAGTTCCCACCAGCCAGTATCCCAGCCGTATGTGCTCAGACGACGTGTCATACCCATCAGACCGACAGCGTACTGCGGCATGAAGCAGACATAGAAACCAATATTCCAAGTCCAGAATGCCCATTTGCCCAGTTTCTCTTCGAGTTGGAAACCGAACATTTTAGGCCACCAGTAATACAGACCTGCGAAGTATCCGAAGACAACGCCACCGATCAATACTTGGTGGAAGTGGGCAATCAGGAAGTAACTGTTGTGGAACTGGAAGTCAGCAGGAGCAACGGATAACAGAACGCCTGTCATACCCCCGACAATAAAGCACGGGATAAAGGCAAGTGTCCACATCATCGGAGTCGCCATGCGTATCCTTCCTCGATACATGGTAAACAGCCAGTTAAATATCTTAACTCCTGTTGGAATAGCAATCAACATCGTAGTTACGGCGAAGAATGCATTCACGTCCGCTCCGGAACCCATCGTGAAGAAGTGATGCGCCCATGTGAAGAAGGACAGGAAGCTGATGATTAACATCGCAAATACCATCGACTTGTAACCAAACAGTTTTTTCCGAGAGAATGTACTTACAATCTCGGAGAACACACCGAATGCCGGCAAGACGACAATGTATACCTCAGGGTGACCCCACATCCAGATCAAGTTGATATACATCATTGGGTTACCGCCCAAATCAAGTGTGAAGAAATGCGCCCCGGCAAACCTGTCGAGGAATAGCAATGCAAGCGTCACGGTCAAGATTGGGAATGCAAACAAGATGATGATACAAGTGGAGAATACCGACCATGTAAACATCGGCATTTTCATCCATTTCATGCCTGGCGCACGCATTTTAATGATGGTAACCAGGAAGTTGATACCGGTAGCCAGGGAACCGATACCCGATATCTGTATACCCCATATATAGAAGTTCTGTCCTACCCCCGGACTGTGCGACAGCTCCGATAGAGGCGGATAACTCAGCCATCCCGCATCCGGTGAACCACCGATAACGAAGGACAGGTTAAACAGCATTGCGCCCAAGAAGAATAACCAGAAACTCAGTGCATTCAGGAACGGGAACGCAACGTCCCTTGCTCCGATCTGTAGTGGCACAATGACGTTAAATAAACCGAACATAAATGGCATCGCCATAAACAGGATCATAATCGTACCGTGAGTTGTGAATACCTGATTATAATGTTCAGGATGTAAGAAATCCATATTAGGCATAGCCAGCTGCAGACGCATCATCAATGCATCCACACCACCACGGAACAACATGATAATGGAAGCAATGATATACATAATACCGATCTTTTTATGATCGACAGTAGTTAACCAGTTACGCCAGAGCCAGCCCCATTTTTTGAAATAAGTCAGCACCGTTACGATAGTAATCATCGTAATCCCGATCGCCACGTCTGCTCCATAGATCAGCGGGTCGCCGGTAACGAAGAACTCCGATGCAAACTCTTTAAGTCTCTCTAACATTGGGGGCCTCCTTTCGAATCTTTAGTTAGCACTCTTGTCCTCATCTTGATTGGACACATCGTTTGAATTCTGAATAGCTCCAGCAGCTTCGTTTGAAGTACCGTGCTTACTGTGAGCACTTTGACCATCTACAACGTATTTCGTCACAATATTTTGGAACAATCCTTCTGGGAAGGCAGAATAATAAGCAACATTGCTTGTTCCTGGTTCAGCCAGTGCCTTGTAACCTTCTGTGGTCAATTCCTGGGAACTTTGTTTCACTTCAGCTACCCATTTGTCAAAATCTTCGTCCGATGTAGCATTCACATCAAAACGCATTTCTCCAAAATGCTCACCTGTGAAGTTAGCGCCTGAACCCCAGTACTTGCCTTCATGATCTGCCTGCAGATACAAGGTCATCGCCATACCCGACATCGTATAAATCTGTCCTCCAAGTTGCGGAATCCAGAATGAGTTCATCGGTGAATCCGCAGTGAGTTCAAATTTCACGGGCCGGTCTGCCGGAATATTCAGCGTGTTGACCGTTGCAATCCCTTGCTCAGGATACATAAACAACCATTTCCAGTCCAGTGAAGACACTTGGATGGTAATTGGTGCTTTCTCGTGAGCCAACGGCTTCGAAGGCTCCAGATCATACGTGTAACGGACAGTAACAATGGCAAGCAGTCCAATAATGATAATTGGAACCGTCCACCAGATTGCCTCCGCCTTCGTACTATGAGACCAGTTAGGCTCATAAGCAGCTTTGTTATCCGGCTTGTCGCGGTAACGCCATACGATTACGGCAGACAAAATGAGTACTGGCACAATGATGACAGCACACAAAATTGTCGAGATGACAATCAAATCTCTCTGCGAAGCGCCAATTGGCCCCTTCGGATCCAGAACAACGTACTGCCCGCCTGCCAGCATTGGCCAGACAATCAATGCAATTGTAACCAACGTCAGGACAACCGGAATGATAATCCGGATTAGCGACCTAGGTTTCTTGTTCATTTTGATCCCCTCTCCTTAAATTCGCTCATACTGAAAAATCAGTATACTACTCTCTTCCTACTAAAGATATCAGAAATGAACAACTTTTTTGTTCTTGTTAACAAATTTGTCGATTTTACACCTTAAATGTGTGAATTTTTTCTCACAAATCGCTTGCATGGTTGATATTTGCTTATTGTAATCTTTACACATCAAGTCACAAAATAAAACCCTTTGCAGTCCCGTTGAACAGTGTCAACGAATCCGCAAAGGGCTTTATTGACTGGATTCCGGGTACTTATCCAGTCTTATTATGAACGAATGTACGCAGGATTATAATCAATCGGCGCCTTCGTCTTCCCGGCGTGTATGAACAAGGCCTATCGCTTTGGCAATAACGTAGATAAACACACTACCTACAAGGAATCCAATACCGACCATCAAGCCAAGATTACGATCATTAAAATCATTCAGATTGATCAGACACATGATCACTCCCGTAATGAGTGCGACCCATGCCAGAACTGTCATCGTCAAGACGGCGCGCCGCATATTTTTGTCTTTGCGCTCCAATTGGCTAACCATTGCTGTCTTCGATGCCATAGTAAACACTTCCTTTTCCCTTTTTGTAAGTGCTTTCCTTATACCAATATACCACATCAGTATGATTTTTAGTCAACAAATGTTCAAATTTCCTTCGCAATTTGGACACTTTATTTTAATTTAACCTGTTGACAAAACATTATTCATTTCTTCCTTACTTCTTATAACCCAAAAACCGTCTATTCATAACAGGAACTACACTTGACCTGATCAAACCTTTATGATCTCCTCGTTTTCATCTGTAATAAAACACAAAAAAGACGGCATATCGGAATACTCCAATGCTACCGTCTTTCTCTTTGTTAATAAGGTAACTCATAATAAAATAAGGACCTGCTTTTCCCTTAAAAGCTGCCACCAAGTCTATTGGGGATTATGTTCGTTCCGTGTTTCCAACCAATTATTCTTGATGACATTCTGATACCAGTAATAGCTCTCCTTCGGCGTTCTCACAAGTGAACGATAATCCACATGAACGAGACCGAAGCGCATACGATAGCCTTCTGCCCATTCGAAATTATCCATCAGTGACCATGCCATGTACCCTTTCAGGTTAATGCCGTCATTAATGATGCGGTGAATCTGAGCCAAGTGCTGTTCATAATATGCAATCCGGCGATCATCATTAATTTTGCCATTCTCCAGATCATCATTGATGCAGGCACCGTTCTCCGTGATATACACATCTACATTGCCATACTTTTGCAGATAATGCATGAATTCATACAAGCCGCGTGACTCCACTGGCCAACCAATATCGGTTTTGGTGAGGCCCATATCAACTTCTTCCGATTGCAGAGCGCCTGCCTCCGGATTGAAGCGATTAATCCCCATGGTGTAATAGTTAATGCCTAGCAGGTCGATCGGTTGCGAGATGATCTCCATATCGCCTTCTTGAATTGGCACCGTAGCTCCCGCTTCTGCGAACCAGTCCACCATAAATTGCGGGTACGAACCTTTGTAGATCGGGTCAAGGAACCAGTCGGTATTGAGCGCGATTGATCTATCACAAGCAGCCTGGTCCTCAGGAGATTTGCTGTAAGGCTCAGCCCAGCATACGTTTGGAGCAATACCGATCTGTCCGGTTGTACCCAAGCGACGGAAGGATTGAACGGCTTTACCATGAGCAACTAGCAATCCATGAGCAACATTGATTGACGTTTGCAGGTCTTTGTTTCCTGGCGCATGAATCCCGAGAAGGTTTGACAGGAACGCGATACACCATGGTTCGTTGAATGTCAGCCAGAAGTTGATTTTACCCGAGAATTCTTTGAAGATCACTTCGGCATATTTCACAAAAGCATCCACCGTTCTGCGGTTGCCCCAACCTCCGTCATCCTCCAACGTTTGCGGAAGATCCCAGTGATACAGCGTGAGGAACGGTTCAATTCCAGCCTCCAGCAATGCATCCACAAAACGGTGGTAGAAGTCCAGACCTTCCCGATTGATCTCCCCATCCCCGTCAGGAATAATACGCGGCCAGGCAATGGAAAACCGGTACGTATTAATCCCGAGTTTCTTCATCAATTCGATATCTTCCTCATACCGATGGTAACTGTCACATGCAACATCACCATTGTCTCCGTTATATACTTTGCCAGGCGTGCGCGCAAACGTATCCCAGATGGATACCCCACGTCCACCTTCCTGTGCCGCTCCTTCTATTTGATAGGAAGCTGTTGCTGTTCCCCAGCGGAAATCTTGCGGAAATTTAAAAATCGTCATGGTTTACTCCTCCGTCTTATGATGACACGCGGATCGTCTGTCCTGCGGTCATGGTTAAAATAACTACATAATCGCCCTGTGGCGTAAGCTCTGCCTTAGCTTGTTCATGTCCTTCCACACGCAGCGGATAAGCACTGCGAATGGTCAGCGAATCATTTCGGTCTGCCTTGATGACCGCTGACGCGAGCTTATTGTCCGCCCACGTTATGCCCACGGTATAGCCACCTCTTGCACGAAGCCCTTCAACACGACCTTGAGTCCAGAGATCAGGCAGTGCCGGCAGTAAATGTAACTCATTCAAGTGGCTCTGCAACAACATCTCGGCCATTCCGGCCGTGCCTCCAAAGTTACCATCTATCTGGAAAGGCGGATGGTCGTCAAACAGATTCGGATGCGTAGATCGGGCCAGCAATGTGCGTACAAACTGATGTGCCTGGTTCTTATCCAGCAGTCGTGCATACAGATTGATCAACCATGCACAGCTCCATCCTGTATGCCCGCCACCTTGTGCGATACGGCGTTCAAGCGATACTCGTGCAGCTTCCACGAGTTCCGGTGTCTGTATTCGATTGATCTGCTCCCCCGGATACAGTCCATATAGATGGGAGACGTGACGATGCCCTGGCTCGGATTCGGTAAAATCCTTAAACCACTCCAGCAGTTGTCCTTCGCTTCCAATTCGGAATGGATAGAGTTTGCTAAGAGCCTCACTCCACTCACTCGCCAATGACTGATCTATTCCAAGCTGTTTTGAAGCCTCAATACAGCGGCTGAACAGCTCACGAATCAAGCTCATATCCATCGTTGAAGCCATGGATATGCTGCGTGCCTCTCCAGCTTCTGTCAGGAACTTGTTCTCTGGTGAAGTGGATGGAATCGTGACCAGATAACCATCCGGTCCTTCCACCAGCCAGTCGAGACAGAAGAGTGCAGCCTCTTTCATAATGGGATAGGCACGTTCCTCAAGAAAACGCTGATCACCGGTAAATTCGTAATGCTCCCATAGATGCGAAGTCAGCCACACGCCACCCATCGGCCAGAATGCCCAGCTTGCATCGCCACCTGTCGGTGTCGAGGTTCTCCAGATATCCACATTGTGATGGGCAGTCCATCCACGAGCTCCATACAGAATCCGGGCTGTTCTGCGTCCTGTATCACTGAGATCTGTCAGCATATCAAACAGCGGCTCATGACATTCACTGAGATTGCAGACTTCTGCCGGCCAGTAGTTCATTTCGGTGTTGATATTGATCGTGTAATCACTGTGCCATGGCGGCTCTACCTGATGATTCCAGATTCCCTGCAGATTGGCAGGCTGGCTGCCCGGACGCGAACTCGCCATTAACAGATATCTTCCATATTGAAAATAGAGTGCCTCCAGCCCAGGGTCTTGTTCCCCTGCCTGATAAGCCTGAAGCCGCTCATCCGTAGGTAATTCGGCGTTAGCCGATACACCTAGATCAATATAGACTCTGTTAAACAGAGCGTTATGATCTTCTACATGTCGGTCACGAAGCGATTCCGCACCATGTGCGATTGCTTTGGAGATCGTATCCCTGCATTCCTTTTCCAGCACCAGGTTGTCCTTCACAGGCAACACATCGTAACTTTCAAAGGACGTAGCTGCCGCCAGATAGAAAACAACCTGATCAGCACCCTGAATATGTAGTTTGCCTTCCAGCTTGGAGACCTTCGCCTGCTCTCCTGTTGCCGTAACTGCCACACGCACAGCATACGCGGTTCCCCGATCCTCTTCATAGATAACGGATTCCGGGTGATCCCTGAAGTAATTGGACTCCACATGACTTGGGCACCGGCTGAACATGGTGAGTGCATCTCCCGAAGTCTGCACCTGATAAGGATGAGGACTGTCTAGCGTAACACTTACATTCACAGCACCCTTCCGATCAGCTTTCAATGTGCAGACCATCAGATCATCCGAAGCGCTGGAATATACTTCACGTACATAACGAGTTTCTTTCCATGAGTATGTCGTGGTGGCAATACCCGAAGCCAGATCAAGCTCACGCTCAAATGCATCATACGAAAGATCATCCAGACCCTCATGGTGTAGTAGAAAGTGACCCATCGGCTGATAGGCCTCCACATCACGACCCAGCATTTCACGGTTCAACAAATCCTCGGCTTCGCCATACTGCCCAGCCATAATCAACTCACGCGTCTGTTTCAAATACCGCTGACTACTGTATTGAATCGTATCCCGTGGAAATCCTGACCATAATGTATCTTCATTGAGCTGAATTCGTTCATCTGCTGCGCCACCGTACACCATGCCTCCAAGACGGCCGTTTCCGATGGGCAATGCTTCTTCCCAGCGTTTAGCCGGTTGTCGATACCATAGACGATTGATTTTAGTTTGGTTATTGTGTTGGGACATGATTAGCTCCTGTTCCTAAATCAGCTATAGAATTCTTTAGTACATAAAACGTTTTCGGTAAGTGCTTACAATAATAAAATTATATGTGATTTCAAAATTTGCGTCAATGCAAATCATCACATCATCCACAAAAAAAAGGCCCTATATAGGGCCTTTCCTTGTGTAACCATGGATTGCAGACAATGCATATTATTTTACGTCTTTTCCTGTCCACAGGGAGACACGTTCCTTAACCCAAACCGTAAATTGTTTCTCCATTTCAACTGCACCTGCTTTGTCCAAATCAGCAAGTAAAGCATCATAGGTTGCATCAAAGTTGGCTGGTGTAGTCAGAACAGCTTCCGGAATACGTTTACGGATGATATCCTGCGTTTTCTGGAAAGTTACCTCATAGTCTGTACCGGAAGGTACGGACATGTTATAAGCTGCGCCCCAATCCTTGACTGGCAGATCTTCTTCAGCCGGATAGAACTCTTTCCAAGTCGTGATACCATAAGCTTTCAGCGTTTCTTTCTCTGCAGCCGTGTAACCAGCTACAATCTGCTCAGGGAAGTTCGTTGTATAGTAGTTATCCGTAGAATCTTTTACACCATCACCGTATCTTGCACTAAATACGTTATACATCCCAATTCCTGTTTCTTTGCTGAAATTGGAGTTGTCATTTGTTTTACGATCTTGAACTTCATCTGGGATAATCCGTTGACCATCCTCT
Source organism: Paenibacillus sp. FSL K6-1318 (assembly GCF_037976905.1). NCBI lineage: Bacteria > Bacillati > Bacillota > Bacilli > Caryophanales > Paenibacillaceae > Paenibacillus > Paenibacillus sp. FSL K6-1318. The sequence goes on from NZ_CP150270.1 coordinate 5,725,571, forward strand.
ACGTTGTAGTGTTCGCCTTCAATACCCCAGTTTCTCAATACCTGGCCTTCATCGGAAGCAAGCCAATCCATGAATTTGATAATACGCACTGGATCTTTGGCAGAAGTTGTGATCCCGATGCCATAACCGTCAAATCCGGCTGGTTGGAACGTATGATCCACAATTTCGTCGTTAAGTGATACAGAGAAGTGAGCATATGTGGCATCATCCTTGCCCGATGATTTGAGCGCGTTCTCTGCTTCTTGATAATTCCACTCTTGGTCAATCAGACCGAGGACACGGCCACTTGCAATTTTGGACTTATATTGGTCATCCTTTTGAACAAATGCATCTTTGTCCAGTAGGCCTTCATTGTACATTTTGTTCAACCAGCGGAAATATTCTCTTTCCTCTGGACGTTTGTAGTGCAGCTTAGCTTCATACGTTTCAGGATCAATGTAATACTCACCATCATCCGGTGCGCCTGTTGCCTGGAAAGCTGGGTTTGTTACCGTGATCATGATCTTCCAGTCATCTGCATTCAATGTCAATGGAATGGTTGGCTGACCATCAATGGTTGGATGTTTTTCATAATAGGCTCTGAGTACGTTCTCGTAATCCTCAAGTGTCTTCACTTCAGGGTATCCAAGCTCTTTCAATACTCTTTGCTGAATTTCGAATCCACCTGTAGCGTCAAACGTAACATTATCGACACCCATATTGGTTGGAATAGTATATATCGCTTGATCTTCAAGACTGTATTTCAAACGGTTCATCTGTTCTCCATAGATTTTTTTCAAATTGGGAGCATGCTCCTCAATCAAATCCGTGAGATCCAGCATCGCGCCTGCATCCACAAGCTTAGATAAGTTACCTTTAGGGTAGATCATATCAGGAAAGTCACCACTGGCAGCCATAAGCGCAATCTTCTGGTTACCACCATCGTTTACATCATACTCTGCTTCAATGGTAACGCCTGTTTGCTCCGTTATCTTTTTACCAACAGCATCTTGCATCTTGTTCCAGGTTGGACTAGCATCCGCCCCGAAGAATGTAACTGTAATCGGTTCGGTTCCGCTGGACTCCGAAGTCTCTTTGGTTCCCGAATTCCCACAGCCAGCTGTGACCAACATTGCACTTGCGAGCATCAACATTGCAAACGTCTTGGGTGTATTACCTTTCATTTTGCCTCTCATTGTCTAGTTCCCCCTATTATTTATGAAGGTTTTATCTGTATAACAGGCTTTATGCCTGAGGATACCACTTTTTTTGAATGCGCTTTCGATACAGTCCATTATGGCTTTTTGTAAAGCTAGCATCTCAATCGGATTAAGCGATAAAACATTCTGCTAACAAGCATAAAACGTTTTCGTAATAACTATAAAACGCTTACTGAAAGTGCTTACATTATAGATTATATGCTATCCACAACCCTACGTCAACAACAAAAAAAGCCCTTTCTCAAGGGCTTTTTTTGAAATGAAAACCATTGGCTTTTATGCCTTGTTTTCAATCTTATTTCACATCTTTTCCAGTCCATAGCGCAACACGCTCTTTAATCCAAACGGTATATTGTTTCTCCATTTCTACCGCACCCGCTTTATCGAGTTCAGCCAGGAGACTATCATATACGCTGTCGAAGTTCTCTGGTTTGGCAAGGATGGCTTCTGGAATCCGTTTACGGATGATATCCTGCGTTTTCTGGAACGTTACGTTGTAATCCGTGTCGGAAGGTACAGGCATGTTATATGCTGCGCCCCAATCTTTCAGCTTCAGTTCATCTTCGGAAGGATAGAAATCTTTCCATGTTGTAATACCATATGCTTTCAACGTTTCCTTCTCTGCTGGTGTGTAACTTGCTTGGATCTGTTCAGGGAAGTTCGTTGTGTAATAGTTATCTGTAGAATCTTTTACACCATCACCGTATCTTGCACTGAAAATGTTGTACAATCCAACTCCCGTTTCTTTGGTGAAGTTCGAGTTGTCATTCGTTTTGCGCTCCTGAACGTCGTCAGGGATGACACGTTTGCCATTTTCAACGTTGTAGTGTTCGCCTTCAACACCCCAGTTTCTCAACACTTGGCCTTCATCCGAAGCGAGCCAATCCATGAATTTGATGATACGTACCGGATCTTTGGCCGAAGTTGTGATCCCGATACCATATCCGTCAAATCCGGTTGGTTGGAACGTATGATCCACAATGTCCTTGTTAAGGGACACGGAGAAGTGAGCATATGTGGCATCATCTTTGCCCGCTGCTTTGAGAGCATTCTCAGCTTCACCATAGTTCCAGTCCTGGTCAATCAGACCGAGGACGCGACCACTGGCAATTTTGGATTTGTATTGATCATCCTTTTGCACAAAAGTATCTTTATCCAGCAGTCCTTCATTATACATTTTGTTCAACCAACGGAAATATTCTTTCTCCTCAGGACGTTTGTAGTGAAGCATTGCTTCATACGTTTCAGGGTTAATGTAATATTCACCATCATCCGGTCCACCTGTTGCCTGGAAGGCAGGGTTCGTTACCGTGATCATGATCTTCCAGTCATCTGCATTCAATGTCAGCGGAATGGTTGGTTGACCATCAATCGTTGGATGTTTTTCATAATACGTTCTAAGAACGTTTTCGTAATCCTCAAGTGTCTTCACTTCAGGGTATCCGAGCTCTTTCAAGACTCTTTGCTGAATTTCGAAACCGCCACCTGCATCAAATGCAACGTTATCTACACCCATATTCGTTGGAATAGCATAGATCGCCTGATCGTCCAAACTGTATTTCAAACGGTTCATCTGCTCGCCATAGATTTTTTTCAGGTTTGGTGCATGTTCCTCAATCAGGTCAGTCAGGTCCAGCATTGCGCCTGCATCCACTAGCTTCGACAAGTTACCTTTAGGAAAGATAATATCAGGGTAATCACCGCTGGCAGCCATCAAAGGAATCTTCTGGTCGCCACCATTATTCACATCATACTCTGCTTCAATTGTAACACCTGTTTGTTTGGTGATCTCTTGGCCCACTGCATCTTTCATGTTGTTCCAGCTCGGACTTGCGTCTGCACCAAAGAATGTAAAGGTTACCGGGGTGGTCGTATCTCCAGAATCAACCGGCTTTTCTGAAGCGGTAGTTCCTCCTCCACTGCCGCTGCATCCTGCTGTAATTGCAAGAGCACTGGCTAACAGAAGCATTGCGAATGTTTTTGGTGTTTTGCCCTTCATGTGTAATCCCCCTTATGGATATAATGAAGCTGTATATTTGTATAACAGGCTGACCTGCACATACCGTGACCAGATGAAACAAATGTAACTATTTTGTTTTTCTAACATTAAAAGCGCTTTCGTTATAACGGTGAATGGATCTTGCATCACCTTAATTCACTCGTCAACCTCTAAGTGCCTTTGAACTAATAGGACAGAATGTATGTCGTTTTCCCTGATGTACAAGCAAATGTAAGTGCTTTCATAATTGAATAATAATACCTCCAATAGTCCTTGTCAATAGCGAATATTCAAAATTGAAAACGTTTTTTAGAAAACGTTTTTGACATAAAAAAGAACCCGGTTTCCCGGGTTCTTTCTCTGTTTGAATCTGACCTGACACATACTTATTTAGCCTCTTCACCGCTCCACAGTTGAACACGGTTTTGTACGAGTTCTGTATATTGTTTCTCCATATCCTCTGCTCCTGCTTGGTTCACTTCTGCAATCATGCCGTCATAGATGGCATCAAACTGTTCAGGAGTACTCAGAATGGCTTCCGGTATACGTTTCCGGATGATATCCTGTGTTTTCTTGAAGATAACGTTGTAGTTAGAGTCACCTGGTGTTGGCAGATTGTATGCTGCTCCCCATGGTTTGATTGGGAACTCATCTTCACTTGGGAACAGGTCTTTCCACGTAGTAGCACCATACGCTTTGAGTGTTTCTTTCTCTGCATCGGAATAGGCTGCCACGATCTGTTCAGGGAAATTCGTAGTGTAGTAGTTATCCGTTGAATCCTTCACACCATCTCCATAGTGACCGGACATATTGGTGTAAAGTCCAATACCCGTTTCTTTCTGGAATACGGCTGCGTTATTAGTTTTTTGGTCTTGAATGTCGGCAGGAATCACACGTTTGCCGTCCTTCACTTCATACTGCTTGCCTTCAATTCCCCAGTTCATCAGCACTTGCCCTTCTTCAGAAGCCAGGTAATCGAAGAATTTGATCGTACGAACCGGATCAGGGTTCGATGTTGTAATCCCTACACCCCAGCCGGATACAAAACCAGGGTCTTGGTAGGCATGATCCTTGATATCCTCGGACAGGGTTACCGGGAAGTGTGAGTACGTTGCTTCATCCTTGCCCGCAGATTTCAGTGCATTTTCTGCATCGGAATAACCCCAATCCTGGTCAATGACACCAAGAACACGTCCACTTGCAATTTTGGATTTGTACTGGTCTGTTTTTTGGATGAAGCTGTCCTGATCCAGCAATCCAGTGTTATACATATGGTTCAACCATCGGAAGTACACTTTTTCCTCTGGACGTTTGTAGTGCAGACTTGCTTCATACGTCTCTGGATCGATGTAGTATTCGCCGTCATCTGGTGCACCTGTTGCCTGGAAGGCCGGGTTCGTCACAGTAATCATGATTCTCCAATCATCCGCGTCCAGTGTTAAAGGGATGGTTGGCTGACCATCAATCGTTGGGTGTTTCTCTTTGTACGCCTTCAATACATTCTCGTAATCCTGAAGTGTACGTACTTCCGGGTATCCGAGTTCTTTCAGTACACGGTGCTGAATACCAAATCCGCCACCTGCATCAAAGTACTTTTGGTCTACCGCATAATACGTTGGCAACACATAAATAGCCTGATCCTCATTACTGTATTTCAACCGGTCCATGTAATTACCATACAGCTTTTTCAGATTGGGAGCATATTGGTCGATCAGATCTGTCAGATCGAGCATTGCTCCGGCATCCACCAGTTTGCTGAGTTCTCCTTTGGGGGAGACGATATCCGGATAGTCTCCGCTCGCCGCCATTAAGGATATCTTATCTTGACCACCACTAACGGCAAATTCACCGTTAAGGGTTATCCCTGTTTTTTCTGTAAGGACTTTACCTACTTCATCCTTCATGCCATTCCAGTTCGGACTGGGGTCAACGCTGAAGAAATCAAAAGTAAGTGGAGTTGTCTCTGCGCTTGTATCCTTGAACGACGTATCACCGCCGCTTCCTCCACCGCAACCTGCGAGTAAAGACATTGCAAGCACTGGTGCCAGTGCAATCTTCATTTTGGAACTTGCCATAATGGTAATCCTCCCTGATTCATATGTCTGTTTTGTCCGGGACTTTTTTGTCCCTGTCTATAGCTTCATGAATACCACACCGCAGCCCTATACGGTGAAGCGCAGACCAATTGGCTGCGCTTCGGGTATCCTGATGCTTCATTTGTAGGTGTACGGCCGCTCTATGTGGCAGCCTGTACAAGCTTGTTTAACCTTTTACTGCGCCCAGTGTCATACCGCCAACAAAGTACTTCTGAAGGAATGGATATACAATGAGGATTGGAACCGTTACAACGATCGTAATCGCCATTTTGATCGATTCCGGTGAAATCTGTGTCATTTGCTGCGCCATATCATTGGCATTTCGTCCAGCACCTGAGCCTTGCTGTGTACTTTGCAGTACTTTCATCAGCTCATATTGGAGCGTGGTCAAATGTGCCTTTGAACCATTATACAGGTACGTATCGAACCACGCATTCCATTGACCTACAGCCAGGAACAATGCGATGGTAGCAAGCACTGGTTTACACAGTGGCAAGATGATTCTGTAATAGATTGTAAAGTCATTCGCTCCGTCCAGCTTCGCGGATTCCTGCAATGAGTATGGCAGGCCATCAATGAATGAACGGATGATGAACACGTTAAATGCACTGATCATGCCAGGCAATACATATACCCAGAATGTACCGATCAGGTTCAAGTCACGCATCAGAATGTACACCGGAATCAGACCACCGGAGAAATACATCGTAAGTGCGAGTGTTGTGGATACAAATTTTCTAAGTCCAAAATCAGGTCTACTCAGTGTAAAGGCGATCATGGATGAACTGATCAATCCGAGCACGGTACCTACAAGTGTACGCAGAATGGAGATCTGCAAACCTTGTAGCAATCCATCATATTGGAAAATCGTTTTGTAGTTCTGTAATGTGAATTCGCGAGGCCACAAGTAAATTCCGCCACGTACTGTATCTGTCGAGTTATTGAGTGAGATGGCTAGTACGTTAAGGAATGGATAAAGTGTTACAACCAGCACCATGGTCATCGCGAGGATGTTGAATATATCGAACAGTTTATCGCCCCGAGTAGCATTGAATGCTTTGTTCGCCATAATGTCGTCCCCTCCCTACATGATGCTTTCTTTAGTGAATTTTTTGAACAAGCCGTTCGCAGTAAACAGAAGGATGATACTGACAACGGAGTTGAATATACCTATGGCTGTACCATATGAGAATCGTCCCATATTCAAACCATAATTGAGCGCATATAGATCAAGTACTTCCGAGTAGTCTGTGACCAGACTGTTGCCAAGCAAGAACTGCTTCTCGAAACCGATACTGATAAGATGTCCAATTGACATGATGAAAAGTACGGAAATCGTGGTCCGTATGCCAGGCAGCGTAATATGCCACATCTGTCTCCAGCGATTGGCTCCATCTACACGGGAAGCTTCATACAGCTCATTGTCGATACCTGTAATCGCCGCCAGATAGATGATGGCATTCCAACCGGTTTCCTTCCACATATCTGAAGCGGTTACAATGTACCAGAACAAGTTCCCCTTGGCCATGAACTGGATCGGCTGATCGATAATGTTCAGTCCTACCAATAGATCATTGATAATCCCTCCATCGGTGGAGAGCATCTTCGTAATGATCCCGGCTACAACAACCCAAGATACAAAGTGAGGCAGATATGATACCGTTTGCACGGCACGCTTGAAGAACATGCCTCTCATTTCATTCAGGAGAATAGCGAAGAATATCGGCACGATAAAACCGACAACTAGTCCCATCAAGCTCATTGCAAGCGTATTTCGAAGTACCAGATAGAAACGATCATCACTGAACAGCTCTACAAAGTGTTTAAAGCCAACCCACTCTTGATCACCAAACGATCTGGCAGGTTTATAGTTTTGGAAAGCCATCGTCCATCCCCATAGTGGCAGATAGTTAAATACGAAAACCCAAGCTACGAATGGCAATGACATGAGATAGAGATATTTCTGCTGCTTCATTCTGTCCCAAATTCCGTTCCGCCGATTCTTTAAAGGCGGTTTGGGGTCACTGCTTCTGTTCGCGGAAGCGGATTTTTTTGTTAGCGTTTCCATCTCCGTTCCCCCTCCTCTGTTTTATAAAATAATCATACTCGATAGAGCGTTTTCAAAATACCATCTGGATTTTAGAGAAAATCATATAAAAATTAGATATAGACATATATAATCAGACATAAATTAGTTAAAATCAGTGATAAATTCTACTTCCTAATGCAATAAAAGTAATATAAAGGTGTAATATAGACTTAAATGGTAAATATCGAAAACGTTTTATAGTAATCGTTTACTTCAATTACATGGCATACAAAAAGGACCCTTTCGAGTCCCTATGATTACAATGTAAATTGAATGGTTTGCAGTTTAACGATCCCGAGCAATTGTGCTACAGATATGGAGGTTGCTGGACGAAATTGATCTCCATGCAGATACGAAAGGATCTCCTGAAATAAGTAGGCGACTTCCGGACGCTTCATTAACGACAGGTTAGTAAAAGGAAGTGAGGATACCAAAATCCTGCCTTTCCCTACGTTTGCCTCAAAAGCATAAGCGAGTCGTTTGGCCCGATGGAAATGGTCCACCACTTCAATTAGTGGCTCAACACCGTGCAACGTATCCAAACATATCGCCGGTGTACCGTTCACCAGGTGATACCAATGCCAGTCCGAAGCCCCATCCTGCGGGAAGGAGCCCAGCAGTGGTACCTGATCCCTCAAAACCATGCCCATTGTTGCACCAGGCTGTGTAGCGAACATCAGGTAATTCCAGAATACAGGCAGGTACTTGGTCTCCACTGAATCATATAGCCCTTCTGCCGTTGGCTGTAGCCAAACACTTCCCCCATTGACCACATAATCAACGACATTAGGTGTTAACGACTGAACGATAACCAAGTCAATCTCCCTATTTTTCAACAAACGAAATCCATCGATGTGATCTACGCAATCAGCATGCGCTTCACCCAGGAATGGCTTCAACTCTGCCACGGTATTCCAGAACCGATTCGAACCCGGATGAGACTGGTAAAAAGGAAACGACCAGCCATGCCATACATTCGCTACATGCCTCTCCGAATCACCTGACCGCAGTTCCGCTTCGATCCGAAAAGCAGCTACTCCTTCATGAGGTGCTCTAGTGACAATGCTTCCCAATGACATAACGGACCCACATTGGATTTCTCCGGTTTTCCATTCCCCTTCCGTAAGCATCACATCATCGCTAATCAACTTCCACTGTATGGATGCATCCTTAAGCGGATCTTTACCATAGTGTGATATGCGTACATCGACATGAATAGGTTCTCCGGCGTAAAATGTACGTTCATTGCAGCTTAACAACAGCACCACATCTGCGTTGAACTGCATGAATTCTTCAGGTGTTGTAATGCCTTTGTCGTCCCAGAATACGTCCAGAATGCCCGTCGTAGCATGTCCCTGCCCTGGAAAATCGCGGATGTCCAGCAGCTGCACGCCCGCAGCGTCTGGTGTTCGTCGAATCCGCTCCATGGCTTCTTTTAAGGAACGCATCAAATGTGTGCCGGTGGCCTGTTGAAAATGCTCCAGGTCCGCCATCATGCCTTTGTCAGACAACGATTCTTCGACGGGTCCTAACCAGCTAGGACGTAATATGCCAGTATACTTAGCTCGTTCCTGAGGCCGCACATACATGGTGTACTGTGCATGTTCGTGCCCAATGATGGGATGCTCCGCAAGTCGGGTAACCGCATGATAGTCCAGCGTGGTATCCGGCACAGCAGAATATGCGGATTCCAGCGGGGGATGCCAGTTCAACGACTGGATATAATAATCACCTTCCCGCCCTTGCGCCGGAAGCTGTCCAAAACCTGTATTGTCCGTATACAACCGGGTCGGGTCCATATCCCTTGCCCTCGATACCAATGCATTGAGTTCAGGATGGCCATTCGGACCAATCAGTTCATTCCCCATGGAGAACATGACGAATGAAGGATGTCTGTGCAACGATTGGAGCAACCCGTCCAGTTCTTGTGTCAGATAGGACAATACTTCAACTGGCGCAGACTGATTCGATTGCTCAAAGAAACGGGACCAATGTGGAAGTTCTGCCTGCACCAACATGCCCTCTTCATCAGCCGCATCCCAGAACGGCTCTGGCGCGCTCCACCCATGCAGACGGACATGATTGAAGCCGTACGATCTGGCGACTCGAAACTGCTGAAGATAATGCTCCTTGTCCCAGACGGGATAACCCGTCAGTGGAAAGATACAGCAATCAACGTACCCGCGCAGATACACCGGTGTGCCATTCAATACAAGCTGCTTCCCGTTTGTTGCAAATGAACGTAGACCGAATGATTGCTGCACCTGGTCCAGTTCCTGTTCACCGTCATGCAGTCGAATCACTGCTTTGTACAGTTCAGGGGATTCATCCGACCATCTTGCGATAGACTTCTCTGTTCCAAGCTCCAATCGCCACTGGTCTATTACAGCGTTGCTTTCAGTTGAAACTGTGCTTATATCAGCATGCACTGGAGCACTCAGCTCCACATGACAAATGTAACGATCAAGCCATGTGCCGTCCGGATGCTGGATATCCACATGCAATTGCATCGCTCTGGCCGATTCATTTGCGGGAGCGCTTACAGTACAATCAACCAGTATGGCTCCTTTTTCAGCATCTGGTTGAATACGTAACGTCTGTACTCGGGATGGGGGCAGAATGTCCAGATAAACGCCACCCGTGATTCCACCCCAGGCTGTGGCCGTATGCAATGAATGAATATGGCTGCCGGCCAGCGGAAGTTTCATCGTATTATCCACGCGGATCTCTATCCAATTCACTTCTCCCTGCTTCAACAGAGAGGTAACATCCCACTTCTGTTGATTCACCAGACTATCTTGCTGCCCGGCATACTGTCCATTAATCCAAAGATTCGTGGTCCAGCGGACCCCTTCCAACCTGAATACATACTGGCATCCGGAATCGTCTGATGGAACATGAACATCCTGAGCATACCAGGCTGAGCCTTCATACTCACGTACCTTAGTCCAGGTATCGAGTCTTTCGTATTCGGGCTCATCTCCGTACCCTTGCTCTTCCCATGAACCAGGAATCTGAATGGTCTCCCATGATGTGTTTTCACTCCGAGGAGGTGGGGATTTTATTTGTTCAACGAGCTTATCGGACTCCAGATCCAAACGAAACTGCCATGCTCCATTTAAGTTCAATGTATGACGTACAGCACCTATATCAGACAAATTCATATCGTATAGCCATCCCTTCATCTGGATTCTTGTAAATCCAGTCTAAGATGTGAAGCATTCCGTGACCATTGCTTATCATGGGAAGTGCATGGACAATATGATGAATCTGAAGAATGTCCAGTAATTCCGAAAACGTTTTATAAAACAAGCATGGGCAAAGCCCAGCACTTCGTACTTATTCTTCGTTTATATCGGTAGCCGATTCTTTGGCAAGGGATTGCGTTCTTGCTTGTTTGTAAGCGGATGGGGATTCCCCTACATACTTCTTGAATTTACCGTGGAAATAGTCCACATTTGCATATCCCACTCTCGCAGCAACCTGATGGACCTTCAGTCCTTCATCCAGCAATTCCTTGGCTTTCTCCATACGAACCTTGTCCAGAAATACATTGAAGTACTCTCCTGTATGATTCTTGAACAACTTGCCAAGGTAACTGCTGTTATAGTTAAACACTTCTGCCAGTACTTCGAGCTTGAGGTTTTCACCAGGATTACGCTGAATAAATTCAATCATCTGTTTCAGTACAGTATCCTTGCTGCCTCCACCCATGCGTTGAATAAGTCGATTCAAATGTTCGGCTGCCATCACTTTGAGATCGGACATCGTAAATTGATGATAGACTTCGTTAATCAGAACCGAATGTTCCTGCATAATGGAGTGCATATGTTGATTCGTCGCTGCGAGCTTGTTGATTGCCAGGGAAAATACCTGTGAGAACGCCGTCTTGATCGCTTGCTCTGTTCGATGATATGGAACCAGACGCTCTTCCATCTCACCCAGTACCCGCATGACTGATTCACTACTGCGGATGTCCAACGCATAATACAGCTTGTCCGCCAGTTCTTCCTCATCTGGTTCATGCGTTTCATCCACAGCTTCAACTCCTGGCATAACGCCTTTGCCTTCGCTGCCTTCATTCCATAGAATAATGCGCTGCTCCGTGAACAAGAATCGTTCCCCAAGTGTACGATTGGCCTGAGTGTATGACCGTGCAATCTCAGCAGTAGAATGTACGGGTTCTCCTGCAGCACCATACATGTGAATATCCCATTCTCCCAGTAGCCCTTCCAGCTCAACATAGAGATTCCTTGCAGATGACTCGGATGTGATCGTTTCCTTGCTTAACAGACCCAGACCGGAATGGAAGGAGAATACGATGCCTCGATCTTTCTGGTCAAATGCTTCAATCAGTTTGCGTTTCATGACACTGCCCCGTTGCAGGTCAGGAGCCGAGTGCATCTCAAGCAGCACAATCTGATAATGAGGCCAATGCAGACCCAGGCTATCATCTTCCATGCTGCCCGCACCCTCCAGACTGTCAAAGAGCAAAGCCTCGATCTGATGCTCCCTATAGACGGTATCCTCACCTGCATGACGTGCCATCGTCTCCCGTTCACGGGTCAGGACCGTAGCAATACGCTCCAGCTCGCCAATAATCTCTTCTTCATCCACAGGTTTGAGCAGATACCCATCCACACCGAAACTGATGGCTTTTTTGGCATAATCAAAATCCGCATAACCGCTCAATATCAAAAAGTGCGAATCCGGATGATTCCGGCGCACTTCTTCAATAACATCCAGCCCGGTCATACCGGGCATGCGAATATCAATAATCGTCAGATCAGGCTCCAATTCCTCAAACCGAGAGATGGCCTCACGCCCGCTGGCAGCTGTAGCAATGACCTGGAATCCGTATTTTTCCCACTCAATAATGGTGGTCAGTCCCTCACGGATGCTCGGTTCGTCATCCACCAAAAATACTTTATACATGTTGGTCCCCTCCTGCTGGCAAAGTGAAAGAAACCTCTGTTCCTTCCCCATATACACTCGTAATCTGCAATCCATATGGCTCCCCGTACGTCAGTGTTAAGCGTTGATGTACATTACGCATGCCAATCCGGCTCTTCTCCTGTTCCTCTGGTCCACAGATGAACTGCATCACCTCAGCCAGTCGTTCGGGCGTTATGCCTGCACCATCATCTTCTACACGGATCTGCACAATGTCCTCTACTAAACGAATACTTATATTCACACGAACTGTACCCTCTTTGTTCTCCAGACCATGGACAATCGCATTCTCAACCAGAGGCTGAATAATCAAAGGCGGAATGTACATCTTCTCCACCTCGGGATCGATATGGATCTGGAATGCAAGTCGGTCGCCGTAACGAAATTTCTGAATTTCCAAATAGGAACGTACCATTTCAAGTTCAGCCCGGAAGGTTGTTTTTCCACTGCCAATCTCCAGACTCTTGCGCATCAGCTTGCCCAGCAGCCTGACGATGTTGGCAATCTCTGCTTCGCCCTTAATATGCGCTTTCATGCGAATGGACTCCAAAGCATTAAACAAGAAATGAGGATTGATCTGGCTCGCCATCATTTTCAGTTTAATCTCTTTCTGGGCGATTTCCAATTGATTGTTCTGTTCGGTCGCTTCTACCACCTGCGTCATAAGTTCATTGATGCTTTTCACCATATAGTTGAACTGACGTGACAGTTGTCCGATCTCATCGTTGCCGTCAATTCTCGAAGTCACGTTCAGATCTCCTAATGCAAGCTTATTGAGATGTTTACTCAGCCGCAGCAATCGGTTCGACGTGAGGAACGAGATGATATATACGAATAGCAGGGCGATAACCAGCACAAGGATAATAAAAATCATACCGATCATGCTGACGGTGTTCGCATCTTTGACGATATTTTTGGTAGCAAAAACTGAAATAACCTTCAAGCTGTTCATGCTTGATCCAGGGCCCAGCTCATCAATAACAATGTTGGAGGGTTCCCCCTGAAAGTCAGCTTCTATGGTACCTTTTGCCTGATTCTGCAGATCGACGCCAAAATCAAGTTCGTTCAGCGTTTTACCTACCAGCTCTGTATTCTTGGCTGCAACCACATAGCCCTGCTCGTCCGTAATCAAGGTCTCGAATTGTTCTTGACGCAACAATCCATTCAGCTCATCCTGATTGATCACAATCATCAGCACACCCTCGGTCCGATATTCGGCAAAAGGTACTTTGCGTACCAGGCTGAGCTTGTGTACAGGATTATCACCCTTGTCCGGAATGTAAAACCACCCGATGCTGGTCGTTTTCAGTGCCTGCTGATACCAGTAACTCTCTTCGGTCTGCTTGTCTACAGGAATGAATTCGAGGTTGTTGATCAGTGTCGGATTGGTCGAGTAAAACCGAATGCCAGCAACCTCACGGTACAGACGCCTGTATTCTTGAAAATCTTTGTATGCGAGATAAGCCGAGGTCAGCTGCACAACACTCTCGTACCGTTTGTTCACGATCTCCTTGAGATCCGCGTTAAACATTAAAAGGTTGGATATGTCGGTTGGCACACGCAACATGGTCGCCGTCTGGCTCTTGATCTTGTCCACATTAATAATCGTCTGCCCAATCGCATTGTCCAGAGCCTGCTGGCGAAAATAACTGGTCACAGCCAGACCGACAATCAGGACCGGAATCATGACAACCAATACATAGGAAATTAGCAATTTATGCTTTAATTTGAGATTATTAGTGGTTCGTATCAACCTTTTAAACATGTCTGCACCTTCCGTCTTCTGTATAAGCGCTTACATATAAAGAGCAGGATCAGGATGTCCTGTCCCTTTAATTTATCATACCACATAACCGCCAGAATTCGGATTGTCATTGAACCTCGAACAGAAGAGGCCGCCATTAACATGGCGACCGGGCTTACCGAATTATTTCTGCGGACAGAAATTTAGTGACTCCTAGATGGGCGGAATCCATATCCTTTGGCACGCCATGCAACAATCAGAGCCACAAGTGTTAAAGCCAAGATGGTCCAGTTAAATGACGAAGCTCCCCATTGATTCAGAAGAACACCTCCCGCCATTCCCCCAAGGGCAATAGCCAGATTCCAAACGGTTGTATTAATCGGCATGACGAGATCCACACCTTGTTCGCCTGTAGCTTGTGCAAGTGCAGTCTGTAACAGGGTAGCCGCACCGCCAAATGTCAGCCCCCACAGCGCAACAGAACCAAAGACCACAATAACATGCTCACTCCAAAGACCTAATACAAGGGAAATCAAAGCAAAGCCCGCAAGGCTCATGAGAACCAGCATACGCAACCACCGATCAATGAAAATACCTGTAACCCAAATGCCCACCAATGCCATCAGACCAAATACAAGTAAAATGAGTCCAACCTTGGATTCCATACCGACATCAGCGAGAAACGGAGCAATATACGTGTATAAAATATTATGAGCCAACATCCAGGCCAAAACGACAGTCAAAATGGGAATGATACCGGGGGTGAACAGTACTTGCTTGACGGAGATCTGCTTATCCGCTGACTGCCCCGGATAGTCGGGTACTTTCCATAGCACCCAGAAAATGAGTACCAACGCCAGTAAAGACATCAGCCAGAACACCGAGCGCCAGCCCATAAATGAACCCAGCAGCGTTCCTGCCGGAACACCGAATGATAAGGCAATCGGCGTTCCAATCATAGCTACAGCCATGCCCCTTCCCTTGAGATGATCAGGTACCATGCGTAATGCATAACCGCCAATCAGGCCCCAAGAGACACCCGCTGCAACACCGGCCAAGAAACGAGCGAAAAGTGTCAGCACATAGTTTGACGAGAGGGCAGTAATGGTGTTGAAGACAAGAAAACCGATAATGGACAGGAGTAAAAGCGGTCGACGCCGCCAGCCTTTTGTCAGCACCGCCACAGGTATGGCAGCAACCAGCGACCCAACAGCATAAAAGGTGACAAGCTGCCCCGCCCCTGCCTCAGAGATCTGCAGCCCTTCTTTAATTTGCGGCAGCAACCCCGCAGGAAGTGTTTCGGTCATAATGGCTATAAAACCCGCCATAGCCAGGGCCAGTAACCCCAGCCACGGAAAACGATGAGAAGATATATCCGACATCTGTGCAGCTCCTTTTAAGGTTTTATAGAACAAGCAATCGAATTATGGATCGATCATTCCTTATATTATTCAGACTGTCTCGCCTTGTCAATGACTTTTGGATCGATTAGTATATAATTAAGAAAAAAAGGGGGAATCTCTTATGGCAAGAACGGGACGTCCGCGCATTTTCGATCGGGATGAAGCCCTATTACAGGCGATGATGCTCTTTTGGGAGCAAGGATTCGAGGCCACTTCATTACTTCAGCTTCGAGCAGCCATGGGGGATATTTCAGCAGCCAGCTTCTATGCAGCCTTTGATTCCAAAGAAGCGCTATATAAAGAAGTGGTAGAACGATATATGGGAACGTTTGGACGTGTCACCGAAAGCTTCTCGGACCTCATGCTGTCACCAAAAGAAGCGATTGAAACAACACTAAGAAGTACCGCAAAAATGCAAACTGACAGCGCGCATCCATCGGGCTGTTTAATTGTGCTGTCCGCCAGCACATGTTCTTCCAAAAATAATCATATCCGTGACATTGCCGCTGAGAAAAGAAAGCTGACTCGTAACCGCCTGCAGGATTGCATCCAGCGTGCAGTAGATGTGGGTGAAATTCCAGCTTCCACGAATGTGGCCATGCTAACCACCGTATTTGATACCTTTATGCAAGGCATCTCTACACAAGCCCGGGACGGCGTACCTTTTGCGACGATCGATCAGGCTATCACGGAATTTATGGGCATCTGGAACCTTGTTCAACATCCAGCCTGACTTTATTTACTAACTGTTGATGGATTAGAAAAACCAAAAAAGGCACTCCCACGATTGGAAGTGCCTGCTCAGTATACGATTTACTCATATGCTGTTAAGGACGAGGTGTACTTACCCCATTCAGAATCAGTTTTGGATGAATATCGGCACTCAGCGAAGCGGAGACTGCACAATATTTCTCTTCGGCCATTTGGATGGCTTTCCAGATGCGATAATCCGGAATATCACCATCGACCTTGAAGATCAAATCAATGGATGTGAAACCTTTAGGCATCTCTTCACTCCGTGTGCCTTGCGCTTCAATCTCAATCGACTCAATTTTGTCCAGGAAAGCGTCTAGAATCATCGTGATATCGATTCCCATACAGCCGCCAAGACCAGCGAGTAACAATTCCATCGGGGTAGCACCCTTGCTGTCACCACCATAAGCAGCAGTGGCATCCATGCCAACCGCGTAGCCAGAGGGTCCTTCGGAAGTAAATGCGCGTTTGCCTTTCCATACGGTTGTTACATTCATGATGTTATCCTTCTTTCTCTCAATAAGTTAAGTTCAAGCGAAAAAGGTTTGCACTTGCCACTCCGATGACAGAATAACCTTCCGATCGCTGTTATCTTCATCAAAATTCAGTAATTTGCTGCAGGAAACGACGGGTGCGTTCTTGCTTCGGATCCTCAAAGAACGCCTGTGGACTTGCTTCTTCCACTATAGATCCGTCTGCCATAAAGACAATCTTGTTCGCCACATTACGGGCAAACTTCAATTCATGCGTCACGACCAGCATCGTCATGCCTTCCTCTGCCAGCTCCTTCATGACGGAAAGCACCTCTCCGACCAATTCAGGATCAAGAGCTGAAGTAGGCTCATCAAACAACATTACTTCCGGCTCCATAGCGAGTGCACGTGCAATGGCAACCCGCTGCTGTTGTCCACCGGACAATCGAGATGGATACGCATCCTGCTTGTCCGACAAGCCGACCCGATCCAGAAGAATCCGGCCACGTTCAGCCGCTTCGTCACGTTTCATTTTTTTCACCGTAACGAGACCTTCCATCACATTACCCAACACTGTCTTGTGCGGATACAGATTGAACTGTTGGAAGACCATGCCGGTCTGGCGACGAATCTCCAATACCCGGGCACGCTGGACACGCAGCGAATCAGCACTGTTGACCACTACACCGTTCACTTCAATCTGTCCTCCGGACAACTCTTCGAGTCCATTCAGACAGCGCAGCAAGGTACTTTTGCCTGAACCACTTGGGCCGAGCAATACAACAATATCTTTGGCATCGACATGCAGATCGATGTTCGTAAGTACTTCATTTTTCTGAAAACGTTTGGTAAGTCCAGTTGTTGTAATCATCGCTTCTCTCCTCCTATCAGTAAGCGCGGGCCAGCCGGCGCTCCACTTGTTCCAGAATGGCCGAGAAGCCGATACTCATAATCCAGTAGATCACACCGATGGCCAGATAAAACGGCATATTCAATGCATATTGCGATACCAGCAGTTGTGCTGAACGCAACAACTCGGTAACACCGATCGCCGCCACAAGTGACGTTTCCTTCAACATGCCAATAAAGGTGTTCCCCATCGGCGGGATGGCAATCCGCACAGCCTGCGGAAAGATAATCCTTCTCATCGCTTGAGCCGGTGTCATTCCCGTTGCGTATGCAGCTTCCGTCTGCCCTTTAGGTACAGCCTGAATGGCTCCACGGAACGTCTCCGACAGAAACGCACCTGCATTCAGACTGAGTCCCAGACATGCTGCGGTGAGTGATCCCAAGGTCACTCCATAATCGACCAATCCGTAATAAATGACGAATAATTGCACCAACAGCGGGGTTCCCCGCATGATGGATACATAAAACCTTGCGATCAACCTAAGCCACATCGGTCCCTTCAGACGAGCAATAGCAACGAGCACGCCGATGATAAAGGCAAAAAACATGGAGATCACAGTTACATACAGCGTATAGTAAGCCCCCTTCAGAAAGAAGGGGATATTCTCAAATACCAGTTCCATGGGTCAAATCTTCCCTTCGCCTTGCAGGTTCATTATTGCGCAGGCTCTTCACCAAACCATTTTTTGAAAATGGTATCGTACGTGCCATCATCTTTCATGCCTTTGAGGGCATCATTCAGTGCAGCTACGAGTTCCGGGTTATCTTTGCGTACTGCAATTCCTGCTTGGTCACTTTTAATCGCTTCACCTACAGCTTTGATATTGAGTCCGTTGGCATCCACAATCGGTTTCAGAGCATACATGTTGTTGATTGTCGCGTCAATCCGCCCAGCATTCAGGTCTTTAAGTGAAGAGATGACATCGTCATAGGTTTTAATCGTGAAGTCGCCCACTTTTGGCAACACTTCATTACGCAGATATGATTCATCATTCGTACCCAGACCTACGCCAATCGTTTTACCTTTGAAATCTTCCAGCTTGGTAATATCGTTATTGTCTTCTTTGACAATGATTTTAACTTGGTTCGTGATATACGGATCACTGAAATCCAGTACTTTCTTACGATCATCAGTAATGGTCATCTGGCTGATAATGGCATCCAGCTTTTTGGCTTGCAGACTAGGTGTCAGACCGGAGAACTCCTGGGATACAAATTCAACCTCAACTCCCAAACGCTTCGCAACCTCACGTGCGATATCAGCATCGTAGCCATCCATTTCTTTCTTATCATTCAGGAAGTTGTATGGTGCGTATGTGCCCATCATGCCCACTTTGATAACGCCAGCAGACTTGATCTGCTCCAGTTCATTGCTTGCCTGCGCACCGTTCGTGCCTCCGTTGTCCGTTGCCTTACTTCCACAAGCGCTAAGTACCAGCACAGTCATCAGCAGAATCGCTGTCAAAGACCAGCCTTTACGAGTTTTCGATCCATATGTTTTGTTCATTACGTTAACTTCCTCTCATTCGTGTATTCATCTCTTGGTGTACATTTGGTTACTTCGTTGTCATGAAACCGCAGTTGTACCATTATTCCCTGTTACTTGCTTAATCATGTGAATCTTATGTGCCTAGGAGTCCGTAAAACTCAAAGCTTGCTGCTTCTGCTGCCAGCGATGAAGCAGTCATGGCCGAGAACTTGCTGTGCAACTCATCCGAGCCGAACAACCATCGCGATATCATGCCTTCAATCATGCCTACCAACAATGCGGCCCGAAGCGGCACATCCATGTCCTGAGGCAACATGCCGAGTTCAATGGCACGTTCCATATTGTGACGGAACGCTGTCTCGACGGCATTACGTGTCTCCTCGACCAGACGTTGTACGGATTCTTCGGTCACGATGCCTCTGAGCAACAGCTCCATAAAATAACGATTCTGCGCAGCAAATGAGAACAAGTCGGTGAATAGCCTTTCCGATGCTTTCACCATATCCTCCACTGATCCGGCATCCTTGCGGTAACCTTGCCCAATTGCCTCAAGTAACTTCTCCTTGCCCGTTAATACAATCTCCGAAGCAATGGCTTCTTTACTCTTGAAGTGCCAGTAGAACGTTCCTTGCGCAACACCCGCTTCACGGACGATATCGGAAATTTTCGTCTGATGGTAGCCCTGGGTTGCAAATCGCTCCATCGCTATGCGAATTATCTGGTCCCGGCGTTCTTCACCAGGTTCCAAACCGTTAATTTTGGTCATTCATGTAACCCTCCCGATTGATCAGTCAGTCAGTTAAGTTATATCCTATTGGATAACTAGGTTTTTGTCAATATAGTTTTAAACAAATGGTTACAAGCATAAGTTGAAGTTGAGCGCAATTGTGATCATAATAGGTGATAGCCTTGTTCAGATGAACAGGCATGGTCAAGCAGGACAGCCTGTGCTGTCACCTGCATTTCAAGGAGGAAGAGAATTGGACATTATATCATCCATTATTATGGGCATCATCGAAGGTTTGACTGAGTTTTTGCCCGTGTCCTCTACTGGACACATGATTCTGACCGCCCACCTGCTGGGTTTATCGGAGGACAACGAGTCAGTCAAAACGTTTGAGGTGGTTGTTCAACTCGGAGCTGTACTTGCTGTTGTAGTACTGTACTGGAACAAATTCATTGATATGTTCCGCTTCACCGGAGGGACTAGGTCGTATTCCCGCCGCCTCAATCTGGGACATATCTTCTTGGCAATGGTTCCTGCCGTAGTCATCGGACTTGTATTCCGCGACTGGATCAAAGCACATTTATTTGGTCCGGAGACAGTGCTGTACAGCCTCGTTATTGGGGGTATATTGATGATTGTAGCCGAACGCTGGAGCCAAAAGAGTCACCGAATTACCACTCATGATGTCGACGATATATCCTACAAACAGGCATTCGTGGTGGGTCTGTTTCAAATCTTGGCGTTGTGGCCAGGCTTCTCCCGTTCCGGGTCAACGATCTCAGGCGGTCTTTTTGCAGGGGTAAGCCGTGTCGCCGCTGCCGAGTTCACATTCCTCGTGTCTGTGCCGATTATGATTGGTGCTACGGGATATGACCTGTACAAAAGTATCGATCACCTGAACGGCAGTGATTTCCCAATCTTTGCGATTGGATTCATCGCTGCGTTCATCGTCGCCATGCTGGCGATCAAGACGTTCTTGTCCATTTTGAAAAAATTGAGCCTGACCGTCTTCGCTGTATATCGCTTCGTCTTGGCAGCCGTCTTCTTTATTATTTTGATGTAATCATTACAATTCAATGCATTAAGACAGGCAAAATCAATGGCGGCCTCCCGTTCCCTTCGGAACGAGGCCGCCATATTTATGTTCTCTGCGCTATGCATTCTGTTGCTTGATGGTTCTGTTGTTGCTTCAGAGACAGGAATAGCTGTAATTATAGGTTGAATCATGCGTGATGACGACTAGGTTTACTATGTATCATGGACTTCCAGATTCATATTCACTTCTGGTAAGAAATCTGGCTTAGTACCACTCTTTCACTTGAATGTTCCGGTGTCTCTTCCGATACCTCAATCTTTCAAGCAAATTATATCTACTCTCTTTTTGTTCCTGCAGCAACTGCTTCACTCCGATCATTAATAATCGGTATCTTCGGTCATCATTGTGACTTAATTGGTGCATTTCTTCAAAAATTTCATTCTTCATACGGATCTTGTTCACTCCAAATATTCAGTTTGTTCTCACAGTATACATGGGAACACTGAACAAATTCTAAACAAGCCCTTTTCCTCAGCTTCACTTAATTGAGGACACATCATGCCGGCTGGAATGAAGCAGAAAAACCCCCTCCTGTCGCCTGGACAAGAAGAGGTCTTCATAGCAATGTTAATTAATAAACTTTATTGCCTTCGTATGCTTAAACTTTGGATTCAAGCGTCTCCAGATACTCGGAGATTTGAGCAGGTGTTTTCGCCCATTTACTGTGCAGATGTGCGATTTTTTTGCCTTTCTGGAAAACGAGCAGGCTTGGAATGCCACGTACGCCATTCTCATCGGCAAACGGCTGGAACTTCTCTGCATCCAGGGCATAGAAGGTTTTATCCGTATGCTGGTCGATAACATCCCCGATAAAGCGATCCAGGTTTTTGCAATCCGGACACCAGGTTGTATCAAATTTAATGACGGTATAACCATCAGAGTTAATTGTATCGAGATATTGTTGTTCACTTTGAATTCTTTCCATATGTCATCTCTCCTTTGGCTGTTCCTTTTTGGGCTGATCTTCATTGTACCTTGTATAGTTACAATTGAAAATAGGCTTAATAAAGTTAACGATGCTGCTTGTACAGATTAGCCGGACTAAGCTCCCGTATTTCCTGAATTTCCGCAGCTGTGAGCGCGGGTGAATTCGAAGCGGCAATATTGTGCAACAACTGGTCTCTTGAACTGGCACCCGGGACAACTGCTGCTACGGCAGGATGGGATAACGCGTAGCGAATAGCCGTCTGAGCCATGCTGCGTTGATCCGTGACCAGACGACTTAGCCCTTGCCGCATGGTATATAGTTGCTCTGGCGTATAGTCCAGATAACCTTTGTCTGCCTTGGCAGATCCGGAATCGGCGAGCACACCGCTAGCCACAGGTCCACGGGCAATTACGCTGATCCCCTTTTGCTCCAATAAAGGCAGCACTTCTTCTTCCGCTCTGCGGTCAGCAACACTATACTGGTTCATTACACTAACGATCGATGCCCTCTTCACATATTCCCGAATCACATTGGGGCGAATGGAAGAGATGCCGTAATGCCGGATGAGTCCTTCTTTCTTCAACTCCTCAAACGCTTCGATCGTCTCTTCGATGGGGTCGTCCAAGGTTCCGCCATGTAGCTGATACAGGTCGATATAATCGGTCTGCAGTCGTTTCAGACTTTCATGTACAGCCTGCTTGATATAGGCTTTGGATGGGTCCCAAGACCAGCCCTCCTTGCCAGCAATACGACGATTACCTACTTTGGTCGCCACAACGACTTGGTCCCGACGTCCCTTAATAGCTTGTCCTACAATTTCTTCATTACGCCCTTCGTCATACAGATCGGCTGTATCCAGCAGATTGACGCCGTGATCCAGAGCTTCATGAATTAGATCTATAGCGGGCTCCATATCGGTTCCGAGCGACATACAGCCCAGCCCAATCTCAGACACCATTAGTTCGGATGTGCCCAGACGATTTTTCTTCATAAGTTTATCTCCCTCCATACGTTCTGCAAGTATCCATTGTACCATTCTTGCTGGCAAAAATCGCATGCCTCACCAAAACAAAAGATGGCTTTCAATTGCACAAAAAAACCTGGAACGACTTCATCTCCAGGTTTCTCATGATCATCATTTTAATTCAATCGATAGGTGAACTATCGCAATCTATTTCACTTCCACGCGTGGTCTGGTTTTACTTGTTCCATTCGACGAATTGGAGTTTTTCATCATACCCGAAACGGTGCTGAACAGCTTATCTCTTGCTTGTTTGTTCCTCATCAGATAAGTTACACCTGCTCCGATAGCCGTCATCAGTATTCCTCTTCTTTTAGACATGTGCTTCTCCTCCTTCAGGATAAATGTACATCGTGTCTTGTTTGACAATTACCCTCTGGGAGCAAAACGAAACGAAGTACAAGCTTGATCGCGCAAAAAAAAGATGACCTCCGAATTCAATTCAGCGGTCATCTTCCAATCGTCCATGTCCATTAATCGGACGGCGTTGCCACATGGGTCATTTCTTCATGTTTGTAGGTCGAACCATCCGCGGTCAGATAGAAGTGACCGATGGGATGCAGATCTTCATCCAACTCATAGACAAGCGGAATGCCTGTCGGAATGTTGAGCGCCATCACGTCTGCTTCGGACAGTTGGTCCAGATGCATGACGAGTGAACGGAGCGTGTTACCATGCGCAGAGATCAGCACTCTTTTGCCAGCCGACACCATCGGTTTAATCTCCGCATTCCAGTAATCCAGCACACGCTTCGATGTATCCATCAGATTCTCCGTAAACGGGATCGTGCACCCGAGCCGCTTGTACTTGTCCAGATCCTGCACATATCGATCATCGGTTGCGTCCAATGCAGGGGGAGATACGCTAACGGAGCGTCTCCATTCCTTCACTTGGTCTTCCCCATACTTCAAGGCAGTCTGCTGTTTGTTCAGTCCTTGCAGTGCACCATAATGGCGTTCATTCAGCTTCCAGGTCTTCGTAATGGGAATCCACATGAGGTCCATCTCATCCAGCGCAATATCGAGTGTTCGAATAGAACGTTTCAGCACGGATGCATAGGCGTAATCAAAATCAAACCCCTGTTCCTTCATGATCTTCCCTGCTTTACGAGCTTCTGCGTAACCATCCGTCGTCAGATCCACATCTGTCCAACCGGTAAATCGATTCTCCACATTCCACATGCTCTGTCCATGGCGAATCAAAACAACTCTGTACATAAGCGTGAACCTCCTTCCATGGAAACATTACCCGCAAGTCAAACGACTTAGCACAGTGAAACGTTCATAACATTAATAATATGGTGCCATCATCAGGTATACCACGACACCTGTGGAGCTGACATACAGCCAGATTGGCATAGTCCAACGTGCAATTTTGCGGTGTTTCTTCAATTGATTCGTCCAACCCCACACGAGTGTGAACAACGCCAATGGAACAATGAGGGCTGCCAGTATACTATGGGTGATCAGGATGAAGAAATAAATGGAACGAATGATGCCCTCGCCGCCGTATTTGGACGTCTCTGGAGAAAGGTAATGAAACGTCAGATATGTCACGAGGAATAACAACGTTGTTGAGAATGCAGCAAGAATAAATCGTTTGTGCAGCTTCACATTCCGCTTGATAATAGCAATAAGCGCTGCGAGCAAGAAGATGAAGGTAAAGCTGTTAAACACGGCATTAAACCGCGGTAACACCGTAATATCAAAGGTTACATCACCTTTGTAACCAATAGACGGTGCGAAGAACAATAATAAAATAATGACATTAGCAAGAATGGAAATCGTGATAATGATGCCTGCGAAATTTTTATTGCTCGTCGGGGACGGGATGTTCGGTTCCCCTTTGTTATTTTTGCCCAATGCAAAATCCTCCTCATATCCTAACTTCTATGTTCTATATCATTATATCTCGGCAATTCCGGGCTGTTAAGTGACAACACTCTGAACAAAAACCGCTGCACTCCCCTATAAAATGCCCCTTTGCGGCCATTTTCAATCAAATCCAATCCGGCTCCCATTTACCGAATCCTTCATTTGTGGTATAATTAACGCAATTAATCACATACGCGTTCAAAACGGAGGAGCCTGTCACCAAGGGCCCCTCTTTGTTTTTTTCTAGGCATGGAATGGCACTTTTTGAAGTGGTTCCATGCTTTTTTTGGTTTAAAGCTTGGATGGGCTGCTTCACCCTTGGACAGGTTAACCTATTGACGCTACTGCCGGAGAGGAGTACACCTATGGAATTTGTTTTGGTTCTTGCACTTATTTTGATCTTTACCAAACTTGCCGGAGATCTGTCCGTGAGACTGGGTCAACCTTCGGTATTGGGGAAATTGATTGTCGGTGTTATCCTCGGACCTGCACTGCTTGGTTGGGTGGAAAAGACGGATTTCGTTCATTATATGGCCGAGATCGGGGTACTGTTGTTGATGTTCATCGCCGGACTAGAAACCGATCTGGAGCAATTGAAGAAAAACTGGAAGGCTGCCTTTGCTGTAGCCGTCGGTGGTGTTATTTTACCTTTTGTCGGGGGATATGGTTCGGCCTTAGCTTTCGGCATGTCGCAGACACACGCGCTTTTCTTCGGACTACTGTTCTGTGCGACTTCAGTAAGTATCTCTGTGCAGACTTTGAAGGACATGAATCAGCTGAGTTCACGTGAAGGTACTACGATTCTGGGCGCAGCCGTTGTGGATGATGTGCTCGTCGTGGTTCTGCTCGCTGTTATGATGAGCTTGCTCGGCACAGGTGCTGGAGATATCTCTATTGGATGGTTGATTGGCAAGAAACTTCTGTTCTTCGTAATCATCGTTGCAGCAGGCTGGTGGCTCGTGCCACGGATCATGAAATGGATGGCTCCACTGCGGGTCACCGAGACCGTGATTACGACCGGACTCATTATCTGTTTTCTCTTTTCCTACTTTGCCGAGTGGATGGGTGTTGCGGGTATTATCGGTGCTTTTGCAGCAGGAATCGCCATCTCCCAGACTAACTTCAAACATGAGGTTGAAACTAAAATCGAGCCGATTGCTTACGGGATTTTTGTCCCGGTATTCTTTGTTAGTATCGGATTAAATGTGACCTTTGATGGTGTCGGTTCACAGATTTGGTTTATTATCGTCATCAGTCTCATTGCCATTGTCACTAAGATGATTGGTGGTGGAGCTGGTGCACGGCTGACCGGATTTGATCGTTCCTCTTCTATTGCTATTGGGGCAGGCATGATCTCCAGAGGGGAAGTTGCTCTAATTATCGCATCCACGGGACTTGCTTCGGGCTTGCTTGATTCGGAGTACTTTACCAGCGTTGTGATCATGGTCATCATCACCACCTTGGTTACGCCACCCCTGCTCAAAATAACCTTTGCACGTAAAAAGGGTGAAAAGCGAGTCGAAAGAGGAATTGAAGAATCTCATTTAAATGGGTAACTATAGTTAATTGAAAGTATTGAAATTATTCTGTATTTAAAGCTATACTTGGCTTAGAAATGCAATATATTGGTCGTGAAGCACACGCCGCTTTGATCCATTCTCTCCTTCAACACGAAGGTTGGAAATGGTCAGAGCGGCTTTTTGTATTTTCGGATGACGACCTGTATCCCTGTTCACATTCGTTTTATTTTATTTTTAGAGGAGATGAAGACGATGAGTATTGATTTTGATGAGGCTTACGAAGTGTGGATGCACTCCCTTATGGAGAAGGAAACGAACCCCAGAGTGATTTCCAGAATAGAAAATGGACTTGAACATGGCACATTGGAATTTTTGCGTTCCGTTTGGTTTCCAGTGATGAAAAGCTTTAACCATCTGCAACCCGAATGGGAGGTTCGTGACTTTCATAACGGCTATCGGTATCTGGATCTAGCATATATGCCAGGTAACGGCGTTAAAGGAGGTATTGAGATTCAGGGATACGGGCCGCATGCCCGTGATCTGGACGTACGGCGTTTTAAAGATTTATGCTGGCGGCATTGTCTGCTAACGCTTGATGATTGGATTTTTCTGCCGATCGCTTATCTCTCCATTAAAGACGAACCGAAACGGTGCCAACAGCTTGTGCTCTCTTTTATGGGAAAATTCATTGCTACGGACGTTCCCACATCCTTAAATTGGCTTGAAGCCGAGACTATACGTTATGCCAGACGCATCATCCGTCCATTCGCCCCCTCGGAACTAGCAACACACCTGCGAATCACGGATCAGCATGCTCGACGAGTTCTTCACAGCCTGATTGATCAACACGTATTACATGTCGCTAGTGGCGCTCAACGATATCGAACGTATATCTTACGAACATGAGACACTCTATTTCGCCGATATCGTACATATCCATTTTTTAACGAACTCAGGACACCTTATTGTGATGATATGGAGTAGATCAGAGCACTTTTCCGGGCCTTTTCGTGAAATAAGATTACTGAGATTCGTTAGAATTCCAACATGCCTCTTATCTCGATAATAAGCTCACCTGAGTTCGTTAGAATTTTGACGATGACTTTGAAACTTTTGGAGTTACTACTATTAAACCTAATTGCGAACCACTTTAGCTACTAGAGCGTCAGATACTTGCGTCAATAACGAGTTACATGGAGATTTAAAACGGAGGAATAGCTCTGAGCTTGAATTTACTTGAAATAGCTTGCGGGCTAGCCTACAGCTCCAAGGATAAATTACTTGTAGTCGATTAAATCACTTAAAATGAGGTCTCCGACCAATATAGAAAAACAAAAAAAGACCACCTTACACTCAAGAGGTCTTCCATCTTTGCCTGTTGTTGCAACAGGCTGTCCCATTTTAAGTTAACACACCGACATAAAAGCCAATCGAGATAAAGACAACACACCATACAAATGCACCAATGCCTGATACGAGAACATACCTGCCCATTGCCATTTTGCTAATCCCCGAGAAACAGCACATCAGATGACGAATGCCTGGAATGAAGTAACCGAGGATGATGGACCAATATCCATATTTGAGGAACCACGACTCCACCCTGCTGAATCGTTTAGCATTGACGCCGACCCACTTGCCGTATTTTTCAACCAGCGGCCTGCCCGCTTTCTTGCCGATCATATAGCTGAGCAGCCCCCCGGTAAATGCGCCACCGAAACTGACGGCGATGGATACGGAGTAATTCAATACCGAGATGGAGGCGAGATATCCGACAAACGTCATCATCACCTCATCCGGAATCGGCATGCCAATGACACCAAGAGCCAGTAGTCCGTATATTGCGAAATATCCATATTGACCAATAAATTCTTTTGCAAATTCCATACTGACTCGCTCCTTATTTCGGTTCCACAATATCCTTCTCATGAGAGGCTAGCACTTGTTTTAGTGATGGGAATCGGATTTGGCTCACCATGAGACCGGATAGTACAATAATGACAAGATAAGCTACACCATGCGTGAAATAAGGACTCCAAAGCGCGAAAAAGGACATCAGCCCCCCTGCAAATGTAATCGGCATCCCGACAAAACCACTGCTTGCTGTCTTCTGACAGTTATAACGAGCCAGACGCAATGCACCGCAAACCGGAAACAATGCGGTCAGTGCCATTCCCAGCACACTCACTTCATTCATGGAGTTCAGGTACAGAATCAGCACAGGAGCTGTTCCGAATGAAACCACATCCGCGAGCGAATCCAGGGCTTTGCCGAACTCACCCTCACAATGCAATTTGCGGGCCGCAAACCCGTCAAACAGATCAAAGAACATCGCTACCCATATCATCATCACAGCCAGGGCGAATTCACCATGAATAGCCATAATGACTGCCAGCATGCCTGAACTCAGATTCCCCAAGGTTAAAATCGATGGTAAAGACTTCATAAGATTTGACTCCCTTTCGTACTAGGCTTTAGGAAAAATAATATAAAAACGGACTCCATCCGGTGTATTCTCCACTCCATAACTGCACCCGTGCAGATCCAGAATCTGCTTCGCAATGGCCAGACCGAGCCCGGTTCCCCCCATTTTGCGATTACGCGAGCGCTCTACCCGATAGAACCTCTCCCATATATACTGCCGCTCAGCTTCAGCAATCTGCTCGCCCTTGTTCTCAATGGAAATGTGAACCAGACCGTCACGTCTGCTGATCTCAATAGTTATATCGGTATGTGGTATCGCATGACGTATAGCATTCATCATGATATTGAAAATAACTTGCTCCAGCTTGCTCCGGTCACCTTCCACCGTCTGCTCTGTTGTGGATACAAGCACCACATCCAATCCTTTGTCCTTCAGCTGCGGACCCAGACGGCCGGCGATATCTTCAATCATGTCAGCCAGTGCAACAGCATCTGTATTCAACTGAACCGCTGAAGATTCCAGTCGCACCAGATCCAGCATCTCTTCAACCATCGTTTCCATTTTGATGGTCTCATCGGCAATGATCTCAATGTAACGCTCACGCTTGCTTTCACTCACGCCATCCTTCAGCCCTTCGGAATAACCCTTGATAATGCTAATTGGTGTCTTGAGTTCATGCGATGCGTCGGCAAAAAATTTGCGTTGACGCTGTTCAATCTGCTGCTTCATTTCCATATCTGTACGCATCTGCGTGTTGGCCTGCCTCAGCTCTTCCAGTGTCTGACCCAAGGTTCCCGATAATGCATTCAGACTATTGGACAGACTGCCGATTTCGTCATTACGCCGGATGGGTGATTTCACCGTGAAATCCAGTGTAGACATTTTCTTGGCGACATGGTTCAGGGCCAGCAGCGGCTTCGTTACAATTCGGGACAGCAGCAGTGCCAGTAACAGAATCAATATAAATGCGCCAATGCCAAAATACGCATAGAACAAACGTGTTGCCTCGTTCGCTTCCCTCATCTCCTGTAGAGAGGTAAGCGAGAAGATCAGTTGTTGCTCGGGTCCGGAACGATGTACTGGAGCAATGGTGATCACATTTCGAACACCACTCCAGCTATCCGTCCATTCTTCATTAAGCATTTTGCCATTCGCCAAGGCAAGTTGGTCTTCGGTGGACAAAGGGAACCGGCTATCCAGTGCCTGCACCAGCAGTCCCTGTCTCTGACTCCACGTTGCCAGATTGGGAAGAACGACCTCGGTCAATACGCCTGACCATTCCTTTACCGGTTCAATCGATTCCTGAAAGCTTTCTGTTCCCCATGCAGCAGAAGTGGCATCCTGGATTTTGAATGGGTAGACCATGGACCCGCTGGCCGGACCTCTCACCGTCAGTTCCTGCCCATATTTCAGATGGGATGTAATCCAGCCTGCATTCTCACTATTGATAAACAAGGATAAGGACACCTTCACGTGACTCCCGTCCTCCTGAAGCAGCGTAATGTGGAACGGATCATTAACCAGTCTTCCGGTATTCGTCAGAATGACCAGATGCGACTGATTCTGACGCATGAATTTCCCGGTCTCCTTGGCTAGTTGCAAATCACTCCAATGCCCATTGGAATATTGCTGTTCGAACTTGGACAGCTTTTTCTTCATACTGCTGACCTTCTGATGCTGATAAAAATCGGGAAACCAGACCAACTGGGCAAAAACCGTCGTTCCGTATAAAAGTACCAGACATCCTGCCATGACCAGAAAAAGCTTCATCGTTACGCCATTTCTTCTCATGCTTCTGCCTCGAAACGATATCCGGTGCCAATTACAGTCCGAATACACTTGGCTTCATCACCTAATTTGCTGCGCAACTTCTTGATGTGAGTATCCACAACACGTGAGTCCCCTTCAAAATCAAATCCCCAGATCCGATTCAGGATGGCATCCCGGGACAATACAATGCCTGCATTTCGTACCAAATAGAGCAACAGATCATACTCCTTTGGTGCAAGCTCCACTTCAATGCCGTCCTTCTCCAGTCGTCGAGCCCATGGATCAAGGGTTACCTGTCCGAAGCGAATCACGCCCTGCTCTCGTCCAAATGAACCTTCAACTCGCTTCATTAATGTCTCTGCACGTGCAACCAGCACACGTGGACTGAATGGCTTCGTGACATAATCATCTACGCCCAGCTGGAATCCATGAATTTTATCGTCATCCTCGGACCGTGCAGTCAGCATGATAATAGGTACGGTGGATTGGGAGCGAATATGCCCGCATAATGTCCATCCATCCATTTCAGGCATCAAAACATCCAGAATAACCAGATCCACCTCATGCAGAGCCAACAGTTCCAGTGCCTGTACTCCATGTTCTGCTTCTATGACGTTCCATTGTTCTTTTATGAAATAATCGGCCACAATCTCACGAATGCGGCTTTCATCTTCCACCAGAAGCACTGTTCTGATCATGGCCGACTCTCCTTTTTAGATTTCTGATGATAACATACCTATTCCATGTGTCGTTCATGTGTCCAGACATCTTTTGGAATGAACCCCATGATATATACGATTAATATAAGCCAAAAGTTACTAATTTTTATCAAAATTCGCACAAAAAAGAAGCCGTCAACGAGCAATCTCCTGCTCATTGACAGCTACTTAAATGAAATCGAAGTGTGTTATCCAGAAGTGATGCGCTACTACACGCTCACTGGTAACACTTAGCGTTGGTGCTCCAGACGGTGTGCCACATGCAGTGTCGGACCAACAAAACGGTTCAGCGGGAATCCGCCGGCAATCGCTTTGGTCACGAAGGCTTTACCTTCACGAACAGCCTCTTTCACTGAAAGACCACGAGCCAATCCTGCGGTAATCGCCGCAGACGTCGTGCAGCCCGCACCATGCGTATACCCGGAGCCGACAACATCGGCTTCAAACCATTCGTAGTTGGTTCCATCATAGAGTAGATCCATTGCTTTACCCGGGCTAATTACACCTCTGTCCTTGATCAGAACATGCTTCGAGCCATGGGCATGAATTGTTGCTGCCGCTGCTTCCATCTGTTCTTTGGAGCGAATCGGTCCACTCTTCGCCAGTTGGGATGCTTCGAACAGATTAGGTGTAACCAGATCGGCACCTGGCAACAGGAATTCGATCATTGCTTCCGTATTTTCCGGTTGCAGTACTTCGTCCGTACCTTTGCAGACCATTACCGGATCGATCACGATCTGTGGCAGACCACTGCGGCGAATATGCTTCGCTACCAGTTCAATAATATCTACAGAACCGAGCATACCTGTCTTCATTGCATCAAAACCGATGCCATCAAGAACAGTACGAAGCTGTGCTTCAACTACATTTAATTCCACAGGAAAGACCTGGTGATCCCATGTATCGGGTTCCATTGCCACAACTGTAGTCAGTACGGTCATGCCATACACACCCAGCTCCTGAAAAGTTTTCAAATCAGCTTGAATCCCTGCACCGCCGCTCGTGTCCGAACCAGCTATTGTTAATGTTTTTGGAATCGTCATGGTAGTTGCATTCTCCTTTGTGTCTCAGTTGACATTATCCTATCCCTTGTACGAGCGGATGTCAATGGCATCTGAAGCCATACAGAGCATGGTTTTCCGAATGATTCAGTTCACATCTTTGGTCTCCAGACGAACCATGGACATCGAAGCAATCCATATACCTACAGCTCCAAGGGTCAGCGGGATAACAATAAGCGAATGAATGGAAACTTCCGAACCGTTAAATCCGGAGCAGACGATCAAAACTAGCAAAATGGAAGAGATCATTGTCGCTGTAACTGAATGCTTACGCATACCGAAGAATAAGGGAATAAGTGCCATACACGCAGCCGATAAAGAACTCATACTGTACTTCACCAGAAGTCCCAATATATCCTGATTCGTCAATGATCCGGGAATGAAGGAGTAGACATGATTAACAAATAGCAGCAGTGAACCCATCAACAAATCGGTAACCATAATCATCACAAATGTAAAACCAAACACGATAATCAATTTGGCAGCGATGATTTTATGACGCTGGATGGGATAGGTAAACATGACGTTCATGGTTTTATTTCGATACTCACTGATCACCAGCTTGGATAATAAAGCTCCTGCAAATATGATAAAGGTCGCTCTCACAAACGTATCGATAATCATAAAGGCGGTCTGGTAACTGGCATAGGCATAATCTTCTGCTCCCATATCCACAAATCCAATCATAATTAGAAAAAGAAGAACACCTATATTGGCAATACCTGCACCTGCAAAATTTCGTGCAAAGCGGTGCTTCCGCATCTCAAGCCTGATCAATTTAAGCAACGTCTTCATCCCCTTTTATCAGCTTCATGAAGTGTTCTTCCAGGGAATGAGCCCGTTTGGATATCGATTCGATCTCGATGCCGTGTTGGATCAGCTTGGTGTTCAATTCCGATGGAATGATTCCCGGATCATAGATGCGTAACGTTTGGTCATCGACCAGTTTATAATTACTCAAACCAAGCTGGTGTTCAATGACATAAGTCGCTTTGCGGATATCTACCGCCTGTAACTCAATGTACTCATTTTGACTTCCACGAATGCTCTCCATCGATACTTCCTCCACCAAGCGACCGCCGCGAATGACACCAACCGTGTCAGCAATTTGCTCTATCTCGCCAAGAATGTGACTAGAGACCAACAGGGTAATGCGATACTCATTGCTAAGGCGCTTGAACAAATCTCGCATCTCCCGGATTCCTACCGGATCCAATCCGTTGATCGGTTCATCCAGAATGAGCAGTTCGGGTGTGGTTATGAGTGCGCGAGCCAATCCCAGCCTCTGCTTCATACCCAGGGAGAAGTCCTTGACCGGTTTCTTGCCCGTATCCTTCAGCCCTACCGTTTCCATCGTGTTGTCAATAATCTTTTTGTTGTGAAACCCCATGTACTCACAGTGAAGTTCCAGATTCTCGCGAGCAGACAGTCTATCGTAGAAAAAAGGATATTCAATAATGCTGCCCATTCGTTTCAACACTTCATAGGATGTAGGTGTAAGCTTCTCCCCAAACAGTTCAATCTCTCCTGTTGTTGGTTTAACCAGATTGGTCAGCATCTTCATGATGGTTGTTTTGCCTGCACCATTCGGACCGAGAAACCCATAGATCTCACCTTGCTTAATACTCATATTGACGTTGGATACAACTTCGACCCCTTCATATACTTTGGTCACATCTATCGTTCGTGCGATATAATTCATCGTCTTGTTCTCCTTTACGTACCCTGTCCGGGTTCCTATATCTGTATTGTAAAGAGAAAAGTCTGCTTTTTTATTAATCAAATCTTACAAAAACCTTAAGCTTGACCGAAAATGCCAAAACAGGCTCTACCTGGCCTTTAAGGTAACCGAAAATACAGTCCGTTGATGTGGCACACTATGTAAATGAATACTTCCACCCATCCGCTCCACTAGCCGCTTCGTGATGGTCAGACCAAGGCCGCTGCCCTGATAGAGTCGATTGCGGGAATCCTCCAGTGTATACATGCGTTCGAACACACGACTATGCTCACTTTCGGGAATTCCCTTCCCTTGGTCCCAGATTTGTAGCGTCACAGGTCCACCTGTCGTATGTTCGAGCGTTAGCCCCAGCACCTTACCCTCTGCCCCATATTTCATCCCATTGGTCATGAGATTATCCAGCACACGGTCCAGTGCTTCTTCATTTCCTTGCACGAAGATATCATCATCAGGTATATCCAGCTCCACATGCAACCCGAGATTGGTCAACATTTCATAAAAGGAGATCATCTTCAACCGGCATAATTCGCTTATATTAACTCGACTAAGCACCAGTTCCGTGTCTCCAGATTCCAGCTTCGCCAGATCGAAAAAGGAATGAATCAAACGCAGCACTTCCTGCGCCTTATCTTGTATTTTCTCCGTCATAATCTTTCGTTCCTGATCGGTCAGTGATGGACTGTGCAGCAAGGTCTCACTATAGCCCAGCACAACCGTAAGCGGCGTTTTCAGATCATGGGAGATGTTGGAGAGCATATTGCGCATCTCCTTCTCCTGGTTCGCATAACCGGCCTTCGCGCGGTGCGCATGATCCAGCAGCTGGTTCATGTCTTTCAGAAGCTGGCTAACTTGATCATCACTGTTGAATACAAGCAAGCGCTCAAAGGTGCCTTGATCCAAAATAGCGGATATTTTCTCGTGAATATAAGACAGGTGTTGGCTGCGTTTCCGCAATCTCATCCACATTCCAATGACCACAATGACTAGAATAACTGTTGTACTGGCAAAAATCAGTGTCATGCCTGCTCCGCCTCCAGCTTATATCCGATGCCCCAGAGTGTCTTGATATACTGGGGAGCCGAAGGGTCCGCCTCTAGTTTTTCTCTTAGACGGCGCATATGTACGTTAATGATATTTTCGTCTCCATAATAATGATCGTTCCAGACCGAAGCGTAGATCTGAGCCTTGGTGAACACTTTGCCGGGATGAGTAACCAATAGCTTCAGAATGCCAAATTCCTTGGACGTCAGCTTGACGGATATACCTTCTCGTTCCACCTCGTATGTCTCCATGTCGACCACAAGTCCGCCGAGGTGAATACGCTGATCTTTAGCCACTTCAGCCACAGGTTGAGCGGTATAATTGGCGCGGCGAATCGCAGCTTTAATACGGGCAGTCAACTCGATTAATGAGAAGGGTTTGCTCAGATAATCATCAGCGCCGAAGCCCAGACCCAGCGCTTTGTCCACCTCCCCATCCTTCGCAGACAGAATGAGCACAGGCACCAAACTGACTGCCCGAATGGTTTGCAGCACATCCATCCCACTCTTGCGAGGCAGCATCAGGTCCAGAATAACCAGATCATACCCCGGTTGTGACTGACTGAACTGACGTTCTGCCTCTAATCCGTCATATGCATACGTGACGTCGTAGCCCTCTTTTTCCAAATATGGCCCGACCATCTCACTAATTGAATGATCATCTTCAACAAGCAACAAGCGGTGACTTGACACAGGATTCCCTCCAACATGAACATTTTTCTTTATTACCTCACAGTTTGTTTGAATTGGCAATGACATACGAAAAAACCTGACAGGAGCACCACTTTGGTATAAAGTGTGTTTCCTGCCAGGTCTATGAGCGTTTATAGATGAGTGCTTATACGTCTAGTCTCTGTATCCGTTCTCACTGTGTATCCAGCACAGCCCAATGGTTCCTGCACCTGCATGGATACTCACCACAGGGATAAACGGCATGATTTCGGTCTTTATTCTAGGCAATAGATCTGCAATCTGCTTTTTGATTGTGACGGCTTCTTCCTGATTATTCGCATGCATAATGCACACATGCTTTACTTTCTCCACATCCAGTTTGAGCATATCCAGCATACGCTCTTTCGTCCGCTTGAACGTGCGAATCTTCTCATTCACAACCACTTTGCCCTCTTCAAATCGTAGCAACAGATGGATCTTGAGCAGTTGACTGATGATCAGCTGTGTGCCCGACACCCGCCCACTGCGGTGAAGATGCTGAAGACTGGCCGGTATGAGGTAAAAGGACATGTTATCAATCATCTGTTCAATATTTACTTTGATCTCGGCAGCCGAACATCCCTGCTTCTGCCATTCCAGTCCTTGCATAATCATCTCACGGTGAGGATAGGCACCTGCCTTTGAATCAATTGCGGTCACCGTCACTCCTGCAATCTCTGCAGCCTGCATGGACGTATGCAGCGTTCCGCTCAGTGCAGTAGAGCAATGAATCGTAATAATCTCATCGTACTTGTCTTTGAGCGACTCATATAGTTCAATGAACTCGCCAATGGGTGGCTGCGAACTGCTCGCACGTGAAGCCTCCGCAAGTTTTTCATAGAACGTTTCAGATGTAATGTCATCGGTTTCCCGGTAACATTCTTCTCCAAATACGATGCGCAGCGGTACGATGTAGATATGATTTTGCTCCGCAAAAACGGGATCCAGTGTACTGGTACTATCG
This sequence comes from Paenibacillus sp. FSL K6-1318, assembly GCF_037976905.1. Classification (NCBI taxonomy): domain Bacteria; kingdom Bacillati; phylum Bacillota; class Bacilli; order Caryophanales; family Paenibacillaceae; genus Paenibacillus; species Paenibacillus sp. FSL K6-1318. The sequence continues at coordinate 5,762,275 of NZ_CP150270.1, forward strand.
GTGACCCATGCAATTTTCTTCATGACATCCTTCTCTCTTGCCGGATTGTTCGTTCTGTATCCTCAATCGTCAGGCACAAGCCCGGCGGTTTATTTAAAATTTGAATATTTCACATTGTAAACGTTTGCGATACTACCTCTCAATTATAAAGGAACGGACAGACCGTTGTCTTGTGGCGCAATCATGAACAACCCTATTAATTCCATTTATAGCTAAAAAAATGTCTTGCCTGTGAAGGAATAAATTGGTATGCTGTTGTCCTTCTCTCTTTTTTCGCCTTGACTGAAGTGAACGGAAACGCCGTTCAATCCACTTATCGGAGGTGTCACATGCTTTATTTCACTCTGGCTTCCAAAGCCTACTCCCGGAATCTGCAATACCGCGGGGCACACATGGTACATAACCTGGCAAGCGCCATGTTTGGTTACATGTACGCCTGCCTCTGGATCGGCATCGGGGCCGACCATACGCTCGGGGAATACGGAACACAGGGGATGATCAGTTACATTGCGTTCACCCAATCCTCTCTCTGGATCTCGGGTTTTCTCACGAATGGACTGGGTATTCCCCTATCCGTCAGGACAGGGCAGATCGCACTGGATCTCATGAGGCCTGTTCACCTGTTCACCCACCTGTTGGCTCGCGAATGGGGGCAGATCGCCTACCAGTTCGTGTACAAAAGTATTCCGATCTACCTGCTCTTCTCCATTGTCTTTTCCCTGCATTGGCCCTCAGACGTTTCAACACTGTTCTATGCCGCACTTGGTCTTGCCGGCGCCGCATACTTGTCCATCTGCATGAACTACATCATTGGTGCTACGTCGATGTGGACCACGGAATCTTCCTGGCTTCACTGGGGCAATCACGCCATGATGAATCTGCTGGCTGGTTTCTTCATTCCGCTGGAATGGTTGCCGGACTGGCTGGAACAACTGGCCTGGCTGTCACCCTACCCTTTCCTGCTCTATGTACCTACCCGAATCTACCTTGGTTTCGAAGATGGCTCCTTGCTATGGGGAACCTTGCTTTGGTGTGTCTTCATGACGTTGATCTGTCTTGCGATCACCCAAGTGTTACGTCGTAAAGTGGAGGTGCAGGGCGGATGAAACGAACTTCCTGGTTCAATTTATATAAAATGCTCATTCGAACAAGCATCCGCAGCCGGATGCAATACAAGTTCAATTTCATTATGGCGTCCGTACTGGCCGCTCTAATTCAGATCTCCGAGTTTCTGATGGTTGCTCTGGTGCTGCACAAATTTGGAGCGATTAAAGGCTGGTCCCTCCATGAAATTGGTTATCTTTTCGCCATCATGACGTTATCCAAAACACTGTACCGCACATTCGGAAACGAGGTTCACCATCTGGAAAAATATTTGGTGGGTGGTGAGCTTGATCAACTGTTAACCCGTCCCATGCCCGTATTGCTGGCACTGCTTCCACAAAACTTCCGCATCATGGCTGGAGAAGTCTTGCAAGGCGGGTTTATTCTCTGCTGGTCTCTGGCAGGCATGATGCAGAGCGGACAGATCGGCTGGACTGCCATTCCTTTCTCCCTGTTCATCATCCTGACGGGGGCAGTGATTCTCTTTTCCATCGGACTCGCTACCGCCACACTCGGATTCTGGACCACACGCATCGAGGAATTACAGACGATCACAGAAGATGCAGCACGAACGGCTGCCCAATATCCGCTAACGTTATATCCCAAATGGATGTCCGGCATTCTGCTAACGGTGATTCCAGTGGGATTCGTCAACTACATCCCGTCACTCTACCTGCTGCGGGGTGAAGGAGGAGCGTGGGTTCTAGTTGCTGTTGCGGCGGTAGCCGTACTGAGCTTGGCTGCAAGTCTGCGTTTCTGGCAATTCGGCATGACCAAATATCAAAGTACAGGTAGCTAAGGAGGCGAAACGAATCATGAACATGATCACAGCACGGCATCTGCAAAAGGAATTCAAAACTCCTGTTATTCGCGAAGGACGTTTCTCCGGGTTACGTACGTTATTTTCACGTGAATATGTGTCCAAGGAAGCGGTCCGCGATATCAGTTTTGATATCGGCCCAGGGGAGTTTGTGGGCTACATCGGTCCGAACGGGGCTGGTAAGTCTACCACGATCAAAATGCTGACAGGTATCCTGCACCCAACCTCGGGCGAGGTACGGCTTGGCGGTATGAACCCGCATCAGGACAGGCGCAGAACCGTCGGTCGACTGGGCGTCGTGTTTGGACAGCGCAGCCAGCTCTGGTGGGATCTGCCCGTGAAGGATTCGTATGATATTCTGGCCGAGATGTACGGCGTCCGTGCCGAGGATAAAAAGAAACGGCTGTCCCAGTTCGCCGAGCTGCTGGACCTTGAATCGTTCTGGGCCACGCCTGTCCGGAAGCTTTCGCTTGGACAACGCATGCGTGCGGATCTCGCAGCTTCTATGCTGCATGATCCGGAACTGCTTTTTCTCGATGAACCGACGATTGGACTGGATGTGAACGCGAAGCGGAACATTCGCCAATTTCTACGTACATTAAATGAAACGTTTGGCAAAACGATTTTGCTGACTACACATGACATGGACGACATTGAGCAGTTATGCAGTCGGGTCATGGTGATTAACCATGGTCAACTGACCTATGACGGCACGATTTCGTCACTTCGCGAAACCATCGGACTACCTACGCTGATTCGGGTAACGTACCGAGGATCGTTTCACATCCCGGATGTTGTGTCGTCCGCGATACAGATTACAGGAGTGGAAGGACAGATTGTCACCGTCGAAGTGAACCGGAAGGAATGGAGCACAATGGACATTCTGAAACAGTTGGAGCACTGGGGTGAGATTGAAGATCTAGAGATGAAAGAACCCGATTTTGAAGATATCATTCATCGGGTGTATTAGTCGGCCCATTTTGTGAGGAAATAGGATGAAGACCTGTTCTTACGCCGTTACATGAAAGAGGGACATGGCGTACTGTAATAACGGAGGTGAAGCGTCATGCTTGTGACCAAACATGTACTGGCAGCATCCAGCGCACACGCCACTCCCTATTACATCGTACGTGGCATGATGCCAGGACCAGTGATGTTCATTACATCCGGGGTTCACGGGAATGAAACGGCGAGTATGGCCGCTGCACAAAAGCTCGCAGATGATTGTGCGACGGGTCGTCGTGTCATTCAGCGAGGGCTGCTGATTATCGTGCCACGCGTGAATCAGAAAGCCTACGCAAAGAAAATCAGAGGTAAGCCAGATCTGAATCGTACGTTTCCACGCCGTATGTCGGGCAAGGCCAAGCATCCATTGGCAGCGGCAGTTTTTCAGCTGGCGCGTGAACATCGGGCCGACTGGTGGCTCGATCTGCATGAAGCCAACGGACTTTCCCAGCTTAGTTCGCGAGTGCTTGGACAGACGCTGATTACCAATCCCGGCAGTCGCACCATTCCGGCTTGCAGGAGAGTTATCGAACGGATGAATCGGTCGATTGCGATTCGTGATCGTCATTTTAACCTCAAGCAGCATGAGTTACCGGGATCTGCCCGTACAGCGGCTTCAAGAATATTGCAAGCCCGCTCTGTTACGGTGGAGACCTGCTGGAGTCTGAAACGCTCTACCCGTATCAAGTATCAGACGGAGATTGTGCACCATTTTCTGCGTGAAGCGGGCATGTCATGATTGAGATTATGAAGATAAAACTAAAAAACACCTCGAACAGAGAGCGCCCGAAGTACATTCTCAGGTGCTCTTTGTTCGTGGTGTTTTTTTATCTCTGCATCATGGCTTCCAGAATTTTATTACCCACAGGGTCCAGCGGCATGAGTGGATAAAGGTCTTTTTTAGTTATAAACTTGAATATTGCATCCAGATACTCATCCACAATGGAGGCTGATCCAAAACAATAATTGGACAATAATACGACGCCTATCCCCTGTTGCTTATTTATAGCCAAATAACTGGAGAAACCAAATGTGCTACCGTTATGCCAGAGAATATTCTGATCTGAGATATGATCACTAAACCAGGCGTAATGATGGGTCGAATCTCCAATCATTACAGGCATGTGACTTTGTTGTATTGCAGCGGCTGGAGGATGATCTTCATTCAGATTGGCCTGTACAAATAAACATATATCGTGAAGAGATGACTTGATCGCCCCTGCCCCTTCATGTACACCGGTATCCCAGTGAGGCATCTTTTTCCCCGTTGAGGTATGTCCATCTACAAATCTGCCATTCTGTTCTGCATTCAGCATAACAGCTGTCTCCGTCATCTTTAATGGACCTGTGATATATTTTTTCAGCAGATCGTCATATGTACTGCCTGATACTTTACATAGGATATAACCCAGTAAGCCCACGCCGGTATTGGAATACTCAAATGGACCCATCTGATCCGTAAAGTCAGCATCGGATAAAAAAGCAAGTAAATCATCCTCCGTATAATTTGAAAACGGATTGTATCGATTTTTCTTCGAAGAGAGGTTTGTAGCCATTCCAGGTAATCCAGAGGTATGCGTAGCAAGACTTTTTAAGGTAACCTTATTCAAATAATCATTTTTACCGTTGTGTATGTACTTGCCAACCGTGTCATCCGTGGAAAGCTGCTGTTGACGTTCCAATTCTAATAGAAGGATCGATGTAAAAAGCTTAGTTACAGAGCCGATTTCGAACAATCTGTGTTCGGGAGCAGCCTTGCTCTTCTTTTGGGGATTGCCTACCGAATGATATTCGATATCACCCTTTGTAATTATGCCAATCTCAAGATGCAGATGTTTCTTTCCCTTGATGTAATCGGATACAAAATCTTGTAAATCCCTCATAGAAAATGTTACTCCTTTTGGTGTAAATTTCATGATTGGAATATTGAAATTACGATAACCACTTTACTTTGGCTTTGGCAAACTTCACTATGTATTCGTTTAAAACTTCCGATTCCCTGCTCGATAGCCAACGCTTGTTTTCTCCTAGACAGGAAAAGAGCCGCGATTACGGCTCTTTCTTTGTCACTCTGAACGACTGAATATAGTTGTGAATATCCTCTTCTGGCGTCTTAAGCAATCTGGCCAGATGAATCTGCATCTGTTCCAGGTGATCGATATGCTTCTGAATATCAGCAATTCGGTCAGAAACGAGTGTTTTTAACGTATCACTTTCCATATCTTCCTGGCTGAGCAGTTGCAGGGTCTCTTGTATTTCCTTTAAGGAGTAACCCAGCAGCTGGGCATCCTTAATGAACTTAATTTTGACAAGATAATCCTCGGTATAGACCCGGTATCCGTTGGAGGAACGACGGGGAGCAGGCAGAATCCCGCTATCCTCATAATAACGGAGAGTTGCCATACTCACACCGGTACGCTTGGCCAAAGTTCCTCTTGTCATGGTTTCCATGCCTACGCCTCCACCCTTCTGCGGATTTATTGTGTTTGTTCGTTGCGTATCTTAGTATATGTGGCATCATAGGTGACCTCGGGAAATTGCACTGAAGAACCTTGCAGCAATGGCTGCTCTTCCCCTTTCAGATAACGGTCAAAGAATGCCAGCGCATAGGATCTGGTTATATCCACATTATGTTCTGGCGTCATGCCTCTGGCAAATAGTTTCGGTGAAATTAATGAAATATCCGTAAAGCTTTGATGGAAGAAATTCTCCACCGTCAGATAATAGGTATCATTCAGACTACTCGTCATCACTCGATCAAGATCAGGCTCAAACTCGGGGTAAAACACTTTATCTTTGGACGAAGCATTCGGATCGAAACTTTTGGCCGTTCCACCCGACATGATATACATAAACGGCTGTTTCAGGGCTGTCGTGGATACTTTTCCCCAGAATCCGCCTTCCAGGCTAAGCCCTGCTTGGAATCGTTCATCCTGCGCCAGTGCTTCCGCTGTCGTTGCCCCACCATAAGAGTGTCCCATGATGCCCACATGATCCAGATCAAGCTTGCCTTCGAGCAATTGATTCGGGTCATGTGAATTCCACTGGGTAAGCGTATCAAGCACAAAGCTTGCATCAGCTGCACGGATACCTATGCCTTCTACATTATATTGATACAATTCCTCTGACGTTGCAAAATCTGGGTCGGCCTCATAGGAGACTATACGTCCATCGGGAAATGTCACTCGTGCTGACGTATACGGGTGATCTATACCCACCACAATATAACCGTGGCTCACCAGCTCCTCAATCATTGTCATACTCTGAAAGCGGGCTGAGCGGATACCCGGCGAGAATAGCAAAACCGGATACTTGCTCTGGATGGCGGATATCTCAGCTCCTTGAACCACATGTGTTGGAATGGTATCCAGATAACTGAATACCTGAGACGGAATGCCAAACACCAGACTGATCGCTTCTCCCAGCTCACTGGGGTAATGCTCTATCGGCAACCCTTGGGCGGCCTTCTGATCTACTGGGTACCACACATTAATCATAAGTTCACGCTTGTCTCCTGCCTCGGATGTTCTGGTCTCTTCGCGAGATTCATCTACCAGGTATTGAGAGAACGTGCCAATCGCAAATGTGCCGGTTGGTTCAGGCATCGTAAAGGCAGGTAACAGCCAAGTCAGTATGATTGAACCTGCACTGAAAGCCAGAACCAGAATCGATGCCAGCGTCATCTTAATCCATGAACGACGGTTGGATTTCTGTGCGCTCTGAACATAACGGCCACTGCGGTATGATTTCATGCGTTGAATGATTAACGTTATGAATAATACAAGTCCAACAAGATACGTTGGTATCATCTGCACGCGAAATGAATTGATTAAGCCATGCAGAAGCACTGCCAGGACCAGAGCTGAGAGTATCCCCACTGTCATTGCCCGGCGCTTCGGAAACACCAGCATAAGTACCGTAGCAGCTACGGTTACCAATACCAAAATCCATTCTAAAATTCTCATTATTCATCCTCCAATATTCCTTGATGAATCAAGAATAAACCTTGAAGTATACTTCAAGGTCAAGGCTGAATATATGAACGAAAAATGGATGAAGCAAGCCAATTGAAACACTTTGAAACACCCGGTGAATATCCCCTACATCCAGCCCGAATGCACTTGTACGGTATATTCATCGGGTGACCACAAATGACTATTCTACGGTTACCTTTGTTCGAGGCATGGTATGCATCGCTCCTGAAGTCACATGCGCCTGCACGACGTACACTCCGGGTTCCTGAAACACATGCTTCACTTCATATATACCATCGCCTATAGATACAGCCTTCGTCGCTCCCCGAGATTCAAGCTCTTCGGCACTCATCATTCCTTCATCGATTGAAGGTGCTTCGGGTTCATCCTGTTCATTCCATACCTGAAACTGTACATGATCCGCATCATTTACAGGCTGTTCTCCCTGTGTCAGCTTGATCTGCAAGGCAACCTCTTCATTCACTTTCGCCTTATCCGGCATCATGAGTTTCACCCGGATCATCTCCGGCATCTCCCCGGAAGCAGACTGTTCCTCATAGGAGCAGCCAGCGACCAAAAGGATCAGCACCAGGAAGGGCGTGAACCAACGAGCTTGTCCGCTCATCACCATCTTTCCTTTCTTATCAAGAAGATTTTGGTGTTTTGCCGATACCCCACAGCATCACGATGATGATAATAAAGGCAATCAGTGCCAATAGCGGAATGGTGATAAATCCAAACCAGTTCAAATAGTCGGTATAACATGGAACCTTTCCGCACGCCACAGCATTACCTGTAGCCGAAAAAATACGCTGGATCGTTACATGGTATAACGAAATGCCGCCACCGACGAAACTAAGTGGGAGCACGTATTTCGTGATGCCCACGTCATCCTTAAAGTAGGCAATGCCCAGCAAGATCGTTAGTGGATACATGAATATGCGCTGGTACCAGCACAGATCACATGGAAGAAAGCCCTTGATCTCACTGAAATAGAGACTGCCCCCTGTGGCAATAACGGAAACGGCCCAGGCAACAAATAACCGGGTATCCACATTTCTCGCTGGACGCTCCGATTTTGATGATGTACTCATTCCTCTGTCCCCCTTTTCATTTTCCTTATACCAAATATCATACCTCATTCTAGACTCCATCGGCTATTCAAGCTGTTATGTAGGTCATTACTCGATGATTATACCAAATTTTTGAACTTTTGGGTGAATGCAAAAAAGCTGCCGTATGGGGCAGCTCTTTTGTTTGATTCATATAAAAAACGTTGGATTACATGGATTTAGTCAGGGTAATGGAACCATCTTTTTGTGCCCATTTCACGTCCCAGTTCAGAAGTTCAGCAATGAAACGCAGGGGTACTTGCGTACGTCCATCTTTGTTTACAAATACAGTTGATCCCACATTTTTCTTCACGCCGTTCACTTCCATAACGTTGTTGTTCACCCAGAATTCAAGGGTATCATCGCCAGCCATTACCGTTACTTGTTGTGCTTTTTTGTCCCATTTCACTGTTGCACCAATACCTTCACTCAGGAAGCGCAGTGGAATGTATGTTGTGTTTTTCCAAAGTACTGGTGTTGTGTCCATGTTGGTTGTTTTGTCGTTAATTTTCAGCATTTTGCTGTTCAGTTGCATCCATACTGTTGTCATTTCCGGTGCTGGTGCAGGTGTTGTTGGCTCTTGGAATTTGTCATTGAATTGAGTCACGATAGCGTTACCCAAGGCTTGACCTACACCGAACATCACTTTGAAGCCTTCACGATTCGTTGTGTAAGAAGCATCATAGTTGCCTGCTGCATATTGATTTAATACGTTTTGTACTTGATTCTCATGCGTTGTCAGGGCTTGTTGTCCTGCTGCTTTTGGCAGATTGCCAGCTGTTGCCGAATCCAGGAATGTAGCAAACTCTGTTGTGAATCCATCAATACGTTTCTCTACTGCTGCACGAGCCGTAGCATCGTTGTTTTTAACGGCTTTTACATAGTCGCTTTGTGCATTAACGTGGTTGGTTACCCAAATTTTCTCGAATGCATTGGCACCATCGTTGCCGTAAACGGAAGCAATCGCTGCTTTGAAGTCAGCTGTGTTTCCAGCTTCAGCTGTAACCAGTGCGTTGGAGGCTGCTGTGCGTCCATCGAATTCCTCTTGCATTTGCAGAGCCGAGAGCGCAAAGTGCTCGGATGCCAAGTGGTTAAGTGCAGATCTCAGATCAGCTGCTTTCGTATCCGCTTTGGTATTTTCGAACTTCTCAGGCATTTGTGTAGTAATGGCTGTGGAGAGTGCCTTACTTACGTCGAACATTTCTTTGAAACCTTCACGGTAAGCCTTGTATGCATCAGCATAATCTCCAGCTACATACTCATCGAATACTTTTTGCACGAGATCTTCATGTACTTGCAGCGCCTGTTTGGCTGCTGCTTTTGGCAATTTACCTTCGGTAGCTGTGCTCAGGAATGTGGAGAACTCATCCACGAAACCGTTGATGTTTGCCTGTGCTTGTTTGATGCCGGCCTGGTTGCCCATTTTGGTTGCTTTCACCAGATCATCTGTGTATTTGTTATGAGCGCGGAAGATGCGTTCGAATTCTTTGGCACCTGCGTCACCGTATAGGGAAGCGATTGCCGGTTGCATATCCAGTGCATTCTGGTCGAGTGCTTTGTAGGCTGCATCTGCATCTTTTGCTCCGTCATAGGCTTTCGCCATTGCCGTTACTGCGAGTGCAAAGTGCTCGGACAACAGGTGGTCCAGGTTCGCTCTCAGGTCAGCTGCAGGTGTGTTCACGGATGCTTTCATCATTGTCATCGGTGTCTGTGGTGCGGAAGCTGCTCCAGCGATCCCCGGCATCAACAGTGTCAAGCTAAGTACAGGTGCGATAAACTTCTTCATTTTCATTTTCATTTTCATTACGTGTTCACTCCTCGATTATGTTTTGTGTATAATTTCTTTCCTTGTCGTCGTCTTCATAGGGTGTAACGCAGGGTTCTCTATTCTGGATCACTCTGTGGGCAAAAAAAATCGCAGCTTTCAGTGAAGAAAGCCACGAATGCCTGTTGTATCAAGGTTTTTTAGGATTAAAAAAATATAAAATTGCAGTGATCTTTCCTATCCGAGACGATATACCTTCTGTAAGATAGGCACTTCATTTCCCTTTATTTCTCAATTAAAGCTTACATCAAAGGTTAACCTGAAGTACAATGAAGAGAATCATATTATTCGTGAAGGAGGTCAATTCATGACCTGGTTGCCTTATGTTTTAATTGTGGGTATCGCCTTATTTGGAGGTGTTGCTACCATGATCATCGGAAATTCCAAAGCCAATCAGACCAGTAATCCCGAATATGATCGCCGTACAAAGCAAAACCTCAGTAAACTTTCCTATGTATATGTTGGTGCGATAGTACTTGGTTTTGGCGGACTAATCCTCTATCTTTTTAACTAAAATGTTTCGATTCGGCAAAGAATACGTTCAAACATGTTGAGCAGCCTCAAGTTTCGTTCTACATTTTCCATATACATGCACATGTTTACAAGTTGGAGATAATTCAGAATTATTCTGGATATGTTCGGGGTTTAATATAAAGCCATAAGGGACAGCGAGCCCATAAAAACATAATAAACCCCAACTTGAAGGAGAGATATATGATGAAAAAAAACATGAAGAAATCTGTAGCAACGATGATGGTACTGGGCATGACTTTAACAGGAGCAACGGGCGTATTCGCAGGAACGCAGCTGGAAAAAATCTCTGCATACCTTAACCATGGAATCAGCTTTAATGTTGATGGCGCGGCTTACTCACCAACGGATGGCAATGGCAACAAGCTTGCGCCAATTACCTATAACAACTCCACTTATCTGCCTGTACGTGCGATTGCCGATGCGTTGCATGTACCTGTATCCTATGATGGCAAAAAAGGACAGGTCATTATTGGCCAAGCGACAAGCAATCCATCAACTCTAACGAATGTAACGTATAGCGCAGCACAAAAAGAGGCCATTCAAAAGGCTTTTGCACAGTTCGATGGGTTCGAGACAGCTTATGCACCTCAGCAGATGATCGCAGGTGACACGTTCAAAAGTGTAGGTGCGGGTGGCGATGGCGTCAGCTTTGTTTTCAACCATATGAAAGTGGATGTGTCTCCAAGAGATTATTCAGACGGCTATACGAGCAAAGACGTGAAACTGTCCAATGGCGTCATCGCCAAATGGTACACACCAGATCAAACGGGCATGCTCACATTCCAACTGGATGATCGCTACGTTACACTTAGCTCACCGGATCATAAGCTGAGCCAAGCTCAGCTGCAACAAGTCGCTGTCTCTGTTCAGAAGGCGACTGGCAACAATGATCAAGGAATCACTGCATTCGCTGATGTGAACTATAGCAAGCAACAATTGGATAACATTCGCAAGGCATTTGCGAAGTTTGACGGGTTCACAACCGCCTATGCTCCACAACATATGGTTGCTGGAGATATGTTCAAAAGCGTAGGTGCGGGTGGTGATGGTGTAAACTTTGTTTTCAATCGCATGAATGTAACGGTATCCCCTAAAGACTACTCGTTCAGCTATGATGGCAAAACGGTAAAACTGCCTAATGGCGTATCAGCCAAATGGTATACACCAGACCAAACGGATATGCTCACGTTCAAGCTGGATGATCGTTATGTAACACTCAGCTCGCGGAATAACCAATTGACTCACAATCAACTGGAGCAAATGGCGGTATCTGTACAGAAAGTGAAATAAATAAAAAAGAACACACATCACTTCGGTCCCACTCTATAAGCTGGGGCTGATTGATGTGTGTTTTGTACTATGAAGACGCGCTAAATTGTTCTGAAAACAAGGCTTTCGTCCAGCTTCATTTTGAAAAGGATGGGGTTATAATGGTATGTAAAGTATCTTATAACCGAACGAAACGGAGTGGACATCATGAACCAACGCATTGATCTGTCCCCAGAAGAACTGCAACAATTGGCAGGTGAGTTCAATAAGGCATCGCAAAATGGACAAGATATTCTGGCCCAACTCAAAACGATGATTGATCAGTCTGAGGGGCAGTGGGAAGGAGAACGCCAGCGGGAGTTTCTCGGGCGTATGAATGACAGTATGACGAACATAAGTCACTATTTACGCGGTTTACAGGAGACTGGCACCAGTCTTCAGCAGACAGCGACGCGTTTCCGTGAAACGGATCAGTCACGTTAGGACTGATCCGTTTATTGGCATTTCCTCATATGTAGAACCAACCTTTACAACTCGGGTTACTTACGCTCCAGTTCCGCCGTGAATGTTTCCTCCTCCTGATCCACATATCCTCTGAAAATGATCTCTTCAATATCTTCGTGATTGAATACATACGTATAATCCGGATTAATGTAACCCTCAGGGTATAGACAGCCAATATAATCAAATTGACGGGGGGGTTCTGTCATTAACATCTGCTTGCGTCCATAGATAACAAGCTTTTTGGTACCTTCTTTTAAGCGAATAACAGACCCATTGGGCAGTAAGGTAGATGTTCCTTTGTCCATCATGTAGTCTTCCTCTCTGTATTCTGTTTTGTATTGTCGGCTTCCACAGGTGTGTTCAGTACGCGGCGAAGCCAGTAGTACCGATGTATGTCCATAATAAAATGAAATACAACAAAGGCCAGCATGATATACACACTCATGAGCACAACAGCAACCGTCTGTTCTGTAACAAAGGCCAGAGAAATATTGGCCAGCAGATAACCACCGCCAGTCAGCATAGTCAGCGTCGCAACAGGCATGCGAGCGCCCTTATCGGACTTTTGCCTGTTAGGTGACTGCTTCAATCTGTTGATGTGAACCTTCGCATACTGAAAGAATGCAAAACCGTATACGACAAACGAACCGATCGCATACCATGGCGTTGTGAGGCCTAACATGCCGTAGGCAAACTTTTGAATAATTATCATAAAGCCCAATGAACATACGATGCCAAATACACCTCGAAACAGGACGTAATTCAATTGCAACCTGCGGGGAGCCACAATCAGAGCAATGGCCCATACATTCATCACTACCAGTGGCGGGAGCAGTAAATATGCATACAACGGCTGAAACGGAACACTGAACACTGGGATGAGCAGGAATACATTGAGGAAGAAAAGAACGAGCGTACCTGCGCTGAAACGAATTCCATCCACGGCGTATACCGCAAGATAGTTCTCGAATGCATCCCGGTTGTAGGATGTTCCCTCATACACGGCAGATTCGGAAGTATTGGATGTCTTGGTAGTTCGTTTATGACTTCCCATCTACTTGAACCACCCGGAAACCGTAGACCAGGCTTTCTTCGCTCCATGTTTTACAACATCCTTCACGGAGTCATCCTGCCCATCGCCATCCAAATCCATATTCATGGTTACTCCTTCTGCAAGATACGTCAGACCGACGGATACACCCAAGCCGACCGCACCTACTGCCAGTACAGGCGCCGCCGCAGGCAGAATGGCCGCTGCCAAGAGAGTTGCTCCCACCGTTGTTGCCCCACCGACCACAACGTTACCGATGATATCTCCAGCAATCTTGTCACCGGACGCATTCTGACTGATGTTCTCCTGCGTATCCGTAAATACATCAATACCAACACTGGCCCAACCCAGTTTGTCCGTTAATGCCGATTTGACTGCATAACCCGGCTTCATCATCGAGGCGATTTCCTTAATTTGAGGTGTAGCTGTTCCGTTCGCTATTTTGGCTTCAATGTCTCGGACATAATGGATTTTGTAGTCCCTTGGTCTGCCGTTCACCAACGGATTACCTTTCACTGAATCATAGCTTTCGCGAACCAAAATACGTGGCGTGTTTCGGTTCAGCTCCTGCTTGACCATATAACCGTTTTTCACTCGATATCCCAGTTTGGCGACAGCCGCAGCAGCGGTTAGTGTACCTACTGTGCTTCCGGGTCCATCAAATGGTGCGAGCAAATTAACACCCGTAACACCAAATGTCCCACCCGATTGATCCTCCTGTTCCATCTTCTCACGAGTAGTCTTTACATACGCAGCCAGCTGCTGCATGCTCTGTCCAGCAGTCTGAAACCGCTGTTGATGTGTCTGGTACAGACCAATAATGGTCTGTCGATTCCCCGACTGCCAGGCTGCTCCCTGAATGGCGTGTTGCAGAACACTATCCACCTGCTGCAGCTGTGCCGTCACCTGTTCAATCTGCTGTGCGAGTGAATTCAGATAGTCTGCCTTCATGACAATTTTGGTCAACTGGATCCCCCCTTGGTTACATCTATGTATGGCTCATGTCGGACTTAAACTCCGGACAGTACGGATAACGATCGGGTCGTTAGCAGAAACAGGCTTTGCACCAACTCTTCTTCCGTTACCTTGAAAGCTGTAAATAAACCGTTCTCTTCCCCCTCAAGGAACAACCAGTTACCGTGGATACTGCCTATAAAATAAATGGTTTGTGGCTGTCCGTCCCTTCCTCGAGTATATACCTCGAACTGCCCCCACTTCTCAAGCGTGGCAAAGCCTTCAGCCAATGTCTGCATTAACGCTTGATCCAGATGCTGGTCCTCTTGCAAAAGAGATTCGAACTTCTCCAGGGCTGAATCGACTGCCAACGCGGACAGATGCTTTAACGTTTCTCCCTGTATAAGTGTAAGAATCGTATCGTGTGATTGAGGGTTCACATTGGATACTGCTGGGTCGGGTAGTTCAATCCGATTCCCCATGATCTGAAACATTTCTTCCAATTCATCAAAAGAAGTCAGTACCGCCTGATCTTGTGCAGGTTTCCAGACCCACTCAACCATCTGCATGCCTGACAAAAATCCATAGGTCACCGATGATTGCCCATCTGCTGCACGCAGATCGAGTCGGGTTATTGCACTGCTGAGCTTACAGCCCATAAGCAAGTTATGTACTTCCGGATCGATGGTCATTTGCTTGTTATCCAATTCAATAACACCATCTTCAACTAAACCTGCGAGAATCTGTTCATAGGTACGTTCGACCTGTAATGCAGGATCATTCAGATCCGTGAGAAGCTGATCCGCTTCCGGAATATTCATTATTTGAAACAGAAACAAGGCCTCACGGCCGGAACACTGAAACGATGTATATGAAGACAAAGTCATTCCCCTTTTCCAAGTGATCAATATAAAGAGGTGGCGAAAGATTCTATTATTTTATTGTAAAAGGAACCTTGGCTGGGCTCAATGCGCCCCCACTCCTGATGTGAGACGTTAAGCCTGATTATATTTACCCAAAAAAATAGCCAAGGCACAGCAATGATGCTGAACATGGGCTATTTTTTGGCATATTTACGCTCAATCGGAAAACAAATGCTTTATCACCAGTTTCCTATTCATGGATATCAGTTAAACGAACAACCCTGCGATAGTACATCGCATCCATCAGATCCTCCCAGTCGAGTTCACTGGCATTAACGTCTCGATAATATACCGCAGCAGCAGGCAAGAAACCAACCAGAGGTCCTGTTCCACCACATATCAGGCTCCCGCCGTCTCCGCCTTTGGGCATCACATCCCCAGCCGAATCCAGTGTAAGCTCATACTTGTAGGGATCACCGGCAAATTGCACTCCGAAGAAATTCGGCAGTTCTAGATCATAAGGACGATCATCCTTTTCTTCAACCCGTGAAGAGGCCGTCTCTGCCGATCCATCCACAATCTCATCCACGCCTTCCAGATTTCCAAAATGTTTCAATCTCATCGTATAGTCGAAGCTGTCACCCCAAGGAAATAACGTGCGACAACCGCCGCCATAGATATACTCCCATTCGTCTTCGGTCAGCAAATCAAAACCCGCCGCAGCTTCCTCCCTCACGACGTCTTCCAGTTCGATTCCTTCGTTGAACCACAGGATTCGAACTCCATTCTCACTTTGGCGAATCAGACGAAATTGTTGATTCAATTCATATTCACGTATTTCCGATTGCTTAAACTGCTCCAGTGCTGCGGGGAAATCAGGATCTTCCTGTGCAAATGCTTCCTCCTCGGACACTTCAATCCAGCCAAGCGAGATCAGTTCGCATTCCACGAGCATCGGCGCAATAGTAACTTCTCTCACAGGTGACATCTGACTCGCCAAGAAAGAATCCACTTCCTCCACACCATATTCACTGACCGTTTCATGCAGGTCGGTTGAGGTCTCTTCATTCATTCCATGCTGCCAACGATCCCAGCCGAGCGTTACCCGATCCCCAGGCACAAACACAAATCTTAGCCCATCCTCCGTAAATACACCTGTCTGAATTCGCTGACCGAATCGTTCAAATGTTTCAAGTCCCTCATATGCCATATCATCCGGTAACTGACGGACAAGCTTACGCATCCATTCTTCTTTGTCCTGAGTATTCAACGCCTGCCACATGTCTCGTCTCAATGTCTCTACAACTTCCCCCACCTTTCCTTACGCACTTTCACTTCTCTAAAATGCTTTACTAGCTGGCAAAGCACAATCTTACTTGTGTTTTACATCTTCATTTCCCTGCCGCCTGCAACAGTTCCAGCAATAATTCCTTCCGTCTTCCCTCCGCTTTGCGAGCAAGCGTTGAGAGCTTCTCCACCTTGCCAAAGATCGGATAGAGTACACGTTCCACTTCATAATGCTCATGTTTTTGAATCTGTCTAACCAACAGTTCGAGTATTTCCTCATTCTCCAGCACGGGCTGAATCTTCAGCTTCAGACTGTCGGTCGAACGACGCAAGCTGGCAACTAACGCAGGTACTGAATGGGACGTTACACCCTGTTTTTCTACAAATGCAGAAATGAACTTATCCTGAATTAACTGGTGCTCATCATCCACTTCACCCATGTAATATTCAACCAGCGGGAAATACCGCTCATCCATGAGCCCCAGCCCAAAGGTTGCATAACTGCCTGGCATACAACTCTTCTCTCCCTCGGTATCCTCATAAAACTCAAACTCCTGGATAGCCTCACGCGCATACTCTTCCAGGAGTGGATGTAACTCCGGGTATTCCAGTGCATTGGCAAAGAATCGGTGCGTATCCGACTTCGCGAGTCCTTTGATCGGCAAATACTGCTTTACGCCAGATTTGAGCTTGATCTTATAACCTTTCGGAAAGCCCTGCTTCAATAAATGAGTGATAAAGGTAAGTGCCTGCTGATAGGCAGCCGACTCTTCCTTACGAATATGAATGGTCATGAGGGCAAATACATCATTTGCTTTGCATTCCACTTCTTCCGTTTTCACATAAATATCGTCCTTCGCATACGTCCCGCTACCTTCTGTCATCATACGTGCCGCACGTTTGCTACCGAGTTGCTTCGCAAGTTCCAAGAAAGTCACACCTTTGGGCTTGCTATAACTTGGCTCAAAACGCAGAATCATGACCGCCGCGTATAACAGCAGATCGATTGGTTGAGTATCGGATGTTTGCGCCTTCCCAGTCTCGTCCGAATGTTGGCCTGCCTGTGTTTCGTTGTTCGATTGAAGCGTTGCTCCGGATTTAAGCGAATATTCATTGGTACGATAAGCCGAGAACTGCACATCATAATACTGTGGCAAAAACTGATTCTCCGTCCATGCCGTCACCGCACGAGTAATCTCACCACGATGTTCCGCAAGTGCATCCGGACGCTCCTGATTCAACGCTTGAATCCGGTCATACTGCCTGATGGTCCATGCTACATCCAACTCCGGGAACAGCTTTGGATCGAGCAGATGACTCGTCAAAAAGAAGGATTCCAATGGCTTCGTTGGGTATGTACTGTTCTCCAGATTCTTGTCTACATAGGTATGAATACGCTCAAGGAGCAGCTGTCTTTTCTCTTCATTAATATATTCCAGTAACGTCAATTGCAGCTTACCTTCGGTTGTTGGGAATTTCCCACGAAAGGTAAATCGATAGTCAATCAACGGAGTATCTGCCAGCTTGTCCAATCTAGCTTGGACAACCTCTACAAGCTTAGGCCCGATCTCATTACGTACCTGCTCCTCGGTAAAGGCTACTGCCTGCTTTGATTTCACATCATCATCCAAACCCAGATCCAGGCTGTCTACCGTGGTCCGTCCAAGTTTGTAATCCAGCACAATATCATTAACAATACCCATTTGCAGCGTGGTTCGCTTCACAACACTTTCCAAGTCATCCCGCTTTTCCTGTTCATCAAACCATTCATGAATCGTCGTTATCATCTCTTCCATCGCCTGATCATAAAGTGTACTCATCTAATCTCCTGCCTTCCCATGCATCTTATGATGTTCATCAACCACACTTGAACCTCTATGAATCCCGGATCAATCCGGGGCGTCTATGTTATAAATACGCATTGATGTTCGCATACTACCTATTATTTTACTCTCTCAAGTACACCCGGAACAATAAGGCTTACGCACGGTTGTTCGTGGGGCGTGTCTTAGAACTCCGAAAGGAGCAGATTTTGCCGAATTTTCGTTCCAGGCAAGGAACTTTTTCGCAGGCGTACCGGGGGTACGTCAAGAGAAAGTGACGCAGCAGGGGGCGAAATGGCGGTGAAAGATGTCCTTAAGTGAGATTTAAGACACGCCCTAGTCAAAGAGATCTACGGATTCCTTTCATATCTATGTATGCTCTCGCTATCATTATCCCGAAGTTGTATAATCATTGTATTCCTTTTCAGGAGGTCCGACTAAATGAGCTACAGCAAATACTTTCCCTTGGAAAACTATTTGAATCAAGTTTCAATCACCCTTACATATGCAGAGCTTGAGGAAATTCTCGGATTTACGTTACCGCCTACAGCGTATAATCGCGAACAATGGTGGGTGAATAATTCCAATAATCATACACAGGCACTATCCTGGTTAAATGCCGGCTGGAAGGTGGATAATGTGATTTTAGGAAAAAACGTTACCTTTGTCCGCTATGAGTCATAGATAATCATGTACTTACTTGCACTGGTTGTTTTTTGTCATTAAAATGCCTACTAAAAAAGCAGAGTAGATCCGATAAATTCATCGTTCTGCCCTGCTTTGTTTATTAATTTACTGTCTTATACCACTCGTTCACTTCGGCTGTAATATCATCGCCGCCCATGGACTTCCACTTCGTCACAAACGCATCAAATTCCTCAATGCCCACCTGACCATAGATGATCTTGCTGAACGTATCCTTCTCCAGCTTGTCGATCGCATCCTTCTTCATTTTCATCGTCTCGGTTGGTGCTCCCGTGAATTTGTTCTTGATCGCATTATCTTTATTCGCAACGACCACCTCAGCGGCGACAAATACTTCCGGTTTGTTGGCAATCTTCGTATTTTTCTCAAAAGGGGTCTCCGGCTCTTTGCCCTTCGCAAGTTCCGCCAGCGTATCCATCATCAGATTCGGGATCCGGGCACCATCATACGTAATTGTATATTTGAGTGGTGATACGCCGTCTTTCACTTCAGCCTCACCAACGACTTTGCCATCCACGATGTCATAGTCGTATCCTTGCGCAAAGCCATGCTCGAACTCGCTGCCCACTTCCGGGTTGGCAAAGTTGTCGAACAGATAATTTTGATACGTAAAGAAAATCTCCGGGTTCGCCATGTCTTTGTTAATCAACACGACCCCGTTGCTTGCACCAGATCCATGTTGGTGGCTCTCGCCTGTTGGCCCTTTAGGTAATGCAATGGCCTTGTACGTGGCACCGTCCACATTTTTCTTCACATCATCAATCGGCCAGTTTGGCATCCAGTGTGGCCCAACGATAATGCCTGCTTTACCTGCGGTGAACAGTTCTGCTGCTTTGATCTCGTCATATACGCCTGCTTCTTTGGGCAAATAACCTTTGGACAACCAATCTTTCATCTTCGCAAGGCCTTCCTTCACACCGGGCTGGATGGAGCCATATTGCAGTGTGCCGTCTCCGGCATCATTCCACTGGCCAGGCATCGTATTGTACATGCCGAAGATCCAGCCCGATTCCGTCATCCACGTATTGAGCGCATTCTTCATGCCGACAGTGAGACCATACGTATCTTTCTTCCCGTTCCCATCCGGGTCTTGGTTCGTAAAAGCATCCATGACCGTAACCAGCTCATCCATGGTTTTTGGTTCTTCCAGTCCCAGCTTCTTCAGCCAGTCTTCCCGAATAAACATGACCGAATCGCCGTTGTAGGCATAATCGAAGATCGGAATGCCATAACGCTCGCCCTCATACATGTATGGATACCATTCCTCGGGTGCCGATTCAGATGCCTGTTTCCATGTGTCCGAAGCATATTGGTCAAACAACTCGCCAGCATTGGCAAATTTGCCGGACTCAATTAATTCCCTTACCAGATTGTAGTCTCCCCGAATGGAGACGATATCCGGCAGTTCCTCGTTAGCCGACAGGGACAAGCGCAATTTCGTGTAAAATGCATCATTGGTCACCGATACGGCCCACGGTGTGGTCAGGTCGATGCCAAGTCGTTCCTTGGCCCATTTGGTATGCACATTGTTCTGTGCCGTTTCCCCATTCTTGAATTTCGTATCATCATTCCAGGCCCGCAAATAACTCATCTGTACCGCCGGTTCATACTTCCCGTCTTGCAGAGCAAGTGGTGCAGCGGCTTCCTTCGTTGGTTCTTCCTTGGCCCCCGAACTACATGCCGTTACAGCAACCATCGTTATTGCGAGCAATGCCGTCATCATTTTTCTATACATGAACTAACCCCTCCTCAGGTAACTTGGATACCCTTATGTGCCAAATGCACCTTACATGAAAAGGATAGTGCAGCCGGGGAGGCAAACATATATCACAATTTCAATGTTCATATTGATTTGTTAACCGTTCCGAAAATCTTGCGGGGTCAGTCCATAATGTTTGCGGAACACCTGAATGAAATAAGGCGTGTTGTTGTACCCCACCTCCTGACCGACTTCATAGATCTTCATCGCCGTATGCTTGAGCAAATGAACCGCACGTTCCATTCTGGAACGGATAATATAATCACTAATGCCTTCACCGGTGGATTGTTTGTACATTTTCGACAGATATACCGGGTGCAAATGCACCTCTCCGGCAATAACCTGTAACGATAGATCCTCACCCAGATGATGGTCGATCCATTGCTGCACCTGCCTGATGAGCGTCGATCCCGCATCCTGTACCGCCTGGCTCGCGCTCTCAGCCCACTGCTGCATTACACATCTGGTCCACGTTTCCAAACTACGCAGCGAGATGCCATAGCCATCCTTGAGCAACTGCTGGTACTGCTCGCCAAGCACTTCGGCTAACTGTCTTCCTTCCCGATGAGCCATATAGGAGAATGCTGCCGCCAAATAATGAAAAGCCACATACACATGCTCCGGGAACACACTGTTCGACAGTTCGGCAAAGATCTGATCAATCTTGCGGTGTGCATCCTCCATGCGCCCGGCTTCCAGTAACGTCGTTAGACCCGGCGGTTCATACAGCGCCGTGAGTGACTTCAACGTGGACCCATTGGAGCCTGCTGCCGCATTCAGATGTAATCCTTTGCCCGCCTCAGCCTGCTTGCGAAGCGCACTCACGGCTTGATGATATAGCTGGGGCACCTGATCTGGAAAACGCCCCATACGACTAACAGACAGGGAAATGGTCGCGTTCAGATACTGCCTCACACTGTGGATCAACCGCTCTCCAAGTCGGCCCATCAACATTTCCGGTTCGGCTTGGGTTTGTTTGGGACTGGCCATGAAGACGAGATCATCATAGGCGTCATCTGTATGGCAGAGATGATAGGCACTGCCGTAGATCTCTTCCACCACATTGGAGATGGCGTACTTCATCAGTCGAAACGCTTTATGTGTAGGTTGATGGTCATCATACCGGATGAGCAGCAGCTGCATTTTATCTTGTGGACGGAACCCAATCTCCAGTTGCTCCAGCTTATCCGTGAGTTCTGCATCCGCAAATTTATGCCCTAACAGCACATCCTTCATCAGCCCCGCCCGCTTCTCGGGCAGATGTTCCCTCACCGAATACATAGCCCGCTGGTGCAGCATTTGTTTCTCACCCTCCAGGCGAATCTGCACGGCGGCCTGCTGCACGGATTCGATCAGTTCCTCATCCCGGACCGGCTTGAGCAGATAACTGACTGTCCCATGTTTAAGCGCCTGCTTCGCATAATCGAAGGAAGCATGCCCCGATAAAATAATACATTTGGTCTGTTCCCACTTTTGCCGGATATGACTGACCAGATCCAGACCAGACAGACCCGGCATGCGGATATCCGTGATAATAATATGGACCTGATGTGTTGCCATATGTTCCAGTGCCTCTTTGACTGAATAGGCTTTGAATACCTGACCAATCCCGTGTTCTCTCCACGGTATGGAGACGGCGATCGACTCTACTGCGGAATGTTCATCATCCACGACCATCAGATTCATCATACGTTTGTTCCTCCTCAAACCATCGAATTTCTACACTAAGCCCACCATAGGGAATCGCTCCAAAATGAAGCCCGGACGACAGCCCATATCGCGTAACGAGACGCTGATGCACATTCCACGTGCCTGTTCCTATCTCCTCGCCCATCGGTTCATTGATCTCTCGTTCCAATTCCGCAATCTCTTCTGCTGTCAGTGTGACACCGTCATTGTCTACAAACAGGCTATATCTTGTATATTTTCGTCCCTCAATATGTTCGGGTACCGCCATCCCCGTTACGACGACATGCCCACTGCCTTCCATCGGCTCAATGCCATGGATCACCGCATTCTCTACGATGGGCTGAATGAGCAGTCGAGGAATGTGGAGCTGCATCAGTTGCTGCGGTACGTCAATCTCGTAGGTCAGCCGGTTGGTCCGCATCTGTTGAATGGACAGATAATGGTCCAGCAGTCGAATCTCTTCTTCCACTGTCGTCATGTCATTCTCGCCCCGCGTAATGTAGCGATAGTAGTCTCCCAGACTTAGCGACATGGCAATAACCGCTTCACGGTTGCCGAGCTGGGTCATATTTTTGATATAAAACAGGCAGTTGTACAGGAAATGCGGATTGATCTGTGATTGCAGATGCTTCAATGTTGCTTCACGTGAGCGAATACGTTCCTCGTATACCTTTTCGATCAGTTCCTGAATCTGCTCTGCCATATGGTTGAAGCTCTGGGTCAGGTACGCGAATTCATCACGGGAGTGATCGACTGGAATCCGCGTGGACAACTGCCCTTTGCGAATCTGTTGCAGCCCTCTCATCAAGCGATGGATTGGCACCTGGACTTTTCGATACAAAAGCAGTGCAGCACCGATACTCAGCACGAGCAGTAACAGAATGGAGGTAATAAACATATTTCGGCTCTTGTCCATCGGCGTTAGCAAATCATCCAATACCACCGGGTTCACGTATACTGCTTGCAGTTGTTTGGAGTGCACATAACTGACAAGATATTGCCTGCCGCCTACCTCCAGCTGATGATTACCTTCTCTCTCCGGTCCATTAAAGGGGATATCACGCATGATCGCTTCAACCAGTTCGGGGTCTGCCGTACGGTTCAGCAACGGATCGTTACCTGGTACGAGCAAGAAAGGATCTCCGCCCTGCGTTTCTTTGAAATCATCCAACATGGCAACCACGTTCATCGGGTCAAAATTAATCTCCATCACTGTTCGCACGCCTGTGTTCACCGGTTTTTCATTCCACTCGTAGTTATCCGTGAAAAAGTAGGTGAAACTCCCCTGCTCCAGCTGCCATTGGCCCGGTTGCGGGAACGTCAACATCTTCTCATCGTAGACCGTCCGGCTGGACATGGTGGATAACACAAGTTCCGCTTGTGGCAGCACAATGGTAATATCGTTCTTCCAGCGGCTGGTGGACTGGTACAACGATAATTTGTCGAGAATATCCAGATAGATGCTGTTCTTCTCATACTGGCTGGTTGAATCCGTCATGTAACGGTAGTGCAGGATACTCGGATCCCGCAACAATGTCAGACCATACAGTGAGAGCTGCTCGATATTTTTATCCACCTGGGAACTGAAATAATTGAACTGATTCAGACTCGACTGTTGTTTCTCTTCAACGACCATATCCACATTTGCCTGATTCGCGTATGTATAGAGCAGCAGAATGGGTACGAGCAGGCAGATTAAGAGAATGACCGTTTTCGCAAATACTGTGAATTTCATCGTTTCACCCTGTCCCTGAATTTGAAGTCCTTCTACACCGAAGTCCTATTTTATATTGAAAACCCTTACATTTCTATATGATTTTATGTTCTCCGTCTTTCCTGCGATCTGAAATCCCCTTATACTGGGAGTGAAATCAACATTTCGTGAGGGGGCTCTGTGATGCAACTGACAGAACAAGGTATTTTGCACATTGATGAGGAAGATATCTCCACGATGTATTGTTATCGGGATCGGGATGGGATGGCATTTGATGCTTCGTTCCTGTTTGAGTTACAGCTTCAGGAATTAACCTTATCTCAAGGCAGCGTTCGAGCGATTCAGTTTGATTTTGAGGAAGAGGAAGTACCCCACTATGAAGAACGGGAACGTCTTGTGTCTGAGGTGCAGTCAGCGGTCCGTACCGTTGATACGCAGTATGATGGCTCGATTGTGAAATGATATAGGGACGTTCAGCATAAGGGGCATATGGGACGCAGACAGCATATGGCAGGAGCTAACCTGATGACAGGGGCATCGGACTTTCGAGTCAGATGCTCCTTTTTGCTGTTTCCATCAACAAGTTAATATTTCAACATCCGCATTGAAATGTTGTTCTATAGTCCGCCCTTTTCCGTTGCTATAATTCAGTTGCTCCACTCTGTGCAGAGGCTTGCTCGCCTCATGTTGTCGGGGCTGGACGAGATAAAGGAGGGACCCTGATGGCTATGGAACAACCGTTAACAACCAATACGTCGGTGCGAAAAATGAAACCCCATCCACGCAAACGTACCCGCTGGAATTTCAAACGCACGTGGCCACTGCATCTGATGCTGCTGCCTGCTGTACTGCTCACATTGCTGTTCGCCTATGTGCCCATGGGCGGCATTATCATTGCTTTTCAAGACTTCAAACCGTGGCTGGGGTTCACTGGCTCCAAATGGGTCGGCTGGGACAACTTCCGGTTCATGTTCGAATATCCCGATAGCGTTCAGGTCATCTGGAACACGGTACTGATTGCTTCGATGAAAATTGTGGCCGGACTTGTGGCCCCCGTGGTGTTCGCCATTTTGCTGAATGAGGTTCGAAACTCCACGTTCAAACGTTTCTCACAGACCTTGGTGTATCTGCCCCATTTCCTGTCCTGGGTTGTCCTTGGCGGCATTCTGCTCGACATGTTATCACCGGAAGGCGGGCTGGTAAACCAGGTGTTGGCGGCGGCTGGCGTTGAACCGATCTTCTTTTTGGGGGATGGCGACTGGTTCCGTGTAACGGTAGTTGTCAGTGATGTGTGGAAGGAATTTGGATTCGGAACGATTGTATTTCTGGCAGCACTTGCGGGTATTAACCCCGCATTGTATGAGGCTTCGGAGGTAGATGGGGCAACACGACTTAGACAGACATTACATATTACCCTGCCTGCACTCGTGCCGATGATTATCGTGGTAGGTACGTTATCGCTGGGCAATATCCTGAATGCAGGCTTTGACCAGATCTTCAATCTGTACAATCCGCTGGTATATGAAAAAGGCGATATTATCGATACCTTTGTTTACCGGATGGGGATTCTGAATGGCAAAATGAGCTTTGCGACAGCCGTTGGACTATTCAAATCATTTGTCGCGATGTTCCTGGTCATCTCTGCGTACCGGATGGCTTACAAAATCGCCAATTATCGTATTTTCTAAAAGGGTTAGCATAACGCATTAAGGAGGAATCAAGGTGTATCACAAAACAACCGGGTACCGTATATTCAATGGCTTCAACCTGATATTCATCGCGGCCGTTTCGATCCTGTGTATCCTGCCGCTGGTCCATATTTTGGCGGTTTCCTTCAGTGGTAAAGCCGCAGCATCCGCCAATCTGGTGACCCTTTGGCCAATTGATTTTACGGTGGATGCCTATACCAAAACATTTGGTAACAGTAACTTTCTCAGTGCGCTTTGGATTTCAGTCCAACGTACGGTTCTAGGCACACTGCTCAGTATGACACTTGTCTTCCTGACGGCTTATCCATTATCCAAGGAGAGTCTGCATTTCAAGGGGCGCTCGTTATATGCGTGGTTCTTCATCTTCACGATGCTGTTCAGCGGGGGATTAATTCCATCCTATATCTTGATCCAGAAGCTTGGACTGATTAACACGATGTGGGCTTTGATTCTGCCTGGAGCGGTGGCTGTCTGGAACCTGATTCTGATGATGAACTTCTTCCGTAACGTGCCAAAAGAGCTGGAAGAAGCCGCCTTCATCGATGGAGCTAACCATATTACGACCCTGTTCAAAATCTATCTGCCTGTATCCATGCCCGCCATTGCCACGATCTCCTTATTCACCATGGTAGGTCAGTGGAATTCCTGGTTCGACGGGCTGATCTATATGAATGATGCTTCCAAATATCCACTCGCCACGTTAATGCAGACCATTATCGTTCAGCAGGATTTCTCTAATATGAACGTGGATGCAACGCAGCTTCAGAACATGTCTCAGCGTACGGTTAATGCAGCTCAGATCTTTATTGGCGCTCTGCCAATCCTGCTCGTCTATCCGTTCTTACAGCGTTTCTTCGTAAAGGGGATTGTGCTCGGGGCGGTAAAAGAGTAAGGCAAATACACGGAATCCCGACATGAAATTCTTTGTTCAGAAGGTTATGGTTTCATTTGATTCGCGATTGTTCTCCCGCGAGTTGCGTTGTTATATTCATTAATTAACTCATCCAGCACCATGGACTGGCGAATAACTTCCGGATGCCACAGTTCCGGGTATTGATTTGCAATCTGGTAGAGTCTTTGCCGTGCATGTTCGATACATTCCTGAATGGTTTCCGGATTATGTACCATACTCCCGCCCCCTGTTGTCCTTAAATATCCATCATCCAAAAAAGACCATCTAATATAATATTCGGAACAAGAGGTGATTTGGATTACCCCAAAATTAAAATTTTGGCTATTTTTTCTTGTAAAAGTATTATTAGTGTGGATCACATGACCTGATATGCATTTACGTTCAATGCAAATAAACCGGATAGGCCACGGCCTGTCCGGTTTTATTCATGCTAAGCTTTTCAATTTTATCTATCATGCTCCATTCATCTTAATCCAACATCCTCAAAACGATTGCCTATCGTCTCTGGAAAGGCATGTTTAATGGCATCAATGGCACGTTGTTCCGTAGCCCCTGCCTTCCGGATAAGCTCAATCACGCTTTGCACACATTCCGGTTCTCTCGATTCCCAAGAAATAGAGTCATCGATTAACTCAACGATCGTTGTATACAGATTTGCGAGTAGCTCATACTCGTCTATGACCTGATCCATTTGAATGGACAGATGCTTAAGTCCTGCAACATAAGTGGCAATATCCAATCTTGATTTGGCATAATAGCGAAATACAATTGCCGATTGTTCTGCGTTATATGTTCCTGACTGCAAAGCAGCAGCAATAGTGGCATACGCAGCCGCTCCACAGGCATAATCTTGGGGCGGTAGCATATAGTCATGGGTTTCCCATTTGTAAACGGCCTGGATTAACGATTCCTTGCAGACTTCCCATAGATCTATGGGTGCACAAGCTTCCAGCACCTGATAGTACCAGTAGGGTGTACTGTTCCTTCCAAACGAATCATAAGGCAGACGAATGACTTCATTGCCTTTACTTTCACAGATGAATAGCATCCGTTCCACATCATCATATCCAGTAACAATGACAAATTGATCGTGCCAGAGAATCGCACCTACGCCCCGGTCAATGGAAGCTTTAATGTCCAGCAGAGCCTGCTTCTGATACAGGGGGAAGGTTGGTTCGAATGAAAAGCCCGCTGCCTGGCTCGCCGTCACGCCAATGAAGTCAGCTGCGACAAAGTTCTCTGCCATCCAGTTGTATGCGGAGATTGACTCTGCCGTCAGACACCGATCCACCACTAGTCTGAATGCACTTGCTGTCATACCTGCAATCATGTGGTGTGGGAAATCCGTCCACTGTTTATGTAACAAAATGCGATACATCGCATCTGTATACGTACTCACACCGCTCCATGATCTATTTGCATCAGCAGAATTCATAGTTTGCGGGGATTGAATCCAGTCCTGCAATACTACTCTTGTCGCCATCATCCTCCACGCCCTTCATTTCTCATCCTATCGTGCGGAATGTGCTCCCCACCGTGGTATCGTGGACCGTTTAAGGTCAGGATACTTCCTGGATATCACTCGAAAATAATCAATAGCCTGCTCTTCCAGTGCTTTCGCCTTCACGAGTACCTGTGCTAGATCTTCTGTGGTGTCTGGTGGCAAAACACGTCTATTCTCCTGCTGAACCATATATCCCTTCATTTGGTCAATTAACGTCCCAAGCTGTTCATAACATGCACAAGCCTGGTCCAGTTCGTTCCATATCCCTCGAACATCCTGCAAATACATACGTATTTCGGTTCGAGAATGGCAGAAGGATTCCAAAATATAAGCCGCACCCGATTTATTGAAATCCCCACTCCGCAGGGCCTGCACCCACACATCATATGCCTGTCTACCTGAAGCAATATTCCGATCAGGCAGCAGACGATATGGGATATCCCAATCCTCAATCGCCAGTCTCAGGGATTCCAGCAGCATCTGCTGTTCAGGGATGCGGACCTGATCACCAAACATCTGACAATACCAAAATCCAGTAAAGTTCAGACCGAAATTATCATATAGCAAAATCTGCGGTTCCTTGCTCCATCCGTCTTGCATATAAAAGATGCGGTCACTGTCATCATATCCATGAATAACACCGAACTCAGGAATCCAGTAAATCACACCAGTGCCTTCATCAATACTACGTCTCACCCAATTCACTGCATCCTGCTGATAATAACCAAACGTGGAATGACGTGTACGTCCCCCATCCCAGATCGTGAATATCCCCAGGTTATCGACTCCGGGACGATGTGCCTCCCCCCATTGTCCATACGCTGTAACCGACATGGGAAGTAGTCTGCGATGTACTGACAGCTTGAAAGCCATGCCCGTATATCCGGCAAGTACAACCTTGGAACCTTGAAACTGGCCCGTATGGGTAAGTATCGCATGCAGACTATCCACGTACGATTTGGACTCCCGCTTCATGATGAGGTTATCTAAACTATTCTCAGCCAAGGACGTATCTTCTCCTCTCTATCCTGCTTTATTCCACGTTTTGCTTACGTTGTATCGTGAGCCTGTCAATTAACCCTTCTGCGCTTTGCTGAAGCTTTCGTCTAAGCCACCCAGGAGATAAAAGCTCCTCCCATTCGCTAATAAACAAATGCTGCAAGAAAGCATCCGTGTCATAAAATTCAATTGAATAAATCAGATCTTGCCTAGCCTGGATACGATACCCTTGCCATAGGTCCATTTGCTGCAATTCCTTCAAGCGAATCTCAGCTACAAAAGGTTTACGTACAGGCAGTGGTTCTTCCCATCCACCTAGGAGGGTATCTGACCTGTACTCAAATCTCTCATCCGAGATCGATACATGAACAATGCCCTCCAAACGAATGGCCACTTGCTGTACAGGGTCTGATTCATAACCCACCACGTAATCGGCGTTAAACTGGGATATCATCTTTAATGGACACAAGGAAAACTGCCGTTCTCCATCGTGATCCCTGTAATGAATATGTACTCTACGCAAGTCAGTTATGGCATGGGACAACAATTCAAAGAATTGCAGTTGCTTCGGTTGCGCCGAAAACACTGGGAGCTCGCTACTTCCCAGCTGTTGTTCCTCCAACGTAAAACGCTCCAGCAAATGTGCTACACGTTTCACCGCGTCTGCTTGATCATAATTGTAATGTCGATAGCGATGCGCCAGATATTTCAGCACACCCTGTTCTTCTTCGGTCATATACAAATGGGGCAATCGAAAGGTCTGATCCTCATAACAATAGCCCCGATATTTCGCCATATATACCAAAGGGGCTCGCAGGGAGCTTGCCATATATTCAATATCACGCTGAGCCTGACGACGGGAGATTTCAAATTCACGGGCAAGCCAGCTGCTGTTCGGAAAACGTCCACCCCGAATCTGTTCGTCAAACCAGTGAATCCGATGCATGTTACTCATCTTCCCGCCCCCACCTCATTCATTCCTAATATATTCGATTATATCAAAAGACATGGCCCGTTCCGAAGAACAGGCCCGTTATGTTATACGTGTGCCTTATCCACTCTGGATTGCACTGCTTTGGAGCATTTCTTGCATACTTTCAGACTTGTACCGTCTGTTTTTATTTGCGTATACAATAATTTAATTCGGGTACTGCTACACACCGGGCATGTTCCCCGGCCCCTGGAAGGAAGACTCCACAAGATGCGTCCTCTTTTGGTTTTTGCCAATGGTTGTGAACCTCTTTTCGATATGGTTTGTGTGTTCACCGTTATTATAGAGGGCATGGTACGACACAGAATGTCGCAGCAGTATTAGAGGTAGTTCAAAAACTCCCCCATTGATCACGAAGTAGCCCAAGAAGCGAACTCGACATCGAATCTTGCGTTCACCTTCTCGGTGTTGAATCGTTAACTTTTTGAACATGCAGTATTAGAAAATAAAAATGTCCCCTCTTCGACCTGAAGAAAGGACAACATTTAGGAAAGATCTGTGCTCGTCCGAGCGGCAGCCTGCAATAATGGTTGCAAGAGTCCTGGAAAGCGTGTTTCCAGATCCTCAGACCGCAGGGTGAGAAAATGCTGTGTGCCCTGCACTCTGACCCGAATAACTCCGGCTTCCCGCAGGGTCCGAATGTGGTGCGACATCGTTGACTTCACAACAGGTGCATGAAAATGACTGCACGGCTGCTCCCCGCTTCTCGCTGCTTCCGCAACAATCCCAAGACGGGTCGGGTCGCTTAATGCATACAATACGGAGGAAAGTTCAATATCTGATACTTGTGGATGGTGTAAAATCTTCATACTGTAGTCTCCTTTTTTCAGACTATCCATTGTATTTTAACACAGATCCATGATATATTTCTAATGTTCGACACCAATCGAACTTTAATGATTTCGTTATGTAACCCCTGCTGTTAGGCACGGGATTGACATCATACTACATTTTGCAAATGTTACACACCGTTTCTGAAATGTTGCGAAATACACATCACTTTAGGAGGTTTTTATGAACAACACCGCAACCGCATCATCAGGGGAACGGACCGGAATACAGGAAGGATTGATTGTAAGCTTGCTTGGCTTCACCGTTGTACTCGTTGTTATGAATACAATGATGTTTAATCTGGCCTTGCCTAAAATTGCAGCCGAATTTATGCTTACATCCGTCGCTTCCTCATGGATTGTTACAGGGTATTCCATTGTATTTGCCATTTCCTCGATTACGTTCTCACGTCTATCGGATTTCATACCCATCCGCACATTATTCACGACTGGGCTGACTTTACTTGGTGCTGCATCCGTTCTCGGATTCTTCAGTAATCACTTCATCATTTTGCTCATTGCACGTCTGATTCAGGCTGCGGGTGCGGCATCTGTTCCGGGGCTTGCCATTGTGCTAATTACACGATACATTCCAAATGATCGCCGGGGTAAATCAATGGCTGTCATCATGTCCGCCAGTTCACTGGGTCTTGGACTCGGTCCCGTCATCGGCGGAAGTATTACACAATTTCTGGGATGGCATGATCTGTTTATCGTTACGGGATTAACGTTATTCTTGATTCCTGTATTCTTCAAATTGCTCCCGCGGGAAACACCTCAAAAAGGTTCTTTTGACTTGCTGGGTGCCGTGCTTCTCGCCATCGGTACTACAGGTGTTCTGTTATTCCTGACTTCCCGTCAGTGGTTCACACTTGTCATCGGTGCTGCGGCACTGCTTCTGTTCTGGCTCCGAATTCGGCGCGCGGCAGATCCATTTGTTCAACCTGCTTTGTTCAAAGATAAAAAATATATGATGCTCAGCTCGCTGGGGATTGTATCGTACATCAATAACTTCTCAACGCTGTTCCTGCTGCCGCAAATTTTGGCGCATCTGTATGGACTGACACCTGCTCAATCCGGACTCGTCATCTTCCCGGGTGCAGTCGTATCTATGCTGCTGTCCAACCGGATCGGCCGAATGATTGACCGACACGGCAATACGTTGCTGCTGAAATTTGCACCATGGCTGCTACTGGCAGCTGCCGGGCTATTCGCCTTATTTGCAGACAATAACATCTACGCCATTATGGCGGTCTATGTCCTGCTTAGCGTTGGCTTCTCTTCCCTGACCACCAGCGTGTCCAATGAATTGTCAGGCAATCTGACCATGGATCAGGTCGGCGCAGGTATGGGGCTGTTCCAACTCAGTCAATTCTTCAGCGGTGCTTTCAGTGTTGCTGTTACTGGTGTAGCATTGACGGCGATGCAAAATATGCCACTATCCTCAGCGTACACCAATATTTTCTGGGGCATGACTGTGGTCGCACTAGCATCCGTTATTTTCTCTCAGGTGTATCTGAGAATGCAGTCACGTAAAGTCACGGAAACAAGTACCCGGATCTAACATCTCATTTAACCAAAAGAAGTCAGGAAGGAACCCTCGGGTTCTGAACCTGGCTTTTTTTCTGCCTATTTTCTATACATGTGTCAACTGCCCTCTCCCACAAACACAAAAAAGCCCCAAGGACGCATTCATCACGCTCCTCGGGGCTATTATTCTATTGTTGACCAACTTCTCTATTCTGCTAAAAGATTATACTATTCAAACAGGTCCAGACGAAGACGTTTCAGACTCGTATGTTTGATGTACCACTGGCCGTCGATTTTGACAAATGTTTCGTGGTAGTGCCCAAATCCGTGGAACGATTTGTTCTCGTTGCCCTCCGGGAACGTTACCCAATCTTCCATTGGGGAGATGACCTTCGCTTCGTTCTCGGATACAAATTCAACTTCGGCGCTATGTACATGGTGCACGGTTACGGCAACATCCACCAGATCACGAAATACTTGTACGATCGTATCACGGCCTGTTAATACCGGAATCGGATTACCTTCTGTGCTGAAATCGGCGATTGCATCCGGAGCGAACACGTCACCCAAGATATCCCACTGTTTCGTATCAATATAGCGGCAATAGCGCGCCTTCGTATTCCGAATGTTTTCCAGTGCGAGCAATTGTTCCAGTCCTGTGATCGTTGATTGGCTCATGTGTTGTCCCTCCAGAGATGTAAAATGTGATGTAAGATTGAATCAAGTATGTATGCAACTATACCTTCCTTATTGTACCATTCGACTTCTATTAGGTACAACGACATATTATACGTTTGAATACTAACCATTTTACTTACTCTTGAAGCGTCCCCATGCAACAAAATACCTATAATACAAAAAATCTTTCCTTGCCTCTCGCGAGGATGGGGAAAGATCTAGTTATACCTATGTGGCAGACGAGTTAACCACGGCGATTGAAGCGTCACTTCTAGCTGCAAGTTATAAGGAGTGTGCACCCTTCATCTGGGAAGCCAGTTCCGACATCTTTTTATTGTTCAAAAAACTTTCCATCTCTTCTTCCGCCTGCACCATCACCTGCTGGATCAAGCAGCCTGCGTTATGATTCTGGGAACATTCGAACAGAGACGCCTGACCTTCAATCGCATGAATGATCTCCAGGAAGGAAGGGTCCGGATTTTTACGACTAAGCCGGTAGCCACCATTGGCGCCAGAAGTCGATTCGATCATACCCGCCTTAACCAATTTGGTCAGTATTTTGGAGAGATAGGTTGGTGATACCTTCTGCAGCTCTGCAAGTTGGTGTACACTAACCAGCTGTTCAGGGGCAGTGCTTACAAGATGAAGCATCGTATGCAAAGCATAATTTGTCGCTTTTGAATATTTCATGAGGGCACCTCATTATACACGGATTTAATTTATCCATAATAGACTTGATTGAGCTCTCTGTCAAACCATCACTCTTTAAGCGATGACAACATCGAAAGGATACCGGTTAATTGTGATACAATCCGCGGTAATCCGTAGGTGTCATCCCCTCATGGGCCATGAACTGGCGGTTAAAATAACTGGCATTGGGATATCCCGCTTCCTCCGCGATCTGTCCAATGTTAGCCGCAGGCCTTTCCAGCAGCCATTGCTTTGCCATCTGTAGCCGTGAACGAGTAATAAACTCCATGGGCGTCATTTCCACAGCACTCTTAAACATTTTGCAAAAGTAATACGAACTCACACCTGCGAGATCCGCCCAGTCCTGTAAAAGGAAAGGTTGGCAGGCCTCCTGCTGCATCTGTGGAAGCAACGCAAGAACCCGACTCTCCGCCTTACTTGTGGTGCGTGTGCTCTTTAAAGGTACCGCATGCTGCACGAACTCGGCGAGTACGGCATAGGTCAGTGTGGATAGCTGAGCAGGACGCAGCATGGTGTTCTGTTCCGCTTCAGTCAGTAAAGCCAGATGAGCTTCCTCCCATGAGCTACGCTGCCGTAGCGTCCACAGCAGATTGCGATGCAACCCCCGCTCGATCATATAATCATGCAGACGTTCACCGTAAAAATGAACCCATCGTACATCCCACGGATCATCTTCACTACTATAATAATGCTGTCGCTGTTGCGGGAAATAAAGCACGGCCTGACCTGAGCGAAGCTCATGCACGACTCCGTCCACTTCCACGTATCCCTTGCCTGCAGCGACATAGTGAATATTAAAATTGTTTAGTACGCCTGCCTCCCGTAATACGGAATGCTGAGGATGTTCCATATAATGTCCAACCGATTCTGGATAACAAAAATATGGAATATCCTGCAGGGTTAGCAATACCGTTTGCCTCATCATAACGACTTCTCCTTACTCAACAATATTGTGTTAACTAACTTCAATATATTATCATTTTAATTCGATCATCTATTCCTTATAATCACAATATACATTCATACACAGGAGGATACAACACATGAATTCAGTTCAAAAATTGCGTTGGGGCATTCTTGGTAGCGCTAGCATTGCTGTGGAATCCGTCATTCCAGGCTTGCAGCAATCCGAGTTGAATGAAGTCACCGCGATCGCCAGTCGGGACGAAGATAAAGCCAAGCAGACGGCCGATCAACTCGGGATCGACAAGGCGTATGGCAGTTATGAAGCTTTGCTCGCAGATGATTCCATCGATGCCGTATATATCCCGCTACCGAATCATTTGCATCGGGAATGGACGATCCGGGCTGCTGAGGCAGGCAAACATATTTTGTGCGAAAAACCACTGGCTCTGACTGAGCAGGAAGCTCAGGAGATGGTTCAAGCTTGTGCAGATGCAGGTGTGCAGCTGGCTGAAGCCTTCATGTACCGCCATCATCCACGTTACGATCAGATCAGGGATATCATCGCCAGCGGTGAGATCGGTGAGATCCGCGGTATTCACAGTACATTTTCGTTCAATAATTCCACTGCATCTGGCAATGTTCGCTTTCGGCGGGATTGGGGTGGAGGTGCACTGTATGATATCGGATGTTATTCCATCAGCGTAGCACGTCTGCTGCTTGGTCAAGAACCAAGTGCGGCTACCGTTATTGGCATGTTCTCCCCACAGCATGATCAGGTCGATATGATGGCATCCGGACTGCTGGAATTCGATAATCACGTTGGCGTGACGTTTGACAGCAGCATGTGGGCAGCCTTCCGCAACACGCTGGAGGTATTGGGATCCGAGGGCATTATTGAAGTCCCATCCGCGTTTGTCAGCGGACAGGACCGCAGTTCCAACTTCTATGTAACGGCTGGTGGTGAACGCAGAGAGATTGAAGTCCCGCAAGTGAACCACTACTCTCTACAGGGAGATGATATGGCACGTGCGGTACTTCAGGGCAAGGATCTGCGCTTCGCCCCTTCCGATGCAGTAGCAAATATGAAAGTACTGGAAGCTTGTCTTCGTTCAGCGGAACAACGTACACGAATTACACTATAATCGAGAGGATGAACTGACTTATGGAATATATCGAAATTGCTGGTGCAGGTAAACCCGTCTCCAGATTGATTAAAGGAACCGATTATTTCGTGCATGATGCCTACGATAAAGCAGATATGAATATGGATGCATTTCTATCCATTGGCGGTAACACCGTCGATACAGCGCATATTTATTGTGGTGGAGAGAGTGAAGAAGTTCTTGGTCGTTATATGAAAGAACGCGGTAACCGCGACCAGATTGTCATTCTCACCAAAGGTGCGCATCATGACCAGAACGGACCACGCGTTAACGCTGATGCCATCCGTAGTGACTTGCTGGAAAGTCTGGAGCGTCTTCAGACAGATCACGTAGAGATGTATGCCTTGCACCGGGATGATCCCAATACCCCTGTCAGTGTTATTCTTGAAGCACTGAACGAACACATTGATTCCGGCAAAATCGGCGCGATCGGCGCCTCCAACTGGACCTGGCAGCGGCTAGAGGAAGCCAATGCGTACGCTGCGGCGAATGGCCTGAAGGGTTTTACCTTCAGTAGTCCGAATCTCAGTCTCGCCAAAGCAAACGAACCTTTCTGGGAAGGCTGTGTGTCAGCAGATGCAGAGACACTGGCATGGCATGAGCAAACCAAGCTACCATTGCTGTCCTGGTCCTCCCAAGCACGTGGTTTCTTCACTGGACGATTCACACCTGAAGTTCGGGATAACGAAGATCTGGTGCGTGTATTCTACAGTGATGGCAACTGGGAACGGTTGCGTCGGGCTGAACAATTGGCGAATTCGAAGAAAACAACACCAATCCAGATTGCACTTGCTTATGTATTGAATCAGACGTTCCCAACCTGTGCGCTGATCGGAGCCCAGAATCAGGCAGAACTGCTCTCCTGTGACGAGGGGTCCCGTATCACGCTGACTCCTGCTGAAATCGCATGGTTGGATCTGGGCAGTAGTGTGCCAGCTGGCATCTAAAAAGTTAATCATTCTATCATTTAATCTAATGACTCCAAGGGGCTGATATTCCGCGATAGCGCGAGATGTCAGCCCTTTTCTGTTCTGCACAAGCGATCAGATGCTCTAGCCTTGTTGCACAAATTACCGTATACACTGTTCACTTTCCCCCACTTGCCTAGGAACAAATACAGAAGGACTTACCCCAGAACACATCTCTGAAGGTAAGTCCCTTATATCATAGATTAAGACATATAACATGTTAGAATTTGCACTGTCATTCGGTTGGATTACAGCTTAATGATCTGACCTGTTTTCTCGGATTCGAATGCTGCCAAGATAACTTGCAGGGAACGCAAACCCTCTTCCCCGGAAATTGCTGGAGGTGTTTGGGTCACAATCGACTCTACAAAAGCGTCAATTACACCACTCGGCACTTGTTTCTCGTTGGTAGCCATGGCACCGACTTTGTATGTCTCAACTGTACCATTGGTCAGCTCAACAATAACTTCATCGCCTTCCACTGTTCCGATCTTCATCACACCATTCTCGCACCACAGAACAGTACTGTTGTCTCCGGCTCTGTATTGTGTCCAGCTCGCTACCAGCGTCCCAATCGCTCCGCTCTTCATACGAAGCAAGCAAGTCGCGTTATCGTCAACCTTAGTACCTTCTTTGTGCAGTGTGCTGATGAAACCAGCTACTTCAGATACTTCATCGTTCAGCAAGTAACGGATGAAGTCTGATTTGTGCACGCCCAGGTCG
Organism: Paenibacillus sp. FSL K6-1318; assembly: GCF_037976905.1. Taxonomy (NCBI): domain Bacteria; kingdom Bacillati; phylum Bacillota; class Bacilli; order Caryophanales; family Paenibacillaceae; genus Paenibacillus; species Paenibacillus sp. FSL K6-1318. Next base: position 5,799,892 of record NZ_CP150270.1, read on the forward strand.
CCCATAGCGCCCATAATGGCTTCTTCTTTGCGGAAGAACCAGCTTTCAGCTCCGTCCACACTCCATGCTTCCGGACCCGGGTGACCGAAGGATGTACGGAAATTCAGGACTTTTCCGAGTTTACCGGAGTCGAGAATTTCTTTTGCTTTCACGTGAGGAGGCATCAGGCGCTGGTTGTGTCCAACCATCAGATACACACCATTTTTCTTGGCAGCTTCGATCATTTGCTCGCCTTCTTCAGTGGATACTGCCATTGGTTTCTCCACCAATACATGCTTGCCTGCATTTGCAGCAGCAATCGCCATTGGTGCATGCAGATAGTTTGGTGTACAAACACTAACGGCATCTACCGTTTCGTTAGCAAGCAATTCTTCGTAACTGGAGTACGCTTTACCGCCGTAAGTCTCGGCCATCTTCTCCGCACGCTCCACGATCGGATCGGCAAAAGCGACGAGTTCTACGTTCTCATTGGCAGCGTACTCTGGAATATGTCTGCGCTCGGCAATGGCTCCACAGCCGAATACAGCAACTTTAATTTTACTCATGTACATAAGTCTCCTTTGACAAATAGATTCGCATTTTTCATGGTTCGATGGTCCATTAGAATTGGTTCAGGTAGTTTTCTTTCAACCAGTTGTAGCTATTGGATACGCTCTCAAGTGGAGGATTCTGACAGACATCCTGTTCCACGATCAACCACTCCACGCCTGCATTCGTAGCGCCTTCAATAACAGCTGGCAGGTCAACCGAACCTTGTCCCAGTTCCAGTGTTTTCATCTGTCCCTGTTCGTCTTTGCTGAAGTCCTTCAGATGAAGCAGCGGCAAGCGACCCGCATATTGTTTAATATACTCGATCGGATTTTGTCCCGCAAATTGTACCCAACATACGTCCATTTCCACTTTTACCGCTTCCGGTGATGTTTGAGCGAACATGGCATCAAACGCATTGGCATCGCCAACCTGGCCGTGGAATTCAAAGTCATGGTTATGGTATCCGAAAATCAATCCTTGTTTCGCTGCTTCAGCTCCATATTGTTGTAACTCAGCGAATAGCTTGGTCCAACCTTCCGCATTCTCAGGACGATCTTCTGGCATCAGGTAAGGGCAAATGATATATTGTGCACCAATTGTTTTAAGATAATCGATCTGTTTTTGCAAGTCTTCGCGCATCGCATGTAGTGAAACGTGGCTGCTGAATCCTTTCAGTCCAAGTTCATCTAGTAGCGCTTTCATTTCCTCAGCTGGAATATCGCCATATCCGGCAAACTCCACACCTTCATATCCAAGGGCCGCTACCTTACGCAACGTACCACGAAAATCTGCTGCAGTTTCATCACGGAGTGTAAACAATTGCAAACCAATATTAAGTTTTTTCATGTAGGATACACCTCTGTTCTCAAATTTGCTTTCATTGCTCTATCTGGTATCATCCTAACGCAAAACAGGCTAGAATGAACATATACAATATAGTCAGAACATGAACTATCTGATCAAATTTTATTTCCATCATTTTGCATCTATTGAATGTAGCCCATTTGAATGCATGCAGGATGAACATATTGGGGGATTTCATCTTTGGATACGTTAGAGACATCTGTGCTGATCTGTGACTACTCATACCACTATAAGGCGTTCACTCATAATATGAAGGGCGAGCTGCAAACCTATCTGTTTCGTCTGCAGACCGAAGGCTCGTGCAAAGTGTATGTACAGGATAAAGAATTCAGGATGACCAGCGGGGATTTGTTGCTGCTCAAGCCTGGTGACGATTATCATCTCGTGGTCGATGAACCACATAAGGAAGGACGTTTGTCCAGCGGAGATTATTATCTGTTCTGTGAAGGCAGCTGGATCGAGAACTGGTGGAAACGGCAGCATCGAGCCACCGTGAGCCGGATAGGACTTGATGATAAGCTAATTAGCCTATGGCGAAATATGTTACTGGAGAAGCGTCGCGGACCTCTTGAGGAAAATGCGGAACTAAAGGATGCGTTACTACGCGGATTATGCCTATATATCGACCGGGCAATCACCGAGAATATTCAGACGGATCGGGCAATTTCCTCTGCGTTGAAGTTAAAACGTTTTATTGAGGAGCATGCTACGGTTACCTTTAAACTTGAAGAGGCGGCACGTTATGCCGGACTCAGCCTGTCACGTGCAGTGCGTCTATTTAAGGAGCATTACAATCAGACCATGATTCAATATGCGATTGAGATCCGTCTGAATGCGGCGCTGGAACGCATGAAATATAGTGAAATGACACTGGAGCATATTGCCGAATCCTGCGGTTTTGCAAGCTATTCCTATTTCCACCGGGTATTCCGGGCGCACTTCGGTGTGTCTCCGGCAGAGTATCTCAAATCCAGACAGCATGAGCCTATCGATGATCTGGAGCATGTATGACGTGCAGTATCAGATCAGAAACCCATAACCTTAAAGAGGTTCATGGGTTATTCTGATACGGTAAACTGTTTTATAAGAATGAAGTTCACTTCAATATTTTTTCATGTGACTCCCACAGAACAAGGCTGTACAATTATAAAGACAGTCATCTTACAAATTCATACATATCCCATTAAATTCACATCTATCATACTGGAGCGATACATATGCTAACCCACCAGCGCAAAGTCCTCATCATCGAGGATGAACCGGATATTTCGCGTATCCTGCGAGATTATCTAACCAAAAATCAATATGAAGCCGCCGTGGCAGCCACTGGTCAAGACGGGCTTCAGATTATGGAGCTTATTCAACCGGACTACATTATTCTAGACATTATGCTTCCAGATATGGACGGAATTGAGGTGTGCCGTGAAATCCGACGACGCAATAATATCCCCATCCTTATTCTGAGTGCCAGAGGCAGCGATACCGATAAGGTACTTGGCCTTGGATTTGGAGCAGACGATTATATGACCAAGCCCTTCTCGCTGAGCGAACTGTTAGCACGGATTAATGCCCACTTTAGACGTTACGACAGCATGACATCGGATCAGGACAGAACAGATCTGCTGCGTCTTGGAAACCTTATGATTGATAAAAAAGCCTATAAAGTTACATTGAACGGAATAGAAGTATCTCTGTCTGCCAAAGAATTTGAACTACTTCATTATCTGGCAAGCCATAAGAATCAAGTTTTCTCCAAAGCCCAGTTGCTAGACGCAATCTGGGGATATGCAACCTATGGTGATGAAAATACCGTAACCGTATACATTCGCAGACTGCGTGAAAAAATCGAGACAGATGCCTCACATCCGACCGTTCTGAAGACGGTATGGGGCGTCGGGTACAAATTCAATTATGAATAAGCGAGATTGGAGGCACCCACATGTCATTGAACATCTGGTCCAGACGCTGGTTGTTAACAACACTTGGCCTTCTGATTATTATGGTTTTAAGTATCCTTGCGCTGTCGATAATGCTATTCCAAAATCGAAATTCTGAACAATCCAACCTGTCCATGAATCAGGTTCGCCTCACGATCAATCCAACTCTGCTCGCTTTGGAGCAAAATCATCAGCTTCTGGGTGAACAAAATATTCATGAAGATATACGTTCCATTGCCAGAGAAAGCGGGGTTCTGCTTACCTATGTGAACCTGGATGGAACAGTGATCATGTCCTCCACCCCCAGCTCTGAAGGAACTCAAGTTAACCTGCGTTCATCTCTTCATTATGATCTGCATCATGCCGCGCAGGCTGCGGACAGTAACGAATCACTTGATATTGCGTTTCCTGTGATGGACGGACCCGCTGGAAGTCAGATCGGCAATGCCATCTTTTCCATCCCCCAAGCTATGGTTACGGTTCAGAAACCGATGACTGTTCCGATTATATGGATTAGCATACTATTGCTCGTGTCACTGATCTTGGGTTTATTTCTATTCTGGATGAAACGAAAACTGAACAAGCAGCTCCTCTCTCCCATCCATCATTTAAAGTTGCATGCGGAATCCATCCTCAAAGGAAATTATGAAGAACAGATTCAGTACAACCGGACCGATGAACTGGGCGAAGTGTATGCCATGTTTGACCTGATGCGTACAGAAATCAAGCATATGAACGAGCTACGCATCCATCAGGAACAAGCACAAAAGGAACTCATCACCAATATATCTCATGATATTAAGACACCGATTACCACGATAAAAGCATACATAGAAGCTATTGAGGAAGGACTTTGCAACGATCAGGAGACGCTGATGGAATATATGGGAGTCATGCGGACCCATACGGATAAAACAGCCCGGCTTGTGGAGGATCTGCTGGTTCATGCACTTCAGGAACTGGGGCAAATTTCAGTGGAAACCCGTGAAATGTACAGTGGGCCTATACTGGAGACGATGTTGAAACCTATTGAACATGTAATACTCACAAGAGGTCTCGTCTATGACGGGACCAAGTCCAACCACATTCCCAATGTGTTAATCGCTATCGACCCTATTCGAATTGAACAAGTCATCTCCAATCTTGTCGCCAATGCCCTCAAGCATACAGCTCCGGGAGACACGATACGTATAACCACAGAACTGAAATCCGAGCACTTGAAAGTGACCATCGCCGATTCGGGCCAGGGCATACGTGTGCAGGATATGCCGTTTGTTTTCCAGCGTTATTTCAGAGGACAAGCGATTCATGCAGACCAACGTGTGCAGGAAGGTACGGGACTGGGACTTTCCATCTGCCAAAGCATTATTGAAGCACACGGAGGCCGTATTTCTTTTACTAGTAAAGAAGGAGAAGGTACGACCTTCCGATTCTATCTGCCGATCTGCTGAGCCACACTGGCGTGGCTATTTTACCAAGTGCCTTTAATTTCCGCTTCAACTCGGAAGTCTGTAATACTTTATTCATAATTTGATAAGGCTTCCTCAACATCCCTCCTCTAGAATGAATCCTATACTGCACTCGGGAGTGATTCGACTTGTCCAAAAAAGTGATTATCCGTGCACAGAATCTGTGCAAGACGTACAACAGCGGAAGTGAGCAACATCATGCTATCCGTAATGTTGATCTCGATATCTATGAAGGGGAATTCACGGTCATCATGGGTAACTCTGGCTCTGGCAAATCAACCCTCTTATATCTGCTAAGCGGACTGGATCAGATCACAGCTGGTGAGGTTTATTTTCGTGACCAGCGGATTGACGCTTACAATGAACGGGAAATGTCTGACTTCCGCACCCGCCGGATCGGTTATATCTATCAGAGCATCAATCTGGTCCCGGACCTTTCCATCAAAGAGAACATTGCTTTACCGGGATATATTGCGGGAAACAAAAAGAGTGACATTCAATCCAGGGCTGCTGAGCTGATGACTACCATGGATATTGATGGACAGCGTAACCGCCTCCCCTCCCAAACTTCCGGAGGACAGCAGCAACGAGCTGCGATTGCACGGGCTTTGATCAATTCGCCGGATATCATCTTTGCGGATGAACCAACCGGAAGCCTGAACCTGGAACACGGCACAGCTGTGCTCGATATTCTTACGGGTATTCACCGGAAAGGACAGTCCGTAGTTATGGTTACGCATGATATTAAAGCCGCCTGCCGGGCAGATCGTCTGATCTACATTCAGGACGGCAAGATAGGCGGAATCCTTGAGTTCAATACCTATGACGAACATCAAATTCAGGATCGTGAAGCGATTATCTTCGCTTTGGTTACGGGGAAGGAATAACGATGGCAGTCATGTTCAAACTTAGCTTGTCTTATCTGAGTAAAAATAAAATCCAAAATACGTTGATTGTGCTGCTCCTGCTACTCTCGACACTTCTTGTATCCACAGCTATTGTCATACTGGCGAACACAGGCAATCAGTTTCAGGAAATGCATTCTCGCACCCATGGATCCCATCAGATCCTGACGTTTGAGAAAGGACTGAATGACCCGGAATTTGTACACGACTGGTGGGCTTCCCAAGATGGTGTTGAGGTATCCCCATTGCTAACGTATCGAACATTGTCAGGCATCGTTCTTAATGAAACGGACATTCCCAACCTGTATCTGTATATGTTTAATACGCCTTCACCGCCATGGGGTGTAGATGAGCTTATTTTCTCCAGTGGGACGCCCGGAACACTTCCCGAGCAAGGCTCCGTCTGGATTCCAACGTCCATGGCGAGTGCCTACCATATCTCGGTAGGCGATACCATTGGCTTCAAAACCAGCTCAAACACACTCGATCTGAATGTGTCCGGCATTGTCATCGATGTACCATACGGAGCGCCCTTCTCCAATACTGCGAGGGTATGGATGAATCCTGTCGATTATCAGCATGATTTCGCTACACTCGCAGGAAACGAACATCACATGATCGGCATCCACTTCAACGATTACAGCATGAATTCGGTGTATTGGGAACGATACAATCGTGAGACAGGCACTCCGTTTCTTGAATCCAAAATGGAGTTCGAAGCGATCTCCTCTTTCTATCTGATTATTAACCAGGTTATTGGCTTCATTATGATCTTCATGGGTGTTGTCATGCTATCCATCGCTTTGATGACGATCGGGTTCACGATTTCGGATGCTATCCTGGCTAATTACAGAACAATAGGCATTCTCAAATCACTCGGGCTAACTTCCCGGAGAACGATAGGTACCTATGTTATTCAATATGCGATGCTATCCATCGCAGCCATTATCCCAGGAATTACACTCAGCGTATGGATCTCCAAGTGGATCATTAATATATCTGAGTCCTCTCTTCGAGTGGATCATCAGAACATTTCAGTTCAAGGATTGGACGCTGCCGTACTGGCTGGTGTGCTTCTATTTGCTATAGTGATTTTGTTTACTGTGTTGTACGCCAAAAAGGCACGCAGCATCCAACCCGTGCAGGCTATTCGGTATGGTATGTCGGAGACAGATCACAGCCGGATGGCCGGTAGAATGAATTCGCCATGGGCACACTGGGTCGGGTTCACACGAATGCCTGTGACCGCAGTCCTCGGACTCCGTCATGTGTTCAAAAACACTAAAAGTTCTGTTCTGACAATCCTGCTGACTACCATGACTTCCTCCGTGCTAGTTCTGGGGTATGTTCTGCTGACCAGTATAATCGGAATTGAACAGACAGCAGCCAAATGGGGATATGACAACGCCAACATCGCAGCAGTCGTAGTGAACAAAAGTAACTTCCCCAAGGCTGAATTAAAGCACGTATTAGCGCAGGATCCGCGGATCAGCAATGTAGGCTGGCAAGGGAACATCACAGGTGTAATTAGCCCGGAATCTTCAACAACAGTAAAGGGCCAATCCATCAGTCTCAACTTGAGTGTAATGGACGGGAGTTATCAGGAGCTTGGATTCGAAACGTTAAAAGGGGATAACCCACAGCACGCAAATGAAATTGCCATTGGTGTACATGTAGCCAAAACATCAAACAAAGATCTCGGTGATCTCATCGACATCTATATTGAAGGAGAAAAGCGTACATTCCTCATTACAGGCATCTATCAGGCGATTGCCAACATGTCTGTTTCAGGCCGAATCACCATCGATGCCATGAGAAGTGTGAACCGGGGTTATGGTGAATTTGATGCCATATTCATTAATGTGAAGGATCTCGCACTAGCGGATAAGATTGCCGGGGCGTTGAATGAGCAATTTAAGGATTTTGCTTCAGTAGTTACCCAGAAGACATTGCTTGATTCGGTTTACGCTGAAGCTGCGAACATCCTGATCTATCCGATGAGCTTGATTGGATTGCTGTTCATCATTGTGACGTTCATCATTATTTTCAGTACCTGTCGAATCAATATCCGCAAAGAGAGCAGAACTTACGGGATATACAAATCTCTGGGGATGACATCCCGTCAAATCCGATTATCGCTCACCATGGGAATGGTTGTGCTGTCCGCTATAGGAGCGATACTGGGTATTTTCGTAGGCGTGTATGTACTACCTCTTCTGCTCGAAATGGTCCTTTCCAATTATGGTATCGTAGAGCTTCCACTGATTCTGAATTGGGGTGGAATGATACTGTTCGCCTGCTTAAGCATCATTGCAGCAGGTCTTGGCTCATGGTTTTCTTCCCGAATCATTCGGGAGACATCGCCACGTATGCTGGTTATCGAATAAGGTAATACGATGCCTTAACACAATAAAAAAATCCCTTCCACGCCTCTATAGAATGTGGAAGGGATTTTCATAATGATATGAGCTATTTCCGCCACTTCTTCGTAAGTGCACCAATCTGATGTGGCGTAGTACGGCAACAGCCGCCAATAATCTGCGCACCCGCAGCAATCCAGGCTTCCGATGCGTCACTCATACTACCACATGTCCCCTGTCCACTCCACGTCTTCGTTGCTGCATCATATACTTCTCCCGAGTTCGGATACACAATAACAGGTTTATCGCTGGTACAGCTCAAAATACCCACTGCTTCCGTCACCACTTCCATCGGAGCACAGTTCAGGCCAATCGCCGCAATCTGTGACTCGGAACCAAACGTCTGTGCACATAACTCAAGCGCTGTGCCCTCGCTGATGCTTGTCCCGTCTTTTAAAGAAAAAGATAACCAGGCATATGCATGAGGAAACTCCTTCAGTACATCAACCAGCACCTGTGCTTCCTGCAAGGATGGAATCGTCTCAAAAGCCAGAATATCAGCACCCGCTTCAAGCAATGCGGCAATCCGCGGACGATGGAATGCAGCCAGCGTCTCATCGGATACTCCGTAATGACCAATGTACTCTGATCCATCCGCCAAATAGGCGCCGTAAGGTCCAACGGACCCGGCAATAATTGGACGTGGACGAAGACCGTCTCCTTTGCGATCCCCTGTAAGATCTGTTTTATTCTCCTCATTCTTCAGCGTCTCTGCACGTACCGAAGGAGCTTCTACAACCTGATCTGTCGAGCTTTCTCTCCCTACTAAACTACTCTGCACTTCTGCCCATACGTCATCTCTCGCCTGTGCAGCCAGTTCCACCGTCTTGCGAATCAGGTCCAACGCATCCTGCTCTCCAATTCCTTTCTTGCTGAAGCCATCCACCGTCGCCTGATAACTGGATGTAATCGCACAGTCGGCTCCTGCTCGGAAATAATCCGCATGGACCTGAACGATAATATCCGGATTCTCGATTAACACACGAGCCGACCATAGTGGATCATCCAGATCACATCCATGCTGTTCAAGTTCGGTCGCCAGCGCTCCATCCAGAATCATGACTGAGTGTTCACGTAGGATCTGTTCTATGGGATTAATCTGTTTTGCTTGCGTCATATACTTGTCCTCTTTTCTTGTTCGCACGTTCTGTCAGATAATAAGCAGCGTAACACACTGCGATAAATGGAACCCCACAATACAGCGCAATTCGCTGTGTCGGGTCAAAAGCAATACCTATGCATGAAGCCAGGCATAATATAAATGAAACAATCGGTACCACGGGGTACAGCGGTGTACGATAAACCAGATCTTTGACCGCATGTCCTTCCCGGATATATTGTCTGCGGAACATGTATTGGGAGGCACTGATGCTCATCCATACCGCAACGACAGCCAGACCTGAAATGGAAACCAGTGTAATATACACGGTACCTGGCGCAATGATGCTCGACAGCAACGCCAGCGCACCACCGACCATACTGATCAGAAGTGAATTCAATGGTACTCCGCGTTTGGTCAATTTGGCAAACCAAGGGGAGATCGTTTTTTTATCAGCCAGAGACCAGAGCATCCGTGAAGAAGCATACAGGCCTGAATTGGCAGCAGAGAGAATCGCTGTCAGAATAACAAAATTCATAATGTCTGCTGCATAAGGTACACCCACCCGCTCCATTACCGCTACAAAAGGACTTTCCAGTACACTGGCATCCGACATGGGCAGTAAGGCAGACAAGATAACAATCGTACCGATGAAGAAAATAACCAAGCGCCACAGCGTCGTATGAATCGCTTTGGGTATCGTCTTTTCCGGATTCTCCGTCTCCCCGGCGGCAATGCCGATTAACTCGGTGCCCGAGAATGCAAAGTTTACTGCAAGCATGGTCATCAATATCGCTGTAGCCCCATGAGGGAACCACCCGGATGCCGTAATATTCGATAGGAATGGAGCCGGTTCAGAGTCTGCCATCGGAATAATGCCGAACATGGCTGCGCCACCTATTATAATGAAGATTACGATGGTCACTACTTTTACAGAGGAGAACCAGAACTCGGATTCCGCAAATAATTTCACCGTCAATGCATTGAACAGGAAGATCATCAGTGCAAAGAGCGCGCTCCATATCCATACGTTTACCGATGGGAACCAGCGCTGCATCAGCAGTCCGGCGGCTGTAAATTCGGAGCCAAGCGCAACAGTCCAGGTTAACCAGTACAACCAAGCCACTGTGTAGCCGGTTGCTGGTCCGATATATTTGGCTGCATAACTATGAAATGCTCCCGTCTCTGGCATGTGAACAGATAGTTCCCCCAGACAGAGCATCACCAGATATACGACGATCGCTCCGATCAGGTAGGATAGAATAGTTCCCAGTGGTCCCGCCTGCTGAATCGTATAACCGGAGCTGAGAAATAATCCCGTTCCAATGACTCCTCCTAGAGAGAGCATGACCACATGCCGGGCCTGCATTTTCCGCTGAAAATGCCCTTTGTCGTTGTTGTTCTCCATACCTGCTACTCCCCTACTTCTTCATCCAGAAAAAACAAAAAAGACCCACTCTTCCTAAAGAGTGCGCCGTTACTGACAAATAAAAACAAACGCTCCTATCTATCAGGCTTTCACCCGCTGGAATTAGCACAGTATCCTTCAGATCTGTTGCTGAGGTTTCTAAGGGCCAGTCCCTCCACCTCTCTGGATAAGAAAATGATTTTTTACTAATATAGCGATCTATCATGAATGTGTCAACATTTAAATAATAAATGTTCCACGCTGCACTATTCGGTGGAAGACCCCGGATTGGTGATGGTGATCTTCACATCATACGTAATCGGCACGGTGCTGAAGATTTGGTCCCAATCATCTTTGATTTTCTTCCATGTTTTTGGTTCTTTAATACGCAAGCTATCCCGAAAATCCGCCACATCAGCTTTATAGGTATGCTGAATTTTGTATAACACCTGTCGAATCTGTTGTTCAGCCAGATCAGAAAATTCCTTTTCCAGTTCTCTGAGGTACGCACCTTTTTCCTCTTCCTCGGGAGCACGCCAATCCTCCATAAGCCAGCCTTGAGATTCAATCTTCACATGGAATGAAATGTCATTGCCAACTACCTTGGGAATAACTTTTACTTTTTTCTTCTTGATTTCATATACAACGGTGAATCCTTGTTTGTTATGTGTCTTTAAGACGCCTCCTTGTTCTTTGGACTTGAGCCATGATAATCCTTCCAGATCCGTTTGACTTAGCTCCCCAATGAATTTGGTCGTTTTACCATCGAATATGCTGCCTCCGGAGAACTTGTCCTCTCCATCGGAATTCAATACATTCTGGAGCAGAAAGCTGGATCCCGACTGCATTTGGGCGTCTAACTTGGACAACAATACTGGCTCCAGGATTTTGTTGGACAGATACGAATTGTTTGTGATCCCTGTGAGATAAAATGCTGGAATTCGAGAAGGGTCCTGGGAAGACAGTACATCTGCCGCACGATGATGACTAATTAACACCAGACAGTTTGGCCGAATGTCGTTATCTCGAAGGACAAAATCAAGCAGTTGGTCCAAACCATATTTTTTGGCAATATCTTTGGAGACGACGATTACCTTCAGATGATGTCCAATGAGAGGCCGATCCCGCCTTAACGCAAACTGACGGAAGATTTGCAACATAGAATCTCCAGTAAGTTGTTCATTGGAATAAGATGTTTTGCCAGAAGATGGCGAACCGGATTGCTGACTCGATTGACTGTTGGAGAAGCCCGGAGCAATTTGCACCGTAGCGGTCACATAGTTCTTCTTGGGATATGTACCTCCCTGATCAGCGATGTCTTTTTCAAATTCTGTCTCTTTACCGACATCTATCCCAAGCCCGACATAGAGACTCAGATCCTCTACCTCCCGGCTGCTCCAGCATCCGGATATCAACAACAGAATACATAAGGCAGAGGCTATACGTAAGAGCATACGGAATGGAATCATGCATGCTTGCCTCCTTTTTTGCGAATCAGACTTAACAACAGTAGTACCAGAGGTAAAATACCAAACAAAAATACGGACACATTGCCCAACATATCTCCTAGTGCGAAAGTATCATCCACTGTTTTGGGCATCATGGCCGTCAAATAAATGAACGGAAGCAGGCCGTACATAATGCCTTTGATTTTTTTGGTACGAAACAAATCACGAATGCCCACCGAAGCGCAGTAATGTGTAATCGCTGTAGTCGAAAAAATCTGCATAATCCAGATGACCAGCAATAAGGATTCGAATCGTTCGAATATCAGACCTTGAATCTCGAAACTTCTTACCAAATCCAGCGTTGGCCAGGTTCGAGTTTTGATCCCATCAAGCGATAAACTGCCTATAACCATCACAACCGTGATCAAATATATAATAGTGGATATGAGAATTCCCCAGCTCATCGCCTTATTGCTTTTCTTCGGATTTTTCATATAGGCAGTCATGATTAACATCACCTCATAACCCGTATATGACAGTAGTGAAGGCTTCAGTCCTTTGAAAACAGGCATAATCCCCTCTCCGAGAACAGGTCTCAGATTACCAATCTCGAATAGCTGGTTACTCAGTAGAATCTCAATGACAAATATAATGATCGTAATCGGCAGAATGATTTCAAACACACGAACAATGACACCAAGTCCACCTGAGATCATATAGATACCGATCCACATGAAGACCATCACAATCGGCCAGGTGGGGGTGCGTTCGAGTAGATACATTCCTGTCACATCAGCCATGACTCTTATTTCAAAAGCGGCAATGACCATGAAATACATAATCATGGCACCGCCCAGTATGTAAGCGATCCAGCTCCCCGTAATTTCACGGGTGAACTGGAACACGGTTTTCCCCGGAAATCTGCGACACAGGGTAACCATAATGATTCCGATACCTGTGATTATCAGTCCGGACAGGATGATGGAAATCCAAACATCTGGTGTACCAACAGCCTTGCTGGTCGTTCGAGGTAACGTCAATATCCCGGCACCAAGCATGTAATTCACAATAATTACAACGGCCTGCGTCGTGGTTAGCTTTCCTTGGGAGTCACTCACTTTAGTTCACCTCCAGTCCTTCTGTAGATGGAATTTAATTATTTTTTTCGATCCTTATCTATCGGATTTGTCATTTTGGGACGCAATCTCATCATATTCAACGGAGCACGGATAACGAAATCCTTCCATTCATTCATGTGATAAGGAACCGCTGGAGCTACATAAGGTACGCCAAAGCTTGAGAGTCGAGCCAGATGTGTACACACAAGCAGAAAGAACATTACAACACCATATAGTCCGAGTATAGCCGCACTAAACATGGCGGCGAATCGTAGAATCCGCAGCGTTAACCCTGCACTATAGACAGGAATCGTAAAGGAAGAAATGGCTGTAACCGCAACGACAATGACCAGGAATTGGCTTATGATACCCGCCTGCACCGCTGCTTGACCAATAATCAAACCTCCGACGATACCCATCGCGGGTGCAATCGGCTTAGGCAGCCGTATCCCTGCCTCCCTCAGAATCTCAATCGAAAGTTCCATAATCAGTACTTCAATGATCGAAGGAAACGGTACTCCCGTTCGCGTTTCAATAATCGTCAATACCAGCTTGGTCGGGATAAGTCCCGGATGGAACGAGATAAACGAGATATACAGTGCAGGAGCAAGCAATGCCAGCATAGCCGCCATAAAACGCAGCATTCGCAAAAAGGTTCCAGGAATCCAGCGTTCATAGTAATCTTCGGGAGATTGGAGCAACATGCTAAATGTCACCGGTACAACCAGTACAAATGGTGTTCCATCCAATAAAATAGCCACCCGCCCTTCCAGCAAAGCGCCGATGACCCGGTCAGGCCTTTCCGTATTCAGTACCTGCTGAAAAGGACTCAGTGTACTGTCTTCAATGAGTTGTTCCACATAACCAGATTCCAGCATCGAATCCATGTCCATCTCTTCAATTCGCTTGCAGACTTCAGCCACAAGATCAGGATCGGCAATGTCTTGGATATAGGCTACCGCCATATCTTTTTTGATCCGTGAACCCACTTCATATTTTTTAATAAACAGACTCTGATCACTTCCATAACGACGCAAAATACCTGTGTTATCACTTAATTGCTCTGTAAAACCAATACGTGGTCCACGAAGCAACCCTTCTGACAAGGGTTCATTCATACCTCGGGTTTTGATCTTATGCGCTCCAATTAATAAAGCACCTGGCAATCCATCAACCAACAATGCATTTTTACCAAAAAGTACGCCAACGGCGAGCTCTTGAAGGGACTTGGTTTCCTCAACCAGACTGACAGGCAGTAATTGATCTTGCAGGTATGCTGACAGTAAGTGTGCGTTGTCTGGATGAAGAAAACCCTCTTGCTTGAGTAAGGGAACACCTTCTAACATTAACGGTGTAATCAAATGATCATCAATCAAGTCCTGATCTACCAAGCCCTCGGTATATACGACCGCAGCCCGTGTATTCGTTCCCCTAATCGTAAATTCCCTAATATGCACGTCTGCATTGAGCCCAAAACTTTCTTTTACGCTAGTCAGATTTGTATTGTACTTATCCGTTAATTTAATATTGGCATACTGCCCTGTCTCCGTCCCCTCACCCTGCCCTTTGGCTGCTGGCGAAATATCCTTCGAGGATATGGACGATTGCTTCGCACGAGAGAAGCTTCCACGCTTAATGGCGGCATTGATCCAGCGCATGGTCAAGGTAATGCCAATCGGAATGATGAAGACCAAAAATGCCTGAATCCATATGGGACTTTTCGGCACATAGGACACAATTGTTGACCACATGTTCCCACCCCAACATTTCTCTGCATGACGAAGCTGCAGGTATTCCCAAGTATTGTGTCCCCGTTTGATCACAATAATTCCCGTTTTTTATGTACAGAACGACAAAAAAACGGTTCCTGTATAAGGAACCGCTATCCGCTATATATGATTATACAATTCTGGTCACATGCTCTGCTTTGGCGTCCAGCAAGTGGGCTGATGCAGCAATGGCCGTAAAATCATTCAAAGCAATCTCAATCCGCTTCTGGCTCTGCTCGACATATTCCTCTACCTTTTTTGTACCGCCTGTGATATTACTAATCTCCTTCGTGATCCCAGTAACACTATCTCGAATCTCATTAATTGAACTCTCCACCATGGCGGACAATTTCTTTACTTCCTTGGCCACGATATCGAATCCTCGCCCGAATTCGCCGGCATGCGCAGCTTCAATGGCAGCATTTAACGCAAGCAACTGCGTCTGTGATGAAATCTCGCGTATGGTTCGTACCACGCCTTGAATCGAACCGGCCTGTTCCTGCAGATGAGTCAACGTTGCACGGTTAGAAGCCGACACCTCTGAGATATAGGAGATACTGGACATTAATTCCTGACTGCGTTCAATACCTACATCTGCCTGCTCATTTAGCTCATGGGACATGTTTTTCAACTCATTCACCACGACTGAGATATTGTTCTGACGATTGGTAATGTTAGTAGCAATTTTGGAGACACCCAGTATTTTTTGGTTCATCTCATCAAAGACTGGCATATAGGTCGCCTCAAGCCATACGGAATTACCCTTTGCATCCTTGCGTTCAACCTTATCCTGGAAGCTGACACCATTAAATATGCTATTCCAAAAAGCATCATAGTCCGGGGTGTTTACGAAATGGCCGAAACATAACTGCTGATGCTTCATACCATACATCTCATCTACCGTATATCCCATCGTCTGGGCAAAGACTTCATTCACATACGTTACCCGTCGATCCAGATCGAATCGAATGATAGCCAGACTTTTCTCCATCGCCTTGATGACCAGTGCATCGGTGACAACATCTTTCTTTACCATATCTAATATAGGCACTTGATAACCCCCACAGTTCATTCCATAATAGACAGCCTTTTACCAGCAAAACAACGAGCACAACAACATATGTATCCATCAGGTTCTAAATGACTCTACTATTGATACCCGATTTGCAGAACTTTGGATCACCTGTTGCCGTTTATTTTTTATGTGTCATTTTTCAGAACGTCAATATTTTACCCGACCGCTGGGGCAAAAAGAAAATCTGCTCCACCTCATCCGCTGGCAACGGCTTGCTGTAGTAGTACCCCTGCACTTCATTGCAATCCTGTTCGGTCAGAATATCCAGTTGTCCCTTCGTTTCAATGCCTTCTGCAATAACATCCATATTCAATTGTTTCGCCATTGTAATCATAGTCGAAACAATGGCTCTATCGCTATGATTAACCGCAATGTCCTGAATAAAAGAGCGGTCAATTTTCACTTTGTGAATCGGGAACATTTTTAGATAACTAAATGAACTGTACCCTGTTCCAAAATCGTCCAGGCTGATCCGAATTCCAAGCTCGGTTAATTGATTGAGTATTTCAATGGAAGCGATCGCATCCATCATCATGCTTTCCGTGATTTCCAATTCCAGATACTGCGGGCTCAAACCCGTTTCAAGTAAAATCTGATGAACCTGTTCCACCAGATTGGATTGATGAAATTGCTGAGAGGACAGGTTCACGGACACCGGAATCAAAGGTCCCCCTGCATCATGCCAATTCCGCATCTGAATACAAGCTTCCCGGAGCACCCGGTTACCCAGCTCAATAATCATGCCCGTCTCTTCTGCAACCGAGATGAACGTGCCTGGATACAATAATCCACGGGTCGGATGATTCCATCGTACCAAGGCTTCGACACCAATCATGCTGACTTCACTTGTCTGAATCTGAGGTTGGTAATGTAACACAAATTCCCCACGATCCAATGCTTTTCTAAGGTCATTCTCCAGAACCATTCGTTCCCGCAGCTCGTGATGCAATTCGGCAGAGAAGAACTGATATCCGTTCTTGCCATTCTTTTTCACTTCATACATGGCCGTATCTGCATGCTGCAGCAGTTCTACAGCATCTTGCCCATGGTCTGGAAATACAGCGATCCCGATACTGCCCGTAACATAGAACTCGCTCTCTTTTAGATAACAGGGCTTCGCAATCGCCTGAATGATGCGTTCCGCCAACAGGGTGATATCTCCAGGACTAGTGTACTGATGAACAAGAATCGCGAACTCATCTCCACCCATTCGGGCAACTGTTACATCCTCACCATTCAGTTCATCCTTAATCCGTCGGCTCATTTCCTGAAGAAACAGATCTCCATAGATGTGTCCAAGAGAGTCATTAATAACTTTGAATCGGTCAAGATCAAGGACCATAACGGCAAACTTCATTTGCTCATAACGATGCGATTCAATCGTCTCCGACAACTTCTGATTAAACATTCTGCGATTGGGCAGTCCAGTCAACTCATCATGAAAAGCCAAATGATAATTTCTCACCTTTACGCGTTTTTCGTCCGTGATGTCCTTCATAATGATGTAATTTCCCACGACCTGTTTATCTACAATGACGGGTGCGAGCACAACGCCAAGTTCAACCCGTTCCTGATTGGTGCGATAGATGACGGTCTCGTACTTCATCTCTTCACCGTCCGTAGCACGTCCGAACATATGCCTGATGCGCTCCCGATCCTCCTCCACAACCATAGTTAATAGAGTACTTACGGATTGATCCTTTAGTTGTTTCTCCTTAATGCCGCCAATTCGAGCTGCTGCCGGATTAATTCCAACAATTCGCATATGAAGATCGATGGAAATAATACCATCCTGATTATGCTCATAGAGTGATTTATACCATTTTTCATTCTCTTGCTTCTCCGACTCCTGTTTGGAAAACAATCTTGATATGTACAGACCAACAAGCGATAATCCCAGTGTAAATAACGTACCCATGGAAATAAAATAGGCCAGACGCTTCTGGTCGAGAATCGTGTTTAATGAAGATATGACCCTGTTCGGGGGCATGTCCGATTCAATGTGCGCTGCCATCATGCCTGTATAATGCATGCCCGCAATGGCCCCTCCCATGATGAGGGCACTTCCAACCTTTTTCCAAACATCATGACGTGTATCCGATTTAAGAAAGTATAACGATAACCACAGCGCTGTAATTGAAGCCGCACATGCAATCATAATTGATAACATGACATACATGGGATCGTATCGAATCTCCACCTGCATCGCATACATCCCGATATAATGCATCAACACGATACCGAGTGCAAACAGACAGGCGCCACCCAATAACTGTAACAGTGATAGACTCTGTCGGGAGACTACCATCAACGCCACCAAAGATGCAACAATGGCTACAGCCACGGAGATCAGCACAATGACAAGATCATAAGAAACGGGAAATGGCAATGACATCGCCATCATGCCAACGAAATGCATGGACCAGATGCCCATACCCATGATAATTGCGCCAAAAGATAGCCATAACCAACGACTTCTGCCGCTGGCTTTGTTAATTCTGCTGGTGAGGTCCAGAACGTTATACGAAGCCGCAACAGCAATCAAATATGAAATCAGGACAAGTACGTTATCGTGTGAACCCGTGCCATGTTGAATACTGTGTTCCAAGGTATGTTCCATTATCGATGCCTCTCTCTACATGTTACTTCTTTCATTATAGAACATCGATTTGAAACATTTCTGAAACCTGAACCATAAGTCCCAATCAAAATGATTTTCGCAGGCAGTGGACCATAAGAAAAACCCACTTGCCAGGGCAAGTAGGCTTAGATTGAACGATTGGATTTCCAGCTTTCGAACCATTCCTGGACAGCCGGATGAGGGAGCATATCCATTTCCTGACTCAACATACGGCATAGCAGGCTGTACTGAACCTCGACCGAACGTCGATCACCGAGTCGATGATACAGGTTCATCAGAACCACATATATATTTTCCTCATCAGGCAACATGCGCTGTATTTTGAGATAATGTGCAACAGCATCTTCATCCTGATGGGCAGCGATATAATAATCTGCAATTTGTTTCTCATGGCGAAGCCAGAGATTGCGCAGTCGGCGTCGCTCCATTTCGGCCCACAGATACGTTGTTTCCCCCAGATATGGACCCTTGTAGAGAGATGAAATCTGTAAATGAAGATCCATCGTTAACGCTGTAACGGCAGGCGCTTCAGCTATCCTTTTCTCCCACGTGTCCATATCCAGGGATGCCCCGTTCAATTGCAGCATATATCCTTCATCGAGGTTGGAAATCTGGATATTAACCTGCTCTGCCTGTAGCTGTTTGCGAATCTGGTAGATAGCCGTATAGAGTTGGGTTACTCCGCGTTTCCATTCAATCTCAGGCCACAGCTGTTCAAGCAGCACCTGCTTGCGAACAGGTTTATCTCGATATTGCAGGAGGAACGAGAATAGTTCCTGGGCTTTGAACGTCTTCCATCGTATGGTGATGGGCGGACTCCCCGCCTTTTCAAATTGCAGTGGACCAAGGCAATGAAGTATAACCTGTGAATCCGGGAACCGTTCAGTAGGATCTGATGTGAGCAACAATCGATGAATCGTCTTCTCCAGCCGCTCTGTCTGCAACGGTTTCAGTAGATAATCCAGAGAATTGAGTTCAAACGCCTTGACTGCATATTCATCATATACCGTGACAAATACAATTTTGGTCGCTGGAAGTTGTTGCAGAACGCGCTCAGCCAGTTCAATTCCGCTCATCTCGGGCATCTCTATATCCAGAAAAACCACATTCGGTCGAACCTGTACAATATGCTCCAAAGCCTGCCGGGGACTGCGGTATTTCCCGATAATATCCAGATCGCTAATGCGCTCCAGTTCCTCCGCAAGATGATTCAACGCGAGCGGTTCATCATCCACCAGTATCGCTTTCATGAAATCCCACCTTTTCTATTGGAAGCCGGACTTGAATCTCGGTTCCCTGTTCCAGGGAACTATGTATGAGCAGTCCCCATCCGAATAGCTGTTTGAGTCGACGCTCAATATTCCGGATGCCGATCCCGCCTTCAAGCGTTGGCCCCTCCATAATCCGTTCCAGTGTTTCCGGCGACATGCCTACCCCGTCATCCTTCACCGTAATCAGAATGAATTGATCATCCCGCGTAACCCGAATCAGAATGCGTCCCCCCTCGGCACGTCGCATAATACCATGACGTACGGCATTTTCCACCAAAGGTTGAATGGTCAGCGGAGGTACCCGGAAGTTTGTGGAGGTCAACACTTCAATCTTAAAGTCCAGCCAATCATCAAATCTTACCTTTTCAATATGTAGATAGGATTGCACCAATTTTAATTCCCGATCGAAAGGCGTCAGTGGATTCGTGTTGTCAAAGCGGAAGCTTTCCCGCAGGTAATTGCCCAATTCATTGAGCAGTTCATTCATCTGTGCAGGTTTGCTTTTGCTTAGCGCTGCAATGGAATTCAGAGTATTGAACAGAAAATGCGGCTTGATCTGCGCCTGTAGAAAGGCCAGCTCCATGCGAATGCGTTCAGCAACTGAACGTTTCATCTGTAGCAAGGTACGTACACGTACACGAAGTTCGGAACCTTCTACCGGTTTGCGCAGAAAATCATTAGCCCCTGCCAGACCCGTTTCCAAAGCGCGATCCCCTTGCCACGCAGAAATGAGTAACAGGATGGGCAGCTCAAACATGGTGTACTGTTCACGGATTTTGCCACAGATGACGGTACCTGATATGCCAGACAGCGTTCGGTTCACGATAATCAGATCCATTTCATCTAATGGATGCATGCTCTGCATGATTTCTTCCGGGTTTCTCACCACAGTCACACGATAATCATCCAGATTCAGAATAGGCAGCAAAAGATTCAAATTCAGCGCATCATCATCCACAATCATAATATGGTACATGCTCGATAGAGATCGTTTGCTTCGGTTCACTGGCAAATTCAGAACATAGTTATCAACCGATTGAGCTGCCGCCTTCTGCTCCATCATAGGCGA
Organism: Paenibacillus sp. FSL K6-1318; assembly: GCF_037976905.1. Taxonomy (NCBI): domain Bacteria; kingdom Bacillati; phylum Bacillota; class Bacilli; order Caryophanales; family Paenibacillaceae; genus Paenibacillus; species Paenibacillus sp. FSL K6-1318. Next base: position 5,820,916 of record NZ_CP150270.1, read on the forward strand.
CAATACAACTTGTGTTTCATCTCTGAATGAATCTGCACTTAACGGTAGCATAAGTATGATGTCCATTACTCCAGATGCACTGTCAGGTACATGTACCGTTCCATGATGCAATTCCGTTAATGCCTTGACCAGATATAACCCTGGAGCATCCGGATTGTGATTCATCTGTGCAAGATCCTGATCCAGCTCGGACTCGAACAAAGCACGAGTAAGTGCAGCCTGTTCCAATGAGATGGCACCTCCCTGCATATGGACACGAACTTCAACCATCCCATTCACTACTGAAGCTTCAACCTGGATCGTACCCGTAACGGTAACCTTCAAGCTATGCTGGAGCACACCTGCTAGAATCTGATGCAAGCGTTGCTCATCGGCAGCTACTCGTGGCAGTGACTTATCCACATGACTTGTAATTTCTATGGAATGGTCATATACCATATATCGGACACGTTCCACCACTTCATCCACTAATGCATAGAAATCAACAGACCGGATCGTCAAATATATTTGCTGCTCACGAATTTGCGAAAAGTCGAGTAAATCATCCACCATGCTGCGCATCATCCAGCCCACCGATGTAAGCAATTGCAGGTCCTGCCTTTGGTCAGCTGTAAGGTGATGGTCTGATTGAAGGCGTGCATCCGCGATACTAATCAAAGCCTGAAGTGGAGTCTTCATTTGATCTGAAATATTGGCCATAAATTCATTTTTGAACCGCTCGACACGCTTCATCTCAAGGGATAGGCGCTTCAAACGTCTATAGGTCAGTACAAATTGCTGCACAAACATCAAGATAAACAAACCCGAGAAGAGAAAGACCTGAATAAAGTACCAGTCACCCATATGGGTGAGACCGAGCTGCAATAATAGATTGGACAAGCTATGTGCGGCAAATATAAAAAAGGCCAAAAATCGATGTCCAGCAACAGGATCGCCACCTCGGAAACTCCGAAGCAGGATTACTAAAGAATAGCTATACACGGCTACATTTTGGATCACCAATACTCCGACCAGATGTGACACCATGTCAATTGGCAATACAAATAACAAGATAATGAAGACCGCGTTGAAGATGTACACCGCATATCTCACCCAACGTCTAATCACCGTTTCCAATTGACAGGCGACAAACATAAACATCCAGAACGTAAGACCGACTATCGACAGAAAATAGACAATGAAGCCCGTAGCATATGTAAGGTCAGGCCATAGCCAGAATAATAATCTGGTCCCCTGATACGAGCTGGTGACCATCATGCTAATGAAAAAAAGAGACATATAGATCCAGCCGCTTCGCGGTGACTGATAATGCATGAAGCCAAAAATCATACTCAGAAAACCAAATACAACCAGAATACCAAATTCAAAAGCTACATTCCTCTGCTGCGATTGGTATATAGTATCCATACTGCCGATGTGAATGGGTTCAATCATTCCCCCGCTATTCGCAAAATCATAGTTGGCTACCTGCACATCAATATTCACTTCGGTACCGCTTATCTCCGTATGTGAGATATAGGGCTCTACTTGGGGGCTATATTGTCCGGCGCTTGTCGAGACAGCTCCGTTCGAACCAATCTGTACCCCGTTAACAAACAACGTGTGGGCTGTACGAATTAATGGAACACGCAAGGCAATCTGCTGTGCAGATTCATCTTCGGCATCCAGCAATATTTTCAAACGATACGTCCCATATCCGAACGCACCCTGATGAAGATAAGGTTCAATGACCGACTGCCAATTGCCAGGAACGATAGCGATATAATCGTGAGCCCTCGTCTCCTCTGTTCCATCCAATAACTGCCCCGGATAAAACAGCCACTCTCCATTAAGGGCGATATCTCCTTCTTTCAAACCTCCGACCTGACGCAGATCCAGTACCCCTTCATGCGCCTTCGGAGCATGCTCATCCTCCAGAAAAGAGAGCACATTTAGTGCGATAAACAAGGCAACGACACCTATAATAAATATAATAAAACGTGTGCGACTCAATAGCTTATCCCCATCCGTAAAACGTACCTATGATTAATCATGTGATGACAGAACAACCTTCCGATCGCTGCCTACATGTACGTATCGTAACACAAAGCATAGGAGCATACACTTCTACATTGCTAACATTTTGCATATTATCTGGGGACGTTTCTCCTCCTGTAAACATGAGAAAAAGGACGATTTATCGTAACATCGTCCTTTTTCTCATGTTTAATTTCATCTTTAACGTTTTTCGTTCTTTCGGCCTGCATTTATTTCGTCTTTCCTGATATCGCTCTGTCAGGTGGAGTCCAGCGCTTTGCTTCACTGTGTTCGGGATACTGTATACCCGCAGGGTAGGAGATCAGCTCAATCAGCATCCCCCACGGTGCCCTTCCATACACAAACTGATTGCCTGCTCCACCTTCAATATGCCCGGACAACGCGCCAGGCTCTGTCAGCAATACTCCGCCCGCTTCCTTGAATCGTCGTGCAGCTTCTTGCATATCGTCCACATACAACGCCACATGCTGCAATCCGTAATCGGATGCCCTAACTGGCTGTGATTGCGATGTATTGGCGTACTGAAATAACTCAACACTGGCGCTCTCCCCAAGCGATAACATCCGAATATGAATTACTTTTGCGCCTGAACGCAGTCCTAGTTTACGCTCTGTCTCAGGCCCTTCCTGTGGCGGATCATCCGGGGTTATATGGTCATAGGCAAGTTCGGCTCCAAACGCCTGTTGGAAAAATAGCGTAGCCTGCTCCATATCCGGCACAGTTATTCCAATATGGTCGATACCTCTCGTAATCATGTTATCCCTTCTTCCTTTATCCATCGAACTTACTTATACACTGCGAAATCCTTACCTATATGATTTACACGAAAAGAGGTCCGCTATAACCATCACTCCTTCCATCTGCGCCTAAGGCTGCTATTTTTTCATGCCAGATGATTCGCAACCTTTACTCTGCTCCAGAAATGTAGATAACATGAATTGATTGTGATTTTTTTCACTTATAATTTATCGCTGAACGTTTACGATGGGTTTATCACTTATATTACTCGCGAGTAACCTGTAATTGTATCAATATTTGTATCTATTCAATTCATCTAATACTTACTAACAACAGGAGGACACACACATGAATCATCCTTATGAAAAGCTGTTCACCCCATTTCGCATCGGAAACATGGAAGTGAAGAATCGAATTGTCATGTCCCCTATGGGAACCAATTCGGCGAGTCCTGATGGTCGCATTTCCCTTGAAGAGATCGATTATTATGAGGAACGCGCCAAAGGCGGCGCGGGTATGATTATCCTCGGAGCACAATTTTTGACCGAAGATCTGGCTCAGGGCGTATTGGAAGGCATTGTGGAGAAAGATTATGTCATTCCATTGCTCACGGATCTGGTCGATGCAGTACAACATTACGGCACCAAAATTATCGCTCAGCTCAGCTGCGGCACTGGACGTAATGCGCTACCAGACCGTTCGGGGAAACCTCCCGTTTCGGCTTCGGCCATCCCCGCCATCTATAATCCGGAAGTTCTTTGCCATCCACTTACGGTGGAAGAAATACAGACCATGATGGAGCAATTCGCCGATTCGGCAGCCAGATTGAAACGGGCGGGCTTTGATGGGATCGAAATTCATGCCCATGCCGGTTATCTGATCGATCAGTTTATGTCGCCGATCTGGAACAAGCGTGAAGATGAGTATGGCGGTACGACAGAGAAACGGATGCGATTTGCCATAGAAATTGTACAGGCGATCCGCCAAGCTGTAGGTCCGGACATGCCCATTTTGTTCCGTATGGCACTAGATCATCGCTTTGAAGGGGGACGTACGGTCGAGGACAGTCTGGAGATGCTGCAGATTCTCGAACGTGCTGGCGTAGATGCCGTTGATATTGATGCAGGCTCCTACGAAAGAATCGATTACATTTTTCCGCCAGCTTACTTGGGCGATGCTTGTATGGACTATATGTGTGAGCCTACTCGTCAGGTTGTGAACATTCCTATTTTGAACTCGGGAAGCCATACACCGGAGAGTGCTGTCCGCTTAATCGAATCCGGGAATGCGGACTTCGTCATGTTTGGTCGCGCATTGATTGCCGATGCCGAGCTTCCTAACAAACTACGGGATAATGTGCGGGAGGATATTCGTCCTTGTATTCGTTGTAATGAGGAATGCATCGGTCGGATCATCGAACGGAATACCAAAATCAGCTGTGCGGTCAACATTCAGGCAGCCAACGAGAAACGCTTCGCGATTCATCCGGCGGAGACTGTCAAGAAGGTCGTTGTTGTAGGTGGAGGACCTTCCGGTCTGGAAGCGGCACGTGTAGCAGCACTCAAAGGGCATGAAGTTACACTGTACGAAAAAGAGGCCTCTGTCGGTGGACAGGTCACCAGTGCAGCCACACCGGAATTCAAAGGCCAGTTGCGCGCCCTGATTGGCTGGTATGAGCGGCAGTTAACCCAGCTACACGTGAAGGTGAAGTTAAATCATGAGATCAAGCCGGATGATCCGGCACTGGAAGCAGCTGATCATATTTTCATCGGCGCAGGTGCGGTACCTCTTGTGCCTCCAATCCCTGGTATTGATAACGATAATGTCGTGGGAGCCATAGAGGCCCATTTACAAAAAGAGCTTGTGCGGGGCGAACATATTGTCATTACCGGTGGGGGGTTAACGGGTTGTGATCTGGGACTTGAGCTGGCTATGGAAGGCAAAAAGGTCACCATTGTCGAGATGCGCCCGGAAGCGGGACAAGATGTGATGTACATTAACCGTGCAGCCCTGATGCCTATGCTCGATAGCTACGGAGTGACCATTCTCGGTGGACATAAGGTCCTCTCCTTTGAGGCCAATGGTTTGCATGCAGAGAAAGCTGATGGTTCCAAAGTGTTCATTGAAGCAGATACGATCATTAACGCCTTTGGGATGAGAAAAAATACAACGATCGCTGAGCTGATCCGGGCCAAGTTCGGAACCAAGACCAGCCTCATGGGCGATTGTGTGAAGATTGGCAAAGTAGGTACTGCCGTTCGTTCCGGCTTTTACGCGGCGAGCGCCATTTAGCCCGTATTCAAAAAGAGCCAGACTCCGGTTTATGAACTGCACCCCATTTGTGAGACACGACTAACAATGGAGGTGCAGTTCAGTTATCCTGGTCTGGCTCTTCCTGTTGAACTTATTTAGCTTCGCTGCTGCATGTCCAATATGCCGTAGAAAAAGAGATCCTGCGTCTGCCGTGCCAGCTGCGAAGGCGTTTCGTGACCTGGCAACAGCTTAATCAGGGTTAACCGTTCAATAATAGCCAGCAGACATTCTGCAAAGAAAATCGCATCGAGATCCTGCCGATAATATCCAGCTTGCTGTTCTTCAATCAGATTCTGTTCCATGAGTCCGGCAATCTCAGCCTTGATGCCCACCGACTCCGGGGACAGATACAATCCAATTCGGGTCAATGCGGGATTCCGTCCGAGGAATCGGTAGATCTGCTCCAACGAGGCCACGACCGATTCCTTGAGGTCCTCCCTATTCTTTCCCGGCCCGATATGACTATCGCGCACTGCTTGACTGAGGCCATTGCGAAAATCTGCCACCAGCTCTGCAAAAGCAGCTTCTTTGCTCTCAAAGTACAGATAGAATGCAGGCTGTGTTAACCCGGCCCGAGCAACAATTGAACTTATTTTTGTCTGGTAGAACCCACTTAATGCAAATTCCTCTGCTGCTGCCTCCAGGAGACGAAGCCTGCTCTTTTTGCCAATAGCTCCTTGTTTTCTCACTTCAACCCCCAGCCCCTCTCTGCTCAGACATCCTGCTCTGTTGTCCAAACCTCTACTGTAGATTATACCTAATCTATGGGGCTACTGAAGTGAAGCTTTAGTGATGAATGTTCACTTGAGGCATACATGAATGAAATGGCTCCTCACCTCATTCTAAAAATCATGCACCGTCACACACAGCTGAATCGCGATGCCATACGGATCACGCACAATGCCGTATCCTGGGCTGAATTCATTTTGCTCGTAAGGTACCAGTACCTTCACACCCTCATGTTGCACCAAAGAATGATACAGTTGATCGATTGTAGCTTTATCCTTGGATTGAATACATAATGACGTGCTGTTTCCCAGCTGCCAAGGTTTCTCCGTATCCATTGCTTCTTCCGCAATCATGATCTTGTTGACCCCAATCTCCAGCACCGAATGTGTAATATACTCATCTTGTCCGGCAGGGTACTCAAAGCCTGGGTTCATCTCCTTCATCTCTTTATAACTTTTCTTGAATATCACCTTGGCGCCCAGAAACTCCTCATAAAAAGCAATGGCTGCCGCCGCATCACCGTTCATCGACAAAAATGGTATCACTTCAAAATTCATTATATTGCCTCCTTGTTCCTATTGGATTACACTTATCACTATAACAACGAAAGGTGCCAATCCATGGCACCATTAAGAGGTCTCGATATGAAAAAATCAGAACGCATGAACCAGATGCTTCGCTTTATTAATCAAAAACAACAGTTCACCCTGCAAGATCTTATGCAGGAGTTCCAGATCTCCAAGCGGACCGCGTTAAGAGATATCGCTTCATTGGAAGAGTTGGGTGCACCCATCTATGTCGAATATGGACGCTACGGCGGATATCGACTGCTGCAACAGATGCAGCTGCCTCCCATTTCGTTTAATACGGGTGAGCTTCATGCCCTTTATTTTGCAATGCAGGCCCTCCGCAGCTTCACCAGCTTGCCCTTTCAGGTTTCTTTCCGTACCATTCATGAGAAATTTATGAGCGCATTATCTGACAAGCAGCGACAGGATATTGAGAACATTCAACACCGGGTTTCCTTCCGACATACGGAGCAGATTCGCGATAGCGCCCATTTGGAGTTTCTGTTGATGGCTGCTGTGCAGAATATAGTGATCCAGATTACGTATCCTGATCAACGGAGATCTACTTATACAGGGCCATCTCCTGCCATCCTTTCTGATCCTGAGCCATCGGATTCACCATCTCGCACATCCAGCTTCACCATCCGTACCATTCAACCCATCTCGCTCTATGCCAGGAAAGGCTACTGGTATTGCCAGGCCTATGATCTGAATAAGCAGGCGTATCGTGTGTTCCGTTGCGACCGGATCACTTCGGCTGAAGTGTCAGACATTGAACCTTTGGCTCATGTTATTGAACTTCAAGCACAGGATCCCCATTCGTTATGGGAACCATCGGAACAAGCAACTCCATTCAAGTGCCTGATTGATGAAGCCGGAGTTGAGCTATTCCAACAAGAACATTTTCCATCTATACAGATCATACACGTCAATGAATCGGGCAGTGAGCCGGCACAAAGGCTTCTTGTCGGTTCGTATGAACCTCATGAGCTTGATTTCATTACTCGGTACCTCGCAGGATTCGGCAAATCTATTAAGATCATGGAACCGGATACGTTAAAAGAATCATTGCGGCAGTACTATATGGGCTTGTTAGATCATGTATAAAGATCATATCTCTATATCCATTTACTTTACATGCCTTTTAGCTCCTGCTCACGATCAATAACTTTTGAGTTTTTCTTATTACCAATAGCTAATTGAACGATAATCTGCAGCACGATGATGATAGCCAAACCATAGAATGCTTGCACGAAGCTACCTGTCAGGTCCTGGAGCCAACCAATCGCCAGCGGTCCAAGTGCTCCAAGAATGTAGCCGCCAGATTGAGTCATAGCGGACCAGCTACTGGCTTCCTGAGCATTGCTTGTCTCATCAATCGGCAACATGAGTGCAATCGGGAACAGTCCACCTGCACCAATACCGAGCGGGATCGCCGCGAGCCACGGGCTGACAGAGAGATTCAGCATCAGGATACCTATCAACTCTAACATTGCACATCCGACAAGCCAGAATACACGTCTTTGGTAACGGTGTACAAGCATGGGAATGAATAACGTTGAGGGCAGCGATATCAATGTAAATAACGTTTGGATGTTGCCGGCAGTCTCTTGACTATATCCATGGCTTTGAATGGCTGGCGCTAGCCAAGCGGTTAGTGAATAGAAGATCGCTGCCATCAGCCCAAAGAACATTGTCAGCGCCCATGCACGCCTGTTCTTCACCGGAAGTGATGCATGAATGACAGCTGAAGTTTGTCCAGATTGTCGCTCTGTGCGCGCAGAATAGGCTAATTTCAACCAGATCGGTAATGCAATGACTGCGAGTAATGTCCATGTGGCCAAAGACCCTTTCCAAGATCCACCCAGCGCATGCTGGAGCGGAACCGATAGTCCCACACTAATGCTGGCCCCCATCACCATCGCTGTAGAGTAGATGCCTACCATAGCTGCCACTCGGTTAGGAAAATACTGCTTAATGAAGCTGGATAACAGCGGACCTGTAAGTGCAATCCCTACACCCGACAGAAAAGAAGTGAACATCATTAACGGTATTGCACCTACGAATAATCGTAATCCCGTACCTAACCCAATAAGGATTAAAGCCAGCACAATGGCACCTTCGTTCCCCCACCTTCTACTTAGTCTTACGGAGAACGGAGCGAATATGCCCATACATAATACAGGTAGTGTCGTTAACAGACTGGCGGTCATACCACTCAAACCCAGATCATGCTGTATGGTGCTCATTAGCGGAGAAATGGATGTAATGGGTGGTCTCAAGTTCAGTGAAGCCAGGATAAGCGCCAAGACAATATAAAAAATTTTCATTATGGATCACCTCATGGTAGTAATAGTATTGTTGCATGTACCAAGATTTATTAATCAGAGAAAGGCTCTTGGGTTGCACATGACTAAGTATAGATTTATCATAATGATTGAACAATACTATTGTTTCTATTAAAATGATTACTAAAACCAATGATTAGAGGTGATTTCCTATGGAGATTCGTCAGATGGAAAACTTTGTTACGGTGTGCGAGGAGCTTCATTTTACTCGGGCAGCTGAGAAACTTGGCATATCTCAACCTACGTTGAGTCAACAAATACGTGGGTTGGAGGATGAGCTTGGTGTTCCTTTGTTTGACCGTGTCGGTAAAAAGATTGTGATGACCCAGGCAGGGACTCTGTTTCTGGAGCACTGTGTACAGATGATCCGGCATTTGCAGAATACCCAGGATGCGCTAGCTGAATTTCGCAATGATCAGCGAGGTCGATTGGTCATTGGCGTCCTTCCATCCGATTTGGATTACCGTCTCACTCCACTACTCGTTGATTTTCATGCCCGATTCCCTAAGGTGCAATTGAAGGTGATCTCTTCGATCTATGTCGTAAATCAAGTGTTGGAAAATGAAGTCGACATTGGCATCGAGATCACGTCTGCCCCTGATAATCGGCTTGTCCGCATCCCTTTGTGCAGTGAAGAATATGTACTTGTCGTTTCCGAGAATCATGATTGGGCTGAACGCAGCACAATTGAAATCCAGGAACTGCGTGATATCCAAACGGTGATGTTCCCCGAAGGATTTACAGGCAGAGAATTGGTCGACAGCTATTGCCGTAAGTATGGATTCACCCTAAACACCATCATGGAGACCAGCTCGGCGACCTCTATCATTAGCCTGGTCAAAGCCAACGTCGGAGGAACACTGCTGCCTTATCCTCTGATCCAAGCCATGAATGAACCCACGCTACGTTGCATTCGAATTACAGACGATCCGCCATACCGACACTTTGAGATCATCCATCGGTCTGACCGCTACCTAACGCAATCGGCTAAGGCATTTATTGAGAAGACGATCGAGTATTTTAATCAAAGGTGAGTTTAAAAGGAGAGATATTGAAATGAGAATAATAGAAGTGGGTTTGTTGACACATCAGATCGAGGCCATAAAGGAGTTTTACGGTACAGTACTGGAATTGGAGCTTGTGGAGGATGGTACAACATTTATTTCATTCCGTGCAGGAAACTCGGTTCTTTCTTTCAAAAAGGCTCCAGAACAAGAGAAGCCATACTATCATGTAGCGTTTACGATTCCAACGAATAAACTCGCTGATGCGAAAAGGTGGGCCCAAGACCGTAACATTCCGTTGCTATCCAAGGATGGTCAGGATGAATTCTATTTCCCCTACTGGGATGCAACAGCCTTCTATTTCTATGATCCAAACGGCAACTTGATGGAATTCATTGCTCACCACTCACTCGATAATGCAGTCGAGGAAGCTTTTGAAGCGAAGCATCTGCTATGCATTAGTGAAATCGGCCTGCCTGTCGAAGATGTTCCTGAGACGATGAGCACATTGAATGAGCATTATCACCTTGAACCCTTTGCCGGAGACGGAAAGAAATTCTCCCCCACGGGTGATGCAGAAGGCATGTTTATTGTCATTAACAAACAGATGCCCTGGTTCCCAGACGGGCGCATGCCCGGTGTATTTGCCACGGAGGTGAAGGTAGAAACGGAGCAGACCGGTAGTCTATATTTACAGGACGGTCTGTACTCTATTGTTTCGATTTGATGTAAGAACGTACTGAATGAAAACCTCAAGAGGGACGACCGGCTCAATACTTACCAAAACCATCCTCACACGTGATATCCGATTTAAGAATTTCGTACAGATTTTGTTTGGAATGCTCTAATTGTTTTTGTGCTTCTTCAATTTCTGATATTTTTGCTTGGATAATGCTTGCTTGATCTTTACTTGAAAACCCGTCTTTAGAGATCATGGACTGGATCTCATGAATCGAAAAGCCTACAGCTACACATTGTTTGACCACTTCCAGATGCTGAATAATGCTCTCCGCATATATTCGATAGTTGTTATGATCTCTTAGCATATGTTCATCCGGGATAATACCTATTTTCTCGTAGTAACGAATCGTGGATATCGGAAGGTTTATCCTGCTCGCCACTTCACTAATTTTCATATGGAACACCCTCATTTCTTTTCTTGCTATAAAGTATACTTCATAGTTTACAATCCTCATAGTGAGACGGAATGAGAAAGAATCCATTACCAACTCTCACCAATATAGATATGAGGAGAGATATCAATATGAACACAATTACCGGTCAATTCAACAAAACAAATGATTTTGATAACATCGTCTTGGAACGCCATTCCGTTAAAGCCTACGATCCTGAAGTAAAAATCAGCCGCGAGGAGATGACCGAAATACTGGCGAAAGCTTCACGTGCCCCTTCGGCCATTAACATGCAACCATGGCGTTTTCTTGTTATTGACAGTGCTGAAGGCAAAGAGAAGCTTGCACCACTGGCCTCTTTTAACCAGATACAGGCACTAACGTCTTCGGCTGTCATTGCCGTATTCTACGATGCTGACAACGTTGAATACATGGAAGAGATTTTTAGCAAATCAGTCGAACTTGGATATATGCCACAAGACATCATGGATATGCAGATGCAGCAGGTAAAACCTTATTATGCGAACATAAATGCATCCCAACTGCGTGATATGAACCTCATTGACTCAGGCCTCATATCCATGCAACTCATGCTCGTTGCCCGTGCTCATGGTTATGATACGAACCCTATGGCCGGCTATGACAAAGACCAGATTGCTGAAGTTTTCGGCTTGGATAAAGAACGCTTCCAGCCCGTGATGTTGATCTCCATAGGGAAAGCAGCCAAAGAAGGCTATCCTTCCTATCGTCTCCCGGTTGAAACGATTACGACTTGGGCGTAACTAATAATAAATTTCAAAACAAACATGACTAATGGAGAACGCTATTCATGAGCATCATTTTCGCACTCATTGCAAATTATCCTGTTGCTCATGGGTATACCTTTTAAAAACTGATCTTGTGGAGAGTCATTAATATGTATTATCTCTGGAGCAAGGATATAAGTTCATATAACAACTATTTTTGTATATTACTCTTGAGAAATAGATAAACTCTCTGTGCGTCCCTATAACATCAGAGTACTTATCCTATAGCCTCTGCTATCAGTCGTAGGATTTCATAAATGTGCCCTCTCCTCTACTGATTTCGACATAGGAATTTTAGCCATCGATTCATTAATGGATAGCTAACAATAGATAGGTTCATAACAAAAAGGGTCCTAATGACAAATGTCATCAGGACCCTCTTTTATATACTTAAATATTATAAGAATTTAACACTCTAACTACTCAACCGTTACGCTTTTCGCAAGGTTACGTGGTTTATCCACATCGTGACCCAGTGCCAGGGAAGCATAGTATGCCAGCAATTGCAGCGCAACTACAGAAAGAGCCGGGCTAAGCAGTGGCAGCGTCTTAGGAATCGCAAACGCTTGGTCTACGGATTTCAGCAATGGTGCTACGTGCTCTTCGTACGTAATTGCCAATACATCCGCGCCACGTGCTTTCACTTCTTTAATGTTGCTCACTGTTTTCTCAAGTACGTTCTCCTGCGTTGCCAGGGCAATAACAGGGATACCATCTTCGATCAATGCGAGCGTACCGTGTTTCAACTCACCCGCAGCATACGCTTCAGAGTGAATGTAAGAGATCTCTTTCAACTTCAAAGATCCTTCTTGAGCTACTGCATAGTCAAGACCACGGCCAATGAAGAAGAGATGTTCATGTTTGGAGATTTGCTCTGCATATCCTTTGATTGCTTCTGCTTGCTCCAACATGGATTCCACTTGCTCAGGCAATGCTTGCATTGCTGCCAGCGTGTGTTCGATCTCTTCTGCAGATTGAGTACCACGAACTTGTGCAAGGTACAGACCAAGCAAGTTGAACGCGATCAACTGCGAAGTATACGCTTTGGTAGAAGCTACTGCAATTTCAGGACCTGCCAATGTTGCGATAACATCATCTGCATCACGTGCAATGGAGCTACCCACTACGTTCGTGATTGCCAGTACATGTGCGCCATTGGATTGTGCTTCACGCAATGCAGCAAGCGTATCGGCAGTTTCACCGGATTGGCTCACTACGATTACGAGTGTATCTTTGTGTACGATTGGGGAACGGTAACGGTACTCGGAAGCCACATCTGTTTCAACCGGAATACGCACCAATTGCTCAATCACTGTACGTCCAACCAGACCTGCATGGTACGCTGTACCACATGCAATGATTTGAACGTTACGGATATTTTTAATTTGTTCTTCAGTCATTTTCAACTCAGGAAGTTGAACTTTTTTACCTTCATTATCGATGCGACCCAGCATTGTATCACGATATGCTTTTGGTTGCTCATGAATTTCTTTCAGCATGAAGTGCTCGAATCCGCCTTTTTCTGCGGTTACAGCATCCCAATCGACACGAATCATTTCCCGAGAAATAAAGTTGCCTTCAATCGTCATCAATTCGACAGCATCATGTGTCAATACAGCCATTTCACCATCATTCAGAATGTACACGTTGCGTGTATGTTCCAGAATTGCCGGGATGTCGGAACCAATGAAGTTCTCGCCTTCACCAATACCAATAATCAATGGGCTTGCTTGACGCACAGCTACGAGTTTCTCAGGCTCATGCTCTGTCAATACACCCAGTGCGAATGCGCCACGCAGCAACGTGATTACTTTTTGCACTGTTTTAACGATATCACCATTGTATTCACGTGCGATCAGGTGAGAAATAACCTCAGTATCTGTCTCGGAAGTGAACGTATGACCTTGAGCCATCAATTCGTCCTTCAGATCCAGGTAGTTCTCAATAATACCGTTATGCACCACAGAGAACTTCTGGCTTCCATCCGTGTGTGGATGAGAGTTCTCATCCGATGGTTTACCATGAGTTGCCCAACGTGTGTGTCCGATTCCGGCATTACCTACGAGTGGTGCACCATCCAGTTTGGCTTCAAGGTTCGCAAGACGACCAAGAGCTTTCGTGATTTGCAGACCTTCCGGTGTGAATACCGCGATACCTGCAGAATCATAACCACGATACTCAAGTTTCTTCAATCCTTCGACCAATACCGATTGAGTGTTCTTATTACCAATATATCCAACAATACCGCACATAATTTATTTCCTCCGTTTGTATATGAATACTGTGTCACGAAGAGAAACAGGCAGAGGCGGCATATCGGAAAAATGAGTGATTGCCTAACGTTTCATGAATACTTGGTACTTATTCAATTATCAATGATCAGAGCGACCTCGTGTCGCCCCGCAGTCATCATAAGCTGTTATGAATGCAATCATGAATGTACATCATTTTCCCGTCCGCGTACTGTTTACGCTCTTCACGCACATTCATTTGAATTTTAGTTTAACTCTTGCACCTGCACCGGCGCGTTGTGTGGACAGTCACCCATCCATTTTCCGCAATCCGGTTTACGGCTCTGGTGCTTCACCGGGAGGTCCCCGCCGAACATTCCGAACACCTCCACCTCGTCAGCTTGATTGCCGTTGATGTTAATCAGCCCTTCAACCCAGGATGATTGTTGATCGGTTACTTGAACCGAACAAACATTCATCCCTCGAAGAAATCCTGATCAACATCATCCCGCGCAACTCCAAGCTCTGGCGCTTGTGTAACTGTAACCTTACGTTCCTCACTTTCTGTGTCTGAATGACGACTCCACTCATTATATGCACGTCAGGTCCATTTTGCAATGGAGCAAAGTACCTGTGACAATTTCAGCATATTTACCCACAATCCCGACCGGATAAACGGACCTATGGTCTCATCAGGCCGGGACGCAGGAATATTCATGAATAAGTCCTAAATCCTGTTATATCATTCCCTTTATACACAACAATTCCCTTTAGAAAACCGTATGCACAAGGGATTTCTTCCAGTCCTATACCAGTTCTTTTTGCACTACATCTGCGATTTGAGACACAAATTGTTCAAGTTCGTCTTTGTCTGGTCCTTCCGCCATAACACGGATCAGGGATTCAGTACCTGAAGCACGAACGAGTACACGTCCATTATCGCCGAGTTGTTGTTCTACTGTAGCAATAGCTTGCTCAATCGCTGAATTGCCCTCGTATTTGCTCTTATCTTCAACACGCACATTTACCAATACTTGTGGGTACTGGATCATCAGCGCTTTGAGTTCACTTAGTTTTTTACCGGAAGCTTTGAGGGTATCCACAAGTTGAATCGCAGTCAGCATACCGTCACCAGTTGTATTGTAATCCAGGAAAATAACATGGCCAGACTGTTCTCCGCCCAAGTTGTAACCGCCGCGACGCATTTCCTCCATCACATAACGGTCACCTACAGCCGTTTTAGCTGTTTTCAGTGCAAGTTTCTCCGTTGCTTTGTAGAACCCGATGTTACTCATAACGGTCGATACAACTGTACTATCTTTCAGTTTTCCTGCACGATTCATCGCATCACCACAGATACACAGAATGAAGTCTCCATCCACCTCAGCGCCTGTCTCATCAATAGCAATCAGACGATCCGCATCCCCGTCAAAAGCAAGACCCAGATCTGCTTTATGTTTAAGCACTTCTTGTTTCAGGTTCTCTGGATGAGTTGATCCACATTGCTCATTGATATTCAGGCCGTTAGGCTCAGCGCCAATAGCAATGACTTCTGCACCAAGTTCACTGAACAACTTCGGTGCCAGCTCATAAGCTGCCCCGTTTGCACAGTCCAAAACAATTTTAAGTCCAGAGAACGACTCATTTACTGTTGTTTTCAGGAAGTCGAGGTAACGATATCGGGATTCTTCATCCGTCGTTACGGTACCCAGACCGCCACCAACTGGCCGTGGCAATTGATCTGTCTCCGCATCCATCAGCTCTTCAATCCGGTTCTCTGTTTCATCAGACAGCTTGAAACCATCTCCGCCAAAGAACTTAATTCCGTTGTCCTCAACCGGATTGTGGGAAGCCGAGATCATCACGCCCGCGTCAGCCTTCAACAAACGTGAAATATAAGCCACTCCCGGAGTGGATACAACGCCCAGACGAATCACATCAGCGCCAATGGACAACAGACCTGCAACCAGTGCGGATTCCAACATCAATCCCGAGATACGAGTATCCATGCCGATAACCACTTTCGGTCTTTCCACACCACCTGCAAGCACGTAACCCCCACAACGTCCAATGCTGTAAGCCAGCTCTGCCGTTAACTCTTTATTGGCAACCCCTCTTACACCGTCTGTACCAAAATATTTCCCCATGATTTAACTCCTTCTATTCGCATCATATACGAGCACTATTATTATTTTTTTAAAATTTTAAAATTAGATCGTTTACGGATTCGAGCCACTTTTACTGCCAGTACCGCTGTTATTGTTATTTAAATTACCTCGATTGGTGGTACTCCCCTGTTGGCCCTGATCCTGATTATCCGTATTCGATTCCGTTTCTTCTTCATCAGGAGCAGGCTCTGTTTCCCCATTTTCAACTTCGGCTGGTGTAGGGTCAGGTGCTACCGTTCCCTCGTCCGTCGGTTCTTCGCCAGGAGTGGTCGTTGTGTCTTCAGCCTTTTCGCTAATTTTGACCGTCGCACTCAATGCAGTGGATGATTCATCCAGCTTGGCAAAACGGGGCAGATCGGCTTCAAGCTTGATCTCATGCGTTCCGACCGCAAGGCCAGCAAGATCCCCGGTCAACGTGAGATCATCACTACTCAGACCCTCAAGCATACTCGCTGAGCCTGTAAGTGTGAGGTTCAGACCGCCACTTCGAGGCGTAACCAGCGTACCTTCCAGTCCATTCCCCGCACCTGTAAGTGTTATGGGGACGTTCGGAAAGACTTTGGTCGTCTCCTCTGCCTCGTCAAATGGTGATATGGTTACCTTAATCTGAATCGAACTAGGCTCGATTTTCTCAAAACCGGAAGGCGGCGTCAAGTCCACGTTAACTGTCGACGTACCCGACTGATCAAACTGCGTCAGATCAAGGGTTACTTGGTCGTAGGACTGTATACCCGCAAGCGCATCCTCTGATCCATAAACCGAGACTTCTTTCACGCTTGGCTCTACCGTGGAGAGTACCAGGCCTTCCGGAAGCTGTCCCGAATATTTGATTCTTAAGGGTACAGATGTATAGGGCTGATTGACCGGAACTCGGACTTCAACCGTTTGAGGCGTTATAATGGCATTTTCAAGGACTTTGCCTTCAGCATCGTATGCCTGAAGCTTCACTTTTTTCTGTATAACATCTTCCTTGGCATCTTTCACGCTCACACTGCCCTGGACCTTCGCTACAGCCTCAAGCTGCCCTTCGGGCAGAGTTACCTTAACCGGAGCTGAAGGTTCAATTACGGGCGTTCCAGCACTGTATCCGGCGGATGGTTCCCCTTCGGGTACAATATTCACATTGAAGGATTTGGTGCCCAATTTTTCTACATTCACGGTAACCATGGATGGCTCCATGCTGACCACTTCTACCCCGGAAGGCAGATCAGGTACCAGCGGCAGTGTATTGGACCCATCTTTCACCTGACTCAGATCGACCAGTACCTTGTAATCATCATTGGTGAAAATCGATGTTAGCATTGAGCGCTGCCCTTTGATCTCCAACCGGACCTCATCCGTACTTAATGAAGTAAGCACATAGCTGTTGTTGTCTAATCCATAAGGTTGAACAGGCACCGTACGTTCCACAACCTTGTTGGTTGTGCCTGTCGTAATCGTAGGAGTGGTCGGTACTTCATCCAGATGAATCATGAACCAGAGCAGCAGGCTCACCGCAAGCGCAAGTATTTTGGCAAAGTTATTATTGTTAAACCACTTATCCATTGTTACGTCCTCCCTTCCGTTTCCAGAAGGTTGTCCAGCCATTCTTTTTCAGATTGGATGTAGGGCGCAACTCCTCATACAGTTTGGCAAT
Organism: Paenibacillus sp. FSL K6-1318; assembly: GCF_037976905.1. NCBI lineage: Bacteria > Bacillati > Bacillota > Bacilli > Caryophanales > Paenibacillaceae > Paenibacillus > Paenibacillus sp. FSL K6-1318. The sequence goes on from NZ_CP150270.1 coordinate 5,838,628, forward strand.
CAGTGATTCTTCCTTAATATCACGAACGACCTGTCCATTCATTGCCAGTGACACTTGTCCTGTCTCCTCGGAGACAACCAAACAAATCGCATCTGCAACTTCGGTAATCCCGATTGCTGCACGATGGCGTGTTCCTAATTCCTTACTGATAAACGGATTTTCTGATAATGGCAAATAACAGGCTGCCGCCGAAATCTGTTTTCCCTGTATAATGACGGCTCCATCATGGAGCGGTGTATTTGGAATGAAAATGTTAATCATCAGCTCCGAGCTGACCAGAGAGTGCATCTTAATGCCCGATTCCGTGTAATCGTTCAGACCCGTTTCACGTTCAAATACGACCAATGCGCCAATTTTACGCCGTGACAAATAATTAACAGACTTAATAATCTCACCAATTAATACCGTTAATTCTTCATCACTCGCTGCCGCTGAACGTCCAAACAGCTTACCGCGTCCCAATTGCTCCAGACCACGGCGCAGTTCCGGCTGAAAGATAATGAACACCGCAACGACACCAAAGGTAAACATCTGGTTCATCAGCCACTTGAGCGTATACAGGTTTAGCCACGTACTTAATGCCCAGATCAGCACAAGGAACAGAATGCCTTTTAGGAGCTGAACCGCACGCGTACCCCGCACAAGCAAAATCAATTTGTACATAATATAGGTAACGATCAATATATCGATAACGTCCTTAATGGACTCTGTCCACGTTAAGTCAGCAAAATAATTCATAAGCCAGCCCCCGCTATCCCCATTGATGAGTGAACCCTGATCTCATATTAACCCATTAGGATTTTAAATAATCCTTTATCTCCGCATTTTTGCATTATTGGAATCCTGCAAAATGCTTATCTATATGTAGTAGTATGTTCTCTTTAGTATCTAGGTTATAACGTTAACGTTCAGGTTGCAAGTTACGGCAGTCTCAAACTGCACATAAACATCACATTTACCATGAATTACAAAGTTTACGTATAAAAAAAGAGTACCCCATGCAATCTGGAGGTACCCTGCTTGGTATATACCATTGAAGATTTTACCCTGTTCTAGCGATAAGCCACTTCATTTACCATATTGGTTATTTTGTACCAGAACCAGTCCAGCGCTTGATCAATACTTTTCACCTGACCTGAAATATGCGCCGTTGAAGCCTGAAACAGTTGTCCGTCGATAACCGTCAGATTGCCGTTCACATCACCATATACTTGTGCGGTTCCATTTTCTATCGTAAGATCGCCAGCAATTGACTTACCTTCAGGAACAATAACCGTGTTACCCTGAATCACGATCTGGTCCAGATTATTTCCCTTAACGACCATTTCGTTGTTCTGATTCCAGAAATTCAAGGCGCTAAAGAGCATCACGACCAAAAAGAAGGCTGCCGCCGTCAGCGCGGGATGTCCTTTGACCCATTTGAGCCATGCTTGCTGTCTCTTGGGCTGGGGCAGAGCATTCATAATTCGATTGGTCAGCTCATCAGAGGCAGACGGTGAATAGTGTTTCATGGCAAAGAGTAGCATTTCCGTCTGTTCCAACTCTTTAAAGCGCATGCGACAATCCGGACAGGTCACAAGGTGACTTTTCAGTTCAACCTTCTGGGCCGGGGACAACGACTCATCCAAACATTCATGCATTAAAGAGACGGCCGAGTTGCAATCCATATGAGAGCCAATCCTTTCTTAAATCACTTAGTCCATGAGCCATTAAAAAGCACGCATAAGACTTGCATACATTACATACGCATCCGTTTCGGATATGTTTCAATTAATTTCGCCCATATTTAAAGGCGTTTAACATTTATAACTTATACTCCAATTTTTTACGTAGAAAATCACGGCCCCGATGTACGCGTGTCTTAATCGTTGTTACGGGCATACCTGTGACGTCACTGATTTCCTGTAGCGACAAGTCCTGTAAATATCTCAGAATCATAACGGACTTATACTTGGCTGGCAAACTGTCAATGGCCTCACGAATGAGAGTCTGCGTTTCTGACAGGAGCGCTTCACTCTCCGGTGTACGATCGTCACTCGGAAGCATCGCATAACCATCAGATCCTTCCTGATCATTCAGTTCAGCATCCAAAGAGTATGAAGGTTTCTTCCTACGCAGTCGGTCAATACACAGATTGGTCGCGATCCGGTAGATCCAGGTTGAGAACTTCTGGTTCGGATCGTACTTCTCCATATTACGAAACACACGTAAAAACGTCTCCTGCACAACGTCTTCGGCTTCATGACGATTGTTCAGCATCCGGTATGCCAAATGAAATAGCTTGTCCTTATATAGTTCAACGATTTCTGCGAAGGCTCTCTGGTCGCCCTTGAGCACCAGTTTAACAAGCCTGTTCTCCAAATTGTCCACCCTTATTCCCCCAGACATGCTGATGGGTCTTCCGCCTTCTGATACCCGTCCACACTTGTAATTCACCAATCAAATCGTAAATCAACTTTGGTCAAAAATCAAGACTGTATGACAAATATCCGCCAAAAACAGTAAAAACGGGAACTCCCGCAGGAGTCCCGTTTCATCTCTCACTCCGTAGAGCAGAGAATGGAGCTTTTTAGTTAACAAAGTAATGAGTACTTTGTTACATATGAATCATTCATATGCATTAGTTCAATAATCAACCTGTATTACGCAGCCCTGCAGCAATGCCGTTGATAGTCAACAACACTTCTCTAAGCAGCTCCGTATCGTCCTCACCACGTTCACGCATATCTCTGAGCTCGCTCAGAAGTTGAACCTGCATGTAGGACAACGGATCCACATAAGGGTTACGAAGACGAATGGATTCTTGAATAACCGGTACATCATCCAGAATCTCAGCTTCTCCGGTGATTTTCAGAATCAGCTCTTTTGTGAGCTTGAATTCGGCTTCGATCTGACCGTATATGCGATCACGAGCTTCCTTGTTCGAAGTCATTGCTGAATATTCTTTGGCAATCACAAGGTCTGCCTTGGCTACGGCCATCTGAACCGTATCAATTAGCGTGCGGAAGAATGGGAAGCTTGCATACATTTCTTTCAGGACAACCAGATTTTCCTCTTTATCCTGATAGTAACTTTGCAGCCCTGTTCCTGCCGCATACCATGCCGGAAGCAGATAACGACTTTGCGTCCATGCAAATACCCAAGGAATTGCTCTCAGATCTTCGAACTTGTCGCTACCTTTCCGCTTGGATGGACGTGAACCAATATTCAGTTCACCCACCTCTGGAAGCGGTGTGGATTCCTTGAAGAAGGTAAAGAAGTCCGGATCACGGAAAATCAGATCCTGATATTTCGTCAGGGATACTTCCGAAATCTCTTTGATGATGCTGTCCCAATGACGCTCGGATTCTGATTCTTGCGGCTCAAGTCCATTCAGTGCTGCTGTAATCAAAGCCGAGGTTGCCTGCTCCAGACTGCGGTATGCAATCCCCTGAAGGGAATAACGGGAAGAAATAACCTCGCCCTGCTCCGTGATCTTGATGCCTCCACCAATGGTATGTGGTGGTTGAGCAAGAATACTGCGGTTAAGTGGCATGCCGCCACGTCCGAGAGCCCCGCCACGTCCATGGAAGAACTTAAGCTTAACGCCATGTTCATTACCTACAGCCGTGATTGCATTCATTGCTACGCGCAGTTCCCAGTTGGCTGTAACCACTCCGCCATCCTTGTTACTGTCTGAATAACCAAGCATGATTTCATGCAGTTCGTTCCGTCCTCTTACGCTTGCGCGGTATACAGGAAGGTGGAACAGTTTCTCCATAATGTCCGAAGCCGCATGTAGATCATCAATCGTTTCAAACAGCGGTACCGCTTGAAGTGTAGATACAACCTCACCATTGTGACCTTTGGTGAATAAGCCCACTTCCTTCGCAAATACCATAACCTCCAGCAAATCACTTGCGCCCTGCGTCATACTGATCAGGTAACTTGTGATACAGCCGGTCCCGAATTCGTTCTGGGCACGCTTAATGGTACGGAAGACATCCAGACACTCTTTGGTTCCCTCCGTGTATTGGTGGTAAGGAGACGTAAGCGGACGCGGATCATCCAGCAAACGAGCAAGCAGATCAATTTTACCGTCCTCTGTCAGACGTGCATAATCTTCTACAATGTTCATTTTCGCCAAAATCTCTGACATCGCATTTTCATGTTCCTTACTGTGCTGACGCACATCCAATGCTGCGGTGTGGAAACCAAACAACTCAACTTGACGAATCATTTTGCGAATAGTCGTATCTGCTACGTAATCGGCAAAATGATGGCGCAGACTTCGATCAATGATCATCAGATCATCAATCAAATCCTGAGCGCTATGATAACGGTCAGGCTGACCTAATTTGTTCTCATCCAGTACATTGTTCAGCTTGGCAATCATATAAGCCAATTTGATGCGGTATGGCTCTTTTTCATTCCGCCAGATATCCACTTTTTTCAATGTAACATAATTGCGGTCCTGCTCAATCGACTGCACCAGCTCATCCGATACATGGATGATGTTCGTGCTGAAGCTGAGATGGCCCATAAGTTCAATCATAATCCGTTGGTACTCACGCAAAGCGAGCTTGCGTTGCATCAACAGTGTCTGCCATGTTACATCTGAAGTTACCGAAGGATTTCCATCCCGGTCTCCACCGATCCAGGAACCGAACCGCAAATACGTCGGCACATGCCAGTCATGGTCAGGATAAAATTTGTTCAGGCAGCGTTCCAGCTCCTGATATACATCCGGAAGTACGTGGAACAACGTTTCATGAAAGTAATACATCCCGTTCCGCACTTCATCGAGTACAGTCGGTTTGCGGTCGCGAAGTTCATCCGTCTGCCAGAGGGTAATAACCTCATTCAACAGTTTCTCTCGCAACTGTTCACGTTCACGCAACGTCAGTGTAGGATTATCGAGTAACATGACATCTTCGGATATCCGTTTGTGGATGTCCAGAATAACCCGGCGCATGGCTTCAGTTGGGTGAGCTGTCATAACGAGTTCCAGCGACAGATCGTCAAGAATCTCTTCCACCTCTGTATGAGACAATCCACGTTCCTTAAGATCCTGTACTGCTTTCTCAATCGATCCTGGCTGCACAGCGTCCCCTGCAGAACGTTCATAATCCCGTTTACGCCGGATCCGATGGTTTTGTTCAGCAATATTAACTAATTGAAAATAAATAGCGAAAGCCCGAATAACCTGATGACGATTGTCCGAGTCTAATTCCTGGATCATCGTTTTGAACTCTGCATAGAGTTCTGGCAAAAATTCTGCACGTAACGATTTGCTCGTTTCCCGAATCTTCTCAACGATATCTAGAAGCTCCGTGCCGCCTTGATGGACAAGAACTTCTCCGAGTATATTGCCCAGGAACCGCACGTCTCGCCGAAGCAGGTTGTTGGATTGGCTTTTGCTGGCGGTTACCATAGTTTCAGTCATGCTTATCCTCCCATCTGATCGTTCCATTCGTACACGTAAATTTGACACCTTCATAACATCATACAATAAAATGGTACGAAAATCTTTATTTTTCTACTAGAAAAAATGGGGATTATCCCCGATTTACAGCACAAAAACACGCTTTTTTATTCATTTTCTTGTTCTGCTTCAATTAATGATCATATGCTGTCGCATGATACCTTTTTCACGTACTTTAAATAACTCAAATGTCTCATACCTATTCTAAAAAATTCATAATTATACAGTTCCTTTAGATATGATCCCATGTACCTGATTGTAAGGTTAAACCGCATAATTTCATTGTTTGAGAACAGATGATATACAAAGAAACATGACCGGCAAAGCAAGCTTTTGTATACTTTACCACAGTGACGCAATAAATTAAAGATGTAATTATAAATTTTCTTCCTACTACAGTCTGCTTATTAGAGGAGTTTCTTATGTGTGCTGTGAACGAACTGTATTCAAAGGGATATCTTAACAGACCATTTCTACATATTGTCCTTGTCTTCTTGGGCAGATTAATCTATAGCTCTAACCAAAAAGGAGGAACTCAAATGATGAAAAAAGGTACGACAATTATTGCTTCCGTGCTTCTGGTAGCGGCGATAGCTGGTCCAGCTGCCGCTGATGGTCATATGACCAAAGGAGAGGATACAACCGGCTCACGTGTCCAATCTTATCAGAACAGCAACTACTTGGATCGCACAAACACCAACATGAACATGGATGGAAACTACCGCAACAATGGTGACTACCGTACCAACAGTGTTCGTGCTAACGCCACGACAACCAACCGTGATAACGGTATGGATTGGGGCTGGCTCGGTTTGCTGGGACTGCTGGGTTTAGCTGGCATGCGTAGAAGAGTGACGGATCACAACGAACGTTAAATTGTGCTCACGTTACGTAACAAAGGCTACTGTGTCTTAGAAGCGTCTCATTCACAGAGGTAAACATAAGAGCCAAGACCTCCCTAGTTGGATTGCAAAGGGGGCTTGGCTCTTTTTAAGTAAATCTGTTCTATAACTCTACATAAAATAAATGTTACTTCTTGCGTAAAAATAAAAAAGCCTCTGCATCTGCAAAGGCTTCTTCATTATGTAAGCGGGTGATGGGAATCGAACCCACGCTATTAGCTTGGAAGGCTAAAGTTCTACCATTGAACTACACCCGCATAAGCATAAAATCGGGATGACACGATTTGAACATGCGACCCCCTGGTCCCAAACCAGGTGCTCTACCAAGCTGAGCTACATCCCGATACTAAAGAAATAATGGCGCGCCCTGAGAGATTCGAACTCCCGGCCTTTTGATTCGTAGTCAAACGCTCTATCCAGCTGAGCTAAGGGCGCAAAATATTGGAGCGGAAGACGGGAATCGAACCCGCGACCCTCGCCTTGGCAAGGCGATGCTCTACCGCTGAGCCACTTCCGCAAATAAGGGATGCGCGTGGAGGGACTTGAACCCCCACGTCAAAGACGCTAGATCCTAAGTCTAGTGCGTCTGCCAATTCCGCCACACGCGCATATAATGGTGAGTCATGAAGGGCTCGAACCTTCGACACCCTGATTAAAAGTCAGGTGCTCTACCAACTGAGCTAATGACTCGTAATAAAATGGCTGGGGATATAGGATTTGAACCTATGCATGACGGAGTCAAAGTCCGTTGCCTTACCGCTTGGCTAATCCCCATTAAAAATTAGATGGTGGAGGCTGAGGGGATCGAACCCCCGACCCTCTGCTTGTAAGGCAGATGCTCTCCCAGCTGAGCTAAGCCTCCATCTATATGACCCGTAGGGGATTCGAACCCCTGTTACCTCCGTGAAAGGGAGGTGTCTTAACCCCTTGACCAACGGGCCCCATTTTCAAAGCTCTCAACCGGGATCGAACCGGTGACCTCATCCTTACCATGGATGCACTCTACCTACTGAGCTATGAGAGCAAATGGCTCCCCGAACAGGGCTCGAACCTGTGACAACTCGATTAACAGTCGAGTGCTCTACCAACTGAGCTATCAGGGAATAATATGCATTTGCAGTGCAAATGCAATTCATCGTACAACGTCCACATGCAGAGCCTGTTTTCTATGTATGATGAAAGAGTTCGCTTGGCGGCGTCCTACTCTCCCAGGACCCTGCGGTCCAAGTACCATCGGCGCTAGAGGGCTTAACGGTCGTGTTCGGGATGGGTACGTGTGGAACCCCTCCGCCATCGCCACCAAACGAGCATTTGTGTAACAAATGCGTTCGCGTTCCATTCGGTCCGACACGACTGTGTGGATGAATGGTTCAGCGCATATTCAGAGATCATTCTCTGAAAACTAGATTCGAAACGAAACACGCGAATTATCACTTGCATATTGGATAAGCCCTCGACCGATTAGTACTGGTCAGCTCCATGCATTGCTGCACTTCCACCCCCAGCCTATCTACCTCGTCGTCTTCAAGGGGTCTTACATACTGGGAAATCTCATCTTGAGGGGGGCTTCACGCTTAGATGCTTTCAGCGTTTATCCCGTCCGTACATAGCTACCCAGCGGTGCTCCTGGCGGAACAACTGGTACACCAGCGGTACGTCCATCCCGGTCCTCTCGTACTAAGGACAGCTCCTCTCAAATTTCCTACGCCCACGACAGATAGGGACCGAACTGTCTCACGACGTTCTGAACCCAGCTCGCGTACCGCTTTAATGGGCGAACAGCCCAACCCTTGGGACCTACTTCAGCCCCAGGATGCGATGAGCCGACATCGAGGTGCCAAACCTCCCCGTCGATGTGGACTCTTGGGGGAGATAAGCCTGTTATCCCCAGGGTAGCTTTTATCCGTTGAGCGATGGCCCTTCCATGCGGTACCACCGGATCACTAAGCCCGACTTTCGTCCCTGCTCGACTTGTAGGTCTCGCAGTCAAGCTCCCTTATGCCTTTGCACTCTTCGAATGATTTCCAACCATTCTGAGGGAACCTTTGGGCGCCTCCGTTACTCTTTAGGAGGCGACCGCCCCAGTCAAACTGCCCACCTGACACTGTCCCCGCACCGGATTACGGTACCAGGTTAGAACCTAGATACGATCAGGGTGGTATCCCAACGTTGCCTCCATGGAAGCTTGCGCTCCCACTTCAAAGGCTCCCACCTATCCTGTACAGATCGTACCCAAATTCAATATCAAGCTGCAGTAAAGCTCCATGGGGTCTTTCCGTCTTGTCGCGGGTAACCTGCATCTTCACAGGTATTAAAATTTCACCGGATCTCTCGTTGAGACAGCGCCCAAGTCGTTACGCCATTCGTGCGGGTCAGAATTTACCTGACAAGGAATTTCGCTACCTTAGGACCGTTATAGTTACGGCCGCCGTTTACTGGGGCTTCGGTTCACAGCTTCGGGATTGCTCCTAACCACTCCCCTTAACCTTCCAGCACCGGGCAGGCGTCAGCCCGTATACTTCGCCTTACGGCTTCGCACAGACCTGTGTTTTTGCTAAACAGTCGCTTGGGCCTTTTCACTGCGGCCCCCTCGTGCTATTCACACTACCGGGGCACCCCTTCTCCCGAAGTTACGGGGTCATTTTGCCGAGTTCCTTAACGAGAGTTCTTCCGCGCGCCTTAGAATACTCTTCTCGCCTACCTGTGTCGGTTTGCGGTACGGGCACCATCACCTGGCTAGAGGCTTTTCTTGGCAGTGTGAGATCATGACCTTCGCTACTGTAATTTTCACTCCCCATCACAGCTCAGCCTTAATGATGTGCGGATTTGCCTACACATCAGCCTTACTGCTTGGACAGACATCCATCAGTCTGCGTCACTACCCTACTGCGTCCCCCCATTGCTCATAACGGCTTACGGTGGTACAGGAATTTCGACCTGTTGTCCTTCGACTACGCCTTTCGGCCTCGCCTTAGGTCCCGACTTACCCTGAGCGGACGAGCCTTCCTCAGGAACCCTTAGGCTTTCGGCGGATCAGATTCTCACTGATCTTTTCGTTACTCATACCGGCATTCTCACTTGTATAATGTCCAGCGCTCCTTACGGTACACCTTCAACCCTTATACAACGCTCCCCTACCCCTGATGCAAAGCATCAAGCCATAGCTTCGGTGGTGTGTTTAGCCCCGTTACATTTTCGGCGCAGAGTCACTCGACCAGTGAGCTATTACGCACTCTTTCAATGGTGGCTGCTTCTAAGCCAACATCCTGGTTGTCTGTGCAACTCCACATCCTTTCCCACTTAACACACACTTGGGGACCTTAGCTGATGGTCTGGGCTGTTTCCCTTTTGACAATGGATCTTAGCACTCACTGTCTGACTCCCGGAAGTAAGTCTATGGCATTCGGAGTTTGACTGAGCTTGGTAACCCTTGCGGGCCCCGCACCCAATCAGTGCTCTACCTCCACGACTCTGTTTTCCGAGGCTAGCCCTAAAGCTATTTCGGGGAGAACCAGCTATCTCCGAGTTCGATTGGAATTTCTCCGCTACCCCCACCTCATCCCCGCATTTTTCAACATGCGTGGGTTCGGGCCTCCAGTGCGTGTTACCGCACCTTCACCCTGGACAGGGGTAGATCACCCGGTTTCGGGTCTACGTCCACGTACTATGTCGCCCTATTCAGACTCGCTTTCGCTGCGGCTCCGGCTCTTCACCTTAACCTTGCACGGGAACGTAACTCGCCGGTTCATTCTACAAAAGGCACGCCATCACCCCTAAAACGGGCTCTGACTTTTTGTAAGCACACGGTTTCAGGTTCTATTTCACTCCCCTTCCGGGGTGCTTTTCACCTTTCCCTCACGGTACTGCTTCACTATCGGTCGCTAGGAAGTATTTAGCCTTGGCAGATGGTCCTGCCGGATTCATACGGGGTTTCACGTGCCCCGCACTACTCGGGATCCGTCTCGGAGGGAACAGACTTTCAACTACAGGGCTTTTACCTTCTTTGGCGGGCCTTTCCAGACCTCTTCGCTTAACCGGTTCCTTTGTAACTCCATGTGAGACGTCCCACAACCCCAAAGAGCAAGCTCTCTGGTTTGGGCTTCTCCGCGTTCGCTCGCCGCTACTGACGGAATCACTATTGTTTTCTCTTCCTCAGGGTACTTAGATGTTTCAGTTCCCCTGGTATGCCTCTGCATAACCTATGTATTCAGTTATGAGTAACTGGAAATTACCCCAGCTGGGTTTCCCCATTCGGACACCCCCGGATCAAAGCTTGCTTACAGCTCCCCGAGGCAGTTTCGTTGTTCGCCACGTCCTTCATCGGCTCCTAGCGCCTAGGCATCCTCCGTGTGCTCTTAGTAGCTTAACCATTGCGCTCGTGTTCGAGCTGTCGCTCCGCTTGGTTTGGACTACGTCCAAATCCAAAAGTCGCTCCATTTCGATCACTCGCTCCAGCAATCTACCTTTATACACTTGACTTGTTTAACACAAGTTCAGCTAGGATGATTGTTGATCGGTTACTTGAACCGAACAAGCATTCATCCCTTAAAGGAATGTTCTAATTCGCGTTTGTTTCGTTTCGATATCTAGTTTTCAAAGAACAAACTTGTAAAGCATTTTTGGTGGAGCCAAGCGGGATCGAACCGCTGACCTCCTGCTTGCAAGGCAGGCGCTCTCCCAGCTGAGCTATGGCCCCATATAAAGTTTAAAGGTATAGATGGTGGGCCCTGGTGGACTCGAACCACCGGCCTCACCCTTATCAGAGGTGCGCTCTAACCAACTGAGCTAAGGGCCCACATTTTATATACTATTTGAACCCAAAATGGGTTACGCTTGGCGGCGTTCTACTCTCCCAGGACCCTGCGGTCCAAGTACCATTGACGCTGAAGGGCTTAACGGTCGTGTTCGGGATGGGAACGTGTGGAACCCCTTCGCTATCGCCACCAAACGTTTGAGAGTTTGAGCTCTCAAAACTGAGCAACGAGTGAGTGTTGTGCTCTTCATTTCATCCACACCGAAGTGATGGACCAAAATGAATCGCTGGTGCAGGTTCTTAAAACCTGCTTATTTGAATGTTTCCGTTGCAGGAAACGATTCTCCATAGAAAGGAGGTGATCCAGCCGCACCTTCCGATACGGCTACCTTGTTACGACTTCACCCCAATCATCTATCCCACCTTCGGCGGCTGGCTCCTTGCGGTTACCCCACCGACTTCGGGTGTTATAAACTCTCGTGGTGTGACGGGCGGTGTGTACAAGACCCGGGAACGTATTCACCGCGGCATGCTGATCCGCGATTACTAGCAATTCCGACTTCATGCAGGCGAGTTGCAGCCTGCAATCCGAACTGAGACCGGCTTTGTTGGGATTGGCTCCATCTCGCGATTTCGCAGCCCGTTGTACCGGCCATTGTAGTACGTGTGTAGCCCAGGTCATAAGGGGCATGATGATTTGACGTCATCCCCACCTTCCTCCGGTTTGTCACCGGCAGTCTATCTAGAGTGCCCATCCGAAATGCTGGCAACTAAATATAAGGGTTGCGCTCGTTGCGGGACTTAACCCAACATCTCACGACACGAGCTGACGACAACCATGCACCACCTGTCTCCTCTGTCCCGAAGGAAAGATACATCTCTGTACCGATCAGAGGGATGTCAAGACCTGGTAAGGTTCTTCGCGTTGCTTCGAATTAAACCACATACTCCACTGCTTGTGCGGGTCCCCGTCAATTCCTTTGAGTTTCAGTCTTGCGACCGTACTCCCCAGGCGGAGTGCTTAATGTGTTAACTTCGGCACCAAGGGTATCGAAACCCCTAACACCTAGCACTCATCGTTTACGGCGTGGACTACCAGGGTATCTAATCCTGTTTGCTCCCCACGCTTTCGCGCCTCAGCGTCAGTTACAGCCCAGAGAGTCGCCTTCGCCACTGGTGTTCCTCCACATATCTACGCATTTCACCGCTACACGTGGAATTCCACTCTCCTCTTCTGCACTCAAGTCACCCAGTTTCCAGTGCGATCCGGGGTTGAGCCCCGGGATTAAACACCAGACTTAAATGACCGCCTGCGCGCGCTTTACGCCCAATAATTCCGGACAACGCTTGCCCCCTACGTATTACCGCGGCTGCTGGCACGTAGTTAGCCGGGGCTTTCTTCTCAGGTACCGTCACCTTGAGAGCAGTTACTCTCCCAAGCGTTCTTCCCTGGCAACAGAGCTTTACGATCCGAAAACCTTCATCACTCACGCGGCATTGCTCCGTCAGGCTTTCGCCCATTGCGGAAGATTCCCTACTGCTGCCTCCCGTAGGAGTCTGGGCCGTGTCTCAGTCCCAGTGTGGCCGATCACCCTCTCAGGTCGGCTACGCATCGTCGCCTTGGTGAGCCGTTACCTCACCAACTAGCTAATGCGCCGCAGGCCCATCCCCAAGTGACAGATTGCTCCGTCTTTCCAGTTCTCTTCAGGCGAAGAAAACAACTATTCGGTATTAGCTACCGTTTCCGGTAGTTGTCCCAAACTTGAGGGCAGGTTGCCTACGTGTTACTCACCCGTCCGCCGCTAAGTATCAAGGAAGCAAGCTTCCTATCAACTCCGCTCGACTTGCATGTATTAGGCATGCCGCCAGCGTTCGTCCTGAGCCAGGATCAAACTCTCCAATAAAGATGAATTTCAGTAACGCGGTTAAACGTTATCAAAATCATCTCAGTATTTGAAAAGAGCGATAAGCTCATTTTGAATCTGACGAGATTAAAAATCTCTTTTTTCGCTTCAAAATCATACAGTCCGAAGACTTGTACCAATTTCTCAGCGTCGATCTTGCAAGCAAGATCGTTACTCACTCGTTGTTCAGTTTTCAAAGATCAAACATTCAATTCGTTGCTGTTTTTCATGTTGTCGTCGTTTCAGCGGCGACTTTTATAATATATCATGTTGAAGTTCTCTTTGCAAGCATTATTTTTTCGATTGTTTTCAATCGCTTTATTTTCATGCTTGTTTCGGTGAACCGCTCCTAAAAAAGGAACGAAAATTAATTTACCATATGAAATTAGAAAGGTCAACCCTTTTTCGACAAAAAGTATGAACTCCTCAGTAATTTCAGCATTATCTTGGTTCAGAGGTACAGCACTCGCTATTAAGAGCCGCACCTCACTTCCACTACTATACAGCGAATATATGACCAGCTTCAGCACTACGGCTTCGACTTTTTCAGCTTCCCACCTCTTGCATACTTGGACAACTCTTTTGGCGGAGCAAAGCGTGCATACATGCGGAACACAGTCTTATATCGGCTCGCGATAGCATATTTGATCTCTTGGTCAAGACGATTATCACTTAGATCGAACAGCATTTCATCTAATTCTTTACGCAGCACATAGTCTAGTTCCTTGCATTCCTTCTCGTTAAACAACATACCCAGCATTAGAGTTCTCCTTTTTGTGCATATCCTCTTTATCACACTTACACAAGTTTCATGCAGCCCCCGTGCATTCGCTTTTATGGGTGCTGCTGGAACCCGTTTTATTGTTATGGTCAACTTTCTGAAAATTTATGAATGCCAACCATCACAAAATTTTATCCTCTCACCAGAGCATACGTAAGTGTGCTTTCAATGATCGCTGCTACAAGAAGCAAGATGACAACCCAGAAAGATGCCGTTAAGGTCCTATTCATAAATGCTTTCCACCGCGTTCCAATCGTGTTTCGTTTGTCACTTCCAAGGTGTACAAGGCTTTTAATAACCAGTCCGCCAAACTTCAGTCCGAATGCGCAAGCAATAATAATGACCGGAATCTCAATTATGCCATGCGGAAGTAATCCTTTAACCACAATATCATAGAAGCTTGCTCCATAATTCATCGTGGTGTGCACCACAAATCCAAGCACCATCCCATTGATCAGCAGGAAGATGACAGGCAGAATCCCGAAGAATATACCCGCATAGATGACAAGTACACTTTTGATAGCATTATTGAAAAAGATAAACAGGAAGAAGTTCCATTGCACATTGCCTCCCTGCTCCAGCCGTTCACTGACCTCGCGTAATCCTCCGATTTGGTTCAATAGCAGCTCCTCCAGTGGACCTGTACTCACCCATCCCGCCCCTATTCCTGCGGCAAACAAAACTACCGACCAGATTAAAGCGCTGCGGATGGAACCGAGATCTCTAAGAAATGTACTGAATTTTAACATAATAACCTCCTGTAGAATCTAAAATGATGGACAAACAAGGTTCAGTGACGAATAACTGGGCAGTACGAGCATACATTGGAGAGTAAACAAGCATTTCTTATGGGAGAGGGGCGCTTATTGAAATGAACTCGTTCTATGTATTTAGCGGCAAAAAGATTAAACGTTACCTGATTGTCCTGGTTGCTGCCGTCTTTGCGATCGGTATTATCTATCTGGAGAGAGGTAATGTCTCCGTATTCTCGGAGGAAGCACCATCCGCAGTGTACAGCGTTCCAACCGAGAAGGAAGTTATTGCACTAACCTTTGACATTAGCTGGGGTGATAAACGGACAGAGCCGATTCTGAAAGTTCTTCAGGAGAATAAAGTGCAGAAGGCAACCTTTTTCCTTTCCTCCCCCTGGAGCAAGACACACCCCGAGATTGTCACAGCTATCAAAGATGCAGGATATGAAATTGGCAGCCATGGACATAGACATGAGAATTACAGCAGCCTGACCGAGGAAGAAATTCGCAAAGAGATTTCGACAGCTCATAGCATTTTAACCGATTTAACGGGAAAAGAACCGAAATTACTGCGTCTGCCCAACGGGGACTTTGACAAGCGTGTGCTTCAAGTAGCTAATAGTCTGAACTATCAGGTTGTACAGTGGGATACTGATTCCCTGGATTGGAAAAACCCTGGTGTACAGACTATTGTTGATCGCGTGGTTAGTAAAGCACATCCGGGTGACATCGTACTGCTGCATGCAAGCGATTCCTCCAAACAAACGCATGAAGCACTCCCTGTCATTATCGACAAGTTAAAAAATCAGGGCTATGAATTCGTTACCGTCTCGGAATTGCTGAATCATTCCAGTGTCGAGGGTAAAGAAGTTCGTGACCAAGCCAGTAGTCAGTAAGTGCTTGTTTGCTGGAGCGACAGCTCAAACACGAGGTTAAACGTTGAAAAGAGCTAACCAGGTTAGCTCTTTTTGGTATGTTTTTTATGCAAAACGAATTCTATGCGCGGCTTTCTTTCAAGTGTTCTGCCTTTCCACTTACACTCTGGTTCGTAGATACATCCACCAGCCTGTGCAATATCAGCATTTGGTATGCATTACATAAGAGCAAAGGAACCACAATAAATATGGTTGCAGCGTTCACATCAATACGTAATACGCCGATTGTCTCCACTATGGTGACGGCAATCATGAAAAAGAGCGTTGGTACGAGCGCAGAGATATGAGTCAGTTTTACTTTAACGTAAGCGGTAACAATTGCTGCTGCCAAAATAATGATACCTAGCACGATATCCGATATGCGTTCCCGGTCTCCCCCAACAAACAGGCGCAAAAACATCACGTCAAGCAGGGCTAACACCGTTAGTACAATCTGCACGATCTGCCAACCGCGCTTTGGAAAAACACCTTTACCCATATAATTCAATATCAGATATGCAAAGAAGCCCATTTGTGAATACACGCTGATCATTACCCCTGATCCAAAGAGGATCAGAAGATACAGAAGAAAATCATTCAATCCATTTGTTTTCTCTCCGTTCACCAGCATCATAATCAATCCTGTGCCTAGTGCTCCCGCGGCCCCAATAAGCAAGGCTGTCCAAAACAGGAAAAACCATTTACGTAAATTCAAATGTTTTCCACCCCCGAGTGTTTATTTTACCAACCTTCACAGCAAAAAACCATCATTGCTCAACATATTTCCCCCTTTCCCATCACATACTACATCCAGTATCTAATCAAGGAGGGATTGTACACATGAAACGGCCTTTGTGGCAGCTATGCTGTGTCGTACTGGGGCTATCCGTCATGCTTGCCGGCTGCGGTTCAGATCAGAGTTCTTCGCCTCCTCAGGGCAGTTATAAAGAGATGAAAACGATGGTTGTCGATATTTTGAAAAGTGATGAAGGCAAGAAAGCGGTGGAGGAAGCTCTTACAGGTCAAAGCTCATCCAGCGGTGAAGGCGGCGGTTCAGAAGAAGGTGGCGGCGGATCGGGTGGTGGTTCGGGAACCATTGGTATGAAAATGTTAATGCCTGTGCAATCTTCTGAACAAATACGTATTGCAGTAAAAGATACCATTACAGCTCCCGAATACCAGAAGGAATTTGAAAAGATCATGACAGATCCACAGTTTGCCAGTGAATTTGCCAAAGTGATCAACGCTCAAAGTAAACAGCTTCACATGCAGTTGATTAAAGATCCCACATATCAAAAGTCTGTTGGAGACATCATGAAGTCACCCGAGGTATCCAAGATGTTCATGGATATGACGAAGACTCCGGATTATCGCAAACAGACGATGACTGTTATGCAGGAAGTCATGCAAAATCCGTTGTTCCGTATGGAAGTACTCACTTTACTCAAGAAGGTTGTACAGGACGAATTGCAACCCAAAGTAGAAAGTGGCGGACAACAGGGGCAAGAGCAAGGTGGACAACAAGAGGGCCAGGGTCAAGGTGGTAGTGATGGCGGAGATGGTGGAAGCAGTGGCGATTCTGGCGAAGGCGGAGGTTCATAAACAGTAGGTGTTGATACACCATAGCATCTGAAAAGCCTGCATCCAAATGGACGCAGGCTTTAGTTGTATTTTTACACTCATGCCGTTAGAATTTCGATTCAATGGATCGGGCAACTTCATCGTAGATGGATCCGATACGGGAATCTGCTTTGTACACAGAAGGTGAGAAATCCGGCTCGGAAGGATGATTATCCGGAGTGCCTAATGGAATCTGGGCAAGCAAGCTCGTATGCAGACTCTCCGCAAGCCTTCCCCCGCCTCCACGACCGAAGACATAATCCTTCTCCCCGCAACTGCCACACTCGTAGTAAGCCATATTCTCAACCACACCAAGTAACTCATGATCGGTCTGAATGGCCATCGCACCTGCACGTGCTGCGACAAAAGCTGCTGTTGCATGCGGCGTGGTAACGATGATTTCCTTGCTCTGTGGCAACATCTGATGCACATCCAAAGCGACATCTCCCGTACCTGGTGGCAAGTCGAGTAACATATAATCCAACTCCCCCCACTGGACATCCGTAAAGAATTGACGTAGCATCCGACCGAGCATGGGTCCACGCCAGATTACCGGGTTGTTCTCCCGAATAAAGAAGCCCATCGACATGACTTTGACGCCGAAGCGCTCAACCGGTTGAATAACGCCATCTTCGACTACCGGATATTCCTCAATCCCCATCATGTCGGGTACACTGAAGCCGTAGATGTCGGCATCAATTAATCCCACTTTCTTACCTTGTCGTGCCAAGGCTGCAGCCAGATTAACGGTCACCGTTGATTTACCAACGCCACCTTTACCACTGGCCACTGCAATAAAACGAACGCCCGATTCAGGACTTAACAGCTCATGTCCATCCAGACCCGCTGCGTGACCTTTCACAAGCACTTCGTCCGGATCCGGCTCATCATCAGGTTGTCCCAAATTCAGGCTCTCACGATCATGCTCAGAAGCTGCACGCACGCGAATATGTACATCCTTCATTCCGTGCTGGGACAACAGATTACGTGCTGCATCGCTCAAGGCTGTTGTATCCTCAGGCCGATTCTCCAGTGTCACCATGGTCAAAGCCACATGATTTTCTTTCACCATAATATCACGAACCCATTCCAGTTCGGTCAGACTTACTCCCAATTGCGGTTCTTGTAATGGCTGTAATAGTTCAAGTATCTGTTCTTTTGATAACATCAGACAGCACCTCAGCTTTATCTATTGGCATGTAATTAGGTATGCTGTTCCAATTATATCATTACCCTTCTTGTTATGACTAACTTTTAGGTCGTTCTCCTGAGGAATATCTGAGAACTCCATTATAGATCGAAGCAGCTACTTTACGTTGATAAGCTTCGTCCGCAAGCATACGTGCCTCTTCTGGATGAGAAAGAAAACCCACTTCTACCAGCGCTGACGGGATTTTCAGAGCCTGTAACAGGTAAACTGTATTCACCGTTTTGGCGATTCGATCAGTATTCTCCAGATTACGAACCATCTCTTGTTGAAGCAGATTGGCCAGTCCTTCGTTATCCGGATGGTTAGGTGTATAGAAAACCTGTGCTCCACTCCATCGGTTTGATGGGACACTGTTCATGTGAATGCTGATAAATAGATCCGCTTGCTTATCCTCTATCCTCCGTACTCTTTGTTTCAGATCTTCCGTCTTGCGTTTGGAGTACCCCCTGGTGTCCGATTCTGCCAGATCGGTGTCTATTTCTCGTGTCATCACAACTAAAGCCCCTGCTTGTTGCAAATAATCTCTTACATACAAGGCGATAGCCAGGTTGATATCCTTTTCAATAACCCCCTGTTTACTCACCGCTCCTCCATCTGGACCTCCGTGTCCTGCATCAATAGCAATGACCTTACCCGCCATCGGTAAACTCCAGTAACCTGACGTCTTCGCTGAAGGCAGCTCATAGGACATTACCGCCACTAACATGGCTAGCAAACCGAGGCTTAACATGACTCTCTTGATTGTCTTTAACCTGATCCAGACTACAAAGTGCTTCCCCATATTTTTACGCATAAAAAACCACCTCGTCCCTATAAATGACTCTAATCATCTATATGGGACAAGATGGACAAATATACCGTTAGGACCGGACTTGCTCTGCCATTCCTTCAATCAGCACCTCAGCTACCTCAGGACGTGTAAACTCAGGTGGAGGGCATTGGCCGTCACGTAGCAACCCGCGCACTTTGGTGCCGGAAAGCGTCATGTGGTGTTCCTTATCATGTGGACAAGTTTTGCTGGATGCCATATTTCCACATTTGGTACAGAAGAAACGATGCTCGAAGAACAACACACTGAACTAGCGTCCCTCCTTGAGGCAGAATCGATGTCATCTTGCAGCTCCTTGTTTATCTATTACTTATGAAGGCCACATTCCGTTTTATCATTACCAGACCAGCGTCCAGCACGTGGGTCCTCGCCAGGCATAACTTGACGTGTGCAATGCTCACAACCAATACTCGGGTAATTCTGATCATGAAGTGGGTTATATACAACGTTATTGTCACGAATATATTGCCATACATCTTCTGTCGTCCAATGCGCAATTGGATTAAACTTCATCAAGCCGAATTTTGAGTCATATTCAATCTTTTTTGAATTTGCACGGGTTGGCGCCTGATCTCTACGGATACCTGTAATCCAAGCATCGTACTGTGAAAGAATACGTGTCAGTGGCTCGACTTTGCGGATATTGCAACATCCATTGGGGTCAGACTTCCACATCTCTTCACCATGTTGAGCTGCCTGCTCTTCAGGCGTAATCTTAGGTGAGACACGTACAAAATCAAGATTATAGTTCTCCTGCATCTTATCACGTGTTTCGTATGTTTCCTTAAAGTGAAAATCCGTATCCAGATAAAAAATATCTGTGGATGGGCTGATCTTTTGCAGCATATCTACAAGTACGACATCTTCTGCACCAAAACTACATGCAAAAGTGATATTTGGAAATGTCTCAATCGCATACCGAATAATATCCTCTGGACTCGCATGTTCCAGTTCCTCTGCCTTAGTCCGTGCCAATTCTTCTTTCTCCAACAAGTTCATCTGTGAATTTCCCCCATTCTGCATTTCAATACATTCTAAAGCCGACTAATCTAATATGAATTATGTTTAGTATAAATCTTTCATTGGGGATGTCAATGCCTGCCATATGGTAAAATAAATCAGTTTTCACCCTCACTTAAACGTCTCTTTCACACAATATTTTGTTACAGTTTACGCATTTCTCTGTTAGTCAGATAAAAACAATCCAATTGCTTCAAGTCACCGGGCAGATCAAAGTAGATTACATATCCTTGGAAACCTTTGCTGCTGTTCGGTTTGCACAGTTCATGTCTACATGAGCAGAATTAAAAGCGCCAGTTGATTGAGAATGAAGAAAGAAAAGAACAAGTTTGAAGCTGAGTAGGATTGCAACATATAGTAATTGATATGTAAGGGACTTTTATCGTTTCCATAAGAAATACTGATGAGCCTTAGATCAGAGAATGAAGTGCAAAACAGCATACCGAATGCATTCAGTGAATTCAGTGTGAGCCCAACAGATGACCATGTAAGGAACTGCTATAGAAAGTAGAGGTGAAAGATCGATAAGAGTAAATCGAATGATGTAAAACGGATTTAGAGAGGTTCTTTAAGATGTATTAACGCACATACTAAAAGGTTGTATGGAGGAACATTAAGAGGACTCGACAACAGCAATGAAGGTACAATGTACAAACATGTGGAGAGATATGAGAGCTATATTACAGCAACTGATGCAGTATAAGGTGAGTAGTCATGAACATATAAAAAAGCCTTTGACCGAGGCCAAAGGCTTTTAATATTAACGTTTGGAGAACTGAGGTGCGCGACGAGCCGCTTTAAGACCGTATTTTTTACGCTCTTTCATACGTGGGTCACGAGTCAGGAATCCTGCTTTTTTCAGGGATGCACGGTATTCCGGATCTGCTTTCAACAGAGCGCGGGAGATACCATGACGGATTGCGCCGGCTTGACCGGAGATTCCGCCACCATGAGCAATAACAAGAACGTCATAGTTGTTAAGCGTTTCTGTCAAGTTCAGTGGTTGTTTTACGATCAGTTTGAGTGTTTCCAAACCGAAGTATTCATTAATATCACGTTTATTGATGACAATGCGTCCTTCACCCGGTACAAGGCGAACACGTGCTACCGAATGTTTACGACGACCTGTCCCATAGTATTGTACTTGTGCCATGAAACTGTCCTCCTTTTAATTAACCGCGAAGTTCGTAAACTTCTGGTTTTTGTGCTGCATGTGGATGCTCAGTGCCTCTGTACGCTTTAAGTCTCAACTTCATTTTCTCGCCCATGCGAGTTTTTGGAAGCATACCGCGAACAGCCAATTCCAACATACGCTCAGGTTTGTTTTTAACCATCTCTTCAGCTGTAGTTACTTTCAAACCACCTGGGTGCATTGAGTGACGGTAGTATTTTTTACCTTGCATTTTCTTACCAGTCAATACGATTTTCTCAGCATTGATGATAACAACGAAATCGCCAGTGTCCACATGTGGAGTGAATTGTGGCTTGTGTTTGCCGCGAATCAAAGCAGCTGCTTCGCTCGCCAAACGTCCGAGGGTTTTGCCTTCAGCATCAATGATGTGCCATTGGCGCTCAACTTCGTTAGGCTTAGCCATGTACGTAGTACGCATGAAAAGTTCCTCCTTAAAATGTTCAAAATCATCATTTTCATTTATCTTCGTTCGTTAAGTTATAACTTTAGGTGTTGATGGATTGTAAATTCGATGTGAACCTCTTAATTGGGGCTGTGGGAAAGCCATTAAGAAAACACAACTTTTATATTACATGATAGGCGATTAAATCGCAAGTGTTAATTAAGCTTTTCACTCACCAAATTTAATCTTTTTTGTATTCAAGATCCCAGAGCATTAAACCGCAGCTAACTGCAGTAGGTCCTGCAGCAGATCGATTACATGCAGCAATCATATTCGGTACATCAGAGGCTTCCCGTTTGCCCTCTCCGATCTCCAGCAGTGTCCCTACAATGATACGAACCATATGCTGCAAAAAGCCGTTACCACTCACATAAATGTGAATGACACCCTGATCGCGCGGATGGTCTCTGCACATTGATCGGTCCACTTCCATCCATGCTTCGTATACCGAACGTACATGATTCTCTTTCTGGGACTTGCGTGAAGCAAAAGAGGTAAAGTCATACGTCCCTATGAAATGACGCAAGCCCTCCTGCATTGCCCTAACGTCCAGCTTCGCATGATGATGATACTGCAATCTTCTGTTGAATACATCCGGAAATTGATTCGCATTGACTGTATAACGATACGTTTTCTTTTTCGCTGCATAGCGAGAATGAAAATCAGCCGAAACTTCAATCGCATCAATAACGACAATATCGGATGGTAGTCTGGAGTTGAGTGCAATACACCAACGTTCAATCGGGATCTGGGACTCCGTAGGAAAATTGAAGATCTGTCTGCGAGCGTGAACGCCTGCATCTGTTCGGCCTGAACCTGTAATCTTAACAGTTTCACCAGTCAAAGCACGAATCGCATCTTCAAGATGGTCCTGAATGGTATTCCCTCCCGGCTGTATTTGGAAGCCGTAGTAGGCAGTGCCATCATAAGTTAACGTCATACATAAGTTCCGCATTATTACCACACCTTTGTTCCATACTATACATATCCCTATCCCGAACAGCAAAAGAAGCCCCTTACGGAGCTTCTATTACAGCACGAATTCCGAAATGAAGAGAAAAAAAGGGTTAATCCAGAATCGTTGATTCTGTCCCCTTTCCTCATCTCATCTGTTTTACGCGCGGTCTACCAGTTCCAAGTAAACCATTGGCGCAGCGTCACCACGACGAGGTCCCAGTTTCAGGATACGAGTGTATCCACCTGGACGCTCAGCGTAACGACCGGACAATTCGCTAAACAGTTTTTGGATTGCATCTTGCTCACCATCGATAGTTTCGCGGCGAACATAAGCTGCCACTTGGCGACGGGCATGAAGATCTCCCTTTTTCGCTTTAGTGATCAGTTTTTCAGCAATAGAGCGAACCTCTTTTGCTTTCGCTTCAGTTGTCTGAATGCGTTCGTATAAGAACAGGTCGGTTACCAGGTCACGGAACAAAGCTTTACGTGCGCTGGAATTACGGCCCAACTTTTGGTATGCCATTGTTTTCCCTCCTTCACTTCAAGCACTCGGCTGTCTATTCTTCTGTACGGAGTCCCAAACCAAGTTCCTCAAGCTTCTCTTGAACTTCTTCCAAAGACTTGCGTCCGAGGTTACGGACTTTCATCATGTCTTCTTCCGTTTTCGTAGTCAGCTCTTGCACAGTATTAATACCGGCACGTTTGAGGCAGTTGTAGGAACGAACAGAGAGATCCAGCTCTTCGATCGTCATTTCGAGTACTTTTTCTTTTTTGTCTTCTTCTTTTTCGACCATGATCTCTGCATCTTTCGCTTCGTCTGTAAGACCCACGAAGAGCATCAAATGCTCAGTCAAAATTTTAGCGCCAAGGCTTACAGCCTCTTCAGGACGAATACTTCCATCAGTCCAAACTTCCAACGTGAGCTTGTCATAGTTGGTCACTTGACCGACACGCGTATTTTCCACAGCGTAGTTAACGCGACTGATCGGGGTGAAGATGGAATCGACTGGGATGACGCCGATCGGCTGGTCATCGCGTTTATTCCGATCTGCCTGGACGTAGCCGCGACCGCGATTGGCAAAAATACGCATGTGAAGTCTCGAACCTGGTCCGAGCGTAGCAATGTGCAAATCCGGGTTAAGGATTTCCACATCGGAGTCAGCACGGATATCTCCAGCCGTAATTGCTCCTTCGCCTTCAGCATCAATCTCGAGCACTTTCTCCTCATCCGAATGAATCTTAAGCGACAAAGCTTTCAGGTTAAGAATAACCTCCGTAACATCTTCCATTACGCCAGGAACTGTAGCAAATTCATGCAGAACGCCATCGATTTGAACCGAAGACACTGCCGCACCCGGCAGTGACGAGAGCAAGATTCGGCGAAGCGAGTTTCCAAGCGTCGTACCGTATCCGCGCTCAAGCGGTTCTACTACGAATTTCCCATAGGTGCCATCATCGTTGACGTCTACCGTCTCAATTTTCGGCTTTTCGATTTCAATCACTGCAATACCCCTCCTTCAAAACGTCGGTCCTCTATGAAACATTTACCTTCTCTTGCGAAAACATGTAGTAGTATGCCTAAACAACCATTATTAGCAGATTGTGCCGGAAATATACCACACGCAGGGGCAAATCTCATTAGACACGACGACGTTTTGGAGGACGGCATCCGTTATGCGGGACTGGAGTTACGTCTTTGATCAGGTTAACTTCAAGACCAGCAGCTTGCAAAGAGCGGATCGCTGCTTCACGGCCTGCGCCTGGTCCTTTAACCATAACCTCAACGGCTTTCATCCCATGTTCCATTGCAGCTTTGGCAGCAGTCTCAGCAGCCATTTGTGCAGCAAACGGAGTCGATTTACGGGAACCTCTGAATCCGAGGCCGCCTGAGCTTGCCCACGAAATTGCATTTCCGTGAGGATCCGTAATAGTAACGATAGTGTTATTGAAAGTGGAACGGATATGCGCCACGCCAGATTCAATATTCTTACGGTCACGACGTTTAGTACGTACGACTTTTTTCGGTTTAGCCATTTTCTCTTATCCCCCCTTATTATTTCTTCTTGTTCGCTACTGTACGACGAGGACCTTTACGAGTACGAGCATTCGTTTTCGTACGTTGTCCACGAACAGGCAGACCACGACGATGACGAACTCCACGGTAACAACCGATCTCCGTCAAACGTTTAATATTCAAAGAGATTTCTCGACGCAGGTCACCTTCTACTTTGACCTCTTTATCGATACTTTCACGCAATTTGCTGACTTCATCTTCCGTCAAATCACGAACACGAGTGTCCGGATTGATGCCTGTTGTGCTCAGAATTTTCTGGGAAGTCGTTTTACCGATTCCGAAAATATAAGTCAAGGCGATCTCAACGCGCTTATCACGTGGCAAATCCACACCAGCTATACGTGCCATTTTACGCTACACCCCCTTCTTTAACCTTGTTTTTGTTTGTGTTTCGGATTTTCACAGATAACCATAACATTCCCTTTGCGGCGAATGACTTTGCATTTTTCGCAAATCGGCTTGACCGAAGGTCTTACCTTCATGTGAATTACCTCCTCAAAGTTTTGCTTAGCAAAACCCTCTTCGTAAGCATTGACCTTGTTCTACTATTGTAAAACCGGCTTCGAAGCTTTCGCAAGTTTTGCCGGGCAAAACCCGCTTCATAAGCTTCACAGTTCATTGCAACTGTCTACTACTATTTACGGTAAGTTATACGACCTTTTGTTAAATCATAAGGCGACAACTGAACAACTACTTTGTCTCCAGTCAGGATACGGATAAAGTGCATCCGCAGTTTTCCGGAAACGTGAGCGAGAATTTGATGACCGTTCTCAAGCTCAACCTTGAATGTTGCATTCGGTAGCGGTTCGAGAACCGTACCTTCCACTTCAATGACATCTTCCTTGGCCATTAGTCAGTCTCCTTTCTCTTCAGCTTGAATGTTGGTGGATTCCAGAAATGAATGAACCGCATAGCGGAGCTTTCCATTTGTCACCCGACCACACTCGTTTAAACTGTTCACAACCTCGCTGCTAATCATGGGTTGGAGTTCAAGATGAAGAAGATTCTTCTTCTTGGGTTGATCAAACTTACGTTTGTCTCCATCCGCAATATATACGAACCTACTGTCCGCTATAGCAACAATTACTGCGGCTTGGTCCGCATTGCGGCCTTTACGGATCTTCACAAGTTGACCGAGCTGCGGATTAGACTGATTGTTCATGCCTTATCACCTACGCATTCAGTTTCGTGAAAATTTCCATACCATCTGGTGTAACTGCTACGGTGTGTTCAAAGTGGGCACATAACGTTCCATCAACTGTGACGACAGTCCAGTTATCTTCCAACGTTTTCACATACCGTCTACCTACGTTAACCATCGGCTCTATGGCCAGCACCATGCCCGCTTTAAGCCGTGGTCCCCGATCGGGAAGACCATAGTTCGGAATCTGTGGTTCTTCGTGCAGATCCGCACCTATGCCGTGACCGACATATTCACGCACTACGGAGAACCCTTCATCTTCAATATATTTCTGAATCGCATGAGATATTGTAAACAAGCGAACGTCCGGTTTTACCAGCGCCAGACCTGCGTATAACGAAGCCTCGGTAACGTCCAGAAGACGACGGGCTTCTTCGGAAATACGGCCGACCGGATAAGTCCAGGCGGAATCTCCATGATACCCCTGGTACTGCGCGCCAATGTCAAACGTAACGATATCGCCCTCGTTCAACTTGCGTTTGCCGGGAAATCCATGTACCAACTCTTCATTTACTGAAGCGCACACACTGGCAGGGAAACCGTTATAACCTTTGAAAGACGGCACAGCTCCTTGACTGCGGATGTATTGATCGGCCATATGGTCAAGTTCTCCAGTCGTAATACCGGGAGCGATATGCTCTGCCAAGAGACGATGCGTTTCCGCAACAATTCTCCCTGCTTCCCTCATCAAGCCCAGTTCCGTTTCGGACTTACCAATGATCATCAATTAACCTCTCAGTAAGGACACGATTTCTTGAGAAACTTGATCGATATCCTGTTCTCCGTTCATTTGACGAAGAAGACCTTTAGTCTCATAGAACGTGAGGAGTGGTGCTGTTTTGTTGATATACTCGTCCAGTCGGGTACCTACACTCTCTTCATTATCATCAGAGCGTTGATACAACTCACCGGCGCATTTATCACAAATACCTTCCTGCTTAGGCGGATTGAATACCACATGATATGTGGAACCACAGTTCTTACAAATTCGACGACCCGTCAAACGGGCGAGCAATTTGTTGCGATCCACTTTCAGGTTGATTACATGATCGAGACCTGAGTTCAATCGATCCAGAATGCCATCGAGCGCTTCTGCTTGCGAAAGGGTTCTTGGAAATCCGTCCAAGAGGAAACCTTCTCTGCAGTCAGGCTGCTGCAAACGTTCTTCAACGATGCCAATGGTTACATCATCTGGTACAAGCAATCCTTGATCCATATATTCCTTGGCTTTCATGCCAATGGGAGTTCCCTGTTTGATCGCGAGACGAAATGCATCGCCTGTTGAAATATGGGGAATACCGAACTCTTTCACGATGACGTCTGCTTGCGTTCCTTTTCCTGCCCCCGGAGGGCCCATGAATAGGATGTTCACGTTATGTCACTCCCTCCAAGACTACCCTACATCAACAAACAGCACAATAGGTGCCGGCAAGTAAATCTTCACTCGACCGGTACCTATTGCCTATTTATTGATAAAACCTTTGTAGTGGCGTTTGATCAATTGGCTTTCGATTTGCTTCATCGTATCCAGCGCAACACCGATAACGATCAGGAGGGATGTTCCTCCAATTTGCGCAGATTGAGGCAAACCAGAAAGTGCCCCTAAGAATACAGGCAGAACGGAAATGACTGCCAAGAAGATGGCTCCGGCCATTGTCAAACGAGTCATGACACGGGTCAGATATTTCTCGGTTGCTTTACCCGGGCGAATGCCTGGGATGTAACCGCCGTTCTTTTTCATATTATCAGCCATCTGCTGTGGATTCATCTGTACGAAAGTATAGAAGAATGTGAAACCGAAGATCATCACGACATACAGCAACATACCGAGAGGTTTGTGTGTAGTCAAGTTCTGTCCGATCCACTGTGCCCATAGGCGATCTGCCCAGAAGTTGGCGATGATCGTTGGGAACATCAACAGCGATGATGCGAAGATGACAGGGATAACACCTGCTGCATTAATTTTCAGCGGGATATGTGTATTCTGTCCACCGTACATTTTGTTACCTACGACACGTTTAGCGTACTGTACCGGAATTTTCCGAATCGCCTGCTGAATGTAAATGACCCCTATGATGATCAGCACAATAACAATTGCGATGATTACACCTTTAAGAATATTCATAAACAGTTGGTCAGGTTGAATGAAGTCGGATTCGATGGTTTGTTTGATAATATTAGGCACCGTTGATAGGATACCCGCAAAGATCAAGATCGAAATCCCGTTTCCTATGCCCTTCTCGGTGATTTGCTCACCAAGCCACATCAGGAATGAAGTACCGGCCGTAAGTACAATCGCGATCAAGATATAATCTGCAAATGTAGCGTTAGGCACCATCTCTGTATTGTACAAGCGGTTGAATCCGATCGACGTACCAAACGCTTGAATCAATGCCAGCCCGATGGTTAAGTAACGGGTCAACTGTGCAGATTTCTTCTTACCTTGTTCACCTTGCTTTGCCCACTCCGCTAATTTAGGAATAACGTCCATGGAAAGCAACTGTACTATGATAGACGCAGTGATGTAAGGCACGATCCCGAGCGCAAATATCGAGAACTGGAAGAGCGCTCCACCCGAGAACGTATTTAGAAGTCCAAAAACTTCTTTACCCGCAGAATTTGTCGCTTCGAACACATCTTTGTTAACTCCCGGTACGGGAACAAAGGAGCCGATGCGGTAAATGATCAGTACAAAAAGGGTAAATAATACCCTTTTGCGCAGATCTTCAACCCGCCAGATATTCTTTAGGGTCTTGAACATTAAATCACCTCAGTTGTACCGCCGGCAGCTTCAATTTTCTCAATAGCAGATTGAGAAAACTTGTTAGCTTTAACAGTCAGCTTCACAGTGACATCACCGTTACCCAGGATTTTGATTCCGGATTTAGCGTTTTTAACTACGCCATTCGTCATCAAGAATTCTGGAGTTACTTCAGTACCCGCAGCAAAACTGTTCAGGTCTTCAGTATTCACAACTGCATATTCTTTGCGAGTTGGGTTTACAAAACCACGTTTTGGCAAGCGACGATACAATGGATTTTGTCCACCTTCGAAGCCTGGACGAACTCCACCGCCAGAACGGGAATTTTGTCCTTTGTGACCGCGACCTGATGTTTTACCTGTACCACTACTTGGACCGCGACCAAGACGTTTACGTTCTTTGCGGGATCCAGGAGATGGTGAAAGCTCATGTAACTTCATCGTTCGTTGCACCTCCTTAAAGATTTGTGGGATTATCCCGTTTTTAAGCTTCTACTTCTTTAACAGCAACCAAGTGGCTTACTTTGTTAATCATACCACGGATGGCAGGATTATCGTTTTGTACCACTTTGCTATTGATTTTGCGCAAACCCAATGTTTTCACAGTTGTTCTTTGCGTCTCCGGACGTCCGATCAAGCTGCGGACGAGGGTAATTTCTAATTTAGCCATGAGAATTCCCTCCTTAACCCAGAAGCTCTTCGACGGATTTTCCGCGCAGTTTAGCCACGTCTTCAGCACGCTTCAAACGGGACAAACCTTCCAAAGTCGCATTGACCATGTTCATGGAATTCGAAGAACCCAGAGATTTTGTCAAAATGTCACCTACACCAGCAAGTTCGAGAACCGCACGTACAGGACCACCAGCGATAACACCAGTACCTTCAGATGCTGGTTTCAACAGCACGCGTCCTGCGCCGAACTTACCTGTTACCAAGTGAGGAATCGATGTTCCTACGAGTGGAACGTGTACAAGGTTTTTCTTAGCGTCTTCAATACCTTTGCGAATTGCATCAGGTACTTCGCCCGCTTTACCGATACCAGCTCCAACCCAGCCGTTGCCGTCGCCGACTACAACCAGTGCGCTAAAGCTGAAACGGCGTCCGCCTTTTACTACTTTAGCTACGCGATTAATATTTACAACTCTTTCAGTCAGTTCCAAAGTATTCGGATCTACACGCAAGTCGTTAACCTCCTTTTGAAAAATATCTTAAAACTCAAGTCCTGCTTCACGAGCCGCTTCAGCCAAAGCTGCGATACGACCATGGTACAGATAACCGCTACGGTCAAATACGATGTTGGAAACACCTTTGTCTTTCGCACGTTTAGCAACGAGTTCGCCAACTTTACGAGCTGATTCAACAGATGCACCATTTTTGATGTCAGTGCTCAATTCTTTGTCTACGGTAGACGCGGAAGCGATTGTTACACCAGCAACATCATCGATGATTTGAGCATACATATGTTTACCAGAACGGAATACGTTCAAACGAGGACGTGCTGCCGTTCCTTGGATTTTCTTACGAACACGAAGGTGTCTTTTCAGACGAGCCTTATTTTTATCTGGTTTCGTAATCATCTCAAAGATTCACTCCTTTCAGGTTACCTCGCTGGCTTCAAAGCAGAAGCCACGGGGTATATTAGAAACACACGAAGCAAGCAAGCCGAAAGCCGCGCAAAGGCGGTAAGAGAAATCTTATTTCTTCTTACCGGCTTTACCTTCCTTACGGATGATACGCTCGCCTTCATATTTGATACCTTTACCTTTGTACGGCTCAGGTTCACGAACGGAACGGATTTTAGCAGCGTATGCACCTACACGCTCTTTATCGATTCCGCGAACGATGATTTTCGTATTCGAAGGTACTTCGAATTCGATTCCCGCTTCCGGTGTAATTTCAACCGGGTGAGAGTAGCCAACGTTCAGAACGATTTTATCTCCGGATTTGCTTGCACGATATCCGACCCCAACCAATTCCAGAGATTTTGCGAATCCTTCAGTAACGCCGCTCACCATATTGTTTACAACGCTACGCGTTGTGCCGTGCAAAGAACGGTGAGTTTTGTTATCGGAAGGACGCACAACTGTGATTTCGTTATTTTCAACTGTAACCTTCATGTCTTTATGAAGCTCACGAGTCAAAGTTCCTTTTGGTCCTTTTACCGTAATAACGGTGTTGTCCAGGGTGATGTCTACACCACTTGGTACTGTGATTGGTTTGCGACCAATACGAGACATATGTTGCACCTCCTATCTTGTGACGTTATATTACCAAACGTAGCAAACGACTTCTCCGCCGGATTTCGATTGACGAGCTTCTTTGTCCGTCATGATACCTTTAGATGTCGAGATGATCGCGATTCCCAGGCCACCAAGTACACGAGGTACTTCGTTGCTTTTCGTGTAAACACGAAGACCAGGTTTACTGATTCTTTTCAGACCAGTGATAACGCGCTCGTTATTTTGACCGTATTTCAGGAAAACACGGATAATCCCTTGTTTGTTATCATCGATAACTTCAGCGTCACGGATGAAACCTTCACGCTTCAGGATATCGGCGATTTGTTTTTTCATTGTCGAAGCAGGCATTTCTACCGTTTCGTGACGAACAGTGTTCGCGTTACGAATACGAGTAAGCATATCTGCAATTGGATCAGACATAGTCATTGTGAGTTAACCTCCTTCCCGTTCAGGACTTTTTACCAGCTTGCTTTTTTCACGCCAGGAATCTGGCCTTTATAAGCTAATTCACGGAAGCAAATTCTGCAAATTTTGAACTTTTGCAGGACCGAATGTGGACGTCCGCAACGCTCACAGCGTGTATATGCACGTACTTTGAACTTTGGTGTACGTTGTTGTTTAACTTTCATCGAAGTTTTTGCCACTTAGCCTGACACCTCCTAAATAATTTCGGAGAAAAGGGAGTCTTTCCAGACACCCGGAAACGTTATGCCAACATTACTTAACGAAAGGCATTCCCATTTGCGTGAGCAATTCGCGGGACTCTTCGTCTGTTTTCGCCGTTGTTACGATGACAATATCCATACCGCGGACTTTATCAACTTTATCATACTCGATCTCTGGGAAGATCAATTGCTCTTTCAGACCCAGTGTGTAGTTACCACGTCCGTCGAAAGCTTTGCTCGATACACCACGGAAGTCGCGGACACGAGGAAGCGTTACGTTGAACAGTTTATCGAGGAAGAAGTACATACGCTCGCCGCGCAATGTTACTTTAACACCGATAGGCATATTCTCACGCAGTTTGAATCCTGCGATAGATTTTTTAGCACGAGTGATTACAGGTTTTTGACCTGCGATCAGTTGCAAATCGCTTACTGCGGAATCCAACACTTTGGAGTTTTGGACAGCGTCGCCCACACCCATGTTGATAACGATTTTCTCGATTTTCGGCACTTGCATTACCGTTGTATAGTTAAACTTCTGCATCAAAGCAGGAGCGATTTCTTGCAGGTAACGTTCTTTCATTCTTGATGCCATGAATCATAGCCCTCCTTTCTCATTCGGTTCAATTAGTCGATAATTTCTCCGGAACGTTTAGCAACGCGCACTTTCTTTCCGTTATCCAAAACTTTGTAACCTACACGGGTTACTTTTCCGCTCTTCGGATCGATGTGCATTACGTTGGAAACGTGAATCGGAGCTTCCTTCTCGATAATGCCGCCTTGCGGATTTTGCTGGTTAGGCTTCTGGTGTTTTTTCACCATGTTAACACCTTCCACAAGGACGCGGTTCTCACGAGGATAAGCAGCGATGACACGGCCTTTTTTACCTTTGTCTTTACC
Organism: Paenibacillus sp. FSL K6-1318; assembly: GCF_037976905.1. Taxonomy (NCBI): domain Bacteria; kingdom Bacillati; phylum Bacillota; class Bacilli; order Caryophanales; family Paenibacillaceae; genus Paenibacillus; species Paenibacillus sp. FSL K6-1318. Next base: position 5,871,208 of record NZ_CP150270.1, read on the forward strand.
GCTGATCACCATAACCGTATCTTCCTTTTTAACGTGAAGTTTGTTGTTATGGGATTCCAGAACTTTTTTCACTCTTGGCATTTCGTACACCTCCTGTTTCTAACATCACGAGATTAAGCTTTAGATAACTTCTGGAGCCAAGGAAACGATTTTCATGAAGTCTTTATCGCGAAGTTCGCGAGCAACTGGTCCGAAAATACGTGTTCCACGTGGGCTTCTGTCGTCTTTTACAACTACCGCTGCATTTTCATCAAAACCGATGTAGGAACCGTCTTTACGACGTACAGAACGTTTCGTACGAACGACAACCGCTCTAACTACATCACCTTTTTTGACAACGCCGCCTGGTGTTGCTTGTTTTACAGAACAAACGATCAGATCACCGATTTGAGCTGTACGACGTCCCGTACCGCCGAGTACGCGGATACACATCAGTTCCTTCGCACCGGAGTTGTCAGCCACAGTCAAACGTGTAAATGGTTGAATCATTTAGTATTCCTCCTTTCAGCAGTGCTGCTGAGCATTAGATGATAACCGCTTTTTCTACGATTTCAGTAAGTCTCCAGCGTTTATCTTTCGAAAGCGGACGAGTCTCCATGATTTTCACCGTGTCACCGATTTTCGCAGTGTTTTCTTCGTCATGTGCTTTGAATTTTTTAGTAACCTTAATGCGTTTATGGTACAAGTTGTGTTTTTTGTAAGTTTCTACAGCAACAACAATTGTTTTGTCCATTTTATCGCTGACCACTTTACCAGTTTGCACTTTACGTGCGTTACGTTCTTCGCTCATTGTTGGCCTCCTTCCTGATTACGGACGGATTGTACATCCTATCCCTAATTAACCGATTCCCAATTCTCTCTCACGGATAATGGTTTTAGCACGAGCTATTTCTTTCCGCACATCACGAATGCGAGTCGGGTTATCCAGCTGACCGGTAGCTAATTGAAAGCGGAGGTTAAAGAGTTCTTCTTTAAATCCGGCAATCTTTTGCTCGATTTCAGCAGAGGTTAGGTTGCGAAATTCACTAGCTTTCATTTGCTTCACCACCCAATTCTTCACGTTTCACGAACTTCGTTTTGATTGGCAGTTTGTGAGCGGCAAGACGCATTGCTTCGCGTGCAATCTCCTCCGGTACACCAGCAAGTTCAAACATGATCTTACCTGGTTTCACTACTGCAACCCATTTTTCTACGTTACCTTTACCGCTACCCATCCGAACCTCGAGAGGCTTTTGAGTGATTGGTTTGTCTGGGAAGATTTTGATCCAAACTTTACCACCACGTTTGATGTAACGAGTCATCGCAATACGAGCCGCTTCGATCTGACGGTTCGTAATCCAAGCCGGTTCCGTAGCTTGCAGACCGTATTCGCCAAAGTTCAGAGTCGTTCCGCCTTTAGCTTGGCCCTTCATATGTCCACGTTGTTGCTTACGGTGTTTTACACGTTTTGGTACCAACATGATTAGTTGCCTCCTTCCTTAGCAGCTTGTTTCTTAGCCGTAGGAAGAACCTCTCCACGATAGATCCATACTTTTACGCCGATACGTCCGTAAGTAGTATGAGCCTCTGCTGTACCATAGTCAATGTCAGCACGCAGTGTGTGCAGTGGAACAGTTCCTTCGCTGTAGCCTTCAGAACGTGCGATCTCAGCACCGCCAAGACGTCCGCCTACTTGAGTTTTGATACCTTTAGCACCAGAGCGCATAGTTCTTTGAATTGCTTGTTTCAGAGCACGACGGAAAGAAACGCGACGTTCCAATTGTTGTGCAATGCTTTCAGCTACAAGAACAGCGTCCAGGTCTTGGTTCTTAATTTCAGAAATGTTGATGTGTACTTTTTTACCGCCAGCAATTTTCGTAATTTGGTTACGAAGATTTTCAACTTCCGAACCACCCTTACCAATAACCATACCTGGTTTAGCAGTGTGAATCGTTACGTTTACGCGGTTAGCCGCTCTCTCAATTTCTACACGAGATAAAGCGGAGTCTTTCAATTTATTTTTCAGGAATTCACGAATTTTCACGTCTTCCATCAAAAGATCACCGAAGTCTTTGCCTGCATACCACTTAGATTCCCAGTCACGGATAATTCCGACACGGAGTCCGACTGGATTTACCTTTTGGCCCACACATTTCCCCTCCTTCTACTTCTCAGATACCACCAAAGTGATGTGGCTAGTACGTTTGTTAATACGACTTGCACGTCCCATTGCACGAGGGCGGAAACGTTTCATTGTCGGTCCTTGGTTCACGTAAGCTTGCGAGATAACCAAGTTATTAACATCTAAAGAATAGTTATGTTCCGCATTCGCAATAGCGGAGTTAAGCAACTTCTCAACGATAGGAGAAGCGGATTTCGGAGTGTGACGGAGAATGGCAACCGCCTCACCTACTTGCTTGCCGCGAATCAAGTCAACAACGAGTTGAACTTTACGAGGAGCAATCCGGATAAACTTAGCATGTGCTTTTGCTTCCATTGTGTAACCTCCTCTCAAACATTAAAGATGTTCATTTATCTTCTTGTTTTCTTATCATCATCAGTATGGCCTTTGTACGTACGGGTTGGAGCGAACTCACCCAGTTTGTGTCCAACCATGTCCTCAGTTACATACACTGGCACGTGTTTACGACCATCGTAAACGCCAAATGTGTGTCCGATGAATTGTGGGAAAATTGTAGAACGACGGGACCAGGTTTTGATTACGTTCTTCTTACCTGAAGCTTCCATCTCTTCTACCTTTTTGAGCATGTAGCCATCAATGAATGGCCCTTTTTTCAAACTGCGACCCATGTGGAGATCCTCCCTTCAAACGTAGCTATTATGCATCCGCAGATGCCTCACGAAGTTATGCACAGTGTGTATTACTTCGTGCGGCGGCGAATGATGTATTTATCAGAAGCTTTATTTTTCTTACGCGTTTTGTAACCAAGAGTAGGTTTACCCCATGGTGACATTGGCGATTTACGTCCGATTGGAGCACGACCTTCACCACCACCGTGTGGGTGATCGTTAGGGTTCATTACTACACCACGAACCTCAGGACGTTTACCCAACCAACGGCTACGACCGGCTTTACCGATTTTGATGAGCTCGTGGTCTTGGTTACCAACAGATCCGATTGTCGCGCGGCAAACTTTCAAAATACGACGAACTTCTCCGGAAGAGAGACGAACGGAAACGTATTTTTCTTCTTTACCAAGCAATTGAGCTTCTGTACCAGCAGCACGAACCAATTGTCCGCCTTTACCTGGTTTCAACTCGATGTTGTGGATAACGGTACCTACTGGAATGTTTTCAAGTGGCAGTGCGTTACCGATTTTGATGTCTGATTCAGGTCCGGAGAATACTTGATCTCCAACTTTCAAACCTTTAGGAGCGATGATATAACGTTTCTCACCATCAGCGTAGTGAATCAGAGCGATGTTAGATGTACGGTTCGGGTCATACTCAATCGTAGCAACGCGGCCCGGTATTCCATCTTTAGTACGTTTGAAGTCGATGATACGGTATTTACGTTTGTGTCCACCACCATGGTGACGAATTGTAATTTTACCTTGGTTGTTGCGGCCTGCTTGTTTGCTCAACGGGGCCAACAACGATTTCTCCGGCTGATTTGTGGTGATTTCCTCAAATGTAGAAACGGACATGTTCCGTCTTGCCGGGGATGTTGGTTTATACTTTTTGATTGGCACTGGGTTTCCCTCCTTACTTCAAAAATTCAATTATACAGTTTCAAAGAACTCAAGCGTTTTGCTGTCTTTTGTCAGCGTTACAAACGCTTTTTTCCATTCGCTAGTATATCCGGAATAACGTCCGTACCGTTTTGGCTTAGCTGGAACACGAAGCGTGTTCACGTTTTTCACTTTTACGTTGAAAATAGCTTCTACTGCCTTTTTGATCTCGGTTTTGTTTGCACGGATATCGACTTCAAATACATATTTCAAGTCGTTCATCATGTCAGCAGTACGTTCCGTAATAATCGGACGTTTTACAATATCACGAGGATCCTTCATTACGCGAGCACCTCCTCTACCTTCTGAACTGCTTCTTTCGTAATGATCAATTTGTCGTGCGAAAGCACGTCAAGAACATTAATGCCGTCAGCAGCTACGAATTTCACGCCTGGAATATTCCGTGCGGAAAGAGCTACATTATCATCATAGCTAGGAGCTACGATCAAAGCTTTACGTCCCACTTTGAGGTTACTCAAGATGGCTGCGAATTCTTTAGTTTTAGGCGTGCTCAACGTGAGAGCGTCCAAAACGATAATGTCATTGTCAAGCACTTTAGATGAAAGGGCTGATTTGATCGCCAAGCGGCGAACTTTCTTAGGCAGTTTGTACGCATAGCTCCGTGGTGTTGGACCAAATACGATACCGCCGCCTTTCCATTGTGGTGAACGAATTGAACCTTGACGAGCGCGACCTGTACCTTTTTGTTTCCAAGGCTTACGTCCACCGCCACGTACTTCAGAACGTCCTTTTACTTTGTGGGTACCTTGACGAAGGGAAGCGCGTTGCATAAGAACTGCATCGTACAGAACGTGTTGGTTCGGTTCAATTCCGAAAACCGCATCGTTCAATTCAACTTCGCCTACTTGGCTACCATCTACATTGTAAACTGATACTTTTGGCATTTTGTGTTCCTCCTTTCTTCAGTGGTTATTTTTTCACCGTTTCTTTAACTTTAATGAGACTGTTTTTCGGTCCAGGAATGGAACCTTTCACGAGCAACACGTTACGCTCAGCGTCTACTTTAACTACTTCAAGACGTTGGATTGTAACTGTGTCATGTCCCATGTGTCCTGGCAGGCGTTTGCCTTTAGGAACGCGGTTAGCTTGGATCGAACCCATTGAACCAGGGCCACGGTGGTAACGCGAACCGTGTGACATAGGTCCAGTGCTTTGTCCCCAACGTTTGATAACGCCGGCAAAACCTTTACCTTTCGAAATACCCGTTACGTCAACGAATTCGCCTTCAGCGAAAATGTCAGCTTTCAGTTCTTGGCCAACTTCATATTCTGCGATGTTGATACCGCGAACTTCACGAACGTAGCGCTTAGGGGCAGTGTTCGCTTTTTTAGCGTGACCTGCTTCTGGCTTGTTAGCATTTTTCTCTTTCTTATCGGAGTAACCGATTTGAATCGCTTCGTAGCCATCATTCTCAATGTCTTTCTTTTGCAAAACAACACAAGGGCCTGCTTCGATAACCGTTACTGGAACTACGTTACCTTCAGGAGTAAATACTTGAGTCATTCCGAGTTTTTTTCCTAAGATTGCTTTCATGTTGACACCTCTTTTCCTTTATACATGGTCTTTGTTGTAGCTTGTATTACAATTTAATTTCGATATCTACACCGGACGGCAGATCCAAGCGCATCAAGGCATCCACAGTTTGTGGAGTCGGGTTAACGATGTCGATCAAACGCTTATGTGTGCGTTGTTCGAATTGCTCCCGAGAATCCTTGTACTTGTGCACCGCACGAAGAATAGTAATGATTTGTTTTTCAGTAGGAAGCGGAATCGGACCGGATACACCTGCACCCGAACGTTTTGCTGTTTCAACAATTTTCTCCGCGGATTGATCAAGAATTCTGTGGTCGTAAGCTTTCAAACGAATACGAATTTTTTGCTTTGCCATTTTAGTCCCTCCTTCTATCGCCCAATTTTTTATCGGACATACTCCGTGAAAATTTTCTAGCCACTGTCCCATGGCAAAGGGGCCGGGTGTGCCAGTAACCTCTCACATCATCGCAACGTCACAGAACAACATTCATTATTATATAGAAAAGATGGGCGTATTGCAAGCATATTTAAGAAAAACATTTAAACTTATCTTTTCTGACGAAATGACTTCGTTTATTGCAGTGTTTTTCTTCAATATCCAGGCTGCCTTGCCAATCCTTCTAAACTCGTAAATGATGTTCATTTCGTATGACGCAGGTTCCGAAACTTTACACATAATAAAAGAGTTCTTTATCCGATGTCGGATAAAGAACTCTTCCGAAGCTTCGTTACAATACAATGTTACTCGTTCCAGTACACTGTTGCATATGCTTTATTCAGCGTTAAGCCGAATTATTTTTGGATAGATGCTACGGAACCGGCACCTACTGTACGTCCGCCTTCACGAATGGAGAACTTAGTTCCTTCTTCAATCGCGATTGGGGAGATCAGGGAAACAGTAACAGTGATGTTATCACCAGGCATTACCATTTCAGTACCTTCAGGCAAGTTGATGATGCCTGTTACGTCAGTTGTACGGAAGTAGAACTGTGGACGGTAACCAGTGAAGAATGGTTTGTGACGTCCGCCCTCTTCTTTAGTCAGAACGTAGATTTGAGCTGTGAATTCTGTGTGAGGCTTAACAGAACCCGGTTTAGCCAAAACTTGGCCACGCTCGATGTTGTTACGGTCAACACCACGAAGAAGTGCTCCGATGTTGTCACCAGCTTGAGCGGAATCCAGCAATTTGCGGAACATCTCAACGCCTGTTACAACAGATTTTTTAGTTTCTTCAGTGATACCAACGATTTCGATCTCTTCGCCGACTTTAACAGTACCACGCTCTACACGGCCAGTAGCAACAGTACCACGACCAGTGATGGAGAATACGTCCTCGACAGGCATCAAGAAAGGCTTGTCAGTTTGACGCTCAGGCAGTGGGATGTAAGTGTCGATCTCTTTGAACATCTCAACGATTTTTTGAGCCCATTCGCCATCTGGGTTTGCCAGTGCTTCACGAGCGGATCCACGAGTGATTGGAGTATCGTCACCTGGGAACTCATATTCGTTAAGAAGGTCGCGAACTTCCATCTCAACCAATTCCAACAACTCTTCGTCTTCAACCATGTCACATTTGTTCAAGAATACAACAATGTAAGGTACGCCTACTTGACGGGAGAGCAAGATGTGCTCACGAGTTTGTGGCATTGGGCCGTCAGCTGCGGATACTACCAAGATAGCTCCGTCCATTTGTGCCGCGCCAGTGATCATGTTTTTAACATAGTCGGCGTGACCTGGGCAGTCTACGTGAGCGTAGTGACGAGTGTCAGTTTCGTACTCAACGTGTGCTGTGGAGATAGTGATACCGCGCTCGCGCTCTTCTGGAGCTTTGTCGATTTGGTCGAATGCTACAGCAGCACCACCGTAAGTTTTAGACAATACAGTTGTGATTGCAGCAGTCAGAGTTGTTTTACCGTGATCGACGTGACCGATAGTACCGATGTTAACGTGGGGTTTATTACGTTCGTATTTAGCCTTTGCCATTTGAACGTGGCCTCCTTAAAATTATAATTTTATGTTTTCACTGAATGAAGTGCTCCGAAATAAATTCTTATGCACTTGCATCCAGTGTGAGAAAACTACTCGGTGCCTTTTGTTTTAGCAACGATTTCTTCAGCGATGCTCTTAGGAACTTCTTCATAGTGGGAGAGTTCCATGGAGAACACGCCGCGTCCTTGAGTACCGGAACGAAGAGTTGTAGAGTAACCAAACATTTCAGACAAAGGTACCTTAGCACGGATGATTTGAGCTCCACTACGGGAATCCATACCTTCGATGCGGCCACGACGGGAGTTCAACATACCCATTACGTCACCCATGTACTCTTCTGGAACTGTTACTTCTACTTTCATGATTGGCTCAAGCAGAACTGGTTTACACTTGTCTTTAGCCGCTTTAAGCGCCATAGATCCGGCAATTTTAAATGCCATCTCATTGGAATCGACATCATGGTAAGATCCGTCTACAATTGTAGCCTTAACGTCTACAAGCGGGAAGCCTGCAATAACGCCGTTTTTCATTTGCTCTTCAATCCCTGACAGTGCAGGTTGAATGTATTCTCTTGGAACGGAACCACCGACAACCTTACTTTCGAACTGGCTGCCTGTACCCGGCTCGAGAGGTTCGAATTCAACCCATACGTGACCGTATTGACCACGACCACCGGATTGACGTACGAATTTACCTTCAACGCGCGCTGGAGCACGGAATGTTTCACGGTAAGCTACTTGTGGTTTACCCACAGTAGTTTCAACCTTGAATTCACGACGCATACGGTCGATGATGATATCAAGGTGAAGCTCACCCATACCTGCCAAGATTGTTTGACCTGTTTCTTCGTCAGTATGAGCACGAAGAGTTGGATCCTCTTCAGTCAACTTGCCGAGAGCAACACCCATTTTATCTTGGTCAGCTTTGGTTTTAGGTTCAACGGCGATTTCGATAACCGGATCAGGGAAGTTCATTGACTCCAGGATAACCGGATTTTTCTCATCACATAGTGTATCACCTGTACCCGTATCTTTCAAACCTACGGCAGCTGCAATGTCACCGGAGTAAACTTCAGTGATCTCTTGACGGCTGTTCGCGTGCATTTGAAGGATACGACCGATACGCTCACGTTTGTTTTTAGTGGCATTCAATACATAAGAACCGGATTGAAGAACACCGGAGTATACGCGGAAGAATGTCAATTTACCAACGTAAGGGTCAGTCATGATTTTGAATGCCAATGCGGAGAAAGGCTCTTCATCAGAGGACTTACGAACTGCTTCAGTTCCATCTTCAAGATGACCAGTGATTGATGGTACATCTGTTGGAGCTGGCAAGTAGTCGATAACAGCATCCAACATCAGTTGAACACCTTTGTTACGGTATGAGGATCCACAGATAACTGGGAAGATCTTAACATCTACAACACCTTTACGGAGTGCGCCTTTGATCTCTTCAATAGTGATCTCTTCGCCTTCCAGGTATTTCATTGTCAATTCTTCATCCAATTCTGCAACACGCTCAATCAATTCATTACGGAGTTCTTCAACTTGCTCTTTGAATTCCGCAGGAATTTCAGTTTCTTCGATATTTTGACCAAGGTCATCTTTGTACATATGAGCCTTTTGTTCAACGATATCGATAATACCGATGAAATCATTTTCAGCGCCGATTGGAAGTTGAATCGCAACAGCGTTCGCTTGAAGGCGATCACGCATGTCAGATACAACGTTCAGGAAGTCAGCACCGATGATATCCATTTTGTTTACATATGCGATACGAGGTACGCCGTACTTGTCAGCCTGTCTCCATACGGTTTCGGACTGAGGCTCAACGCCTTCTTTCGCACTGAATACACCAACTGCTCCGTCCAATACACGAAGGGAACGTTCAACTTCAACAGTGAAGTCAACGTGTCCCGGGGTATCAATAATATTAACGCGGTGGCCTTTCCAAGCAGCGGTAGTTGCAGCGGAAGTAATCGTAATTCCGCGCTCCTGTTCCTGTTCCATCCAGTCCATTGTCGCAGCGCCTTCGTGTACTTCACCGATTTTGTGCGTACGTCCTGTGTAGAACAAGATCCGCTCAGTTGTCGTGGTTTTACCCGCATCAATATGAGCCATGATCCCGATATTACGTGTATTTTTCAAGGAGAACTCTCTAGCCATGAAATGGGTCTCCCTTCAAAATTGAAGTTTTTTTATTGTGAACTGAATCCTACCAACGGTAGTGAGCAAACGCTTTGTTCGCTTCAGCCATTTTGTGCGTATCTTCACGTTTTTTAACGGAAGCGCCTGTGTTGTTGGAAGCGTCGATGATCTCAGCCGCCAAACGCTCTTCCATTGTTTTCTCACCGCGGTTGCGGGAGTAGTTCACGAGCCAACGTAGTCCCAGAGCAGTACGTCTCTCTGGTTTTACCTCGATTGGTACTTGGTAGTTGGCACCGCCGACACGGCGAGCTTTAACTTCCAGGACTGGCATGATATTCTTGATTGCTGCTTCAAATACTTCCATCGGGTCATTACCCGTACGTTCTTGAATCAACTTGAACGCATTATACAGAATGCTTTGAGCAACACCGCGTTTTCCGTCGAGCATGATGCGATTGATCAAACGAGTAACCAACTTGCTGTTGTATACCGGATCTGGCAACACGTCTCTTTTCGTAACTGGACCTTTGCGTGGCATGGATATCCCCCTTTCTTTCTTGTTCAGCAGATCCTGTACCTTCCAGACCTAAGCCAGAAGGCTCTCAGGTTCTCTGCTTATAATAGTTTAGGCTTTTTTAGCTTTTGGACGTTTAGCACCGTATTTCGAACGAGCTTGCATACGGTTGTTTACGCCTGCAGTATCGAGAGCTCCACGAACGATGTGATAACGAACCCCTGCAAGGTCTTTAACTTTACCTCCGCGGATCAATACCACACTGTGCTCTTGAAGGTTATGTCCGATTCCCGGGATATAAGCAGTTACCTCGAGACGGTTCGTCAAACGAACACGGGCATATTTACGAAGTGCAGAGTTTGGTTTACGTGGAGTCATTGTACCTACACGAGTGCAGACACCACGTTTTTGTGGGGCACTGATGTTAGTAGATTCACGTTTCAAAGCGTTGAATCCTTTTTGCAAAGCTGGTGATTTTGACTTCTCAACTTTTGCTTGACGTCCTTTACGAACCAGTTGGTTAATAGTTGGCATGTGATTGCCACCCCCTTCCTCAAATATTCATGTTTCTTTATAAACCTCTTTTCGCTAAGTCCACAGACCCAGGCGGTTCATAAAAAGACAAATGAAAAGTTTTTGCCTTGGAGAATCCTTAAAAAGTTCTCGGACAAAAACGTTCCTTACACTATCATTTTACGACAGCAGCCATAGCTGCTCCCACTCCAATCCCGCAAGCCTTGCCGAGATTTTTCATTGTATCCACTTTCGTGCATTTCACATTGTGTTGTTCACACAGTGCAATGATTTTGGAAGTGAGCTGCGGTTCACTATCTTCTGCGACATAGACTTCGGAAGCCATACCTGTCTGCACCATCCGCATGGTCTGTTTGGTACCAATTTTGACATGAGCATCTTGCAAGGCTTTTTCATTAGACATTGTGCATTCCTCCGAATAGAACCATGTACAATCAGCTGCCCACGCACCTTTGATATATTAGCATCTAGCGCAAGCAATGTCAATGCTAATCCTAAAACATTTTTTCAAAAGTTTACGCACATCAGGAATCGTCCACCTCCATTATACAAGCGTCCGCCTCCTGACGTACAAAACTTTCATTCCCTCTAAATGAGGAGAAATCTATTTAATCAACCGAAACTGGCTCAAGTTCTTCTACTGAAGATTGGCCATCTTCTGGCTCAGCAAATTTGATGCTGCGGTAACGGTGCATACCTGTACCTGCAGGAATCAATTTACCGATGATTACATTTTCCTTCAGACCGAGCAACTGATCGACTTTACCTTTGATCGCTGCATCTGTCAATACACGTGTAGTTTCTTGGAACGAAGCCGCCGAGAGGAAGGAGTCTGTTTCCAGGGACGCTTTCGTAATACCGAGCAGGATTGGTTTAGCAACCGCTGGCTCTTTATCACTAAGAATCGCAATTTTGTTAGCTCTTTCGTACTCATGCGTATCTACGAACGATCCTGGCAACAGCGTTGTATCCCCTGCATCTACGATGCGGATTTTACGCAGCATTTGGCGGATCATAACTTCAACGTGCTTGTCATTGATTTCTACGCCTTGGTTACGGTATACGCGCTGTACTTCCTGCAAAATGTAGTTTTGTACGCCACGTACGCCTTTAATGCGCAGCATTTCTTTCGGATCGATGGAACCATCTGTCAACTCGTCACCAGCTTCAATTTCCATGCCTTCGCTTACGCGCACACGGGAACCGTAGGTAACGGAGTATACTTTGGATTCCGCTTCACCCTGAATTTCAATTTCACGACGATCTTTCGCTTCGCGAATCTCTTTAACTACACCATCAATCTCACTGATTGTTGCTTGACCCTTAGGATTACGAGCTTCAAACAACTCTTGGATACGCGGCAAACCTTGCGTAATATCGTCTCCGGCTACACCGCCGGTGTGGAACGTACGCATTGTAAGCTGTGTTCCTGGCTCACCAATGGATTGTGCTGCAATGATACCAACTGCTTCACCAATCTCCACGTGTTTACCTGTCGCAAGGTTACGACCGTAACACTTCTTGCAGACACCATGACTTGCACGGCAGCTGAGTACGGAGCGGATTTGCAATTTGGTGATTCCCGCTTTGATGATCGCTTCTGCTTTATCGGAGTCAATCAATTCATTGCGACCTGCAATGATTTCTTTCGTTTCCGGATGACGAACTGTCTCGAAGCAGTATCTGCCTTCAATACGGTCGTAGAGATCTTCGATAACCTCTTTACCATCCTGGATACGACTTACCGTAAAGCCTTTATCTGTACCACAATCATCATCACGCACGATTACGTCTTGGGCTACGTCTACGAGACGACGAGTCAGGTAACCTGAATCGGCTGTACGCAGGGCTGTATCCGCCAAACCTTTACGCGCTCCGTGAGTGGAGATAAAGTACTCGAGTACTGTCAGACCTTCACGGAAGTTCGATTTGATTGGGAGTTCGATAATTCGACCGGATGGGTTGGCCATCAGACCACGCATACCGCCCAATTGGGTGATTTGCGATTTGTTACCCCGTGCTTTGGAGTCTACCATCATCATAATCGAGTTGTATCGATCCATGGACTTCATCAGAATCTCAGTGATGTCATCTTTGGATTTTGACCAGATATCAATGATACGGTCATAGCGCTCTTCATTCGTAATCAGACCACGACGGTACTGATTCGTAACGATTTGTGCTTTTTCCTCAGACTGTCTAAGAATTTCAAACTTCTCAGGCGGAACGATAACATCAGATACCGCAACCGTAATACCGGCACGAGTAGAGTACGTGAATCCAAGTTGTTTGATTTTATCCAAAATAACGGCTGTTTCCGTTGTATGGTAAATTTCAAAACAACGTGCAATGATGGAACCGAGGTATTCTTTGCCGACACCGCCAGCCAGAGGAGCATTCATAATAGCTTCTCTGAGATCAGCACCTTTTTCATATACAAATGAGTGATCTGCAGTACCTTGGTACAGGTTCGCACGAGTCGCGTCATTAATATACGGGAAGCTTGCCGGGAAAATTTCATTAAAGATAATTTTACCGATGGTTGTCAGCAGCATGCCTTCTTGCTGTTCTTCCGTGAAGCTTGTTTTACCAAGCGCCTTAACCGGAATAGCCACACGTGCATGCAGACCAGCAGTACCACGTTGGTATGCCGATACAGCTTCGTTAACTGTACGCAGGATCATACCTGTGCCCTTTTCTTCCTTGTTGTCCATAGTGAGGTAGTAAGAACCAAGCACCATATCCTGGGAAGGAGTAACAACCGGTTTACCGTCTTTCGGGTTCAAAATGTTACCTGATGCAAGCATCAGGATACGTGCTTCCGCTTGAGCTTCAGCGGACAACGGAACGTGCACGGCCATTTGGTCACCGTCAAAGTCGGCATTGTATGCCGTACATACGAGCGGGTGAAGACGAATTGCTTTACCTTCAACGAGAATCGGTTCAAATGCTTGAATACCGAGTCTGTGAAGCGTAGGGGCACGGTTCAACAGAACCGGATGCTCCTTAATTACTTCTTCAAGAACATCCCATACTTCAGGACTTACACGCTCAACTTTACGTTTCGCGCTCTTGATGTTGTGGGCAAGCCCTTTATTTACAAGCTCTTTCATAACGAAAGGCTTGAACAATTCAAGTGCCATATCTTTTGGCAGACCACACTGATACATTTTCAGGTAAGGTCCGACAACGATAACGGAACGACCAGAATAGTCAACCCGTTTACCGAGCAAGTTCTGACGGAAACGTCCTTGTTTACCTTTCAGCATGTGGCTGAGGGATTTCAAAGGACGGTTACCAGGACCCGTTACCGGGCGTCCGCGACGACCATTATCAATCAATGCGTCAACAGCTTCCTGCAACATCCGTTTTTCATTTTGCACGATAATATCTGGCGCGCCCAGATCAAGCAGACGTTTCAGACGGTTGTTCCGGTTGATTACACGGCGATACAGGTCATTCAGGTCAGACGTTGCAAAACGTCCACCATCCAGCTGTACCATCGGACGAAGTTCCGGCGGGATAACAGGAAGTACATCCATGATCATCCACTCAGGCTTGTTGCCGGAGTTGCGGAATGCTTCGATAACTTCCAGACGTTTGATTGCACGATTACGACGTTGTCCTTGTGCAGTGCGGAGCTCTTCCTTCAGGAATTCAAGCTCTTTATCCACATCAAGGTCTTGAAGCAGTTTTTTAACCGCTTCTGCGCCCATGCCAGCCTGGAAACCATATCCGTATTTTTCACGGTAGCTGCGGTATTCTTTCTCGGACAACAGCTGTTTTTTCTCCAGTGGAGTTTCTCCTGGATCAGTTACAACATATGATGCAAAATAAATAATCTCTTCGAGTGATCTTGGAGACATATCCAGCGCAAGACCCATACGGCTCGGAATACCTTTGAAGTACCAGATATGCGATACCGGAGCAGCGAGCTCAATATGGCCCATCCGTTCGCGGCGTACTTTCGCACGTGTTACTTCAACGCCACAACGATCACAGACAACGCCTTTATAACGGACGCGTTTGTATTTACCGCAATGACATTCCCAGTCTTTTGTAGGGCCAAAAATCTTTTCGCAGAACAGCCCTTCTTTTTCCGGTTTCAACGTACGATAGTTGATCGTTTCCGGTTTTTTCACTTCTCCGCGGGACCAAGAACGAATTTTCTCTGGGGAAGCAAGCCCGATCTTCATGTATTCGAAATTGTTGACGTCCAACAAGGAGCAACCCTCCTTAACCAATTCCTGTATTCTAGGTTACGCCCTCTCCGGCCGAAGCCGGAGCAAGACGCGAGCCTGATGAAAAACGCCGGTCATCATGCGCTCGAAGCGGTTTATTCCGCTCCGACCTCTGTACCCTCAAGGTTGAGGCTGAGCTTATCGCTCGCAGCGTCATCTTCATCGTCCATTTCTCTCATTTCAATCTCTTGCTCATCTTCACTCAAAATCTTAACGTCCATACCCAAGCTTTGCAGCTCTTTGATCAATACTTTGAATGATTCAGGAACGCCTGGTTCCGGAACATTCTCGCCTTTGACGATGGATTCATACGTTTTAACCCGACCAACAACATCATCGGACTTAACAGTCAAGATTTCTTGCAGTGTATAAGCAGCACCGTATGCCTCAAGCGCCCATACTTCCATCTCCCCGAAACGCTGTCCACCGAATTGGGCTTTACCACCCAATGGCTGTTGCGTAACAAGTGAGTAAGGACCCGTGGAACGGGCATGGATTTTATCATCAACCATGTGTGCCAATTTGATCATGTGCATGACACCTACGGTAACTTCACGTTCAAACTCTTCACCTGTACGACCATCATACAGGACGGTTTTACCATTACGTTGCATTCCTGCTTCTTCCATCGTATCGAAGACGTCATACTCCTTCGCTCCATCGAATACAGGAGTTGCTACGTGAATACCCAGTTGCATCGCCGCCATACCCAAGTGAACCTCGAGTACTTGACCGATATTCATCCGGGAAGGTACGCCCAGTGGGTTAAGAACGATCTGAACCGGTGTACCGTCTGGCAGGAAAGGCATATCTTCTTCCGGCAAGATGCGGGCCACGACCCCTTTGTTACCGTGACGTCCGGCCATTTTATCACCCTCGGAAATTTTCCGTTTTTGAGCGATATATACACGAACGAGTTGGTTAACACCTGGAGGCAGTTCATCACCGTTTTCACGGGTAAATACTTTCACGTCTACTACGATACCGTCAGTACCATGTGGTACTCGCAAGGAAGTATCACGTACTTCACGTGCTTTCTCACCGAAGATCGCATGCAGGAGACGTTCTTCTGCAGTCAGCTCTGTCACACCTTTAGGTGTTACTTTACCAACCAGAATGTCGCCAGCGCTAATCTCAGCACCGATGCGGATAATACCGCGCTCATCCAAGTTACGCAACGCTTCTTCCCCTACGTTAGGGATATCACGTGTGATCTCTTCAGGTCCGAGCTTAGTATCACGTGCTTCTGACTCATATTCCTCGATATGGATGGATGTGTATACATCTTCCTTAACGAGTTTTTCACTAAGCAAGATCGCATCCTCGTAGTTGTAACCTTCCCAAGTCATGAAGGCAACAACGACGTTACGTCCCAGAGCCAATTCACCCATTTCCGTTGAAGGACCATCAGCGAGGATATCGCCAGCTTTGACAGCGGCACCTCTTTTGACAATCGGACGCTGGTTAATGCATGTTCCTTGGTTCGAACGCATAAATTTGTGTAATTTATATTTAACGATATCGCCTTTAACTTCCTGACCGTCCACTTCTTCAACACGACGGAGCCAAATCTCGTTCGCAGAAGAACGTTCAATAATTCCGTCATAATCGGAGACAATACATACACCAGAATCTTTTGCAGCTTTGTGTTCCATACCTGTTCCTACAAGTGGTGCTTTAGGAATCAAGAGTGGAACCGCCTGCCGCTGCATGTTTGATCCCATGAGTGCACGGTTGGAGTCATCGTTCTCAAGGAACGGGATCAGCGCTGTAGCGACGGATACAACCTGTTTAGGAGATACGTCCATGTAGTCAACTCGCTCACTCGGCATCGTAAGGATGTTATCCGACTGTTTGTTGTAACGTACAATGATCGCTTCTTCTTCAAATGTACCGTCTTCGTTCAACTTCGCATTCGCTTGTGCGATGACGTAGTTGTCCTCTTCATCCGCTGTCAGGTAATCAATTTGTTCGGTTACAATACCTGTCTTCGGATCAACCCAACGATATGGAGCTTCAATGAAGCCATATTCATTTACACGGGCGAATGTTGACAAGGAGTTGATCAAACCGATGTTTGGTCCCTCTGGAGTCTCGATTGGACACATCCGGCCATAGTGGGATGGATGGACGTCACGCACTTCCATACCTGCGCGCTCACGCGTCAAACCACCGGGTCCGAGTGCGGACAAACGACGTTTATGAGTCAACTCACCCAGTGGGTTCGTTTGATCCATAAACTGTGACAATTGAGAGCTACCAAAGAACTCTTTAATCGATGCAATAACAGGACGTATGTTGATCAATGCCTGTGGTGTAATTACGTTAGCATCCTGAATGGACATTCTCTCACGAACCACACGCTCCATACGGGACAAACCGATACGGAACTGGTTCTGCAGGAGTTCACCCACCGAACGCAAACGACGGTTACCCAGATGATCGATATCATCCGTGCTACCAATTCCCTGCAGAAGGTTAAGGAAATAACTGATGGAGGAAATAATATCCGCCGGAGTCACGTTTTTAACGGACTTGTCAATGTTTGCATTGGCAATCAGTTTGACCACTTTACCGTCTTCAGTTGGTGAGAACACATCAATCGTTTGCATAGGGATTTCATTAGCATCCAGAACGCCGTTACCCACGTGATACGTGCGGAAACCAACGCTCTTCTCAAGATACGGCATGATTTCATCCAACAAGCGACGATCCACCATTTGACCTGCTTCAGCAATAATTTCGCCTGTTTCTGCGTCAACAAGTGACTCAGCCAAACGCTGGTTAAACAAACGGTTTTTAATGTGAAGCTTTTTATTCATTTTGTAACGACCTACATTAGCCAGGTCATAACGTTTTGGATCAAAGAAACGCGCTACGAGCAAGCTTTTCGCGTTATCAAGCGTTGGCGGCTCGCCCGGACGAAGACGCTCATAGATTTCAATGAGTGCTTTCTCCGTTGAATCCGTGTTGTCTTTGTCCAGTGTGTTGCGGATATATTCGTCATTACCGAGCAGATCCAGAATCTCAGCATCTGTGCCAAAACCAAGTGAACGCAGGAGAACCGTAACTGGTATTTTACGTGTACGGTCGATCCGGACGTAAACAACATCCTTCGCGTCCATCTCCAGTTCCAACCAAGCGCCGCGGTTAGGAATAACTGTAGCGGTATACGTTTTTTTGGCGTTTTTATCTACTTTGGTACTGAAGTAAACGCTAGGAGAGCGAACCAACTGGCTGACAATAACCCGTTCCGCACCATTAATAATAAATGTGCCCGTGTTGGTCATCAGCGGGAAATCTCCCATGAATACTTCCTGCTCTTTGACTTCGCCGGTTTCCTTATTAATGAGCCGGACTTTAACCCGAAGCGGTGCTGCATACGTAACGTCACGCTCTTTCGCATCGTCTACTGTATACTTCGGTTCACCGAGACTGTAATCGATAAATTCCAAAATCAAGTTACCTGTAAAATCCTGGATCGGCGAGATATCCTGGAACATTTCGCGCAACCCTTCCTCCAAAAACCAATCATAGGATTTTTGTTGGATTTCAATCAGGTTCGGAACTTCGAGTATCTCGTTAATTCGTGCATAACTGCGCCGAGTGCGTCGACCATATTGAACAAGATGTCCTGCCAACTTAAACTCACCCCTCAATGTCTACTCACTTTAAAAATTTCGTTGCGAACCTCTGTTTGTAACCTTATAATGGTACACATACAGAGCAAAGCAATGCATCCACAAATAAAGAAAAGCCCTTACTCGAAATGTCGTTCGAAAAAAGAGCAACTTTGATCGGCGGATGTCTTTCCAAATCATTCTTATCCCCAGTTTGCCCAAAATGTACATATTATACGCCAAACGTAGGCATAATAAGCCCGTTCGGCGTAAAAAAAGGTTGACATTTTTAGTTAGCTAAAGCCAAGTAGGGCATCTTAATACTGACATTTTACAATAATACCACGGCCTGAATTTCAAGTCAATAGTCCTATTGCAAAAAAAATGATCCCCTGCTTACTTTACAAACTCTGATTTAGCTTTTGGTAGATGTATCTTCCGCTTTCACCGCTTTAAAAATCCGATAGCCTTTATCCTTCGTCACTTCTTCCACTCTTCCAAACAAAGATTCCAATTTTGCTTTCGCTGACGGGGCCCCTTGTTTCTTCTGAATGACAATCCACAACGAACCGCCTACCTTCAGATGGCGATGTGCCTGTTCGAAAATAGTATGAACCGTCTCTTTCCCAGCCCGTATAGGCGGATTGGTAAGTACGACGTCAAAATTTTGCTTTTTTACTTCAGCCAGTAGATTACTTTGTAATACCGTGACATTGCTAATTCCGTTCACTTTTGCATTTTCCCTGGAAAGTTCAACGGCTCTCTCGTTGATATCGATCATGGTGACATGCCCATCCGGTACAAGTTTGGCTGCTGTAAGGCCCATCGGCCCATACCCGCAACCCACATCGAGAACATGAGCCCCTGATGGCAACTCTATCGCATCAATCAATACTCTGCTGCCATAATCGATTCCGTTTTTGGAAAACACACCGGCGTCTGTCACGAATCGCAGACTGAATCCGCGAAGAACCGCTTCAGTTGCTCTGCGATCATGCGCTACTTGCGGTTTGTCCGAATAATAATGATTGGACATGCCCTCACTCACTTTCCATTTACAATTACAGCAACAAACCCCTTGATATAAGTCAAGGGGTTTGTTGTTTTGTTCATCTAGCTTATAAAAGCTAAATTATTTAACTTCGATTGTAGCGCCAGCTTCTTCAAGCTTAGCTTTAACCGCTTCTGCTTCTTCTTTAGCAACTTTTTCTTTCAATGCTTTTGGAGCGTTGTCAACCAGTTCTTTTGCTTCTTTCAGGCCAAGACCTGTGATTTCGCGAACTGCTTTGATAACGTTGATTTTGGAAGCACCAGCGTTAGTCAAGATTACGTCGAACTCGGATTGCTCAGCTTCAGCAGAAGCTACTGCACCTGCAGCAGCTACTGGAGCTGCAGCAGTTACGCCGAATTCTTCTTCGATTGCTTTAACAAGATCGTTCAATTCCAGTACAGTCATGCCTTTGATTGCTTCCAAGATTTGCTCTTTACTCATGAGTGAACCTCCATATATAATATTATTTTTTTTAATTCATTTGCCACCTAAGCAGCATTCAGATCAAGTTGCTTACGCGCCTTGTTCTTCTTTTTCCGCAACTGCTTTAACCGCAAGCGCGAAGTTGCGCACTGGCGCTTGAAGCACGCTGAGGAGCATGGAGAGGAGACCATCGCGGGATGGCAGTTCTGCCAATGCTTTAACTTCTTGTACTCCGATTACGCGACCTTCTACAACTGCACCTTTCAATTCCAGTGCATCGTTCTTTTTCGCGAAGTCGTTCAGAATTTTAGCTGGAGCCACAACGTCATCTACGCTGAATGCAATTGCAGTAGGACCTGTAAGAACACTATCGAGTTCTGTCAGTTCTGCTGCTGCAGCTGCACGGCGAAGCAACGAGTTTTTCAGCACTTGGAATTCGATCCCTGCTTCACGAAGTTGCTTACGCAACTCAGTTACTTGGGCAACGTTCAATCCGCGATAGTCAACAACAACAGTTGTAACGCTCTCGCGCAATTTTGCTGTTACTGCATCAACGGACTCTTGTTTTGCTTGAATCACTTTTGCGTTTGCCAATCTGTACACCTCCTGATCAAATTTATCCCATTAAGAAAAGCCTCCGTAGAATCACGAAGGCTTGATATATACTCATCATCGATTTGCATCGTTCTAAGTTCTATAATCACACCTCGGCAGGAAATTAAGCCAAATGGCACCTACTGTCTACGGCAAGCATATTCAAATGTCAACGGTCAGTCACTCGGACTCACAACTTTTATATCTTATCAAAAACAGGACAAGCCTGTCAAGAGATATTATCTAAAAGCTGCTGCGTTCACGCGTGCGCCAGGGCCCATCGTGGAAGAAAGACTAACATTCTTCAGATAAACACCTTTTGCTGCCGCTGGTTTAGCACGATTCAGAGCTTCCATGAGAGCTTTAAAGTTCTCATTCAGTTGCTCAGAAGAGAAAGAAGCTTTACCAATCGGTGCATGAATTTGACCTGCACGATCCAGACGATATTCGATTTTACCGGCTTTAATTTCTTGAACAGCCTTAGTTACATCGAAAGTTACCGTTCCGGCTTTAGGGTTAGGCATCAGACCTTTACCGCCGAGCAGTCGGCCCAATTTACCTACTTCACTCATCATATCTGGTGTCGCTACGCAGACGTCGAATTCGAACCAGCCTTGTTGGATTTTGTTGATCATGTCTGCATCACCAACATAGTCCGCGCCAGCCGCTTCCGCTTCTTTCGCTTTGTCACCTTTTGCAAATACCAATACGCGTTGTGTTTTACCTGTGCCGTGTGGCAAGACAACAACACCACGTACAGCCTGGTCTTGCTTACGAGGGTCTACACCCAAACGAACTGCCGCTTCGATTGTTTCATCGAATTTTGCAGTAGCTGCCTTTTTCACAAGCTCTACAGCTTCTGAAGGCTCGTAAGTTGCTTCGCTGTCAATCAGCTTAGCAGCTTCCAGGTATTTTTTACCGTGTTTAGCCATGTTTTATTCCTCCTTTGTGGTGTTAGCGGATATACCTCCCACATCAACCGGTCGCGAATCGACCGGTTTTACGAAGCCATGTTTCTTATGAAAATTAGTCTTCGATGGTGATACCCATGCTGCGGGCAGTACCTTCGACCATACGCATAGCGGACTCAACGTCTGCTGCATTCAGGTCAGGCATTTTTGTTTCTGCGATTTGACGAACCGCATCACGTTTAACAGTAGCAACTTTTTTCTTGTTCGGTTCGCCGGATCCTTTTTCAACTTTAGCTGCCACTTTCAACAGAACTGCTGCTGGTGGAGTTTTAGTGATGAAAGTAAAGGAACGGTCCTCGAATACAGAAATTTCAACTGGAATAATCAATCCCGCTTGATCAGCTGTACGAGCGTTGAATTCTTTACAGAATGCCATGATGTTGACACCTGCTTGACCCAAAGCTGGACCTACTGGTGGTGCTGGGTTTGCTTTACCTGCTGGAATCTGCAGTTTTACCATTTTAATAACTTTTTTCGCCATGATTGACACCTCCTTGCAAAATAGTGGTTAACGGGTTTTTCAACCCTCCCACAAGAAACTTGAAGAGACTATATCTTCTCCACTTGCGTGTATTCCAACTCAAGCGGTGTTTCCCGTCCAAACATGTTCACGTGCACTTTCAACTTGCTTTTGTCTACCAAAATTTCTTCCACGGAGCCTACGAAATTCGCAAAAGGACCGACTTTAATACGTACGGATTCCTTAATATCGAACTCAATTTTCGGCTTAGGTTCAACCATACCCATGTGCTTCAGAATTTGTTCCACTTCTTCAGGCAACAAAGCAGTTGGTTTGGACCCAGAACCTGTCGAACCGACAAATCCTGTAACACCTGGTGTGTTGCGAACAACATACCAAGAATCATCCGTCTGTACCATTTCCACCAAGACATAACCAGGGTAAACTTTACGCATAACGGTTTTTTTCTTACCGTCCTTGTTTACCACTTCTTCTTCCATAGGAACAAGAACGCGGAATATCTTGTCTTCCATGCCCATAGACTCTACGCGTTTTTCCAAATTGGCTTTGACCTTGTTCTCATACCCTGAATAGGTATGAACGACGTACCATCTTTTTTCCATATCAAGCCACCGGAACCCTTCTTAAATAATCGCTTCGATCACAAAGGAGATGCCAATGTCAATGACCCAAAAAAACAGCGTCATAACCACAACAGTACCAAGTACGATCAATGTGTAGTTGGTCAGCTCTTTACGATTAGGCCAGCGAACTTTTTTAAGTTCAGCCCAGCTTTCTGAGAAAAAGGAAATCAGAGATTTGAAACTTCGTTTCACGCCGACACCTCCAAAAACTATCTGGTTTCGCGATGAGAAGTCTGCTCGTTACAAAACTTGCAAAATTTCTTCATCTCCATGCGGTCGGGGTGATTACGCTTGTTTTTTGTCGTAGTGTAATTTCTTTGTTTGCAGTTAGTACAAGCCAAAGTAATAATTACCCGCATGATGTACACCTCCCGAAGACTTCCACATTCAAGCAGAGTCTCTAAATTGATCCTGAAAAAAAGCCATAAATTTAGGCCTACCTAAAACACTTTATCACAAGGGTATAACCATGTCAATGAAAGAATAGCCTTTCATTCACTGGGTATTACTTCCGTACAACGTACTCTCGTTTCACATCTCTGTTTTTCTCTTCTCCTGCATGGACCGAGCGATTACTAGTATAAACATTCTTTGATTTTATAAACTTGAGACACTAAAAAAAGACTCAAACACCGAGCCTTTTCCGTCAACGACAACATGTGTTTAATTATCTCGAACTTCCAGGTACTTTTCAAGCTTGCGCTTCACGCGCTGTAGTGCATTATCAATGGACTTCACATGTCTGTCCAAATCTACTGCAATCTCTTGATAAGATCTCCCGTCCAGATACAACATCAATACTTTACGTTCCAGATCACTCAGAATCTCGGACATTTTATCTTCCAGGCCCACAAACTCTTCCTGATTGATGATAAGTTCTTCCGGATCACTGACCTGGGTTCCACAAATCACATCGAGTAACGTACGATCAGACTCTTCGTCATAAATAGGCTTGTCCAGAGATACATAAGAATTAAGCGGAATATGTTTCTGACGTGTTGCTGTCTTAATCGCCGTGATGATCTGTCTTGTAATACACAGTTCGGCAAAAGCCTTGAACGAAGCCAGCTTGTCCCCTTTGAAATCTCGAATGGATTTGTAGAGGCCAATCATTCCTTCTTGAATAATATCTTCCCGGTCTGCCCCAATCAGAAAATAAGATCTTGCCTTGGCGCGTACAAAGTTACGATATTTGTTAATCAAAAACTCTAACGCTTCGCTTTCGCCTTCACGGAAAGCTTCGACAATGTCTTCGTCACTTTGGTAATCATACTTGGATAACATGATATCTTTGAGGTCGACACTCACAGACAATCCCTCCGGCTGCAACGCAAGGTACCCCGTTACTCTACTCTATGAAATATACGATCAGTATATATGATGGCACCTCACACCGTCAACCACGCTCTGCCTAAAAAAGAACATCAATAACATAAATGTCAAGACTTTCAATATTCTAAATATTGTAAAAAGCGTACTGTTATTCCCGCCGCCATCGCTCAAACTCTTTCAATATATCGGGACTTAACTTGCCCCCGAGTGTATTACGAGTTGTCTTCGCCTGATCTTCTTCCAGTCGTTTCTTTAATTCTTTTTCGTTCTGCTCGACTTCAATCAGCAATTCCCTTGCAGATACGCGTAGCGCTCCCTGTCCGAATATGACATGTTGCTCTACCATATCGCTCGTAGCCACATAGATTTGGCGTCTTCGCATGCTTAGTTCCCGTACGAGTCTCTCAATGCATTCGTCCGCCGTCTCTTTTTCCTTTGTAAAATAGATCTGTACTTTGCTCTGTGTAAAGGATTTACCGAGTCCAGGCACGAGGTAGGCGTCAAACACAACAATGACCCGCCGACCGGAGAACGCCTGATAGTCAGCGAGCCGAAAGAGAAGCCTGTTACGCGCCTCTTCGAGCCCACTTTCCGCCAGTCTAGTTAGCTCCGGCCAGTCACCAATCATGTTGTACCCGTCTACAAGAAGCACATCACGGGAATCAGCCATACCTTCTATTCCTGCGCTTGACGCGAGCGGAGCACTTCATACATGACAACACCCGCTGCCACGGAAGCATTCAGGGAATTAATCTGACCTTGCATCGGTAATTTGATCAGTACATCGCATTTCTCACGAATGAGTCGTCCCATTCCCTTGTTTTCATTGCCGATTACCAGTGCCACAGGGCCAGTAAAGACTCCGTTACCAAAGACACCTTCATGAGCCGTGACATCTGTCCCTACAACCCACACACCTTCTTCTTTAAGGCGATCGATAGTCTGGCCGAGATTACTCACACGAGCCACTGGTACGTACTCCACGGCGCCTGCTGACGTTTTGGATACTGTCACTGTTACAGCTGCCGAGCGACGTTTGGGTACAATGACACCATGCGCACCCGTGCAATCTGCTGTCCGCAAAATGGACCCCAGGTTATGAGGATCTTCAATCTCATCCAACAGGATCAGGAAAGGATGCTCATTCTTCGCTTTTGCTGCGGCAAGAATGTCTTCTACCTCCACATAAGCATAAGGTGCCGCTTGTGCGACTACCCCTTGATGCTGAATGCCTGGTACTGTTTGGTCCAACTTACGCTTGTCCACGTGTTGAATGACAATACCGAGTTTTTTAGCTTCCGAGATAATAGGTTGAGTCAGATGTTTCTGTGCTGTATCGGCAATCCATATTTTATTAATGGTCCGGCCTGAACGCAGCGCCTCCGTCACGGAGTGTTTACCGGCGATCCATTCTTCTTCCATCGTTGTTCGATCCTCTCTGTAATGCGTTGTTTTGTTGAAATTTCTATTTTTTTGTCGGTGATGGCGATTGTTGTTCCGCTTGCTC
This sequence comes from Paenibacillus sp. FSL K6-1318, assembly GCF_037976905.1. NCBI lineage: Bacteria > Bacillati > Bacillota > Bacilli > Caryophanales > Paenibacillaceae > Paenibacillus > Paenibacillus sp. FSL K6-1318. The sequence continues at coordinate 5,896,523 of NZ_CP150270.1, forward strand.
AATGCCAAGTCCGATCAGTTCAATCATGCGATCATGACGACCACTACTGTAGAGGTATCCAATGAGACATTCAAAAGCCGTAGCATGTCTGTACTCCAGAACATCTGCATTTTTGGGGATACTCCCCGACTTGGCATTCCGCCCTTGCCGGACGATATCCCGTTCCTCTTCTGTCAGTTCAGCCTCGATAGTTGTAAGTATGCGGCTCTGTGCCTTCGCTGATACCAATCCGGTTGCACTACGGTGCAAATGATTGGGACGCATGTTGGCCTTCGACAACAGATATTGACGAACAGCTACTTCATATACCGCATCACCAATATAGGCCAGTGCAATAGGAGGAATCAACCTGGCAGGTCTGGAAGGGGGATATGGGAACCATCCTCCTTCTGTAGCCTGCTCCTGTTGTTTTGGTGTATTTGAATGTCCTTCGCTCATTTGCGCCGCCATCTCATGCCCTGCGCCGTATCCTCAAGCAGGATACCACGTGCAGACAATTCATCGCGGATTTCATCCGCTCTTGCCCAGTTTTTGGACTTGCGCGCTTCTACGCGTTCTTCAATCAGACGCTCTACTTCTTCATCCAAAAGTTCTGGCTCTGCGTCAGTATAGATGCGCAGTACAGCATTCAGTTCATTGAACAACTCGAGGAGCGCACGAATGTCAGCAGCATTGACTACTTCTTGCTGCAACAGTTGGTTGGCTTCCCCTGCCCACTCAAACATTGCTGTAATTGCATCAGGTGTATTGAAATCGTCCTGCATCTTCTCGTGATACTGCTGACGAATTTGGTCGAGTCTTGCTGCAAACTCTGCTGAAATATCCTGATCTACAGTCACCGCATTCAGACGATGGTTCAAGTTACCTACAGCATTCGCAATCCGGTCCACACTGTTCTGTGCCTGCTCCATCGTATCATCCGTAAAGTTCAATGGATTCCTATAGTGGGTAGACAACATGAAATAACGAATCGCTTCGCGTTTATATTGATTCCGCAAGTCTTTTACAAGAACACCATTGCCGAGTGATTTCGACATTTTCTCGTTATCGATTCGGATAAAGCCATTATGCATCCAGTAGTTGGCAAGCGGTTTGCCTGTTAATACCTCGGATTGGGCGCATTCGCACTCATGGTGCGGGAACTGCAGATCCTGTCCGCCCCCGTGTATGTCCAGTGTATCCCCAAGGTACTCCCGAGCCATGGCGGAGCACTCAATATGCCATCCTGGTCGACCATCACCCCAAGGACTGGACCAGTAGATCTCGCCTGGTTTAGCTGCCTTCCAGAGCACGAAATCTTCGGGATGCTCTTTACGCTCGTCCACGCCTACACGGATTCCGAATTGCAACTCCTGCAGGTTTTGTTTCGAGAGTTTACCGTATTCGCTGAATTTGCCTGTACGATAATAGACGTCACCGCCATTTTCATATGCAAATCCCTTTTCAACCAACTCACGGATAAAATCAATAATGAGCGGCATGTTCTCTGTAACTCGCGGATTGCTACTTGCCTTCGGAATACCCAGTCCTTCAAGGTCTTCATAATAGGCCGCAATAAACTTCTCTGCGACATGAGGTACGTCTGTTCCAAGTTGTTCTGCTTTGCGGATCAGCTTGTCGTCGACATCCGTGAAGTTCACCACATAGTTCACTTCATGTCCTGTCTGTTCCAGGTACCCGCGAACCGTGTCGAAAAAGATAACCGGGCGTGCATTCCCGATATGGATGTAATCATATACCGTTGGTCCGCACACATACATTTTTACTTTCCCTGGCTCTTGGGGAACAAAATCCTCTTTTGTACGACTCATCGTATTATAAATTTGAAGCGTCATGGTCACTTATCCTTTCATCCTATACTGCCTATATTTATTGTATCACGTATCACGCACAGTCTCATTTTCACGGGTATTCTGCAGTGTACGTATCTCTTGCTGCAATCGTTCGAGTTCTTGTTGCATACTGCGCAAGGAGTCAACGACCGGATCGGGCAACTGTTGACTGAGGCGATCTACCCGTCGACCATCCTGTTTAACAATCCTACCCGGTATGCCTACCACGGTACTGTTGGAAGGGACTTCCTTAAGTACAACGGAGTTCGCACCAATGTTACATTGATCCCCCACGCTAAATGAACCCAGCACTTTGGCTCCGGATGAGATAACCACATTATTACCAATGGTCGGATGTCTCTTTCCTTTTTCTTTCCCTGTTCCGCCAAGGGTAACCCCCTGATAGATAACGACATCATCGCCAATCTCACATGTTTCTCCAATAACGACGCCCATTCCATGGTCAATAAACAACCGATTTCCGATCGTAGCTCCAGGGTGTATCTCAATTCCTGTCATAAAACGACTAACCTGCGAAATGAACCGGGCAACCGAGAACCATCTTCGCTTGTATAAAAAATGAGCGATCCGGTGTGCCCATATTGCATGCAGCCCTGAGTAGGTGAATACCACCTCAAACCATCCTCTGGCCGCCGGGTCGTTTTCAAACACCACCTGGATATCTGATCTGATCTTCTTGAACATGCTCGTTCCCCTCTTGTTCAGGTTCCCGTCCTCCGGCTTACCGGACGGCGCGTTCCTTGGTAGTGTACTGCACACTCGCCTAAACAAAAAACGCCCCTGCAGCATTTAGCTGCAGAGGCGTTTATCGCGGTCCCACTCTGCTCGGTTCATCCTCAAATAGAATGAGCCCTCAAGCGGTTTGGTAACGGAAACCAATCGTCACAACCTATCCTAACGTTTTCCCATGTCAAGATGACAAAGGCGGGGCTGGATTCGGCTGTGCAGCTCACGGGCGCATTTCGACTGATGGACAGCGGATGGCTCACAGCCACCGCAACCAAAGAAAACTTCCTTTGCTGCGGGACCATCCTCTCTGAATCTGTCCGGGTCAGTCTACTCCTCCCGATCTTTGCTGTTCTATTAGATAAATCATATCAATTATTCGTTGTGTTGTTATTATAGCGAAAAGGCCTCAGACTGACAACAGCCTCCTACGTAATCCATACATCATAAGACTGTGTTCAGATTCCAATTTAATGGAATATCCTCGATTAAACTTATTTTACTTGCGCAAGCAAACGTTCGATCACCGTATCACGGCCCAGAAGCACAATCGTTTGATTCAAATCCCGTCCATGCGTCTGTCCAGTCAAGGCTACACGAATTGGCATAAAGAGCTGTTTGCCCTTAAAGCCGGTTTCTTTCTGTACTTCCTTGATCAATGCAGCCATTTTACTTGGCGTGAACTCTTCGCTCGCCTGCACTTTATCCGCAAATGCCTTCAGTACAGTTGGCACCTGCTCCTCCGCAAGTACTGCTTCTCCTTCGCTTTCCAGCTCGAGATTGGAACGGAAGAACACTTCTGACAATTCCACAATATCGGAGGCAGAATTCATCTGCTCCTGGTACAAGTGTACCAGCGTATATGCCCATTCTTTTTGTTCAGCAGACAGCTCGGAAGAAATACGTCCAGCCTTTTGCAGATGTGGAATGGCCATTTCGGCAATACGTTCCGGGTCAGCATGTTTGATGTAGTGGTTGTTCAAGTGGGCCAGCTTGTGGGTATCAAATACTGCCGGGCTCTTGGACAGACGTTTCGTATCAAAAATGGAGATCAGCTGCTCTTGCGAGAAGATCTCTTCTTCCCCTTCCGGCGACCAGCCGAGTAAGGAAATGAAGTTAAACATCGCTTCAGGCAAATAGCCGAGCTGATCATACTGCTCAATGAACTGAATAACGGACTCATCCCGTTTACTCAGCTTCTTGTGATTTTCATTCACGATCAGCGTCATATGGCCGAATTGCGGCGGCTCCCAGCCGAGCGCTTCATAGATCATCAGTTGACGCGGCGTGTTCGAGATGTGATCTTCCCCGCGCAGAACGTGGGAGATCTTCATCAAGTGATCATCCACAGCAACGGCATAGTTGTATGTGGGAATGCCGTCTTTTTTCACAATGACGAAGTCGCCGGATTCCTTGCTGTTGAATGAAATTGTGCCCTTAACCATGTCATCAAACGTATATGTGCGCTCTTCCGGCACACGGAAACGAATACTCGCTACGCGGCCTTCCGCTTCAAACGCACTAATTTGCTCTGGAGTCAGGTCACGGTGTTTGCCCGAATAACGTGGTGTTTCTCCACGTGCTGACTGTTCCTCGCGCTCTTGCTCCAATTCTTCTTCCGTACAGAAGCAGCGGTAAGCCAGACCCTTATCCAGCAATTCCTGCGTATATTTACGATAGAGATCCAGACGTTCCGTTTGACGGTATGGTCCGTATTCTCCGCCCACGTCAATACTTTCATCCCACTCGATTCCAAGCCATTTCAGGTATTTCAGTTGGCTTTCTTCACCACCGGCAATATTCCGTTTCACGTCCGTATCTTCAATACGAATAATGAATTTACCGTTATTATGTTTGGCATACAAATAGTTAAACAGCGCCGTACGGGCATTCCCGATATGCAGGTGTCCCGTTGGACTCGGCGCGTAACGCACACGAATTTCCGTGCTCATATGATCCCCTCCGTTACTAATTGATTGATGATATCACACACGTACAAGGCAAACAACGGATTGAGCGGCAATGCCCTCTCCCCGTCCCGGGAACCCCAGTTGCTCAGTTGTTGTTGCTTTCACGTTCACCTGCGTTACATCCGCTTCCAGTGCTTTGGCAATAACCTCAGCCATCTGTGGGATGTAAGGAGCCATCTTCGGCTTTTGGGCAATAATCGTTGAGTCGATATTTCCCAGCTTATATCCGCGATCCTTCACAAGCTGCCATACATGCTCCAACAATTTCAGACTGTCGGCATCCTTGAATTCCGGATCGGTATCCGGGAAGTGCTTGCCGATATCCCCGAGTGCCAGCGCACCCAAAATGGCATCACTAATCGCGTGCAACAGCACGTCTGCGTCCGAGTGACCCAGCAGTCCTTTTTCATAAGGAATCGTTACTCCGCCAATAATGCACGGGCGTCCCTCCACCAGCTGATGTACATCAAATCCCTGTCCTACACGTATCATCGCTTCTTCTCTCCCCCTAGCAAAAACGCGGCGTATTCCAAATCTTCCGGCGTCGTTAATTTGATATTGGTATAATTGCCTTCCACAACCTTGACCGACATTCCCTGACGTTCAGCCAGCATGGCGTCATCTGTCCCCAGAAATCCGTCCTGCTCGGCTGATTCGTAGGCGGAGAGCAGGGAAGAAAGACGAAAAGCCTGCGGGGTTTGAATGCTCCACAGACTGCTGCGGTCTGGCGTCGCCGTAACGACTCCTTCCGCATTCACTTGTTTGATCGTATCCTTCACGGGAACGGCCAGTACAGACGCTCCACCGGATATGGCGGCCTCCATGCACCCCTTGATCTGCTCATGGTTCACAAAAGGACGTACCCCGTCGTGAACGAGAACCCAATCCGTCCCAAGTGCCTTCAGGCCTTTATGGACAGAATGTTGTCTCTCTTTCCCTCCGGGGATAACACGGACACGTGAATCCAGTTGGTATTCTTTTACCCAATCCTGGCAGCGTTCAACATCTGCAGCTCCTGTGACCAGCACCATCTCGTGGATCTCGTCCAGTGCAGCAAATACCTCAAGCGTATGTATGAAAACGGGCTTGTCCTGCAGCAACAGAAACTGCTTGCTCTCGGTCGTCCCCATCCGGGTACCGCGACCTGCTGCCACAATGACAACGCCCCACCCTTTATCCATGCCGCAATCCCTGCCTTGTCTGTCAGTTTATCGTTCAACGATACACTACCCATCATACCGCTTTATTGGGCTTTTTCCAACAGTTTCGGCTTCGCAAAGATCATTCTTCCCGCTGAAGTCTGCAGCACACTGGTCACCAGCACTTCCATCATCATGCCGATATACTCGCGTCCGCCTTCCACCACGATCATCGTGCCATCATCCAGATAGGCTACACCTTGACCATGCTCCTTACCATCCTTGATGATCTGCACCATGATCTCCTCACCTGGCAGAACGACTGGCTTGACTGCATTCGCAAGATCATTAATGTTAAGTACAGATACACCTTGGAGTTCACACACTTTGTTCAAGTTAAAATCATTGGTGACCACTTTGCCCTGAAGCACTTTAGCCAATTTAACCAGTTTGCTGTCCACCTCGGAGATTTCCTCGAAATCCCCCTCGTAGATCAGAACTTTTACATCGAGTTCCTTCTGGATTTTGTTCAAAATGTCCAGTCCACGTCGTCCTCTGTTCCGCTTGAGCAGATCCGATGAATCGGCAATATGCTGCAGCTCCTCCAGAACGAATTCGGGAATTACGATTGTGCCTTCAATGAATCCGGTTTTACATATATCAGCGATACGTCCATCGATAATAACGCTGGTATCCAGAATTTTATGTTCTTCCATCCGTCTATCCTCGTCTACCTCCGGATGCCCCCATCGCCCAGACATCCAGAAGGCCCCCAGATCGTCTTTCTTCGCCATGGCAAGGGTGTAGCCGGAATAGGCACTAATCACCGTCAGCGCCACTTGCAGCACTTCTCCTGCCGTCCCCATCCATCCCACAACAGGGTAGAGCAACAAGGCCACGAGCAATCCTGCAACGGTACCTGCGGCACCTGCAGCCAGTTCGTTCATAGGTACTTTTGCCAATGAATCAATTCCACTATGCAGCCTATCTGCCACCAATGTACCACCAATGTTACATACAGCCATAAACATTACAGCTCCCAGCAGCGTTGATATACCAGCTCCCAGTAATCCTGCTGACTGAATCCACTCTGCCATCCATGGGACCGATTTTCCTGCCAGATGATATGCCGTGTAGCCGAACCATGCACCGCACAATCCTGTAAAAGTTAAAATGCCTTTTTTCCACATTAGTCCCTGCACCTCCTTCAATGTATCTTGATCTTTATATCCAGTATGATCCAATTCCTGAATTGCTAATCCCATCCGCAAGAACTTTTTGGAAATGTTGCAATCGTCAGTTGAAAGTAGGTAAATTATTGGCATATAATGAATTCAATTCATATCCCGAGGTGAGTGGCAAAATGAGTACGCTAAGTTTACAGGCTTTCCAGGATCAAGTTTCTGAACTGTTGCTGCGTCATCGCAGTCTGATTGATGTACTGTCCAAAACGGGACAAGCCGGAGCGTCTGTTAACCGTGCCGTGTCCAAAGCCATTACCGAATGCGGCTGCATCGAGCTGCACGCCACCAAGCAGAAATATGCCCCGGAGAGTGATATCGCTCAAACCAAGGGCCTGCTGGAAACGCATGTGGAAGGTGAGTTGTGTGAGAACTGCCGAGAGGTCATCAGCTCTGAATTGGGGCGAAACCTGTTCTACATGTCGGCTCTCTGCAATCTGCTGGACATCAACATGGAAGAGGTCGTGAATCACGAATCACAGAAGTGTTCGACGTTAGGGATGTTTAATCTGTCGTAAGAAGATATGTATGTCGTTCGTAAGGGTTTCTTTTACCGTAAATAGATCTGAATAAACAAAAAGCACGCATTCTCCTAGTCAGGAGCGTACGTGCTTTCTTTGTATTGTGTCTGTCTCCAATGCGCAATGCTTAACGATCAGAAGGACGGGAAGATTTCTCATCCTTGCGCTTTTTGGCCCGACTACGCGAGGCCGCTGTTCGCACATTATGCTTCATTCCATACAAGGCGTATAACACCAGCGGAATAAAAATCAATTTGGATAACTGCTCGGGGAAAATAACGGCTACGGCTATCGCGAATAACACAACCCATGGTGCAATCCAGATTGCTTTGCGCGGCAAACCGACCTTTTTGAAATTGGGATACTTAAGCGAACTCACCATCAGATATGATAACAGCAACGTAGCAATCATCATGCTGATCGGGCCGATATCCTTGTTGAACAAGGACAGTGTAGCCAGCACTCCGCCGGCTGCCGGAATCGGCAGACCTGTGAAGTACCCCGGAATTCCCGGACGAACATTAAACCGTGCCAGACGAATGGCTCCACAGATCGGAAAAGCAGCTGTTGCAATCCAGGCGAGCATCGGCATCGAATCTTGAAATGACACCATAAATATGATCAGAGCTGGTGCTGCACCAAAGGAAACCATGTCGGACAAGGAATCCAGTTCCTTGCCGAATTCGCTTTGGGCATTGAGCGCACGTGCCACCCGGCCATCCAGACCGTCCAGCAGCATCGCTACAATGACCATAATAGCAGCCAAACTGTAATTTCCATCAATCGCAAGCAAAATCGCCATCATTCCAAGAAACAGATTACCCAGGGTAAAGAGATTCGGAATGAATCTGGTTAGCATTGTTGTTTCACCTCATCCATTTCAAGCCTTTATATAGGCAAACCCTTACATCTGTCTGTCGATAAACATCTGCTCCTGCAAACGTTTGAGGCCTTCCTTAATGGTCCGGGCACGAACTTCACCAATACCGTCCACTTCGTCCAGTTCTTCAATTGTAGCCATAATGACATGAGGCAATTGTTCGAATTGATCCACCAGGTTATGGATAATGACATTCGGCAGGCGGGGGATCTTATTTAATACCCGGAATCCGCGAGGTGCAACCGAATCTTCCGAAGTAGCCGCTGATGAAGGGTAGCCGAGCAGACGAACAATATGATGTGCATCCAGCAATTCATCATCCGACAACCTTTTCAGTCCCACGATAATTTCACGGATTTTGTCATCACTGTCGTCACGGGCATAGTCTTTGTACAGCAACCAAGCTTCTTCTTCCGTTGTACCCACGAGCTCTTCCATTTGCATGGAGATGAGTCGTCCCTCATTTCCAAGTTCATGAATGTATCGTTTGATTTCCGTTTTGATCCGCATCACCATTTCGGTACGCTGAATCACGTTAACCACTTCAGGAATCGTTACCAGTTCCTCAAATTCAGAGGCACTCAGATTCGTAAGGGACTGTGTCAATACAGCTTTGTATTTTTCCAGGGTTTGAATCGCCTGATTCGCTTTTGTCAAAATAACTCCAATTTCCTTGAGGGAATAACGAAGTGTTCCCTGATACAAGGTGATGATATTCCGACGCTGTGATATGGAAACCACCAATTTACCCGTTTGCTTCGCTACACGCTCTGCCGTCCGGTGACGAATCCCCGTCTCTGATGAAGAGATCGAAGAGTCCGGGATTAACTGGGTATTGGCGTAAAGAATACGCTTCAAATCCTCACTAAGAATAATGGCTCCATCCATCTTGGCGAGTTCGTACAGATAGTTCGGGGAGAAATCACAGTTAATCGAGAATCCCCCGTCCACCACTTCCATTACTTCAGGGCTGTATCCTACAACAAGCAGTGCGCCCGTCTTGGCGCGCAGCACATTTTCCAGACCTTCGCGGAAAGGTGTACCTGGTGCGATCAGCCTTAACAACTCATTCATATTATCCAGTTGGCTCGAATCTTTCATCTTGTTATGCCCCCTAATCTAAAGCAACCGCTAGTGCATCTGCCACGGTATTCACACCGATCAGTTGTATCCCGCGAGGATGTTTCCAGCCCTTTAAGCTTTTTTCCGGTAAAATGACTCGCTTGAAGCCCAGCTTCGCGGCTTCCTTCACTCGTTGTTCGGCCCGTGATACGGCTCGAACCTCACCTGTCAGACCAATCTCGCCAAAGATGACGTCATCCGGCTTGGTCGGTACATCTCTCAAACTGGATGCAATGCTGACAGCAACCGCCAAATCGACAGCCGGCTCATCAAGCCTTACTCCTCCAGCTACATTCAGATACGCATCCTGGGTCTGTAAAAACATGCCCATTCGTTTCTCCAGCACAGCAATAATCAGATTCAACCGATGCAGATCCACCCCTGTTGCCATACGGCGAGGAGAAGGGAAATGGGTCGTGGAGATCAACGCCTGTAATTCCACAAGCAGAGGGCGTGTACCCTCCATACTGGCAACTACCGTTGAACCTGCTACCCCTAGTGGACGTTCCGACAAAAAGAGTTCGGACGGATTGCCCACCTCACGAAGTCCATCCTCGCCCATTTCAAAAATACCAATCTCATTGGTGGAACCAAAACGGTTCTTCACCGCACGCAGCAAGCGATACGTATGATGCCGTTCTCCTTCAAAATAAAGCACGCAATCCACCATATGTTCTAACATACGTGGACCGGCAATGGCACCTTCTTTGGTAACATGCCCCACAAGAACCGTTGCAATGCCTCTGCCTTTGGCAATCCGCATGAACCTTGACGTACATTCCCTTACCTGTGCTACACTACCAGGCGCACTGGTAACTTCGGGAAGATATACTGTCTGAATGGAGTCGATGACAAGAAAATGCGGCTGGATCTGATCCACCGCTTCCTCTACACGTTCCATATTGGTTTCACACAGCACATACAACTCGGCTGAGAGCGCCCCGAGACGATCCGCCCGCAATTTGGTTTGCTTGACTGATTCCTCACCGGAAACATATAACACACGCAAACCCGAATGCGTCAACGCATGTGACGTCTGCAACATCAACGTTGATTTACCGATACCTGGATCTCCGCCCACCAGAACGAGGGAACCTGGAACGATTCCGCCACCCAATACCCGGTTCAACTCTCCGATTCCAGTCTGCACACGCGGTTCCTGACCGCTATCTATATCTATGATAGGAAGCGGTTTATCTTTACTGTCAAACAGGGGAGAATTTCTCCCTTGTGTTTTGACCACCGTCTCTGTTTCTTCCACCATTGAATTCCATGACTGACAACCCGGACACTTACCGTACCACTTGGGGGCTTCATAGCCGCATTCCGTACATTGAAACTTGGTTTTAACTTTGGCCACTTCAGCACTCCTATAATTTAGTTTTATAACAGCATTTTGCATTATTCGACGAATTTTGCCCAAACTCCCTGACGTGCAGGGTTACTAAAAGTTTACCATTGTTTGAGATTTTTCGTAAAGGATTATCGCAAACTTTACACATGTTCCTGACATAATCATGTCCGTCTTCTGTCCAAAATGTAAAAAATCCTTCCCGGCCGAAGCCGGGAAGGATTAAGGATCACTACAAGCTGGAGTTCAACTCCAAAGCTTGTTATATATTATTTGGTTTCGATTTCCTCGGTAGAAGGAACAACCACGTCTTTTTTCGTTACAGACAGTGCACCGTTCTCTTCGTCAATGAGCAATGAATCCCCTTTGGTTACGTTACCTGTGAGCAACTCTTCGGACAATTTGTCCTCGATATGCTTCTGGATCGCCCGACGAAGCGGACGCGCACCGTAAGCTGGATCGAAGCCGGCTTTGGCAAGGAAATCCTTGGCATTGTCGGTGAGTTCGAAGTCCACTTCGTATTCACGTAGCCGTTTGCGAAGCTCCTCACTCATGAGGGTAACAATCTCTGCAATGTGTTTCTGTTCCAGAGAGTGGAATACGATAATTTCATCAATCCGGTTAAGGAACTCTGGACGGAAGCTTTTCTTCAGCTCATCCATGACTTTACCCTTCATGTTATCGTAATCCGCACCTGCATCCACAACCGCTGTGAAACCAAGTGTAGAGTTACGTTTGATCGCTTCAGCACCCACGTTGGATGTCAGGATAATCAGCGTATTCCGGAAGTCAACCACGCGACCTTTGGAATCCGTGAGACGACCATCCTCAAGCACTTGCAGCAAGATATTGAATACTTCCGGATGTGCTTTCTCGATCTCATCGAGCAGGACTACGGAATAAGGTTTGCGACGAACTTTCTCTGTCAGCTGGCCACCTTCTTCGTATCCAACATATCCCGGAGGCGCTCCGACGAGTCGGGAAGTCGAATGCTTCTCACCATACTCGGACATATCAATACGGATTACTGCATTTTCATCGCCGAACATCGCTTCAGCCAGAGCACGAGCAAGTTCTGTTTTACCTACACCTGTAGGGCCTAGGAAAATGAATGAACCCATCGGACGTTTTGGATCTTTCAATCCAGCACGAGCACGACGAACCGCACGGCTGACGGACTTCACAGCCTCATCTTGGCCAATGACACGTTCATGCAGAATCGATTCTAGGTTCATCAGACGCTGTGTCTCTTCTTCTTTCAGCTTGTTCACCGGAATTCCTGTCCAGTTGGCTACCACTTGCGCGATATCCTCAGGTGTTACCTCGGAATCCGTGCGACCTTGTTTTTCTTTCCATTGATTCTTCGTTACATCCAGTTCTTCACGGATTTTTTGTTCCGTATCGCGAAGCGCTGCTGCTTTTTCGAACTCCTGACTTTGAACCGCTGCGTCTTTTTCCTTACGGATATCTTCCAGACGACTTTCCAGTTGTTTCAGGTTTGGTGGGATCGTGTAAGAGTTCAATCTTACTTTGGAACCCGCTTCATCAATCAGGTCGATCGCCTTGTCTGGCAGGAAACGGTCTGTAATGTAACGGTCAGACAGTTTAACCGCCTGCACAATCGCTTCGTCCGTAATTTTCACGCGGTGATGCGCCTCATAACGGTCACGCAAGCCGTGCAAGATTTGAATCGCTTCTTCCGGAGAAGGCTGATCTACAGTAATCGGTTGGAAACGACGCTCAAGCGCTGCATCCTTCTCGATGTATTTACGATATTCATCCAGTGTTGTTGCACCAATGCACTGCAATTCTCCACGAGCCAGAGCCGGTTTTAAAATGTTAGATGCATCGATGGCACCTTCAGCTCCGCCTGCGCCAATCAAGGTATGCAATTCGTCGATAAACAGGACAATGTTACCTGCTTGGCGAATCTCATCCATAATTTTTTTCAGACGATCTTCAAACTCACCACGATATTTGGTTCCGGCTACTACTGAACCCATATCCAGGGTCATTACACGTTTGTCGCGCAATGTTTCCGGAATCTCATTTGCAATGATTTTTTGTGCAAGGCCTTCAGCAATCGCTGTTTTACCTACACCTGGCTCACCGATCAATACCGGGTTGTTCTTGGTACGACGGCTGAGCACTTGGATGACACGCTCAATTTCTTTGCTACGTCCAATAACTGGGTCAAGGTTATTCTCTCTCGCATAAGCCGTGAGATCACGTGCCAGACTGTCCAGCGTTGGTGTGCTGACATTGGCAGGTGTTCCATTATGGCTGGATACAGCCTCACTGCTGCCAAGCAACTGCAACACTTGTTGACGTGCTTTGTTCAGGCTAATTCCCAGGTTATTGAGCACACGTGCTGCAACACCCTCGCCTTCACGAATCAATCCAAGCAGAATATGCTCTGTGCCTACATAGGTATGGCCCAATTTACGAGCTTCATCCATAGACAGTTCAATTACTTTTTTCGCACGTGGCGTATATGCAATGTTGGTAGGTTGCTCTTGGCCACGGCCAATCAGCGTTTCTACTTCATCCTGAATTTTTTCCAATCCGAGTCCCAGGCCGATCAGTGCTTTGGCTGCGATGCCTTCGCCTTCACGAATGAGGCCGAGCAAAATATGCTCAGTACCGATGTTATTATGACCGAGACGGACAGCTTCTTCCTGCGCGAGTGCGAGCACCTTTTGGGCCCGTTCCGTAAATCTTCCAAACATCATATCTCCTGCACCTCCATGGTTTTGGATAAAACGAGGGTCATCTAATGAAATAACCGTCGTATTCTTCATATCATTTTTGTTTGCAGCCGTGCTGCGAATAAAGTCATTCGGCATTCATACATGCCTTATTATATAAAAGCCGCAATGCGGCATGAAACCATAATTCAATACAATATCAGGCTAAGCTAGGACTGCTTCGCTGCATTGATCGTATCACGAATCAACTGAGCACGATAGATGTCACGCTCATCTGTGCGCATATCTTCCCCGAATGTTTTCTGCAAGAATCCCGGCTGAGTCATCACATTCAACTCATTCATTACCGTGATGGACAACCCATCCAGCAATCCGAGATCCACGCCAAGACGTACATCCGATAAGCGCTGTGCAGCTTCCTTTGAATCAACAATAGCTGCATGAGACAATATGCCGTAAGAACGCATGACACGATCCGTGATCCGAAGTCTGGAGTCGGTAATTAACCGTTCTCTGGCTGTACGCTCATGACCAATCATTTGTAATACAACACTATGCAGGTTCTCGATGACTTCCTGTTCGGTCTGTCCCAATGTAATCTGGTTCGAGATCTGGAACAGGTTACCCATGGCCTCGCTGCCTTCGCCGTAAATTCCCCTTACAGTCAATCCTACTTGGGAAACTGCGGTTAAAATGCGGCCAATCTGCTGCGTCATCACCAGGGCAGGCAGGTGCATCATCACCGATGCTCTGACACCTGTACCTACATTGGTAGGACAACTGGTTAAGTATCCTCTGCGATCATCAAAAGCATAATCCACGTGCGCTTCAAAAGCATCATCTATTGCGGAAGCTTTCTCCCAGGCTTCTTTCACCTGGAACCCCGGATAGAGGCACTGGATACGAAGATGATCCTCTTCATTAATCATAATACTGACGGACTCATCCTCACTGAGAATAACTGCACCATTCCTGGATTCATTCGCAAGACTTGGACTGATAAGATGTTTCTCCACCAGCACCCGTTTGTCGAGTTCGTCAATATCGATCAGATCCAACGTATGAAAATCCCCAAAGGCATGAACCTCATCGTATTGAAGTACTTCGCTCAGCTTATTCAGCACCTCTTCCGATTGCTCATTGGAAGCCAGCATCGGAAACGGAACATGCTGAAGGTTGCGTGCGATCCGGACACGGCTGCTAATGACGATTTCGGAATCAGCCGCATCACTGCGCATCCAGTCGCTGAGCGCCTTCTCTGTAAAGCGCAGATTAGGCATTACGCATCCCTCCTACTCATGACAAACTTTACTCCTGAGCTATCCCTTTTTCAAGTCCTCTGATCTGGTCACGGATCTGAGCCGCCTCTTCAAATTCCTCTTGGGCGATGCTCTCCTGGAGCTCACGCTTCAGATCGGCGATTTGCCGTTTCACCTTGATGCGACCACCAGCTCGTGCAGGCACTTTGCCTACATGGGACGTACTGCCATGAACCCGCTTGAACAAAGGGTCCAGACGGCTGTCAAAATATTTATAACATGAACTGCAGCCGAACCGGCCTATTTTGCTAAATTGTGAGTACGTCATACCACACTCTTCACATTGAAGTGCTTTTGCAGGTGGTGTTCCTGCCGATCCACTTTTGCCGGCTGGATCAAAATCGAGCAACCCGGACAACAGATTGTGAATGGAAAATCCACCTGATGTTCCTGGGATCATCTCCCCTTTTTCACGGGCACATGACTCACAAATATGGAATTCCGTCTTCTCTCCATTTACAATCTTCGTAAAATGAAGTGTCGCCGGACGTTTATTACATTCTTGGCACAGCATATTGATGTACCTCCTTTGACCCCGATAGTTTTCATTTACCGAGCAAAGATATTAACATCGCCTTCAACATTCTGGCACGAATTTGATCCCGGTAAGGAAGTTTGACCAATATAACCTCTCTAGATACAGCAGCTCGCATCAACCCGGCTTCCCGCTTGCTCAAGAATCGCGCTTCTTCCAGTTGATAGATCAGACCTTCGGCAGCTGTCTGCCCGATCTCATCACCAATACTATGATGCAAATGATTATGCAGAGCTGATTGGGCCGGTAATTCAATGCGCTGTATGCGAACATAACCACCACCGCCGCGTTTACTCTCTACCAGGTATCCCTTCTCGAGGGTAAAACGTGTGCTGATGACATAATTGATCTGGGAAGGTACACATGAAAATTGATCTGCCAGATCATTACGCTGAATTTCAACCATTCCTTCGGGACTTTCATGCAAAATACTCTTCAGATATCGTTCGATAATATCAGAGATATTACGCATCCAATCATCCTCCACTGTCTGAAACGTTAAGTCAATAAGGACCCACACGCCCCCACAGAGTACACCTTCTCTACCCATTTAACCAATCAGGAAAACAGCGAATCTTGCTTCCACAGACGTCAACAGGAGAGCGAAGGAAGCACGAAGGTCCTTTAATATTTCCTTGATCCTCCGATGAAATGAATCCCGTATATTGGCGATCACGCATCAGATTGTAGAAAGAAAGCTACTTAAGTATTAAACCTTTAGTTGACTTTGACTTTCTTTGACTTTATAACCATTATAGCATATTTTGTGGGTTTGCCAAGTGGGGTCACTATTCATTTTTTACGATTTTACACGAAATATTCCCCAGACACAAAAAAACCTCTCCAAAATTGCTGGAGAAGTCCTTTTGTCTTTCGATAACGCCGTATTTCTATATAAGCTAATCAAGTTGAACAGAACAGCGAGAATGGGCATCAGAAGAAATCGAGCAAGTAGGTTTCCCTTACAGGAATCGCTTGTTCCAAAGCCTTGATTGTTGCTTCTGGTCCGTGAATTCTTCCGATTCGTGCCATTTCTAGTGGTCTGCGATATCCCATCAGCACCGCCGTGAGAGCTTGAATATCTACCTTAATGGTCTGATCATCAGTGATTGGCTCGGATGTTTTCCATATGGACGCCGTTCCGTTCATCGCCACGTTTAGTTGCCATACCCCTTCATTCCACGGAGCGTGGGTATCTTCTACCTGAAGAACAATCTGTACGGGTGAATCCTGGCTTGCAAATGGATACTGAGATATAAACTGCTCCACACTAACGATGCGTGCCATAAAGTAAGGTACAATCTCCTGCTGAATCCGTGGGTTATCCAATTGGAAAGCGAGCGTATCACTGGCTGGTGCCTGCAACGTAACTTCCTGGATCATGGAATCATGATTCGCAATGAAGGTCCACAGCCCTTGTCTAGCCTCTTCATTCAAATAGATGATCTCTTTAATGGTAAACTTATTTTCCTTTACCTCATATAAAAGATAACCTTGTGCTACATCAGCTTCATCATAATATACAGCCTTCTGGCTGGTCCCATTAACAAGAACTGAATTTTCCCACCTTGCATCATCCCGAACCAAAGTTCCGTTATAACGCTCAGCGTAAGCACTGTATACTTCCTTTAGTGTGCTGAGGCTCGGATCGCCACGTCGGATCGTTCCAGGTGTCGCTTTTTTCGAAGGCAAATGAGCTGTAGGTACTTTATAGCGTTTAAATTCAACATAAGTCTCCCACCCATACTTCCGATAGAAACCAAAAGAGAATGGATGCAAGAACGATATACTTTGTTTGTTACGTTTCATTTCTTCCAACGCATGCTTCAGCAGACCCGCTACCCAGCCTTTGCGTCTATACTCTGGCCAGGTGGCTACACCAGCAATACCGCCCATTTCGAACGATCTGCCATGAATATAGGTTTGAAAAGGGATAATGTGAAGTTTGGCTCCTAGCTGCCCATCCTCGTATACACCCCATATATCCTGTGACGAAAATTGACTACGCCGCTTTTCCTTTTGTTCATCACTCATTACCACTTGAAAAGCATATTCGGAAAGTGCCATCGCTGGTTCAAAATCATTTACCGTCAATTTCTGAATTTCCATCTCATCCTGCACCCCGTTCTCTAGAATGTTGAGATCATTTTCAAAATGAAAGTCTGATACGCCATCTATGTATCCACTATGAGTGTGTCAGAGGATTCCTGCAAAGTCAAATAAGAGATGCTTTCGCACCCCCTAAAATAAACAAATAAAAACCACCACCGAATAACATCGGCAGTGGTTCTTCGCTTGGCGGCGTCCTACTCTCCCAGGACCCTGCGGTCCAAGTACCATCGGCGCTAGAGGGCTTAACGGTCGTGTTCGGGATGGGTACGTGTGGAACCCCTCCGCCATCGCCACCAAACATGATTTTTCGAAGCTAAGCTTCTCGAAATCTCTGCAAGAAAATATCAGTCCATGAATGAACTAAATCTCCAAGCCCAGAGTGTTGTTCTCTGAAAACTAGATTCGAAACGAAACACGCGAGTTACAACTTGCTAATTGGATAAGCCCTCGACCGATTAGTACTGGTCAGCTCCATGCATTGCTGCACTTCCACCCCCAGCCTATCTACCTCGTCGTCTTCAAGGGGTCTTACATACTGGGAAATCTCATCTTGAGGGGGGCTTCACGCTTAGATGCTTTCAGCGTTTATCCCGTCCGTACATAGCTACCCAGCGGTGCTCCTGGCGGAACAACTGGTACACCAGCGGTACGTCCATCCCGGTCCTCTCGTACTAAGGACAGCTCCTCTCAAATTTCCTACGCCCACGACAGATAGGGACCGAACTGTCTCACGACGTTCTGAACCCAGCTCGCGTACCGCTTTAATGGGCGAACAGCCCAACCCTTGGGACCTACTTCAGCCCCAGGATGCGATGAGCCGACATCGAGGTGCCAAACCTCCCCGTCGATGTGGACTCTTGGGGGAGATAAGCCTGTTATCCCCAGGGTAGCTTTTATCCGTTGAGCGATGGCCCTTCCATGCGGTACCACCGGATCACTAAGCCCGACTTTCGTCCCTGCTCGACTTGTAGGTCTCGCAGTCAAGCTCCCTTATGCCTTTGCACTCTTCGAATGATTTCCAACCATTCTGAGGGAACCTTTGGGCGCCTCCGTTACTCTTTAGGAGGCGACCGCCCCAGTCAAACTGCCCACCTGACACTGTCCCCGCACCGGATTACGGTACCAGGTTAGAACCTAGATACGATCAGGGTGGTATCCCAACGTTGCCTCCATGGAAGCTTGCGCTCCCACTTCAAAGGCTCCCACCTATCCTGTACAGATCGTACCCAAATTCAATATCAAGCTGCAGTAAAGCTCCATGGGGTCTTTCCGTCTTGTCGCGGGTAACCTGCATCTTCACAGGTATTAAAATTTCACCGGATCTCTCGTTGAGACAGCGCCCAAGTCGTTACGCCATTCGTGCGGGTCAGAATTTACCTGACAAGGAATTTCGCTACCTTAGGACCGTTATAGTTACGGCCGCCGTTTACTGGGGCTTCGGTTCACAGCTTCGGATTGCTCCTAACCACTCCCCTTAACCTTCCAGCACCGGGCAGGCGTCAGCCCGTATACTTCGCCTTACGGCTTCGCACAGACCTGTGTTTTTGCTAAACAGTCGCTTGGGCCTTTTCACTGCGGCCCCCTCGTGCTATTCACACTACCGGGGCACCCCTTCTCCCGAAGTTACGGGGTCATTTTGCCGAGTTCCTTAACGAGAGTTCTTCCGCGCGCCTTAGAATACTCTTCTCGCCTACCTGTGTCGGTTTGCGGTACGGGCACCATCACCTGGCTAGAGGCTTTTCTTGGCAGTGTGAGATCATGACCTTCGCTACTGTAATTTTCACTCCCCATCACAGCTCAGCCTTAATGATGTGCGGATTTGCCTACACATCAGCCTTACTGCTTGGACAGACATCCATCAGTCTGCGTCACTACCCTACTGCGTCCCCCCATTGCTCATAACGGCTTACGGTGGTACAGGAATTTCGACCTGTTGTCCTTCGACTACGCCTTTCGGCCTCGCCTTAGGTCCCGACTTACCCTGAGCGGACGAGCCTTCCTCAGGAACCCTTAGGCTTTCGGCGGATCAGATTCTCACTGATCTTTTCGTTACTCATACCGGCATTCTCACTTGTATAATGTCCAGCGCTCCTTACGGTACACCTTCAACCCTTATACAACGCTCCCCTACCCCTGATGCAAAGCATCAAGCCATAGCTTCGGTGGTGTGTTTAGCCCCGTTACATTTTCGGCGCAGAGTCACTCGACCAGTGAGCTATTACGCACTCTTTCAATGGTGGCTGCTTCTAAGCCAACATCCTGGTTGTCTGTGCAACTCCACATCCTTTCCCACTTAACACACACTTGGGGACCTTAGCTGATGGTCTGGGCTGTTTCCCTTTTGACAATGGATCTTAGCACTCACTGTCTGACTCCCGGAAGTAAGTCTATGGCATTCGGAGTTTGACTGAGCTTGGTAACCCTTGCGGGCCCCGCACCCAATCAGTGCTCTACCTCCACGACTCTGTTTTCCGAGGCTAGCCCTAAAGCTATTTCGGGGAGAACCAGCTATCTCCGAGTTCGATTGGAATTTCTCCGCTACCCCCACCTCATCCCCGCATTTTTCAACATGCGTGGGTTCGGGCCTCCAGTGCGTGTTACCGCACCTTCACCCTGGACAGGGGTAGATCACCCGGTTTCGGGTCTACGTCCACGTACTAAGTCGCCCTATTCAGACTCGCTTTCGCTGCGGCTCCGGCTCTTCACCTTAACCTTGCACGGGAACGTAACTCGCCGGTTCATTCTACAAAAGGCACGCCATCACCCCTAAAACGGGCTCTGACTTTTTGTAAGCACACGGTTTCAGGTTCTATTTCACTCCCCTTCCGGGGTGCTTTTCACCTTTCCCTCACGGTACTGCTTCACTATCGGTCGCTAGGAAGTATTTAGCCTTGGCAGATGGTCCTGCCGGATTCATACGGGGTTTCACGTGCCCCGCACTACTCGGGATCCGTCTCGGAGGGAACAGACTTTCAACTACAGGGCTTTTACCTTCTTTGGCGGGCCTTTCCAGACCTCTTCGCTTAACCGGTTCCTTTGTAACTCCATGTGAGACGTCCCACAACCCCAAAGAGCAAGCTCTCTGGTTTGGGCTTCTCCGCGTTCGCTCGCCGCTACTGACGGAATCACTATTGTTTTCTCTTCCTCAGGGTACTTAGATGTTTCAGTTCCCCTGGTATGCCTCACACTAACCTATGTATTCAGTTAGGTGTAACTGGAAATTACCCCAGCTGGGTTTCCCCATTCGGACACCCCCGGATCAAAGCTTGCTTACAGCTCCCCGAGGCAGTTTCGTTGTTCGCCACGTCCTTCATCGGCTCCTAGCGCCTAGGCATCCTCCGTGTGCTCTTAGTAGCTTAACCATTGCGCTCGTGTTCGAGCTGTCGCTCCGCTTGGTTTGGACTACGTCCAAATCCAAAAGTCGCTCCATTTCGATCACTCGCTCCAGCAATCTACCGTTTTATTTAAACTTGTTTAACACAAGTTTAGCTAAAAGGAATGTTCTAATTCGCGTTTGTTTCGTTTCGATATCTAGTTTTCAAAGAACAAGCCAAATAGATGAAATTGTTTGGTGGAGCCAAGCGGGATCGAACCGCTGACCTCCTGCTTGCAAGGCAGGCGCTCTCCCAGCTGAGCTATGGCCCCTCAAATTCCATCAAAACTGAACAAATGGATAAGTAACGGTATTGCTGTTGCAGGTTCTAAGAGCCTGCTTATTTGAATGTTTCCGTTGCAGGAAACGATTCTCCATAGAAAGGAGGTGATCCAGCCGCACCTTCCGATACGGCTACCTTGTTACGACTTCACCCCAATCATCTATCCCACCTTCGGCGGCTGGCTCCTTGCGGTTACCCCACCGACTTCGGGTGTTATAAACTCTCGTGGTGTGACGGGCGGTGTGTACAAGACCCGGGAACGTATTCACCGCGGCATGCTGATCCGCGATTACTAGCAATTCCGACTTCATGCAGGCGAGTTGCAGCCTGCAATCCGAACTGAGACCGGCTTTGTTGGGATTGGCTCCATCTCGCGATTTCGCAGCCCGTTGTACCGGCCATTGTAGTACGTGTGTAGCCCAGGTCATAAGGGGCATGATGATTTGACGTCATCCCCACCTTCCTCCGGTTTGTCACCGGCAGTCTATCTAGAGTGCCCACCCGAAGTGCTGGCAACTAAATATAAGGGTTGCGCTCGTTGCGGGACTTAACCCAACATCTCACGACACGAGCTGACGACAACCATGCACCACCTGTCTCCTCTGTCCCGAAGGAAAGATACATCTCTGTACCGATCAGAGGGATGTCAAGACCTGGTAAGGTTCTTCGCGTTGCTTCGAATTAAACCACATACTCCACTGCTTGTGCGGGTCCCCGTCAATTCCTTTGAGTTTCAGTCTTGCGACCGTACTCCCCAGGCGGAGTGCTTAATGTGTTAACTTCGGCACCAAGGGTATCGAAACCCCTAACACCTAGCACTCATCGTTTACGGCGTGGACTACCAGGGTATCTAATCCTGTTTGCTCCCCACGCTTTCGCGCCTCAGCGTCAGTTACAGCCCAGAGAGTCGCCTTCGCCACTGGTGTTCCTCCACATATCTACGCATTTCACCGCTACACGTGGAATTCCACTCTCCTCTTCTGCACTCAAGTCACCCAGTTTCCAGTGCGATCCGGGGTTGAGCCCCGGGATTAAACACCAGACTTAAATGACCGCCTGCGCGCGCTTTACGCCCAATAATTCCGGACAACGCTTGCCCCCTACGTATTACCGCGGCTGCTGGCACGTAGTTAGCCGGGGCTTTCTTCTCAGGTACCGTCACCTTGAGAGCAGTTACTCTCCCAAGCGTTCTTCCCTGGCAACAGAGCTTTACGATCCGAAAACCTTCATCACTCACGCGGCATTGCTCCGTCAGGCTTTCGCCCATTGCGGAAGATTCCCTACTGCTGCCTCCCGTAGGAGTCTGGGCCGTGTCTCAGTCCCAGTGTGGCCGATCACCCTCTCAGGTCGGCTACGCATCGTCGCCTTGGTGAGCCGTTACCTCACCAACTAGCTAATGCGCCGCAGGCCCATCCCCAAGTGACAGATTGCTCCGTCTTTCCAGTTCTCTTCAGGCGAAGAAAACAACTATTCGGTATTAGCTACCGTTTCCGGTAGTTGTCCCAAACTTGAGGGCAGGTTGCCTACGTGTTACTCACCCGTCCGCCGCTAAGTATCAAGGAAGCAAGCTTCCTATCAACTCCGCTCGACTTGCATGTATTAGGCATGCCGCCAGCGTTCGTCCTGAGCCAGGATCAAACTCTCCAATAAAGATGAATTTCAGTAGCGCGGTTAAACACTATGAAAAACATCTCAGTATTTGAAAAGAGCGATAAGCTCATTTTGAATCTGACGATTCATTGTGAATCAAAAGTTACTATCCATTTGTTCAGTTTTCAAGGAACTTGTATGTCCGTTTTTGTTTATGCTTGTCAACCGGACAGGAATCTTATCATAACATGTTAACTAACTTACTGTCAACACTTTGTTTTCGTCACCGTTCAAATCATTTCGACAATCATTCGTTTGAGGCGACAAGAAATAATATATCATGTTGTCATTTATTTAGCAAGCATTTTTAATTAACCTTATGACTATCTTAATTTTTTCACCAGTGGCACCATGCATCCAACCTATATTCAACACATGAACACATTATCTGGAACAAAGCTAAGACACCATTAATGTGTACTTCATGTCAAAGAAACAGATCATTTCTATAATTACTCACTTCTATAACCATAAGTAATGAAGTATCTAGATGAGGTCTAGCTAGAGCACCCCATCGGGATAACGCCCCTGCCCTACTGTTAGTTTGAAGAAAGTGATCCAAAAACTCTATAATAAGGTATATAGATATAGGGATAAGGATAAGCAGTCAAGTTTGCTACTTTCATAAGTAGTCATGAACAAACGTTTAACCATCTCACATGCACCTATACACAGATGGCGCACTCCATTTACAGCTGGCTATTACATAACAAAGTCCTGAATAAACTCATTACTAACCTATATGGGGTGATCGCACTTGAAACAATGGTTGAAGAACATGCGTAAAGGTTACGGCAAGAAGCTGGTTTCCATCCATGCCTGGAATGCCTGGATTGTTGTGATCCTTGCTATATCCGGTCTTATGCTGGTAGGTGGTTTTTGGCGAGAGATACTTGGAATCGGACGTGTATGGTTAAAATGGCTACATATCATCGTTGGGCTAGCCATGCTGGCACCTGTTTTATATTACTTGATTTTAGCCGGAAAGCACTGGAAGCAGCTTCGTAACAGACCTTGGCAAAAGGTGAACACCATCATTGTTCTTGCGCTGCTGGTCGGGTGGCTACTTTCAGGTATTGTACTATGGCAGTTCAAGCTGGCCGGACCACGATGGTCGAATGCGGCACTGCTGATCCATGACCTGCTGACTTGGGTGGGCTTACCTTATATTATCTATCACTCCATCACTCGAACCAAATGGTTAAAGAACCCTGCACGTCGCGCGGTGAAAACAACTTCTCCTTCATTACAAACTCAAAATGCAGCTGAGACAAATGCCACAGCAGACGAAAAGGGTACGCTAGCAGCCGCTTCTTCTTCCGAAGCCTACAGCTCCAAGGAAGATCCGATCAATCAAGCCGAGCGACCTCAACCGGTGTATACACGACGAGCTTTCATCCGTTCTGCTGTCGGCGTTGGCCTCGCCGTGACTCTTGGACCTACATTTATATCCTGGGTAGGACGAAATCTAAAGATCGATAACAGTATTGATAGTATGCTGGAGAACGATCCTAACCGTATGGTTCCTTTGCCACAACCGCTGTCTGCCTCTTCACCTCCCATTGGAGGCGGAGCTGAAGGTCATTTCCGCGTATATACAGTTACACCCATACCGTCCTTCTCCAATGCTAACTGGTCTTTCCGAATTGACGGACTGGTTGAACGGGCACAGGTTTGGAACTGGGAACAGTTTGTGAAGCTCGCGCGTACCGTACAGGTTAGTGATTTTCACTGTGTAACGGGCTGGTCTGTATATAAGAATACCTGGGAAGGTATTTCTCTTGCACAGCTTTTGAAACAAGCCGGAGTAAAGTCGGAAGCTCATAGTGTTAAGTTTTATTCAGGTGACGGCGTGTATACAGATGCCATTACGATGGATCAAGCGCAAATGGAGGATATTATGGTCGCTGTCATGCATGATGGTAAACCTATCCCGGCTGATCTTGGCGGCCCAGTACGGCTCGTCATCCCTCAGATGTATGCCTATAAATCAGTAAAGTGGTTGAATCGTATTGAACTCATCGACAGCGAACACATTGGTTACTGGGAAGAGCGAGGATATGATAAGGATGCCTGGCTTACAGGCGCATCTCAGCGTATCCCTAACAATTTAAGCGGATCATGATCAATTAAGACTGGTGAGTGCTCATTTGTTGTAAAATCATTCAGCTAAAAAACAAAAGCCCCCGACCACGTATTCGTGTCTTCGGGGGCTTTCTTATATGAGCTCTTTTGTTCATTTATCCTCTAACTCTGTGGATTCAAAAGACGTACAAGTTCGTCCTCATCCTCAATCGTAGGAATACCAAGATCATGGGCTTTGGTTAGCTTACTACCTGCCTTCTCTCCGGCAATCACCAGATCTGTCTTTTTCGACACACTGCCTGTCACCTTCGCTCCGAGCGCTTCCAGTCTTTGCGTCGCCTCTTCCCGCGTCAGTTGGTGCAGGGTTCCGGTCAGTACGACGGTTTTGCCACTGAAGAAGGAATCTTCCACAACAGCAACCGCTGGCGCCTCAGGTGCCTGAGCTTTTACGCCCAAGTTGAGCATTTTCTCAATCGCAGCCTGTGTAAATGGATCTGCAAAGAAGGTCACGATACTCTCTGCCACGATACCACCGACGTCGGGTAGTTCAACCAGTTCTTCTACGGTTGCATTCATAATGGCGTGCAGATCTCGGTAATGATCGGCAAGCATGCGCGTAGTGGATTTACCTGTGTTCGGAATACCCAGTGAGTATAAGAAGGAAGCCAAGTCTCTATCTTTACTGAGCTCCAGCGCAGCGATAAGGTTGTTCGCTTTCTTTTCGCCAAACCGTTCCAGCTTCACCAGATCATCAAACTGTAGCGTATACAGGTCAGCAGGCTCACGTACGTTCAATTCATCATACAGCTGAATCGCTGTTTTCTCACTGAACGTCTCAATGTCCATGGCATCCCGGGAAGCAAAGTGGGAAATACGTGCCACCGTTTGCGGTTTGCATGCCAGTCTGTTGTTACAGAACAGATGCGCTCCACGTTGCTCCAGCGGGAACCCACATGCAGGACACTGTTCAGGGAAGACGATCTCCTCGCCATCACTCTCCTCTGTCACTTTACCCAGAATCTCAGGAATGACGTCATTGGAGCGGCGGATAAAGACCCGTGTGCCCAGAGCGAACTTCAGATTTTTACGCTCAATATCGCCGACATTGTTCAGAGTACAGTTCTGTACCGTTACCCCGGCAAGTTCAACGGGTTCTACCCGTGCCAGCGGAGTTACTTTGCCAGTACGACCCACATTCCATACCACAGCGTTAAGAACCGTCGTGGTCTCTTCTGCCTCGAATTTATATGCCACTGCCCAGCGAGGGAACTTATCGGTATAACCCAGCACCTCGCGGGTGCGCATGTCTGTAATTTTGATAACAGCTCCATCGATTAGATAGTCCAGTTGACCCCGGTTCTCTTGAATCGCAGCCAGTTGCTCCATTACATCATCAAACTCTTGGAAGTACGTGATGGATGGATTCACTTTGAAGCGGTTCTCACGCAGGAAGTCCATCATCTGCTGATGATTGGCAAACTGAATGTCATCCGAGTAACCTACGTTATAAAAATATGCATTCAGCCGTCGCTCAGCCGTCGCCTTCGGATTCAGGTTTCGGAGCGCTCCTGCTGCTGCGTTACGCGCATTCTTGAGCGGCTCTGCCGCCGTCTCATTGTATCGGTCCAGGACAGACAAATTCATGATGCCTTCACCCTGTACTTCAATCGTGCCACTTGTGTAAGGAATTTTAAGCGGAACGGATCGGATCGTTCTCACCTGTGCCAAAATTCCTTCGCCTACAGTTCCGTTACCACGAGTAGAGGCTTGTACCAACTCACCGTTGGTATACGTCAGGTTCAGCGTCAATCCATCAAACTTCAACTCAATGACATAACCCGGTTCCGGCAATGGCGTTTCGGGATTTTTACTGTTATAGTCATTAATCAGTTTCAGTACACGGGTATTCCAGCTGCGCAGCTGCTCAATATTCTGTGCTTTGTCCAGACTCCATAATGAGGATAAATGGCGATGAGGGGTAAACCCCTTGAGCAATTCGCCACCAACACGCTGGGTTGGAGAATCCGGCAGAACCATGTTGCTTTCCTGTTCCAGCGTAACCAGTTCATCGTACAGAAGGTCATACTCCTTGTCGCTGATCTGCGGCTGATCCATCGTGTAGTACTGATAATTATGCTGATTCAGCTCGGTAACGAGTTGCTCCATCCGGTGCATCGGGTCCATACAGGGCCATCCCTCCGTTAATTTGATCTATATATGTAGAACGAACCCTCCTATTGCACATGAACTCTGATAACAGAATAACTTTCTGTACTCTCCGTTATCGTGCAAAAGGAGGTTTCGTTCTTATTCTACTTTTGTAATTGGGGCAAAGCCGGCAAGCAAACGTTTCACACCCACCGGAGCCGGGAAGGCAATCTGCAGTTCGGTATCATTACCTGTCCCTTTAACTGCAACAATTGTACCTGTCCCCCATTTACCATGCTGCACTTTGTCTCCTGCCTTGAACCCTGCTTCACCATTAGAAGCTACCGGCTTGGAAGCAGATGATGGCGTAGAGTATGCTGGGCGGGACGTACTCGTGGTCACACGCGAAGTTGGCGTGGAGGAGGTAGCAGATGAACCGCTCTTGCTTTGGTGATCGAAGAGCTTGGTGCCACCACCGAAGTTACTTCCTCCACTGGAACCTAGTCCACGTCCACCATATGAGCCGCCTCCGCTACTGCCGCGGCGGTAACGATCACGAGCCATGGAGGTGTCTTCCTTGAGCTCATCCGGAATTTCATCCAGGAAGCGGGAAGGCGGGTTCGCTGTGGTACGTCCAAACAAGGTACGCATCTGGGCACAGGACAGGAACAGTTGCTCTTCCGCACGGGTGATCCCTACATAAGCAAGTCGGCGTTCTTCTTCCAATTCTTCATTGTCCATAAAGGCACGGCTATGCGGGAAGACCCCTTCCTCCATACCTACGATAAAGACAACCGGGAACTCCAGACCTTTGGCGCTGTGCATGGTCATCAGGGTAACCGCGTCGCTCTGATCCTCTTCATCATCGTTCATGCTGTCGATGTCAGCAATCAATGCAAGATCGGTGAGGAATGAAACGAGCGTTTTGTCTTCATTATTTTTCTCAAATTCCATCGTTACGGACAGGAACTCTTCAATGTTTTCCAGCCGTGCACGAGATTCGAGTGTGTTTTCATTTTGCATCTCTAGACGATATTGGCTCATCTCAAGGATCTTCTCGGTCAGTTCAGTTACAGACAGATACTCTACCATCTGATGCAACGCAGCGATCATGTCGTAGAACTCCACCAGCGCATTTCGTGTACGGCCAGCAAAACCAAGATCATCCACGACCTGTAGCACACGGAAAATGGAAATTCCACGCTCTCCAGCCGCAGCAGCGAGCTTCGCTACTGTTGTATCGCCGATGCTACGCTTCGGTACATTAATGATCCGGGTAAGACTGATATCATCGTCGGGGTTGGATAACAGGCGCAGATACGCCAGGATGTCCTTGATCTCTTTACGATCATAGAACTTTATGCCGCCGACAATCTGATACGGAATATCAGACTTGATCAGAATTTCCTCTATAACCCGGGACTGGGCGTTGGTACGGTACAAAATGGCATGGTTCTGATAGGATTTGCCGTTCTTCACATTTTTACTAATCTCGGAAGTAACAAAATACCCCTCATCATGTTCGGAATCCGCACGGTACACCTTGATCTTTGAACCACCCTCTTTGTCCGTCCACAGTTTCTTCGGTTTGCGCCCTGTATTCAGGCCGATCACTTCATTCGCTGCATTCAGGATATTGGACGTAGAACGATAGTTCTGCTCCAGTAAAATTGTATTTGCTTCAGGGTAATCTTTCTCAAAGTTCAGGATATTGCTGATATCCGCCCCGCGCCACCGATAGATCGATTGGTCACTATCCCCTACAACGCAGATGCGGTGATGGCTGTCAGCGAGCATGCGGCACAGCATGTACTGTGCACGGTTCGTATCCTGATACTCGTCCACGTGAATGTACTGGAATTTCTTTTGGTAAAAGTCGAGGACTTCCGGTACTTCCTTGAACAGTTGAATAGTCTGCATAATAAGATCATCAAAATCAAGTGAGTTGTTGGCTCTTAACTTTTTCTGATACATCTTATATATCTTCGCTACAATACCCTCGAAATAGTCTCCAGCCTGCTTCTCATATTGCTCCGGACTGATCAGTTCATTCTTAGCCGTGCTCATCATGGATTGAACTGCTTTGGGCTCGAATTTCTTGGTATCGATATTCTGGTCTTTCATACAGCTACGAATTACAGATAATTGGTCCGATGAGTCCAAAATACTGAAATTGGAGGTAAAGCCGATACGTTCAATATCACGGCGCAGAATACGCACGCACATGGAGTGGAATGTGGATACCCAAATGTCGCGGCCCTGGGAGCCACCAACCAGTTGGGATACCCGGTCTTGCATCTCACGGGCGGCTTTGTTCGTAAAGGTAATCGCTAAAATGCCCCACGGGGGTGCCTTCCGTGTTGCAATAAGGTAGGCAATCCGGTGTGTCAGCACCCGGGTCTTGCCTGAGCCCGCTCCGGCCATAATCAGCAGCGGGCCATCCGTCGCCTCGACGGCTTGCCGTTGGGGGGTGTTAAGCCGTGCAACGGCATCATGTATATTTACAGGTTGCATGCATGCATGCTCCTTTCGTTGGTTGGTCTATAAAGCAAAAATTTATAGGTTACACTCGCCACTCCGATGACAGAATAATCTTCCGATCGCTGTTATTCCCTGATTTTTCGATCTACTTTTTCAAAGGTGAAAATCCGGTAATAAAGGCGAACGCTCCGCTTCTCCAGCTTATTTCTGTCCTCTTCGTTCTCGTGTAAAAATTAGTTTAGCTTATATTTAGGGGTAGTTGAAAATTACAAGAGCGCACACTTCGTTTCTTCAGATTGCTTCTGCACTCTCCGTTTCCGTGTAAACATAGTCCCTGTATACGAATTTCTTAGTAAAAGAACAATATAGGATAATAAGCACATGCTTACAGCTTAGCTTTCTTACAAAAAGCTTTTAGGGAACGCTCCGCTTATCCAGCTTATTTCTGTTCTCTACGTTTACGTGTAAACGACATTACGCTCATATAACTTGTTTAATTAGCAAGGGCAAAGTTCTATTTTAACAGATCATAAGGGGAAAATGGGGGATTGGTAAACTAAACCGATTAAATGGTTCCTTTCACGGCCAACACCGTCTCAAGTGCCTTATTCAAATTGCTGTACACAATGTTGCCTACCACGACGGTATCTGCCACCTGGGCAGCTTGCGCTGCTTTCTCTGGATCATCAATTCCGCCGCCATAGATAAGGTGTGCCCGATCCAGTTGTCTATATGTCTCACCAACAAGCTCCATATCTCCGAACGTTCCGCTATACTCCATGTATACGATTGGCAGATTGAGCAGACGCTCTGCAGCCTGGGCATATGCCACCGCAGCTCCTGTCGTCAGTTCCGTATCTGCACCAGTCAACCGAGCTACCGTGGAGTTTGCATTCAGGACGATATAACCCTCGGCAATCAGCAGATCCCACGGGATGAGATAACCATAACGCTCTATCGCTTGCTGGTGGTGCCCAATCATCCATTTGCTGTCCGTTGCATTCAATACCATCGGGATCAAATATCCGTCAAATCCAGGAACAACGGCTTCCAGATCAGATACTTCAAGCACACATGGCAACTCATAACGACGCACACGGGACATCAGGTCTACCGTGTTATCATAGGTAATTCCCGAAGATCCGCCAACGATAATCGCATCGGTCCCCGACATGCAGACCAGATCGAGTTCTTCGTCCGTAATTTCCCGGTCCGGGTCAAGCTTAAATACATGTCTCCACTGCTTAATCATGTCTATCAACGAACATTCCTCCAGAGGTTCTTCTGCATCCTAGAAAGCTTGTAAACTAAGTCTAAGTCAGCAGGCAGTGAGTGTCAATGTTCGTATAAAAAGGGGAACAGAAAAACATGTATTTTTACGGTTTCCAGGCAAAACGTGTATTCATTTCATCCAACTCCTGCTCCGTCAGCACGTCAGAGTATACCCCGTACACGCCCCATTTCTCATAGTTAGCCACCTGTTCAGTGTCATTGATGGTATGCACGTAGGTGACTGAGCCTGCACTATTAAGCTTGGCAACGAAATTCTGGTTTACTTTATATTCCGGCATGGTTACGGCATCAATATCATTCTTTTGCACAAAATCAACAACCTGAGCTTCTGTATCCTGTGTGGCATATAACGTATAGATAATGGAAGGGAATGCATAGACTTCTTTCACCGTTTCGAGCATCGGTTCGTTATAGATCTGTACAACCACCCGGTCCAGCACAGAGGGGTCATGTTCTTCCGCTGCATCCACCAGAGACTTTAGTACCTGCTGAATATCCTCGTCCTTCTGTTCCTTGGTATCGGTTACGATATACATATCCGGATACTCGGCCAGTACATCTATAATGCCATCGGCATCCATGGGTTGATACATACCCAAAATAGGCGTATTCATAAATTCATCATGAGTCAGCGCCCCGGCCTGTTTATCTTCAGGAAGCTCTTCGTCTTGTCCTAGCATTTTGCTCATATTAGCGGTCCACTCATGTCTGGCTACAGCTTTGCGATCCGATGTCAGCATAAAGTCGATCTCAAATACACGTGTGCCTTTCTCGTAATTGGCAATCATCGCTTCATAGGCATTGGTGTATGGTTGATCACGAATGCTGCCCATGGCATGGGCGATTAATCTATAAGCGGTAAATCCGTCCCGTTGTTCTTCACTCTGGCTTTCATAGGCGAAAAAGAGTGTACCCACGGTAACGATCAGTAGTGTCAAAACGGCGGCGATGCGTTTCATATCACATTCACATCCTCAGTACCTTTTTGTTAGCTAACTACCCGAATTGAGGAGGTGCAAAACAAAATAGCCGCCCGGAGGCGGCTGTTAAATGGTGGGATAGATTTGGGAGATCAATAACGTAGGTTAATATGCTCAGTCTGTTTTTTGCACACTTAACTCATTCAAAAATGCAATCAACGCCTCACGCCAGGGTCTCAGAGGTTCCAGACCGTTCGTTCTAATCGCCAAATGATCCATGACAGAGTATGCAGGACGAGGGGCTGGACGTGGGAACTGTTCGGTTGTACATGGAGTAAGTTCAGCCGTTGGCTTGAATCCACCATGCTTATTCGCTTCATCGCTTATTGCCTGTGCAAACTCGTACCATGTGCAAGTTCCGGAGTTGGAAGCATGATAGATGCCATACTTTTCACTCGCGGAAAGGATATGGATGAATCGGGCAAGATCCACCGTATAGGTGGGCGAACCTTGTTGGTCATGAACAACTTGCAGATGCGGACGTTTCTCCATAAGTTCCAGCATGGTTTTGACAAAATTACTGCCATAGACGCCAAAAACCCATGATGTTCGAATGATAAACCATTGCGTGCACAGACTTTGAACCAACCGTTCCCCTACAAGCTTGGACTTACCATACACACTCTGCGGATTCGTTACATCGTACTCTCGGTAAGGTGTGCTCCCGCTCCCATCAAATACATAATCGGTACTGATATATACCAATTTTGCTTTCACACTCTCGGCGGCAACCGCAATATTTCTAGTACCTGATGCATTGATAGCGTATGCTGTATCCTCATCTACCTCAGCCTGATCGACTGCCGTGTAGGCAGCACAGTGAATAATGATGTGAGGCTGGAACGTCGTAATCATGTCTGTGCACTGCTGTTGGTCGGTAATGTCCATCTGATTTCTATCACAGGCCAGTACTTGATGCCCCTCTGCTTGAAAGGTCTTCACCACATCATAACCCAGCTGTCCCGCCGATCCAGTCACCATAACTCTATAGTTCATTGGGACGAATCACCCATCCGCTTACCGTACTGAAGCTGGAAATAATCCTGATACGCGCCTGATTGAATTCTCGTCCACCAATCTTGATGTTTCAGATACCACTGAATCGTCTCCCTGATCCCAGTTTCAAAATTGTGTGCAGGTTGCCAGCCGAGCTCTGTACGTATCTTGGTAGGATCTATACCGTAACGCCGGTCATGTCCCAACCGATCCTGTACATATTGAATCAAGCTCGCCGGCTTACCCAATTGCTCCAATACGCTCTCTACAATATATATATTAGTACGTTCGTTATTTCCGCCAATGTTGTATACCTCTCCGGATTGACCTTGATGAATCACGAGATCAATTGCGCTACAGTGATCCTCGACATAAAGCCAGTCACGAATATTGAGTCCGTCGCCATATACCGGGATGGCTTCATCATTCAGTGCGCGGGCTATAATTAGCGGAATCAGTTTCTCCGGGAATTGGAAAGGTCCGTAGTTGTTGGAGCAACGTGTAATGTTTACAGGAAGTCCAAAGGTTTCATGATAGGCTCTTACAAGCAGGTCACCACCAGCTTTACTGGCAGAGTAAGGACTGTTAGGCATCAAAGGTGTATCTTCAGTAAATAAACCTGTTGCACCTAGTGATCCATACACCTCATCCGTCGATACCTGAACAAACTTGGTGACTTGATACTTCTTTGCCGCATCCAGCAGAACCTGAGTACCCATCACATTGGTACGGACAAAGATATCGGGTGACAGGATACTGCGATCTACATGAGATTCGGCAGCGAAATTCACAACCACATCGATGCCTTGGGCAAAAATAGCTTCCATCTCCTGTACATCTGCAATATCTGCTTTGATAAATGTATATTGAGGATTCGCCTCTACCGTATGCAAATTCTCCAAATTCCCCGCATACGTTAATGCATCCACATTGATAATTTCATAACTCGGATGTTCACGAAGCATATATAGCACAAAGTTGCTGCCGATAAATCCGGCCCCACCCGTAACCAGTAGTTTCATGCTGTCTCTCTCCCTCTGCCTCCAGATACAGAAGTATCTGAAAAGTCTGTTTAATTAGTCGAAGTTCAGTTCGGCATCTTTCAGTAAAGGATGCTTCTGGTCCTTCTCCGATAATATAGGTTTCGTCACAGGCCAATCAATGGCGAGCGCAGGATCATTCCATAGAATTCCACGGTCATGTTCAGGCGAATAATAGGCGTCTACTTTATAAGTTACCTGAGAATGAGATACCAAGGTGCAGAATCCATGAGCAAACCCCTGAGGAACAAGCAGTTGCCGCTGGTTGTACTCACTTAGAATGACACTTTTCCATTGTCCAAAGGTTGGGGAAGATTTCCGCACATCCACAATTACATCATATATAGCCCCAGATATAACCCTCACCAGTTTAGTCTGCGCCTTGGGATGAAGTTGGTAATGAAGTCCACGCAGAACACCAGCTTCAGCCGACAAAGATTGATTGTCCTGAATAAAGACGTGTTGTATCCCATTCTCATGCAGGACCTGTTCATTATAACTCTCCATAAAATATCCACGATGATCACCATAAACCTTGGGTTCCAAAATGGCTGCGCCATCCATAAACAGCGGAATTACCTTCATGACATCCCTCCGTTTTGCTGTTGACATCATTTCTTCATATTGACTATGTATATGTAAGGTGTCGGGTAAGTGTTTGTTCATTGGCCTGTATAACCCTTATATTTAATCTTCCATAAAATAAACCAAAGCCCAGCCGCGATATCATGCTTCGGCTGGGCTTCAAGAGAAAAAGGAAAACTGTTATTGATTCTTTACGACCTGCTCCAAATACTTTAAGAGATCTTTCCGCAGATCTGGTCGTTGCAACGCGTAATGAATCGATGTCTCAATAAAACCTAACTTCTCACCAACATCATGACGGAGCCCATCAAAGTGATATGCGAGAATCTGCCGTTGTTCGTTCAACCGGGACAAAGCATCTGTGAGTTGGATTTCTCCGCCTACGCCAACAGATTGTTGACCTAGTATCTCAAAGATATCCGGTGTAAGAATATAACGTCCCATAATAGCCAGGTTGGAGGGCGAATCCTCGGTCTTCGGTTTCTCAATTAAACGGCGCGCGCGAAAGACACGTTCATCGGTAGGAGTCAGCAATTCTCCGTCCACAATTCCGTAGCGGGATACCTCGCCCCAATCAACAGGC
This sequence comes from Paenibacillus sp. FSL K6-1318, assembly GCF_037976905.1. Classification (NCBI taxonomy): domain Bacteria; kingdom Bacillati; phylum Bacillota; class Bacilli; order Caryophanales; family Paenibacillaceae; genus Paenibacillus; species Paenibacillus sp. FSL K6-1318. The sequence goes on from NZ_CP150270.1 coordinate 5,931,497, forward strand.
TGTACACCAACAATCGGAGATTGCAGTTCATCGTAGACATCGATCATCTGCTTCAGGCAGGGATGGTCCGCTTCCACAATGTCATCCCCTAACAGGACGGCAAAAGGTTCGTTACCTATAAACTTGCGGGCGCACCAGATGGCGTGACCAAGTCCCTTCGGTTCCTTTTGACGGATATAATGGATATCTGCCATCTCGGAGGGTTTGCGTACTTCGTTAAGCAAGTCCCATTTTTGTTTGTCCGCCAGATTCTGCTCCAGCTCAAACGAATAGTCGAAGTGATCTTCAATGGCCCGTTTCCCTTTACCCGTCACAATAATGATATCTTCAATGCCAGAAGCTACGGCTTCTTCAATAATGTACTGGATCGTCGGCTTGTCCACGATGGGTAACATTTCTTTTGGCATCGCCTTGGTGGCAGGCAGAAACCGGGTACCCAGCCCTGCGGCTGGAATAATCGCTTTGCGAATACGCATACGAACCCACTCCTTTTGCTAGATACATATTTTAATATATTTAATGATTCTGAGTGCTTGGATGCTTGGACTTCATTATACCATTAGCAATTCGCGGATATCCTGTTCGGATAAGGTCGTCGATCCCCCGTCTCCCGGTTCGATCACTTCGGCAATTAAGTCCTTCTTCTGCTGCTGGAGCTCCAAAATCTTCTCTTCGATCGTACCTTCGGTAACCAGGCGGATGACTTGCACCACTTGTTTCTGTCCCATACGATGGGCACGGCCAATGGCTTGTTCTTCCACCGCAGGATTCCACCATAGATCATATAATATAACGGTATCTGCACCCGTTAAGTTTAGCCCTGTTCCCCCAGCCTTCAGTGAAATCAGGAACAGTTCAGCTTCGCCCTCATTAAATCTGCGGCACATCTCAACACGGCTCTGTGCAGGGGTCTGACCATCCAAGTAGAACAGATTTCTTCCCTGTGCTGCGAGCGTCTGACGAATCAGGTTCAACATGCTCGCAAATTGGGAGAAGATAAGAATACGTTTGCCTGCAGCCAAACAATCCTCGACCGTTTCGAGCAACTGTTCCATTTTCCCGGAATCGCCTTGATACCCATCGACAAAGAGGGCCGGATGACAACACAACTGACGCAAACGCGTGATGCCAGCCAGAATTTTGATACGATTCTTCTGGAATCCGTTATCCTCCATGTCCTTCGATGCTTCATCCTGAAGTTGAGAAAGATATGCGGCGTACAGTTTCTTCTGTTCAACCGTAAGCTCTGAGCGCTGTACCGTTTCAATTCGATCAGGCAATTCTTCCAGCACATCCTTCTTCAGGCGGCGCAGAATAAACGGACGCACCATCCGCGAAATCCGTTCTGGAGGTAGGTCACGGAACCTTCTATAACTTGGAAACAGCCCGGGGAATACAGCTTCAAAAATGGACCACAATTCATCCAGTGAGTTCTCTACAGGCGTTCCTGTGAGTGCAAAACGACGCGGAGCCTGAATTTGTTTCACTGCCTGCGCGGTCTGGGAAGAAGCATTTTTAATCGCCTGAGCTTCATCCAGAATGAGTGTATGGAATGTTCGGCCCAGATAGGTGTCCAGATCCCGCCTTAACAGAGGATACGACGTCACAATCACATCTGCCTCATCCATACCTGAAAGCATGCTGGCTCGCTCTTCTTTCTGACCGGCTGCGATCAGGACTTTCAGATGTGGGGCGAACCGCGTAAACTCATTAGCCCAGTTATAGGTCAGCGAGGCAGGCGCAACGACCAGTACCGGAGGATGAATGACCCTCGTTCGGATCGTCAGTCCATCCTGCTGCACCGTGGACCATAAACCATCCGTATTCTCTGAAGCCACCTTATCCAATGGGAGTCCCGTTTCGGGATCGATGTCGGAAGTCGCCAACGTTTCACCGCCCCATAATGAGCCACTCTCCCGGTATTTATCAACGCCCGCATTGTCCGTATTGTACTCGGGCTTCTCCTGAAGTACCGCTGTGATATACGCGATGCTTTGCAATGTTTTTCCAAGTCCCATATCATCCGCCAGAATGCCGCCAAAACGATAATAAGCGAGGGTACGCAGCCACTGGTATCCACTGTTCTGATAATCACGCAGGATAGGAGTGAGAGCTTCCGGTAATGCAAAATCCATCCGCTCGGGATCTCGCAGATCATCGAGGAAACGTTTCAGGGAGCCTCCCCACTTCACATGACCGGAAACCTCATCCCTGCCTGGCAATTGTAACGCCCGGACAGCTGGCAGCAGGATATGGCTGCTCTTGATGTCACCTGCTCCCAGTCCGAGGGAATCGGCCATATGAGCGAAACTGTCTGCACCTTCATTTTCAAGCGAGAGAAACACACCGCTCTTGAGACGGAAATATGGTTTCTTTTCCACAATGCGACGCATGAGTTCCTGAAGCTCCTCCTCGTCCACACCTTCCATCTCGAATGAAATCTCCAGCCAGTCCAATCCTCTTCCCAAATCTGCTCGTACTTTCGGCGGTGTTGGATAGGATTGCACCATCGCCTTCACGGCGTTCGGCATGTAGATGTCTACCCGTTTCTCAAGTTCAGGCACCAGATGATACATGACATCATAGATGGCATCTTCCCGTTCACTAGCCCAGACACTACCATCCCTTTCGAGAAAGGATCGATCAAGCCGTTCAATCAGATTCCGCTCTTTGTATCGGTCACGCACCAAAATAACCTTTTTTTCTTCTTCGTCTATTAAATACTCTGCAAGCGGATTAATAACCATGACCTCATAGTCGAATTCCAGACGCGCTGTGATCCGTTCACGATAGAAGTCGATGTACAGCTTCGGGGAAAGTTCCGGTTCCGCAATCTGTTCACGCACCTGTGAATCAATGGACAGATGTCCGAGCGTACGCAGTTCTGGCACGACATGCTGAACAAACTCATCCACCTGCTGGGTCGAAATATCGATGCTTTCCTTGATCCCATATGAAGTGAGCGCCCCACTCAAATCCTCCAGACTTCGCATCTGCATTGGTTCCAACATATGCAACTGTCCTTCCACTACGGCAGCATCATAGGCAGGAAGAAGAATCAGCTCACGCAGTCCGGAAATTTCAAGCTGATATCCCTCATTTGTTCCTTGGGCAATCCGGTAAAACAAAGGCAGTACTCCCTCACCGAGCGTGAGTGGTCCATTGGCGAATCCTGTACCCTCCATCCGGCTGTCAGCCTGGAGTAGTAATTCCAGCAGCGGTTTCCATACGAGCGGAGCAATTAAAATATCACGTCCATCTGAAGCTCCCAAATAACCGGAAATAGATTGGCGATATGCCTCCTCGCTCTGTCTCATTCGAATAAGCATCGAGAGAATCGCCTGATCCTGCGGTGTGAAAACATGCAACAGTGGATCATAGTGGAACAACTTGGTAAATGACATTGGCTCGCCCTTCTCAATGCAGTTCAGGAATTGCTTCACTTTCTGCACCACATACAGACGTTTGTTACCCACTTTCAATTCAAGAGCGAGTTTCCCACCACCCTTGTGAACTTGTATCAGCTTGAGTATAAACTGAATCTGCAACTCTTCCCGTAAGGAGGATCGGCTGACAGGAGCGGTGTATTTACGATCATTTCCGTGCAGCGTTCTCCGATCCTTGGCAAACATGGACAGAATCTGATCCGCCGTACGGTAAGAAGGTTTATCTGCTGATCGGCCCCAACCCGAAGCTGAGCTTGGACGACCTTCCTGGGCAAAGTGAGCCGGAGGAGGCTCTGGAGCATTATTCAGTTGCTCTCGTTGTGAAGCAAACTGAGGGCGCTCCCACATGCTCTCTTCGACCAGCGTCCCTACCCTGGACTTGGAACCTGAGCTGGTGGAACCAGGTCCTTGGACTCTAGAAGAATGAGATGTCTTTCCAGAATCACGCGTGGCATTACGCTCCTGCTGCTCACCCCATTCGTGAATAGCCAACAGAACAGCAGCCACATGTTTGCAATAGTCATAATGCCTGCCATCACCCGGACAGCTGCAGCCTGCTACAATCTCACCCAATCCATCTACATCCACCGTCACCTGATAACGCTCCGATCCACGTACCTGTGCCTCGTAATGGAGCTGATCTTCACTGACCACCAGATTGGTCACCCTGCCAGATTGGTTATAATCTTCTCCACGCTTGAATGCCGTGACCCCGCACAGCAATTTGATATCCATGATTGTGAATGGCGCCACGCTTCTTCGCCTCCTGTGTCATGATGTAAAAAAACCCCAAGAGCTCCTTAAAGCAGAGTTTGGGGTTGCTTCATGCTTGCTTGTAAATGTTGATGTAACACACAATCCGTTTATTTCACCAATTGACCACGTGTAACGCCCAGTTGGTTCGTTGCTTTTAGTGTTTTCCACACTTGTGTACCACTGATCTCACCGCGCAATGCACGGTTGTACAGATCAATGACTTCGCGTACCTGATCCGGTGTCTCTTCCAGGAACTCCACACGGTAACGGGATACACCCAGATCCATAAAGTTGGTCAGATACTCGGCACCTGACTGCTCCACTGCGTTGTATACCGTATTACGGCAACCTTCATCCACACGTACAGGGTGAGACATGCCGATCCGGTCTTGCAGGGATGCACGCTGTTCCTCACAAGGACGTCCACAGTTCGTGAAGTCCGTTCCTTCACTCATGAATGTACAGTACACACAGTGCTCCGTGTGGAACATCGGCAGATGCTGATGGATAACCACTTCGGTCTGACTTGTACGAGAGTGGCCCAGCAAATCAACCATTTGTTGAATGTTCAAGTCATAGGATGGGGTAATCCAGTCACATCCGGCTTCCAGGAACAATTCTACTGCTTTGTGATTGGCGATGTTCAATGAGAAGTCACCGATCAGTTCCGGGTGCTTCGCATCCGGGTTTTCCATCCGGTGACGAAGGTAGAAGTACAGTGCTCCTGTATTACGTACCAATACTGCATCCGGCTTCAGACGCAGGATGTTGTTATGATATCCGTTCTCCCCTGGCATATGAATACGCGGTGTTGCCAACGCGATCTTGCGACCAGCGGCATGCACAGCTTCCACGGCTGCCGGGAACTGCTTGATAAACTCGAAGTCGGCATAGATCATGCCGATTCCTGCTTCAATCGCTGCCTCCACTTGTGGTAGGCTGCGACAGAGCGCGGTCAGTTCTGCTTGACCGCGAGCGACTGGCGATGCTGGTTTAACCGAATCGCCGTACACATCTACCGCCCGCTTCACGTAGACGGGCGGTTTAGGACGCTCGCCCGCGAGTTGTTCTACCGCCTGACGGCGAATGTTATTCAACTCGCGCATTGGGATGATGACGTCACCGTGAAGGTTGACGTCCATTCCTTCCAACTGGAACACGGTGCCTCCCAGACGTCCGAACTGCTCTTCGAGCAATTCATGTGTCATTGGACGCTTCTGTGCGATGTCCAGTTCCATCTCGGAATCAATACGGACGGTCGTGCCCTTCTGCACATCTGTCCACCACGTGCTAAGCGGCTGCCCCGGGCTGCCGATAACTTTTACTTTCACTGGGAATACGCGGTACGGCTTCTCAGTCTCGAAACTTTGACGCAGACGTTTGTCCAACGCCGGGTCATTCGTTTTCCACACTTTGTCGCCAACTTTCACGCGACGCAGATCAACGTCACTGCGGCCTGGCACAACGTCAACGATCCAGCCCTCTTCGGCTTCGCCTTCGAGTTTTACGCCTTTGCGACGCACATCGTATACACGTCCGCCCTCTTCCTTCTGAGTCGGATCTCCGGCGTCAAATACAATCCCGTCTCCACGTTTCACAGGTGCATCCAGCTTCAGAACCACACCATCGCGCAATACTTGATCTACACGACCGAGGTAGACACCACGGCTTTTCGGGAATGTTCCATCCACCAGTTCTTTGTTGTTTGTACCGCTCAGGAAACCATGCGTAAATCCACGGGAGAAGCTCTGTTGTAATTCGCGAACTTCTTCCTTGCTTGGCGGCGTGTTATCTCCATCAAAATAACGGTCAATCGCTTTACGATATTTGCTTACTACGTTTGCTACGTATTCCGGCGTTTTGAGACGTCCTTCAATTTTAAAAGAAGTTACTCCTGCTTCGATCAGTTCCGGCATCAGATCAATCGCTGCCAGATCCTTCGGAGACAACAGATAGGCTACATCACCCATCGGTTTGTGCTCTCCATCCACCATCAGGTCGTATGGAAGACGACAAGCTTGTGCGCACTCCCCACGGTTGGCCGAACGTCCTCCCCACATTTCGGAAGTCAGACACTGCCCCGAGTAGGATACACACAGCGCACCATGAACAAATACTTCCATTGGAAGCTTCGCCTGCTCACCAATCTTCTGGATCTGCTTCAGGTTGTTCTCCCGTCCCAGAACGACACGTTCCATATCAAACGGCTTCGTAAACTCAACCGCTTCTGGTGACGTAATCGTCATCTGTGTTGAACCATGTATCGGGAAATCCGGCGAGATCTCGCGGATCATCTTCACCAAACCCAAGTCCTGAACAATTACAGCGTCCACGCCAGCATCGACACATGCATCAATCAGTTCTTTGGCATCCGTCAATTCATTTTCAAAAATCAATATATTAAAGGTCAAAAAACCTTTTACGCCATAACTGTGCAAAAACGCCATAATCTCCGGCAGCTCGTCCATGCGGAAATTGTTCGCCCGTGCCCGTGCATTAAACTTTTCGACTCCGAAGAAAATTGCATCTGCGCCATTGGCTACCGCCGAACGCATACAATCCCAGTCACCAGCGGGTGCCAGAAGTTCAACGTCTTCTCTTCGTATTGTTGCTGTTTTCATGTAGATCCTCCCCATAACCGGCTATCCGCCGGATTTCATCCCTATATCCTTAAATATCTGAACACGTCAAGCTAAACCTGTACCTAATCCGGTACACCTGCATTGTCACTGTATTGCTATATCTATACATTATGTCTGTATTGCCTGAACTCCAACCTTACAGTCATCCATATTCATCAGATCAGCAGTCATAACTCCTGAACTAGTATAGTGTACCACTTCTGCACCGACTCTTCTACGCTTTCCTGAAAAAACCGTTTACCATTTTCATTTCCAGCACGACAAAAAAACCGAAAGGTCCTTTGACCCTCCGGCTCCACTACAATTATTTAATAAATGTAAATGAGTTCACTGCTTTTTCCAAGGCGGCTGCCTGGACTTCTGTCTTATTGGCATCATTCAGACCACTTGTGATTGTATAGGTTGTTCCGTCCTTTTCAAACACGATCTGGCGACCCGCATATGGCACTCCCTTGTCCAGTTCATGATACGTAAAGGAAAATGCAGGCACACCCGCAAACGTCAGTTCCTCACTGCGAAGCAACTTGAAGTTCTTACGGGTTTTGGTCGCTTCCGCATAAGCTTCTCTCAGTTGACTTACCGTCATTTCGATCGACTTGTCTTCGCTCGCCGCAATGGAGAATTCTCCGCCGGTAAAGGTGTACACCACAGGTGAATATTCGAATCGATCACTATACGGCGTCCAGTAACGCGGAATATCCACACTGTATTTATAACGTTTGGACGTACGTGTAAGTGTCTTCGTTTTGTCTGTCAAATAAGGATCTTCATCCAGCTGACCGAAATTATCGGCAACCGTATCAAAATCAATCTCCACGCTCTTCATAATCCGTTCAAACCATGCCCGATCCGCAACCTGCTCCTCAGGGAACGTATACTCTGCATAATATCGATACCCATTCTTCTGCAAAAGAACATCGAACTCGGTCTGCCAACCCCCGCCAAAGTTATAACGGAATTCATTCACCTCGGCAGTCTCTCCCGAGATATCCATCGTATATGAGCCAATTGGCTCGTAACTCTCTGGTGTAAATGTCTCGCGCATCCACTTATCCAGTTGGCCGCTCCAATCTTTTACTGTTGTACCTGCCTTCGCCGAAGTAACACGCCATTGCAGATACGCACCATCCTTGGCTTCATAGATCATCTGATTGTTGTCCATTGACCATCCTGCAGGAATCTTCAATTCGATACCATAGTCATCATTCCACGCGGAGCGCATGCCATTATCTACGGTGGACAGATCCTTGATCGTTCGATCCGACTCTGCATAGGTTGGCTGGAATGAATTGAGCAGTGCCGCGCGTTTGCCCAGATCTTTATAATTCAGGGCTTCGTAATCCGCGAGGTACACATCATATTGACGGCCTTCGCTCCGATACTGGCGCATCTCCCACAACATGCCGTCTACATCTTTCACAATAATCCGTGCATGAGGCGTCTTGCCTTTTGACACCGCTTCACGATCCAGCACCGTATCTCCCGATTGCTTGGCCTCCTGCACGAGTTGCTGCAACAAATCATCCGAATCCAGAGCCACATCCTGGTCACTGACATACACTTCAAGATAATAACTGTTGTCCGCTGCGCCGAAAGTTATCATGCGCTCCTGCTCACCAGTCTGGAAGACCATGAGATCTGCCGGGTAGTTAATGGACCAACCGTAAAAGCTGTTACCGATTCTGGTTTTGCCTTCGTCCAAATGGGTACCATCCTCATCGTCCACCGAATCATCGGTTTGCAACAGACGAATCACCATTTCTCCCGAACTGTTTGGAGCAAGCGTCGCTCCGATACCGGCAGCAACCGGACGAAGTGGGACCATGAGTACGCCATTCACCATCTTGGGAGCGGCACCCATCTCATGTTTCACACCATCCACCCAAGCAATCGTACTGCCAATCGTTAGCGTGACCGTGTGCGGACCTTCCTTGATTTTGACGACATCATTTTTCTCCAATCGGATTTCGCTGCCAAATGCTTTCTTGAATACACCCACAGGCACCATCGTTACTCCCTTGACCTTGTACGGTTTGGCTATGGCCTGCTTATCGCCGTTAATGTAGGCGCTCGTGCTACCCGCTTTGACCCGCAGTTCACTCGTCGTCAGATCAGATGCCCATACAGGCAGTGCCGCGCCAATAGTCAGCATCCCGGTTAATACACCTGTGCTCAGCACACGTATCCATGACTTTTTCATTCCGTTCTTTCGTCCTCTCTCCATCCGGGTTGATTGCCGGGCTATATTATTCTTCATCTGCAAGGAACGCTTGATCTTCCTCGTCCTGGATGTCCGCACGATCAGCAAGCACTACCGTACGGGTGACGATATCACCATCCGTTTGCATCAAGAGCTTTACCTTTTGCCCAGGCAGATACTTTTTGAGCAACTCATTGATATCCACGACAGAGGACACACGTGTGCCTGCCACACTATAGATGACATCGCCCTCTTTGATTTTGGCTTTCTTCGCTTCAGGAGACAGTACGCCCGTAATCGTTAATGGGTCATCTGTAGGCAAGCCCACAATAGCAGACCAGCTTTCTTCCAGCTGTAACCCCAGACTTGCTCGTTTTATTTTTCCATATTTAAAAAACTGATCGATGATATATTGAACGGTATCCACCGGAATCGAAAATCCCAGGCTTTCTACGCCGACCGCAGAGAATTTCATGGAGTTAATACCGACCACTTCACCCTTCAGGTTGACCAGCGGTCCTCCGCTATTTCCTGGGTTAATGGCCGTGTCAGTCTGAATCAACCGGTAGGTCGCCTCAACACCACGATTCAAGCCGCTAATTACCCCTACCGTTGCTGAGTTGCGCAATGAAAAGGAAATCGGCGTACCTATAGCGATCACCGTCTCACCAACAGAGGTTTGTGAGGCTTTGGCGAAGCTCGCCGGTTTAAGTGATTTAGCATTGATTTTGATTAGCGCCAGATCACTTAGTGCATCACTGTATGTTTTCGTAATTTTGTATGTATTGCCATCCGTCGTTACGACCACCGGATTCTCTAATCCATCAACCACGTGAGCATTCGTCACGATCCATCCGTTGGAACGAATAATGACCCCTGTACCATGTGCAAGATTATAACGGTCGTCTGATGTTGCACCGTCCTGCACTTCGGTAGATTTCCCAATAATGCCTACGATCGAAGGAGACACTTTTTCAATCACTTTGGGAATGGCTTCACTTCCCTTGTACGTGTACGTTCCGGATTTGGCATCATATTGTCCACTTCCACCAAATGCCTTGACCAGATCCTTCGTGTTCACATAGACTTGACCATCTACTACTTTGGCTTGCATTGCCGTTTTGGATTCTGCCGCACCAGCCGTTGCCGCCACACTAATTGAGAGTACAGCAGCCATCAGTATGGCTATCCCCTTTTTACCCATCACACTCATTATCTCACCTGACCCTCTCTATACATCCTTCTTGCGCGACTCGACATCGGATTCATCGCTGAATCTATTCTCTCTTTCTCTCATCTGCAATTCCGGTATCCTTCAATGTATCATACAAAATCTGGATATACAATTGTTTTAAGTCCCTATTTTGGTAGAGAAGATAGAATCCTCTTCAATCCTTCAAACTAAATGAAAAAAACACCCTCCATGTCTCTCTGGAAAGTGTTCGTCTGTACCTCTTTTGCTTACATTCCATCCACTTCAGTAGCATTCCTACTGAGCAAACCAACCGGTTATCATCGCATAATCTGTCATTAGAAATACCAGTAGGCTGACTATTGCAAACCCAATCGCAAACAGATTCTTCTTCGGTGCCCGAAGCAGGCGAACGACTCCGATAAAAATCAGGATCGTAAATAAGATGACAAAAATATCAAATGCATTAAAATTCGATGTACTCGCCGTGGCAGCTTCTGCAAACAGCATGGATAGACAGACCTCCTCACCATAGTTGAACAGCTAACGCATACCCTAATATCTTCCTCTATGTTATCTGTACCCTGCTTGTAATGCAAGACCTATCATCCATAAAAATGAAAAAAATCCAATTTGGTCGAATATTCCTTCAACGCTTGTCCCTACACATATGTAAACACTTTCACGAAAACATTATAAGTCTGAGGAAGGCTCTACATACTCCAAAATTAAAACCCTTCCTGTCGGAAGCAGAACACATCAGATCGTAGTCCAATGCCTCACACTTTTCGAAAAGAAGGGCCTATTCACTATCGTTTATTGTTCAATAATCTCGACTACAAGGACTTAGTCCACCAATTGAAGCGCCTTGCTCCGCTCGGTATCCCGCTCCAGAACCGGCCTCAAGTACTTGCCTGTATAGGAAGCTTCCACTTTAATAATATCCTCAGGTGTTCCAGTTGCAACAATGGTTCCTCCACCGCTACCGCCTTCTGGACCCAGATCGACAACATAGTCTGCCGTTTTGATCACATCCAGGTTATGCTCGATCACTAGCACCGATTCCCCAGAATCAACCAGACGGTGCAATACGTTCAGCAAACGATCGATATCATCGACATGCAAACCGGTTGTCGGCTCATCGAGAATGTAGATCGTTTTCCCCGTACTGCGGCGATACAGCTCGGAAGCAAGTTTCACCCGCTGGGCTTCACCACCAGACAATGTAGTTGCAGGCTGTCCCAGATTAATATAACCCAGACCCACATCCATCAGTGTCTGCATTTTGCGATGGATCTTCGGAATGTTCTCGAAGAACTGGGTTGCATCTTCAACCGTCATTTCCAACACATCGGAAATGTTTCTGTTTTTATATTTCACTTCAAGCGTTTCCCGGTTGTATCGTTTGCCTTTGCAGACTTCACAAGGGACATAAACGTCCGGTAAGAAGTGCATCTCGATCTTGATAATGCCGTCTCCACGGCAGGCTTCACAACGTCCACCTTTGATGTTAAAGCTGAACCGGCCTTTCTTGTATCCACGTACTTTGGCTTCGTTCGTCTGAGCAAACAAATCACGGATATCATCAAAGACACCTGTGTACGTAGCCGGGTTGGAACGAGGTGTCCGCCCGATTGGCGACTGGTCAATATCGATAACTTTATCGATATGTTCCAGACCACGAATTTCTTTATGCTGACCTGGACGTACCCGAGCACGGTTCAGATCACGTGCCAGCGTTTTGTACAGGATCTCATTGATCAATGTGGATTTACCTGAACCGGACACACCTGTTACCGCAGTAAACACACCTACAGGAATCTTCACATTCAGATTCTTTAGGTTATTTTCTTTGGCTCCGCGCACTTCCAACCAACGGTCTCCTACACTTCTACGTTCTGTACGAATAGGAATGAATTTGCGCCCACTCAGATATTGACCGGTTAAGGAGTTCTCATCATTCATGATCTCTTCCGGTGTACCCTGTGACATGATGGTACCTCCATGGATACCTGCACCAGGGCCAATATCAATAATATAGTCGGCAGCCATCATCGTATCCTCATCATGTTCAACCACAATCAACGTGTTACCAATATCCCGCATATGCGCAAGCGTTGAGATCAGACGGTCATTATCCCGTTGATGCAATCCGATACTTGGCTCATCCAGAATATACAGTACACCCATCAGGCTGGAACCAATCTGTGTGGCCAGTCTGATCCGCTGAGCTTCCCCACCGGACAACGTTCCGGCAGCACGACTCAGTGTAAGGTAATCCAGACCTACGTTCACCAGGAAACCAAGACGGCTGTTGATCTCTTTCAAAATCAGCTTGGCAATCGTCTGCTCTTTCTCCGTCAATTCCAATGTATCGAAGAATCGGCCAGCTTCACCAATGGACAAACTAGTCACATACGCCATGTTGTGATCATTAATCGTAACCGCGAGACTTTCCCGTTTCAGACGCTGACCTTTACACGTACCACAAGGCTTCGCACTCATGTAACCTTCAATGAATTCACGGATACCTTCAGATGCCGTATCACGGTAACGACGCTCCAGGTTATTGACGATACCTTCAAAGGTAACCAGTGCTTCCTTGCGTTGTCCAAAATCATTTTCATACCGGAAACGGATTTTCTCCGTACCTGTACCCTGTAACAACTTGTTCATCTGTTCAGCCGGCAGTTCTTCGACAGGCACATTCTGCGGAATGTTGAAGTGTTCACATACTGACTTGAGGAACTGCGGATAATAGGTCGATGTTCCACCTGTCCAAGCATCAAAAGCACCGTCTTCAATCGTCTTGCTGCGATCCGGTACGAGCAGATCAGGGTCAACGATCATTTTGACACCCAATCCATCACAATCCGGGCAAGCTCCGAAAGGACTGTTGAATGAGAACATCCGTGGTGCAAGTTCTTCAATACTGAATCCGCACACCGGACAGGCAAAGTTGGAACTGAAGCGCAGCTCTTCTTCACCCATAATGTCCACCAGGAGTTGTCCTCCGGATAGATTCAGTGCTGTTTCAATAGAGTCGGCCAGACGCGCCTGTACATCATCTTTAACGACAATCCGGTCAACAACGACTTCAATCGTATGCTTCTTGTTTTTCTCCAATTGAATATCTTCTGACAAGTCACGCAGTTCCCCGTTCACCCGTACACGAACAAAGCCCTGCTTGGACACATCCGCAAATACACTTTTGTGCTCGCCCTTACGGCCAGAGATAATAGGTGCCAGAATCTGCAACCGGGTACGCTCTGGGTATTGCATAATGCGGTCAACCATTTGTTCTACGGTCTGGGAACTGATCTCTACCCCGTGGTCTGGACAATGTGGATGACCCACACGTGCAAATAACAGACGCAGATAATCATAGATTTCGGTCACGGTTCCCACCGTGGAACGCGGGTTACGACTTGTTGTTTTCTGATCTATTGAAATGGCAGGAGACAATCCTTCGATGGAATCCACGTCCGGTTTCTCCATCTGTCCGAGAAACTGCCGTGCATAGGCTGACAATGATTCTACATAACGTCGCTGTCCTTCGGCATAGATGGTGTCAAAAGCCAGCGAGGACTTGCCTGATCCACTCAGACCGGTCAATACAACAAAGCGGTCACGCGGGATGGTAATATCGATATTTTTCAGGTTATGCGCTCGTGCGCCTTTAATGACAATGTTATCGCTCGCCAATAGTATTCATCCTCTCAAATTTACTAATCCAAACCTTACCTTTCGATCCCTCCCAAACCCTCCCTTCCAAGGGAGGGCCCCATAGGGCGCAGCCCTCTGGACACCCGAAACAAACGGTGCAACGGTGAGGGGTCGGGTCGTGCTATGTGAAGGGTGGTCGTGTGCCCGCGGCTCCGTATAAGGTTCCGGCCAATTGCCGGAACCTTATACGGCCGCTCTACTGCGAGGGGACGCTCTCAGCTTCGCCACGTTCGCGGCAAGGTCGCCATTGCCTTCGGCTCGGCTCCGAGGTCAACACCGGGGCGCTCTCAGCTTCACCACGTTCGCGACAAGGTCGCCATTGCCTTTGGCTCGGCTCCAAGTTCAACACCAGGACGCTCTCGGCTTCGCCACGTTCGCGACAAGGTCGCCATTGCCTTTGGCTCGGCTCCAAGTTCAACACCAGGACGCTCTCGGCTTCGCCACGTTCGCGACAGGTCGCCATTGCCTCGGCTCGGCTCCGAGGTCAACACCGGGCGCTCTTGGCTCTCAGGGGGACACGACTCCCAAATGCTTTCCTATAAACCTTTTAACCAATTTCAACTTTTCTATCAGTATAGACCTGATTTCAAGATTTCAACATCTCTTATTATCGGTAGATATAGATGATTTCCTTACTCAACAAGAGAACGGCCAATTGGCCGTTCTCTTGTTACAAATCCATCTTTACTGAAGCATATGAATGAGCAGTATCTTATTCAGCGCGAAGTTCCAACAACGCATCGCGAAGCTCGGCAGCACGCTCAAACTGCAGGTTTTTGGCTGCATCTTTCATCTCTACCTCTAGGCGCTGAATAAGTGCCTGGCGATCTTTCTTCGACATCTTCTCGGCTGCGCCTGTGAGATAGTCTTTCTTAGATTCGGCAACTTTGGTTGCCTCAATCACATCACGCACTTTTTTGCGGATCGTCTGTGGTGTAATGCCATGTTTCTCGTTGTATTCGATCTGAATCGCACGACGACGTTCTGTTTCCTTAATCGCCTTGTCCATCGAATCAGTCACTTTGTCACCGTATAGAATGACGCGACCCTCGCTGTTCCGTGCTGCACGACCAATCGTTTGGATCAGTGAGCGTTCGGAACGCAGGAATCCTTCTTTATCAGCATCCAATATGGCTACGAGAGATACTTCGGGCAGATCGAGACCTTCCCGGAGCAAGTTGATTCCGATTAGAACATGGAAAACGCCCAGCCTTAGATCACGTAAAATCGCCATCCGTTCCAACGTTTTGATCTCGGAGTGCAGGTAACGAACCTTAATTCCAATCTCCTTGAGATAATCTGTCAGGTCCTCGGACATCTTCTTCGTTAATGTTGTGATCAACACACGCTCGTCTTTGGCAATCCGGTCGTTAATCTCACCGATCAAGTCATCGATCTGTCCCTTCGTTGGACGCAGTTCAATAATTGGATCAAGTAGTCCGGTTGGACGAATAATCTGTTGCACCATCGTATCCGTATGCTCAATCTCATAAGGACCTGGTGTGGCCGATACATAGATAATCTGATCCATCTTGCCTTCGAACTCGTCGAATTTGAGTGGACGATTATCCAGCGCTGACGGCAGACGGAAACCATGTTCAACCAATACCGTCTTCCGCGCTTGGTCACCATTGTACATCGCACGGATCTGTGGCAGCGTCACATGAGACTCATCGACCACAATCAACATGTCATCCGGGAAGTAATCCATCAGTGTGTAGGGCGTATCACCGCGTTCGCGGAAAGTCAGCGGACCGGAATAGTTCTCAATCCCTGAACAGAATCCGACTTCCTTCATCATCTCGATATCGTATCGTGTGCGCTGCTCCAGTCGCTGAGCCTCCAGCAATTTCCCCTGCTCACGCAACACTTCAAGACGCTCCTCCAGTTCACGCTCAATGTTCACCAGCGCAACCTTCATCGTCTCTTCTTGTGTTACGAAGTGAGACGCCGGGAAGATGGCAATATGTTCACGTTCGCCAATCAGTTCTCCGGTTAACACGTCAATCTCCGTAATTTTTTCGATCTCATCACCGAACAATTCAACCCGAATCGCATGTTCGCCCTTAGAGGCAGGGAAAATCTCAACTACATCCCCACGGACACGGAATGTTCCGCGCACAAAGTTAATATCGTTCCGTTGATACTGAATCTCTACCAGACGGGACAAAATCTGATTGCGTGGTTTCTCCATGCCTACCCGAAGTGAGAGCAACATGCTTGAATACGAGTGCGGTGAACCCAAACCATAAATGCAGGAAACACTCGCTACTATGATGACGTCCCTGCGCTCAAACAATGAACTTGTCGCTGCGTGCCGCAGTTTGTCGATCTCTTCATTAATACTTGAATCCTTCTCGATATACGTATCGGAGGACGGGATATATGCTTCTGGCTGAAAGTAATCATAATAACTGACGAAATACTCAACCATGTTATTAGGGAAAAAATCTTTGAACTCACTTGCAAGTTGCGCTGCCAACGTCTTGTTGTGCGCAATAATCAGCGTCGGACGTTGCAGCTGAGCAATCGTCTGGGCAATCGTAAATGTCTTACCCGTACCCGTTGCACCCAGCAGTGTCTGATACCTTTTCCCCTCCTGAACACCCTTCACCAGTTCTTTAATGGCTGCAGGCTGATCACCTTGGGGAGAAAACTCTGACTCGATCTCGAACGTTTTGTCGCTCATTATAATATCGCTCATTGCCGTATCTCACCCTATCGTCTAAAATAATAGT
Organism: Paenibacillus sp. FSL K6-1318; assembly: GCF_037976905.1. Classification (NCBI taxonomy): domain Bacteria; kingdom Bacillati; phylum Bacillota; class Bacilli; order Caryophanales; family Paenibacillaceae; genus Paenibacillus; species Paenibacillus sp. FSL K6-1318. The sequence continues at coordinate 5,948,197 of NZ_CP150270.1, forward strand.
CACTATATATTGTCGAAGTTCCCCGAATTTTCATATGGGAAAACTTATAGTAATAGGAATATTTGTTCCCGTTTAATTATACCTCGTTCGTTTTAGTGATGCAAACGTGAAATGAAGATAGGAGTGGGTTAATTTATGGATATTGCGACACTTATCGGTATTATTGCCGGAATTGCCGCAGTCATTAGCGGTTTTTTGTGGGAAGGCGGTCAATTGTCCGGTCTCCTGCAAAAAACGGCTGCTTTAATTGTATTCGGTGGAACGATTGCTGCTGTGGTTGCCAGTTTCCCAGCGCATCGTCTGCGTACGATTCCTGCTGCCCTGCGTATGGCTTTTGGACGCAACAATAATGAATCAGGCTTGTGGGTTGAAGAACTGGTCGAGATGTCTTCGATCGCGCGCCGCTCAGGTGTACTTGCATTGGAACGTAAGGTTATGGATCATCCGCATCCATTTTTGCAAGATGGTATTCAGATGGTTGTCGATGGTACGGATCAGGATGTGGTTCGCCAGATCCTGGAGATGGAAATTGACTCAATTGAACAAAAACATGAGGGATATGCCAAAATATTTGAATCCGCTGGTGGTTATGCCCCAACCATGGGGATCATCGGAACCGTGATGGGACTTATTCAGGTCCTTGGCAGTTTGACCGATCCCACAGGACTCGGACCTGCCATTGCTGTTGCCTTTACCGCAACCCTGTATGGGGTCGCCAGTGCCAATCTTATCTTTTTGCCCATTGCCTCCAAGATCAAATCCAGAGGTGCCGACGAAGTGCAGACCATGGAAATGCTTCTGGAAGGTGTACTTGCCATTCAGAACGGTGAGAATCCCCAGCTTGTACGCAAAAGACTGGAGTCCTTCACCCTCACGCATCGTCAACACATACGCCCCCTAGCAAAGGAGGGATTGGATGAGTCGGCGCAGTAAAAGGCGCGGAAAACGTGAAACTGTCGATCATCGGGATCGCTGGATGATTACTTATGCCGATCTCATTACCCTGCTTTTGATCTTTTTTGTCATCATGTACGCCATGAGCAATCTGGATTCCGGTAAATATGACGTCGTTACTCAATCCTTACAAAATACATTCAACGCGTCCGACTCTGTACTTGAGCTTGGTGAAGGACTCGGTGAGAAACCCGGACAGGCGATTACAGAGACCCCACCATCCGAGGTTCAGGGTGAAGGAACGCCTTCCGATTCCGGGACTGCCACGCCAGAAGATGACGACAAGCCTCTCACAGAGCGGGAAGAGCAATTCAGATCACAGGAACAGGAACTGCAAAATCTGTTCAATGTGATTACCCAATATATCGAGGATAATAAACTGGAAAATCAGATTTTTGTTGCGGACAAGCCACAGGGCCTATCCATTACCCTAAGTGATCGTTTCCTTTTTGACCAGGGACAGGCCGCTCTAAAGGATGGTGCAGCACCAACGCTCAGTAAGCTTGCCAGCCTGTTCCGTGATCTGAACACCGTTGTCAGCATTGAGGGTCACACCGATAATATTCCTGTGGGGGCAAACTCAGCCTATACAGATAACTGGCAACTTTCAGGTGAACGCGCACTGTCTGTATTACGATTCTTTCTGGATACAGAGAAGCTCAACCCTGACGGTTTCCAGTATGCCGGGTATGCGGATACTCGCCCAACGGGTGACAATACCACACCTGCTGGAAGACAAAAGAACCGTCGAGTGGAAATTACTGTCTTGCGTCAGCTCCAACCTTAATTTTCACAGTTAAAACTGCTTCCATGTTTTCTCATCATTTAAAACATTAAAAAGCACGATCTCTCTGTTCCTCTTCGAACAAGACCGTGCTTTTCGTTATGATGTTACACTTCTCACCATAATCGCTGACTATTTTCAATTCGATCCAACGTCTCCTTCAATTTTTCTGCCTCCTTCTTAATTTCACGATGGTCTTGCTGTTTTAACTTCTGTTCAAACTCCAACATGGCATCCAGGATCACTAAACGTTGCTCCGCCAAAGTTTCTTCGTACAAGCGTTCTCCACGCGCCAAGAGATGCCGGTTCTCCATGCGTTCACGAGGATGCACTTTGATAGACTCCAACTCTTTGAAACGTTGGGCAATCTCTTCTTGGGACAGACCGCTTTCTTTCTCTTCTATGATAGCCACTTTCTTCTCACCCGTATCCACGGAAGATACCTCCACTTCCAATATGCCGTTAATATCGTAGGTGAAGCGAACATCTATAGCCTGTTCGCCCTCCGGTGCAGATGGCACATTAATAGTCAATTCACCAAGTTTAATATTGTTTTCAACTAGGCGACTTTCCCCTTGATAAACATCAACAGAAATTTCAGTTTGATGGTCCCTTGACGTGTAATAACGTTTAACCCTGCTTACCGGAACAACCGTATTCCGTTCAATGATTGGGTCAAAAATACCTGATTCATATCGACCGTTGCCTAAGGATTTTAACACCGAAGTCCCCAACGTATATGGACTTACATCCGTCAGAATAACCTCTTCCACGTCAGCATGGCGAGCTTTCATAGCAGCTTGAATTCCCACGCCAATAGCGATAGCTTCATCCGGATGCAAGTAATTTGCTGGTAGTCTGCTAAACAGTTTGCCCGTAAACGAATAGATTACAGGCATGCGCGTTGCTCCTCCGACAAGAATGACAGCATCCAATTCATTGAGTTGCACGGCGGCATCACGCAGCGCACGTTCCACGGGCTTTTGCAACCTAGCAAGTAGCGGTTTCGCTAACTGTTCAAATTGTGCACGCTCAATGCTCATCTCTTTCACGCCATCTTCAAGTGTCAAGGTCATCGTTCCTTCACGCCCTTCACTTAATGCCTGCTTGCATAGCTCTGCCTGCTTCCAAAGCGCCATCTGTGCCTTGTCAGACATATCATTCTGCTGAATTTGGTGATGATTCAAGAACCAATGCGTAATCAGTTCAGTAAAATCCTCTCCTCCCAGAAAGTTATCCCCTGCTACTGATTTCACTTCCATAATGCCGTCAAACAGCTCCAGGATGGATACATCGAAGGTTCCCCCTCCAAGGTCAAAAACAAGGAATTTTGTCTCTGGTTTCTGTTGATGCAAGCCATACGCAATGGCTGCAGCGGTTGGTTCACTGAGCAGTCGCTCAACTTTCATTCCTGCCAGTTGTCCAGCACGTTTGGTAGCTTTTCGCTGAGTATCACTAAAATATGCCGGAACACTAATGACAGCTTCTGTGACTTCAACACCTAATAGGCTTCAGCATCAGCTTTCAAAGATTTCAAAACAAAAGCTGACAACTCTTCAGGCAAAAATTGATATGTACCCAAACTAAACGTTCTGCTTGTTCCCATGTACCTTTTAAATACAGATGCAGTATTTGATGGATGCGTGATCAACCGCTCTTTGGCGACCTCGCCTACTACTATCTCTCCATTGTCATCCACACTTACCACTGAGGGTGTCAATCGATTCCCAAGGGCATTCGGGATAATAACGGATTCCCCATTGACCCAGCATGATACCAAACTATTCGTTGTTCCAAGATCTATTCCTATAATTGTCATAAAGCTTCTACCCTTCTTTCTGTTTAACATCTAAACTATTAACATCTACATTTACATAGAAAAACCTCATGCCTTGTTATGTGCTGGCTGCAACATATCATACGTGACAAATTGTAACCTGTCCAGTTCAGTTCCAGACTAACAACTCTCATAGTTCGATAGCAACAGACATATGTATACCTCCCCACTAATATCAAAGAAACCGAATGCAAATGTGCGTTCGGTTTCTTCAGAATTCAGCATTACCTTATGCATCCACACCCGGTTGACTGGGACGCAGAATCGCAGAACCAACCGTCAACAAAATGGCAGCCATTCCGAACAATATTAATAGTGGCAGTGTAATATCCGATAACGTACCGCCAGCGGAGATCGTTTCTACCGCCTGAATCGCCCATTTCTGTGGGACAAAGTTGGCGAGCTTCTGCATATAATCAGGCATCAACGAGATCGGCCAGAAACAACCACCTATCATACAAGTTGGCATAATGACGAGTGAATTCAGCATGTTCGCATTTTTGGGATTACGGATTAATCCTGCAACCGTACTCGCAATCCCCATCGAGACCAGCATGAATGCCGCCAAGATCATGAAATGAATTCCAAAAGGGATACCCGCATCATAATGCAGCAGCCACCTGCTGACTCCCAAAACCAGAACAATCTGAATCATGCCAATGACAAAGCTGCCCAGGAAATTGCCAAGCGCAATCTCATATGCGCGTACGGGTGCCGTATATACTCTAGCCATCGTGCGTTTCCTGCGATCTTCCATAATCACAGCAACTGCACTGGTCAGCAGGCCCATCATAAACATGATTGTAAATCCAGTCACATTGTTCAGGCCTGACTTGGGATAGATCTGCAGATCTGTGCCTTCACCAGAAACCTGTTGCTTTCCTATCTCCTCTAATAACAGTTCAAACGACTTCTGTGTGCTCTCCACTATGTCAGTCTCACTTGAGACTCGACCTGCCGCTACCTTAACAGCTGAAGCAGATTGTTGCAGGCCGCTAGTCAAACCTTCAACAGCCGCTCGTAGTGTATAGGAACCTTCACTTATGCGCAGTTCTACCAGTTGAATTTCGGTGGCCTTACCCTGAAACAGATCCTCCGTATAACGTGCCGGAATGATGATGCCAGAACTTCCTTTTTGCTGAGCAATAGCTTCCTTCACTTCTGCTTCATTGTTCATTGGCTTGAGCAGATACTCCTCTTTGCCAGCAAGTTCATTAATCATCCATGTCCCTGCTACCCCTGTATCCTCATTGACGTAGGGAATGACAGTCCGTGTACTCTGCTCACTTCCAAAAAGGGCAACCGCTCCCGTAACCACCAGGCAAGGCAGAAACAGAAACGTAATGAAGCCCATTTTACGGCCAAGTGTACGTCTGATCATCAACCAGGCGATGTGTAGACTATTCATATCGGTATCCTGCCTTTCTATAGATCAATCCTGAGATGAACAACAATACAACGCATACCACGCCTAACATTAGAATGCTGTACACAATCTCTCCTACAGGTGCATCCAGCATCATTCTCAGAAAACTCTGGAGCGCCCAGTGATTAACCGTAAATCCGCTAATCCGTTGTACGAAATCAATCGGAATGGGCATGAATCCACCGCTGATGAATGTCATGATAACGATGATACCTTGTATGGAAGCACTGGCCGAAGCCGTGCTTTTGCATACCAATGCTACGATCACGCCAAGCGTCATGGATGCCAATGTGATGAACACACAAGTCAGCACGATATACCAAGGATGCGTTCCCCAATCCACACCGTAGAGCCAATATGTCATAAGGATAATCGTCGTTGCTTGCAAGAAAGCGAGCAGACTATTTCCTGCAATTTTGCCAGCGAAAATAACTCCATTGCCTATAGGCGCAGCCTGAAGGCGAATTAACGTTTTGTTATCACGCTCTCCAAAAAGGCTGGTGCTGGTTGTCATGCCTGAGTACAACATGAACATCGCCAGCATGGATGCTGCATAGTATTGGGAGGCACTATACGCCGTACCTGTCTTACCGGGATTAATGACAGCAATGGAGGTGGAATTAGCCGCACCAGACTCCGAATAAGCGGCCATGGCAGCAATCACTTCCGGACCGAGCACTTTGGTAATCGCCATCTGTCGGTTCAATTCATCCGTAAAACGTGTGAATAAAGTTTCACCCAACGTATTAAGTGTGTTGTCCTTTCCTCGAATCCACTGTAACCGGGCCTTTTTCCCCATCATCACGTTCTGTTCAAAATCCGAAGGAATCATTACGGCAAAGTCCAACTTGCTGGTACGCAGCGAATAGACAGCCTCTTCTTCTGTTGTAAAGTACTGAACTTTAACCATCTCCGCTACCACTGGAGAGTTCACGAATGTATCCAGCGCTTGATTAAGCGTATCTGGTCCTCCGCCTGATTCGGAATTCATATGGATTATCCCCACACGTACTGTATCCGGAATAACATCATCCGCCGTACCCATCGTACTGGAAAGGGCCGTGCCCAATATGAAAATCAATAATAATGGCAGAATGAACAGGTTCAACACTACAGATCGAATCTTAAGAATACGTCTCAATTCAAAGATGCAAATATGCCATATATTCATCTCTCGCTCCCCCTAATCCCGAAGCGTACGCCCGGTCAGATTGAGGAACAACGTTTCCAGATCCGGCTCTTCCACCTTGAGCGACTGAATGGATATTTCATGTTTGCTGCAAATGAAAAGCAGATCCTGGAGATCCTGCTGTGCCGAAGGCAGCGTAATGGTCAGTGTATTCTCTGAAACGTCTACCATCCGGACGCGGGGGTGAAGTTTCAGTTCTTCCACGACGTCAGGACCGATACCGGAAGTGGAGAGTACTACTTTTTCCTCCGATGCTACCCGTTCTCTCAGCTCTGCTTCAGTCCCACAGGCAATGATTCGTCCCTGATCCATAATCGCAACCCGGTGACTAATCGCAGCAACTTCCTCCATGTAATGACTTGTATATATGATCGTTGAACCCATCTTATTGAGTGTGCGTACCGATTCAAGGATATGATTCCGAGATTGCGGATCAATGCCAACTGTCGGTTCATCCATAATAATCAGATCCGGGCGATGTGTAATCGCACATGCGATGTTTAACCTGCGTTTCATACCGCCGGAGAAGGTTGCGGGAGCATCCTTTGCTTTATCCTGTAACCCTACAAATTCAAGGGATTCCTGTACCCTCTCCTTAAGCAATTTTCCACGCAGTCCATACAGTCTGGCAAAAAAAGTAACATTCTCCGCTGCAGTCATCGTTTCATATAAAGCCAGATCCTGCGGAACCAGTCCGATCTTGCGCTTTACTTCAAGCGGTCGCTCCTTGACCGATATCCCGTCTAATCTGATTTCGCCCTGATCCATATTCAGGAGCCCTGCAATCATGCTGATGGTGGTACTTTTTCCTGCTCCATTGGGACCGAGCAATCCAAAAATTTCGCCTTTTCCAACACTAAGGTTCAAATGATCCACGGACAGCCTGCTGCCGTATCGTTTCACAACATGATCCACTTCAAGTATCCCCATCCCTTTTTCGCCCCTCTTCCGTTTCGGCTTTCGCCGCTGGATTTCATAATTTTATTGTAACGGATCGTAATCTGTAGCGAAGGTACGAAAAGTCATGAATCGAAGGTGACTTAAGTCATCTCCTGATTCGAATGCTGCTTATGGTATAATCAAGGGCGCATTACCGAGAGATTTTCTACTCCACTTTTATATAAAGGATGTCACAACCATATGCCGATGCGGTTTCTGCAATACGGATTAATTATCGTTCCAGCAGTGCTGTACCTGTTGATGCTACCCTTGGAAAACGACGCCGTCTATACCCTGTATATCATCATCGCGCTTGGTCTCTCCGTGTGGAAAGATTTCACCCGTTCAAGTGCACAGCAATGGCTGTTGCTTCTGGCCGAAATACTCTGGAGCTGTTGGCTGATTGCTTCGTATGGACCATTCATGTTATTCCTTTCTCTATCCGTGCTATACGTGTATATGTACAGACTGGAGGGGAGCCGGCGGTGGCTGATGTTTGGAAGTCAGCTTGTGGTAAGCAATATTGCATTGCATTGGCATTATTCTGACCCACAGGCGTGGCAGCCAGGGTTAACTGCACTGTATACAAACGCCACTGCTCTATTCTCCGCAGAGACAACAGCGATGGTTCTTGGCAACCTGTTTGTGCTCATCACAGCGGCTCTGTCCTGGCAGGGATCAAGAACGGCCAGCAGCCGCGGACAACTGGAACAAGTCTACGACGAGCTTCGCAGCAAACATTACGAGCTACAAGAAGCGCGTGCGCAACTGCTGTTATTTACAAAGCAACTTGAAGGAGCGGCTCAGGCAGAGGAACGTACCCGCATCTCAAGACAGCTTCATGACGATATCGGCCATCGACTTATTCGCACCAAAATGATGTCGGAAGCCGCCCTGTTGACCCTCCCCCGAGATCAGGAAAAGGGAACAGAAATGGTGAGACAGATTCGTGATCAATTGGCCACCAGTATGGATGATATGCGCAGCACACTGCACAAACTGCAGCCGGATTCTTATGTATCCAATGCCTACGCACTGGATCGCCTCCTTGAGGAAGTGGGCAGAGATACTGGCGTGAAGACACATTATGAAGTTCATGGCCCATCCCATGTGCTGTATCCCAGCATACAAATCGTTTTGTACAAAAATGTCAAAGAAGCCGTAACGAATGCACTGCGGCATGGAAATGCCTCTTCAATCTCAGTGGAGTTGGTGTTCGGGGATCAGAAAGTCTGTATGAGCGTAAGTAATGATGGCAGTATCAATCCCCATTCGACTAAGGGAAATGGCATAGGACAGGAAGGCATGCGTCTGCGCACACAAATGGTGGGAGGAGCCTTGGAGATCCAATCGGCTTATCCGTATACGGTGATTACACGCATTCCAATAACGAACAAAGTTGATATACTCTGAAAAAGGAAGTGAATGTTCTCATGTCCGAACGGAATGATGTGAACCAAAAGAGTGATGCAGCCCACCCTCCACTTATCCAACTGATTCTTGTGGACGATGATTACTTCATTCGTGAGAGCCTTAAAGTACTACTCGAACTGGGCTCCGGCATTCGCGTTACAGGCACAGCCTCCAATGGACAGGAAGCGCTGGAATTGCTTGAAGCAGGAACGCCTGCGGACGTGGTGTTGATGGATATTCGGATGCCGGAATGTGACGGAGTCGAAGGCACACAACTTATCAAGGTACGTTTTCCTGAAATCCAGGTGCTCATGCTGACTACGTTTGACGACGATGAGTATATTATTCAGGCATTACAGAATGGGGCAAGCGGTTATTTGCTCAAAAACGTCCCGCCTGAGCGGATCATTCAAGGCATCAAGACCGTACATAACGGCGATATGTTAATTCATCCGGATATTGCTCGCAAGCTAACAGGACTTCTTCGTCCTGCTACGACTCCCCTGACACAGAATCCAATCGAAGCCTATGGACTGACACGTATGGAGCTGGCGGTTGCCGAGGCCATATCGGAGGGGCTATCCAATAAGGAAATTGCCGCCAAACTGTTCCTCAGTGAAGGCACCGTCAAAAACTACGTCACGGATATTCTCGGCAAGTTGAGCTTGCGTGATCGGACTCAAATCGCCATCTTTATGTTAAAAAAATAACAAAAAAAGGTATTTCCCTTGCCTGCGACGGCGCTCGGAAATACCTTTTTCATTACTTGATTTATGCAACATATTCAATCCCATATGCTTAGTTACATCTCTATGGACCCTTTGTCACTAACCACAGGAGCAGGCGGTAACGCCAGTGGAACTTCATCCCTGTGTGGTTTTTTCAGACGAGCAAACAATTTGAGATTTATGATATGGAACAGCGTCAGTGGACGTAATCGAATTGCCCATACCTCGTGATTGTCCGGTGCCATAATGATCCCAAGCTGATGATGCTCCCCTTCATAGATCGCCCGTTGCATGAACTTGCTTTCTCCCTGGTGATTTCGCACCTCAAGTTTGCAAAAAGCCGGGTTCATCCGCAGAGCGCGATGCAACTCTTCCGGCGAATGTACTAACTTACCATTCACCTTGTACAACGTCTCTCCTGCTTCAATCCCCAAATCTGCAGCAGGACTCTCCGGGATAACAGCCAATACCTTCAACCCATGCTGCGGATGAACAAATACCGGACTGCGATTTTGCTCTTCAAATGCGCTGTACCATACCAGAAGTTCATGTCCAATAAATGCAATCAATGCAGCAATCACCATAAGTGGAGACCACCATGCAGCAAGCAAACTGAACACGAGCAAGGTTGTCCCATAGATCATCAAACGCTTGGATGTAATCTGCACCTTCTGTCCCGGAAGCATACTCTGCGTGATCTCACCAAATCCGAGCATGATGGGCAATGCAACCAGCATATAACTATGTCCTGCATTCATAAGTGGATTCCATGCCAGCTCCGCGCCACCTCCTGTGACGGGAACAAGAATCAGTAGGGGAATCGCCCAGAACTGTTGTAGTTGATATCCACCAACCAGTTTCCCACGTTTTCCCTCGAAGAGAAGCGGTGATGCCATCGACACTCCCTGCATACGTACCAACAGGGCTTCACCCATATGTAGGAGGGCCGCCAAAACAAGCAGTGCAGGCATATCCAGAGTACGTAGCGTCTCCGTGATACTGCCCATCCAACCGGATGGTTGCCAGCCTGAAGCCAGATTCAAACCAAATTGCACCACACCCAGCAACCCTGCCGCGTAGGCAAAACACAGATATCGGATACGAAACAAGGATAGAACTAACGTTGCAGCCCATATGCATATGAGACTTCCCAGCATAAGATGTGCACCGAGAAATAGGGACACGATTGAGACAATGGTACCGATGAGTATGCCTCCGAGCACCGCACGAATCGTCTGTGTTATCGAGCTTTGCAAACGGACATGAAACAATTTACGCTCCTGTAGTAACTGACGATGATAGATCAGCGCAATCAGGATCACCGCAATATAATAAAACGGCTGAATAAACAACTGCAACAAAGCTTCTCCTAATGTAGTTAACCACGGCCATACCCATTCCATTGTGGTCGGTCACCCCTCTCCTTCAGCCGGTTCAGAAAAAAAGAAGGCTGAAAATCAGCCTTCTTTATGGCTTCGACACTGCGGACGAAATATCCTTTGAGACATTTTCGATCGCGCGTTTCAGCTGTGCATCATATTGAGGATTGGCAATACGTTCAATCAGAGCCGCTTCCAGTGATTCAGCGGTTTTCTCGTCAATCTGGCCTGTAGCCTGAATGCCTTTTTGCTTCTGGAATGCCTTGACCGCTTCTTCTGTCTTCTGGTCGTAGTATCCGTCCACACGATCCGGTTTGAAATCGAGTCCTCTCAGCATCGTCTGCGCACTTTTCACATCCGTGCTATTGCTGTCATATTTCAGTGGTAACTTCTCTTTATTAATCGGTGCAACCGAGAAATAATCCGGTTGGTCTACCGCAATATCCGGTTTGATTCCTTTTTCATGAATCCAGTCCCCGTTCGGAGTGAGCCACTTGGCAATGGTGATCTTCAGCAAGCTGCCATCACCCATTTGCTTGTCATAACTCGTCTGTACGGTTCCCTTACCAAAGGAGTTTTCACCAATCAACTTAGCACCTGCTGACTGTTGCAAGGCTCCGGCCAGAATCTCCGACGCACTCGCGCTACCTTTGTTCATCAGGACTGTGACTGGATAAGCTTTCGCTGATCCATTGGATTTACTTTGTTCCTTTTTGCCGTTCTTGTCTTCGACTTGCACAATAACCTTGCCTTTAGGAACAAACTGTTCAGCAATATCAATCACGACTTGCAGTACACCGCCTGGGTCATTACGAACATCGATGACCAGACCTTTCATGTTCTGCTTCTCAAGTTTCGCCAATTCTTCCTTGAAGCGATCGCCCGTATTCAGAGAGAATTGGGTAATGGCAATAACGCCAATTCCGCCGTCCTCCATGTGAGCATATACGGTCTCCAAATCAATGTCATCCCGTACAATAACAAATTCAATCAGTTCGGAAGATCCGGCACGTTTAACCTGTACCTTCGCTTCACTGCCTTTAGGGCCTCTGATTTTGTTAACAGCCTTGTTCAGTTCCAATCCCTGCAGGGATTCTCCGTTTACAGACATAATCATGTCTTTCGCACGAATACCCGCTTTCTCGGCAGGTGATCCTTTGATCGGGGAAACTACAACCACGTTTCCATCCTGTGAGGATACCTCTGCGCCAATACCGGTAAATGAACCTTCGATCGACTCTTCAAACTGAGCAGCTGTTTCCTGCCCCATATAGTTGGAGTACGGATCACCAAGGGATTCCATCATGCCGTTGATCGCACCGTCAATCAATTTGGTCTGATCCACATCTTTATAATAGTTGCTTGAGATCAAATCCATCGCGGTTTCAATCTTCTTCAAATCGTTCTTCTGCTGCGTATTGCCGGTTACACTGGCCAGCAAACCTTCGCCCGGTGTGGCCTGGCTCGCTATTCCCGGATACGTCATTAATACCAGGGTTAGTAAACTACCGCCAAGCAGACCCACAATGACAAGCAGTAGCGCCGATCTTTTCTTCATCATCCGTTTGTCACCGCCTTTAGTTTTGAAGCGTGTCAGATTCCATGATTGCCAGAATCCATTCCCTGAACATGCCAGCTTAGTATATGTCTAGCTTGTACGGAATATGTTTTTTCCATTCGGTCTGTGGATGAGGAAATTACAAATAGTTCATTGGATTGACTGCCGTACCATTATCTCGTACTTCAAAGTGCAAGTGAGGTCCAGTAGAGTTCCCTGTATTTCCTGACTCAGCAATGGTATCACCTTTGCTCACGGTGTCCCCCTTGCTGACTTTAAATCCACCTTCGCGCAAGTGACCATATAACGTCCATAGTCCGCCACCATGGTCCACAATAACCGTATAGCCATAACCGCTATACCATTCAGCCATGATTACAATTCCGCCGGAGGCAGCATGTACAGAGGTTCCCACAGGCACAGCGAAATCGACACCAGCATGCATCTTGCCCACTACACCCGTAATTGGATGGGTACGGGGACCGAATGGAGAAGAAATACGTCCTCCAGATACCGGTCTTGAGAAGATACCATTACCGGACGAATAGGTAGGCTCACTACTGCTATCCGAGCTGACTCTAGTTGGAGCCTTGGCTGCTGCCTTCGCCCGAGCGGCTGCGGCGGCTTTTGCTTTGGCTGCGGCTGCTGCCTGTTGTTCACGCAATTTATTTTTCTCTTGAAGAAGTGCTGAACGTTTGCTGGCAATCTGCATCAATACATCTTCCTGCTCTTGTGTCAGCTCTTCTGATTCTTCAATCTTAGCATCATATGAAGCTAGAAGCACTTGCTTTTCCGCTTCTTTTTCATTCAATTGGGACTTACGCTGTTTCTTCTGTGAATACAGGCTCTTGGCTTCTGCATATTGCACATCCAGTTCTGCCTTTTTGTCCACAACCAGTTGCTTGTCCGCTTTGTGCTCATCCAGCAGATGCTGATCCTGATCCACGATCGTTTTGAGTGAATCCGCACGAGTCAAAAAGTCAGTGAAGCTGGTGGAAGACAACAATACATCCAGATAGGATACAGCACCGTCCGTATACATCAGACGCACGCGCGACTCCAGAAGTTTCTCCCTTGCAACAATACGTTCTTCTGCCGCTTGAAGGTCTTTCTTGGTTGTACGGAGATCTTCCTCCGTGTTCTCGATTTGCAAGGATACACTGGCGAGTTCATCACTAACGACATTGATCTGTTCCATGACAACCTTCAGATAAGCATTGGTTTTGTTCTTGTAATGCTGAGCTTCCTTTTTGTTGGAAGCTGCTTTTTTCTGCTCCTGCTTGGCAGTAGCTGCCTTGTTCTCCAGTTGCTGAATCTGCTGGTCAATATCGCTGATGCTACTCTTGGCATATCCGTCAGAAGGTTGAAGCGTCATACCGGCCAATAACGTTAGGGCCAGCAGCGAAGCGGTTTTTTTCAAAATGATGATCCCCCATCCTATGATTTCACAAGAAAGCAACCTGCACAGGTGGTGAACAGCATGTTCTTTGCTTTCTTCCAACTTAAAAGACTCCGTCTTTCCTACATATCGTCAAACAGCGTCCATTAATGAACCTGCTTTACCATTCTTTTCGACATATTCTGCAATTCGATCGATGAAAACAAGATTAAACGTTGAGTGATTTACGAATGGATAGTGTACTTCCCAAAATACCTACCAGCACACCGAGTCCGATCAATAGTGTTCCAAATAGCAACCAGATTTCGCCGAGCGGAATCAAGTTAAGCATCTGCATGAATACATCCTGACCAATCGTGTTCATCAACTGACTGTATCCAACAAACAGCACCCCAACCGTAATGACTGAGCCAATAAATCCAATGAGTGCACCTTCAATAAAGAAAGGCCAGCGAATAAAGGTGTTGGTTGCGCCAACCAGCTTCATAATGCCGATCTCCCGGCGACGGGCCAGAATCGTTACGCGAATCGTATTCGAGATCAGGAACATGGACATCAGACCCAGTCCCCCGACAAAAATAAATCCGATATTACGAACAAGCTTCGTAAATTTGAACAATACTTCCACCGTTTCCTTGCCGTAGTTCACTTTCATAATCGGCTTCTCCGGGTGTTTTTCGTTCAGGGCTTCGATTTTTTGCGCCACAAAAGTGACGGTTTCCGGTTCAATGACCTCAACTTCAATGGTCTCCGGCAGTGGATTGTTGTCCACATCGAAACCGCTAAGCACGTTATCTGCACTGTCTCCAAGACGTTCACGGAACTCCTTGAGTCCTTCTTCCTTGGAAACAAAACGAATCTCGCTTACTTCAGGCATCGCGCTGATTTCTTGCTCCAGTGTGTTACGCAGGTTCTCGTCCACATTCAGTTCGAGGAACGTGCTGATCTCCACCTGGCTATCAACCTGATTCGCCATGGAATTCACATTGAGCACCAACAGCATGAACACGCCAAGAATCAACAGCGACACAATGATGGACATGATGGAGGCCACAGACATCCAGCCGTTGCGGAATACGTTTTTGAATCCCTCCCGCAGATGGCGCAAGAGAGTACTAAAATTCATAACCGTATTCCCCTCTCATCTGATCCCGTACAATCTGTCCACGTTCAATGGCGATTACCCGTTTACGCATCGTATTCACGATATCTTTGTTGTGGGTCGCCATAACAATGGTTGTTCCCCGGAAATTAATCTCATCCAGCAGTTGCATAATGCCCCATGACGTCTCCGGATCAAGGTTACCTGTAGGCTCATCCGCGATAATAACCGATGGGTTATTGACGATAGCCCGTGCAATCGCAATACGTTGCTGTTCCCCACCTGAGAGCTGTGAAGGTTCACGATTCGCCTTACTGCGCAGTCCCACCAAGTCAAGTACTTCCATCACTCGTTTCTTGATATGACGCTTCGGTGCTTCAATAACTTCCATCGCAAATGCCACATTCTCAAATGCGGTCATCCGTGGCAGTAGACGAAAATCCTGGAACACAACGCCGATGTTACGACGCACATAAGGAATCTTTCTTGGCTTCAACTTACCAATATTAAATCCGTTAATGGATATTTGTCCTTTGGTCGGAACTTCTTCTCTGTACATCAATTTCATAAATGTCGATTTGCCTGCGCCGGACGGACCGACGATATAGACAAATTCATTGCGGTCGATCTTCACCGACACCCCTTGTAATGCGTGGGTCCCATTGGCGTAGGTCTTCCACACGTCCTGCATTTCTATCACATCATCACTTCCTGCTCGCATAGTTAGCCATTATCATTTCGACACAATCCCGGCATTTCCTTTAAAAAGACCTGAATTTCATCAGGAAAAAATCCACGTCGTCCCTGTTTTGATGGTGAAGCATGGATTCATATGAAGTTTATTGTAACAAATTTGTTACCTATTGAGTACCCGAAAGTTTTCCTGCATTGGATCATATATATAGAAAGTGTTACAAAGTCGGGAACAACTGAAGTATAAAGGAGCGTACGGTTATGAAAAAAATACATTTGACGGTCATTGTTCTATTCTCCATCCTCTTGATCGGCTCCGCGTCCTATGGATTGCTGTATATGTACGTGAATCAACCTGCCCTGCCCAAAGACGTTCATGTTGGCGGCATGCCGGTGGAAGGGAAGAACCATAAAGATGTACTCCAAGAACTGGAGGAGAAGATCAAAAAGCTCGAGGACTGGCCTGTCACTCTTGAGTTGACTGAACCTGACCCCAAGACGATGACGTACAGCGCAGCTCAGGTGGGTGTAAGCTACAACGTTAACGGCTTCAAGTCCGCGATAAAAGAGCTTGAGGAAGGCGACATATGGGAACGCGCTTATGCACGTTATCATTTTCCGAAAGAGTTCTCTCTGGATATGAGTTACGACTTGCGATCACTCCAAGAACATCTCAGCCCTGCCTGGGAAAAAGAAACCTTTGGTACACCTGCGAACGCCGTTCGACGCATTACCGCAAGTGACAAAATCCAGTATATCCCGGAAAAAGGCGTCCGCCGCATTGATTGGAATACACTCACAAATCTCATTCAAACCAAGCTTCACCAGGATTTCAGTGTACTGAACCCGGATGAGAAAACCGCCCCATTGCTGATCCAGGTACCACTGTATACGCTGAAGCCTGAAGTAACCCTTGACTCCCTGCGCCAGGAAGGCATTGACCGAAAGATCATCCAATTCTCCACGGGTCTTGGCAATAGTAGTGAAGGCCGGATACATAATGTCAGTGCAGCAGCGGAAGCGATTAACGGCATGATTTTGCCACCGGATGCCACATTCGATTATGAGAAGGTCGTCCGTAAAGCGGAGAAAGATTACGGGTTTCGTGAGGCCCCGGTCATTGTCAATGGAAGACTGACCCCCGGAATTGGCGGGGGAATCTGCCAGGTATCCAGTACGGTGTATAACGCAGCGCTGTTGACGGGTCTTGATATTATTGAGCGTCGCAACCACTCCCTGCCGGTCATATATTTGCCGAAAGGACTGGATGCCACCTTTGCCTCGGGGGCCATCAACTTTCGTTTCAAAAACAATACTGGAAAATCCTTACTCATTCATGCAGAGGTGAAGAACCACCAATTGATGGTGAAATTTTTCGGCACATTCCCGGAGAACGTCAGCTATGCACTGGAATCTCGCACCATTGAAACATTAAGTATTCCGGTGAAATATGTGTCCAGTACGGTACTGCCTGATGGTGCACAACAGGTGCTGCAAGACGGACAGCCTGGATATATTGTCGAGACGGTACGAACCAAGAGGGTAGACGGTAAAGTCGTCGAATCCAAAACGATTACACGAGATACGTACAAAGCACAGAATCGTCTAATTGCCCGCTCAGGTCATAGCAGTCTGCCTGATCCACAAGAACCTTCTGTTGTCGAGGACGGGATTAGCGATACGAAACAGCCTTAATTTTTTTCAAAGCAACCGACAACTTACAGATCACGAAAGGGTACAAACAAGGTCCTGCCGTAATTCATGGATAAGCATAAGCTGATCACACGAAAACAAAAAGACACACTTCCCGTCCCCTTTTGAGGATACGTGAGAAGTGTGTCTCTACATTTTTAAGATAAGTTATTCGAGTTTTATCAAGCTAGGATTAGCTTTAATACCGTAACTTACGGTTTACTGCATAACGGCTTAGTGACCGCCTGTGTATTCGCCTTGCTCTTCGCCTACGACCATTTTCTCTTTTCCCATGAAGAAGGAAGCGACCAACGCGAGTGCAGCCGGAATCACAGCCCAGGCGAACAATTGCACGATGGACGAAGACAGGGCATGTGTGATGGTGTCCAGCACCTGAGGCGGAATCGCCTGTCTGAGCTCTGGTGAGAGCAACGCATGTGGATCGGTCAGATCAACTCCCTGTGGCACGCCACCCGCTGAAGCACCGCCTGCTTCAGCAGCTGAACCAGCGAGAGCATCATTCATTTTACGCGTAAATACCTGGCTCTGTACGATACCAAAGATCGTAATCCCCATCGTCATGCCGAGTGACCGCAAAAAGTTAAGCGTGGAACTCGCCGCACCGCGTCTTTGCGGTTCAAACGCGTTCATAGCCGCATTGCTAAGTACCGAGAATGACGCTCCGACACCAAGTCCAACCATGACCATGTAGATACGTATCGTCCAAAGGGAAGAATTCTCATCCAGTGTAGTCAGCAATCCGAGTCCAATAACAAGCAAAGCCAACGTAGGAATCATAATATTGCGATACTTAATTTTGGTCATCAACACCCCGCCCAAAGACGCCGTCACAACGGACCCGAGCATCATGGGCAACAGTACGAGACCGGAGTTGGTCGCTTTACCACCGAGTACTCCCTGTATGAAGATCGGAATGTACACGGATGCTGTGATGAATGCCGCACCACTGAACATACCAATGACGTTACTTGACCAGTAAACCCGGTTGCGGAACATGCCGAAGGAGATGATTGGTTCCTTGGCTTTCGTTTCTGCAAAAAGGAAGAGCAACGCTAATGCTACAAATCCGGCAAACAAGCCAAGAATCTGCCAGGAACCCCAGGCAAACGTTTTGCCGCCCAGTTCCAGACCAAAGATCAGGCACACAACAGCACCGATCAGCGTTACAGCACCCAGCCAGTCAATCTGTTGGGATTGATGCTGATGGGATTCTTTATAAAAGAACGCAATAAACACAAATGCAATCAAGCCGAGTGGCAGGTTGATATAAAATACCCATTCCCATGTCGCATACTGGGTAATGTAAGCACCAAGCAGTGGTCCAAATACGCTGGACAGGCCGAAGACGGCTCCAAACAATCCACCTAATTTACCGCGTGATTCTGGTGCAACCACATCAAACATGATCGTAAAGGCAATCGGCACCAGTGCACCTGCACCAATACCTTGAATCGCTCTGTACATCGTCAATTCCACAATAGACGTTGCCGTTCCGCACAGCGCTGAGCCAAGCATAAACACAATAATACCAAATACAAAAAACTTCTTCCGTCCATACATATCGGATAGCTTACCGAATATCGGCATCCCTGCCATCTCAGCCACCATATATGCGGAGGTAACCCAGACGAACTTGTCGAGCCCACCCAGCTTCCCGACAATATCCCCCATAGCTGTTGCCACGATGGTATTATCCATCGAAGCCATTAGTATGCTGAGCAGTAACCCTGCCAGCACCAATCCAATACTGTTTTTACGTGCAACCATTGTACTCAATCTCTCCATTCACGCTCTATTCATATGACTGCATTAGTATATCCGAAAAGAAGTCTTCGTTAATCAGTCCAAGGACCGATTGCTTTGCAGCAAAACTTCCGATTGCGGATGAATTTGCAGAGATGAACGGTATTCCACTGTACCAATCCGGCAGCCTGGACCGATTTTTATTTTATCGCCACGGACAATTTCGGCCTCTGTATTCTCTAATTCGATGTCGTCACCTTCGATAATCTGTGCCTTGAGAATTGATTTATTCCCCGTAAACAAGTCATTCAACCGGCCACTCTTCACCGAGATGATGGAACCGCCCATTTCCTTGACCTCGGATGGACCCATGATTTTGAGTGTCATCTGTTCAGCGCTGAGCATACCCGCTATCGTCAAACGGCCGTTCAACTTGATATTTTCCGCCTGACAATCCCCGGAAAGATGAAGTTCACCTACCACTTTTATATGCTCGGCTTTGACATGCAAGCCAGAGGTCCGGATTCCATCCTCACCATCGCTGCTGGCGGCTCGTTCTGTCAGGGTAAGGGTTCCGGTAATTTTAATATCTGTGGACTCAAGCGATCCGTATATGACCGATGTACCCGTACATTTGAAACGATCACAAGATAGATTGTCGTTAAAGGACGCGTCCCCTACGACCTTGATCTTACCGTACACGCCACCAGAAGAACTGCCATCACCAACGATGCTGATATCCATTTTTTTGTCCAATGAATGCCCATGATTGTTATTCATGTCGATCCCATCCCTTTCTCTCCGTATCCAAACTTTAAATTCGCTGACTGCTGCCCACCTTGGCATCCCGATCAACCTCAAGTTCACCTGAATACTCGACCAGTCTGATGTTACAGCCACGACCAATATGAATGTTGCTTCCCCGCACAATATCAGCTTCGGTATCTTCCAGCACAATCTCATCTCCCTCAATTAAGGATGTCTTAAAAGAAGGGGTGCCGCCCAGACCAATACTTTTCCAAAATCCATTCTGTTGTTCCTTGCGACGAATATCGATACGCTCTCCGCCAATCTCTTTGGCTGAAGAAGAGGTATGCAGCCTGATCTCCACTGTTCCTGCATTCAGTAAACCGCTGATCTTAATATTGCCCCGTACATTCAGGGACTCACATTGCACATCGCCTTCAATATCGATCACACCGCCAATATCAATTCGTTCCCCATCCACTCTTCCGCGTACGGTACACTTTCCGTTCACTTCAAGCTCAGGGCTATGGAGATATCCGTTAATCGTCGTCATGCCATCCACCCGAACACGAGAACTGGTTAAAGGGCCATTCAACGTGCACATGCCGTTAATCGTTGCACTCTCGGAGCTCAAAGCGCCATGCATTTTCAATGTTCCATTCACTTCCATAGAGGTGCAGTCCAGGTTACCGTTCACCTTAGCCATGCCATCAATAGATACACGGTGAAACTCCCCGCCTGCCGTTTGACTTATGCCCGCCACATTCAGATCATTCCGCTTATTCCGCTCTTCCATAGATGATCCTCTCCTTAACCCAATTTGAGTTTTAATTCTTCCATAAATGTTCCCATCGGCTGTCTAAGAACTACCTTCACACCATTGTCAAAATAAAACTCCGTTCCTGCTGTCACCAGCATGAATGAAGGAACACCCATCTTACGAATAAGCACGAGTTCGCTGGGTTTGCCTGTGAAACGATAATAATATTCAGACATCACATCGATCAGCAATGCACCCTCTTGCCGAGTAATATCTCCGCTCATTAACAGCTTATCTAGAACATACAGCATCATAATCTGTTCCAAAGCATACAGCGGTTGTTCTCGACCTTCTTCTTGCAACAGATCCAGCGAGATTTGTGAAACAATGTTTCGCTCTAATAGTTGTGAAGCAGACATCTCCACTTCACCCAACGTAGGCGAGAACACGTCTGCCAGCTCATCCAGCGACAATCCGTCTTTCATATTGAGAATCTTGTCAATGCGCAGTAAAATCTGTTGTTTTGGAAAAAAGGTCTCTTGTCCAGTGTAGGACGACTTCCGAATGAACCATTCCTCCGGAATGAGATTTTTCCGCTTCCAGCGGTATAACTGGCCGTAGGAGATTCCTGTCAGGTCCAGCAGTTCTTTTTTGGAGATCAAATCATCCGTCATATATGGTCCCCCTTTATATTGAAATCAGTGTAACATAACATTGTTACGTTGTAAAACGTTTGTTATTGCATTCGATGAGCATTGCGTATAACCTGTTAAATATCAAAGTATGAAAGGGGTTTCTTATACTCATGGCACTTATTAAATGTGATTTTTACTCGGATACGCTTGGATTAAGTACCAGCATGCATGTCATTCTGCCGCAACAAACCCACACTCAGATCGGTATGGAGAATGTGACCGGCAAAGGACTGCACCCAACGCTGTACCTGTTGCACGGTCTGTCTGATGATGATTCCATCTGGCTGCGTCGCACATCGATCGAACGTTATGTGGCCAACCTCGGGATCGCCGTTGTTATGCCACAGGTACACCGCAGCTTCTATACAGATATGGTAGAAGGCGGACGTTATTGGAGCTTTATCAGTGAAGAGCTGCCGGCACTTGCTCGTTCTTTCTTCCCGCTGTCGCATAAACGTGAGGATAACTTCGTTGCAGGTTTATCTATGGGTGGCTATGGCGCGTTCAAGTTAGCTCTTCGAAAACCAGATCAATATGCGGCTGCTGCCAGTTTGTCCGGAGCACTCGATATGTCTGCACATATGGATAGAAACGCATCCTCAGCATTACAACAATCCGAATTGCTGCGAATTTTCGGACCCGATGTGGCAGGTACAGAGAACGATCTGATCCATCTGTTAAAAGAAAATCAATCTGGCGAAAGTCCTCGACCTGTGCTCTACCAATGCTGCGGAACGGAAGATTTCCTGTATGAGGATAATCAAACTTTCCGTCAAGCCTGTGAACAAACGGACTTCGAACTGACATACCAGGAAGGGCCTGGTGAACATGAATGGGGCTACTGGGATGCCAAGATTCAGGATGTATTGAAATGGTTGCCTTTGCCCAAACGGGACTAGTGGAGCATTGGGAGCTACTGCGGATAATGAAGGCTGGTACTCCGAGGACAGAATAACCTTCCTTCCGTTCGCGGTTGAGTTGAATATATCTAGATCACTGTAATACACAAAGAAGCAGGCCGTTGAGAACAAAGTTCTCTGGCCTGCTTCTTTGTTGTATTGTTGTATCTGTAAGGGTACCTTATAGTAGCGGTGGTATTAACCGCGGTTTGTAATCCATTGCTCGGTGATTTCCAGTACCTTCTCACTGCGTCCAATGGCTTCAGCGACTTGACCCGAAGCTGTTCCGCCGTAAACATTACGAGCGTTCACTACCGCTTCCGGTTGAAGCACGTCATAGATCCGGTCATCGAACAGTGGTGAGAACTGACGGAATTCATCAATCGTCAAATCCAGCAAATACTTGCTGTTCTGGATGCAGTACAGCACCGTTTTACCAATCACTTCATGCGCCTGACGGAAAGGCAAGCCTTCGCCTACGAGGAAGTCGGCAATATCCGTAGCGTTGGAGAAATCCTGGTTGACCGCTTGACGCATACGATCCTTGTTCACCGTCATTGTCGCGATCATCGGAGCGAACAATTGCAGTGCGCCCTCCAGCGTTGCTACCGTGTCGAACATGCCTTCTTTATCTTCCTGCATGTCTTTGTTGTATGCCAGTGGAAGAGATTTCAGTACTGTCAGCAAACCGATCAGGTTGCCGTACACACGTCCTGTTTTACCACGAACGAGTTCAGGAACGTCTGGATTTTTCTTCTGAGGCATGATGCTGCTGCCAGTACAGAACGCATCGTCCAGTTCAACGAACCCAAACTCTGTGCTGCTCCACAGTACCAGCTCTTCACTCAGACGGGACAAGTGAGTCATGATCAGCGAAGCTGCTGCCAGGAACTCAACGATGAAGTCACGGTCGCTTACTGCATCCAGACTGTTCTCGTACACCCCATCAAAGCCCAGTTGTTCCGCCACAAAATGACGGTCAATCGGGAAAGTCGTACCCGCGAGTGCACCTGCGCCCAGTGGCAGGATATTAATGCGTTTGTAGCTGTCCATCAGACGCTCCGCATCCCGTTGGAACATGGATACATACGCCATCAGGTGATGTGCGAATAGAATCGGCTGTGCCCGTTGAAGATGCGTATAACCCGGTACGATCGTATCGAGGTTATCTTTCGCTTGTCCAATCAGTGCTTCCTGCAAGGAGTGCAGCATGCCTACAAATCCAACTACGTGCTCGCGCAGGTACAAGTGCATATCCGTTGCCACCTGATCGTTCCGACTGCGCCCTGTATGTAATTTGCCGCCTACAGGGCCAATCGTCTCGATCAGATTTTTCTCAATATTCATGTGGATGTCTTCGTCCGATACGGAGAATTCCACTTCACCTGCACGAATTTTGTGCAAAACGGTGATCAGACCTTCTTTGATGGTCTCTACATCTTCCGCCGGAAGAATACCACATTTGCCCAGCATCGTTACATGGGCCAGACTGCCCTGAATATCTTCCTCAGCCAAAGCTTTGTCAAAATTGATCGATGCCGTATATTCCTCAACCAAATGATTGGTTTGTTTTGTAAAACGTCCTCCCCACAGCTTGCTCACGGTGAGTACTCCCCTTTCGCTCATGGACAAAGCCGCTCCTGCCAGATGTGCAAGAACGGCCTGCCTTGTCATTTATATTGATGTAGCTTTATTGTGCAGGTTGAAATTAGTTTTTGTTTTGCTCCACGCCGGAGTTTACTTTCAATCGCAGTGCATTCAAGCGGATAAAGCCTGTTGCATCGCCTTGATCGTAGGCTTGCGTTGGATCAGCTTCCATCGTAGCGATGTCCGGATTGTAGAGGCTGACAGGGCTTTTCACGCCTGCGCCGATGATGTTGCCTTTGTACAGTTTCACACGAACCGTACCTGTAACGTTCTTCTGACTTTCGCTAACCAGCGCTTGCAATGCAAGACGCTCTGGTGCGAACCAGAAGCCGTTGTATACCAGTGTGCTATAACGTGTGATCAAGCTATCACGCAGGTTCATCACTTCACGGTCCATCGTGATGGACTCCATTTTGCGAT
The DNA here is from genome assembly GCF_037976905.1 of Paenibacillus sp. FSL K6-1318. Classification (NCBI taxonomy): domain Bacteria; kingdom Bacillati; phylum Bacillota; class Bacilli; order Caryophanales; family Paenibacillaceae; genus Paenibacillus; species Paenibacillus sp. FSL K6-1318. Next base: position 5,972,222 of record NZ_CP150270.1, read on the forward strand.
GTGCGGTGAACAAGATTGTTCCACCTGGTGTTTCGTATACGCCACGGCTCTTCATCCCAACAAAACGGTTCTCAACCATATCTACACGGCCAATACCATGTTTGCCACCCAGTTCGTTCAGTTGCTCCATCACTTGCAGTGGGCTCAAGCGCTCACCGTTCAGTGCAACACAGTCACCTTGTTCGAATTCCAGTTCAACATATTCCGCTTGATCTGGTGCATCTTCAGGTGCACTGCTCAGCAGGAACATGTCTTTGTTCTCATCCGCACTTGGATCGAACCAAGGATCTTCAAGCACACCACTCTCATAGCTGATATGCAGCAGGTTGCGGTCTGTCGAGTACGGTTTAGCCGCAGATGCGGTTACCGGAATACCATGTTTCTCAGCGTAAGCAATCATCTCAGCACGTCCAGGGAACTGGTTACGGAATTCTTCCAGACGCCAAGGTGCAATCACGTTAATGTCTGGTGTCAGCGCAGCCGCGTTCAGCTCAAAGCGAACTTGGTCATTTCCTTTACCCGTAGCGCCGTGAGCGATGGCTGTAGCACCTTCTGCACGAGCGATATCCACCATGCGTTTAGCGATCAGTGGACGAGCGATACTTGTGCCGAGCAGGTATTGTCCTTCATAGAGGGCTCCTGCCTGGAACATCGGATAGATGAAATCTTTGGCGAACTCATCGCGCAGATCGTCGATGTATACTTTGGAAGCGCCTGTTGCCAGTGCTTTCTCCTCCAAACCATCCAATTCATCCTTTTGTCCAATATCCGCTGTGAATGCAATAATCTCAGCATCGTACGTTTCTTTCAACCATTTCAAAATTACAGATGTGTCCAACCCGCCTGAATACGCGAGTACAATTTTTTCCTTAGCCATGTTCAATGGTCCTCCCCAAGATCAGTTGCTATAAACTTTTATCTATCATCGCGAAATCTGCGCCTAAAATCAACCCATAAAGGCAAACAGCATCTATTCGCTCATTAACGCAGCCATTAATGCTTTCTGTGCATGCAAGCGATTCTCCGCCTGATCAAAGATCAAGGAGTTCGGTCCGTCAATTACACCGGCACTCACTTCTTCGCCGCGGTGTGCGGGCAGACAGTGCAAGAACATGTAGTCTGGCTTCGCGCCTTTCATCAGTTCCTCGTCCACTTGATATGCGGCAAATGCCTGCTCACGAATCTTCTGCTCTTCTTCAAAGCCCATGCTCGCCCATACATCCGTGTACACGATATCTGCATCTTTGGCTGCTTCTTGTGCACTGTAAGTTACAGTCACTTCAGAACCGCTCTCCTGTGCAATGATGCGCGCCTGCTCCACAACCGCACTATCCGGCTCATAGCCTTCTGGCGTAGCTACAGCAACATGCATACCCATCTTCGCTGCACCGAGCATCAGGGAGTGCGCCATATTGTTGCCATCTCCGATGTAGGCCATTTTCAGACCTGCCAGCTTGCCTTTGTGCTCCAGCACCGTTTGGAAGTCTGCCAGTACCTGGCAAGGATGCGCCGCATCGCTCAGGCCGTTAATGACAGGAACATCCGCATGCTCTGCCAGTTCAGTTACATTATGGTGTCCAAAGGTACGGATCATGATGCCGTCCAGGTAGCGGGACAATACTTTGGCTGTATCATGTGTTGTTTCCCCGCGACCCAGCTGGATATCATTTTTGCTCAGGAAAAGTGCGTGCCCGCCCAATTGGAACATGCCCACTTCAAAGGATACACGCGTACGTGTGGATGATTTTTCAAAAATAAGTCCGATCGTTTTGCCTTTCAACGGTTGAAAGGGCACACCGCTTTTTTGCTTGCCTTTAATCTCAATCGCGAGATCAAGCAGATAACGAATCTCCTCGGCCGTATAGTCCGTGAACTCGATAAAATCCCGGCCTCTCAGATCAATCTTCTGAATCTTTTCCGTCTGTTGTGCTGTCATCTATAATGTCCTCCTTATTTCCGGTTCCCTGCACCCGCATGGGCAGAAGAGAAGCCACGTTGACACTTTGGCTTGGTGCTTCTCAAGTTTATTCATTTCCACCTTCTGCAAGCTCACCGCGCGGCTACAGGGATTCATCATCTCGTTCTGCTTCGAGGCCGGTAATGGCCCCGAGACAGAAAGGTTCTCATTTTTATGTTAGGCTTTCGCCGCTACGTGCTCTTCGATCAATGTGGCTACAAGGGATACCGCCTCGTCGATCTCTTCTTTGCTCACATACAGGTTCGGAAGCAAACGAATCACATTCGGTCCTGCAGAGACGAACAAGATACCGCGTTTTTGCCCAGCAAGCACTATATCGCCTACCGGCTCAGCACATTCGATGCCGACCAACAATCCTAAGCCACGAACTTCCTTCACAAAGGAATTGCCGGCCAAACGATTCCGCAGGGAGCTCATCAGGTATTCACCCATCTCTGCTGCACGCTCTGGCAAGCGATCTTCTAGCATCGTTTCGATTGTTGCGATTACAACGGATGAAGCGAGCGGTGTTCCACCAAACGTCGTCGCATGGCTACCTGGCGTGAACGCATCCCGCAGGAAACCTTTACCCAACATCGCGCCTACAGGGAAACCACTACCGATACCTTTGGCAACGGTGAACACGTCTGGCTCAATGCCATAATGTTCATGCGCAAACAATTTACCCGTACGTCCCATTCCCGTTTGAACTTCATCAACAATCAACAGCAACCCGTGCTCGTCACACAATTTCCGTACATGTTTGACGAATTCCGGCTCAACCGGATATACACCACCCTCGGCCTGAACCATTTCCAGCATAATGGCTGCTGTGTTGGGTCCAATTGCCGCTTCCAGTGCAGGAATATCATGCAAAGGTACGGTTACAAATCCGGCTGGCAATGGCAAAAATCCTTCTTTCACCTTATCCTGTCCGGTTGCTGTCAACGTTGCGAGCGTCCGTCCATGGAAGGACTGGGCAAAGGTAATCACTTCATAACGATCTGTGCCTTTCACCTTCTGGTGATAACGACGTGCGACTTTAATAGCTGCTTCGTTCGCTTCGGCACCACTGTTACAGAAGAACACTGCGTCAGCGCATGTATTGGCTGTCAGCAATGCTGCTGCTTTCTCCTGACCTGGAATCTGGAACAGGTTGGACACATGCCAAAGCTCATCAATCTGAGCTTTCAGCTTGGCTCCAACTTTCTCCGGTGCATGGCCCAGGCTAGTTACAGCGAGTCCGCACATGAAATCGAGATAACGGTTGCCCTGATCATCCCACAACCAGCTGCCTTTCCCTTTGACCAGACTGATTGGATAACGCGCATACGTTTGGAAAAGCGAGCTTTCCGTCTGTGCCGCTGCACCTGTTGCTGTTGCCCCCGCTACCGCTGTGCCAGAACCTGGCTGTTCGTTGCCTTTTGCCATGACCATATCACTCCTTATTTGTTGGTACACGAGCAATTATATAAGAAACCTGATTTACACTAGACACAGATTGCAGAACTATCTTTCGAACGTATGCATACTCCACTTTGATGACAGAACAACCTTCCGATCGCTGTTATCCCTGGATTTTTTTTATTCCCCTTCAATGGGAAAATCCTGTGATAGTGTATGCTTCCGAAGTAGCTTTCTTTCAGAAAGCTTTTAGGCGCACGCTCCGCTTCTTCAGGTTATTTCTGTCCTCTCCGTTATGCATTTTTATTCTTCAGATTGGTTCTGCACCCTACGTTATCGTGTAATATTAGATTTTTTATAAAAAAAGCCATGCACATATTTTTTATCTTGTATAAGAACCCAAATAAACCTTATTGCATACGGATGATTCTGGTTCCGATGATTTCTCCGCCGAGCACTCGGCTCAGAATTTGGGGTTCGCTGCCGTCTACGATGACGACCTCACGTACTTGACCATGAATACACGCGATTGCTGCACGCACTTTGGGAATCATGCCACCGTAGATTTCTCCGGTCTGGATCATGTCCTCAATCTCCTGTACAGATACAGAAGGCAGTACTTTTTTCTCGCCGCCTACGTTCTTCATGATGCCTGGAACGTCGGTCACGACAATCATCCGACTTACGCCGAGATGAGACGCCACTGCACCCGCAGCTGTATCTGCGTTGATGTTGTAGCGCTGTCCAGTTGCATCTACACCAACTGGTGCGATAACTGGCATGTAACCCATGTTCACGATGCCTTGGATAATCTCTGCATTCACGCTAGTGACATCGCCTACCCAACCGATCTCTGCGTGGTTTGTAACAGGCTTAGCCTGGATCAGACCACCGTCCACGCCGGACAAGCCTAGTGCACGACCACCCACACGTTGAATCAGACGCACGATCTGTTTGTTGATACTGCCCGCAAGCACCATCTCCACTACGTCCAGCACAGGTTCAGTCGTCTTGCGTAGGCCGTTAACGAATTCGGTTTCGATACCAAGCTTCGCCAGGTTATCCGAGATCGCAGGACCCCCACCATGCACGATAACTGGTTGTGTACCTTGAGACTGTAAATCACGCAGATCCGCAAAGAAAGACTCCGGCAATGCCGCCAGCGTGCTGCCTCCACATTTCATGACAAACGTTTGTTTCTCGGTACCTGCTTCCGTTGCGGTACTCTCATTTGGCAATGTTGAATTCATGAGGAAGCTCCTTTCATTCAAATATTCTAAAAGGCTTTAACACTTAAGTAAATCCATGTTAGACGGGTCTAGCCGTTACAAATTCGGATCGTTCTTTTGATCGCTGTTGTCTCCAGGTTTTTTTTGATTCCCTTATCTAAAGGGAAAACCCGGAGACAAAAACGCACGCTTCGCTTCTTCAGAATCAATTCCGACTTTTTCACTATCCCCGTCAATGATGTAACTCAAAAGTTTAATCCTTATAGGTGTTCTACATATTTTTGAAAAGCAGCCTTTCAATTATGAAGCTGCTAGATTAATAAAAACAATATAAAATATTACGTGCGGTATGCTGCGTTAATTCGGACGTAGTCATACGTCAGGTCACAGCCCCAGGCTGTAGCCGTTCCTTCGCCGTGGTGCAGATCCACCACAATGCGAACTGTATCGGTCTGCAAATACGCCAATGCCACTTCTTCGTCAAACACGACGGGACGGGACTGTGCGAGCACCGAGATCTCTCCCAAACGAATATCCACGGTATCCGGGTTCACCGGCTGTCCTGCACGCCCTACGGCTGCAATAATCCGTCCCCAGTTGGCGTCAGCGCCAAACATGGCCGATTTCACCAGACTAGACCCAATGACAGTTTTGGCGATTGCTTGCGCGGATTCATCACTTACCGCACCTGTAACTTCTACCTCAACCAGTTTGGTTGCACCTTCACCATCGCGAGCAATGGCTTTCGCCAGTACTTGGCATACATAGGTGAAGCCGGCTGCAAAAGCGTCCCAATCCGGGTGCTCCATCGTCAGCTCTTCATTGCCTGCATATCCACTGGACATAGCTACCAACATGTCGTTTGTACTTGTATCCCCATCGACTGTAATCATGTTAAATGTATGATTAGTTGCCTGGCGTAGCAGGCGCTGCAACGCTTCTGCACCAATGACCGCGTCAGAGGTCATGAAAGCGAGCATTGTCGCCATATTCGGATGAATCATACCCGAGCCTTTGGCGGCACCTGCAATTGTTACTGTCTTACCGTTAACTACAACGGAGACGCAGGCTTCCTTTTTCACCAAATCCGTTGTTAGAATCGCTTGTGAAAATTGTTCCGCCTCATTCGACTCCTTGCCCAGATGCGCCGGAAGTCCAGTGATTCCTGAATGTACAGCATCCATTTTGAGCAATTCCCCAATGACACCTGTGGATGCCACAGCCACGTCCTCTTCTGCCACACCCAACTCACGCGCAGCGGCCGAACGCATCGCATAAGCATCTTCTTCCCCTTGTTGCCCTGTACATGCATTGGCATTACCACTGTTGACGATGACAGCCTGAAGGCGTCCATTGCTCAAGCTTTCGCGCGTAACTTTGAGTGGTGCAGCTTGAAATACGTTCGTCGTGTATACAGCAGCAGCTGTAGCCGGTACATCACAGCGGATTGCTCCGATGTCATTGCGAGATGTCTTTTTCAATCCACAGTGAAGTCCACCAGCCGTGAATCCCCCAGGGGTTACAATTGTTCCGTTCTCAACCACGGTAAAACTTTGTTGCTTCACATTCGTTCCCATATCATATCCCCCGTATGCGTTCAGCTATATGCTGATGATCGCCTGCTTAACCTGATCCGTTCTCCCTAAGTGACTCCGAGAATGCACTCTTACACTTCATATTTCAATGCACCTCTTGAATTCCATCTCTTATGGATATACCGGTGTCATGTTCAACCCGAGGTTCTCCTCCCATCCCATCATCAGGTTCATATTTTGAATCGCTTGCCCGGAAGCACCCTTCACCAGGTTGTCGATGACCGAAATAATCGTCAAACGCCCTGTGCGAGGATCCACCGCAAATCCGATATCACAATAGTTGGACCCGTACACTTCTTTGGTAGAAGGCCAGATGCCCGGTTCACGTACACGTACGAAAGGTTTGTTTTCATAATATTTGCGATACAGATCCACGATCTCCCGGTCACTGTGTTCCCCAACGAGGCTTGCATACATCGTACTCATGATTCCACGTGTCATTGGCACCAGATGTGTTGTAAAGGTAACCGTTACAGGCGTTCCCGTTATATTACCAAGCACTTGTTCGATCTCGGGAATATGTTGGTGTTTGTTGAGTTTATAGGCTTTAAAATTCTCATTCATCTCTGCATAATGGTTTGTCAGACTTGTTCCGCGTCCCGCTCCGGATACGCCTGATTTGGCATCAATAATGATGGTAGAAGGGTCAATCCAGCCTGCCTCTACTGCAGGAATCAGTCCGAGAAGAGTAGCCGTTGGATAACAGCCCGGGTTGGATATAAGATTCTGTCCCTTCACTTCTTCGCCATACACCTCAGCCATGCCATATACCGCTTGTTCCAGCAAATCAGCTGGAGGAGCCGGATGTTTGTACCACTCTTCGTACACCGTTCCGTCCTTGAGTCTGAAATCGCCAGACAGATCAATGACCTTAAGTCCTGCTGCCAGCAGGCTTGGTACGAGCTTCGCACTTACGCCGGACGGGGTCGCTGTGAATACCAGATCCGCACGACTCGCAATTTCAGCCGGATCTACACCGTCGAGTGGCCTGCGAATCACGTCCGTCAAATGTGGGAATCCATCTGCGATGGACTCACCACTGCTCGATGATGAGATCACTGATGTGATTTCAACCAACGGATGGTTCTGGAAAAAACGAATCAGCTCCACCCCGCCGTAGCCGGTGGAACCGACGATTGCTACTTTTAATTTGTTATTCACTCTCGCTCCCCCAATCTCGATGTATGCGCTACTTGTGCTATGCCTAGGCTCTAATGAGGCCTGAACACAGCAATTCCGTCGCTTATATGCATATTTGTGTATTATTATACGACTCTGGTTATATAAATACAACACTCTATCATCAATTTCACATGGATTTCCTCCCAATCCGAACATATCTTTTTTTCACATCCGGGACGAATAGATATACTTCTGTTAAAATACGTATTAGTAGGAAACATTACAATCAGGGTCTCATTCATAACTAACCTGCTAATCAAGGACATATGAATAGATTCATGATGGTCATTATGAGACGTGGGGGACTATAGTGCATATCGAATCCATTTTACTTATTGTGCTCCTGGGCCTGAATATTATTTTTGCGGCAGCAGTCGTTTTCTTCGAACGGAAGGATGCTAGCGCTTCCTGGGCTTGGCTGCTCGTCTTGAACTTTATTCCGGTGTTTGGGTTTGTACTTTATCTTTTAACCGGTCAGAACCTGACCCGATACCGGCTTTTCCAGTGGAAAGAACGTAAGAAGCTCGGGCTGGAGGAACGCATTGAAGCCCAGCTCACACAGTTGCATGACAACCGAACACCCTTCCACAACCAAGCAACCGAAAGTAGTCAGGACATGATCTATATGAACCTGAAGCAGAACGGCGCTCTGCTGACAGAGGATAATGCGGTTGAGATCATTACGGACGGAACAGACAAGTTCCAGCGACTCTTGGACGACATCGAAGCGGCTAAGGATCACGTGCACGTGCAATATTACATTTATAGAGGCGACCGTCTGGGTAAAAGAATTCGGGATGCACTTATCCGCAAAGCGCGGGAAGGTATCAAAGTCCGTTTGCTGTATGACGCGCTCGGATCGCGACGGGTATCAAAACGATTTTTCAAAGAATTGCGCGAAGCAGGCGGTTTGGTTGAAGTCTTTTTCCCTTCCAAATTCAGTCTGATCAACTTGCGTATGAACTACCGAAACCACCGGAAAATCGTCATCATCGATGGTAACCTTGGATACACGGGCGGGTTCAATGTTGGAGATGAGTATCTCGGCTTGAACTCCAAATTCGGTTACTGGCGCGACACACATCTGCGTATTCAGGGGAATGCCGTTCATGCGTTGCAGACCCGTTTCCTCCTGGATTGGAATGAAGCGTCCAAGCAACACGATACACCTTACGTTCCAGCGCATTTCCCTCATATCGAGGGTACAGGAAAGATTGCCATGCAGATTGTCTCCAGTGGACCGGATGCAGAGACCGAGCATATCAAGAACAGTTATCTCAAAATGATTAACGGGGCCAAACAATCGATTCTGATTCAAACGCCTTATTTTATCCCGGATGCCAGTGTATTCGAAGCTATTCGTCTCGCGTGTCTGTCCGGCATTGATGTTCGCATTATGATTCCAAATAAACCCGACCACGCTTTCGTATATTGGGCTACGCTATCTTATATTGGTGAGTTGTTGAAGGTTGGCGCCAAGGTATTTATATATGATAATGGCTTCATTCATGCCAAAACACTTATCATTGACAGTTTGGTTGCATCCGTGGGGACCGCCAATATTGACTACCGCAGTTTCCGCTTGAACTTTGAGGTAAATGCCTTTATGTACGATGAAACAATTGCGACAGCACTCGTACAAACCTTTGAGCACGACTTGCACGTATCTCGGGAGATGACGCTCGATGAATACAAAAATCGCAGTTTGATTATTCGCTTCAAAGAAGCCATTTCCCGTCTGCTATCTCCGATTTTGTAGCGGTCAATATAAGATAAATTAAGGTTAAGTTGAACTTTTAATAAAAGAAAAGCAGGTACTCCCTCTCCGTTATCTCAGAGAAGGATGTACCTGCTTTTTTCTTGAAATTCCAAACCAATGTGCCTATATGGCTCACTCGCTATATTTTAAACTCGCTCACACATGTTCTCCCCGTTTAAAGCCTTCGCCAAGCACTTCGTGCGCGTTACTGATAATGACAAAAGCTCCCGGGTCCACAGACCGGATCAACGCTTTGAGTCTTGGCACCTCATTTTGCCCAACCACTACCATCAGTACCGTTCGTTGATCATCGGTGTAACCGCCTTTGGCTTCCAGCTTCGTTAATCCGCGATCCAGATCATCCAAAATCACTTTGCTAATCGCTTCTGTCTGGTTGGAGATAATATATGCCACCTTGGAGAAGCCTAGCCCCATCTCAACGGCATCGATTACTTTACCGGTAACATACAACCCAATCAGCGCATAGAGAGACTGCTCCAATGACAATACAAAAGCAGCCATAATAATAACGGTAGCATCCATAATGACGACACAGAGGGAGTAACTCAGGCCACTGTACTTCTGCACAATCCTGGCGAGAATGCTCATGCCACCTGTTGATCCTCTACCCCGGTATACAATTCCGATCCCGAGACCAACGCCTATTCCACCATACAGTGAACCAAGTAACGGATTCGTTGTTGGGATGGCCCAATCCTTTGTGAGATAGACTAAGAGCGGCAGGACAATACTGCCCAGGACTGAACGAATACCATACTGCTTACCAATAAGCAGAAAACCCGCGATCAGAAGTGGGATATTAATCGCCCATTGGGTATATGCCGGCTCCCAATTAAGCCATTCCTTACCCAGAATTGATAACCCGGACACTCCACCCGAAGCGATCTGATTCGGTAATAAAAATAAATTAAAGGCCACTGCAATTAAAAACGAACCTAAAATGATAGATATCGTATCCACGACGTTTCTCCATGGACCATTGAGTGGAATGAGGCTAGTTATCCTCTTTTTGCGATTATTGTGAAGTTGTGATCGTTGTTGCATGTTCTCGTGCTCTCCTTTGTTGTGACTGATCAGTTGTTCGCTCATTTTTGCTATCTTATAAATTTATTCAAAAAAAGCTCCTGTACACACCAGCATACGCCTACACGTATGGGTCCATACAGGAACTTTTATTAATCGGTTTCTACTTTAATCTGGCTACGCAAATAACCATCGATGAATGCATCGAGGTCGCCGTCCATTACTGCTCCTGTATTTCCAGTCTCTACGCTTGTACGGTGATCCTTTACCATACTATAGGGATGGAACACATAGGAGCGAATCTGGCTACCCCACGAAATATCCGACTGATCCCCTCGGATTTCATCCAGCTGTTGTTTTTGCTCTTCGATTTTACGCTCATACAATTTCGAACGGAGCATCGTCATCGCTCGCTCACGGTTCTTGATCTGTGAACGTTCATTCTGACATGTTACAACTACACCTGTTGGTAAGTGAGTAATCCGTACGGCAGAGTCGGTAGTATTGATATGCTGTCCACCCGCGCCACTCGCCCGGTACGTATCGATCTTGAGATCCTCTGTACGGATGTCCAGTTCAATCGTATCATCAATCTCCGGTACCACATCACAGGATACGAAGGACGTATGTCTACGGCCCGATGAGTCAAAAGGAGAGATCCGAACCAGTCGGTGTACACCCTTCTCGGCTTTCAGATAACCATAAGCGTTATGTCCTTTGATCGACAACGTAACACTCTTGATCCCCGCCTCATCACCTGGCAGATAATCCAGTACCTCAACCTTGAAGCCACGCTTCTCGGACCAACGAGTGTACATCCTTAGAAGCATCTGTCCCCAGTCCTGGGACTCGGTACCACCCGCACCCGGGTGAAGCTCCAAAATTGCATTCATCTTGTCGTACGGCTGATTCAGGAGAAGCTGAAGTTCGAACTCTGCGACCTTGTTCACGATCGCTGTAATACTGTTACCAATCTCGGCAGCGAGGTCTTCGTCGCCTTCTTCGTCCGCCAGTTCGATCATCATTACCGCATCATCGTAGTCCTGTTGGAGTTTGGTGTATTGATCCACAGATCCCTTCACCGCATTTAGTTCAGCAATTACGGATTGCGCCTTGTCACTATCGTCCCAGAAATCCGGGGCAGACATCTTCACTTCAAAGTTGCCAATCATCTCTTGCTTCAGATCTAAGTCAAAGAGACCCCCTAAGGTTTGTTAGTTTCTTGCCTATTTCACGCAGGTCATGCTTCACGTTTGGATCGATCATGTGCAATTCCTCTTTTCATTAAGATAAGCTCCCCGCATCCAGGGCATTCCTCCAGACCAAGCATTAGATGCGCCAACCTGGTGTTGAGATCACTGATATATCAGTATATCTCTTTCCCGCGATCATGGTCATATCATTATAACTATGCACCATTAATCGGTTTTGCATCCTTCACTTCATCCTATGGAATACCCGGCTGCGAGGAGCTGTTCATGTCATGCTATTTAAGTTGACCAAGTTAATGTTACACCCGCCACTCCGATTACAGTAGCATCTTCCGATCGCTCTACTCTTGACCGTGGCAGTGTTTGAACTTCTTGCCACTACCGCATGGACATGGATCGTTACGTCCGATTTGGTCAGAAACCTTCACTGGACGTTTCTCAGCAGGCTCACCGCTTGTCGAGATCTGACTTTCCTCAACAACCGCTTGACGCTCCTGATTGCTCTCGATCTGTGCTCTCATCACATATGTCGCTACTTCTTCTTGAATCGAAGCGATCATCTGATGGAACATCTCGAAGCCTTCGAACTGGTACTCACGCAGTGGATCTGTACCGCCGTAGGCACGAAGGTGGATACCTTGACGCAATTGATCCATTGCATCAATATGATCCATCCACTTGCTGTCTACTGCACGGAGCACAACCACTTTCTCGAACTCACGAACCATCTCTTCGCCAATTCGCTCTTCACGTGCATTGTACTTGTTCTGAACTTTCTCAAACAGATACTCGATAATCTCTTCTGCTTCCTTGCCCCACAGATCATCTTTCGTTACCGAACCGTCATCCAGCAATTTGCTGTTCATGTAATCGGCAACTTCCTGCAGCTCCCAGTTTTCCGGAATATCGTCACCACAATGAGCTTCAACGATACGTTCAATGGAAGGTTTGATCATATCCATAACGATCTGTTTAATATTTTCGGACTCCAGTACCTCGCGGCGCTGTTTATATATAATTTCACGTTGTTGGTTCATGACATCATCATATTGGAGAACGACTTTACGCACGTCAAAGTTGTTACCTTCAACACGCTTCTGCGCTGATTCTACTGCACGGGTAATCATCCGGCTCTCGATCGGTTGGTCTTCTTCAAAACCAAGGCGCTCCATCATGTTCAGTACATTATCTGCACCGAAACGTCTCATCAATTCATCACCCAGTGACAGGTAGAATTGTGTTGAACCCGGGTCACCTTGACGTCCCGCACGACCACGCAGCTGATTATCAATCCGGCGTGATTCGTGACGCTCTGTACCGATGATATGAAGGCCGCCTACTTCAGCTACACCTTCACCCAAGATAATATCCGTACCCCGTCCAGCCATGTTGGTTGCAATCGTTACCGCACCCGCTTGTCCAGCTCCTGTGATGATCTCTGCTTCTTCCGCGTGGTACTTGGCGTTCAGTACCTGGTGTTTAACACCACGGCGCTTAAGCATGTCAGACAGGCGTTCAGAGTTCTCGATGGACACTGTACCTACCAGAACCGGCTGATTCTTACTGTGGCGTGCCACGATCTCTTCTACAACCGCTTTGAACTTGCCATCGATGCTCTTGTACACAACATCTGCCATGTCATCCCGTTTGTTCGGACGGTTGGTTGGAATTTGCAGTACTTCGAGACCGTAGATTTTTTTGAACTCTTCTTCCTCGGTTTTCGCTGTACCTGTCATCCCCGCAAGTTTACGGTACATCCGGAAATAGTTCTGGAAGGTAATCGTAGCCAGCGTCATGCTCTCGTTTTGTACTTCAATGCCTTCTTTGGCTTCAATAGCTTGGTGCAATCCATCACTGTAACGACGTCCAGACATCAGACGACCTGTGAATTCATCAACGATCATAACCTCTTCATCACTGACAACATAATCTACGTCACGACGCATGATTACGTTGGCTTTCAAGCCCTGTACGATGTGATGGTTAAGAGTAACGTTGGCATGATCATACAAGTTCTCGATACCAAATGCTTTCTCTGCTTTTGCCACGCCCGCCTCAGTCAACGCTACGGATTTCACCTTGATGTCTACCGTAAAGTCTTCTTCTGGCACCAGACGTTTCACAAAACGATCTGCTGCATAGTACATGTCTGTCGACTTCTGAGCTTGTCCAGAGATAATGAGTGGCGTACGCGCCTCATCGACCAGGATGGAGTCCACTTCATCAATGATACAGAAGAACAATGGACGTTGTACCATTTGCTCTTTGTAGAGCACCATGTTATCACGCAGATAGTCAAAACCAAACTCGTTGTTCGTTCCGTACGTAATATCACATGCATACGCATGTTGTTTCAAAGCATGGTCCATACCGCTCAGGTTAACCCCTACCGTCATGCCCATGAATTCATAGATTTGTCCCATTTCCTGGCTATCCCGCTGTGCCAAATAGTCATTGACCGTGACCACGTGTACACCTTTGGACATCAACGCGTTCAGATATACCGGAAGTGTTCCTACCAGCGTTTTACCTTCACCCGTTTTCATCTCGGAAATACGGCCTTCATGCAGCGCGATACCGCCCAGCATCTGTACATCGTAGTGGCGTTTGCCCAGTACACGGCGTGAAGCCTCACGTACGGTTGCAAATGCCTCTGGAAGAAGTTCATCTGTCGTTTCTCCCTTTTCAATACGAGCACGATATTCGGCCGTTTTGCCTTTCAATTGTTCATCAGACAACGCCTGAAGTTGTGGTTCCAGTTTATTGATCACATCGACCGTCTTCATCAGACGTTTAACATCACGTTCGTTCATGTCGCCGAAGATCTTTTTGACAAGTCCTAGCATGGTATACCCCTTTCGTGCAAAACAGAATAGACCCCCTGTTGCCGCCATGCGACACCATCGGATGGATGTTGCTCCACTTGCCCGGGGGTGACAAACAATATAAAAAGTAATATGGATGAATCAACTCCAGGCTTGCCAAGGGTTCCTCATGAAGCTGATTCGGTGTTCAAACGGATCCGGTTATTAAAAAACTAGCCGAAGCCCGAGCCTTGCGAATCATGTTCATGGTGCTGTGCCTGTCATTGATTATGATTAGCGATCATTCGTTGACAATTCCTCATCAGGACAATGATTCTCTTTGCATAAATTGTAACAGTTTGTAAGGGCCGCCGCAACACGCCACGGCACACTTCTTTGAACTTCTGAGACATATCAAACCGAGTTTAAGTGCAAAAAATCATAGTCGTTAGCGGAAGCCTTCGATTGTCTTGTTTCGTTTTGCAGGATAGACAGCCCTAGCAACGAATTTTGATGGTAAATTTGGATGAAAATCTCAATATCCAGTTCTCGAATACATGTGTACGAATATTTTCGTAATCATGCGAGTCTGGTGGTAAACTTGTACAGATTGTGATTCTTCTTACTATCTATTAGACGCAGCAGCATAGGGAATAGTTTCACCATTTTATTTCCAAAGGTCATTTCCCAGCTCCTCTACGCACAAAAGAGCCCCATCCCCTAAGGGATGGAAGCTCTTGTTAAGTCTAATACAGGAAACTGCAGTTCCTGTGTTCATTATTATTAACGTTAAGATTAACCTTGTTCGATCAATCCGTACTTACCATCGTTCCGTTTGTAAACAACGCTAACTTCTTCACTGTCAATGTTGGAGAATACGAAGAAGTTGTGGCCAACCATGTTCATTTGGAGGATTGCCTCTTCCACGTCCATTGGTTTCAACATAAAGCGTTTCGTCCGTACAACTTCCAGATCATCGTCATCCGTGTCCGCATCCAGTTCAGCTGTAGCTACAGTACCTGTTGGATCTTCAACGAAGAGTGTCTTCAGGCTGCCTTCCTGACGGAACTTACGGTTAATTTTTGTTTTGTGTTTGCGGATCTGACGTTCCAGCTTGTCCACCACGGAGTCAATGGAAGCGTACATATCGTCGCTCTCATCCTCAGCGCGGAGCACAATGCCTTTCAAAGGGATCGTCACCTCTACCGTATGCAAACCTCTCGTCGTGCTCAATGTAACAGCACCGTCAGAGTTAAGGGGTGCATCGAAATACTTCTCGAGTCTACTCAACTTTTTGTCGACATAATCCTTCAAAGCATCAGTAACCTCGATTTGTTGACCTCGAATACTTAAATTCATAGGGCACTCCTCCTTTTTCCTTTGCCACTTCATTATAACACGAATGTAAGCGCCATGTAAAAACTCCCGGTGACCGAATAATGACATCTGTTCAAGCCACATCTGCCAACATAGGCATAACGCCATATTTCGCGATATTTCATCATATTCAGCCATAATCGAATATTTACTTGGTATGAATTATTAGGCGCTTGATGATGTAATTAACCGTTTTTGAGCTTGCTCAATCTATTATGTAAAATGAACTTCAATCTATCTCTTGAATCTATTAAATTCATTAAGATAATGTTCCTCGAATGATCCTCAAATCACAAATCTATTAGAACAAAAAAAGACCCCGGAAAGTACCGGAGTCTGATGCTAGCGATAATTCAATTTGGTAACCATCTAACCATATATGTAGGTCGGATTGTCCGGATGATTATAATTTGATTACGTTAGCTGCTTGCGGTCCACGCGCGCCTTCGACGATGTCGAATTCTACGGATTGACCTTCTTCCAAAGTTTTGAATCCTTCGGATTGAATTGCGGAGAAATGTACGAATACGTCGCCGCCATCTTCAGTCTCAATGAAACCGTAACCTTTTTCTGCGTTGAACCATTTTACTTTACCTTGCATGCACTAACATTCCCTTCGTCATCAAATGAAGTGAAGCTTTCGGCCTTAACCTCTGCCCACAATTCAGATAATACCATCCAAAGTTATCCATTGTCAATTGGTAAAGTAAATGTTTTCTTGGAATTTTTTGTAGATTATTGATAGAGTCTGATGAATTTTCGCTAATCAACGTGTGAGTGCTCGAAAAAGACTAAAACGAGCTAACATGTTACAGTTCTAGTCTGCCTTAGAAAATAGTATGTAAGCACGTCATGTTGTGTAACTAACATTATTTAGAACAGATTGAAGTATACACCTGCTCTGGATTAAGAAAATTGAGGAACACTAGTCCCAAGTTGTTATGCGCATTTTCTAATTGATCATTATAATCAACGTTATAACAAGCCATATATACCTCTGGAGAACAAAAATTCTCACTTAAGTAGCCATGGGCTAATTTGAGGTAATCAATCTTTTTCTTATCTCTTGAACTTAGCCTATCCATTGGCAAGTTAGTAGGAATTACAGTGGTAATATTAGTTTTACACTCAACAAACTCCAACGGATCATTATCATCTATATAAAATACTGAATCAATCTTGCTTAGATTACCTACTAACTCATCTTCATTTCTAATAGTAGGTTCCATAAAAACCTTATTTCTAGTCAAACTCGTAGTGTAGGGGCCGTACCTGTAAACAACTGCCTCAAGAATTTCTGATTTAATTTTATTAAATATGTTGCTATCCATATGATATATTGTTTTCAGTATTTTTTTCATTCGATCCTTCAAGTCATCTCTTATAGCATGTCTGGGTGAATTGAAGGTCTTATCGATCAAAACATCTACCTTCTCTATATATTCAGGTTGAGTGATTTCATGATTTTTTCTTTTACTATTGAAAACTCTGGACATCAGGACAAATGCAATGGGAGATAGTTCAATTATTGATATCAGTTCATTAACCTCAGGACGTGTGCTAGGATTTCTGTAATCGGTAAATGTAAGAGCCACTTTTTCTAACCTTTCCTAAAAAGATTGTATCTTTTTAAGTGGGATAACTAACGCCGAAAGACCCATTTTCATCGTTAAATCATGAATAATTTCCCTAACATACGGCCAAGCATTCAATGTAACATTTCTTTCTGCAAAAACACTTAATACATTTGCATATTCTTCACTAATCACTGTTGCATCAACCTCGTCAATGTTTAAATAGTATTCTAATTGCATATCCAGTTCAATATTGAAAAGTGTATCCTTAAATAAAATCTCATTAAAACTTTGTTCTTCATCTGACTCGTTAACATATGCTTTAACCTTAAACTGAAACGGAAATACTACTTTTAAGTCGATTTGTTGCGCATCTTCTACTGCGTAATCCAAAGCTACATCAAGAGATGGATTACTATGATTAAACTCCTTATTCTTCTCACATCGAACCGCTTCAAAAACAATCTGATTGAGCTGCAACGACTCTATAAATTGACTGTATTTCGTTTCATTAAATTCACTCATAACCCAAACTCCTATTATGCAATTTTATAAAAATCTCTTAATTGTTGCGAACTATGTTCATTAATCACAACTTCATTTTTTCTTTCAAGGTATGGGAGATTCTCTACTTGAAGATCAAATTTAATATAGTTAGGAGCATCCTTAATATACGCAATTATTTCTTCTATAGACTCTCTATTCAACTCTTGCTCAAGTATTTCCTCAGCAATTTCAATTTGGTTTTGTAATATATCTCTCAGCAACTTGTAATCATTGATACTCAACTTTCGTTCATCTAACACATCAATAATTTCATTGAATACCTTCACTCCTCTTTGAGAGAATCCTTTATCCACTTTCTTGACCTCTTTTATCCAGTCCTGATATCCTTCGTCTGTTGTAAATTTGAGGCTGAGCATGTAACCAAATAATTTCTCAATTTTAATTCGAAAATAATCCGAAAATCTTTGCACCATCATCTGAATTTCCGTTTTCTCTTGTTGCACCCCTCTGAATGAGTAACCTCCATTAACCCATTTTTTTATTGTAATTGCGTTATTCAAAATAATCGCCTCCATAGTCAGAGACATCTCGACCCCTCCCACTCTTCCACAATTGAATGTGAACGTGAATACATTCCTGCTACTCCATTGTTACCATGTATATGAGTAAAAAACCGGAACATCACGAAAAGTTTAGAAACAGGGGCCATGCCTCATCAACTTACTAAATAGGTTATTAACCAATTTCTATTTAGGTTAGACACATACCTCGTCAGCATCACAGATACCTATTCCCTTGTTAAATGCATATTAAAAAGATTATCCTAATTATAACAGATCGATAATAGGGTTTTCCATCTCAATACCTGTCTATAATTGTCGAAAAATGTCGAAAATATTAAGAATTTCACTCTATTCCCTTCAACATTACGATACATTTCAAGTTCTAATCCACTAAAACTATATAACTACGCAACCTCCCCATAGCATCTCTAGCAAGCCCTGTCTTCTTTTTACGAGAGACAGTTTCTTATAAGAACAATATATGGATATAATTCCAACCCAATATCATGCTACTTCTGAACTCTGCAATAAAGAAAGTTTACCTATGGATATGATTATTAGATCTAACGTGTTGCTCTCACTAAGCACTCCCTTTTTATATATTCCTTTTTCATCAAGTTCAATTTGAGATTCAAGAAATAAATTCGTGTTTCTTGCTTGGCGTGGATTCAACATGTGATAACTCTATGCGCCACGAAGACCCTATGCTTCATTTTCGGAATCAGATAACCCAATAATTCCTACGTGGTCCTAAGGACTTCTTCCAGCAGTCTACTCGTTTAATTCCAATTACGGTAGTATAAAACCATAAACTAGAATTATCCCCTTTAAGTGGACACTTGAAAAACCTTCATTCACATCATCGACTAATAAAATCGCTTCTATTGGTCATATGTTGCGAATGAAGGTTTTTGTGTGAATTTTTATTTTTTTCTGTCCATCAAAAAACTATCTGGTGTATATCCTGCTTCATACGCGTTTCTTTGTACTTTCGCCTGTCCTCGCTTATGCAACCAGTCCTGTGCTTCCAGTCGAAGCATGTTCATTCGAGCTAGAATCTCCTGATCTTTTTCCAATAGCCTATTAATGATGGCCTTCTCATGTTCACTTGCCTGTTCTTGAGAAAAGTGTTCAATCAATTGATCCACAATCTCTTGTCGTACTTCAGTAAAGGATTCAAGTTGTTCGTACTCCAAGTCATATAATCTAGCTAAAATGTCATTAGTCTTAATCTGCAGTTGACTAATACACTCTGACCTATCCATGTGCATTCACAGGTTGATCTCCCTGACCTGTCACAAGCTTCGACGCTTGAATCCACGTTTCACGAAGTTCAGACAAATAACCTACAGCTTCTTCAGCCTTAGTTTCATCCCGATGAATGTTGGCTTCAACAAGCAAATAATTCGTGTATTCATATAAAGAGTATAAGTTTTTTGAGACATCATAATCCTGATTCAATGTACTCATTAATTCACTAACAATAGTCTGAGCTTTTCCCAGATTCAAATTAACCTTTTCAATATCCTGTTGTTGCATAGCAGCAATGGCTGTCTTCGCAAAACGAATAGCTCCATCATATAACATAATGACTAACTGTGCGGGATTAGAAGTTTGGACAGAGGATTGACGATATTTATCATATGGAGAAGTGATCAAAAGTCTCACCCTTTATTTTAAAATTAATTACCAAATTGAGATAGAAGACTGGACGACTGTGACTGCAACTGCGTCATTGCTTTTTCCATGGCAGCAAACTGTTTATAATAACGATTCTCTGTAGTCGTAATATTACGTTGCATCGTATCAATTCTGCTATTATATTCCTTCAGTTTCCTACCCATCGGATTTTCTGCACTAAACGTGCTCGTAATATCTGTCGTAAAACGGTTCGTACCTGAACGATCAGATATCCTTTGAATTGCAGTAGAAGCCTTGTCTGACAATTTATCAAATAACCCGTCGTTTGGAGAAGAAACCGGCCCTTGGAATACATCAATCACAGCCTGTGGATTGGTACTGATCATACTTCTGAGCTTAGCTTCGTCTTTTATGATTAGTTTCCCGTTCTCAGAATACGTACCTGTAGTAATCCCCATCGCACTAAGAGGCCCAAGAGCTCCCGTGATTACACTACGCATATCTGACAGTACCGACTTGATGATATCATTATTCTTCAGCATCCCACTCTGAGCTTTTTCAGTCCATGCCAGAATTTCAGATTCTTTCATTTCTTTTTTATTTTCGTCTGTGAGTGGTCTAAAATCATTATATCTGGTTTCTCTAATGGTCGAGTTCAATGATTCAATAAGTGTGTTGTAATCATTAATGAAACCTTTAATGGTCTCAAGCGCCTTATCTGGATCAGTTTGGTTTTTGATGATGACAGGGTTATCAACCCCGTTCACTTTCGTTTCTTCTTGCATTGTCAATTGTACACCATTAATGGTAAAGGTATTGGTTCTAACATTATTAATCTTTTGACCATTTACCTCAACAATAGCATCTCTACCTACCATGTCTTGTCCATCTTTATCTTTGGCTAATGTCAAAGGAGTAGCACTTTCTTTGACTGGCTCTGCTCCCTTAAATAAAGCTAGAAATTCATAAGACTTACCACCAAGCTTAATTTCATCTCCACCGTTAGTGGCAAAGCTCAATTTACCTTGATCGAAACTTGCGGTTACCTTTGCCTTTGGATTACCATTAATCTCATCTAATATACTCTGAATGGATGCTGTATCTTTGAATTCGAATTTCTCACCATTTATACTAAAACTGTACGTCTTAGCAGCCGCCCCTGGGTCTGGTGCCTTACCATCAAGTAATGTCTTTAAGTCAGCAAGCTTCTTGTCTGCTGTAACGGTTGTTCCTGCTCCTTTTGTTTCTATACTCGTTCTCTTAGAGAACAAAGCAATAATTGAGTTACTACCTGACGGAGTCTCGATAACTACTTTTCCGTCGGCTCCACCTGATTTTGAAGCAAATGAGAGCTTACCCGTAGCTTCATCATAACTTGCAACAACATCAGCTTTCGCATCAGCATTAATGACCGAGATCAAGGATGCAATCGACGTGGCGCCTTTGAATTTATCTTTGAAGCTCACACCATTAATCGTAATATCGAATTTCTTCGCATCGTACTCCGCTCTCTCCGTAGCACTCAAGTTAGAGAGATCAACGCCATCCAGAGAAGCTAAGGTAGTGTTACGGCTAACCCCAGGGCCTAAACCTGATGTTTCAAGCGTCTTTGCCACTGCCAATTTTTCCACACTGACTTTCATTTCAGCCATTGTTGCACTTGCACTCGCTTCCGCTTTGACTGCGGTTGTATTACCCGATACTACTGATTTATTCGCATTAAGTGCCGATGAAGCACCATATTTATCTGTTAATTTATTGGCACGAAAGTCATATAACTTACTACTTACCTCACGATAGCTCTCACGCTGCCATTGCAATATCTGTTTATCTTGGTTCAATCGATCCAGTCGCAAATTTTTGGTAGCCATCATGCTTTTGACCATACTATCGATATCCATACCTGAAAAGCCGTTAACGCGTGTAACCATTGTACACCTCCAGATCTATGTTATATCTTCTCGTCGACTAAAATTCCGGCAAGCTCCATCATTTTAGCAACCAAATCCAATGTTTTCTCAGGAGGAATCTCACGGATTAATTCCCCTGTATCTCTATTAAGTACTTTGACCATAATCTCATGTGTTTTCTCGTGAATACTAATATCCAAAGTCGTTTGCGGGCCTTGCAGGGATTTCACTGCATTCTCAATCGTTCTAATCAATTGTTCTTGACCAATAGATAAAGGAGCTCCTTGCTTCTCCAACTGACTCAAACTCAAACCTTTAGTTACATTTGAGTTCAACTCTCCTCGTTGCATCTCAGATGCTGAAGTTGTATCCCCTTGTTGACTGACAGATGATGACGTATTAGCGGATAATGAGAACTGTACATTCATCTTTACCACTACCTCCGGCTGCATATTTACTTTTTATATCGGTTATCATCGCGATTCTCATTAGAGCTTTATGAAAAATATGTATAAAGACCCTGGACAATGTCAAGGCCTTTATATGAATGGCATATTTAATTTTTGATCAGAATTGACATGTATCCCATAGAAGTGAAGTCATTGTCTTCCAACAACTCAAGTACATTATTTAAGTACGTACCATTGTGCTCTACTGTTTTGGCAAAAGATTGTACAAGCTCAACCACAAGATCCATAGTTAAACCCTTATGGAAACCAGACATACCAATTAAATGCAGTTTAATCATAGAGAAATGAACGACCATCATAACATAATCATCATATACTCGATTGCGGCCAAACGGGAACAAATTTTTAAAAACATAGTTCACGAGGTAATTTTCTAGAATATACTCATGTTCTTTCATAAAAGGACTATAGTGTTCTTCACTTGCTGCCTTGTATCTTTGAGCAATCTCTTCCTCTGTAGATTCCTCGGTGTATACAATACCATTCAGTGTCTCCACAACACATTTCATATATCTTGAACTTTTAAATCCATGTCCAAAACGATAATCCATAAGCTCCTTACAGAGCTTCATCTGCACAATATGATTTCCCGGAATATCCATTAAGTACTCTTTCGTGCTAGGGTCTTCCAACATTCTTGAATATGATGTAATTGTATCTAACACTGCCTCATATTTTTCTTCGTTAACTTGAGACTGAATCTTCTGGTAAAACAAACCTAAAATAATTAATCTTTCAGATAATGTGTAGTCACGATTTTGCAAGACCTGAATAGTGAAAATTCGCAAATTCCAAAAATATGACGTTAATTTATTTTTTGCATTCGGATTATTAGTAATAATTTGCTTCATAATCCAAACTTTATTATCTTCACTTTCTTCAATTTCATTAAACTGAATTCCTTCAGGTTTCAACAACGTAAGTCTCGCTGCCTCTGGACAAGATAATGTCGTTGATTTTTCTATAACACCATCTACACTATTAACACTTCTTGGATAGGTATTACAAACGTTCGAAAGATAACCTTCACCTAAGCTGAGTTGAACCTTGCAAAGGTTCTCTTCTGAAAGGAATGTACATCTTCCTTCGCTATCCATTTTAATTTTTGCATATTTTTGAGAACTGGGTTCAGAGCGGTGTCTTGCAATATTTTTATTAAATAAAGGTTTGAATTCAACATCACGTGATTTGGCATACTTTTTATACGTAGATTGATCGATATCTACTCTCCATCCGACACAACAAGAATCTTCACATGCTGAGCCTATACAAGCGAACTCCTGCATATACTCGGGAACCAGAATAGTTCGGCTTTTAGTTGTCATGTAGCTTACCCCTTATCTAACTTTTGTAAATAAAAATAGATATCCTCACGTAGAAGATATCTATTTCAACTTGCAAATGTACAAGATTCCGAAGGAATTGGATAACCAATTCCTCCAGAAAGATTTTAAAATTAACGAAGCAATTGCAGAACGCCTTGTGGTTGTTGGTTTGCTTGTGCCAACATTGCTTGAGCTGCTTGAGCCAAGATGTTGTTTTTCGTTTGGGACATCATTTCTTTCGCCATGTCTACGTCACGGATACGGGATTCCGCTGCAGTCAAGTTCTCAGAAGAAGTTCCCAAGTTGTTGATTGTGTGCTCCAAGCGGTTTTGAACAGCACCCAATTTGGAACGCTCGCTGGACACAGAAGCAATCGCTTTGTCTACAATTGTGATTGCATTAGCTGCATTCGTGTTGCTAGTCAGATCAAGAGCTTTCTCAGCGTTTGTGTTGTTAGTTCCATTTGTTACGTTATCTGCTGTAGAGAAACCTGTACCAGAACCAGTGATTCCCAGTGCAGCAGCACGCATATCGTTAACACCCAATGACAGGGATTGGTTTTGGTTTGCACCGATTTGGAATGAAGCAGAACGATCTTCAGTTACAGCAGGCTGAGTTACTTGAGGCTCTGTTGTCACTTTAGTCGTTTCTGTTTTCAATTTAAATGTGCCATCCAACGCTGTTGCATCCCCTGCATCAAGATCAAACTTAATGCCATTAGCATCATAGTTGAATGCAGCAGTTCCATCCCAAGAGAATTCTGTGGAAGAAACAGAGTTTCCATCCTTATCTTGAAGGTCAACAGTTAGTTTACCTGCAGCAAAGTTAACTTTCACTTGCGAAACATCGGCAATAAGCTGATCGCTAGTTGCATCAATCTTAAAGTTAGTCAATGTAGCTGCATCTGCTGCTGTGCTATTGTTTGTCGCCCAGTCTTGTGCAGTAGGGATAGTGCTGATTGGAGCTGTAGTTACATTACCAGAACCAGCATTTGCATCTTTCAAGTCAATTTTTACACTCTCACCTACAGCCCAGTCTGCAGCATCGGCTCCTTTAAAGGAGAAAGAAATACCCTCATTATTGAAGGAATACGTATCAGTTGCATTATCATAAGCTAATGCTTGTGCATCGATTTTCAAAGATGCCGGTGTACCAGCAGTATCAACGCCATCAAACGAGAGCGTGAAACCGTCAGCGCCTCTTGTGATAGAAATTTCATTTTTACCCGCAGCAGCTGTAGCATCGACTTTCGTCCAATCAAAACCATTTGCAGCTGTTCCGGCAAATTTAACGTCAAACGCCACTTGGGAAGAATCTGCACTCCAGCTTACTGGCTCTTTACCAACTGTAACAGTTTGGTTAATTGCTTTATTAACATCAACTGTTGTAGCTGGAGTAGTTACCGCTGCTTTTGTTACAAATTTATCAGACAAATCACCGTTCAACAATTTCTTCGTATTGAACTCAGTTGTGTTACCAATACGGTTGATCTCGGAAGTCAACTGGTTCATTTCTTTTTGCAATTCGCCACGGTCTTGCTCTGTGTTTGTATCATTCGCAGATTGAACAGAAAGTTCACGCATACGTTGCAGGATGGAGTGAGTTTCGTTCAATGCACCCTCAGCTGTTTGAATCAAAGAGATACCATCTTGAGCGTTACGAGTAGCTTGGTCCAAACCACGGATTTGTCCGCGCATTTTTTCGGAAATTGCCAAACCAGCAGCATCGTCACCAGCACGGTTGATACGAAGACCAGAAGACAATTTTTCGATGTTTTTGTTCGTGTTAGCAGTGTTAGTGCTCAGTTGGCGGTGTGTGTTCAACGCCGCGATATTATGGTTGATAATCATTAGAAATTTCCTCCCTGAAAATAAGTTAGTTCCACATCCTTGTGGTAAACGCTGCGACATTAAGGTCGGCCGCCCTGCCGAAGCAGCGTCTAAATTATATATCGACGAGAGGTGTGCAACTGTTTATAGCAAAATGGAATATTTTTAATCTTTTTTCAATTCCGAGTTACGCAGGCGTTCCATAAATGCTTCAACATTGGCGGCAAGAGGCGTAGCTGACTCCCGGTTAGCTTCCTGAATGGACGCATATATCTCCTGACGATAGATATCAATATGTTTGGGTGCAGAGATTCCGATTCTCACCGTATCTCCTTCTACAGCTAGCACCGTAATCTCGATCTGATCCTGGATGATGATAGACTCGCCTTTTTTTCGCGACAATACGAGCATCTCACACACCTCCTTTAGCGGAATTCAACTGTTCTTCTGGCCAGATCAGACAGCGCGTCTCATACCCCGATTGATGTAGTACAACTTGCTTACCTGTTCGGTTCTCTGGGTTCAACACAACTGGAGCCAATAGATTCATCGTAGATCGGCTTACCTGTGTATGAATCGTGACCATAGAATACACTTCAACCTGGTCACGAATCTCAAGTTCATCTCGATCTGCCTCGGGTAATTCAAAGCTATATCCAGGAGAGAAGAGGAATGGATTAACAAGCAGGAAGGAAAGCTCTTGCTCCTGAAGAGATTGTAAATATACAAAGGGAGTATCCTCCCACGGAATTAATGCAAATTTGTGCTCATCATCGAATCCAGGAAGACCCTTGGAAAAGGAATAAATAACCTCATCTTTCACTTCGATCTCGCCCCACATACTTGTCTTAATTTTCATAATAACGAAGCCTCCCAAACAAAGATTTTACGCAAAAAGAGCTGTAGATGTCTGCTTCAAGACTGTCTACAGCTCTACTTTATAGTTGTTACATTCCGACATCAATAGCTGGTGGCGTATACTGTATTGATGCATATTGTTTCACATAGATGTCCAGTTTACCTCGCTGGTACTCAATTTCAGGCCGATTGACCGTAACATTCAGCTCTGAAACGGCTGGGGTAAACTGGAGTTCTGGCGCACGAACATTGACACGAACTTCTACATTGTCAATTGATGCTGGTCCTCGCATTTCCGGAAAAGAAGTCCCCTGCCAATCCTCACCAATAATATTAGCAATCGTATTACCTGGTCTATGAATCTCTGCCAGTTGATCTCCTTGTTGAACACGATTAGCAATGTTTTGTAAGAAAATCTGCTGAATACCAGAATAAATCCGCGCATTCATATCAATCATATTCCCACCATTATAAGCTGCGAATGCTTTAGATTGATCAACATTCAGCTCTGGGGCATGACTTTGAACTGTTAACTTAGCAGGTCTTGTGTGAAGCTGCACATCCGCCTTAGGCTGACGCAATGAGAATTGCCCAAGATCAGCATCTATGCTTAATAGAGATGGTGTCGTTCTAATCTGAACAACAGGAAGAGTATTCATACCACTCCTCCTTTTATCTCAGAAAGTCCACAAGAGACGGTGATATAATCTTCGAACCTGCTGATAGTGAGGCGTTATATATGTTTTCCTGTATTTTAGATTTCATGATTAGCTCTGCATAATCGGCATCCTCAACCTTTGCCTGAAGATCTGTCAGGTTCACACCCAGATCATCCAAACGTCCCATCATCAAATCAATTCGATTCGTTT
Organism: Paenibacillus sp. FSL K6-1318; assembly: GCF_037976905.1. Classification (NCBI taxonomy): domain Bacteria; kingdom Bacillati; phylum Bacillota; class Bacilli; order Caryophanales; family Paenibacillaceae; genus Paenibacillus; species Paenibacillus sp. FSL K6-1318. The sequence goes on from NZ_CP150270.1 coordinate 5,999,330, forward strand.
TGGCTCCAATTTCAGAACGGATGGCCAGCATTTTATCCATTCTGCTGTCAATGGTACCAAGTTGATTAGATAATTCCTTCTGATCTCCATCTGTTAATGCCTGGAGAATGGTATTCATGACAACAAAAAGGTTGTCTTCTTCTGTATCGGTACCAAATACTTCGTTACCCGTTACATTAATCGGTAATTGAACACCTTCCCCAACAATGAAATTGATCTTACCTGTATCGGTAATGACAGAAGCAGCATCTGTTGTATCTGAAGATCCATTCCCATCTTTGGTAAATTGATATGGTTTGATATCATAGGTTTCACCATTGAATACATATTTACCATTTAGTTTACTATTAGCTACATCAATGAGCTGTTCTTTTAACTGACTAACCTCTTCTTTGACACTATCAAGGGCAGATTGAGGGTTTGTTCCGGTGGATGCTTGCACAGTCAACTCACGCAAACGCTGTACGATACTCCCTGCCTGATCCATGACTGTATCGTTAAAATCTAGCCAAGATGTCGCACTATCCACATTCTTCTGGTATTGTTCATTCGATGCCAGTTCTGCACGGTAACGCAGAGAGTAGGTAATACCTACCGGATCGTCTGAAGGCTTGTTAATTTTCATGCCAGTTGCCATCTGTGTCTGTGTATTATTCATTTGTTGCGCGTTGCGGTTCAGGTTCAACAGCAACTGGGAGCTCAACATATTATTCGTTATTCTCATCTGTTTAGGCCACTCCTTCTCTCATTATCTGCCTACAGTACCAGTAGAATTAATCAATTTATCAAGTAGTTCATCATATGTGGTCATAAAACGAGCCGATGCACTGTAAGCGTGTTGGAATTTAATCATATTCGCCATCTCTTCATCCAGTGATACGCCGCTTACAGATTGACGACGAGTCTCTACCTGCTGTACAAGAAACTCAGTATTAGATGTCTGACGAGCAGCTTCCTGTGATTGGACACCCAATTGGCCAACGATTGCACTAAATTGTGCACCAATGGTTGCGGTACGCAGACCATCTGCGGTCTTCATAGGCGTATCTTTGAGATTGGCAAGTAGAATGGCCAAAGTGTTATTTCCTTTCACTATACTCTCAGTTCCAGAAGCATCCGTAGTAGTCCGTAAAGAGGTAGCAATTTTGTTCGGATCAGCCAGAATCTCAGCATTTAATGAAATATTTCCAGCTGTGATTGATGTTCCTCCACCTGCTGCTGTAAAGAAAGGAAGTCCTGGGGAATTGGTTCCATCCATGCTATATCCAAGCTGATGCAGGCCGTTCAAACCTTTCACCGTAACCTTGAGGTCCGTAGTTAGTGTACGCGTCGTACCCGTATATGTAACACCATCCAAGATCGTGTTATCAGGTAAAACAGAGCCGGCTGGAATTGTGATTTCAATATCTCCATTAGCTAGTGTATTAGCTAAGTCATCCATTTGTTTCTGATAATCAATCACCAAGGTATCTCTGGATTTAATCATCCCGTGAACCTCGCCGTTGTTAAGTGTACCTGCTGTATACGCATCATTCAGAAAAGCTGAATCTACCACTACTTGCGCAGCTCCACCTGTAACAAGTGCCTCTCCACCCATCTGAATCTGGTATCCTTGTGGAGAATCTGTAACATTAATATTGATAATCTTGGACAATTTATCTGTCATCAAGTCGCGCTGGTCGCGCAAATCATTGGCGTTATCACCAAGAGACTCGACTTTCACGATGGCACTATTGAGGTTTGCAATGTTACCCAGATAACCCTGGATTTCATTAGCTTTCACTTCGATATTGTTATCCAAGTCCTTGTTAAGATTATCTAATTGGCGGCTAATCTGATTCATCGCATCCGTAAGAGCGAGAGTTGTTTCTTTGACAATCCGACGTGCCGTAACGTCCTCAGGATTCTTACTCAGATCTGACCATGATTTATAGAAATTATCCATAACGGTTCGAAAGCCAGTGTTTGATGGTTCGTTTACAATAGCTTCAAGTTTCTCAAGTGTGTCTCGTTGAATGGACCAACTCCCGAAGTTGGTACTTTCATTGCGATACTGGTCATCCAGAAATTTCTCACGCACACGTGTAATGGAGTTGAACTCTACACCTGTACCGAGTTGTCCCGGTGTTGTACTATGCAAAAATGCAAACGGCTCCATTGGAATGGATGCCTGCATGTTTACCTTTTGACGTGAGTAACCTTCCGTGTTGGCATTGGCTACGTTATGGCCTGTTGTGCTAAGAGCTGTCGTCTGTGTGAACAAACTGCGTTTAGCCGTTTCGATTGAATGAAATGTAGATGTCACCTGGTTTCCCCCTAATTAATCAGGCACGCGTGTCAAACAGACCGATTCGCCCTGGATTGCCGTTCTTATCAGCAGGATGCTGATATGTGGCATCCTGTTCTGGCCGAGAAGCAAAGATGTCCATTGAAAGATCAATAAACATCAACGATTGCTCGATCAGCTTTTGATTCAGTTGATTAATTTCTTTTAATTCATGTAGTGTTCCCGCTAGCTTCTTCTGGACTTCGAGCAATCGCTGTTTGTCAGCCGGATCAAAAATCAGTTTGGAAATCTCCGTAATGTTCAGGTTCAACATGGACTTAATTCCACGTTCTTGAAGCAGTTCGTGAACTGCGCTCTGCCGTTCGATTTCCAGAGGCTCCTGTTGTTTCATGAACCGGGATTCTTTGTTCAGAACGGCAATGAGTTCATCCACATCGTTTTTGACAATGACCTGTCTCTTGACCTCGCTGAGTGCCAGCATATCGCGGTGACTTTGTTCCATTTGCTGCAAAACTGCAATTAATCTATCCAGTGCTGCCATTACGTGATCACCTATTCCTTATCAAAAGACTTAAAATACGGTAGCAACTTGTCAGCAAGCTTGCTACTATCTACCTGATACGTTCCGGAACTCACCTGTTCTTTCAGTTCTTGTATCCGTTGTACGCGTCCTGCATCCTGTGTACGACTTTGTTCCTCAAGCATCTTCATCGCCTCCGGAGAAATGGATACTTCGTCCTTACGGCGGCTCTTCTTGGCATCAGCCTGCTGATTGGATTCAACGTTCCTTTGATATGAATTGATGGCGCCAATTCTACTCGGTTCATTGATTTTCATATGAACTACACTTCCTTCCACGTTAGAATTTTACATTGATATGCGTTTTTCTTACTTTATCTTTATGTTATCGAAATGATTAGGATAATAAAAAAAACCGATAATCTTTAATAAGTTTATCGGTACGTTTCAAAACATTTGTTATAGCAAGATCTGTATTTAAGACCTCGTTCCTATGAATCGCGTAGTTTGTCGAGAGCATTGTAGGTTCGTCCGCCTATATTGCCGTTATCCTTCTGACCTACATCACGAGCTGCACCAGCCAAGTCTTTCGTCAAACGATTACGACAAGAGTCACACATATGACCTTCACGAATCAATGTTCCGCATACTTCACAAGGATACATCATATTCGGGGCATTTTCGATGGAAATCCGTCCCTCACGGATGAACTTGGTAATGGTTTTGATCGAAACTTCTGTTGCATCAGATAGTTCCTGTATGTTGGTGCCTTTGTTTTCGCGCAAATACTCTACACAGATCTGATATTCCTGTTCCATTTCCTTAATACAATTCGAGCATACATCTCGAAAATTCAACGCATATAATTTACCACAGCGAGGACAGTTACCTAGATTCATCGCTAAAACGCCCCTCTCAAACTTCCATTTCCGAATAGATAATAACTATACATTACCTTATTTTCTCTGATGAATCCATAGTCTATTTGCAAAACAAAAGAGGGGAGAAGGATGCACATATACGCAACCCCGCTCCCCAAATTTTACATTCCTAATTCAATGTTCTAATACTTAGTACAGAAGACCATACGCTTGTGTTCTGATCGTTGAAGGCCCGAATGCGATATTTATGCAAACTGGACGGTAACAGGTCAGAATGAATAAACGTTGCATCACTGACCGTCGCCAAAATGAGCCCATCAGCTTCAATTTCGTAAAACGAAGCTCCTGCTACAGCGTCCCACGTCAGAATAACATTCGTTCTGTCCGAAGTTCCTTTCAGCACAGCTGTAGTTAATTGAGTCGTTCCCATTAAAATCTCATTCCAAGCTCCCGCACCGGAAGCATTTTTGGCACGAATACGGAAGGTATGTTCCGTATTTGGTGCAAGTCCGCTCTTCGTATAAGCAACTCCACTCACGGCCACTACCGTACCATCAATCTCTAGGTCATAACCGGTAGCTCCAGTTACAGCACTCCATCTCAGTGCTATAGCCGCTGTGGTTGCAGAGTTAATACTCAAGCCTGAGACACTGGCAGGTAACGTAGTTTGGGACAATATTGCTGTCCATGCACTCACATTAGTGTCGGTCAGGGCACGAATACGATATTTATGAATCGTTCCACCAAATACTCCATTGTGTACATACATGAGATCACTCACCGTAGCAACTACTATGCCATCTGCCTCAATCTCATATTTAGTTGCACCAGCAACTTCATTCCATGTCAGCGTAACTGCCGTTTCTTCAGGTACACCTTTCAGCGTTGTGGGTACATTCAACTGGGTCGAAGCAGTTACGATCTCACTCCAGCTACCCATGCCGGCAGCATTTTTGGCACGAATGCGGAAGGTATGATCTGTATTGGCTAGAAGACCACTTTTTGTATAAGCAGATCCACTCACAGAAATCACAACACCGTCAATTTCCAAATCGTAAGCGGTAGCGCCTGTAACAGGGCTCCATTTCATTGAGATGGCAACAGATGTAGCGGTATTTAGCATGAAACCGTTAACTGTAGCAGGGATCGTGCTTTGCGTCAGCACTGCTGTCCATGCACTTGTGTTGGTATCTGTCATCGCACGAATACGATACTTATGCGCTGTTCCTGGCAACTGTCCTATGTGACTATAGCTCGGCTCTTCTACCGTAGCAACTACTACTCCATCCGCCTCAATCTCATACTTCGTTGCATCAGTAATAGCTGCCCAAGTTAAGTTGATTGCAGTTTCTTCCGACGTTGCTTTTAATACCGGTGTATTTAGAAGTGTCGTTCCATTGATGAGTTCACTCCAAGCCCCTACACCAGCGGCATTTTTCGAGCGAATACGGAAGGTATGATCTGTATTGGCTGCAAGACCGCTCTTCGTATAAGCTACTCCTGTTACTGGGACAATCGTTCCGTCAATCTCCAGATCATATCCCGTGGCTCCGGTTACTGCTGTCCATTTCAATGCAATGGCTACGTTCGTAGCCGAGCTAAAGGTTAATCCTGTAACGGAGGCAGGGATGGTGCTCTGCGTCAGGATTGCTGTCCATGCACTTGTGTTGGTATCTGTCATCGCACGAATACGATACTTATGCGCTGTTCCTGGCAGCAATGCTGCATGGCTGTAACTAGGCTCTTCTACGGTTGCCACTACCGATCCATCAGCCTCAATCTCATACTTCGTTGCATCAGTAATAGCTGCCCAAGTTAAGTTGATTGCAGTTTCTTCCGACGTTGCTTTTAATACCGGTGTATTTAGAAGTGTCGTTCCATTGATAAGTTCGCTCCAAGCACCTACACCGGCGGCATTTTTCGAGCGAATACGGAAGGTATGATCTGTATTGGCTGCAAGACCGCTCTTCGTATAAGCTACTCCTGTTACTGGGACAATCGTTCCGTCAATCTCCAGATCATATCCCGTGGCTCCGGTTACTGCTGTCCATTTTAATGCAATGGCTACATTCGTAGCTGAGCTAACCGTTAATCCTGTAACGGAGGCAGGGATCGTGCTCTGCGTCAGGATTGCTGTCCATGCACTTGTGTTGGTATCTGTCATCGCACGAATACGATACTTATGCGCTGTTCCTGGCGACTGTCCTATGTGACTATAGCTCGGCTCTTCTACCGTAGCAACTACTACTCCATCCGCCTCAATCTCATACTTCGTTGCATCAGTAATAGCTGCCCAAGTTAAGTTGATTGCAGTTTCTTCCGACGTTGCTTTTAATACCGGTGTATTTAAAAGTGTCGTTGCATTGATAAGTTCGCTCCAAGCACCTACACCGGCAGCATTTTTCGAGCGAATACGGAAAGTATGGTCTGTGTTCGCTGCAAGACCGCTCTTCGTATAAGCTACTCCCGTTACTGGGACAACCGTTCCATCGATTTCCAGATCATATCCCGTGGCTCCCGTCACTGCTGTCCATTTTAATGCAATGGCTACATTCGTAGCTGAGCTAACCGTTAATCCTGTAACGGAGGCAGGGATCGTGCTCTGCGTCAGGATTGCTGTCCATGCACTTGTGTTGGTATCTGTCATCGCACGAATACGATACTTATGCGCTGTTCCTGGCAACTGTCCTATGTGACTATAGCTTGGCTCTTCTACTGTTGCCACTACTACTCCATCCGCCTCAATCTCATACTTCGTTGCATCAGTAATAGCTTTGCCCAAGTTAAGTTGATTGCAGTTTCTTCCGACGTTGCTTTTAATACTGGTGTATTTAGAAGTGTCGTTCCATTGATGATTTCACCCAAGCCCCTACACCAGCGGCATTTTTCGAGCGAATACGGAAGGTATGATCTGTATTTGCTGCAAGACCACTCTTTGTATAAGCTACTCCCGTTACTGGGACAACCGTTCCATCGATTTCTAAATCATAACCTGTGGCTCCCGTCACTGCTGTCCATTTTAATGCAATGGCTACGTTCGTAGCTGAGCTAACCGTTAATCCTGTAACGGAGGCAGGGATCGTGCTCTGCGTCAGGATTGCTGTCCATGCACTTGTGTTGGTATCTGTCATCGCACGAATACGATACTTATGCGCTGTTCCTGGCAGCAATGCTGCATGGCTATAACTAGGCTCTTCTACCGTTGCCACTACTGCTCCATCCGCCTCAATCTCATATTTTGTTGCGTCGGCTACATCAGCCCACGTCAGATTGATTGCTGTTTCTTCCGACGTTGCTTTCAAGACAGGTGTGTTCAACAGCGTTACTCCGCTGATCAGATCACTCCATGCCCCTGCACCGGCGGCATTTTTCGAGCGAATACGGAAAGTATGGTCTGTATTTGCTGCAAGACCGCTCTTCGTATAAGCTACTCCCGTTACTGGGACAACGGTACCATCGATCTCGAGGTCATAACCTGTGGCTCCGGTTACTGCTGTCCACTTCAGAGTAATAGGCGCGTTGGTTGCCGCACTAATCACTAATCCATTAACGGAATCAGGTAACGTATTTTGTGATTTTACTGCCGACCATGCGCTAACGTTATTATCACTTATAGCTCGTACACGATACTTATGTGCTGTTCCAGGTTTGAGCCCCGTGTGCGAATAGATTGAATCTGATATATCTCCAACGACAACGCCATCCGCCTCAACTTCATATGACGTTGCACCATCAATTGGTGACCAGATGAGAACAACTTCTTCTTGTGAAGGGTTGGACTGAATAACGGGTGTACTCATCTGGGTGATTCCTGTAGTTACATCACTCCAGCTTCCTGCACCACCAGCATTTTTAGGTCTGATTCTAAAAGTGTACTCTGTATTAGCTGCAAGGCCTGTTTTACTATAAGTGGTGCCTGTTACAGCAACATTAGTCCCATCAATCTCCAAATCATATCCGGTAGCACCCTTTACCGCAGTCCAAGCTACCGTTAATTTGTTGAATGTGGCATCAGTAACCGTCAGCCCATTGGTACGGTCAGGTACTGTTAACTGGTTTACCATTTTACTCCACGCACTCTCATTGTTAGCCGAGAAGGCTTTTAGCACATAGGTATGCGTTGAATTAGCTTCAAGCCCTTCATGTACATAAGAAGTTACGTTTCCTAATTCAATTGGTGTACCACCATCAATCTGCAACTGGTAGCGATCTGCAGACTCAACCGCCATCCACTGAATCGTATTCTTGCCTTCCTCTGGCGTTACGGCCAAAACGGGTTTCTCAAGCAAGGTAGTTAATGCAACCGGCTCACTCCACTCACTAGCTCCTAGTCGGTTAATTCCACGTACTCTATAGGTGTATGCAGTATTGGGTGTAAGTGAAGAACTTGTATATTTGATTCCGTAAAAAGGTCCTTTGACTACGCCATTCTCTTCAATCTCATATTGGACAGCTTGTGGAACAGCAGACCAATCGAGATTAATAGCTACATCACTGGCGTCAGCCGCCAAATTAGCCGGAACAGCTGGAACCGTAGTAACAGGCTGTGTTGTCCCCGGCTCTTTTACAAAACTAAATGATTCTGCTTTCCGTATGTAATACGGATTCAGGTTAGATACAAAATCTACTACCGCTCCTGTATCTGCATTAATCACAAGACTTAACTGTGTAGTCTCATAACCTTGCACATATCTTGGCGTAGTCATTCCAAACTCATCAACGGTGGAATTATTCCATACCCCAACATTGGTTCCAGATTGTCTGTATTCCATAGTCGTGTAATACTCCCATACCTCAGCAAAGTCGATGATAAAGGCATTGGTAACTTTGCCGGTATAAGTAGATGTGTAGGAGCCAAATGAAATGATCTTGGTTATATCCTCAACTGCCCCATTGATCGATTGACTTCTCCTAAAAGAATATCCTGATGTTGAAATCTCGTATGATCTCGCCCAACTCAGTTTAACTGATTTTTGATTCACCTGTAGTTGGCCGTTGTTGTTAGTCAACACATACTGGTAATCATTACTTGATGAGACTATCCCGCTTCCTACCGCCGCATGTGCCCGGTTCCCCCCGTACACGCCAAACTGCCCGAATACCAGCATGAATACTAGTAGACGGACAGTCCCAAAGTAAAATCTGTTTTTTCTTTTTCCTGCGACCACTCTTGTTCTCTCCTTCAAAAGATATGATGTGCCACTCCCTATGCTGTCACCTGTGGTGAACGGCAAAACTATCTATTCTGCGTGAGAAAACCAATCCCTCTTTTTTACATGTAAATTTTTTCTTATACCGCTTTCATTCATAATTTCTTTAAACAACCATATTGCAAACGGTATAAATGGAAAGGAGATACGCACAAATATACCAATCATTAATAAAAGAACATATTTTCCTGTCGACAATAAATCATAAAGTATAAATCCACTCATCTAAAGTCGCTGAACATTACTGGACAGTCATTTATTATTTGGATTTAGCTCCTACGATCTTGCCAGTGTCAGTGTGAAAATCTCGACCGGAAGCTCCATGGAGAAGCCAGCATTTAGGATAACCTGCCCACAAGCGTCCAAGGTGCTACCTGTTGTGTATATATCATCGATTAGCAGTATCTGTATGGGTTTGGCATGTGAAATGCCCTTTTCTGTTGACAGATGAGATCCTCTGTAGAGCTTTTCAATTAACTGCATGCCATCCGGGTTGATGGAAAAAGCGTTCTTCATCGTTTCAATACGCTCACCGCGTGATTTGAAGCTTTGTTTGGTGGTGTTGATCTGGCGCCGCAACAGATCAATGATGGGTAGGCGGCAGGCGGTGGCGAGCCCAGCGGCTAGCCGCTCCGCCTGATTGAAGCCGCGCTCGGCCAGGCGCTCGCCGCTCACGGGAACATAGGTGACCGCGTCAGGCCGCCATTGCGGTTTCGTTTGTTGAGCAGGCTTGGCGAGATGAGCCACGGGAGCTGGGGGTTCTTTTGCCAAAGCAGAATTCTGCTCCTCACTCATCGCTTGAAAGGCTTGAATCATCAGCGCGGTTAGGAGCGGCGCGTATCTTTCATGGCCTCGGAATTTGTACATGCCAATCCATTCTTTCATAAGAGTGTTGTATTGTACGGCGCGCGGTTGAAGATAAAAGAACGGTTTTGCATGTGTGGACGAGCACAGTCCGGGCATCCGACACCCCGACCACAGCGCAGGCGCGGATGGAACGGATCCATGGAATCTGCTTCACACAACGTGAGCATATGCCTGGATAGGTAGAAGACAGCATGGCTCGAGTGCCGCATGTCAGACAAGTCGCTCCCGGTGGGGCGAGCAGGTGATGAAGACGCCCGGTCAGGTGCTGCGCATAATCAGTTATGTTACTGAGCCAGTTGAACATAGGGGAGTAAACCTCCAGTTTTGGGAATGTAATATGAAATGTGGAACCGAACTTGGCAGATGACAATTAGGTTTGGGATGGTGGATGCAGATAGCCTTTGCGACGAGCGATGGTATTCATTTTCCGGATCTGTGCAACGGCCTTCACCTGAGAACGTGTCCGACGAGACGAAGCAAAAACCACTCTACCTGCCGGGTCATCCATGGAACGCCCTGCTCTGCCCGCCATCTGAACCAGCGAAGCTTCATCAAAGAGACCATTGTCTGCATCCAATATAAAAACATCGCTACACGGAATGGTTACACCACGCTCCAGAATTGTGGTGGTTACGAGCAGACGAATGGTACGTTCACGAAAAGCAGTAACTTTGGTAGCGCGGTCAGGATCCTGAGATGAAGTTCCTTCGATATGGATTCCGGGAAAAGTACGACGCATTAGATTCACAAACGCCTCAATCTGGGCAATGCGTGTCACAAAGACAAATACCTGGGCGTCACGCTTCAATGAAATTTGGATGTTATTTTTAATTACAGCTGGTAATTGCCGTCTTTGAATACACTGGGCCACTGTAGCCATCTTGATCAGTCTTGGCACGGGCAAAGGATGACGGTGGAAACGTACCGGGACTTTGGCATGAGTGAGTTTACCTTGCGCCGCTTCCCTCTGTAGCCGAGCTGGCGGTGTAGCAGACAGATAGACGAAATTCCCCCCGGTTTGCAGGAAGATGACGCGGCATGCGCGAGCATGGGATCGTTGTGATACGGGAAAGCATCCAGTTCGTCGATGATGACGAGATCGAATCCCTGGTAAAAACGCATCAGTTGATGTGTGGTCGCAAGCGTAAGCTGAGCATCTTTCCAGCGTTCGTCACTACCTCCGTAAAGGGTAGCGAGTGAGGTGTCCGGAAAAGCTTTGGCCAGACGCGGAGCTAGCTCCAGCACTACATCCCTGCGCGGCGTAGCGACCAGTGCTCGTCCACCGTGGTCCAATGTATGTTGGAGCAGGGGGAAAATCATTTCTGTTTTGTGTATAACTGTGCATTGTATGCGGCGTATGCGGGTTGTGCATTCTGTACATTCCATGTCATGCATTGTTTGCGATTTTTGCGGGGTTCGCGGTGCTTGTGTGGTCATTACGTGGTCAAAGGTGGTCAAAAAGAAGGAGCGGAAAACATCGATTATATCGGTGCTTTCCGCTCCTTTTTCACATAACTTTGCTCGCATCCGACACTCCAATTTTATAAGCGTATATTACGGATTTTCGTGTTTGTTCCAGAAAGAGATTTTCTAAGTCGAACGCCAAGTCATCTATGGATTTTCCGCTATTGATCATATCTACAAAACACTTGTACTCTCCGCCGCTTTCATCAGAAACAACCATATCTACTATTCCGTTGATCCTCTTCTCTCCTGGTTCTTCTTTCCCCATGATGAACCTCCCGTGTTGTTAATTTGAGATAAATTAGAATATAATAACAATTGAAACCATAAGGCATGAGGTGTAAATGGATGTATCCCGAACCTGGGAGGAGCCGTTTGCCATACCTCTTAGCCAAAAATAAAATGAAGGCTGTAGACTTAGCGAGAGATGTTGAAATTTCCCAAGGTTTCCTCTCAGAAGTCATGGCCGGGAAAAAATTCTTCTCTTATCCACTCGCGCCGAAAGTCGCCCACCGACTCGGCTGTAAAATGGAAGAGTTGCAAGAATGGAAGTACTAGGCGAACGGCGGAGGCGCAAGCCCCTCCCCGGGCGAAACTTAGCCATAAGCGAATTTTATCCATGAACCTCTCTCTTAATCCATTTATTACATACCTCATATCTCTATTAAATCCCATAATTAGACTCTTGTAAAAGGTTTTTCGCCCGGCGAATTTTATTTATTCGACACCATATTTCGACAGACATTACGCGAGAAGTATGCTTACATTAACTAGTAAAAAAAATAGCCGCATACGCGACTATCTGCTGAATTTAAGGAATGTTTTGAATATGGCGCCAGAACTGCACTTATCAGCGATTTGAGGAAACTCTTCTATGATGGCATCCAGCCTATCCTTAACAAACGTACACTTTTTAGACTGCTTGTTGACATCATTTTCGAAATATGCCAGCTTGAAATTCATATCAACTGAACGTATATTTTCGACATTGATGATGTTACTACGGTCTGCATTTCTAAATTTGTAACCACTTGCGTTCAAGGTGTTAACCCAATATACCATGGTGCCTGCCAGGTAATAATGCTCTTTCGCGGTATGGACAATAACCATGTATGAATCAGCTTCAAGATGAGTTATGCCCTTGATAGGTATATTGGTACCCCCAGACTTTCCATCCCTCTCTTTCGTTACAGAAAGTTCCTTGAGTTCATACAAAACTTCCACCTCACCGAATTTACTATTTTTTCAGCAACTCTTTAGGAGTGTCGCCTTGATATATAAAAAGCACACTCGCAGGCGTAACGATCAGCGCAGCAAGCGAGGCTAGTCCAGTAGCAAGTCCATAAAGGTATCCTTTTTTCATTGTTTCACCTCCTTCAACTTAATAAGCGTTAAGCACTGCACAAAAAATGCTATCGCTATTACAGACGACATGAACAAAAAGTTTGTTGCTATAATTATTATCGACAGAATGCGTAATTTTGGATAGTGAATAGGGTCTATTTTTGATTGTTCTTCTATCCTGCTTGGCGCATACATAAAGGCCAATAATATACTCAATGAATTTAGCAACAATATTAATACTGTAGATAAATCAATCAATGAGATGACAGTAAATAAAACAGTTGTAACAACAACGCATTTATCACCAGACTTCAGGTGAATCCCTCCGGAAGTGGATCGAAGAATTGCGAATGAAATCATGATAGTGATAATCTCTTTGAGTTTCCCGATGCATAGTCCGATGAATAGCGATAGCAGGATAATCGCCACTGTGTTTATCACGACTGCGATTGTGAACCGAAATACATCCGCTGAGGCAGGATGATGCGGCACGCGGTTCTTCAGACCCGCGCCAACCGATTAGAGATGTTTTCAATCATTCATGATGCTCCTATCCTTTTTGACCGAGAAATAAAGTAAGTAACCGAGCGTGATCGAAAACAAGAGTATCAACAAAAACAGGCTGTTCACGTACAAAACAAATGAAATTATGCACAAAAACAAAAACATTAGAATACTTGTGATAACCTCTTCAAGCCTGAATTTCAGCTTTTCAAATGGAAGCGGTATACCATATCCGAACTTATTAGGGATAAATCCCAGCAAAGAAACGATAACAGCCGTTGCTGTTTGAAGTACATACCCGTTTGTTAAGCTTGATTGTGCGGCTTCTATAGAACCGAAGAGTGTATAAGTTAGGCCCACCTGAATCAATCCAAAACCAGCAAAACCAGCTAGAGTAATGATGAATGATCCGATCAATGGAACTCTGACAATGGCGGCATAGTAAAATACAAAAATTAAGATGTTAATCAGTGGGGCGTAGTTGGCTAGCTCTAATTCATTCCGCAAAATGAAACTTTGAAGGTTCATCAGTAAAATTACCGTTAAAGCTGACCAAACGTGCTTGAATGGTTTATACCTAAAAAGATACATACTAAGCAGAAACCATGAAAATGCTTCTATGGTAGAAAAAAACATGAACCCAAACGCCTCTTGCATTGCAACTGCACCACCCTATTCGAAGTAACTAATATAGTTATTATATAGGAGTTAGTGGCAATTACATAGCCAAATTCATACAATTATCAGGTGTTAGCAGAGATTATTTCTGCAATCGAAATTTCTTTCTCTTCATCTTCTAACAACAGGTTGACTCTACCTCTACTTTGATTAATACCAATTACAACCCCGCTGTAATATTCGTCGTCAAACGGGCTGAACACTACCAGATCTACCTTGGTTTTTTCATGGTGAGATTCTGCTAAAGTGCGAACAATTTCTTCAATAATTGCTCATCCATAATGGGTTTCCCTCTACGTTGTTGTTCTTTCTGATGCCGCAACATTGCTTCCCGGTGCTCAGGCAAAATCATGCGTGAACTTTCAAAGATTCCATTGCCTTCAAGTTTACCCATAATATATTCCTCCAATTGATAAGAACGTACGTTTGTTTGTATTATATGCGAACATACGTTCTTTAGGCAACTGAAATATCAGGAAATTATGGAATTTGACATAGAAACATTTCCCTATATATGATAGGCTGACGTTATAAGAAACATCCTCAGGGAGGCGTTCCGAAATGAAACACAAGAAATTTACCAAAGGATTAGTCAAAGTTCTAAACTTTCTTTTCCTCAGACCCCAAACCACGCTTTACTCACCACTAACTTTAGGTTAAATAAACGACTCTGCGGCATATAAGCCAACAGAGTCGTTTATTTTTCCGAACGCTTGGGCTTATGGAGTATTTAGTGTTGCCGTTTTAGTCTTCTGATTCCAATCGATCTTGGCACCTGTGATATTATCGCCTGCTGCGCGTAATGGGATAAGCACCGTGTTATTGATCATGACCGCACCTTCAATCTGTTTACCATTTACGATTGCCGTTACCTTCTCTTCCGCATCAGGTTTCTGAGTATCAGACGCATTGAATAGTTCAAGCTCAGCCTGTCTTCGCCGCACCAGTCCATTCAAGACGTTACCGCCTGCTTTGTTATACTTGGTTATACTCGCGGCAATCTGGGCTACTGAGCGGCCGTTACATAGCTGCTTCAAATTTCCCGGTCCGGTGTTATAGCAAAAGCTTGTGAGAGCATCGAATTGGTTTTGGTTGAGCTTGTCCGTCACAGGGACGTATGACGGGTTATTAACGTATGCCTCGTATTTGGTAAGATCCGAAACCAGCATAGCGTCAGCCTGTGCCTGTGTGATCTTCTGGCCTTGTTTTACATCCGGGCCATAATGCCCCCAACCGATTGTCCAATACTGCTCTGTAGATACTGGCTTGTATGCTGTGAGCTTGCATCCTTCAAACGATTTAATTAGTTTAATCCCTGTATTTGAAATCTTACGCTTCTGCATCTGTATCCGCCCCTCTCTTGGCCTGTTTAATGATCTGATTTCCATAGACAGCAAAAGCGCCCACCAGGACGCCTTGTATACACGATTCAGCCGACCACCCCAACATCCAAGCGGTCACCAGTAGCGAGAATCCAGTGACGATGAAAACGATAGACCAGTCTGGGACAACAGGAACTTTCTTCACAATGAATCCTATCGCCCAGCAGCAAGCCAGTACCACCAACAGTCTCGGATCTATTAATACATAAATGCTATTCCAATCCATTATTAAAGACCTCCCCTTACGAATACCGCCGTAACGATAGCGATTATAGTGCCGCCGAGAACGAATGTGAGAAACTGGAACCATTGCTTGTTATTTGTGGTCCGCTCCTTCACACTGTCCTGTTGCGTCTGCTGTAGCCAGTTAAACAACTTCATTTCCAGGGTATCAATCTTGGTCATCACCTGATCGAACTGGACTTGCATCATTCTAGTAGAGTCCTTCAGTTGTCGGATCTCATCGTCATGTCTACCCGTTGTTTGCTCGATAAGTTTAAATCTAGCCTCGTCTGATAAAGTCTGCGCAGATAACCGCGTGAACTCTGCGCTTAAATTCTGCAGCTGTACCGTTAAGTCGTCTGTTTTCGTGCGCAACCCTTCAATTGTCAGCACCTCCTCTTTCATGCCCCTCTCCTCCATCTCTCTCTAAAGATTTAAAATGCAAATAGCCCCCAACAAATACGGGAGCAAATGAAGATATTCAGTTATACAAGCATAAGAACCACCACCTTATTTCGGTTATGGTATAAAACTTTTTCCAGTGTTTACCGTAATAGATGATATAGTCTAATTAAAAGGAGATATGCCCCTTGAGAAAGTCTTTGGTAAAAACTGTCGTGACTCTCGGTATTGGAATGATGATCGGATCGGCAACATTAGCTGCCGCAGCTCCATCCACAATCCAAGCCGTTATTTCAAACTTTAAAGTTGTCGTTAACAATGAACAAGCAAACCTGAAAAACGCCCCTATCGTCAGTGAAGGTGTGACTTATTTGCCAGTGCGCGAAGTGGCCGGCCTGCTTGATGCAGATGTAAAATACGATGCTAAGAATAAACAAATCACTCTTAATTCGAAAGGAGATAACACCGTGATAACAGAAACTGAGCAAGAATGGGTATTCCTTCGTGACATCGCTTCTAAATACACCCTCAAGGTTCAACAACAAAAGAGCGGATCTCATGATCTCTTTGATGTAAAATCAGGCGACTCTGTACTGTTCACCGTTGATTCCACGAAACTTGAACAAGGTTACACGGCCTATACTGAAGATGGTCACCCTATTTCGGTTAAAATCAACCAAGGCAACCAAATCCTCATTAGCGAATCCGACCTGAAGGCAGCTGGGATAATTCAATAATCCCCGCCGCCTCTGCTTTGCGCGAATATTTGCGTAAATACTGATGCCACGACACGCCCCAGTGAATTAACTGGGGTTATTGTGATTTCGTGATAATCCCCCCGGTTGATTTTCCCGCTATTATCTTTCGAGAGGAATGGGATAATATCTATTTCTTCGCCAGATGTACTCAATCCAGGCACCAACACACCATCCACCCTTACCTGAACTGATTCGGGCATAGGACCTTCCCATATCCCGAATTCAATTTCATGGGAATGTGCAGGAATCGTATGCGTATGGTCCATATTGTGAGTATGTGGCGCTATCGTAACCGTATGATTATGTGATGGTATTGTTACGCTGTGCCTATGATCGGTAGTTAATGAATGGCCGTGTCCGCCAGATGCGACGAATGTGATAGGTGTTCCGTCTGCTTTCATGAGCGCAGTACCCGTAGGAATGCCGTGATTATGATCCAGAACACTATTTACGTATTCTGGAATGTTAATGGCGAAGAGATCCCAATCATCCAATGTGGATGACGATTCAATCCGAGAAGGCTGAGTTGAAGTTGTTGGCGTTTCTCCGCCGCCATTAGCTGTTGTATTCCTGGTACTTGGACCGGATGAAACTGAAGGAGCTGATTCAATAGCTCGGCTATATCCCCGGAAGGGTTCTACTCTGAACGACAACGCAACCTTATTCACCCTGGCAGTCTCTGCCGGGAGCCAGAACCGCAATACAGCTGGATGTGTTGGATCACAGTTATCTGCAAAGTCGTGACTATCATAGTTGGTAGCACCTTGGGCATATACCTCACTGATATGCATCCGGTTTCTCAAGTCCGCTATGCTTCCTGCAATGTCCTGGGACTTGTTCGCAATCTCGAGTGTCACGGCTCCCGGATCTCCAAGCAAGTTTCCTTTGCTCACTTTAACGACTCTGGCCTTGATGTCGATGCCCAGGTCAGAATCCTGCACCCGAACCATTGCCCCAGAAACGAACCGGTCAATCGGATCATTAGTGAGTGCGTAAATCTCCGCAGCATCCACCGTGTATTGGACGCTTGGCTCTTTCAGTTCGTCCAGTAGCGTCTGACAACGTGCCAGAAGCGTTTCAGGATATTCAAACCTCCGATCCACAAAGATGGTCTGTACGATCCCGTATTTCTGGATGTACTCCGGTTCCGCTTCGATATACGGCTTACCGCCATTGATATCCGCGAATGTGAGCTGATTTACACCTTCACCATATCCAAGTCCGAAAATCCTAGTGGATACCTTAGACGGGTCCACAGTGCGTGAGATGCCCTGCAAGTTAACCCCGTACCGGATGTATGCCTCTTCTTGTTCAGACGGCTTTATCAGATTCAGTTTCCATGGATAGACGGTTGTATCAAACGTCCACATATATTCATCCGGGAAAGGTTGTGGAATAGAGAACAGCGCACCCAACAAATTCTCATTTTCCCAGTTGTATTCAAACTGACGGTCAAACTGGACTGTGCCCAGCTGCCAACGCTTCACGATCTGTTTGGACAAGATGTATTGAATAACATCCCGCGTATACACACCCAGGTTGCCGACTGTGTGATACAAAAAAAGCACGTCATCCAGCAAAGTGGCCAGAACGTGCTCGCATGTATATGTGATTGTTGCCCCGTCAGAGCCGCGCCTTGTTTGGCTCGGCAAGATTCGGAATAACTCCAACCTCTCATCCCCGTCATGGATTTCCACAAAGTAGAGTGGTTGACACTCGCTATTCTTGGTATCATCTGCCGGAAGGCTGAATGATGCAGTCCATAGGGCATTCATTGGAGCCTCATAGCTCACGTCAAAGGCGTTTTCAAGGTACGCCACCTTGCGCATCTGTAGATCATAAACGGTTACGTATGCTGGTCTTCTCATTTCCTGCCTCCTATACGAATCGGTCTTGGAATGTAATCCGCATTAACACGGATCGGCCAGTATCCGGGTCCGTATACGTAATTGTGTTGTTACCCAAGTTCAAGTCAAAGAAATTCCCATCCATATTGAACAAGGCGTTGTTTCCGTTATGTGTGACTTTCAGGTTTTTCGAATCTATTATGATTCTGTCACCTGGATTAATCGGTCCTACGTAATCTATATAGTCAACATGGAACCGGCTTCCGTTTGCTTTCAGGGTCCCAACCCCATGCATGATTGCTTTTTGTAGTCGTTCACGAATGAAGGTAGCCGAAAGGCCGCCTTCACCGTCCAACTTTGCCGTATTGGATATTTCACGGACAAAATCCGCATGCAGTTCGCCCACACCGTCCATAATTACGGTTCCTGTCATTTCAGCACTGGAAGCAGCGGTTAACCCTCCCACTCCGTTCAGTGCCGCTCGACCGAAGACGAATACGGATATCTGCCGATTAAACGCCATACGGTTAAAAGCTCCCCGGTTAAACACGGCCTTCCCTCCTTCTGGACAAAATAAAAACACGTTCCGTTATGGGCGTGTTCGTTAGACGATATTTCCGTTTTGGTCCATTCCTGCTGCTTCCAAAGCCTCAGCTACTTTATCACGGCTTTGAACGGGAACAGATTCCAGCTTGATCAAACCTTTATGGATCATCATTACGTATACAGCCAACATAGTTTCACCTCCCCTCAAGAGCACTACGGCCCAACGGATCAGAATCCTAGCAAGCTTAACTCTCATCAGGCGAAACCACACTGAGCACGAGCATGTGTAGTTCCATGAGGGCAAGCTGATTAGCGTTACTCTCGGCTGCTAATCTTTGATTCTCTAGCTTAGATTCTGAAAGCTGTTGCTTTAGGAGGTCCATTTCCTGCGAAATATCTGGCAATGGATCGTCATACTCTCCTTCAATCTCGTATCCAGTAAAATCCGATATACCTCGGAAGGCGAACACTTCCGTCTGATCGCTGTACCCAATGATACTGTCCGATGTTTTGACGATTCGCTGCGCTTCGAATGTAACTCCAAACGCTGTTAGATTCTTCATGATCGGATCAACCCCCCATTAGATATTTGCTCAGATGTTGAACCGCTAGGTTGTGTACCATATTTGACGATTTCCCCTGCTGAGTCAGCGTAGATACCTATATTGTTGCCGCTGCCGAGCATACTATTTGAATACACCTTGGATAAAGTAGATGCCCGGATACCATAAGCTTTGCTCGAAATCGTACAATTAAACACATTCACAACTGAGTACGTCGTATATAGTCCAGGCTGCGTAGAAGTTGCGGTCATCGTAAGCGCAAACAGAGATATCGCTTTGACGTAATTAACCAATAGCGGTGTGGCGCTTGCCCCTTGGTTAATCGTCAAGTACCGCAACTCTATATTTGACAATGTCGATCGTTCAACTGTAATCAATCCTGAAATTACAACAGGAGACCCGCTTGAGGGTCCAAGGATTTTGAGGATTCCCGTTCCGAATTTGTTGCTGATGATTAAGTTTTCTGTATACGTCCCCGCGGCTACATTTATGGTGATATCATTAACGAACACAGCGGGCACTAAAGACAGCGCCTTATTAATTGTTTTAAAGGATTGACCTGTGGATAGGCCATCATTACTGTCGTTACCTGTAGCGGCGTTAACGTAGTAGTCAATGTTAGCGGTCGATAAATCAATGCCCGATGAAACAGTAGCCCATACCGATCCGTTATAATACTCCAACTTACCGGACCTAACACGCATTCCATGAGGTTCGCTAGTGGCGGCATTAGCATTTACATGATTGTCGAGAACTGTTTGAACAGCGTTTGCTTTGGTTGTCGCATCTGTTGCCGCCGCCAATCGTGCATCATTAACCGCCTTCGGTGTAGCTGCTTCTGTTTGGCTACTTGATCCGGTATCGCTAGAGAGCTGCACAATCCCTTTCTCAGTCAAGGAAGCATCCTGTGGCGCTGGTATATTGTTCAGCCGTTCGTCAAGGTCTGTAATGTTGTCTCGGAATGTATCATGATCGTATGCGGTGAAGTATCTCGCCAGTTTCGTTCCCGCCGCCCACGATTTAGCCACGCCCTCAAACCCTCTGGTTACGCCAGCAAGGTCGTTTCCGGTCTTATCGGTGTAAAGTATGGTTTCAGCAGCTTCATCCGTCCCAATGGTCAATTGGTTTGGCGCTGGAGGTAAAACTGAACCATCCAATACCGTGATACTAGTTTGGCTATCGTTAATGTCTGCCGCTAGCTCGGTCTGTCTGCTATTGACCGCAGCCGGGTACATGGTTTCAAGCATCAGTCATTCCTCCTTAACTTAGTGTCGCAGCAACTGCTCCAGTCAAAATTTTAAATACATCATTCGCGAGAATACTTCGCGGCGATTCTAATGCTCCAAAATACAATAAGTTCCCTCCTGTGGCTGCATCCCGTAAACCAATGTGCGACAATGTGCCCCATTGAGATGTGGCAATTGCGAAAGGGATATCTTCAATGTTCTTGATCGTTGGCTTGCCTCCTTCAATTGCTGGAGGCCCAAACACAATTGGTAGTCGCGCATATCCTCCGCCTGAAACTTCCTGTCCTGTATCGGCTGCTGTTGGATTTGTTGTATAAAGCGCAACATAAATCGTGGTAGGTCGTGTCCAAGTTGTATTACGGAAAGCCTGATTAAGTAAAGCATTTGCTAAGTAATTTGACACGTTCATGCGTATCACCCCTCTAATAAAAATTCATTCGTTATGCGTAACCGGCTCAGAGGAACGGCTCCTTGGTTCGTAATCACGATCAATGGAGCCGTTCGGACATTCCCCTTACTGACGATCTGTTCTTGATGAGGCGATGTCGTGATCAACGTCTCTTCAATCTGTTCCAAGCCATAAGCAAAGGGATCATGTGCAATCAGGGACAAGGAGAACATACCCAGTCCCATAATCCGTTCTGGATCAAAACCACCCGTCAGTTGCACGATAAACGCCTGATTCGGCCTCTCTCGCTGTCTCAGTTCGAGTTTGCGAGGTTTTCCGTAGCTGTCCACTAAATGGGAAGCCAAACTCATGACGGCCTGTTGTAGCGCCATATAGTCCTTTGTAATCATCGCGCAGTCATAAACAAACGTTCTCGACCCGATATCAGCGCCGAAATTGTATTGTCCATTACGTCCAGGAATGTTCAGTGTTCGATCCACCGTATCAGGTAGACCCGGACGTCTGGACGTGCCGCGCACCAAGAAGCCCAACTCTATGTTGGACTTCCCGCCAAGCCATATCATTTCATTACTCATCGTGCACCTCCTGTGCCTCGCGTTGCCTGTTGTGCCATCATGAACATTTCAGCTGCCAGTTCCTTAGCGATTGCTCGGATATCCTCGTCCCTTCGAACGTTGAATATAGTCCCGGCAAAGATGCCTTCCATGTTGAGTGTCACAGGCCCCATTCCTGTTGATTCTGATCCATTTGAATTACCCACGGAAGGTTGAACTGCTTTAGCCATATCTCTGGCCTGATTCTGGACATTGGACATCATGTTTGCCATACCTTGAACCAGTCCGGCCCCAGCCATTTCGCCGATCCAGGCCATTTCACGAGATGGCGAGTGGATATCCAGTGCCTTTTGCATCGTTGTCCGGACGGAATCCGCAATTGCCTTGGCTTTCGCCTGTACTGCACCTTGCATGGATGTCAAACCGTCAAGCAAGCCCTGCATCGCTTGTTTACCAATGGTAGGCAAGTCTGCTTTCATGGCATTGAACTGGTTCGTGGTTCCGAATCGGATCGCCTTGACCTTTGCATCGAAATCAGACTTGAGTCCGTCTATTTGTGTTGCAGCATCCACCCGCAATTGTGAAATTTGCTTGTTGGTATCCTCGCGCAATCCAGTGAGCTCCCGAACCGCTATCGCTCGGGATTCTGCCGACTTCGTTTGCCAGAGGTTTGTATACTCTGCAAGCTGTTCGTCAGTCAGTGTGTTCAGTGCTGCCAGCTCAGGAGCCGCTTTCGGCCCCATCTGCCGCAATTCCTCAAGTAGACCCTTGTCGATCCCTCGCGCCGCCAGCGCCTCAATGTTCGATGCCCATGTAGCCAGGTAGTCGACTTGGCCCCGTAAGTTATCCAGTAGCTGTTGACCGGATGTTTCTGATTTGGCTACAACCTCATCAAACAATCCTGCAAAGTCGTTGATGGCCTTGGCTCGCTGTTCCACAGCCTGTTCGTAAACGCCATTTAGCCGCATCTCTTCAGCTGCGACATTTGCATTAATCTCTTTGGTTTTGGCGAGGAAGTCCTCGCTGGCTTGAGTAAGTTGGTTGTAAATTTCCAACTTAACTTTTCCTGCTGCCTCTTCAGCTGCTTTCGCCTCAGCAGATCCGGCCTTGTATCTAGCTTGGACCCGTTCCCATGCTTTGAGTTGTTGAGCAAGAGACATTTCGTTGGCCGCTGCCGCTCTTTCGATATAGTCCTTGGATGACTCAAAGCTCGACTTAGCTAATTCCTGTTTGATTTTGTAGGCTTCTTTTTCCGCCGCAATATACTGGGTAGTACCGGCTTTGTATTTGGCCTGAACCTTCTCCCACATCGCCAACTCCTGTTGGAGTGTAGCCTTGCCTGTGGAAGCTCTGGCATCGATGTAAGCCTTGGAAGCCGCAAATGAATCCTTGGCCGCTTTTTCAGCCGATTTGGTTTGTTGCTCATGGGCTTTCTTGATCTCAAGTGTAACCTTCTGAACTTGGGCAGCAGTCTTTGCATATGAGGACTTTACTTTCTCCAATGCAGCTACATAGCCGGCCGTGTCGATGTTACCCATCTTGAAATTGAACTGAGCTGTAGCGAAAGCATCTTTGAAAGCCTTGTTGACCTTGGTTGCCGTTTCCTTGGCTGCCTTGGCTGCTGTTTTTGTTTTGTTACTGATACCGTTAGCCAAACCTTGGCCGATGTTTTCCCCGTATCCGGTTGTGAGACGCGAAGGAGAGTGAATATCGAAAAACTTCTTGAAGAATCCGCCAATGGCTTCGGAGATCTCCTTTGCCTTATTGACTACAACATCTTTCATGTTGCCAATACCCTGGACCAGACCTTCGATGATGTTTTTCCCGACATTCTTCATGGTCTCGAAAGCCGTACTGAATATGCCCTTGATACCCTTCCAGACTGTTTCGGTCACTCCCTTGGCCGCTTCCCAAGCACCGGACCAATCACCCTTGAAGATTGCCAGCCACGTTTTTATGATCCCGGAGATAACACCAATGGCCGTATCAACAACAATCTTGATTGCATTCCAGGCGCCAGTGAACACGCTCTTGACGACATTTAAAACTGTCTTGAATAAGGTTGTGATTGTGGCGCCCCAGGTATCCCAAAACGCCTTCAGATTGTTGAACACAGTCTTGATGACCGTGAATATCACAGTGAAGGTCGCGCTGAATAATGTCTTCAGGATTTCAAAGACACCTTTGAACGCAGCTGTAATTGTCGAACCCCATTTATCCCAGAACGCTTTAATATCGTTGAATACAACCTTCACAAATTCCAAAATAGCTTTGATCACTGTGTTAAAGACTATATTCAATCCTGTCCAGAACGCCTTGAAGAACAGGGTGATGTCATTACCCCACGTAGCCCAAAACGATTTAATGCCGCTGAAGATCGATTTCACAACTTCAGTCAGGGCCTTCAGAACCGTGTTAAAGACAACCTTGATACCAGACCAGAGTGTATTGAATAGTGCGGTTATCTCCCCGCCCCAATTCGCCCAGAACGATTTCAAAGCACCGAATATTGCCATCGCTGCCGTTTTAATGCCTTCCCACACTGCGTTAAGCGCATCACGCACCGTCTCGTTCGTGTTGTACAGGTAGGTAAGACCTGCGACTAGCGCAGCAATAGAGGCAATAACAATACCGACCGGACCTGTCAATGCAGTCATTGCCGGCCCTAGCATGGTCAATCCGGCTTTGAGTTCTGGCAATAGACCTATAAAACTGGTTACAGGTCCGACAATCAGAGCCAACCCTGCCGTGATTGCACCAGCCACAGCCACAAACGATTTCGCGCTCTCAGGTAGATTATTGAACACATCAACAACCGATTGAATTGCTGCGGCTGCGGCTCGAAGCGCAGGGATAAGTGCTGAGCCTATCGTAATCTTTGCCGTTTCAACTGATCCGCTCAATTCTTCAAGCGCACCTTTGAACGTATCCATCTTCTGGGCCGCAACCATTTGTGCATCAATCTTGTCCATGGCCGCTGCCATTTCTTCAATTCCCGTTGCGCCTTCTTTGTACAAGATGTTACCAGCACGGATCGCATCTGAACCGAACATGGTATTCAGAGCGGCTTGCCGCTGCATGTCGTTCAATCCACCCAGTTTGTCATTCAAGATTCCAGCGATTTCGGACATGTCCTTGAGTGAACCGCTAGCGTCATAAAAGGATGAATATACCCAGCCGTTTGCTTCTGCCATTTCTTTTGCTTGCTTGAAATACTTCGCTGTTACAGTTTTTGCTCCATCCGCCTGAGCCAGATAACGCGCTAGTGCTGAGGTGATACCATCGACACTAACCTCCGCAGGCACAATCCCTCTTTTCGCTAGGTATTCCATCGCCTTGGCAGTGTCTAACGTTAACAAGCCGAGATCCTTAAAGGTGGCATACGCCTCGTTGGTCGTAGGCTGTAGGCGCATAAGCATCGTTTTGAGAGATGTACCCGCATCCGACCCTTTAAGGCCGTTCTGAGCGAATGCAGCCAATGCCGTGGCTGTATCTTTGAATGATAAACCTACCGAGGCCGCAACTGAAGCTGATTGAGACAAACCGAACTTCAGCTCGTGAACGCTGGTTGCTGATGCGTTCGCTGCCCCGGCCAAAATGTCAGCCGCATCTTGGACGGAAAGCGAATCGGCTTTAAACGCATTAAGCGCCGTAGATGCAATTTCTGCCGCATCCGCTAGTTCCAGTTCACCCGCAGTCGCTAATGACAATGCGCCGGACAAACCGCCGTTCATGACATCTTGGACTTTTACCCCGGCTTTGATCAATTCTTCTATACCTTGAGCTGCTTCTGTGGCGCTATACTTGGTGTCTGCACCCATCGTGATTGCTAATTGTTCAAGTTCGCCGCGAAACTTACTTACTTCAGCCGGATCCATGACGGAATATGCGTTTGCCATGCCCTGTTCAAAATCCGCTGCGCTTTTAACAGCAACGCCAAGTCCTGCGGCAAGCACGCCTCCTA
The DNA here is from genome assembly GCF_037976905.1 of Paenibacillus sp. FSL K6-1318. NCBI lineage: Bacteria > Bacillati > Bacillota > Bacilli > Caryophanales > Paenibacillaceae > Paenibacillus > Paenibacillus sp. FSL K6-1318. The sequence goes on from NZ_CP150270.1 coordinate 6,024,978, forward strand.
GAACCGTGATCCCGGCGCCAACCTTTTTCATTTGCTCGTAGGAATTGCCCATCGCTTGCTGAGCTTGTTCAAATGATTCTTCGAACTCTCTACCAAGCTTACTTACCTCTCTGGTTTGCTCGGTAATTTCGCCAGTCGTTTCGTCTAACCGCCTGTTTAGCCCCTGCAAGTCCTGCTCTGTCTTGACAACCTCACGCTGGAATGCCCTGTATTGCCCTTCGGTAATATCCCCTCTGGCAAACTGTTGGTTCACTTGTTCCTGTGCTGCTTTTAATCGGTTTAGCTTCTCCTGTGTATTACTGATCGCACTTGCCAAGAGACTTTGCTTTTGAGCAACCAATTCAGTGTTACCAGGATCAAGCTTCAGCAGCTTTTCAACCTGTTTGAGTTCAGTTTGAATATCTCTGGACTTTTTATTGACGTCACCAAGAGCCTTGGTTAAACCTGTTGTTTCTGCTCCGATGACAACGTTAATCCCTTTAATGGTTTCTGCCACACAGCCCACCTACCTTATGTTCCAGGCAGGCATTGGCTCGCTACTTAATGTGCGGCACGCTCTGTTCCTTAATTTTCACTTGTACAATCTGCTTGCAACGTAGACATTTGATCTCCACATCCGCAGTCCGCGCTTTAAACAGTAGGTGGCCGCACTTGGGACACCTCACTTGTTGTAGATCCATAAAATCACCACACAGTCATTTCGAGTTACAAATCGCTTAGGTTTGGGATTCGACCATGATTTTCAGCCGTTTCATCTCCGCTGCCAGCTTTTTCTTTGTATTAGCAATGCGAACGTCGATGCCTTGAATCTGCCTCTTTGTTAGACCGCCTTTACCAGGACGCTGCATTAGAACGGTCAATAAAGCGTTGAAGGTTCTTACTTTCTCGTTCTCATAATAGGCAGTGTATACATGGCCGCAATGAGGACAAGAGAATCCCACTCGATCCACTCTCGGAAGAACTTTCTCTTTGCCATAACTGACCAGCACGAATTCCTCTCCGCAACCATCAGTACATTCCACTTTCATCATACGGCCAACCTCCTACTTGCCATAAAAGGCATCAATATCCGCCTGAGTGGCTTCTCGTGGACCCTCATCCTTCTTGTCATTGCCTGTGAAGCTTTTAGCAAGATCAATCAGATCACCACAGCTCAGGTTGTTCAATTCTTCAAAGCTGAGCCCCACCCGTTTGCCAATCGCGATCAGATCTAATTCCAGACGAGAATCCCGTTTAGGTTGCGACTCCGCCTTTGACCCCGTTGTTTTTACGAAAAAAGCCTTCCGTCGCTTCCTCCAAAGCCGCTGCGAAGAACGCCTCATCGGACAAATCCAAATCGTCACCCAAGGAAGCTAACCACGGTTCGAAACTCGGAAACTCTTTACCGTAAGCATCCGCCTTCGCCATCGCCCATACCATCTGCAGGTTGGACAATATGTCGATGTTGGTTATATCGACCTCACCACCTTCCATGGTGCCTCCAACCATTTTCATCATGTCGCCAAGAAGATCCGTCTTAAATTCCTTCTTGTAAAAAAGAAGAGCCAGAGCGGTTGCTCTGACCCGTACTGTTTGGTTTCCGATTGTTAGTTCACGCATTTTCATCGTCTCCATTCTCTATTTTGGATAAGTCGAGGTCGTCCGCCTCCGTTGCACCCGTCTGCACCTCATCGTCAGACGGGCTTAACATGGCATTAGAGGCGTTTACTCCCCCGCCGTGAATGTTGGTGTGTAAACTGTCGTAAAGAAGGAATTAAACTGTGTAGCGTTTGTTGCGCTCAATTCTAAGTCACCCTTGACGATGTTTACTCCGTCTATCTCAATTGGCGACACAGTTACCGACAGCGTTTCACCAGTGATCTCAATCGAATCACTCTTGGTCGTCAATTCTTTCGCCATCCGCGCTGCTTGGCAATCGTAATATACGAAACGACGATTCCTCTTATCACCTAGAACCTGACCTGAGAGAGCGAACTTCTCTGGCATTCCATCAGAAACTTCCACCAAAAGACCATTATCGTCAATCTTCCATCCGAACATCCGGACTTTGACTTCATCGGGAATCAAGGCCATTTCCAGTTCAGCCGTATAACCGTTATTACTTGTTACTACAAAATACGCAGTATTGTCTGCATAAAAGGAGGAAGCCTCGCCTTGAGCCTCTGGCGACCAACGAACCGCACCGGGAATTGGAATCGGAACTTCCCAAGCCGGCTGCTCGGTAGCAGCATCATCGAAAAACGCAATGTGTACCTTATCCAAACCAAACGTTACTTTATTTTCTGTCATATATTTCACCCTCCAATAAGTTGTATTTCATAAATAACTTGATGTAGCTTTTCGCTTTCCAGGTACGTTTCCGATTTACTGAACGGCAACTGCATTTCCCGCAATTTGTCCTTCACCTTTTGCTCCGCCACCAGATCCTTCTTCTCTGTGTAAAGTTCTACCTGGTAGACAGATACTTCAGCGTGATTAAAGTTGTCAGCCATGAAGTCATTTCCGTAGGCGAACAGATACACAAGGTAAGGCGCCTTCGGTTCCGTTGTGAAATGCGAATAAGCGACTGGATACCCAATCGCTTGAAGACCTTGATATAATTCGGCTTGGTTCATCTTCATCCCCCACTGCGAATGATCGATTTAATTCGATTCACCATGTCCGGTAACTCTCGGTCGACCGCCGGTCTGATATGTGGTTTCCCCGCGACCCGCCCACCGCGCCTTTTGGCATGACCGTTCTCGAGCAAATGCGTAAGACCCGGTTTGTTTTTGTTATAAACGCTATAACGAAGGCCGCTGCCATCTGATACTTTCTTCCTTGCCCAACCCGCGGCATATCTTCCGCTTTTCTTTGGTGAGTTGGCGGAAATATCCTTTGTCACCTTCCGGGATGTCTTGTCTAACTCTTTCTCAATTCCGCTAGTGACATCCTCGGTATACGTCTTTACGGCCGAAGTGATTTCGTTGGCTAGGTTATCAAGTGAGACCACGATTTATAGCCTCCCCTCAGCAATAATGGTGAACGTGGCGTTCAGTTCATCGTCATTGATGATGCTTTTCACATCGTACGACACGTTTTTAAACCGGATCTCGATCCGCGTTTTCTTTTCAGCAAACAGCTCGTCCAACGCTTTGGAATATCGGACCACAAATCTGGTGACATGTTCCGTGTTGGTTTGAGCTGCTGCCATGAATTCCGAACCCTTGGTTGTTTTGACCATGGACCAGAGCCTACGCAGTTCGCTGAACACCTCTGACTCGTTCCCGATATCATCCTTGACAATAACCGGTCCCATGACTGTGATCCGCTTGTTGAATCTACCGCTATGGCTGTTCGCGTTATATTTATTGTCCCTCATCTGCATCAACCTCACTTAAAACCTTGTCCAACATGAGATTGTTGATTTGAGTCAGGAAGTTGATGTTAAAGTACTCCAGTGCATCGTTGTAAACGTACCGGGATCGCTCAAACACCAACTCCTTGAAAACTTCATCGGTTTGGATGTCATAATCACCACAAGACCTTACCAAGGCATCGTTTGAAGCCTTGAGGATCCTCAATAGGTTCCCATCTTCCTCATCGTCCAGGTGCATACGATCCAAAAATTCCTTTACAATCTCTTCCGTGACAGTTCCGGCCACCGGAATCACTCCTTCAGGGCAGATTCAGCAGCAAGGGCTTCTTCCTTACCCTTCACTTTCTCGCCGTTGGAGAGTTCATAGGTTCCGCCCCCAACATGATGTGGGAATGTCTTCTCATCATCGGGATCGTCCGGTTTTTTGTTGGTCGAGTCCTTCACTGGCGAAGCGGAACTTTCATTCTCCTGAACCTCAGCCAGATAGATTTTGTTGTACTTCGGGTGAATGTTCGAAAGAAAAGAAATCCGATCATCATTGGCCTCGTACCCCTCTGCTGGATAAGTCTCGCCAGGCTGATAGATTCGATCATCGTGCCCGGTTTCTTGGAACCGGTTGACCACTTTCGCTTGTAAACTCATGCAATCCCCTCCTTCAAAGAGTTAGACACCCCAATTAAGGAGTGTCTACACCTTCTGCGCTGAATTGGATGTCCAGGTCATAAACCAACGCGGCCTTGTTGTCTTTCGGTCTACCGTTCGCAAATTGCTTGATAGTGTAAAGCATTGCATCTTCGATAGCGAGGGTTTGATCGAACTTGTTCGCCTTGTACCCGCCTGCAATTACAGCAAGGTATTGACCCTTCACAAAGAACAACGCCTTTTTGGCTGGGATTTCCTCGGACTCAACCAATTGAATGTTATACGGGAGAGATGTAACCCATTGACCGTTTGCTGTTTGAATCGTATTACGAAATTGAACGCTGATGAGATCAATTGGATTAACTACCATAACGACCTTATTAGATACCTTACGAGCCTTGCCTTTCTCGTCAGTCGTTAAGTTCTGAACAACTCCATGAAGCTCCCCGGCCACAACTTCACCCATCAGAGACGGAGCAAACGTCAATGTTCCAGAGGATGTTTTCGGAGTAACGGCACCAGTTGAAGCGTCTCGGTTCATCATCAATCCAATCGGCTCGCTTTGCGCAGGACCGCGACCGTTAACCAGTCCGAATTCAAGACCGACCGAGTAACTTTCCACCAGCACCGTGCGAACATAACGCTCAACCCATGTCGGCCCCAGTTCGAGCATGTCTTTTGGAATTACCGCAAAAGCAGTGAGTTTCAGTTGACCAATTTTCTCTTCTCGGAATGCTGCGCTAATCTGTCCTTTGATCTCTCCGTACAGATCGCCCCACGCATAAGCTTTAGTCGCATCTGAATAGATAAACCGTGTTACTGCGCCGAGGTCCTGCAAACCGATTGCTTCCAGGAGAGGATGTTCAGTTACCAAATCCTCGAAAACCCGTTCTTGCGTTGTCTCCGGCAGGATCATGTTATCCGTGAATCCGCCGCTGATGATAACCTCGTTAAAGAATTTTTTCTCTTTCGAAGTCAACACGTTGTGCCCGCGAGCGGCAAGGACCTGTGAATCAGTATTATCATTACGAACCTGTGTCGTGATTTTTTCCGTCAAATCTTCCGCAAGAGCGTCTTGCATTTCGTTCCATGCAACAGCCTGACTCTCGGCATCAGCACCGTCTTTCACCAGAGCCATGTAAGCTGCTTTCTTAGCTTCGAAATTCTCCATTTTACCTTTGAGTGTCATTGTCATTTGAATGCCTCCATTTTCCCATTAAAAAATGAACCTTGGTCCGGCAGAAGCTGCTGGATTTGGTTCATCCTTAGGGTTTTGATTTTTTAATTGTCTTACTTCATTCTGCAATGTAACGACCTGCGCCCTGAGTTCAGCGACTACTTCTTCCTCTTTTACCACACCCGAAGCCGTGGATGTCGCAAAACCAAGGTCAACTGCCTTCTGTGCGCTGAACCATGTTTCTGCATCGACCATGTTCCGAACTTCCTCGCGGGTGATGTTGGCCTTGGTCATATAAATATCAATGATTCCTTCTTCCAGTTCGTCCAGGACATCCGCTTCTTTTCTCATGTCCGTTTTGGTTCCCCAAACAAAAGAACTGGCTTCGTGGATCATGTACATCGACCCAAGGCCCATAATTAATTCGTCAGCAGCCATTGCGATCACGGAAGCAGCCGAACAAGCCCACCCGTCAATATTGATGGTTACCTTGCCGCTATGCTTCTTCAGGCGATTGTAAATAGCTATACCGTCAAAGGCATCACCCCCAGGGCTATTCAGGTTAATAACAATGTCGCCGCTAATACTCTTCAGTGCATTATCGATGTCGGCAGCTGAAACCGAATCCTCCCACCACGAATCACCGATGATTCCATAGATCGTGAGTTCCGTTGAATTAGCGGCCTCATTGCGAACTGTTTCAAACTTACGCGCGACTTTTTGCAACTGATCGGTATAAGCTTGATTCTTGAATGTCTTGAAATAATCTTGTTTCGTGATTTTACGCATTTGTATCACCCCCTTCCGGATCAGAAGAAGCTGACTGATAGTTCTTCGTTAACACATACTCATCAAGTGCCGGATTGTCCACAGGTTCATCTCCCAACATAATTCGGATATCATTTCCGCTGTAAGTTCCACTGGCACGCAACTTATCAACCGCATTCGCCAGCTCCAATGGGTTCATTTCAGCAATGCCGCGAACCTTGATTCTCTTTCCGGCAATGTAATCTTTCTTATCTACCAATTTGGCGTTCAGTTCATCTTCTATTTTCTTGACCAATGGTTGGATGCAGAACTTGATATATGCCTTAATAGCAGTTTCGTATTCAGACATATCACCATGAATTAAAGATGTTGGTATGCCAATGATATTTGCAACATCATCCGTCAAATCTCGCTTAACCTTTGCCAGCTCATCAACCGATTTCCCGTTGTTCGATCCGTCATTCACTTCGCTATATTGAAAACCTTTGAGCAATGGCACCAGTGCAACGGAATTGCGCCTGAACGAGTCAAACAACCTGTTAATGAAGTTCTGCAATCTCGTTTTGTTGTCATCGTTTATTACTTGCGTTGAATCCAGACTAACGGTACCCCTAATCTGATTACTTAGTTTTTGAGTCTCAAGCATCCTGCCAAACAGATCCGAGTAATCATCAAAAGCGCCTTCCATGAATTTTGATAGCTTTTCGTTGTTATAGGTCCAGTGAAGAACCTCATCCATTTGAAACGTGCGCTTGAAGGTGTAGTCTTTGACAACAACGTCTCTAAACACATCGGGAAATACCGCGTATTCGTCCCGAGTAAAACTGTCAGCGATTAGCAAGTCATTACTGTCTGAAAGCACAATCAACACTTCGTTATCATCAATCAGTTTGTGCGTGACTCGCTGCCAAAACTCGGCTGCTGATTGATCAGTGTTCGGCCTTACATTCAACAAATAGTCCCAATCATCACTCACGCGCTTATCGTCTTTCATGATCCTGAATTCACTTTGGCCAATCGTACGCCCAATGAAATTGATACACGTTTCAAGCGCCATTTTCTTGAGATAAGCCCTACTGGATGAATCTATACCAAAATCCAAGTCAAACAACGATTCCAGCTCTTTATTGCGCCTCAGTACACTGTCCAAGAACCCCATGATCCACCTCCTTTCCTAGAATTCCAGATCTTCCAACGCATCTAGTGCATCTTCCATGCTGTCTTCTGTCAGTTCCTCGAAACGATAAAGGCCGCAAATGAGCGCTTGGAATCCGTCTGTTTTCCTTCGGATCGGTTCCTTCTTGCCGTAAACCTTGTTACCGTCTTTTTTGATCGTCACAAGGACGTTGTTGGTGTACCAGCGCATTAATGGGTTGTCACCCCATATGAACATACCTTTGGCGAAATACATCTCTACACGCGGCGCTAAGAGGCCGTGAATAGCTTCCGGCCTACGAATAACCTCAACCTCGAAGCCGACAGCCTCAAGCAATGGTTTCAGCATTTCCATTCGGTAGTTATCACCAATGACTTTCTTGATGCTGTATTTCATCCTCATTGTGACGAACCAATTCACGATATGTTCCAGGTTAATCATTTCCTCGTTCAAAACAGTGAGTAACCCTTTGGACTCCCATTCCTTAATCGGAGCAAATTTCTCTTTGCTGTCCACTCGTTTCATGGAGTATCCGTAATACTTATCAACAAACTCTTTTCTGGTGAATGAGTGAGTAATAAACGGTACCTTTCCGTCATGTTTGAAAACTAAACCGACAGATGCAAAATCTCGTATTTGCGCAAAGTCAATGCACCCAATGGCTTCCTTGCCCTCTAGATCCGGTAACGGTTGATTAGTTGAAGCAATCTCTTCCCATTTTGCTACAGATCGTTCCAAGTCGGTGACTGGAAGATTCATACGTTTAGTCATGAACTCTTCTCGGTTTGAAGGATCGTCCGCCAGGTCTTCGTATTCCTCATAGATCGTGTCATAAAGACCCTGAGAGTACTCATTCCTCGGTTCGCTCAGCATTGGGTTTGCCAATTCCCATAGTTTTGGACTATCAACTTCTTTTTCATCGTTCAGCTTGCAAAGGAATGGGAAGACTGAGTTTACCCTGGCCTCACCACTCAGAACCTTCTTGGCTTTGTCTTTGAACTTGTCCAAGAATCCGTCCCGAACATATCCGTCTGTTCCGATGTAGAACTCTCGTGGGTTTTTCTTCTTACCCAAACCAGATATGTGAACCCGGACGTCAGAGTTATCCTCGAAATAGTGGATCTCATCGAACACAACCGCGCCATCACGAAGACCGTCCTTCGTATTACCGTTGGACGTTCTGAATTTGAAAATGCTATCAGTTTTTTTTGAGAGCACCTGCATTGCTGTCGGCTTGAAGTGATTCGATAATATCTTTTCCCGCTTGATGGTCTTAGCAGCTTCCTCCACAGAAGTCTTTGCTTGCTCTTCCGAGTTTGCTATAACGGATATGTTGTATTCCCTGATGCCGTGAAGATCGCTAATCAGAAAATGACATATGACAGTGATTAGTCCGTTTTTACCGCCGCCCCTGCCCATCATCCAAAGGAACTTCCGATAGAAGACTCTGTCAGTATCCCTAAAAAATAAAAAAACGAAAGCAACCAAGAACTTTTGGAATGGCTGCAAAGGGAAATACCACTTCGCCGCAAACCGGATACAGTTCTCAATCATGTCGTCGTTGAAATACAAATCGTCACGGGAAAGAACATCCCGTTCCAGGTATTCAATTAACTGTTCTCGTTCCTTGTTAAACTTAACTTCCCCCGTATGGTAAAGCTGGATATAAGCATCAACGTGTTTCTGCCGAATCATATCAGATCACTTTTCGTTCCGCCCCTAGTTGATGGACCTGATTGCTCAGGCTTCGGTACGTTCAAGTTCAATGAATCCAGGATCTTTATCATACGGTCGTTTGTTTTATGCAAGTCGGTAATCGACGGGTTTGATTTTGGACCGTGCATACCAGAGATTTGAATCCCCTTTTTTTCAATATCCCAAATTAGTTTATTTTTTAGATCCCAAAGTGATAGATAGTCTTGTACCAAATCTTTGTGATAAGAAGGAGGTGGCCCGTTCGCTTTCAACTGTTTCATAAGATCACGCTCAATTTGCTTTCTTAACTTATCTCCGTCTGCTGCAGTCAACAAAATCACCCCCTTTTATTAATTTCCATCTATTCCCAATATACCAACGTGATATATTTACTCTAAAAAACCCGACAGAACACTCCCACACCGGTGCCCGGGCCCCGGGGAATCGCCAAACCTTTTGACCCGGGGGTACTATTCTTTCAAATATTCTTCGAGTTGTTTCTTTTCTTCTTGAACTTTAGCGAGCTCGAGCGAACGGTTAGTTAAATCCTGATCCAGTTCAGCCATGATTGCCTTGGTTCTTTCTTCTTTTCTCTGAACCTCGTCCAATCTCTTTTCAATCAATTCCTTGATGTACATATCCCTACCACCTTTCATCTTTTTCCCACTTGTTCACGTTCCGTTCAAACACCCTGTCATGCTCCCTGTTATGGCAGTCAACACATACCGTCTCAAGGTTATCTATATCAAGCGCCAGGTCTGGATGATCCTCAAGTTCTTTGATGTGATGGACCACAAGCTGTATCTTCTTACGACCAGCTGATTCGCTGTACTCGTTCGTGTCAATGCTCACCAGTCCGTTGCGTTTACATGGTTGGCACTCATAGTTGTCACGCTGCTTAACCTCAGTCCTCAGTCGCTTCCAATCTCCACTGTCATAGAACTTCCGCTTCTGCTCAATTGTTTTGTACATGATCACACCAGAGTAAATGCTTGGCTAACGATTCTGCGGATTGTTCCTTCGCATTCTTGTAGCGCCAAATCCTTTGGCATACCATTATCAACCGCCTCTTGATAAGTCTTGGCAATCCCCTGAAGAAGCGGAGTTACCCATGGTTCGAACTTCACATTCACTTGCAAGCCTGTTGCTTTTACCTTATCATCCACACCAAATCACTCCGTTCTCACATTTTGTATAAATATTCAGTCCATTTAACGCACAAATAACCCTTTTAAAATAAGGGTTTATCGCGTCTGTTTCGGTATCTTTCCCGTCACATTGCAGTGATTTCTGTATAAATATCGAGTTATTCATATCTTATTAGAGAGCATAACTGCGATCGTTTAAATTTTCCCTTATCCCATAAGGCTTTGGAGTCGTTATTAATTTTGAGTTATACACTCGCTAATTATGAATAACTCATAAGTCGAAGTTATCCATGGCAGCATCCATCATGTCCTGGTCCATGCCAATGTAACGTTTTGTAATCGACTTATCAGAATGGTTAAGAAGATTTTGCACAAGGCTTATGTCCTTAGTCTTTTGGTACATATGGTAGCCAAATGTCTTGCGCATGGTGTGTGTCCCAATGTCAGCTAACCCAAAACGCTTTGCTGCCTTGCGCATGACCTTATAAGCCATGTCTCGCTTAATTGGTCTGTTCTCTCCTTGCCTGGACTGAAACAAGTATTCGTCCCGTTCCATGCCTTCCGTGTATTTCTTCAGCTCACGGCGTAACGCGGCGTTTATCTTGATCCACTTCTTCTTGTTGGTTTTCATTTCAATTAGAATCAAGTGTTCACCTTGAACATCCCTTACACGCAGCTTGAGTATATCTTGAATGCGTAATCCGGTATTGATGCCAAATGTAAACATCATGTAGTTTCGTTCGCTTTCTGATCTCAGGAACTCTTTCACCTCGTCAATGATAGCCGGGTCCCTGATCGGCTGTACGAAGTTCACCGGCCATCACCTCCCAGTTAAAATAAAAGAGCCATCCGGTTATACCGAACAACTCCGTGTTATTGTTTTATTGAATTATCCGCATCAAGTCGCATTGGATGAACGAACGCCAACTTTTGCTTGTACATAAGGCTGTGAAATAAACCTGAATGAAAACTCGATTACATCCCCAGGCCGGAAAGTGTTTGCGCCTTCCATGCGCCAATAGAAAAACGGTACGTGTCTTGGCTGGAACCTTTGAGCACTTTCCTGTTTTCTGATATGTTCAATCGGAATGGCGCGCGCGAAATTGTTCACGCCTTCCTCAAGCTTGATCGGCTCAGTGTATACGTCCCACTGCAGCTTTTGGTTGTTCCCGTAAGCCGGTCCTAAAACGTCATCGGCTTGGATCAAAAATCCATAGATCAATTTCAAACCTCCAATCTTTCGACTCGACTTAATATCACACACTACATGAGTTACGCCGTCTCTATAAGCATTGATAGGCGGGTAATTTAGATACAATTTTAGCTGAGACATCTTGGTCACATCTTGGGTACTAATCTCTGCGGGGAAAATAGCTTTACCTGTCAGCGTGCTGCCCTTCAAGGCAGGCCTGTGCCACTTTGATTCAACGCCAGCCGCGTTTTGAAAACGATATTCGACTTGTTTTGGGTTGCTTTTTTGATCAGTGGTGTTGTCGGACATACCAGCGTGCACACAACATAAGTCTTCGGTATCCTTGTAGATCCATCTCGTGATACTCATGCGAAAACCAACCCCCACACGTCAATATTTTGCGCACTAGAACTTTTGTTGACTAACGCAAGCTTAAAGTGGGTTGCTCCCAGTTCAACAATAGGCGACATTACGCTTTTCCCTTCAGCGCCCATCGAAAAGGTATGAGCATCCGAGAAGTTGTATCCGCCATTAACTGATAACCTCAAGACTACGTCTATATTTCCGACACCTTGTCCCAATGTTAATGCGAACAATCGCATCTTCGAAAAGTCCTCTATCGCCCAGTTCTCGGATGAATTTACCGTACCTCCCGCTGGAACCGCCAAGCTGTTAAGAAGTTTCAGTTCGGACGTTCTTTGCGCAAATTTCATCATACGAACAGCGCCTTTTTCCGCATCATACCCATGCGTAGTTGACGGGCCAAATGTAGCTACATCCTCGCCATTCACACCTTCCTCAGCAGAAAGAGGGAGACCAGTAGATACTGCCAATGCAGAAACCCTTCTCCCGTTTTTATCGCGACGATTAATTAATGACATCCTTGCCACCCTCCCGTATCTATAAAATTAAAAAACACCCAATCATGTGTTGAAGACTGGATGTACCGTTTGGATGCTTTTATAGTTTTATAGGCTCTTAAAAAGAATGAGCCACCCGGAAACCCTCCGAGTGACCCAAATAATCCGTATTTCTATGCCGCCCGGATGGAGCGACTTGGGGGTGATCTTACCCACCTTCCCCGCATCACACCGCCCTTCGCCAGTTATGAAGCTTGACTGGGTCACCTAGCATGATCGAGTCCGGGGTGGAATAACGGTACACCCTGGCACACCGGAGAGAAGCAATTCCTCTCTTATGTGCCTAGTGTATAACTGATCAACCGTCACTTTGCCGTCATATCACCGTCATTCTAGCGTCACTTTACCGTCAGTTTACCGTCACTTTTTCCCAATGATTCCGCAGAGTTTAAGATGTTCAGCGATGGTATCAACACCCACTCCTATGCGTCGGTCTATAGTCTTCTCACTTCGACCTCTCTGTTCCCAGAAAGCATCGATAGTTCCGGTGTATTTCACGCCTTTGATGTATCTATGTTCAAATATTCTTTTAACGTCTTCATCTATAATCAAGCCGACAGCAACATTAATTTCATCTACTTTCGGACCATCTTCGCTTAATTTTTTCAATTGGTTAGGAGTGAGTGTTGCCGGATCTCTCCGCCTTAAGTCTTTGACTTGCAAGGCCATTTTTGGATAGCCCATCAAAAGCTTTTTGACCTGGACACGTTCAACCTTCGTCACTCGTTCGAAAATCTCCATTTGTACCACCGCAAGCCCCATATTTGGCCCCTTTCCTAAATATCAAATACTGCTTGTCCTACTGGCAACTCAGGCTTCGAAGCTTGGCGAATCAACCCTGCATCCAGCCAACGTTTTGGTGCTTTCTTCTTATAATTATCCCAAACTGGTGTTCCCGCCACAATACTTTGAAATTTATTTTCCTCAACGGCTTTTTCTGTCCATTCCCAATGGTACTTTGCTTCAAGTTGATCGGTCATTTGACTTCACCGCCCACTTGAAGACGCCGTTTTTCAGACATCTGATATTCAATGCATCTTGCTTTATAATAAGCAGCTTCACGCTGCATTTGATCCCGTTCAAACGTAAGTTGCCAGTTAACTTCAGTAATGGCCTGTAATGCTTGATCTTTCTCCCCAATCAATTCAATCAGGTCTGAAGGAGACGCGCCTTCCAATTCGTTCAAATGATGCGCTACACGGTTGTTCATTCCACCACCAACTTCCCTAATTCCTTGATTTCCGCTTTGGTCTTCGCTTTGGTGAACCCATTAAGGAAAGCGATTTTCTTCATAGTGCGTTTGGATTCCGTTTTTGCAATCTTCTTTTCCATAGAGTTCAGATCGTGCCTAGCCCAATCGTAGTACCTCTTCTGCGCCCTCAGACCTGCGACAAGACTTACTTGGAGGTCTACTGCGTCGTCATAAGTTAGTCCAAATTGTCTCATGCTTTGTCCTCCTGAGGCTTATTGATGGGCGACCAGTGCGTTACCCACGGTATTAAAGCATTGTTGATTCTCCAGCCATACTTACCTGTGCCAGGAATGCTTGCATGCTGTGCAATTAATGTATTACGCCCATTCGTTACGATGTGATCTACATGACTCGGGATACTCCGGTCTGTTGGATCGTATTTACGCCACTCTATCATTCTGTATCCGCTCCTTCCTTGGGAGCCAACCCATGGGTTTCGATTTTTTCACGGGCGCTTTCATTGTGTTTTTTCCATTCTTCAGCGTCCAATTTATCTTGGTCTCTGACCTTATCTGATTCGATAAAACGAGCAATGTTAGAAATGTTCCGTCCCAAGGATCTCCGTATTTCTCCGAGCTCTTCTCGCGAAAAATCGATTCCTAATGACTGTCCTTTGATCACTTTCACCAACTCATGCACTGGCAGGCTTTTCAGTAGTTTGGCAACTTCCACCCATCCCACACGCTCGTCATGCTTGCGTTCCTTTTCGATAGTCTCCAGTTTTATTTGAACTCGCTCATTTGCTCCTGAAGAAATGCTATGGATGTATTTCGTTAGTTTTTCACTCATGGGTACTACCTCCGATTTTTGGTTTGTTAAATGTATATGACGTAGAGGTTGTATATCCTCCTATTTGGGGAGACCGACCAAAACCTGATACGGCCTCCACTTCGTTAAGTATTGCGGTCGTCTCGGTGGCCTATCGGCCTTCTAGCATAGTTCGCTTGTTATAGCCAAAATGTCCGCCTCTGGCTTATTAAAATCTTCAATTGTTTCAGATACGCTTCTTACCAGACCTCCATCGTCAGATTGAGTTCTCGCATGAATCACCAATGCATAATCACGTTCAACTTCTTTGATTTCATCGTCCGTTTCTTCATCGTAATCTGCTACGATCTCGTTATACTTTTCAATGGCTTGATCTTCCGTCTCAGCTTTAATCAGTGCCCAGTACGGACTGTTGAATTCGAAATATCTCATGGTATCAATCTCCTTTGAATTTATTTTTATAAGTCCAGTACAGCCAATAGATGATTACCAGCAGCTTACGACAAGACTGTCTCCTTGCAATACATCTAGGAACTCATGGTTGAAATCCCATCCTTTTAACATCCCGTCAGGACGTTGCTCTTGTATGACACGCTTCCTGATCTTGTCGATGAATATTTTCGAAACCGGGAAGCAGCAGTAATCTTTATTTTCATTGGCATAGCCAAACGTGATCTCGCCGTACTGGTCGAACATTTTCACACGGTCTACATTGTGTACCTGTCCAAGCAACTCGAATGTACAAGGTTGGCTTAACATGAAGTGGATATTGATGTCGGTGTTCCATTCGCCTTCCATGTCCTGCCACGTATAAAGCTTTTTGATTTCCATTTCAGTGATTTCGATTTGCTTCAACTCTTTTTTGGTCAACGCTGTTTGTGTCATCTATATATCACTCCTATTCTTTTGTGTATTCTTGAATCTTCTCTTGAGCGCTTTTTGCTGAATCCAACCACTTTTTAATCGCTTCACGATCTCCGTCAACCCTCACGCAATATTAAAGAACCTGTTTTGATCAACCCAACGTTTCCCTTCAGACGTATTAATAAAATCTTCCGTTTTCTTGGTATGATTGATGCGTTTTACATACCCCAACTTCTGCAAAGCGTCTACGTTTACATAGCCGTAAAACTTCCCTTTTCTATCATGGATTTCATATACTCGTTTCGGTCCTATCGTCGCCCAACACGCAACCTTTAAATCTCTTAACGGCTTGTCATCCTCATCAACTTCAATACTCCATCCACACTTGCAACTGCGCTTAAAAATGTCATCTTCAATCAGCAAAACACCTTCACCATCGCCTACCAGTTCATTGCCACATTCTTTGCAATTAGCGTATTTCCGAATCAGTTTGACTGACTTCCATGCGTTCATTGGTTCCCCTCTCCTTCCTGACCCAACAAAGCCCTCAGCTTTGCATATATAAAGCTTGGTGGCGAAGCGAGTACATACCTACCAGCTATCTCATCAATGCCCTTGCGTAGACGATCTCGTTCAACAATTGCTGCCGCTGATATAGAAATTTCATCCGTTATCTGTTTGGTTAGCATTTCAATGGTGCTGTTCTTATCTTCAAGCTCCTTGCGGAGCCGCTCGTTTTCTATGTGTTGCTTTCCTGCTAGTTCGATCAGCCAACGAACCTCCCGTATTTCATCACCTGCCATTGGTTCGCCTTCCTGAGCTGCACTCCACCACTCCTTGTTGAATTCCAAGCGACCTTGAATATCGTTGTCATCTACTTTGAACATTTCCATGACTGTTCTTCCTCCCCTAAAACCCATTTTTTATATTCCGCCAACTGCTGCTTAAGCAACTTGTTTTCCAAGCGCACTTCGCTGATTGATTGGCACGTTTTATGCTTCATGAGGTTATCGTTCCAGCCCAGCTCATCCTCGTAAATTTGACCATCGCAGATATAGCAGATTCCTAGGATACATCCGCTTGCCATGGAATCACTCCCCTAATCTTGAATCCACTCATACTCCGCATAAAACTGTTGTGACAGCATCTTCTCCAACTCTCCCCAGCCGTCCATATGCTGGTAGTACACGTATCCGTCTACACACTCACAGATGGCAAATACCTCGTCTCCGTCTTCAAGGTGTCTGTAAAATCGTGCCAAACGCCTCTTGATCGGTATGCCTGCCATCTAATTAAAAACAGGAACCATGTAACCGTTGATGTGATCGAAAGTTGCTTCAATGTCACTCATTTTAATTGCTTGTTTGCCCCATGCATCAACCCTAAGCAATTCACCTTTATCATCAATTAGCCAGATATAAGTTTCCATGTCAGCATGTACGGCATATGTTTTATTTTTAAAAGTAACCACTTGGTCAATTTCAAGTTCCATGTGTTATCTCTCCTTTGGTGGGCCTAAACCCTATGTGGTATGTGGTGGGAAGAGGACCTGCCCCTTCTTCTTTGGTATCCCTACAATTGATCGTTTATCGCTTTGATAGCTGCCATGATTGGGTAGATCTGGACTGGATTAACCGCGTTACCCAGTGCTTTTAATCGACCCGTACGATTCGTTTCACCGGCAGTTACTCTCCTGGGCTCCCAGTCGTACTGCTCGGCTCCTTGTCCTGCTGGCCATCTATATCCGTCCAACCAACTGGAAAGCCCATCAAGGATTCCACCCAGTTCGGATTCAGTTGACCACCTATCAGTTCTGGTTGGTTGTGTCCCACCGCACCCACAAGCATTGTTCCGTGGCTCCCTGAAGCTTCTGACGGTGCCAACGGACGGACCGGCTTCCAGTCCTGACTTGCTGTAGGTGTCGGCCACATCGATCGTAGTACTGCTCCTGGTACAGTGTCCCTGTCTATTTGAGATGGAGGCAGAGTTGCATTCTTCGATTCCTGAGCCGCTGGGGTAGGCCACATCCTCACCGCACCGGGAAGTCCGTTCCTGGGATCCAGCGCATTGATGTTTCCTCGTTTCTCTGGATCGTTCGCCCTGGGTGTCGGCCACATTTTCACAGCCGCAGGCAGATCCGGTGATCTTCGCGCTCTCTCCGATGGGCAATCCCCTCTCAGGCTGGCTCTCGGTGTAGGCCACAATGAAGATTCGATCTCTTCTGTGCGGGGCACCGACGGCACTAGACGGTATAACAACATAGAAGGGCTGATAGCCAATGTTTTCAAGATCGTTTTTGATGGTTTCGAGGACCATTTCCGCTTCCTCGCATATAGTTGAGTCGTCTTCCATGATAAGTTCGCTGTCGGACTGCTCCATACTGATGAGCCCAGCAACATTTTCGCCAACAAACCAAGTGGGTCGGACTTCTTCAAGAATCCGTACAATCTCAGTCCAGAGGTAACGGTCGTCGCTCGTGCCTTCTCGCTTCCCGGCATGACTAAAAGGTTGGCATGGGAATCCTCCTGAAATAATGTCAATTGTTCTACCGTCTCCAATGATTCCATCCTCCTTTAATCGATCTGCAGTAAGTGTGCATACATCGTCGTATATGGGTACTCCCGGGAAATTCTTCTGCAATACCTTCACAGGAAACGGCTCCCGTTCGCAAAATGCTACCGTCTCCATGCCTGCCCAATGAGCTGCTAAATCAATTCCGCCCACTCCCGAAAACAGGCTCAGCTTTCTCATGTGTGTCTTGTCTCCCTTCCTCTGTTATCCCCTGCCTGCTCGGGATTTCCGTTCTCGTTTTAGATGTTTGCCTAACTCCTGTAGTTCCTTGCCTATCTGACATTCTTGGAGACAGTAAGTGTCTAATCTGTTACGGAGTCTGCAAGGATTGCAGTTTGCATTTACCACTTCATCAATTTTCTTGAGAGCAGCTTGTCTGCCCATCGGATTCTCAGGCCCTGCCTCTTTTGGCTTTGGAGCCGGACGTTTCACTGTATCTTCCGTGGCGTGCCGAATGAGTGGAGTTGTGCTTGCAGCCTCTTCATAAGACCAACCTTTATGCAATCTTTTGATATACGTGCTGTAAGGTACCTTGTTAGCCGCAGCGATTACTTTCATCTTCTCCCACTTCGATACCAGTCTCATGTTGTAACACCACTCTTTCGGTGTGATTTTGGCGCTTTCTTCCGATCTACTTTATCCGTAGCAGCTCGTTCGCGGCTCCAGCCACTTTTATACCTGGCATAGTAAGTTGCCTTTGGGATGCCGTTTGCCTCGGCTATCTCCGGCCATTTTCCATGCTTCTCATGTTTTCGAACAGGATCGGTGACCGCCTCTTCAATCGCCCAGTTGTACCGTTTCACCCGTTCGATAACATGCCATTTACTGATATCGTTCTTGGCAGCTATCTTGATATCGTCTTGAGTGATTTCCTGAGTCATTGATAACTGACGTGCTTCAAACCCACAGAACGGGCAGCGGAACAAATCCGTCCGTATCTCCTTCATGTCCGATGTACACTTATAACAGGTGATAATCATGACCCTGACGCCTTCCAGTGACGTTCTACGGACCAAAGGTAATCTACGGGCACCCGTTTGTCTGGAACCTCGTAGGCGTGAACGTCGAAGTCCGAGATGTGAATACTTGACCCTTGTTTCCGTTTGTAAGCGTCCCAGAAGAACCTAAGGACTGTATATGGCAGTAGATAAGTTTTCCGTTGCTTCCGAAACTCTACCAACAGGAATGAGATACCGTTCATCTTGTGAGCTTTTAACAGGTACTCTACTTGATGGTCCTTGAGGTTCTTGAGCTGGAACCGATCCAGGCTCGCAATCGACTTTGCCTCAAAAGCAATGCCGCGACCTGTTTTGATAATCCCGTCATAGTCTACAGTTGAAGGCTCTTCGTAATATCCTTCAATCACAGTAGATCCGGCCACTCTGACAACTTTGACCGGAGTAGGCCGCTTGTTTACCACGGCCAGTCCCAGTTTGTCGTATCTATCGTTTGAAAAAGTTATGATTGCTTCAAATCCCATCCCACGATTGCCTTGTAATGTCATGAGACACCTCCTGCAGCCTTGTTTTTCTGCATTTCTTCAGCAAATCTCATCATCTCTTCGAACTCATCCTGAGAAGGCTCATCCGCCTGCCCTGAAGGAGTTGCGGCAACAACAGGTATTACGGGTTTACTTGACTTTCCGCCAGCAATCGCACGCGGTTTCTTTGATTTGTTCATATCAATGACCAGGCGTGTATACTTCTCTCTGAATTTCTTAGCACTCATGACGTTGCTGTTCCAAAAGTGGTCATTTACCACCCAGTCCATTACCGCATATATCTGATCGGTGTTTGACTGCTTGTCCTTTTCGACCAGCAGGCGGAAGTCATCCGCCCATGTCTGCATGTTAGCTTTGGCCGTTCCATTGGATAGTCCTTCTCGCTCACACATCCCATCAACATTGTGTCTGAAATGGATAGCCATTTTGTAGTAAGGACTTTCTTCACTGTATTGAGGTCTTTTTCTTGAAGAAGATTTTGAAGAATCAACAGATTCAGGTGCAGGGTCTTGAATTGCCGAAGGCGATTCTTGACGCTCTTCCTCTTTATAAGGATAGTTATTTATAGATAGTTCTTTATAGGGTGCATGCTGTGCACTACCCTGGTGCATGTGGTGCACTACACCTGGTGCATGTCCTGCACTACCATGGTGCATGTCCTGCACTACCCGTGATGCATGCTGTGCACTAGGTCTCAAGATTTCGTACACGTTACTTTCGTTCAATCCGTCCTTCCGGCGTGTTCGCTTGACCAACAATTTCCGTTCAATCAGCCAATCGATGCAGTCAACAGCCTTCCGGCGACTCATGGAGCATTTTTCGGCAATCGTGTTGTAACTTGGGAAGGCAGCTGCGTTGTTAGCGCAGCGGCACAAGTAGAGGTAAACCAGTTTTTCATGTGTTTTCGTATCTATATCATCAAAGATTTCATTGGGACCCATAAAGAACCCAGTATCGAATTTAAGTTGATTAATCATAATGTTGTAAATCCTTTCCCGCGTCTATTTCAAAGCCGCGCTTATGATCGTTGCCGCCAGACGCCGGAAGCGGATACCCGCCTCGGTCTCGTCCAGCAAATCATGGCATTCGTCACATAGGTGTGCTAAATCATATACTTCAGTCCGATGATCAATTTGCTTCCTGCCAGTAAGGTGAGCGCGTTGGGTGGCTCGGGCCTTTTCGCATGCTTCACAAATTCCCTGAGAGCGTTCCTTGAGTTGCTTGTCTACCGAATCCCTAATGTCACCCATTTGGCGCTGGGTCGGCTTCACTCGCTTGCTTTTAGTCTGTTTTGACTTTGGATAGGGATTGAATTCAAGTCCCATACACGGCCTCCTGACCGCCTTGCTTGCTCATTGGCTGATAATTTGGTATGATTACAGCAAATGTGTTATAAAAATGGTTTGATTGGCGGTTGCGTTCGCGAGACGCAGCCGCTTTTCTATGTCCGCATGACTCATCGTAATGAACACGGCACCCTTCACAGCAAAACATTGATCCGTTGTCCTCCACCTTCAAAATGTTGTACCTCGATATTGAAATCTCGCAGTTCATGCAATACCCCACCGTCATACCTTGAGTTGTGTACTCCCGATTATCAACCGGATTATCTACTCGCTTTAAAAGCTTCTCAAGTCGAAGTATTTTCAACCGGAAATCAGCCTGCTTGTACACATCCTCTGCATCAGCTAACTGGTGATACGTTTTAAGCAGTTGCGCACGCAATGCACGTCGCTGGCGATCCTTTGTTTTTTGGTTCATGCTTGTCCCTCCCGAGTACGTAATTTATTTTCCAAGTATTCAATGTCTGTATCGAACCATGTTTCAGTTCCAGGGAATGCCGCTGACCGTAAACGCCGTAGCGTGTTGAGTCGTCTATTCAACAGCACACGCTCTTTCAATCTATCTTCCGTCATGCCCATCCCGCCTTGTCCTTGAAATTTTTGTACACATCGTCCAGCACTTGAATGTACTGAAATTTGTTTTCGTTTGCCCAATCAGTGCACATAATTGTGTGAGCTTGCGCCCCGTAGAACTCCAAGCAACCCTCTTCCGTAGAGATGCTTACAAACGAGTCGCCGACAACCTCACGAAAGCGTTGGAGAACTTGGAGCGGCACTGCCCCTGGAAAGATCCACGAAACTGCGTTTTCTGTGACTAGATCGTACATTCTGTTCACCCTTTCTTAAAATACTAACTGGCGATTTTTATCTTCGATTTCCCGAAGTAACCGACCCTGCGGATACCAATCAGCTACCCTATCCAACGCTCTATCAAAATCCTTGATCAATGTATCTCGCATGGAGTTTGTCTGGAAGTAGTCCTTGTGGTCCCGCCAGAGCGCTGAATATGTTTTGCTCCGCAGGCTGTTATTCCGGTAAGAGGGTGAGTCAACTCCGCCAAGAACCGATACTACAACCTCGTTTGCTCGTTGTGTCAATTGACGTTGCTGTCCGTAGTCGATTGTTGTGTTGTTTTCGATACGATGAAGTCGTTGATCAAATTCTTGCGTTCTTTGATCGAGAGCAAATATAGCTTGCAGTTCAGTACTGAGTGAACTCACCGCATAACTACCAGTTTTACGGATTGATGGGATTACCTCGTGGGTTATCCATCTCTTAAATTGTTTTGCATCTGGCTTGCGACTTCCGAGAATGAGAGAATACAAACCGAATTCGTTCACTATGTTTGCTTCTCCGTGTAATCCCCCTAAGTTGAACTTAGCCACCTCGTCGTTATCGAGTCTCTGTAAAGCGACCGTAGGATTGGATAAATCAAGGACTTCGCACACGTCTTTTGCAACCCACCACGGCTGCCCATCTTTCTCGATCACTCTCACTGCTGAACTGTTGAAGTTGAATATTTGAATTTGATTGTTCAATTTGCTCACCGCCTTATACTGAATAATTTTTTCTACCGCGTGTTTTAGCTTGTTCCCACCATGTTATAAATTCAGTTTTGTCTGCATATAGCGACCTACCAATCCTGAAAACAGGTATTCCACCGTTCTCAGGATTGGTATTCATCAAGTCATATACCGTTCTAAGCTTGATGTTAGTGAATTCATGGATCTCGTTCGCTGTTAAACTGTTAGGAAGAGTTGCTACGGATTTCATTTGGCTTCACCCTTTCTTGAGTATTCCGGACTTCTTATCCGAAAAAATTCGGATTTTCTTCCGAAAAAAATACGGCCTTTCGGCTGTCTATATACCTCCTTAACTTTTATTTCAAACTCCCTTGAGACTTTCGTGGAATCCTGTTCGTACTTCCAGAGCGTATCCCTGTGGATGCCTAAAAGCTTTGCTGCATCTACAAGATTCAATCCACAATTGACCCGAGCAGCTTCCAATGTCAACATTGACATGACTTCTGTCATGGTCTCTTGATCAACTATGTTGACCACCCCCTGCCTTGTTGCTGTGTTGACATCCCAAATAATATCCGATTTTTTTCGGATAGTCAACCGATTTTTTTCGGATTTTTTCTTTTCTTTTCGGTTTTATTCGGATATAATTGTGCCTATATTGTAGAAGAAGATTATTCTTTTAAGGAGTGGAGTAGTTGGAACGCGGAAAACACACGGAATTTGAATTGAAGATTAGAGAAGCTATAGCAGAAAACTTGAGAACACTAATTAAAGAAAACAAGTTATCACAAAAGAAGTTAAGCGAAATAACAGGGATACCTACAAGTACACTTTCTGATTATGTTAATGCGCGTTCACTTGCTTTGCCGGGTAATGTTCAAAAACTAGCCTTGGCCCTTGGAGTTCCAAAGCACAAAATTGACCCTAGTTATGGTGAAGCTATTGAAGTGCCAATGGATTCAACAAACAAAATACCTTTGGTAGGAACAATTTGCGCTGGTGATGGCCTGCTGGCAGATAACAACATTGAAGAGTATATATACTATCCTTTCCCTAATAAGAGACAACCGGATTTCGCTTTACGGGTGAAAGGCGATTCTATGATTGATGTCGGTATAAGAAGTGGCGATATTGTTTACATGAAAAAAGCGCCTTGGGCTGAAAACAACGGTCAAATAGTAGCTGCGCTGTTGAACGATTCGGAGGAAGGTGTATTGAAAAGAATGAAATGGTCTGAGGGCGCCCCGACAATATCCTTAGTTCCCGAGAATAAAGACTTTAAATCCTTCACAGCACTTCCTAATGAAATAAAGGTTTGCGGCGTCTACATGGGTCATTTTAACGTTTATGATCAAGATTGAGCACTGGAGGTGTATAAATGGCGTACATACGACGCAGGGGATGTAAGTGCGACCCCAAGCCTAAAGGAAAAGTGAAATGTAAATGCGGTGCTAAATATTCCTTTACGGTTGATATAGGTATCGATCCGGCGACTGGTAAGCGCAGACAAAAGACTGTTAGTGGATTTACAACAAAAAAAGAAGCTGAAGACGCTGCACGTATTGTCGAATATGAGTTCGCTCAAGGCTCTTATGTTCACGAAAAGGATATTAACTTCAAGGATTTTTCAGCGGAGTGGTTGAAAATGTATGCTGCTTCCGGAAGAATCAAAGAAAGCTCTGTAGACGTGCGCAGAACATGCATAAATAGAATGATGGATTATTTCGCTTTTATTCCATTACGCGATATGACTAGGAAGATTTATCAAGATATGCTTTTCGATTTACACTCGCGAGGATATTCTAAAGAGACAATAATAGCTACTCACGCTACTGGTAAACTAATCTATAATAAAGCAGTTGAACTTGAGATCATAAAGAACAGCCCCACGAAATACTCGATAGTGCCTGTTAAGAGGAAAACGGTAGAGGAATTAGAATCAGGAGACGGGTTGCCTAAATTCATGGAAAGAGATCAATTAAAAAGATTTCTCGGATCATTGAAAACTAGGATAACGATTCAAGAATACACTCAATTATTTGTCCTTGCGTACACTGGCATGAGGATCGGCGAACTTTGTGTTCTGAGATGGTCAGATATAGATTTTGAAGCAGGGACAATTAGTATCACTAAAACGTTGTACAACATAAATAACAATACTCTGAAGTTTAAATTACAAACCCCGAAAACCGTCGGTTCGCGAAGAACCATCACCATTACCCATAAGGTTATTAGAGAACTGAAAAAGTTAAGGGCAGATCAAAGAAAATTTAAGATGAAGAACATGAAAGAATATGTCGAACATGACTTTGTCTTTGTCAATCGACTAAAGCACCCGGGTTATCCAGAGATCCAAAGAATGCTTGGTGATAAAATGCCTCGTTTTCTAAAAATGAGTGGCATTGATTTAAAACTAACCCCACACTCACTGAGACATACTCACGTTTCTCTGCTCGCAGAAGCGAAGGTAAGTTTAGAGGCTATCATGGAAAGGCTGGGTCACTTGGACGATAAGGTCACACGCATAATATATATGCACATAACAAAATCAACCAAACAGGATGCGGCAAGGAAGTTCGACGAATTGATGGACGGACTTTAGGAAACAGTGGTCAAAATGTGGTCAATAGATAAAAGATATGATCAAAAAATCCTTATACATCAACGTTTTCGACCTTACTTCGGATAGACCATTTCTGTCTTGCCGGCCCCGGTCACGGCCCACAGCAAGAACCGCCCCGGCCCATCCCCTGCGGGTGGCCGGGCCAAAAACGCAAGCGCCGCGGCTGCTGCCGCGCTCTGCGCTGCGCTAAGCCCCCACCGGGCGAGCCCGCCGCCAGTGGGGGCCAAGGCCGTGCCACGCGGTGCTTCGCCGCGTCGTGGCACGGCCCCTTGCGCTGCACTGCGTAGCAGCAGCGCACAGGCACGGCTGCGCCCCAGCGCGAGGCAAGCCTCGCAGTAGGCGCACGCCGCCAGGCCGCAGGCAGCGCAGGGCACGCGCTGCCTGGCTTCGCTGCCACAACGGTGGCAGCGGGGCGCGCTCCGCGCGCGTCCAAGCCACGCGTGCCGACGGCGCGTGGCAGGCCCTTCGAGGGCGGCTGTGATACTCAGCCGCCCGTGCAAGCGCGCGAGCTGCGCAGCCGCGCGCCACTCCCTTGGCGGCTGGGCGGTATCCGCCAGCAACGCCTCCGCTTCGGCCGCCAGCAGTTGGCGGCCGCTGATCCGCTCAGCCAGCAGGGCTGCGTCCCGCTCCAGCTGAGCCCACTGCCCGGCGGGATACGGCCCCGGCATCCCGCCTACCTGAATGCCACGTACAGCGGCACTCCCCGCTTTGCCCGCTATACCTTTTCTCGCCTCAACTTCCCCCGAGGCCAGTTCATATACATCCAGCTTACGTGCAAGATAGCTCTGCCATTCGCACTCACCCCAGTGATCCATGCCCCGCTCCATCTCAAAATGCTCAACCAACCAAGAGGCCTGACTTAACGGCAACCCCGTATCCAACAACAACCAGCACAGCACATGCCGACCACTTCCTCCCACGAGCCACCAAGTTACATCCACTCGCATATCGAGAGACAAGGCCATGCTCCACCCTTCCCCTATACGGCACACATATAAGACAACTTTCATTTACTCTCCTCCCTCCAACCTACTTTCTCCTGAACGCAAAAAAAGCACATGCCTACCCGGCTGTTCGCCGGAGCATGTGCTTCATGTCCATATTCAATCTTGCGTATAATTAATCTACTCATTACTATACCAATTGAATCTCTACATCACAAGGTTCGTCTTGCATCATACAATTCTGATAATAACCAGAATCTTTCTTTAAAAAGCGAAACTTTTTCCAATCTGGTTCGTCTATACTTTTAAATTAAGAGTTCTGACTTCGAAAATCTTATTTCTGTAATCAAGAACTCATCGCACCCAGACAATAACCATAGATTGCATAAAAACCCATTTTTAATTTAAAAGCAGACTTGGCTACAATTACAAAAAAAGACTACAGCTTCTGCTGTAATCTTTTCACTGTAGATCTGCGAAATGCTACTCCCATTTCCGTTCACATGATGATTTATGCTCTGACTCACGCAAATCAATCAGGCGAAACGTGTGATCGGTCTGCGCTACCCGTTCAATATCAGCAGGGACAGCAGGCAGATAGGATGTCTCCAATCCTTGCCTTTGCATAAGCTTTTCAATAATCGTAATCGTTTCCGCTTCTGTACGATCAGCGACAACGGTCAATCTGAAGCTCTTTCCACGGTATACTAATTCCCGGCAAAGTTCTCTTACAATGCCTTCGATCCGCCCTGCCTGATTGGAAGGGATGAGCAGAATCTGCTCGAAACCGTCAGGTTCCGGACGGGATAGATGGCGCTGGTGCATGGCATGAACGGCCATTGCCGCCAGGAAGTATATGAGCAGAATCATAGTCAGATGAGCAACCATGGCAACTGCACCTCCTCGGAAGGTCATGCTCACCTATGGCGAACATCCCTGTATACAACAAGTATATGCTGTACTTCCTGAAGGGTTACACTTGCATTTCCCATCACTCATATTCCATTCTGATCGACACCGGACGAAGAAAGACAGGCCAGGTCATTCATTCACGCCTAAGCTTGAACATATGTTCCGCACAACCTTACACTTTGCTCATTTGCAGTGATAAAGTCCATTAACCCGCAGACCAATCCAACATTCTGGAAAGGGCGCGAGTGAACACCAATCTATACTTCATCAAGGTTGAACCAACCAATGGACTGACTTACGATATAAATACTGCTTTATAAAGAAATAAGGTATTAGAGCGTAACCCAACCATATTTGATCGAATTAATAACAGCTTGTGTACGGTCGTCTACTTCCATCTTCTGCAGAATACTGCTGACATGGTTTTTTACCGTTTTTTCACTGATGAACAGGAATTCACCAATCATCTTATTGCTCTTACCTTCTGCCATCAAGCGCAGTACTTCAGCCTCACGACGTGTGAGCGGGTTATTGTCGCCAGCGACAAATTTAACACCTGCTTCCTTCGAAGCTCCTTCACTCATTGCCCCTGTTTCATTAAGATACGTCATACGACGCAGCTGCATAATCAGTTTGCCCGTTACTTTCGGATGAATGAACGCATGTCCTTCATGCACGGAACGAATCGCATTGATCAGAGACTCGGCCTCCATATCCTTCAGCAAGTATCCGTTAGCCCCTTTACGAAGCGTCTCAAATACATAACTTTCATCATCATGAATGGACAGAATAATCACTTTGACATCAGGGAACAGCTCACGCAATTTCTCCGTTGCCTCAACCCCGTTTTCGATCGGCATGTTAATGTCCATCAACACGATATCAGGTTTATCCTGATTGCAGAATTCGAGCACTTGAATACCATCGCCGCATTCGCCGATGACCTCAATGTCGTCCTCCATATTTAAAATGCGTTTCAGTCCCTCACGGAACAGCTGATGATCATCAGCCAATAGAACTTTAATTGACGCTTTACCAGTATCACGGTTTTCCATCATCCTGCTACTCCTTTCCCTTATCCACGTTTGTCGGGATATGAATCACTATTTTGGTTCCTTGATTTTCTCCGGATTCAATCTCTATTCTTCCTTCTAACAGTTCAACCCGTTCTCTCATCCCAATCAGACCGAAGTGGGTATGATCCTTGCTTTTCTTCGCAAGAAGCTCCGGTTTGAACCCAAGCCCATTGTCCTGAACGACAATTTTGACGAGTTGAGCCTGGTATGTAATTTCCACTACAACATAAGTGGGATAAGCATGCTTTGCAGCATTCGACAGACCTTCCTGCACGAGGCGGTAGATCGCTGCCTCCATCGCAGAAGATAAACGGTGTTCTTTACCTCTTGTTTCAAAAAGCGACCGGATTTTCGTTTTTACCTCAAAATCCTGCACGTACTTCCGAAGCGTTGGAATCAGTCCCAGATCATCCAGTGCCATAGGACGCAGATTGAAAATAACTTTTCTCATTTCTTCAAGACTGGAACGAACCTGGCCTTTCAAATCTACTATTTCGGCCTGGACCATCTTAAAATCCTGCTTAATGAGCATTCTTTCTACAATTTCCGTCCTAAGCACTAGATTGGCGAGCATCTGCGCAGGCCCGTCATGAATCTCACGAGCAATACGTTTCCGCTCTTCTTCCTGGGCCAAAATTATTTTCAAACCAATCATTTGTCGATTTTTGGCAGATTCGATGATCCGGGTCACTTGACCCAGTTCACCTGACAGGTACTCGAGTACAACACCCATCTGCGAACCGATGGTCTCGGCACGCTCCACAGAAGCTTCCACATTTTTGGCACGCTTCTGCAGGTCATCCCGACGGGCCTTCAGATACATTTCCTTCTCACGATAAATCATCAAATCCAGCTGCAGCTGTGTTGCTTTCTCATACGCCTGCTTGATATCATGCTCGGAATAACGGACAAAGTCGCGGCTAACCTCCGTCAGCCGGATCCGGGAACGGCGGTAGTTCAGCTCCAATTGATCTACTTTCTCGATCGTTTCCGCCGTCTCCTTCAGCACCGACTTTAACTCCTCGTTGAGTGTTTTCAGCTCATCGCGAGTCGCGTCCATGATCTCGAACATTTGATATTTGCTGTTTTCCATGACTTGTATGGCGTTTTTAATGACGCGGTCTATGGCATCGGCTTGTAAATCCACGTTTGTTCGACTCCATTTCTATCGTTTCCGGTATATATCATACCATATCACGATGAGATGGTAACGGTCTTCGTTTTCTGTTCCCATTTTACAGTCAGTCCAAGTTGCTCGGAAACGAGTCTAAGAGGGACTAAAGTCCTACCACCCGTTACGTATGGTGCAACAGTTGCGCTCTGTCTTTTACCATTCAGAATGAATTCTTTCTGCCCTACAACCAGATCAATTAACTTGCCACCACGTAATACCGTGATCCGTTGATTTTTACTATCCCAGCTTGCCTGACCACCAAAAGCGTCCAAAACATGCTTGATTGGCACATACGTCGTACCATTTTTCAGTACCGGTGCTGCATCAATTGCTTTTTTCGTTCCGTTCACCGTCATCGATTTCTGTCCAAGCACGAGCGAAGCTGTACCCGTAGGCAATCCGACTTCACTGGACTTGGAAGGCATCGTGAATGCGATGTTGTCAAAGGCAACCGTACCTGATTTCGCACGCTCATCCTGACCTTCTTCCACGTTCACCACATAGACCCGCTTCAGCTTCGCCGGATAGGCGATGTTCAATCCGTTCAGATCAACGCTGAGCTTCTTCCAACCGTTCCAGTCAATCGCCTTGGCGAGATCGGCATATACCGTTTTGCCATTGGCATCCGTGAATTCGGCACGTAGCCAGTTCAGGCTCTTATCTCCCATAACATCCATCGACATCGATGTAGCTGCAGCAGATACCTCTCTGCCAGTAGAACCATTCAGTTGTGCATAAGCGTACATTTTGCCTGTTCCAGCTGTCATATCATAACCGAGTTGCAGTACATTGGAGCCGGCTTTCTCACCTGTTCCTGCTGTGACAGTTGCCGAACCAGTTACACCAGCTGCGTTCGTCGTGAAGTTGATTGGATAATTCACATTTTCGAAGTTCTCCCAGATCGTTTCGCTGGCAGCAGCCGAGAGTACCACGACTGTGCTGTAACCATCATAACGACCAATCGCATATCCCACTTGTGCACCAGAATTAACGGAAGATACCGTTAGTTGGTCAGCAGTCACTTTACCCTTGAACCCGATAAATTCCCATGTCAGCGAGTCCGCCGGAACCGTAACACTTTGTCCGCTCTTCGTTGTTGCCGTTACCGGAATGGACATCGTTGTGCCCGCTTTAAGCGAACCCAGACCCGATCCTGCTGTCAAGGAAGCCAATTCACTTCCACCCAATACCGATACTTTAATGGAGGATGAAGCTCCATTGCTTGTTGCCGTCAGCGTTGCTGTGCCTGGCTTCACGCCTTTGATCGTGCCGTTGCTGACACTCACGATACCGTTGTTGCTGGACTTCCAGGACATGCTGATATCGCCTGTTGCGATCGGGTTGTAGTAGGTGTCATATCCTTTGGCTGTGTACTTGCCCTCTTGTCCCACCAGCAACGTTTGGCTACCACTCACGGCAAAGCCCTTCAGTTTACCTACAGGAGCCGTAGAGAACACACCCAGCGTGTTTACAACCTGACGTTGCTCGGTACCATACTCTGTGTTGAAGGTCAGACCGGCGGTTTGCTCACCTAACGGACGTGTTACCATTGTTGTGGAGCCGCCTCCGTCCAGGTTCATGCCTTTCCAGACACCCACACTGGTCATAAAGGTTTGCAGTTCCGTCAGCGACATCCCGCTGCTGTTACTGTTTTTCTCCGCTGCAATGATGTAGACATACCGACCATCCTGGGAGTATCCTACTGCTGTTCTTGCACGAATGCCGCCGATGCCAGAAGATGCGATATCACGGGAAAAGGAAGCTGCCTTACCACCATTCACCAAAATGGTGTGACCGCCAATCATCATCTCCAGGTTACTTGGATCGACCGATTGCCCGGTTGTTTTGGCTTTCAGCTTGTAATCCGCATCCAAGGTTTGGCCAACGGATAGATGGCTCATGATCCATGTCGCCGCTGTTCCATGCGCACGCAAAATGTACCCATCCTGCGGCACCGTCATGTTTAACGCTTTTTTATCCGAGATTTGGGTAATGACTCCGTTCTGCACGAGAACCTCTGTCGGCGTTGTGGAAGGGTCATTCGGACGTTTGGTGGAGGTCCATGCAGGTGTATAAATATACATCGAGTTGGCATGACTATATTTCACCGCACCCGACTCTACCGTATAATCCTCTTTATTTATCCCACGCAAAGCAAAGGTTGAACCATCCTGCGCCTTCACGGTCCCATCAAAAGAATACTCGTCGATCATCGGTTTGCCATCTTTGGTTACCGTGAGGGCATACATGCCCGACAGTTCGGAAGGTGTGGAGACCAGTACGCCATCGGAGACCTGTCCACCAATGGGCGCGAGCTCTCCGGATACATTGAAGTAATCACCGTTCACAGCGGCTACTGCACCATTTTCCTTAGCCATGGCACCTGTGCTCTGTTTGCTATTCAGATTACCGCCCTTGCCTGTCATCACATCCAGCTTCACATACGGGTTCTGCAGATCCACCTGGATGACATCCGCCAGTACGTTGACCTTGGAACCGGAACGTGTTGTCGTATATTTGTATTTCATGAGCTTCGCACCCGAAGTCAGAATTTCTTCACTTAACTTGCTTGTATTCGTAGATGCTGCTGCGGCTACCGATTGCCACGAAGTACCTGACCACATCTGTCCGCCTGCGCTCATCACCGGTGCAATCCAGATCACGCCCGCCAGCGTCACAATCGCCCATTTCTTCACCTTACTGCCCTTAACGTCTTCCAGCTGTTTCCCATGTTTCCCCAGCATGTCTGAAACGTCTCTCCCATCTTGTATATCAATCTTAGACATCACGAACACTGCCAAGTAGGCAGCCGATAGCGAGATCTCTAGTATACTCTTCTATTAATAGACTGCTTTTTGTGGAAAAAGTTACGCCAACAGTCAAGATTCAGGTATATATTGGTTAATCAATTCCAGACGTTTCTACTATGTAGTTAAACTAATCAAAAAACAGACTTCGTCTGTGCACGAGTCAGCACAACTGAAGTCCATTTATGATTCATATGTTTCCTATTAACTTACAAGTCTTCTACCACAAATTCAATATCATTATAGTACCTCTGTAATGATAATTGAGTTCGACTCTCTAATACATTTTTCACCAATTCATGTGGTGATCGTTTAAATCTAGGATTACCCGCTATATTTTTTATCATCGGACCTTGTTCTTTATTATACTCCCACTCTGCACCAAAACGTTTTATAATAATTTCCCCAAAACAAAAACCTATTGAGTATATCTCATTTTGATCTATCCCCTGTACTATTAACTTATCTAATATGACAAGCGAAATTGGGTCCGCTAACTTAATATGATTTGTCTCGACGAAATCATGCATAAAGTCACTCCACTCAGTGCCTAGGTAATTGGATGGTCCGGGTGAAAGAGCCACTGCATGCTCTGCAAACCATTGCAAAGCGTATTTCCCTACGAGTTCACCAAAATAGTTAAGAATTTGATGCAGTTCTTCTTTATTTTGATATACATACCACTCATGAACACTTCCTTCAGCAAGCTTTGTACTACTAATTGACTTAGAATTCGTTTGGAAAGTGCAACGAATGGCACAAGATTCCCAATTACTTATATCAATCTCTATCATTTCTTTGGAATAACCATTTCTAGATCTAACGAAAACCCAAGGATTGGATGAAGAATCTTGATAAACGAATGATAATCCTTGAAGTCGTTCGTATAATACTTTTTTGAGTATCTTTGTAATGTTCAAAAAAGTCACCCTTTCTATATATCGTCACCTCTCTTTTGTCCTTTATCTAATTAAAAGGATCTATTTGGAGAGAGCTTGTTAGATTTGTAAACCTCTCAATAAAAAGAACACCTCAAGAAATGCGCTTCCTTGAAGTGTCCCTATCAATTTATAGATATCCTAATTTGTCCAGAACCCGTTTCAACATGACCGCAGCCTGTGCACGAGTTGCATTTCCCTGAGGTTCGAATGTTCTGGCTGTCATGCCTTGAATGATTCCCTCTTGCACCGCTTTGGCAACAGAATCCTTGGACTGGATTTTGTTGCTGTCCTTGAACTTGGATAAAGTGGTGGCAGCCGAAGATTGAAGAGAGACTGTTTTCCCACCGTAGTTCATCGCACGTACCATCATAAGTGCCATCTGCTCACGCGTAATAGGGCGATCCGGCCTAAAGGTACCATCGGTATTTCCAGTAATGATTCCGGCTTCAGCTGCAGCACCGATATAGGCACTTGTAGTGCCACCTCCAAGAACATCACGGAAACGACCTGTCGCTGTTTGATTACCTGCGAGTCCCATCCCTTTAGCCACTAATTCAGCAAACTCAGCACGGGTAATATTTTGGTTAGGTCCATAGAAAGAACCGTTCGGCGTACCAATGATCCATTTGGCAGATAGTTCTTTAATGACTGCACTAGCCCAATGGGATGATGTATCTTGGTAATTTACGATATGTGTGACAGGAACAACCGTTTGATTGCCATTTAATTGTCCTTGAATGACAACACCATTGATCGTGGTTTTAAACGAACTAGGCACGTTAGATAGAATAAATGTACCTGGATCGATATAGGTTAGCCCTGAAGTTGTCGTCGGTGTTTTCAATGGCAATTGTATAGAGAGCTGGCTCTTAAAGTTCTGCTCCTCACGTTGATTGTTATTTCCGTTAAATGCAGACAAGTATATATTCGTATTATTTCCCAACTTCTGTGCGCCCGCAGCTAGCAATAAGCCATCTAATGTGCCCGATCCAGATACTGGTACTGTCTCGATCTGCACGTAAAGATAGGAAGAACCTGTACTTGTTGATGCACCCACGCCTTGAATTATGGAAGACACATCCAAATTGGACAAAGGAAGTGTCCATAAGCGATCACCATACTTGATTCCAATTGAACTGCTACGGTTGCTTGATGCCAACTGAGCCAATGCACCTAGCGGGAAGCCAACATATGCCGAAGATTCATCGGCATTAATCTCAAATACA
Source organism: Paenibacillus sp. FSL K6-1318 (assembly GCF_037976905.1). Taxonomy (NCBI): domain Bacteria; kingdom Bacillati; phylum Bacillota; class Bacilli; order Caryophanales; family Paenibacillaceae; genus Paenibacillus; species Paenibacillus sp. FSL K6-1318. The sequence continues at coordinate 6,058,559 of NZ_CP150270.1, forward strand.
ACAGGCTGTGCCGTTTTACCAGCCGTAGTCGCGTACTCATAGGCCTGTAGCAATTTGGTAGCATCTACGTTAAATTGACGAGTTGAAAGGTTATTGCGCGTCATTGCCGACACATTGGTAGCTGTATCGTTACTCATCACAAGTAAAGACTGACCATAGCTCGATCCATCTAGTTCCGTTAACCAAGAAGGACGACTACTCGTCTGACTGCCTGTGGAACTGCCATTAACTTGTAAGGTAAGCGGCCCAAAAGCTGCAATAGTATTATTTAATGCATCTCTCAATGGAACGGCTCCCGGTGCATAACTAACCGTTCCCGTCTGTCCCGATGTCGCTGCACTCGAAAGCTTCAAGGTTAACAAGGAACCTGAAGTGGCAGCAGAGGTTACACTTACTGCGGAACCACCAAACTGTACAGCGAACTGAGATGCTGTAAGAGCCGTCTGGGCCTGAAGTGGATCCTTAAAAGTGATGGACACGGTGTCCCCTTGAAGGGCGGCCGAGAGAATTTTCCCATTTCCATAGGTGTAGGTTACTGGCGCTAAATTAATGTAACCAGCGGGGTTGCCATTCAAATCTGTCAATCTCAAGGTTCCGGGTACGTAAGACAAACTGACGTTTTGCGTGCTGGCAACTGCACTTGCCAAAGTCAGGGTAACCAAGTCATCCTCGATCTCTGTATCATTTACGAACACTGCCTTACCATCTACCAATACGGAGTATTGACTCTTGAGAGGTTTGTTCGTTCTGCTCAGTGGTTCATTGTAACGAATCCATAATGTAGACCCACTTACTTCTGCGCTTTGAAATTCGGGTGCTTTCGTATCAATACTGTTACGAACGTAGAACCCACTGAAGCCCGCAAGTGCCTGTCCACGGGTGTCCTTTACAGGCCATGAGCCCGGTTCATATGATACCCTCACCACTTCTCCGTTCTGAATGGAACGATTAAGACTGAGCGTAACTAGAGAGCTAGTATTCGTAGAGATGTTACTAATTCCTACCGATGCTCCGTCAGCCGTCACACTGAACTGTCTTGCTGCATCACTTGAATTAACATATACCGTTTCTGGGTAGTACATACTAATCGTATTACCGTACGCTGTACCTTCACGCGGTTTGGACATGATGGAATCCAGACCGTTCTCCACATCTCTGGCTGAGAATGCTGCTGCAGCGTTAAAAGACATATCCTGAATCTTACGAGTCCCCGTTCCTGGGGCGTACGCAATTCTCACAACCTGTCCTACCGCTACACCCGTATCCAGTACCACATATACGCTGTCTCCTGAAACATAGGATGTGCTTACATTACGGTTCTCTCCGTTAATCGTGACTGTGAAGCTGGAAGCAAACGGATCAAGACTTGAGAGCAATTCGTCATATGTCAAACGAATGATGTTATTGCTGTACATTTTGGCTGTCTTTAGTATTGGAGCTGTTGTATCCGAACTCAATGTCCTGAAAGTCCATGAATTTGCCCCGTTCAATCCAGTAAACAGATTTCCCGCGTTATCCCGTAGAAAACCTCCCAGTACATCCACAGTGTATGTGGTATTACTTGTTAAGCTGCTTAACGGAATAATCCGTAGTTGTCGATTATTAGTGCTGTTGAGCAATACTGTTGCAGGCACTGTAACGCCATTACCATTCTTTAATGTAACCGCTCCAGTGATATAAGCTGAACTCAACTCTTTGTTGAACGTCACTGTTAGTTCATTCGTTAGCGAAACATTGCTTGCCCCATTGGTTGGCGATAATGAGGACACTGTTAATGCTGTGGGATCGGAAGAAAATGCAGTGAAATTCCATTCTCCTCGACTAATGCCTTTTACATCATTACCAACGCTGTCTCTCAATGCCCCTTCGGGCATCACCACCGAGTATGTAATTCCATTGGAGAAGTTGTTCGTAGGATCAATTGTGAGCGTTCTACCATTTATTACAATACGCGGTGAACCTGCCGTTATATCCAATTCTTCAACAACTGTACTTCCCTGGAAAATTTGAATTTTACCTGCCCCAGCTGTAATACTGTCATTGTAGGTCAGTTGTATGTTGGACGTAGTTGGAACAGATACTGCTCCTAATGTCGGGTAATAGGAGCTTACCTTGGCTGTTCCTATGCCCTTTGTGCTAAACTTCCATTGCTGTAATGTTGGACCTTTCACCGCTGTTCCATCAACGGTTACCAAGGAACCTGTATCGAATTGGACATAGTATGTTCCTCCACGTAACAGTGGATGAGTAATACTTACCTCTTTTCCTACCCCATCAACATTCTCCGGTGCATCAGGATCTGCTAGAGTTCCCTTAATTTTCACGTCTGAGCTATCCATTCTTATAGTAGCCACCGGAATATTATCCTGCAAGCGCGTAATTACTATATTTCCCACAGTGTTCTCAGACTTCTTGACGGCTTCCTTGAACTGAATAACAAGTGGTGCTGCGCCGTCAACCTCAGTAGCTCCCACAGCAGGGATAGTAGTCTCAATTAATGTGTCATTAAATTCATCAGCAGCATACGCCGTATTTGAATCTACAATCGGGATACCGTGCCAACCTTGAACAGACATTAGCACGATTAACAATCCGATGATCCCCTTACGGATCAGTCCTTTAATACTCACCTTTCGTTCCTCCTCATCCAGATTCAACTGTTTATCCCATGTATAGTCCTCTTTATGTATTTCGGCAAAAAGGAAATATTTGATTAGCAAATAGTTATAATATGTAAATCTAATTTCCTTTTTCGTAATGCAGGGATATCCATAGTACTAATGCAAAAAAAAGAAGTCCAAGATTCCTTAGAGGAATCTTGGACTTCTAAACGTGTTGGGCAGGAACTTACAGACCTGCTTGAGTTTTCAAAAGGTCTACTTTGTCCACTTGCTCCCAAGGTACATCCAAGTCTGTACGGCCGAAGTGACCGTAAGCAGCAGTTTGTTTGTAGATTGGGCGACGCAGATCCAGCATACGGATGATGCCAGCCGGACGAAGATCGAAGTTGTTACGCACAAGCTCAACCAATTTCTCTTCGCTGACTTTGCCAGTTCCGTATGTATCTACGTTGATCGATACCGGGTTGGCTACACCAATCGCATAAGCAAGTTGGATTTCCACCTTGTCTGCAAGACCAGCAGCTACAAGGTTTTTCGCTACGTAACGAGCCGCATATGCTGCAGAGCGGTCTACTTTTGTTGGATCTTTACCAGAGAACGCACCACCGCCGTGACGTGCATAACCGCCGTAGGTATCTACAATGATTTTACGTCCAGTAAGGCCTGCATCTCCCTGAGGTCCACCAATAACGAAACGTCCTGTTGGGTTGATGAAATATTTAGTCTGCTCATCCAGCAATTCCGCTGGAACGACAGGCAAGATGACATGTTCTTTGATGTCTTTTTGGATCTGCTCCAGCGTAGTCTCTTCAGCGTGCTGAGTAGACACAACGATTGTATCCACACGTACCGGCTTGTCACCGTCGTATTCAATCGTTACTTGCGTTTTACCATCCGGACGAAGATATTCCAATGTACCGTTCTTACGCACTTCCGCCAGACGGCGTGCGATACGGTGGGACAGAGCGATTGGCAAAGGCATGAGTTCCGGTGTTTCGTTCGTTGCAAAACCGAACATCAGACCTTGGTCACCTGCACCAATGTTTTCTGTTTCACGAGCGACTTGTTCCGGGTCACGGTTCTCAAGCGCTGCATTAACGCCTTGGGCAATATCAGCGGACTGCTCATTCAGAGAAGTCAGCACTGCACAAGTGTTATAATCAAAACCGAACTTGGCACGTGTGTAGCCAATATCCTTAATTGTATTACGAACGATGGACGGAATGTCCACGTATTCAGAAGCTGAACTGATTTCACCGATGACAAGCACTAAGCCTGTGGCTACGGAAACTTCGCAAGCTACGCGTGCATTGGGGTCGTTTGCAAGAAACGCGTCCAATACGGCGTCTGAGATCTGATCGCAGATTTTATCCGGATGTCCTTCGGTTACAGACTCCGATGTAAATAGATGCCGGCCTTTAACAGACATGAAGTTTCAACCTCCCATAACTAGTAGTATGGCGATTGCCCGAACAAAACATGACAGCGATTCGTTCACTGTACCCTCGAAGCTTTCCAACATGGAATAAGGACGCAGGGTCCGCAGTTACGAAGATAAGGATTTTTCAGGTAATTGCCTCAAACGAAAATCAACCTTTCCCTAGTGGAAAAGGTTGCATACCTCAAATGCCATCTTAACTTATTTGTCAAGACGTGTCAAACGAAACGGGGTAAGGAAAATGCCCTATAAGTGCTGCTCTGCCTGACGAATTAGCCTTTTGGTAATCTCTCCACCAACCGATCCATTCTCACGGGAAGTCAGATGTCCCCACCCTTTATATTGCCCATAGGAATGATCACTCACTTCACCCAGTTCAGATCCAAATTCTGTATCCGCACCAGCCAAACCTCTGCCACCATAACCCACATTGAGACCAAACTCTGCAGCAATCTCATACTTCATCTGATCCAGCATTTGACGACTTTCGGGTACCACTTTACGATTGCTTCTAGCCATGGTTCCTGCACCTCCGTTAAGTTGGTTGTCAACAGTTATAGAGTGAGCAGGAACAAGGCTATCTAGCCGTATTAATGTTTGTTAGAACTGGGTAATCTGAGCAAATGAAATGTATGACTACTGAATAATTTCTTTAAAAGCTACAGATCCTATTGCAGAGTATATCCACCACGAACCATTACGGTTAGGCTGTATTTGTTTCCTTCCAATACCGTGATCCCCCGTCCATCCCTTGGAAAAGAGAGCAGGTGATTAGTCGGCGCTGCCTGTCCATTCGTCAGGTCAATCCCGTCCGTCAGATCCGCTACACCATTCGTACCTTCACTGACGATCACAGCCTTACCGCTACGTACAATGAACTCCGCGCCAGACTTCCCGATCAGCTGTTGTCCCGGCTTCACGGTAACAATCTCAACGGCATCAGAAGCACCTGAAACAAGTGGAGGAAGTGAAGTGTCTCCGCCTGTGCTACCGGAGTTCCCTGTTCCCGTAGAGCCGGAATTATTACCGGATGAGTTACCAGAACCTGTGCTAGCACCACCACCCAATGCTTTTTGAATCTGCTGATCAACATAGCTTTTCGTTACAACCGGATCGTCTGCTGTTCCTGGCTGGCTTGTACCTGCACCGATAGCTGTATTGCTGTATACCGACCCAACCCACACGCCAACACCAATCGCAAGCGCAGCAAGGGATACTTTCATATAAGGTTTCATGTGAATCATTTTCCTCCTCTGGTAATCTATTAACTTTAACTATAGAGAAAAAATAGGGATGCCACAAGCAAAACCTCGTTTCCGTTGGGGTAGAAACGAGGTTTTGATAGCAATCATAGTGGATTATTAAGTCTGCAAATACTATTATTCTATTATTGGTTCTTCTTTTGGTAACTTGGAAAGATCATATCCATAAACTTGCTCTGCAAGAAGCAAGCGTTGTCCCTGGAATTGATCATACAAGTTTAGTCGGTAAGAGCCGCCTCGTAATTTCTCGAAGAAGCTATCTTCGACGCTCCAGTTCAGTGTCTGGTTAGTTCCCACTTTCAGATCAGTACCAGGAGTTAACTCTTTCTCGAATACTTTTCCATTTTGAGCTGTAAAGGTTAAAATCCACTTGTGTTCATTCTCAGCCATCTCAATCTCTTCGCTACGAGTAAGCGTGTAATTCATATCAACTTGCACTGAATTGCTACCAGCCAGATACGCACGTACACTGTTGGAAGTAAGTGTAAATGGATAGAGATCAATATTGTTCAGAGACCCTTGAACGCTAATGGAGGTTGGCGGTACTTCAAATGCCATAGCATTGACATAAGCAGTCGCCTCCCCTTCACCCGTTACAAATTTGCTGTCTGCAATACCTTCACCCACAATTAGACGCAGGTCAGAGAAGGTAACAGATTTCGGAATTTTAGCCCAGAACGTAACAATCGACTTTTGACCCGGTCCAGGCAAACGCTCTGCTTGTTTCGCTGTTGCCCTGTAATATTGGCCATCCGATGTTTTGAAGTATCCTACTAGTTTACCGAGACCACTTTGACGCAGTGATTTGTTCGTCATTTCGAATTCGGTATATACGATGTCCGATGATGTTCCCGGATAACGTATCGTTCTGCGCACACCCATTTCGGTCTCTTTATCAGCTGTGCCCGATGTATATGTCTTGCCGTTTCCGACATAAGATAACGGTGGAATTAATCCAGATGTATTTAACGTGATCCATTCATTCGTTTCTTCTTCACTAACTTTCTCGTTCAAACTAAGTTCAAGACGAGATATACGTAACTGAGAAGGAATCTTGGTCAGCAGATAAGCCTCCGTTGTCATGCCCGCTCCAAGTAGCTTGCCACTTTGTGTGTAGATTAGCTTCTTGTCTCCTTCAATCTCAGCAGAATCAATCATAAACATTGCTTCAAGTTCAGGAAGTTGGACTGTTTTGTTACCTGCGTTACGAATGGTCACTTTTGCCGCAATAATATCACTATCAAGCCACGGCAACCGCTGTAACGATCCAAAAGACACACCAAATGTACCTTTGTTATTCTTAATGACCGTTTCGGTCGTCAATCCATCTCCGCTGGATACCGATTCAGGGATTGCGTAAACGCCTACAGGATAGGAGAAAACAAATCCATTGGTTGGAGAAGAAGCTGTTGCTGACTCTGTACTTTCATTTTTGTCCACCGGACTCATTACATAAAGCTTGATCTTTTTTGTATCCCCATCACCTTGAAGGGTTGCATTAAGCTTAATTGTCTTGATATCGCCTGGGTTCAACTTCAATGTATCCAGTGCTTTCGTTTCGATCGGATAGATTGTTCCGTCTGAATTCCGTACCTCGAAAGTATATGTAGGCACCTTAATGGCTTTCTTGCCTTCATTCTTGAGCTTCATTTGAAGGTTAAGACTATACTCACCATCATCGATTCGAACTTTAGCAGATTCAAGCAATGTGGATAGTCGTTGTCCTTCTACCGATATAATGTTTGGTTGATTGGCAGCAACCTCTACTTTCGTCTTGCTAGCCTCTGGCAATTGTAATGCAGCAACAGGCAGAACACTCTTCTCTTCACCCTGTTCTTCTACCAGCAACAACTCAGACTTTTGCAGCTTCACTGACGTAGGAAGAGATGCCATCAGATTGAGGGCCTTATTAGCTTGGGCCTGGATGCTAACATTCGTACTGTCTTTATCCGGAGTTAAGGGATAGTTCGTACCACTTGGCGTACGTAAGATCCATTTGATATTCGGATTTTCAAGTAATTTATAACTGATATTGTTTAAATTCACGCCAATTTTCACATACTGTTTCTTATCTTCACCTGGAAACACTTTAATGCCTGATACTTTAACCTTCACGGCAGAATCACTCAGACGAACCGTCTTCGGCTTACCTACAGGTGTAGTAATGCTATAGGATGCGGGCACGTTAAACTTACCCAGCGTACGTTCATAGTTAGCTTGACTGAAATCCCATTTCACGATGAGAAAGTTCAGATCGCTCAGTTTAACTTCGCGACCCACTTTCATGACATAGGTCAACTCGACTGTTGATCCAGGCGCGACTGTTTTCTTTTCCTGATCTTTTGCGATCAATTTGGGCGAAAATAGTGTTCCGCCTTTCGTCTTTACCTTGCTCCAGTAATCGAGCATCATCATTGGGGTGCTGTCATTGTTCTTGTAAGACAATGTATACGTAACCACATTGCCATCGTCCTGTGCCAAGATGTTTACATCTGTTAATCTTACGGAACTTCGTGCTGTCACTTTAACAGCTGACAGGTTACCCAGGGTATGTACAACCTTCTGCGTTGTTGTTGTCGTTTTCTTCGATGTACTGCTATTTGAACTGGTGGCAGACGTTTTATTAGTTGTGCTCGCTGCCATGGCAATGCTAGCCGTTGAACTGATCAACATTGCACTTGCGAGCAAGCTCACAAACATTTTCTTTTGATTCACTTCCAAACCTCCCATAAGTTGCTTGTTGCTTTATAGTATAAACGTTTGAGAGGGGTAGAAAGTTACGATCTTGTTAGCATATTTAATCGTTTTCTCTGTATCTGCGCATTTTTATGCTAACAAAAAAAAGGATCTTCAGATAAAATCTGAAGATCCTTTTCCAGAAGATTATTAAGGAGCAACTACTACCGAAACAACGTTAGAAGTTAACGATCCGGATTTAGCAACAAAATTATAAGTTCCTGTAGGTGCACTCGGAGCAACAGTAACTACACCTGTTGTAGCATTAAGAGTGATTGTAGCAGGAAGTGTAGCTTGACCTGTTGCTAGTTCAAATGTACCTGTTTGACCAGTAACAGTATCACCAAATTGATCTTTCACAGTAGCAGACAATGTAGCAGCTCCACCAGCTGCGGAAGAAACAGGAGTTCCAGCTACAGCAGCCTCAACTGTAGTTGCTACAGCAGCAGCTTTAGTCAGTTGAATAGTAAGCTTTTGTACAGTACCATCTGTATGAGTTGCAACAAGAATTACATTACCTGCATCAGCAGAAGGAGATACTGTAAGTTTACCAGCAGCATCAACACTTACACCAGGATAAGCAGCATCCAAAGAGAAAGTGATTGCACCCGGAACAGTGCTTCCCGCTCCGTCTTTAGCAGTAGCAGTGTAGTTTTGTTCAACAGCTGTTGGCTGCACTGCAAGAGTTGCAGGTCCAGTAATCGTTACTGCAGTAGCAGCTTGATATCCAACACGAATATCAGTTTCTTTGTTGCTGAATGAAGCAACTTGATTCTTAACTACAGATTTATCAGTCAAATACTTAGAACCTTCAAAGCTGATAGTGTACAAGCTATCTGCGGATCTGCTTGATTGATCTTTCAAAGTAATTGTAACAGAATCTGCACCAACAGCAACAGTATAATCGCTAACTGGAGTCAGTGTTTTGTTATCAATGTAACGGACAACTTTGAAGTCTCTTGCAAGTGTAGCTACAGTTACTCCAGAATCCAATTGGATATCTTCAGTAAAGTCAACTTTAATATCTTGACCATTTACCTTAACGTTAGTGTAACTAGGTGTAGTAGTGTTTTCTTTCAACTGAGGTGCAACTTTATCAAGGACGCTTGTAGTTTGCACACCAGCAGTTGGAGTTGTGCCTACCAAAGTAGTCAACTGTCCACGGTCAACACTTACAGATAAACCACTTGCAGATGTAGAAGTAAGATCACTGTTCAATACCAATTTAACTGTGGATGTACCAGTAACTTCAACATCTTTGATACCTACATTTGTTCCGTTAACAGTGAAAGCTGCTCTTGGAGCAGATACGATACCGGCGTTGAATTTCACTTCAACTGTGTCTTTGCTAGTCAAAGCAGCACTGTATCCAGTGTAATCTGTGTCATATGTTCCCAAACCTACTTGAAGATTAGCGCTCAAGTCAACTTTGTTAGTTGCAGGAGTCGTTGTGAAATCTTTCAACAAGTTACCAGCAGCATCTTTAACTCCAAGAACGTACAGGTTTTGAACATTTTTAGAAGTAGAACCACCAGATGTTGAAGCAAATCTTACAACTTGGTTTTTGTAAGTTTCTACAAATGTGATTGCAACTGCATTCGCATCTTGTAGAACATTGATTTCAGCCATTTCAGAAGTCAAAGGCAAGCGCTCGTTATTGATGTCAACATGGTAGTTGGAGTAGTCTGCAAGCGTTGCAGCATCCAATTTCTTGTCGAAACCAATTACTACTGTACGGTTACTTGCATTAACCAGTTGGGAATCAATTTTTGGAGCAGCTGTATCAGCTACATTGATTTTGCCAGTGTAATCAAGCATTGTGTTTTCAAGTCTTGTGTTGTCTTTGATGTTTTTGATTGTGATATTGTTATCGCCAGCGGACAAGTCGCTGTACAATTCAATTTTTACAGTATCCAAGTCACCGATACGTGTTGCTGACTTAACTGGGATAACTTTGTTATCTTTGTCAGTTACAGTATAGTTTTTCGCATCAGTTACAGTGCTATCCAACAAAACTTTAGAGAATTTAACTTGAATCTCTCTTTTGCCTGTGGATTCAACTTTTTTCACTTCTGGACGAGTCATATCAACTTCAGGAGTTACATTAACTGTAGTTCCTTTAGCGATTTGGTTACCAGAGTAATCTTTTACACCTTCAACATGGATAGCGATACTTCCAGTTGGCAGAGAATTAGATCTGTTAAATGTGAATTTGTATTGGTTATCTTCGATTGCTTTAAAGGAAGCAGACTCTTTGTTAGAGTTACCTGATGTCCAGTAAACGTTCGAAGCTTTGATTGTTTCTGGATCTACTTCTTCAGAGAAAGTAACAGTTACAGTTTCCAAAGTAGCAGATGCTTCAGTAATAGTTGGAGCAGCAGTATCTTCTACAACTGTGATATCGTGAGTTGAAGTCAACGATACAAAGTTAGCAAAATCTTTAACAGAAGCAATTGTCAGTTTATGGTCACCAACAGTCAGTGCTGCAGTGTTATAAGGAGTCAAGATTACTGTTCTGGAAGTTGGTTGAGTTACTTTTCCGAAGAAAGTTTTTCCATCCAACTCGAAGCTTTTTTGCTCTGGCAATTGTACTGGCTCAGAGAAAACAACTTTTACAGATTTAGTTCCCAGTGATTTAACAGAATCAACTTTAGGAAGTTCATTATCAGAAGTTGTGAAGGAAACTTCTTTAGCACTTACAACTTTGTCGCCAGCTTTAACATTGGAAACTGTCAAGAAGTCAGCTTTGTTGTTAGTAAGCGTACCTACCAAAGTGATTGTTGCTGTTTTTTCATCAGCGGACAGAACTACTTTGTCGATTGCTTTTCCGGATTTCAAAGCATAGTTGCTAGCTTCTTCAGCCGTTTCTTTGTCGACTTTACCATCGTAAGTTACAACAACTTCTTTCAAGTTAGAAGCAGTTACGCTCTCAACTTTAGTAGCTGTAGTTACTACATAAGTAACTTTCTCAGTGAACTCTTTATCTTTGTAAGTGAATTTCACTTCAGTTTCTTTGTTAGCTTCAAGAGCTTTATCCAAAGTTACTTTAACAGTTTCGCCATCGCTGATTTTGAACTCAACTACTTTACCAGCTTCGGATACTGTGTAAGATTCTACTTTCAAGCTTTGAGCTTGATCGATAGAGTAAGCTGCACCTACCAACAATTCGCGGGAAGCGTTGCCGCTGAAGTTAGCGTTAGCGTCGATCAGACCTGCGTTGATCGCTGCTTGAACATAACCTTTAGCCCATGCTGCTGCATTGTTGTTAGTTTCAGTTGGGATTTCAAGATCAAGTGCACGAGTCAAGATTGTAGCCATTTCAGCTACTGTCACTTTACCGTTGAAGTCAAAGATTTTTTTCTCTACGTTTTTACCTTCCATGATACCCGCAGCAGTTACTGCTTCGATGTAAGGTACAGCCCAGTTTTTAGCTGTGTAGTTTTTGTCAGTGTAAGAAAGAGTTCCAGTGATCTCTTTCAGACCGAGCAATTTAGTGATAACTTTTGCGAACTCAGCGCGAGTCATCTCTTTGTCCAGACCAGCTGAACCATCTGGATAACCAGTGAAGATACCTTTTGCTTTCAATGCATCAAACTGTTGTTGTGGTGTTACTGCTGTGTCACCGAATGCTACAGATGCAAACATTGAGAATGCCATTGCTGTAGACAATGCTACGGATAAAATTTTCTTCATAACCTTTTTGTCTCCTCCTTGGGCGTTCATAACATTGGAATTTTCTTTAATAGGGTCGCTCGTATTCCTCATTCTATTGTCGCACCCCCTTTCCAGAGTTATGAGCAAGTTAATATAAATGATGTCTGTGAGCATATCACAGAAACTTGTAAACAAGAATAAATGATAGAATCATACGTAAATAGAGTAGTTTCCTAATCCTACCTTACGTATTATACAATGGGTCTCTCGTGCCGTAAAGCAATTTTTTCTAATAAATAGACAAGATTCTTCACGAGGTCATTCTTGGTAAGTTCCCCAATGTTTTTGACTCTACATCTTAAACGCAGCAAATTTCAAAAAGTTGCGGATTCCACAAAAAAAGTTTTGAACTTATTTATGTATTGATGCAGTGCGGGTCTTTGACATGTTCAAAACCTTTATTTAGCGGTATTTACTAAGACTACTCCAAAATAATCCTGTGTAAGTAATGATATGAACTTTTATTTATACCCGTTATTTTCCACGATGAAGCGACAAATTCTACAATATTGAAAATAAAAAAAGAGGGCCCATAGGGCACCTCTTCTTGGATCAGTAACTATTACTTAGCGGATCTTCATCGCCAGCTCAATAATCTGAGCACGCATATTCGGATCACTATTCAATCTCAGATACATATCGTCAATTGGTTGTCTGTTCTCCCGGTATGTCTTCTCATGCTTCATTGTGGTGTGAGACCATTCAATCAATTCGTTCTCAGCCAGAACCAGATTGTTATACGCATCATGGAAGCCAGTGGACTGTACAAGCCCTTCCATGACTTCCTGAGAGATCTCCTCTGTCTTACGTGTATCTTCCAACTTTTTCTCCAGAATGACTGCCTGCTTCTCGAACTGTGTCTTTGCCTTCATGTAACCCAATTGGGCTCTCGAATAAATCGGTTTCATTAGCTAACTTCACCCTCTAGATCATTGTGTATTTACCGTTATTGTATCTTAATCTCTAGCAAATTACAAAAATAGTTATTGGTAAATAACTGTTTCCTTCTATTATAAAAGAGTTGATATGCCGTCATAAAAAGACCTGTCCCTTTAGTCCAAGGGACAGGTCTTTCAGTATTGAACAGTTTTCTATATGCTTTAACTCAAGTTTTTAGGAAACAGCTTCGTGCTCTTCTTAAGTAATTCAACTGCAATTTTCGCAGCTTCTGCACGAGTCATATTACCTTTAGGGTTAAATTGATACTGAGCTTTGGTTGAGCCAGGCACTGTTACCGGGCTTCCCTCCATGATTTTCGCTTTAGTTATTGCGAGCACAGCAGGACGAGCATAGTACTCAATAGAGCCTGAATCCAAGAATGATTTCCCAAGTGTATCAGCAAGCTTGCTATCGTTCGTAGCTAACTTTGAGTTCATCGCACGAGCGATCATAACAGCTGCCTGTTCACGTGTAATAGGCATTTCCGGTTGGAAATATCCATCACTTAAACCTTGAACGATACCCGCGCGAGCCGCCGTCTCAATAGCTTCGTAGGTCCAGCGATCTGACTTCGTACTGACCGAGACGTCCTGGAAGGTCTGTTGATTGGCATAATTCAACGGTATATCCAGACCTCTCACAAGTAGCGTTGCAAATTCCCCACGAGTGGTCTGATCATCTGCTCCGAATGAACTTGCTCTCAATGGATTCATGATCCCTTTTGAATACAAGGCATTTAATAAATTGCGTGCCCACGGGTGGTTCGTAATGTCAGGGTAGCTTCTGCTAAGTTTCATTACTTTATAATACCCGAATTCATCAAATGGAACAGTAATGGTATGCCCTTTGGTATCAACTACGCCTCCAATAGGCACCCATTTCCCTACATTGGTCTTGTCTGAATATCTGAATACTGTGATAGTTGAACCTACATCATCTACGATTGAAGGGTCATAGGCAATCGTTAGACTTCCTCTCTGTGAGGGAGTTAACACTCTCTCAGCAGCATACTGAGTGAAGTTGCCTTCAAGGCTATACGGAGATAGACCATTTGTACCTGCGCTGTAACCACTTTCTCCTTTATCACCGAGTTCACCCACGCCCCCATGAATCCAGTAAATATCTGAGATCGGAGTAAAGTTATTTGTATTTAGTGTTGAACTAAACAATCCTGAAAGTTCTGGTGAGACTGTAATAAAGCTCTGTGCATTTTCGCTACCCTCATCTGGGGAACCAATCCAGTTACCGTAATCATTCTTTCTCTCTACGATCCCTTTATCCGAGTCAGCTATTCCAAACAGAATTTTATTATCCGGATAAAACTTGGTCATATTTCTTACAGTTGTTGATTGTAGAACCGTCCCTTTCGGTAGGGAAAGCTGCAATTCCTTGTTAAACACCGTGTACTTATTAGCTACTTTTGGAGCCATATATTGCGTGTCTGTTGTGATTGTAGATGTATAGAAAACATTAACTGTGTCATTAATCGTACCACCTGGACGCGTGATCTGGATTTTAATTGCGTTATTTTTATCAGGTTTCAATCCCACGTAATCTAGTACAAAACGATTATTAGAATCAGTACGTTTAACAGCAGGCTGTTTATCAATGACTACCTGAGTAGCACCTTCAGCTTCAATATCAAACCTTACAAAGTTTTTGTTAACAACAATTTTGTCTCCCACTGTTGGCTGAGGAGCAAGAATGCGATAAGAAGAAGGTTCGCGTACGATCTCAAGTCGTTGTGTTGTTCTGGCACCAGTTCTGTTAATAAGTTCAAGAGTATATACATGCGTTCCTGGTGCATCAAATTTCAGGTTCTGAATTCTGGCGAAGAATTGATTTTCATTACCTACAAAGTCAAATGTCGGCATGCCATTATCACCCAACTTATTTGTTTGTAGCACACGATCTGTTGCTTGTGTATGTGTGAAAATTAATTTGGAACCAAAGTATACATTCGCAATCTGAGCTCCACCACCATTAATTACAAGGTCGTAGGATTCTTCACTTGTTACATATTTATCCTCTTTAAATGCGAACTCAGGCGTAACCGCAAAGATTTTTTTCAGTTCATCCTGTGTATAACTGGTCAAAGATTTATCCACAAATGGTTGTCTGGAATCTTTAGGAACCAAAGTAGGCATAAAAGTTGTAACTGTTGATTGATTCGTATCAATAACATTGATTCTAAGCGTTGTTGTTATGGTTGTAGGCTGCTTGTTGGCATCCTCATCAATTGCACGGATCACAATTGTGTTCTCACCATATACAATCGGTCCTTCTTTCAATACTTTTAATTTAATAGAGAAATCACCTGTAGTAATATTAGGGAACCCTGGCGTAACCTGCGTATAATCAGTGTCTTTAAGCACCTTACCATTAACTACAAGTTCAGGTTTGAAATCATTCCCCAACGTCTTGAAGCCTATAAATTTACCTTTAATCGACATAGTCTGTTCAGTACTTTTTGAATCAAAACTGTAAGTCTGTCCATCTTGCAAATTCTCTACATAGATTGAGCTGACAGATGAATAAGAGATTTTAACTACTTTCGGCAAGTCTGTTGGTTTACCAAAATAGAATCGGACTTGCTGTTCTCCACTTAAAAATCCAGTAACTTTATAGATCTGTTGTTTTGAATTCAACCCCACTGTAGCATCAAACGGTACTGCGTCGATTTTCAATTTGTTTACACCTGTAGGTAAATATTCACCCAAAAGAGTCGCCGCGTTAATTGCTTTACTGGATTCAACTAAAATGAAGAATGTATCACTTTTCACTCTTGATCCATCCAGTTTAGTCTGTGACTCTATCGGACCACTTTTGTAATCTGGGAGGTAGTACATATTAAGAATATCTTGAGAACCTGGAGAATATACATATCCTCCTGTAAATCCTGTGCTGAAGTTACCATAAGTTAAATTAAGCTTCACTTCCTGATTTTTCTTAACATCAGTACTGCCATCCTCTAACTCCATCTTGAAAGGTGTATCCACTTCAAAGTCCACGAGTCGATACTCCATACTAATTCCATCTGAGCCAGCTATTGGAATAGAATTAGTCACTTGAAACACAAACGGTGGCGTTTGATCTATATTACTATTAGATATAGTAATCGTTCCGTTCGTTGGGCTAAAATCCGAATTACTTGCTGAATACGGCAACAATGCTTGTCCGGACAATTTACCTTCAGTTTCTCCCATTATTGTAAAATTTGGATTAGCATCATCCAAAATAGATTGTTTCTCTGTCCCTACCGTTACATCGAGCTTAGTAAACGGCTGGTTTTTATCGAAGTAATAGACTGAGCGCTCCGTCTCAATGGAGTTGGATGCGCTTGATATTTTGAACTTCAACTTATTCAATCCTGCTTTAAGTTTAAGTTGAGGCAAGAAAAAATCTCCATTTTGAAGCATAGCTGAATCGTAAGAATCGCCACCATTTACTGTGACGGTAACCTGTGTAGCATTTTGCACTTTACCTTGGATTGATACTCGTTCTGTGTTAACGACTGTCTCAGAGCCTGCATTTAAATCATAAGTTGCATTACCTGTACCTCCAGAAACAACAGTAGAGATTTTGAAATTGTCTATAAAAGGAGCTTGATCATATAAAACATAGAATGTATCCGAACGTTCAACAGATCCCTGTACACCTAAAAAGGTGATTTTGTTGAATCCAGGAAACAGAGTAAGGTTGTTTGCATTAAATTTACTGTTACCGCTACTATCAGCAGTTACTGCCGTAGTAATAGACTTTGTTTCATCAGGAACCCACTTGTCCACGCCACCTTCAGTAGTCGAATTTAACTGTTCAACTTTCACTTTCATCGTATCTTTTGAAACAAATGAATAAGAACCTGAAATACTTATGGTTGATGTTGAAGTGGTGTAGGCATTAGTTCTTGATAGAAATTCTTTTCCTGTTTGTCCTGAAGTTAAAGACAAAATGGATGTTTCTCTTAACACCTTAATATCTGGCGTAAAATATGTGGTATAAGCATTAGATCCAGGAGTTACCGGATCACCGTCTGCAGCCGAAGCAACAGCCCCACCGAATAGACCTTGTGGGAACAATGAGAACACCATGGTGACCAACATGATCCAGATCAACGGCCGTTTCTTTTGTTGCATTACGTATCATCTCTCCTCTTTTTAAGTCAGTTACCTTTATATATCGGCAAAAGGTTCCAATTATTTAGTAAAAATCTCAAAATAAACAAAAAACCTTATCCACAAGGGATAAGGTTGGGTCTGGAATAATATTCAAGAATAGCTGTAACCAATACATTTATCTATTTATGATTTCGAACGGGTCTCCGGATTCAGCTTGACGCGCATGCGCATCAGGAAGTTGATAACCGGTCTTCTCGTCTTACTGACAAGTCCGATGACTTCTGCTCCCACTTGGAGGAAGAACATCATGATACAGATGACCACGAACGTTACCCAGTTCGCTTCGAACATGGCAGCGGACGATTGGATAATGGCCAGAACTCCGAAGAACGCGGCAATTCCATAAATGATCAGTACCGTCTGACGATGACTGAATCCAAGTTCACGCAAGCAGTGATGCAGGTGACCTTTATCCGGTGAGAAAATCGGCTTCCGTTGTACTGCACGACGGATGATCGCAAAGAAGGTATCCGAGAGCGGCACACCGATAATGATCAGCGGTGTAATGAAGGACACGACAGCAATTTGTTTGAATCCCAGCATGGACAGCATCGCAAGAGAGAAACCAAGGAACAGTGATCCGGTGTCCCCCATGAAGATCTTAGCTGGATGGAAGTTGAAAAACAGGAATCCAATGATGCTACCCAACAACACAAGGCACATCAAAGCGATCATCATGTTCCCCATCAGGAAGGACATTACGGCAATGGTACCAATCGCAATACCAGATACACCCGCTGCCAGACCATCCAGACCGTCAATCAGGTTAATGGCATTCGTTACACCAACAATCCACAAGATCGTCAGCGGAATAGATACCCAAGCTTCGAGTGAAGAATAGGAATCCTGAAAAGGAATGTTAACGAAATCTACGCGGATATTAAATCCGAATACAACGACAGAAGCAGCAACGATCTGACCGAGCAACTTCACTTTCGCCGACAGTTCAAACCGATCATCGAGTGCTCCGATCAGTACGATAATGGTTCCACCAATCAGAAACGCGCTGACAAAACTCATATCCCGAGTCGTGAACCATGCCGATACAAACGGAAGCAATGCGGCAACTGTAATAATAAAGGCCAGAAATATTCCCAGACCACCAAGACGTGGCATGATCCGTGTGTGTACTTTACGTGCATTCGGCGTATCCATCGCGCCAATGCGGACTGCGAACTTTTTGACAAGCGGTGTCAGGGCAAGAGCCAGTCCCATTGACACGATAAATCCAATGATAAAGATCGCTACCATTTGAACATTCGACCCCCAATTATAATACCTGTACGAAATTATAAATCCCCTGATCTCTTTTTATATATAAAAATTATTGTTAGTCACTTTTGATGAAAATTTTGTTACACGATAACGGAGAGTGCAAGGAAAACCTAGAGAAGTGTAACGTTCGCATTTATCACCGGATTTCATCCTTTGGAAAAGGATAAAAGGAAATCTGGGGATAACGGCGATCGACAGGTTGCCTTGCAATCGTAGTGCCAAGTGTAACACTTCTGTTTTCATGGAGTGGCACACATGTAATCCGGAATGAATTATACGCTCATCACACCCGAAAAGCCATCCTCAATTTCTAGCAAAAACACGCATTTATCTCGCAATTACCTGTTTTTAACGGACTTTCGTCACGTTTTCTTTGTCCCGCATCACCTTAACAGCGAATTTCGGAAGCGCAAGCATCCGGCCAGCACGGCTTGGGTCACGCAATAAGCGATAGAACCACTCCAGTCTTAACTTTTGGAACAGCTTAGGCGCACGTTTCGTTTTGCCCGAAATCACATCAAAGCTGCCACCAACGCCCATGGTTACGGGAACCTGTAGAGCATCTTTGTGCTGGTGAATCCACGGTTCTTGTGTGTCGGCCCCACGTGCTACAAACAACAGATCAGGTGCAGCTTCCCGAATGGAAGCGATGACCTGTTCATCCTCAGCCGGACCAAAATAACCGTCGCGATAACCCACAATTCGAATCGCCGGATACTGCTGTTGTAACCGAACTGCCGTTTCTTGAATCACCTCAGGGGTGGAACCCAGCAGATATACGCCCCATCGATAGTTTTCTCCAACACGCAGCAATTCATGTAAAAGCTCATAACCCGGCACTCGCTCAGCTACAGGATCTCCACAATAGTTTGCAGCCCATACGACACCTGTTCCATCAGGAACAATTAATTCCGCAGCTTGCATGACTTCCATAATTGCGGGATTTTCCAATGCGGCCATAACCATAATCGGGTTGGCTGTGATGACCTGGTGTGGCTGCTTGGACAGCACAGCTTCCTGGAGAACCTTCACCGTTTCTTTCATTGTCAGTTTGGAAAAAGGAATGCCGTAGATCGAAACGGTAGGTATTGATCCGGTCTGACTCATCTTTATCTCATCCTTTGCGGCCTAAATAGTTAATAATCTGCTGTGCAGGTACTCTGGCTTCCTGCTTCAGTTCGGTGATGCCTTCTTCATGTTCCTTCAACCACTGTGAACGTTGATCCAGCAGTCCCACTACCGTCTTGGCGAGCTTGTCGCCATCGAGTGTATCCGTATTGCCTGCCGGCTCACTATCCAGACGAAGCAGGAATTGGTCAATTTTCGGATCATATGAGATGCCCACCGGAGGAACATATTGCGATGCTGCATAGATCAGACTGTGCAGCCGCATACCGATGACAAGATCACACTTGCTGACTTCCTCCAGCATAAGCTGAGGATCGGTCAGATCCTGTGTGATGCTAATCTCACTACCTTTGCTGGTGACATCACCGAGCATTTCCATAAGGAATCGTGATGCCTGTTCATCAATCGGCAAATGAAATGGCAGAAAACGCAAGTGCACGGCTCTTTTGGAGCATAGCTTTTTCAATCCGGCTGCAATAGCAGTAAGCTCTTTACGGTCTGACTCCCAGAAACGTACCGATATGCCGATCACAGGAAGCTTGGTATGTGCTCCAGATGAAGGTTCCACTCGGTTAGCTTGATTAGCAACATTTGCTGAAATAGCATCTGCGCCATTCTCAACTTTTGCTTCAGGTAATGGCAAGCCCATTACTGGGTCAGGTACTACATGGATCTGATTCCACTGTAGCCCGAGCCCACGCAGGTAGTCTGCAGATTGTTCATCCCGAACAGATACATAGGTGCAGGCCTTGAAGACCGATTTGATCATCGGATTGAAAATTTTACGCTTCACAGGGCCAATCCCCTGTGCGTAGATAAACGTTGGTTTTTTCAACCACTGGGCCAGCTTGATTACACCCAGATAATAAGGAATGGATTTCAGTCCAGTTGCATCCTGCAACAGACTTCCTCCGCCACTGATTAATCCGTCACTCTCCTTGAGAGCTTCTCGGACTTCCTTCAGTTTCATTCGATGCACGGAGCGCACACCGTACATGGAGGTTGTCCACTCGGGGTCACCCGAAAGTACAATCGGTTCAATGGTGACGTTCGACCTCTGACTTTCCTCTTCCAGCGCTGTCAAAATCGACTTTAGCACCGCTTCGTCTCCGCTGTTGCGGAATCCGTAATACCCCGAGATGACTAACTTTTGAGAAGTGGTGACCATTTTTTCCAACATCCTTCCGCTACTTGCCACACACCCACAGCAATGATACCGAAGATTAAGCCAAGTCCCAATCCCATCACTCCACGAATGAGTGACAATACAGCCGGCGTATGGATATGCGCGAACGTATCCACCATGGACAATTGTCCAATTGCTGCAATAATGAGCACAAAGATGACTTTACGATATTTTAAAGCGGCGAACACGCCAACGATAAACAGCGGGTGTCCCAGCATAAATTCTTTAAATCTCGGCCGTACACCGAACGTATCTTCCAGCGTGGTACGCAGGAACATCTCGAATGGTGTTACTGAACCCGAGTTGCCTGTACGGCTCAAATAATAGTATCCAACAACGGCAGCAACGAGTGCCAAAACAACCATTAAAACATTAATTGGCATACGAAGCATTTCTTTAATTTTCTTGATCGAGAACGAACCTGAGCCACGATAAAACACAATATAGATCGCTACCAGTGCCATAGGTGCAAAGTGTAACAGACTTACGCCGCGGAACTGGTTAATCACCAGACTGTACGTAATGCTGTTAAGCAACGCGATGACAAAAGGTACCGCCAGGAACGAAAGAATTGACGTTCTTACATATAACACCAACGTTTGTTTCAAACGACGACCCGCAGATGCGTCGGGTTGACGCTGTTGCTGATAGTTCACTGTACGAACAGCCAGCACCATCGCTATGGTCGGCGCGGCTATGGCCACAAGCAAGGCAATTCCTTGCTCCAGCAACGTTGGTTTCAAAAGGAACAATCCGGCACTGCCCACCAGAGCAACTACAAATGCGATCAATGTCAGTAGTGGGATGAAATAAGAAACCATAAGTGCAATCATGGCAATTGCACCAACGAGAGCAACCAGCTTGGCATAACGCTGAATCGACGAATCCTTAACTGTAAATGCTTCAGCTTGTCCAAGTTCAAATCCATGCTTCGCCATGCGTTCTACTGCATGACCCGGTTCACCCAGGCTGTTGATCAGATTCTCAATTGGATCTGTAATCATGGCCTTTGCTGTGTTCCGGCTTGGCGATGCATTCATATAAAGCATACGAATGTTGCGGTCTTTGGTTGCCAGAACAAAACGGTCAGCAATCGTATCTACGTCCAGATTGGCATCTCCATCACTAAGTGAGTACAGACGCACGACATTGTAGTCCGTTTTATAAGCGAGGGTCTGGAATCCAGACTGCGGTTTCTTCAAGTTCTCAATGGCTGCAAGACCAATATTGTGCTTGTTCAGCAATTGTGCGAACTGGTCGAGACTTTTCATCTCTGCATTATCATTGTACCCTTTCACAGCATCACCATCAAACAAGATGCGCTTCACGCCATTTTCCTCGAAGAAGGTAAGCAAGCGCTCCATCGATTCCTGGCTGTATGGCACACCGTCCGAGATGCGCGGCAAAATGTAGAAACCTTTTTCACGCAGCATCTTCACCGCAACCGGATCAGGCTGCAAAGGCTGCATGTTGGCATTCTCCGGAGGAGTCTGCAATATTAAGCCGCTACGACCTTCATATTCCCATGGTTGCACCGGAATCTGACGATCAGCGAACGTTTGTTCAATAATAGGGGTATACGTCTGTGCGTTTTCCTCCGATGTAAATAACACATACGTGTAATTTGCGTTAGAAGGAATCACATCTTTGGTCAGGTTTGCGAGATCCTGGCCGTTGTACACCATCAGTCGGCGTGTCTTTCTCAGCTCGTCCAATGTACTTTCGAACACAGCCATCGTTGTTACGCCTGCGTCTTTCAGACGAGTCAATTGTTCATTCATGAAATCTTGCGGATGTGCCTGATAGGCGGAAATATCCAGCAGACCTCTATAGTTGAAGACAAGCTCCACCTTTTTGGCAGAAGATTCTGTCTGCACCCGATCACTGATGACAGGGATGGACGCAACCAGACCGATAATAACGACGAGCCACAACCACTTCCGAGAAGCGTTATTCCAATAAAGCCATTTTTGACGCACTACATGTACCTCCTCAAGTGTTGGAACCAAATGCACGTTCAGCTCAAGTAATTCGTTCATTTAACATTTATACAATAGGTTACAAACAGCTTGTGTCAACAAGCCCTGTTATATGCTAGAACCATCTGCACTTTTATTTCAAAGAAAAACCCCTCCGCCAACCAACCTTACGGTGCGGAGAGGCCTTCTCATGTTCTTGCTCATTGCTGCATTCGTATTATTGTGCGTCTACACGTGACATCACTGTAGTCACCAGACGCTCGATCCGGCTTTCCGCATCTTCCAAGTTCTCTCCACGCACGGCGAAGTAAACTTTGATCTTCGGTTCTGTTCCTGAAGGACGCAAGCAGAACCATGAACCGTCTGCCAAAATGAACTTCAGTACGTTCTCCTTCGGAAGACCGTCCAGACCAAGGGAATAGTCCAGCACATCTTGTACAGCAATTCCCGCTACTTCTTGTGGCGGATTGGAACGCCAGTCGGTCATTTTGGCCTGAATCTGAGCCACACCGTCTTTGCCTTTCAGCGTACGGGACTCCAGCTTCTCCAGGAAGTAGCCGAATTGGTTGTATAGCTCTTGCAAGACATCATAGAGCGTCTTGCCTTGACTCTTATAGTACGCAGCCGCTTCAGCAATCAGCATCGAGGCAAGGACAGCATCCTTGTCACGGGCATAGTTGCCGGAAAGGTAGCCATAACTCTCTTCATATCCGAACAAGAATGTATGACTGCCTGTAGCTTCAAACTGGTTCATTTTTTCACCAATATATTTGAAGCCTGTCAGTGTGTTCATCACTTCTGCACCGTAATGTTCAGCAATGACAGCACCCATCTCACTTGTTACGATCGTTTTGACAACCGCACCATTGCTTGGCAGTGTACCCGTCTCTTGCAGGCGACTTAACAGGTAATGTACCATAATGGCACCCGACTGGTTACCGGACAAGACGAAATATTTACCATCGTTGTCTTTCACAACAGCACCCATGCGGTCTGCATCCGGATCTGTTCCGATCAGAATGTCCGCGCCTACGGATTCTCCCAGCTTCATTGCGAGCGTAAACGCTTCGCGTTCTTCCGGGTTAGGGGACTTCACTGTAGAGAACTCAGCATCCGGCTGTTCTTGTTCCGCTACAATGTGCACTTGCTCGAATCCGATCTGCTCCAGCACGCGACGTACAGGGATGTTGCCTGTTCCGTGCAGAGGTGTGTATACGATTTTGAAATCACGGCCTATGCCGGATTGGATCAGTTCGCGGCTCAGACTGCGGCTTGCTACAGTATCCACAAACGCTTGATCTTGTTCTTCACCCAACCAGATCAGAAGGCCTTGAGCTTCTGCTTCTTCTTGCGTCAGCTTCTTCACGTCAGCAAGAGAAGGCACTTCCTGGATGTACTGAATGACTTTTTCCGCTTCATCCGGTACCAATTGACCGCCCTCATGATTGTAGACTTTATATCCGTTGTATTCAGGTGGGTTATGGCTCGCTGTAACGACAATTCCGCCAGTTGCATTCTGATGACGCACCGCGAATGACAACTCCGGAGTTGAACGCAAGGATGGGAACAGCTTGGCTACAATGCCGTTTCCAGCCAGTACAAGCGCAGCATCCAGTGTGAATTCAGGTGAGAAATGACGGGAATCATGAGCAATGACAACAGAAGGTTTGCCTTCTTGGTCAGCATGCTGCTCAAGCAGATACCGCGCAAACCCTTGAGTCGCCCGACCCACAGTGTAACGATTCATCCGGTTGCTTCCGGCACCAATGACTCCACGCAATCCTCCTGTACCAAACTCCAAGTTTCTGTAAAAACGTTCCTCCAGCTCTTTCGGCTGATCCTGCAAGTCACGAAGCTCCTGTTTCGTTGCTTCATCAATCGAAGCATCCTCCAACCATTGCTGCAACGTTTCTGCTGCTGCTGTGCTTAACTGTTCCATTCCGATAAACCCCTTCCGTCTATATAAATTCAGGTGTGCTGAGTACTTCAGCATCTTGCATCATTCGGTCCGACTGCGTTCCTGCATGATGTCAATGCTCACGTATGTAATCAGCTTGGGTCAGACAGTGCAAACATGATCTCGCCTTCAGCGACCACTTTGTCGTTCACTCGGGCAGTTGCTTTACCTTTACCGATAGAACCCTTTAGACGTGTAATCTCCACTTCCAGAATCAACGTATCTCCGGGCACAACTTGTCCACGGAATCGGAAGTTGTCCAGTCCCGCCAAAAAGCCGATTTTTCCTTTGTTGCCTTCCAAATTCAGAATGGCTACTGCACCAACTTGCGCCAGCGCTTCTGTAATCAGTACACCCGGCATTACCGGATACTCTGGGAAATGACCAATGAAGAAAGGTTCGTTAATGGTTACGTTTTTCAGACCAACGGCACGTTTGCCATCCTCAATCTCTAGAATCTTGTCCACCAGCAGAAACGGGGGGCGGTGCGGGATGATTTCTTGAATCTGTTTGATATCGAGCACAGTGTAATCTCCTCTCGGGATGTTTATATGAGCAGTCTTCATCATGGATTGACTCTTAGCGCTACGATGGTCGTTACGGTTACGGATCGTCCTTCTGATCGCTGTTGTCCCCGAATTTTTTTGAATTATTTTCCAGATGGATAACATTAAGAAACAGCTTATGCTTTCGAAGCAGCTTTCTTTACAGAAAGCTTTTAGGCGAGCGCTTCGCTTCTTCTGAACGATACCGTTCCTCCACTTACTTCGATACTGCAAGGTCAACCCCAACATGACAAAATCAAACGCTCATATAAATGGGTTTTTAATTTTTAAATTTTGTATGGAAAGCATATTTTCGGTTAACACTAGTTATATCCTTCATGACTGCAGTAGTGAAGGTTAAGATAAGGGGTCTCTCTTCGCGATGACGAATGTCTTTCGCAGGGGAGGCCTCTTTTGACGTCAAACGTCATCCATCATTATACTGTTTTCAACGTCAAAAAGAAAACTCCTGCCTGCGCAGGAGTTTTCGCTTAACTCGTTACATTATGGAGCGAATACCAGATTATATACATGTTCCCATGTACTCCATTGCCATACGGAACCGATATCCTGTTTGCCCAGTACCACATATCCAGCTACCATTCCGCCAGCAAGGGCAAGAATAAGCAGGACCGGAACCAGAAACCATCTTGCGATGCGCCATCCACTCTTCTTCTTCTTGACTTCCTTCTTCTCTGGCTTACTGTTCTGCTGCTGTGTTTCTGTCATCACATTCACCTTTTACGCTCTTATAGTGTT
Organism: Paenibacillus sp. FSL K6-1318; assembly: GCF_037976905.1. Lineage (NCBI taxonomy): Bacteria > Bacillati > Bacillota > Bacilli > Caryophanales > Paenibacillaceae > Paenibacillus > Paenibacillus sp. FSL K6-1318. The sequence goes on from NZ_CP150270.1 coordinate 6,084,276, forward strand.
GGCAAGACCCATCATGGAGTCACTCGAAGTTAGTGCCCGTGCCGCCAGCTGATATGTCCGCTGTCCTTGCATAAGCAAAGCCATCTCCTGTGTCAGATCCACATTGGATTGCTCCAGATAACCTGGACGGATCATGGCAGTCGCTTGACGTGTAGCTGCATCAGCGCCAAATACATCATCCTCGGTTAATCCCGCATCCAGCCCAAACAGGTTATCCGCATACTGTACGAGCCCCTCAGGGCGTTCAATGTCTACCACTTGCAGCTGTGCTCCAATGGTGGCGTTCGCCTCATTACCGCGTCGGATTAACAGGTTGCCATTTTCATCAAAAGCAACTTTGCTATTATTCGGTGCCGTAATACGGTTTCCTAAACGATCCAGAGCAAAGTGACCTTCGCCATTAACCATTACCATCATATCTGGTGAATTGGGAGTAGGTTTCGGTCTTGTATCAGGTACAAAATGAAATGCACCCTGACGTGTCCACATTTTCTCCCCATTCGCTTCTACTGCAAACATGGCATTTCCTTCAATGGCCAGATCGGTTGGAAGACCTGTCTCATTTAAGGTACCTTGGGACATATCCTTCGTCACATCTGCCAAACGAGCACCAAAACCGAGGTTATAGCCCATCGGTGTGGAGCGTCCGTCGAGCTTGTACTTGTCCGGTTGTTGTTGAACCCGGGTCAGCACATCCTCGAAAGCCGCTTGCTTGCTCTTATAGCCTGCCGTATTCACGTTGGCAATATTATCGGAAATGACATCCAGACGCTGCTGAATAGCGGTCATGGAAACTTTGGCACTAATCATGGAATTATTCATCGGTGGTTTACCCTCCCTTGTGTCCTGTCCACCCTCCCAAACCCTCCCTAGTAGGGAGGGCCCCAGATGGCGCTGCCCTCTGGACTCCCGAAACAGGCGGATTAGGTAAGTGGGGTACGATCTTGCTAAGTGACGGTGGTGTGTGTGCGCCGCGACTGCCCGCCTATGATTCCCGCCATAGTTTCACATGGCTGAATCATAGGCGGGCACGCTCTTTATGCGGCGTGTAGCTCCGCGTGGTCTCTCCCTGCTTTGCTTCGCAAAGGACTGTCGAGACCGTCGCTGCGCTCAGGCACTGCTGCGCACTCCTCGCATAAGCTCGGTTGCGTCTAGACTCTTGCGCTTCGCGTGAGCCTCTCTGCTTTGCTGCGCAAAGGGCGTTTGGCTCTCCTCTGCGCGGTTATATTTAAACGTCGGCGTTATACACGACCGACGTCATTGACGGCTTTTTCCAAACTGCGGTCGTAGAATTGTACGACCTTCTGGTTCGCTTCATACGCACGGTATGCAGCGTTCATATCAACCGTTGCCTGTGAAGCATCGACATTTGAGCCTTCCAGGTATCCCTGACGGATCTGCACATTATCACCGGCAGCCAGCATCCGGGCAGTTGCTCCATTTTCATCACTCAGACTGAAATTGCCATCACCTTGACGAACTAGCTGATTCGGCTGGTCAATGACACTAATACCAAGAGTAACGCCTGTCGGTGCACCGGTTGCTGCATCCACAAGACGGCCTTGCTCATCCACTTTAAATTGCTCTACCGAACCTGTCAACACTACAGGTTGTCCATTATTATCCAACACTTGCGAACCTGTTGAACTCAGTAACTGTCCGGTTCCTGTAATCTCGAAGTGACCATCACGTGTATACCCGGTGTTACCTTGTGCATCCTGAACTGTAAAATACGCCTGAGGCTGGTAAGTTACCGTACCATCGGCCCGTACAAATTTGCCTGAAGCGTCAAACGGGACAGGTTGTCCAGTCTGCGGATCATTGACAGTCATATTGGATGAAATGGAAAAATCATTTTTCTGTCCAGTCTCCATAATGGTCCCCTGCAAATTCATGGACAAACTCTCTTCCGCGAACACCCCTGTGTTCAGCTTGCCCAGCCGCTTTGTCGGGAGATTCGCATCTCCGCCTACCAAGGTAATGAGCATCTCCGGGAAGGAACGGCTTACGCTGTTCACCTGTTTGTATCCCGTCGTGTTCGCATTTACAATATTCTGTGTTGCTGTGTCATGGCGGCGTTGTTGCGTAATCATTCCCGCAGTAGCGGTGTACAGACCTCTTAACATGAATTAACCCCTCTCCTCAAGCGCTTGTCCTGCATTACAGGCTGGCTGCTTGTCCGTTCTGCTTTCCGAGCATGGCGAACCTTTGCTTTTTATATCGGCAGATTAGAACTTTTTCTTAACCACCTGATCCAAATTATTAAGCATAATGCCTGTCCCCTTCACGACACAATGCATTGGATCTTCAGCAACCCACACCGGTACATGCAATTCATTGGACAAAAGCTCGTCCAGTCCGTTCAGCAATGCGCCTCCACCAGTCAAAACAACACCACGGTCGATAATGTCCGCTGACAATTCAGGCGGTGTACGTTCCAATACCGATTTGGCTGCCACGATGATGGATTGCACAGAATCCCAGAGCGCTTCCTGTACTTCATTCCCCGATACCGTTACGGTAACAGGCAAACCGGATACCATATCGCGTCCGCGAATATCCATCTCGGACTGACGTCCACCTGGCGTCACGGAACCAATCGCAATTTTGATATCTTCTGCGGTCCGTTCACCGATCATGAGCTTGTACTTGGCTTTAATAAACTTGATAATCGCTTCGTCGAACTTGTCCCCTGCAACTTTAATAGAAGAGGCGGTGACCACGTCGCCCATAGAAAGGACTGCAACGTCAGTCGTTCCGCCGCCGATATCCACGACCATATTGCCGCTCGGCTGAAAAATATCCATTCCCGCACCGATCGCTGCCGCTTTAGGCTCTTCTTCCAAGAACACTTCTTTGGCACCGCTGCGCTCCGCCGCCTCGCGAATGGCCTTCTGCTCTACAGAAGTAATGTTCGTTGGTGCACAGATCAGAATTCGAGGGTGGCTGTACCAGCTTCTTGCACCCACACGATTAATGAAATGTCTGAGCATCGCTTCCGTAATTTCGAAGTCCGCAATAACGCCGTCTCGCAGCGGTCTAATGGCAACAATGTTACCTGGAGTACGCCCCACCATACGACGCGCTTCTTCCCCAACAGCAAGGACACGCTTCGTATCTCTTTCAATGGTCACGACGGAAGGTTCATCGAGGACAACCCCACTTCCTTTCACGTGAATAAGCACGTTCGCCGTGCCAAGATCAATACCGATATCCTTGCTAAACATAAAAGAGCCCCCAAAGTGATATTATTTGGTCAGCGTATCCTGTGAAAAAGAGTCCCTTATCACGTCACCGCTCGTTCGACAAAGTGCAACATATATATGTAAAAATCGGGCTGATAAGATGTCATAATTCGATCCTGTACCAGCTTTTAACATATCATACTTCAGGGGAGGGATTCAATGCATGTGTGAGCTTTTTGGCCTACGTCTTGGTGAAGATGCTTACGATTTGGCGGAAGCCAACACCTCACGTTTCTTGCCACTCGTTTTTTTGTATTTGATTTTGGTCGCTTCCCCGCCCCGCAAATGGCGGATCGACTTGTGGTACTCCAAAATGTGTTTCACCTGGTCAGCAAGATCAGGGTTGATTTCCGGCAGACGCTCCGTCAAATCCTTATGCACAGTACTCTTTGACACGCCGAATTCCTTGGCTATGGTACGGACCGTATTCCTCGTCTCAACAATGCAGCGACCAATTTTGATGGTCCGTTCCTTGATGTAATCGTGCACGCTCCCGCCTCCCTACTGTGTGGATAGTTTGGTACATTATATGAGGAGCATGCCTATATATTCGCGGTTTAGAGGTGTGACAAGCTTCGAAGGTCCCATTATTTTCTGAAAAGCACAAAAAGAGCAGAGGTTTAACCCTCTGCCCATCATGTTGCTGCGGTAATAATCATTTATTTTTCCGGAAGATATCCTTGCGGGTTAACAGGCTGTCCGTCTTCGTACACTTCAAAGTGAAGGTGGTTGCCGAGCGTTTTACCCAATTCATTGACGCCAGCAGATGCAATCGCATCTCCCTGTTTCACTTCGTCGTCCTGTTTCACTTTGACGTCTGCCAGGCTTTGGTATACCGTCTTCAGGTTATCGCTGTGTGTGATTTCCACAACCTGACCTGTGAGCGGATTTTGCTCAACCCGTGTAACTTTACCGGCAAGCGCTGCTTTGACTTCAAACGTTTTGTTATCCCCACGTGCCAGATCCACACCCGTGTTCGGGATGAATGTATCATTGTACTGCACCATCGCCGCTTCATGTTCCTCGGTTGAAGCTTCGCTATCATAGAAAGGTTTCACTACCGAAATTTCGGACGGTACCGCTACCGGCCATACAAAATTCTCCGACTTTGCAACAACTTCCACACTTTCCTGTTCTCCGCCTGCTGCTGTTCCTTCTGTACCCGCCGATGCGCCTGTTTCTACTACCCCGCTAGCAGGGTCCGAGTTCAGCGTTTTGTCGCCTGTGCCCTGATAGACCCACACTAAGGTTAGTATAATGCCTGCTGCTGCGATGTAGGCTGCCGGGAAGACCCAACGTTTGGACATTGCTCTTTTCCATGAAGAGGGCTGGCTAGCCGGTACTCCTTGAGTTGTTTTAGGAGTTTCTTCTTGGTTTGTTTTTTTGTTTTGTTCATTCATGTTAATCACCTCAGTAACAAGTGTTACCGGGTGCAACTCTTTTATACACGCGCGACTCTAATTATTTTCACGGAGGTTTCAGAGAGTGCTATATATGTGAAGTGGTGAGTGATTAGTGCGTGCACCGCTCCGGGGCCAGAAAACCTTTCGACCGGTAGTAAAGGCAAGTTTACGCTTCCGATGCAGCTTTCTCTCAGAAAGCTTTTAACTTCGCTTCTACAGGTCTTTTCTGTCCCCTGCGCTCCCCATACACTAGCACTCTCTGCATACATAGCCGAATCTCGCAAGTTCCGGAAAGGGTGGTTGGTAATAAGTTCGAATTGGCTTTAATGACCAATCCTTCTATGAAGTGAGTTTACTTGCAGAAAGCGAAATGGTATAGGATGTGACTGGATACCGGCCGCCTGAGGCTTTCCTGACGTCCTCATGCGTCAAAGCATTTATTATCTATCCATCCGTGTTCATCTCTCCTACTTCGATGCCAGCATCTTGGATGCCTGTCCGAATGAGATACCCGTATAGTAGTGTTTGAGAATCTGGGTGGCGGTGTGACCCTCCTGCGCCATGCCGTTTGCTCCCCATTGGCTCATACCCACCCCATGTCCGTATCCATACGTTGTAATCTGCACCTCGTCACCCTCGGTCTTCCAACTGAATTGGCTGGATCTTAATCCAAGCAGCTTGCGGACCTCGGGGCCGCTGAATGTTTCACCTGCGATCTGCATTTCCTTAATCCGATGTCCTTTGGTTGTAGACAATACTTCCATCCACGATCCACTCTTCTGGGTAGTCACGGGAATGGCATCCAGGTTCAGCTTCTGCAGAATCTCGTTACGCTTCATGGTAACGGTCTGTTTGAATCCTGGAGCAAGATTTTTGTCCCACGGACTGTCTACACTTTGCAGATACGGCACAGCGTTTCCCCATACATCCTCCGCATTCTCGGTATACCCATTACTTGTGGAGAAAAAGGATGCGGTAATCGCTTTGCCCTGATATGTCATGACCGTATCCCGACTTTCACGTACAGCCTGTTGCAGCTTCTCCCATTCCTGCGCCTTCCCTAGACGAGTCCAATCTTCTTTCACCTGATCTGGCGGAATAAACACCTGATGGCTGACCGTATCCGTCACATCCGCCGCACCCAATGGAACACCGCTTGTATCACTCGCAGCGAGTCTTCGTACGACAAATGTGCGAGCTGCAATGGCCTGCGCTTTTAACGCCTCCAGTCTGAATTCCGCTGGCATCTCAGCAGCCACTACGCCGGTAACATAGTCTTCCAGTGGCAGATTCATCGTTGTGCCCGTTGCAGACAGGTATACGCGTACTTGGGGTTCGGGATAGGTGACAGGAACTGCTGGCGCAGGAGCTGGGGTTATTGTACTGCTGGCATCTGTTGGCGCAGGGATTGGCTTTGGTGATTCGCTCGCCCGCGGCCATACCAGAATTACCGGAATCAGTAATGCCATCGCCAATAAAGCAGATACAGCGGCAGCGGGTTGCCATCGCGTCGTGTTACGCCCCCATCGGGGTTTTCGTCCGAATGTCCGCATTCGGCGACGCTTCACTCGTCGGAATTGGTCCAGCTCAATAACGGGTATATGGATGTGCTCGGCTGTCTGTCGGTTTAGCTCATCTGTCGACACCCGTCTTGGACTTGATATTTTTGCAGGCTGTGATGAAATATTCCTCAGGTTCGCTGAGGCTAGCTTGTCTTGTGCCACTCCAGAAACGGTATTCTCCTCCGGCTCTTGCATACCCGGGCGAGGGACAAGGGGCACCTTTACCTGAACACGAGCTTCTTTCATTCGAATATAACCCTCCGTTGTCTATGGCCGGTTAAGTGCCGGTCGTGTTGTTCAAATCCATAGTTTAGGGTATGAGCTAGCCCGATCTGATAGAACCTGATTTAAGAGAAACGAGGCCCTTTTCGTTCCGTTAGCTTTCCAGCTTTCTTTTGCCATGTACATCTTAGAAACGTTGATCTGTCGCCGAATACCGATGTTTAACTCCAAACGGAACCCTATATTAAGTACGCTCTTTCATTTGGTTCAGAATCGGTACAGAATACAATGTTATGCTATACAAGTTAGGACCAGCTATTAATAGAATCAGGTATTAAATATCTCGTTGATCTTTTTGAAAATAAACACAACAAAAAAAGCCAAGCCGGATGGCTTAGCTTTATCATCTTTTACAATATGTGCTCCATCGTATTCATAATCCACACAACCGTGTGACTCATACTACAGAACAGTATTCTTTTAAATCAATCCAGTGTTAAGCCAAAGTTGGTTGTACCTTAAACATCGGTACTTCTTTCTCCACTTTTTCACTAGGTGCTTTGGTTGCTTCCAGCTTAGGCTCATCAACCGAGATCCGATAGATGTCAGCGCCAAGTCCGTTAAGCTTCTCCGCAAGATGTACATAGCCACGGTCGATGTGATGAACACCGCCCACTTCCGTTGTACCTTCAGCAACAAGACCTGCAATAATGAGTGCGGCACCCGCACGCAAATCGGTAGCCGTTACTTTGGCACCCTTCAGTTTGGCATTACCTGTGATGATGGACGAACGTCCTTCAACTTTGATCTCCGCATTCATCAATTGGAATTCATCCACATGCATGAATCGGTTTTCAAAAACAGTCTCTGTCACGACACTTGTTCCTTCAGATGCGAGCAAGAGTGCCATCATCTGGGATTGCATATCTGTCGGGAATCCTGGGTATGGTAATGTTTTTACATCCACAGCCTTAAGAGGACGATCTGCGATTACACGCACGCCATTCTCATCCGGTTGGATCGTTACACCCATCTCTTCAAGCTTCGCAATAACGGAGCCCAGGTGATCAGAGATTGCACCTTCAATGTACACGTCACCACCAGAGATTGCAGCAGCAGCCATATACGTACCAGCTTCTACCCGATCCGGAATAACGGTGTGTGTTACGCCTGTCAGTTTCTCCACACCTTCGATGCGGATCACTCCAGTACCAGCACCACGTACAATGGCACCCATTCCATTCAGGAAGTTGGCAAGATCCACAATTTCAGGTTCTTTTGCCGCATTCTCCAGAACAGTTACGCCTTCGGCCAATGTTGCAGCCATCATAATATTTTGAGTGGCACCTACGGAAGCCACATCCAGATAAATTTTCGCGCCACGTAACCGACCTTGGCTACGAGCTTCGATATAACCTTGGCCCAAGCTGATCTCTGCGCCCATGGCTTCAAAACCTTTCAAATGCTGATCAATAGGTCGTGTACCGATGGCACATCCACCAGGAAGTGAGATTCTTGTATGACCCATTCGCGTCAACAAAGGCCCCATGACCAGGAAAGACGCCCGCATTTTACTTACCCATTCATACGGGGCTTCACAGGAAGTAAGTTTCTCCGCATTTACGGTAATCACTTCGTCCCGGTATGTAACTCCCGCTCCCAGCGATTCCAACACCTTGTTAATCGTCATCACATCGTCTAGAGGAGGCGCGTCAATAATAACGCTTTGTCCTTCTTCCCCTAAGAGAGAGGCAGCGATGATCGGAAGAACAGAATTTTTAGCGCCGCTAACTTTGACACTTCCGGTCAACCTTTTGCCACCGCGGACGATAAATTTGCTCATCATGGTTCCCTCCGCGCTTTTATTCCCTTTTCTTCATTCCGGAATACGTAAGCCCCACTATGCTAGAAAGGACTGTTGCTGTGTGTGGAATTTCGACATATTCTGGCATGTTGCCACAGATGTCTGTTCAGAAAAGAATTGGTTTTTATAATCCATATCAATGATACCATGTGCCGTGCCTCTTGCCATTCAGCATGTAAAATCAGTGTCTTACAAGCCAGCAGAGCATCAGAACAGACAGAGTGGGATGGTTATTAGCCGGCATCAACCGGATATCCCGTTTATAACTACAAAATAAGTGAACAATTGTGAATTCCCTAACTTCCATCATAACATTGTTGAATTGTACGATACAAGCATTTTTACATAAAACATCTCAAATTCATCCAATTTCACGTCACATTTTTTTCTTAATTTCTTTACCGACAACTCATACTCTAATTGTTAACACAATTAATCGATGTTATTCGACAATGAGCTCCTTGAAGATCCTAACAGATGATTAACCAACCATCTCAACATTAAAACAAATTCTTCAACATTTGGGTCCAGGACAAGTAGTCAATGACAAAGCCAGCAACGGCGTGCCCCAAAATGATGGCGAGCAACAAATGTAACAGTCTTCCCTGAGCACCTCGTGGCTGTCTGATGATCAAATCCAGTTTGAGATTCTGCAAAGCCCACCAAGACAACGCTATACATAACAGGGAGACGATAATTGAGACCAAGCCATTGGTGCTTAGCGCCTGATTCACCTGATTCGTCAGATCAGTATCCATATATTCATTACCTCCACATTTGTTGCAGCGATCAGCATATCATATGCCCAGCAACCATAACTTGTTAGTATACTGGAATACCTTGAGCATAACATGCTGAGCGTACTGTCAGATTTACTCCTGCCAGGCAGGAATCTCCTGATGCCCAATCACCGAGCAGCAACAATGCGGCTGTGCATGACTATGGAATCTACTACGCAGCTTCCTTCTGCTGACTCTATGGAATATAGGCTCTTTCATCATACATTGTCAATTACATTGATTTCCACTTCTAAAATATTTTAATTTTAAAATGCCGGGATTTTGTGACTAAAACGACATAAAAGAGCGCTATTTCGATATCGATTCTGTCATTTCCTCGGAAATAATTTGAATTCCCCCATGAAAAAAATGGTTCTCTCAGTGGTAAATGCGCCCACTACTTTAGTCCTACATTCTATTCAAATTCTCATAATCGGTGAATAATCTGCTTAAGAAACTTCTGTTTAATGAAGGGATGTCGTGGAATTTGAAGCCAGTTGTTTTACTATATTCGATAAAACAATTCTATCAACCAAACTCAAAAAAGCCCGGCAGACTAAGCCGCCGGGCTTCCAAGAATCGTTTATTTGCCGAATACATTAATCCGGTTAACCGCTTTTTGCAGAGCAATCTCTGCACGACGGTGGTCAAAATGGTCCTGATTGCTTTGGCTTGCAAGCCGACGTTCTGCCCGCTCTTTCGCCGCACGCGCACGATCCACATCAATGTTTTCCGGGAATTCAGCACTCTCTGCAAGTACAACAACCTTATCTTTACGTACTTCGATAAACCCGCCACCGATAGCAACTTGTTTATTTTCTTTTCCGTTACGAATATAGATTGGTGCAATCTGCAAAGGTGTAACCATAGGAATATGACCAGGCAGAATGCCCAGTTCCCCTTCAATACCACGAGCCGTGATGCTATCCACTTGTTCTGAATATACCAGACGCTCGGGTGTTACAATTTCCAACAAAAAGGTGCTCAATTCCATCCCTCCTGAAACTATCCGAAGGATAGCCCACATAAGGACAATCCTGGATTCAGACTAAACCAGTGTTTTGGCTTTCTCCACTGCCTCTTCAATTGTACCAACAAAGAGGAAAGCTGCTTCCGGAAGATCATCATACTTACCTTCGAGAATCTCTTTAAAGCTGCGCACCGTTTCTTTAACCGGAACGTATTTACCTGGAATACCGTTAAATGCTTCAGCAACGTGGAAAGGCTGGGACAAGAAACGTTGGATTTTACGAGCACGGTATACAAGCGCTCTGTCTTCTTCACTCAACTCGTCCATACCCAAGATTGCAATGATATCTTGCAATTCATTGTAACGTGCCAAGATACGTTTAACGCCTTGAGCTACGCTGTAGTGTTCTTCACCTACAACTTCAGGGGACAAGATCCGGGAGCTGGATGCGAGCGGATCTACCGCAGGGTAGATACCCATCTCGGAAATTTTACGCTCCAGGTTCGTCGTTGCATCCAAGTGAGCAAACGTCGTTGCAGGAGCCGGGTCAGTGTAGTCATCCGCAGGCACGTAGATGGCCTGGATGGAAGTTACAGAACCTTTTTTCGTTGAAGTGATACGCTCTTGCAATTGACCCATTTCTGTTGCCAGCGTAGGTTGGTAACCTACCGCGGAAGGCATACGTCCAAGCAAGGCAGATACTTCTGAACCGGCTTGGGTGAAACGGAAGATGTTATCGATAAAGAGCAACACGTCACGGCCTTCTTCATCACGGAAGTATTCCGCCATCGTCAGACCTGTGAGGGCTACACGAAGACGTGCGCCTGGAGGCTCGTTCATTTGTCCGAAGACCATTGCTGTTTTGTTGATAACGCCGGAATCACTCATCTCGTGATACAAGTCATTACCTTCACGTGTACGCTCACCAACACCGGCGAATACGGAGATACCACCGTGTTCTTGTGCGATGTTGTTGATCAATTCCTGAATGGTTACCGTCTTACCTACACCGGCACCACCGAAGAGACCGATCTTACCACCTTTAGCGTAAGGTGCGAGCAAGTCGATAACTTTGATTCCTGTCTCCAGCATTTCTGCTTGGGTAGTCAGTTCATCAAATGCAGGTGCTGAACGGTGAATCGGGTTCTTGTGCTCAGCAGCTACAGCACCGCCAGTATCAATTGCTTCGCCGAGTACGTTAAATACACGACCCAGTGTTGCTTCTCCGACGGGTACAGAGATTGGCGCTCCTGTATCTAAAGCTTCCATACCACGAACAAGTCCATCCGTGGAGGACATCGCAATACAACGTACTCGGTTGTCACCCAGATGTTTCGAAGCTTCGAGTGTAAGGTTTACACTAACGCCGCTCTCACTTACTGTAGTGATCGTAATGGCATTGAGGATTTCCGGCAGACCGCCGCGATCAAACTCGACGTCAACAACCGGACCCATGATGCTCACAACGCGTCCTTTGTTCATCTTAACGTTCCCCTCCTACAAGCCTGCTACTTTTGCAAAAATAATGTACCGTTCGTTTATCTTTGCTCTGCAAGCCTTCATTAATAAAAAAACGGTTAGCCTTGTGCTGCGTTGGCACCTGCCACAATTTCCGTAATCTCCTGCGTAATCGCCGCTTGACGGGCACGGTTGTAAGTCAATGACAAGTCATTAATGAGTTTGGATGCATTTTTGGTTGCATTACCCATTGCCGTCATTTTCGCGCCGAGCTCACTTGCCTTACCGTTCAGAAGTGCACCATAGATCAGCGTTTCCGCGTAACGCGGAAGCAAAACCTCCAGTACAGCTTCAGCAGACGGCTCGTATTCGTAGCTTGCCGTTGGTCCTTCCGCAGCAGTTACCTCAGGTGTTTCCATCGGAAGAAGTTTTTCTACCGTAGGAATCTGGGTCAACGCATTCACAAAGCGGTTATAACAAATGTACAATTCATCAAATTCAGCCAGTTCAAACCCATGAACAGCTTCGTGTGCGATGGATTTGATGTCTGCAAATGAAGGCGAATCCGACAGATCCGTTGTTGTGGATGCCATCGCAATTTCACGACGTCTGAAGTAATCGCGTCCTTTACGTCCAATGACGAACAATTCGTAGTCATCCTGGGAGTTGTGGCGCTCTTTGAGCGTCTGATTAACCTGACGCAAAACGTTCGCATTGTATCCACCTGCAAGACCACGGTCCGATGTAATGATCAGGTAAGCTGTCTTTTTGACCGGACGGCTCTCCAGCATCGGATGCTGTATCCCTTGCGTGCTTGATGCAATACTCGCGACAACTTCTTTCAGTTTCTCCGAATAAGGACGGGCTGCTTCCGCTTTTTCCTGCGCTTTACGCAGTTTTGCAGCAGCTACCATCTCCATTGCTTTGGTGATCTGCTTGGTGCTTTGTACGCTTTTAATTTGCCGCTTAATTTCGCGCATGCCTTTTGCCATGATTTCACCACCTCAAAACTTTGGCAGAGCCAAAGTTACTTCGTAAGCAATAACATAGTTCTGACAAAGTCAAAACTACATCGTAAGCACAACCCTACTTTGGCAGAGCCAAAGTTACTTCGTAAGCAATAACATAGTTCTGACAAAGTCAAAACTACATCGTAAGCACAACCCTACTTTGGCAGAGCCAAAGTTACTTCGTAAGCAATAACATAGTTTTGACAGAGTCAAAACTACATCGTAAGCATCATCTTTTTTGACAGAGTCAAAGTATTACATGCAGACATGCGGAATCGGTTAGACAACTCCGCACCTGCAATCATTTATTTAGACAGAGACAGCAAAGCTCTTTCTGAACTTCTCAATTGCACCTTTCAGTGCATTTTCGTTGTCTGCAGTCAATTCTTTAGTATCACGGATGGATGCGAGAATCTCCGGATGGCTGCTCTCCATGAACGCGAGGAACTCACGCTCGAAACGAGTAACATCACCTGTTGGAATCTCATCCAGGAATCCTTTAACCGCGGTGTACAAGCTGACAACCTGTTGTTCTACAGGCAGAGGCTGGTTAACACCTTGCTTCAGGATTTCCATCATGCGTGCACCACGATTCAGGCGGGCCTGAGTCGCTTTATCCAGATCGGAACCGAACTGGGAGAACGCTTGAAGCTCACGATATTGAGCGAGGTCGAGACGCAGGGAACCTGCAACCTTTTTCATCGCTTTGATCTGAGCAGAACCACCGACACGGGATACGGAAATACCTACGTTGATCGCCGGGCGTTGTCCAGCATTGAACAAGTCAGCTTCCAAGAAGATTTGTCCGTCCGTGATGGAGATTACGTTCGTTGGAATGTATGCCGATACGTCGGAAGCTTGTGTTTCAATAAACGGAAGTGCGGTTAAAGAACCACCACCAAGTTCATCATTCAGCTTCGCAGCACGCTCCAGCAAACGGGAGTGCAGGTAGAAGACGTCACCCGGATAAGCCTCACGGCCCGGTGGACGACGAAGCAACAAGGAAAGCTCACGGTACGCAGAGGCTTGTTTGGTCAAGTCATCGTAGATAACCAGAACGTGCTCGCCTTTGTACATGAAGTACTCACCCATCGAACAACCGGAATACGGTGCGATGTACAAGAGTGGTGATGGATCGGAAGCTGCTGCAGTTACAACAATCGTGTACTCCATTGCGCCTTTACGACGAAGAGTTTCCACAACTTGAGCAACTGTAGACTGTTTCTGACCAATAGCTACATAGATACACTTCATGCCGCTACCTTTTTGGTTCAGGATCGCATCAATTGCGATGGATGTTTTACCTGTTTGACGGTCACCGATGATCAACTCACGTTGTCCACGACCGATTGGTACCATTGCATCAATGGCTTTGATACCTGTTTGCATCGGCTCATGAACCGATTTACGATCCATTACGCCTGGTGCTTTACCTTCAACTGGACGGAATTCCGTTGTAGCGATTGGCCCTTTGCCATCTACTGGAATACCGAGTGGGTTCACAACGCGTCCAATCAATGCTTCGCCTACAGGCACTTGCATGATTTGACCAGTACGTTTCACTTGGTCGCCTTCACGAATATCGTAGTAAGGTCCCAGGATAACGACACCGACATTGCTTTCTTCCACGTTCATGGCGAGTCCCATAACACCGCTTGGGAATTCAACCAACTCGTTGGACATGACGTTCTCAAGTCCGTAAACACGAGCGATACCATCACCAACCTCGATTACCGTTCCGACTTCGACTACATCGATATCGGTCTTGTATTGTTCGATTTGGCTCTTAATTAATGTACTGATTTCTTCTGGTTTGATACTCAAGTGTCCTCACCCCAATCTACTGTACTCGTCTGTTAAAAGACTGCTCAAGACGTTCGAGCTTGCCAGCCAAGCTGCCGTCATAGATCGTATCGCCAATGGCGACTTTCAATCCGCCCAGCAGAGTCGGATCAACAATGTTCTCGATACGAATCTTTTTATTCACACGGCCACCGAATTCACGGGCTACCGCTTCTTTTTCTTCATCATTCAATGCATAAGTCGAGTAGACACGCGCATCAGCGATGCCGAGCGACTCACCTTGGATTTTCCGATAATCATTCAGCAAGTCTCCCAGCAATTCAACGCGTCCGCGCTCAATCAACAACAAGACTGTACGAAGAACAGACTCGGATACCTTACCATCAAGACTTGAGTGAAGCACGTTCTGTTTGGCTTCATCAGAAATATTAGGGGATACGATAAATTTCTCGATATCAGCATCTCCGGTCAATGCACTGACTACTGCAACCAGTTCCTGTTCAACCTCAAGCACCTGCTGTTGCTGAAGAGCAACTTCGAACAATGCTTTCGCATAACGCTTGGCAACAATCGTATCGCGGCTCATTGTCGGCCTCCTACCTCATTGAGGTATTGGTTCACAAGTTCTTCTTGTGCAGGACCGTTCTCAACTTCTTTTTTGATCAACTTGGATGCAATCTGAACGGAAGCTGTGCCCAGCTCGCTGCGAAGCGCTGCGACTGCTTTGTTCTTCTCGCTCTCGATCTCGCGTACTGCATCGTCTTTCAGACGATTAGCTTCTGCTTTCGCATCAGCCAAGATCGATTCAGCTTGTTTGCCACCCGTTTGTTTGGATTGTTCAATGATGTCGTAAGCATCTTTGCGCGCTTGCTCAAGAGCTTGTTTTTGTTCCTCCACATAGGCAATGGCCTGTTCCCGAGTCTGTGCAGCCTCATTCATCTGCGTCAACACGAGTTCACGACGTTTTTCCATAATGGAGAACAAAGGACCGAAAGCATAACGGCTAAGCAGCCAATATAAAATAGCGAATGCAATAATCGCAAGAAGCGTATTTTCCCATATGAAACTCAATCTGTTCACTCCTTCCTGGAGGTATCCTTGAAACGTTCATCTGCACGTAGCAGACATTACCTAAAAAGAAGGCGCGGATGGCTATGGCCTTCCCCGCCAAACCTTTAAAATTAAATTAAGCCATACCGTAGAACATGAACGCGAGTACCACACCGATGATCGGCAATACCTCGATCAAACCTACACCGATAAACATTGTTGTTTGAAGAGTGGATTTTGCTTCCGGTTGACGGGCAATACCTTCCACCGTTTTGCTGATTACCATACCGTTACCAATACCTGCGCCAAACGCGCCCAGTCCTGCAACAATTGCTGCTGCGATTAATGCCATTGCTCCCATTTGTATATCCTCCTTAAAATGTTAAATCGAATTTTTTATTGTTCAGCCTGGTGAAGAAATCTTCGTAGGGCTTGAAACTTAATGCTCGTCGTGCGTCTCGATGCTCTGTGAAATGTACACCATCATCAAGATAACAAACACAAATGCCTGGATCGCGCCGATAAAGATACTAAAGCCTTGCCACACCATTAGTAGCGGAATCGCTGCAATAGCACCAAACACTTTGAATGTGGTCAGTTTCAGGATCGTTGCGATCAGTACCTCACCTGCGAAGATATTCGCGAATAGACGCATACCGTGTGTCAACAGCTTGGATGCCGTCTCAATCAGGTTGATTGGCAAGAACAAAGCGAATGGCTTCAGGTAATGCTGGAGATATCCTCTGGTGTTGCGGAACAATCCGAGTCCATGAGATACAAGGAACGCTACGAGAGCGAGTCCCATCGTTACAGACAAATCGGCTGTCGGTGATTTCCACCAGGCCAGTTCAACGTGTGGATGTGCTTCCGGGTCCTTGGCATGTGCTTCTTCAAACGCCTCCACCGCTGTAACAATCGGCTGACCGAACACTTGCGCATGTTCTGCGCTGTCCACTGCAGTTACCGCTTGGAACGGAAGTCCGAGCATGTTTCCTACAAAAATGAACATGATCATGGAAAGAGCGAGAGAGATAAAATGTTTACCTTTCTTCATATCCATTGTACTGGAAATCAGATTGCGGACGAATTCTACTGCCCACTCCATAAAATTTTGCAGCTTGCCGGGGTTTTCAACGGATAGTCTTCGTGTGGCCAGTACAGCAAAAATAAAAACAAGGGCACCTGTAACTACCAGCATCAACACAACCGATAGATCCAGTCGAAATCCGCCAAGCATAATAATTGGAGCTTCATGCATATTTTTCTCACCCCTTTCTCGACTTGAAAGCTGCAGCACCTAACATCATTCTGCTCTGCGGGAATGGACAATCCCTATAATCAGTAAGGAAAATTGTGCAATGACGAGACCGCCTGCAACCGCATATGTATTGAAGTACTGCGGGAAGCGCATCGATATGAATATACCGAGCACAGCGAGTGCCGCTCTTGTCAAAAATCCCAGGTTCACACGCTTCAAGTTACCTTCTGCCGCATCATCAGACATTTTCCTTACTTTGTAGCCCAAGTAAAATGCATTGATCCAGCTAATTCCTGTACCCAGGGCTAGTCCCAAAGCAATTGTCTCCACACGTGGCATAAAGGCCGCTGCGAGAAAACAAATCATAAGAAAGTACATGATGAAAACAGTCATCGATCTGCGGTATCTGGTTAGTTCACTCATCACTTTCCCCCATGAATTTTTTCGCGATAAAGTAGATGCTCACACCGCCTGCCGCAAGAAAAAAGAGAACGCTTACGGCGATCCATATTCCGTTACCTCCAATGGTCTTGTCCAACCAGGAGCCAGCGTAATATCCGACAACAGCGAGAATGGCAATCTCGATCCCAAAAGCTGTCACGAGCCCCATCGCTTTCCATACATTATCGTCATGGTTACGGGATGAATTTGGTTTGTTCGAATCGGCCATTTTCCACGCCACCCTTGCAATCCCAGTTAATTTTACTGAATGATGAGAGCCTTTGTCAATTGAATGATTTTAGCGTTTTAAAGGGGAAAACGACGGGAATATAGACCCTCAAAGCCCATAAACCCGCGTAAACCGTACAGTTTAACTGTATGCTATGCCCTTTATAAATCCGTCAGAAAAAATGTATTATTTTTTGAATTTTCTGTGAAATGATTCCGGACGGTCACTATTTACACCGAAATGGTGCAAAATCGCATTGACAATTCTTTCCGAAGCATGTCCATCACCGTATGGATTAGCAGCCTGACTCATGCTTGCATACAGTGTTTCATCTGTAAGCAGAGCTTTGGTCCGTTCATATACACGTTCCTCTTCGGTACCAACCAGTTCCAGCGTTCCAGCTTCAATACCTTCCGGGCGCTCTGTTGTATCGCGCAATACGAGTACAGGCACACCAAACGAAGGCGCTTCTTCCTGCAAACCGCCTGAATCAGTCAAAATCAAGTGAGTATGCGGGTAAAAGTTATGCAAATCCACCACGTCTAGTGGATCAATTAATTGAATACGGGGATGATTCCCCAAGATCGCGTGAGCCGGCTCCTTCACAGCAGGACTTGGATGCACCGGGTACACGATGGCAATATCTTCAAATTCGTCGGCAATCCGTTTGACGGCCTGGAAAATGTTGCGGTGAGGCTCGCCCTGAGATTCACGGCGATGAGCTGTCATCAGCACAAGGCGTTTGCCTTGGGCCCAATCAAGTACCGGGTGCTTGTAGTCCTCCCGTACTGTATATTGAAACACATCTGTTACCGTGTTGCCTGTGACGTACGTACTAGACTCCGATTTATTTTCTTTGGCAAGATTCGAAGAAGACCAGTCCGTAGGCGCAAAGTGTAGATCAGCCAGTACTCCCGTCAACTGACGGTTCATCTCTTCAGGATATGGAGACAGCTTGTTCCACGTCCGCAGCCCCGCTTCCACATGCCCTACCTGAATCTGTTGCAGAAATGCTGCATAGCTCGCTACAAAGGTAGTCAATGTATCCCCGTGAACCAGTACAATATCCGGTTTAGCTTCGGCTAACACTGGCTCCAAACCGCCAAGCACACGAATTGTAATTTCATTCAATGTCTGACGGTCTTTCATCACATCCAGATCATAATCGGGATGAATGTCGAAAACTTCAAGTACCTGATCCAACATCTGGCGATGCTGCGCAGTTACGCAAACAATAGATTCAATAGACTCGGGATGTTTTTGCAATTCCAAAATAAGCGGAGCCATCTTGATGGCTTCCGGACGCACCCCGAAAATCGTCATGACTTTAATTTTCTTGGACATTCGAGCAAAGCCCCTTTTCTATAAGTTCCGATTACAAGCATGCAATATGCTTATTTAGTGCCGTATAGACGGTCTCCTGCATCTCCAAGTCCTGGAACGATGTAACCATGATCATCCAGACGGTCGTCCAATGCTGCCACATAGATATCCACATCGGGATGTGCATCCTGTACAGCTTTAACGCCTTCCGGTGCTGCCACCAGGTTCATCATCTTAATTTGAGTACAGCCACGTTTTTTGAGCACGTCAATGGCTGCAATAGCCGAACCGCCAGTCGCGAGCATCGGATCAATCACAATCAATTGACGCTCTGTTACGTCTGTAGGCAGTTTGGTGTAGTATTCTACCGGTTGCAGTGTTTCCGGGTCACGGAACAGACCAACATGTCCAACTTTTGCCGCTGGCAACAATTTCACAACGCCATCCAGCATTCCAAGTCCTGCACGCAGAATCGGCACCAGTCCGAGCATACGTCCAGAGATGACTTTACCTTGTGTTGCGGCTACAGGTGTCTGTACATCAATCGTTTCCAGTTCAACATCTCTTGTAATCTCATAAGCCATCAACGTTGCTACTTCATCCACCAATTCACGAAAATCTTTCGTATTCGTACGCATGTCGCGTATAAACGTCAGTTTGTGTTGAATCAAAGGGTGATCACATATTACTAATTTTCCCATCTAATTTGTCCCTCCGGTAAGTTCTTCATGTTCAGCATTTCCAAATATACCTAGCCACCATTCATGGGCTCGATAAATCCTGTATATTATATCATCACCAACAACGAATTACACCATCAAAGGGCACCCAATCATTACAGAATACCGAATCCTATAAAAAACAGGACCGGAAAATGATCCATCCGGTCCTGTTTTGCTCATGCTGTTGTGTTATTGAGATAAGGAAAATGATAAATACAATTGCACTCCGCCACCAGAATGCTCCTTCAATCGCTGTTATTCCCGAATTTTATGAATCACCTTATGAAGGTGTAAATTCGGGAATAAATGCGAACGCTTCGCTTCTACGGCCTCATTCTGTCTGCTTCGTTATTTTGTATTCCATTTTAGAGAAACTCAAATACAAACAGCACGAGCAATATTTTTAGTAATCCTAGTATTTAAGGTCGGTATAGAGCGGGAATTGGTCTGTCAGTGCAGTCACTTCTGCACGAGCTTCATCCAGCTTCGCCGTATCTTTAGGATTTTTCAATGTTTTGGCAATAATCTTACCAATAGCAACCATCGCTTCTTCGTTCATGCCACGGGAAGTTGCAGCAGGTGTACCAATTCGAATACCGCTCGTTACAAACGGGCTTGTAGGGTCGAATGGAATTGCATTTTTGTTCACGGTAATGCCGATGGAATCGAGTACATGCTCAGCTTCCTTACCTGTGATGTTCACACTGCGTGTGTCGATCAGCATCAAGTGGTTATCTGTACCACCAGATACGATGTTCAATCCTTCAGCAATCAGTGTTTCAGCCAGAACCTGTGCGTTTTTCACAACATTCTCTGCATACGTTTTGAACGATGGCTGCAAAGCTTCACCGAATGCTACCGCTTTGGAAGCGATCACGTGCATCAGAGGTCCACCTTGGGAACCAGGGAATACGGCTTTATCAATTGCTGCTGCCCATGCTTTACGGCACAGGATCATACCACCACGAGGTCCACGCAGCGTTTTGTGTGTTGTTGTTGTTACGAAATGCGCATGTGGAACTGGGCTTGGATGCAATCCAGCAGCAACCAGTCCTGCGATGTGAGCCATGTCCACCATGAACAATGCGCCTACATCATTGGCGATGGAAGCCAACTTCTCAAAGTCAATGGTACGCGGATAGGCACTTGCACCTGCAACGATCAGACGAGGGCGGTGTTTGAAAGCCGCTTTGCGCACTTCATCATAATCAATCAGGAATGTGTCTTCTTGTACACCGTATGCTACGAAGTTGTACAGCAAACCGGATGCGTTAACCGGGCTACCGTGTGTGAGGTGTCCACCATGGGCAAGGTTCATACCGAGTACAGTATCACCAGGCTTCAACGCTGCAAGATATACCGCCATGTTTGCTTGTGCACCGGAGTGAGGTTGAACATTCACATGTTCTGCTCCGAACAATTCTTTTGCACGATCACGCGCGATGTCTTCAACGATGTCCACATGCTCACAACCGCCATAGTAACGTTTACCTGGATATCCTTCAGCGTACTTGTTGGTCAGAACAGATCCCAATGCTTCGATTACTGCTTCACTTACGATGTTCTCGGATGCAATCAGTTCGATGTTGTTCTGTTGACGTTTCAGTTCAAGATTCATTGCTTCCAGTACTGCCGGGTCATTCTTGCGCAATTGTTCCATGATTAAATTCCTCCCAGTTATAAGTGAAGTTATAAAGCGGAACTAATGTTTACACGAAAACGGCGAGTGCAACACCAATCTGAAGAAACGAAGTGGTCGCCTTTATCACCGGATTTCCCCTTTAATAGGGAATTAAAAAATCTGGGGATAACAGCGATCGGAAGATGGTGATGCAATCAAAGTCAGGAGTGTAACCCAATCAGTCTCGTTTTATATGTTAGTCACAAAATGTCGAATCTGGTTGTTCTTCCATACGATACACCGCGCGTTCGCCGCCAATCAACTTCGGACGAGTCAACGCTGTCGTCACACGTGCATCTCCAACATAACGGAGCGCTGTACGAAAAGGTACGGCTACATGCCGGAGATGCATTCCAATCATCGTCTCCCCAATGTCCAGTCCCGCATGGGCCTGCAAATGTTCAGCCAGGCATGGATCGGTCAGCGAACGATATGCTGCGGATGCCATTGAACCTCCGGCCTTGGGCACGGGTACTGCACCAACCTCAGTCAATCCAAGACGAGTAAGCACAGAACGTTCCATTACCAGCGCACGGTTCAGATGCTCACAACATTGGAATACTGTGTCAAAACCGAACTCCTCCTGCACCTCGCGTATACCCGCAAGAAGCTGCTGCGCCACCTCAATGGCACCACTCGTACCAATCCGCTGGCCTGCGACTTCACTTGTGCTTGTACCGATCACAACGATCTGTCCAGGCCCAAGCTGTCCGGCAAGCGCCAGTTCATGCAGAATGGATGCGGTCTGTTCCTGCAATCCGGGTTGTTCCGAATCTAACTCAATAGTCATCCTATCATCGCCTCCCGATAAAATCATGCCCGCTTTAACTTGGTTGTCCTTTGTATTCTTGCACGGCATCTCAGGTACTATTATAGCGAATAATCAGATGAAAGACGAAAAAAAGAGCAGTCTGCGGGTAACGCAGAATTGCTCTTTTGCCCAGGCGACCGGCCGTTTGTTCCGGTGCTCCATCGTGGTTATGCCCACTTCGTCGCCAGTTACACCGGATCCCTGTTTTCCCCTTCATCATAAAACAACCCGCGGCTAAAATCAACGGTTAATTTACATCATGTGTCCTGTTTTTATAACCTGCCCTGCAGGATCAGAATTATCCTAGCTTATCCAAAAGCCGGTCCAATGCGGTCCGAATCTCGGCCGCAGCGATATTGTAATCATCACGACTTCCACCAAACGGATCAGAGATGTCGAAACTTGGAATTCGTTGTCTGATCTCGATAGCTCGCTCACGCTCCGATGCCAGGATCTCTTGCCCAAGGGCACGTTTCATCTCCAGCGTCGCAAACAGGCTGTCCAATTCCTGAACATCATTCAATACCTGTTCATCATCCTCCACATATTCTTTCAATGTATAGGTTTTGTGGACCGAGTCGGGAAATACCTGCATGACATGCTGTTTATGACTGCGTGTTAACGTAAGAACCAGATCAGCCCATCCCACCAAGTTGGAGCTAAGTTGTGTGGAATGCGGCGGACCTTCAACGTTATGATCTCTCAAAACTGCTTCAGCATGACGGGAAATCGGCATACCCGACGTTGCTGCGACACCTGCGGAGCGAACCTCTACCTGAATGCCGCGCTCCGATGCCAATTTTCGCAAAAGCCCCTCTGCCATGGGGCTGCGGCACGTATTTCCTGTACATACGAATAAAATATGTTTCATTGTGTTAGCCTCCCCATTTTACATATGATGCGAATGATATGATTTCTCAAGTTTTATTCTAAAATATAAACAAAAGTCCAAACGCAAGCAAGATTGCGCCACCAATGGCTTCACCGTAATCACCAAGATTCCGGCTCACCCGGCGACCTAATAGCAGACCCATAACCGACATCACCCCGCCACACAGGCCGAAAGCAAGTACGGTCAATACCAGATCACTACTAAACATCCCTAGTGAAACACCCACGGAAAACGAATCCACACTTACACTGAGGGAGAACAAAACGACGCCGAGCAGGGAACGGTGGTCCACCAGCTTCGTATCGCCTTCTCGGAATGCATTCAGAATCATATGACCGCCCAGCAGGATAAGCAATCCACCTGCCGCATAGGTCGTAATGTCACCCAGCAGCGAGCTGACGTATTTGCCCATGTACATGCCGATGAGCGGCATGATGATATGAAACAGCGCTGTTACTGTACTGATCCGCAATACATCCCGCAGCCGAATGCCCTTCATGCCAATTCCGATTCCGAGCGAGAACGCATCGAGGCCAAGCGCAACAGCCATGATCAAAATGGTTACCAACTGCCCTACATGGGCAGACACATCCCACATCCCCATACCCCCAAGTCACGTAAAGGTTCTTGTACACGTTATGCGGACAAGGACTCAAACATGACCGATGAAAGGTAAACGGCGACGGATCTAATGATTTCGATGCTGGCTTTATAGGTATATTGATGTTGTTTTGTAAAAAAGTTGAGCACTCTCCTGACTGTATGATCAGGAGAGGTTATGAGGGTTGCTGGTTGCCAACTTGTATGAGTTGGTTCCCCGCAGCCTTGAGCAGCCGATTCATGACGGCTGCTCCCAGCCCTTCGCGTGAGCAGGCTTCAGCCACAATATATGTGGCGCCTTGCTCATCGCAGCTGCGCAGCGCGGCATATAGCCGGCGCGCTGCTTCTTCCAGCTCGCTGGCGTCGCCCAGCGAGAACACGGCATCGGCGCGGTACTGCTCCGCGTGCTCGGCGAACGCCAGCACAGCGGTGCGCTCTCCGCGCAGCGCCGCCTCTGCAAGGGCGGCGCCGATCCAGGCCGCCACCGCTGCGGGCGGCCCCTCCACCACGCACAGCGCCCCTGCGGGTGCGTAGTGCGTGTACTTCATGCCCGGCGAGCGCGGCGCCGGGCTGCCCACGCCATCGGCCACATCCGCGAGTAGCGCGGGGTCCGTGGCGACACGGGCGGCAACGGCGGACAGCTGTTCCGCCGTAATGCCGCCAGGGCGCAGGATGGTGACGGTACCGTTGTCACCGACCTGCACCACCGTGGACTCGACGCCCACCCCGGTGGGGCCGCCGTCCACGATGCCGCCGATGCGGCCATCCAGATCCTCGCGCACATGCGACGCGAGTGTCGGGCTTGGCCGCCCGGAGCGGTTGGCGCTTGGCGCAGCCACAGGGCACGCCGCCGCCGCGATCAACTGCAAGGCCACCGGATGGTCCGGCATGCGCACGGCCACCGTGTCCAGCCCGGCGGTGACACGCGGGGACACCGCCCCCGGCCTAACCGGCAGCACAAGCGTCAATGGTCCCGGCCAGAAGGCCGCCATTAGCGCTTCCGCCGTTTCATTCACTTCCGTGACCAGAGCATCCAACTGGTCACGGTGCGCGATATGCACGATCAGTGGATTGTCAGAAGGTCGGCCTTTGGCGACAAATACGGCCTCCACGGCTGCCGTGCTACGCGCATCAGCACCCAAGCCATAGACCGTCTCGGTCGGAAAGGCCACCGTCTGACCTTGACGAATGCAGGCTGCGGCGGCCTGCAAGTCGGCGAGCGCCTGTTGATCGGCGCTCCCCTTTTTCACATCCACCGTTTCAATATTACCCATTCCATGATCATTCTCAGCGCTAACCAAGACGCGTACATCCCACATCTCGGTAACCAGCTCTCCCGGAACTTTCATATCACGGTCTTCTTTACCATCCCTCATCTCAGAGGTGTGTTGCAATGGTTCGTTTTCTCTGCTCATATATCATCATTCCTAAACTTCAAGTAGGTTAGTTCATATCCATATTCAATATAAGTAATTATAACATACCTGTCCCGCCTCGGATGCCCTTCACACTTCACTCCACGCATGAGTCTCAATGTAACTTCACCACCAGTTCATATAAAAAAGGCAGCTTCCTGAATCGAAGTCGCCCCTTTACATAGTACAAATTCGTTGTTATGCGAATAATCCAGTGACCCAACTCCACAGTTTCACAGCCATATCCCACAGAAAGAATCTCGCCTCCGGTGTATCTCCCTGTACGGATGCCTCTACATCTCCAGGTTCTGCCGTTATGGCCGATACCGTTGAAGGTTTCGCCAGGGCATCCCCAGTCCCTGCATCAATGAAGCACAGCGGCGGGAACAACACACACCACCAGTTCTGACCTTTTCCTTCGCCCAGCGTGATCCGAACCGCTTCATAATCGCCAGCAGGATACACGGTACCACCATATAGTTTGGTCGGGAACGGAACAGAACCCAACTCCACCTGATATGCATAATGCAAGCCACGACTCGCTAACTCTTCTCCTACTTTATTCTCAATCTCGGACAAATGCTCACGAATGACCTGGCGCGCTTCATCCAGACTTTGCGGATTCTCCAGCTCGGCTACCCACTCGCCCATCTGAGCAACGACAGCATCCCGAATCTCGCGTTTCACCAATTGATCTCCCGGTGCATCCGAGTTTGCTAGAATACGCAAACGAATCGATTGTTCTGGAATCGCTGCGGCTGCCACAGCTGCATCCGTTTTCTGACCTTCCCACATCATGATAATCATCATAAGACATACAATAATAAGTCCAATTTGCTTTACAATTCGTCTGTTCATTCCGTTCTCCCCCTCGGCTCTCTGATCACGTTGCCTGCAACTCTCTCATGTCTATCAGTATGCCCCGGAGAACCGGAAGTAAACCTAGCATTTGCAATAAATCTACTAAATCGATACTATGATTTACATTCCCTCACCACTCATGCTAAAAAGGCTGATCTGCACCTGGTTACAGGGCAAATCAACCTCTTTATTTCTAAGTACGATCACGTTATACGCTCCATCACTTAACTTTTCGCCTATACCGACTCAACAGTTACACAGCACTTTTCTCTTTCTTGAGCATATTCCATAAACGTTCCGATAACCGGGGTTGCTGCTCCCCCATCAGAAGTTCATCCTCCTCTTCTTGCCCGTACAACTTAATGCTCATGACTACACCAATACAAGCCATATTAATAAGCAAAGAGGTCCCCCCGTAACTGATGAACGGCAACGTAATACCTGTGAGCGGCATCAGCCCAAGGAACGCCCCCACGTTCTCGAACACCTGATACAATAGCATCCCGATAATGCCTACAATGATGACGGGTCCCGCGCGATCTCTGCATCTCAGAGCAATCAGCACCATGCGGTGGATCAGAATAAAGTACAACAGAATCAGTATGGATGCACCGACAAACCCAAACTCCTCTGCGATCACGACAAAAATGGAATCGGAATACGTATAGGGCACTCGTCCACTCTGAACGGATGTTCCTTGCAAATAACCTTTTCCGATGATACCCCCTGAACCAATGGCCAATCCTGCATTTTTCGTATGCCAGGAAGCTTTGGAGGTAGCCTTTTCCGGTACAAGCCAGGGGTCAATCCGTTCCGCCCAATGCTCCCTTTTTATCTTTTCAAGAAAGGTGAACACTTCGTCATGGTAGAAGGTATAGGCTTTGACAAAGCCAAAGAACGCCACTGCCACAATCGCCAGCCCAATCAATGCGTGCTTTAGTCTCATATTTCCAATCCAGAATACCGCAGCCACAATAACCACATACCCCAGCGCATTCCCCAGATCATTCTGAGCCATAACAAGAGCAAACGGAATAAACGCCCAACAGCCAATCGGCACAATATCTCTCCAAAATTTCAGCGTACCTCGTTGTCTCTTCACGATCAAATGAGCGAGAAACAGAATCAGAATCATCTTGAACAGCTCTGCCGGTTGAAAAGAAAAATTGTCGCCCAGCTTCAGCCAGCCGTTGGCATTATTGATTGAACTGCCCAGGACATTGGCCAGGATCAGCAGTATGATCCCCAAGCCATACAAATAAAACGCATATTTCACGTATAACTTGTAATTCACAAGCCCGATTATAAGCACCGCAATAAACCCGGCTACATAGAAATAAATCGTTTTGACATGATGATTCGCCAGGTTGGCATCTGTCTGCGTTCCGCTGTAAATCGCAAATATACTTATAATCATGAGCAACAGCATTACAAAAAGAATCACACCGTCCATCTTCTTCAGCATTCTCAACATGACTCCGTCCAGCCCCCTGAAATCTATCATTCTATCATTTCCAATTAAACTCAATATTACCATTGTATATAATTGGATAATAAAAAGGAAATCTGGATCGCTTCAGGTTAAACATTGAATTATTCCATGGCCGCCGATTAACACCGTAAAAACAATAAAAACCCTGCAACATTCATCCCAATGTGACTTGGGCTGATCTGTTCCAGGGTTCTATAGTTAACGGACTCATATGAAAATACCTGACGTGTTATTTCAAGTTTTGATTCGAGAACGTTATTGCTCTTGCTGGGATGGCTTGCGTCTTAGCAATTTCTTCACCAAATCGGTAATGCTAGGTTGTTCCGCAGAGCCGAGGATATCCTCGTTCTCTTCCGTATGAACCTTGATACTCATCACAATCCCCATACTGATCATGTTGATCATAATGGAGGTACCACCCGAACTAATAAACGGCAGCGTAATCCCTGTCAATGGCATCAGACCAATGAATGGACCGATATTGACAAAGATTTGGTAAAGCAGCATCGCTATAATACCTACAATTAGATATGGCCCGGCACGATCCTTACACTCCAGTGCAATCAGCACCAGCCTGTGAATCAGGATAAAGTACAGGAGAAGCAATACCGAGGCACCGATAAAGCCAAATTCCTCCCCAATCTGTACGAAGATGGAATCCGCATAGGCCAGCGGCACCCGATTCGACTGAATCGTCGTGCCTTCCATATACCCTTTGCCTGTAATACCACCAGAACCAATCGCAAGCTTCGCATTATACGTCTGCCAGAGCACATCTCTTGAGGTCAACTCTGGTACAAGCCAGGGGTCAAAACGATCCGCCCAGTGTGAACGTCCAATGCCATTCAGAAATTTAACAATCTCATCATGGTAATGAATATACGCCTGTGTACCACCGATAAAGGCAGCCACTGCGATCATAAAGCCAATAAGGGCATGCGTAAATTTAATGTTACCAATCCATAGTAGGCCTACAAGAATGACTACATAACTTAACGCATTTCCCAAGTCATTTTGAAGCAATACGAGTAGTAAAGGCGGCAGAACACAGAGTGAGATTGGAATAACATCACGCCCAAAATAGAGCGGACGATTTTTCTTTCGGGCCAAAAAGGCCGATAAAAACACAATCAGGCATAACTTGAACAACTCAGCAGGCTGCAAACTGACCCCGAAGATAGACAGCCAGCCTTTCGCCCCGTAATACTCCTTACCAAAGAACATAACAAATATGAGCAGGAGCATACCCACGCCATAGATATATAAATAATTTTTGATTATGAATTTATAGTTGATCATCGACATCCCAAAAAAGACTACGAAGCCCAAAATATAAAAGATCACTGCGCTTTTCGGGAGTGCCTCCAGCTTTGGACGACCAAACGTTGTACTGTAAATCGACAAAATACTGATACCCATCAGAATAACGAGTATAAAGACAATAGAATAGTCTATCTTTTTAAATTTGTGCAGCATGTAATTATGTTCCCCCAAGCATTCAGAAATCTTCGGTATATCTCATTGTAGAGGATTTCACGGCAAAAAGAAAACCCGCAGAACCTTACATTTTCGTCACCTGTTCCGAAGTACGAACACCCAGGACATGCCGCTCGATTCCGGCAAGGTCCGGTACAATGATAATTTCCGGCCAATGTCCCGCCGATTCAAGCAAATCTGCGATGTCGCGAGCCTGCCCCTGACCCAGCTCAAAACCAATGATCTGCGGCGGCGCAGGCAGCAGCGCCAGTTGCTCCAGCATGATACGGTACGGTGCAAGCCCGTCCGGGCCGCCATCCAGTGCCATGCGCGGCTCATGATCGCGCACCTCTTGCTGTAACCCGGCGATATCCGCCGCCGGGATGTATGGCGGGTTGGACACCAGGATGTCCACCCGAGCCCCGGCGAACGGGGCCAGCAGATCGCCTTCACGGAAGTCGATCTGTACGCCGTTCGCGGCCGCGTTCCGCGCGGCCACTTGCAGGGCAGCCGCCGAGAGATCCCCGGCGCCGACCTGCCAGCGCGGGCGCAGTGAAGCCATCGTCACCGCGATGGCACCACTGCCCGTGCCGATATCGACGGCGAGCGGAGCGCCGTCAGGAAACACGCGGTCGGCTTCGCGCAGCACAGCCTCGACCAACAGCTCGGTCTCCGGCCGCGGAATCAGCACGGCCGGCGTGACCTCGAAGGGCAGCCCATAGAATTCCTGGCTGCCGATAATGTATTGCGCCGGCTCACCCGCAGCCTTGCGCGTGACCGCGTCCTCCCAGCGGCTGCGATGCTCGCTGGGAAAAGGCTCCGGCTGCATCATGTAATACGCGGCGCCATAAACGCCGAGTACATGTTCCAGCAGCAGCCGAGCATTGTTTTGCGGCTCGTACACGCCGCACTTCTCCAAAAAAGAGGAAGCCTCCACGAAGGCTTCCCGACAGCTCTGTTCCGGCGTCATGACAAACTGCGCGCGGGTCACAGATTATTCTCCTCTATCCATCAACTCGGTCTGCTGAGCAATCGTCAGTGCAGACAAGATATCTTCAATCTCCCCGTTCATGATCTGATCCAGCTTGTGCATCGTCAGACCGATACGGTGATCCGTCACACGGCTTTGCGGGAAGTTGTACGTACGAATCCGCTCACTGCGGTCGCCCGTTCCCACTTTACTTTTCCGCTCAACGGATATCTTTGCTTCCTCTTCCATACGTTTCATATCGAAGATACGTGTACGCAGAACCTGCAACGCTTTTTCTTTGTTGGAGTTCTGTGATTTTCCATCCTGACATGTCGCAACGATTCCCGTTGGAACGTGCGTTACCCGTACTGCGGATTTCGTGGTATTAACCGATTGTCCACCGGCACCACTGGAACAGAAGGTATCAACACGGATGTCTTTATCATGAATTTCGATATCAAAATCTTCAGCTTCAGGCATAACTGCAACCGTTGAAGTTGACGTATGAATACGTCCGCCAGACTCGGTTGTTGGAATACGTTGTACACGGTGTGCGCCGCTTTCGTATTTCATTTTGCTGTATGCGCCGCGTCCGTTGATCAGGAAAACAACCTCTTTGAATCCACCGAGATCATTCGTGTTCACGTCCATCAGCTCTACACGCCAGCCTTGTGCATCTGCATAACGTGTGTACATACGGTAAAGATCTGCTGCAAACAACGCTGCTTCATCTCCACCAGCTGCTCCGCGAATCTCCACAATAACGTTCTTGTCGTCATTCGGATCTTTTGGCAACATGAGTACACGAATCAATTCGTCCAGTTCTTTCTGGCGAGTGCTCAGTTCGTCAATTTCCATTTTGACCATTTCGCGCATCTCATCATCCAGTTTTTCGCCCTGCATTTCCTTGGCTGCTTCAAGATCCTCACTTACCTGTTTGTACTCATTGTACGCTTCATAAGTCGGTTGCAGATCGGATTGTTCTTTGGAATATTCCCGCAACTTTTTGTTGTCGCTTGCTACATCCGGGTCACACAGCAACTCACTCAACTTGTCATAACGGTCGGCTAACGCCTGTAATTTATCCAACATGTATAGTCACCTCACGCATTATTTTGTCCATGCAAATATCGTTTACAATAATTATTTCGGTTTCATTATTCATAACATCTATAATCTATATTCCACAACGCACAGGATTCTCACCGAATCCCCTGACCGCAGCATGTATTCACATTCATGTATGATCGACGTATAACATCGCTACAACGTCATCAAATCCTTTACTTTTAAAGTGATATCAAGAAATCGTGTACCCTGTGTGAAGCCCGCTTCAGCTCATCCGTTCGAGCGCGAAATTCAACGTGGTATACGACTCTTAATTATAGCATATTCTTATGGTTCTGAATAGTAACTGTTCCGCAGGCGGATGAACTAATTTTTATAATGCAACTTTCTCACCCTTCACTCGTGACCATCCTGCTCATGAATTAGCCTACCGGAAATGAATGTAACAAATAGATCATTCAAGTTTCTTTCTGATGTTGTAAAATATATACAATGGACTCTATAATTCATGGTTCTGATATTTTAGGAGGGAATGGATGATATGAACTTAACACCAGCTGTTTTTCCAACAGAAAAATTAAAGATTGCTTTGGCACAGTGTTCTTCGATCGACGGAAATATTGAAGAGAACGTTAACAGGGCTTATGAGATGATTGAAGAAGCTGGAAAAGAGCATGCCGATATTATTATGTTTCCAGAAAAATATCTTACAGGGTATGTGCCAGAAATCGTAGAATCCAATTTAACTGAATATACGCTCTCCATTAATGATGCGAGGATTGAAAAATTGCGTCAAGCATGTCAAAAGTACGGCATTTGGTCAATCATCGGAACCCCTGTAAGAAGAGGCGAGGATGTGTTCATCTCTTCAATTATAATAGATCCCCATGGAAATGAAGTAGGCTTTTATGACAAGTCTCATTTGTTTCAAACGGAGAAGGAAATATTTTCAACCAATAATGAGCAGGTCATCATCAAATTAAAGGGCTGGAACATTGGGATGGCCATCTGTTATGACGCAGGTTTCCCTGAACATTCTCGTCTTTTAGCACAGAATGGCTGTCATTTATATATGGGTAGCTCTCTCTTTAGTAAAGGAATGGGGTATAAAGAGTCACGAGTATGGTTTCCTGCCCGCGCTCTGGATAATACGATATTTACAGCGATGTGTAATCACGTTGGAACAACCGGAGTCTGGGATACGTGTGGACATAGTGGTGTATGGAACCCTCTAGGTGATAATCTAATTGATGCCTCGCAAGACAACGTTGAATTGCTGTTAGCTGAATTAGACCCCGATCTTCTTAATCAAGCTAGGAATGGCGAAAGAATGCTTGCAGATTCGTTTGATATAAATAAAGAACACTATTCTTTCAAGACTATTGTTGGTAACTAAGCAATCGTCGTATGAATTGAAGTATACATATGTACATTACGATTGAAGTGGCCCAATACATCGATACTAAAAACCCTACAATCTTCACGAGAAGATCGTAGGGTTTTGGTTATTGAATCTACATATAAAGGTGTAACAACTTATACGTTGAAACGGAAGTGCATAACGTCGCCGTCATTTACAACGTACTCTTTACCTTCAAGACGAAGTTGTCCGCGCTCTTTGGCACCGTTCATGGAACCCGCTGCAACCAGATCGTCGTAGGAAACAACTTCTGCACGGATGAATCCGCGTTCGAAGTCGGTGTGAATGACACCCGCTGCGCCTGGTGCTTTCGTTCCTTTACGGATTGTCCATGCACGAACTTCCTGTACGCCTGCTGTGAAGTATGTGTACAGACCGAGCAATTTGTAAGCCGCTTTGATCAACAGGTTCAGACCGGAATCCTCGATACCGAGTTCTTCCAGGAACATTTGTTTATCTTCGCCTTCCAGCTCAGAAATTTCTTCTTCAACCTTTGCACTAATTGGCACCACTTCTGCGTTCTCAGCAGCTGCGAATTCTCTTACTTTTTGCACGTAAGCATTGTTCGCCACGTCGCCGATTTCGTCCTCAGCTACATTGGCTGCGTACAGAACAGGCTTCAGGGTAAGCAAGTGCAGATCACGTATGATCAGAAGCTCATCATCCGTAAGTTCCATGCTGCGTGCCGGCTTGTCATCGTACAGCACAGCCTTCACTTTCTCCAACACTTCTACTTCTTGAGAGGCAGTCTTGTTGCCGCCCTTCATGTTTTTCTTGGAGCGATCGATTTTCTTCTCAACACTCTCGATATCGGCCAGGATCAGCTCCAGATTGATCGTCTGGATGTCGCTCACCGGGTCAATTTTACCATCGACGTGTGTGATGTTCTCATCTACAAAGCAACGTACCACGTGTACAATTGCATCCACTTCACGAATGTGGGCAAGGAACTTGTTACCCAGACCTTCACCTTTGCTCGCACCGCGAACAAGACCAGCGATATCTACAAACTCAAACGCCGTTGGTACTGTTTTCTTAGGTACAACGAGTTCTGTCAGTTTGTCCAAACGCTCATCGGGTACTTCAACGATCCCCACGTTAGGGTCAATCGTACAGAACGGATAGTTTGCCGATTCGGCACCTGCTTGTGTAATTGCGTTAAACAACGTAGATTTTCCGACGTTCGGAAGCCCTACAATTCCTGCTTTCAAAGCCATGTATATGACAACTCCTCATTGATTACTTGTTCGGTATGGATAATCCTATACATTATATATGACAAACCTCAAGGCATCAAGGAACTTCGCCAATTCGACCAGAGTCCCATCCGCTTCCCGAAATCCCCGGTTACTGCGGATGATTCGTTTTGTGTAGATGATAACTCTGGCTAAGATTATCCGCTATTAGGTTTACCCTTTGATTTCTTTGTACATGGTTAGATCCGTTACCTCATATCCCATCTTGCGATACAGGCTGCTCGCCCGCACATTATGTCCAAAGACATGCAAACCAATGCGATCCACGCCAAGACTCAAGGCTGTCTGTTCAAGCGCCTGCATTGTCTCTGTTCCATATCCCTTACCACGGTGTGCTTCTTCAACCACAATATCCAGCAAAAAAGCATCCTTCCCACGGCGATTATCCGTGATGTTAAACCAGATATACCCCACATTTCCATCCACAGGATGCATCAGATTGTAGAGATACGCTCCCGCTGTGTTCAAGCCTTCTGGCAGATAACGTTCATAAGATTCCTCCGCCAGTTGCTGTGCCTCTTCCTCAGCCCAGGTGCCCGCTTCTACTTTTTCCTGTGCAAAATCCTTAATCGATCGAATGCGGAAACTCGCATAATCTTCCTGATTCATTGGAGAAAGTTTCAACTTATTCCCCTCCTTATGTTGAGTGGTCTTAATTATGTATGAACTCTGTGCAGTCCTTTTTGCACTACTAGTATCTTATTGTATCCTGTTCTCTCGCTTAGCGCATGAAGTTATTCTGACGATTTAAATTTGAGTTTCATATTTTCCATCTTGTTTATAACTATTGATCTGTTTGAACCGTTTATACCTCATGAAGGAAAGGAGTGGATCACATTGAACACACGTCGCCAATTCTCTAAAAAGAAAATGATTATCTTATCCGCTATCATACTCGTCATATGCATCATCGCCTTTATGAGCTTGCTGAATGCAGTCGATCCCTTTTGCCACTTAAGGATCACGATCCACAATCAGTCTGACTATGACCTCACCAATATTCAGACAAGCCTGACCAAAGGCGACAACTCGTTTAACAACAATGAGAGTGGCTCCCTACATTTATTGGAGGAGAATATCCCCAGCGGTGAGAATCTAAAATTCTTCCCACAGCTGCAAGTTTCAGGAGAATCGTCTGTTTACCTTACGTTTACCGACAGTCGTGGAAAAACATATAACGAGGTGGTATGCGGTTATACGGAATACTTGTCCGGCAATTCGTACGTTACTGTAACCAATGAGAATGTCACTGTGAAAGAGGAATGTATGTAAAAAGGTGGCATAAACTTCTGATCGGGATATCTTTTATAACAGATCCTTGAGTTACAAGAATGATACTATTCTAGCTCAATTGGAAGTGATGACACAGTAAGTTTAGGAGCTTCAGTAGGGGACAGTTTTCCCATCGTGTGAAATATCTCATTTCGCTATAAATGATAATGAATATTCAGATTTAATTACAAAGATTTCTTTAAACTCAGAGCATGTACAGTATGCTATAGTTCAAGTGATTGTAACAAGATACGGCCATTTTGTATCATTTAGAATTTTAATAAGGAGAAGGATTATGAAAAAAATAGTAGGAGTAATGTTAGCAGTAGCAATGTTAGTTTTACCAATCAGTTTTAATAAGGTAAATGCTGATGTACCTAGTGAGTTTGAATATACATTGTCTAATTCAACAGCGACAATAACCGGATATACGGGTAGTTCAAACGATATTATTATCCCTGATGAAATAGATGGGTATGCCGTAACTGCCATAGGAAATGAAGCGTTTCGTTCTAAAAGATTAACAAGTGTAACGATTCCCGAAGGTCTACTATCCATTGGTAGTAGCGCATTTCATAGTAATTCTTTAACAAGTGTAACGATTCCGGACAGTGTCACTTCTATTTCGGATCGTGTTTTTGCTTCGAATCGTATAGTTGATCTTGTTATCCCTGATGGTGTGACAAGTATAGGGGATTATGCATTCTCCTCTAATAATCTAAGTAATGTGACACTTTCAAACAACATTACGGTTATTGGTACTGGCGCTTTTTTCCAAAATAATTTGACAAGTATCATATTACCTAGTAGTTTGACGAGTCTAAATCCTGCGATATTTATGAGTAATAAATTAACAACTGTAGTCATTCCTGATGGTGTGACGCGTATTGGTAATGGTGCCTTTCATAGTAATGAATTAATAAGTGTGACCATGCCTGATAGTGTAACGACTATTGAAATAGATGCTTTTTCTAATAATAAACTAGTGGGTGTGACTATTCCAAATAGTTTAACATCCCTTAAAAATAGTGTTTTTAGTAATAATGAATTGACGAGTATTACTCTTCCAAATCACTTGACTGTGATAGAGCACAGTGTGTTTGCTCGCAATAAACTAACCCATGTAACGATTCCTGCTAGTGTCACAAGTATCGATCCGTACGCTTTTGCTTCTAACAGTCTTAATACGATTACGTTTGAAGGTAGCTTACCGTCATTGGACGCGTTGGTTGTTGCTTCGCAAACAAAACAAGGTTATACATTTGAAAATTGGTATAGCGACGAAACATTGCAAGCAGCTTGGGACTTTACTCGTTCAATAAATGCTAATACAACATTGTATTCACAATATACTCCCCATAGATATACGATATCCTTTAATAGTAATGGTGGTAGTCAGGTGGCCGATTTAACTGATATAAACTATGATACGACGATTACAGCACCAGTGGCTCCAACAAGGTCAGGTTATGTATTCGGAGGATGGTATGTAGATCAAGCTCTTACAACAACTTGGAATTTCGATACTGACAAAGTCACAGAAAATAAAACATTATTTGCAAAGTGGAATGCTATTAATAGCCCACCAGTTACGTCACCAGTTCCAGTTACATCACCAGTTGTGCCATCAGTTACTCCAGCAGTTGTTGAACAAAAAATAGAAGATACAGAAAACATTGAATCAGAACAAGAACCTGAAGCACCGGTAGAAAAATATTTTACTGATATAGATGGACATTGGGCTGAAAATAGTATTAATAAATTAGCACAAAAAGGGATATTGAAGGGGTATGAAAATGGTCAATTCGGTCCAAATGACTTCATTCAAAGACATCATCTTGCATTGTTGATCAATCGCTTAGTAGAATTTGATGCAGTAAGGGAAGTTGTAAGCTTTGAAGATGTGCCAACTAATCATCCGAGTTATAGTGCAATATTAAACCTACAGCAAGGCGGAGTTATAGATGGTTATAACCATTTATTTAATCCGTCAGGACAGTTAACACTAGGTGAGCTTGCCAAAATATTAGTACATGCGTTTAATATAGAGCAAGCTAAAATTACAGGAGAAAATCAACATTGGAGTTATATCTATACTCAAACTTTATCAGAACTGGAGATTCTGAAGGCAGAGGACTTCGAAAATGGTGTACACCAACCAGTGACAAGAGCCATGTTGGCTGATATTTTATATCGTTTGTTACAGTATAAGCAGTTAATCTAACTGTCTCCGTAGTGCATTAGACTAATTGACAAGAATATTAATGTAGTTGCTTACAGTTTACTACTAAAAAACCTTTCTTTTATTTGATATCAATCAAGTAAGAGAAAGGTTTTTTAGTAGTATTCTATATCGCAGGTTTGTAGATCAATAGAGTGTCTAACAGGAAGCTTCATCGCATGCAAGCCTAACGCCGTTCCACCAGCCGCTCCGTCTGTTTCAAATCCTCAATCCGCCCTGCGCCAATGCCAAACATCACGGTACGCAGCTCGAATTCGACCTGTTCCAAACGCTCATTCAGCGCATCATCGGAAGCGACT
Organism: Paenibacillus sp. FSL K6-1318; assembly: GCF_037976905.1. Classification (NCBI taxonomy): domain Bacteria; kingdom Bacillati; phylum Bacillota; class Bacilli; order Caryophanales; family Paenibacillaceae; genus Paenibacillus; species Paenibacillus sp. FSL K6-1318. The sequence goes on from NZ_CP150270.1 coordinate 6,121,370, forward strand.
GCAGATTCAAGAAGAGATCGGCCAAAACCAGCGAGATCCGCACCGAGCGCGAGGGCTTTGGCCGCGTCTACGCCCGTGTACAGTCCACCACTACCAATAAGTGCACCCACTGGGTTCAGCGCCCGCACTTCCTGAATACACTCCGCTGTGGGAATGCCCCAGTCGGCAAAAGCTTCAGCAGCAGCCCGGCGTACCGGGTTATTGTTACGGTACTTCTCCACCTGTACCCAGCTTGTACCGCCTGCACCAGCCACATCGATAAACGCCACACCCGCTTCATATAGGCGTTGAGCCGTCACGCCATCGATGCCAAACCCTACTTCTTTTACGCCAACAGGCACGTCTAACTCACGACACAAGTTTTCAATCCGTTGAAATAATCCACTGAAGTTGGTATTACCTTCTGGCTGAAAGACTTCCTGCAAGGTGTTAAGGTGAAGCACAAGCATATCCGCACCCGCAATATCTACCGCGCGTTGGAAATCAGCTGTGGTGAACCCATAGTTCAGCTGCACTGCACCCAGGTTGGCAATGACCGGGATGTCCGGTGCCCAGCGCCGCACATCGAAGGTACTCGCCAGTTCCGGCTGTTCCACGGCAGCCCGGATCGAACCTACGCCGAGCGCCCAACCTCTGGCGTTTGCTACTCGGGCGAGGCGCTCATTGATGGCGCCCGTTGTTTTGCTTCCACCCGTCATCGAACTGATGAGCAAGGGTGTGCGTACTTTTTTGCCAATAAACGAAGTCTCCAGATGCACCTCTTCAAAATCCAGCTCCGGCAGTGGATGATGACGAAAAGCATACCGCTCCATGCCGCTGGTTACCCCTTCTCCTGCCACATTCTCCTCAAGACAGAGGCGCACGTGTTCCAGCTTCCGTTCTCCCGTAGCCACTTCGGGAAGCAGCCGTTCGCCGGCTCGCTCTTGTTCATTCATGATGAGACCTCCTATGTGAGAATCGTGCGGATCGACAGAATAACCTGCCCGTTCCTTGCTTCTATGTATATACGTCTTTTTGCAAAAGACAAAAACATCAATCCTATGAGCATTACAAATTAACTCTATCCAGTATAACGTTCCAATCCACCTATTGAAAGGATGCCCTGCTACCAAATGTCTCACTTGATCCTCAGGGCACCGCTATTTCATGCCTACTCAAAAACTCGGATCTTCCGTCGCACCTTCAAAGCTGGTTAGCACGGACCATGACACGCACATGGAACAACAGAACACATTTCACTCCATCATCCTGCACAACAAACTTATCTCAAGATTTCCGATGCCAACTGCTCACCAACAAGCTGTCCGGACAACGTCACAATCGGGGTTCCTCCGCCAGGATGTGTGGTTCCCCCGACGTACCAGAGTCCTTGGACATCTTTGCTTCGGTTGCCTGGTCGCATAAAGGTCTGCTTCACTGAGTTGGACGAGATGCCGTAGATCGATCCTTGATGCGCCAAAGTATCACGTTCGATATCTCGCGGCGTGTACCGGATCAGCACATCGGATTGGTTCAACCCGGTAATTCCCCTCGCCGCCAATTGTTCTAGCACAAACGCACCGTAACGTTCCATTTGTTCCTCCCAATTCCATGAATCCGACAAATAGGGAGCATTGACCAGAATGAACAGGTTACTTGCTCCCGCCGGGGCCATACCTGCTTCGGAATAACCAGAGTAACAGATGTAGATCGTCGGATCGGCGGGCATTTTACGTTCACGGAAAATATGGTCGAACTCCGGTTCATACCGTTCCGGGAAGAAGACCGTATGGTGCAGCAGTGCATCATATTGTCTTCGCACACCTGCCAGCGTCACAAATCCCGAAATGGATGGTTCATACTTCCGTATGCGGGCATCGCTCATCTCTTTCCGATGTTCCGGTGCAAGCAACAGTCGATTCACGCTAAGCACATCTCCATTGGCAACCACCTGATCGGCTTCCCGGAAGCCTTGATCCGTATCCACGCCAGCCACTTTGCCATTCCGAACAACAATCTGCCGGACCTCTGTGCCGGTAATGATCTGTACACCTTTTTCCCGAGCCAGACGAGTCAGTCCTTCGATCAGTTGATAGGTTCCGCCTTTGACCCCATAGATGCCGACTTCTGCTTCCACATGACCCATCATGGCAAAGATGGAAGGCGATTGATACGGCGATGATCCCACATAGGTTGCGTACCGCCCGAACATAGCCAGCGTATGCGGATGCTGGAAATACGACCGCAGCAGCTTATCCAGCTTCACCGTTGGCCGCACGCGGAGCAGGCTGCGCAGCATCTGAAGATTGTATTTGTCAGAAGGAGACAGTAACAACTTACCCAGAAAATGACGATTGGCTTCCGCATACAGTGCAGCAGACTCATCCATAAACGCATCATAACGAGCCGCATCCTCCGGACTGTACACCGCGATCTGCTCCTTCATCCAACCACGGTTGCCTGACAAATCTACCACTGTGCCATCTGCGAATATATTACGCGTGCGCGGTTCTAACTCATATAGCTGTACGTAGTCTTCCATCGCTACACCAGCGTGATCAAACACTGAACGAAAGGTGGATGGCATCGTGATCGTGCTCGGTCCCCGGTCAAAATGATACCCGTCCCGCTCAATCTGTTGCAGCTTGCCACCTACGTGTTGTTGCCGTTCCAGAATGGTCACCTGCACACCTTGTGAAGCCAGTCGTATCGCACATGACAGACCTCCGAATCCTGTACCGATAATAATGACGTTACCTCTCAACTGTACCGCCTACCTTTCCATACATACCCCTTGCCGGAGCGACCTGCCTGCCAGGAAGCGAGTCCGATGGCAATGACACAGGCCATGCTGACCGGTTGCAGAAGGGCCAGCCACCACGGTTGTCCACCAGCATGATCCGCTACTCTTTTCACAGCCATACCTAATAAAGTTCCTATCAATCCATACAGAATGAACATCGAACTGCCCAGCAGTAGTCCAGTAATCAAGCCCAGCGGAGGCACAATATACATCAGTGTATATATCAACATCGTGCCCAGCAGCAGTACGTCTTTGCGTCCCATACCTTCGTACATGTTTTTCTTGTATCCATTCCATACTTCAGCACCGTTCTGATACATGCGGGTATTCGTTACGTCATGCACGTCGGTCAGCATCACCGGATGACCTGCACGCTTGACCGCTTTGGCAAGACTCATGTCATCCACCAGATGCGCCTGAATGGCAGCATGACCGCCGGATGCTTCGTAACTGGAGCGATGAATCAGCAAAAAAGCCCCCGTAGCGGCCACAAACATCGGACTGGAAGATCTGCGTATCATAAAAATAGGCAGATGACTGATGATGGTGAAGACCATCATCGGTACGACAAGCTTCTCCATCCACGTCTTCGTTACTTGATAAGGAAAACCGGTTACCAGCCCCCCGCTCTGCTCACACCCTGCTGCCAGAGTCTGCCGAATGGCACTTGGCTCGAGACGAACATCCGCATCCACAAACATAAACCATTCTCCCTTAGCCTCCTGAACCAGCCTGTGACACGCATGGGATTTCCCCATCCAGCCCTCGGGAAGATCGACACCATGCAGCAAACGCACACGCGTATCACGATCCGCAATCGCTTGTACCATGGCCGCTGTCTCATCTTCAGAGCGATCATCCAACACCAATACTTCCATCCGGAATCCCGACGTATCGCTCGCGAGCACACTTTCCAGACATCCTTCGATATGTAGTCTTTCATTTCTGGCTGGAATCAGCACCGAGACCAACAGATCTGGCGTTTGTATTCGGTCTGCTCGGAATGAACGTACTTTGGGCAGACAGGAGACGTTCCATAGAGCAAACAGCAACTGTATGCCCAATATGCAAGTAAGCACAATCCAGAAGATTTCAGATGCATTCATGCTAACGGTTCACCCGCTTTCGTGCCGCATCGTATTTTTCACTTGTCGAACGTACATGACGAATCAGCGGAAGCGCATCTGGCAAACTTCCCTGCCCCATCCGTACAAGCGCTGATCTATGATCGTCTAGTTGCTTTTCCAACAAACTGCCGAGTCTGGAGGCAATCTCTTCACTCTTCCATGCCTTCCAGTCTTCTACCACAGGAGAACCCGCCTGCATCGATATTTCCGGTAAATCATGCTGAACCATCCCATGGCACAAGGTTACCGGTACGGCGATGGCATTCGGAGAGCGACGAAGCAACAATCCGATGCCTGGACGGAATTGAATCGGTCTAGCCTCCTGATGCAGAATTTCTCCTTGCGGAAAAATCCAGACCCTTTTGCCTGAATCCAGCAGTTCACTGGTGTACTGTAGAGAGGTCCGAATACCGGACGCACTCTCCTTATTGATCGAATACGCACCCAATTTCCGAAAAAAAGCATATTGCTGAAGCTGCTGCTCCTCCATCATCACATAATGATCTCCTCGCGATGTCTGCCTGGCCGCATGATAGAGCAGCAGACCATCCCACCAGGAGCTGTGGTTCATGAAGTAGATCACCGGGCGATTAGGATCGATCGGGGAGTTGTCCCTGAGATCCACCTGCGGGTCGAGTGACCCCGAGAGAGTGAAGGAGCGGAAACGCCGACGCAGCAGATAATAGTGATTGTATAAGGAAAAAATCTGATTAAACGGTTTTGATTTTACGGCGCGAATCATAGAGCCAGCTCCCTTCGGCAAGAAGCACACCAGCAATCGCGATGATAAAGCTGCCTGTAATCCCTTCCTTTAGAGCAAGTAGGCCGAACAGAAGAATAAACAGCTGATACAACCATTTCGCACGCAGCAATGAGCTACGGTCATTAGGCATGGCCGGAAGGAAGAGGGATAAGAATGCGCCCATGATAAACCAGCTTATGTAATTGGTCCACGGAACACCGTAGAATCCACCTGGAGCTTGCCACTCCCAGAATCCTCTCGCATGTGCAACAGGGTCGAGTACCAGATCGAGTACAATCGCCCAGAACCCGGTCTTCACAGCTCGAAGCAGTTTGCCAGTCCAGGTTGAACCGCCACCACTTAACAGCGCGGAGTTACCCACCACTGCGATCCAGGCGAAACCCAGCGTAACAGGTACACTGAACAGATGAATCCCGAAGAAGTCAGAGTAGGCATACTCACCAAAAGGCCAATGGGTATGAACCCCAACCCACTCCACCCCCATACCTCCTAGCCAGATGATCACAGAGGCTATCCAGAGTCCGGGTTTCAGCCAGATGACTGACTGGTCGGACAGACCTGTCCGATTACGCCCTTGGTAGATCAGATCCAGCACATACAGCGCATAGAAGATTAGAAATAAACCATTCGAAAAGGATAATACGTCAGGCACGCCGATCGTCAGCATCAAGACGGCTCCAATGACATACCACGCCCAGTAAAGCCACTGGACCATCAGGATACCGCCGTTCGGGAAGCTTGATAGGCCAGCATCGGGTAACGTTTCACAATCGCACCCAGCATCTCCAGTTTCAATTCATCGCTCACATATGCCCGTTTGGTATATACGTCATAGTCGTTGCGTTCAACCGCGTGTAGAATGGTGGAGTAAAAGGCTGCTGCCAGCTCAATGGAAAACGCACTTTCCGTTGGGTACGTATCCAGACGATCCATACCAATACGGAACCAGTTCAATGCTGCCGCTTTTAATTCGTGAACAATGGCAATAAAGCGCTCGTCCACGATCCCGTCTTCGAAGTCCTGCTCGGTGTAACCATGCTTCTCCATGATCTCCAGCGGAACATACCGGCGCACTCTGGCCCGATCTTCACCAACATCCCGAATAATATTGACGATCTGCATCCCTTTACCCAAAGCAATCCCGTTCATGGCTACTTCCGCGCCGTTATCATCCCGCAATACAGGCAACAACATCTCGCCTACGGTTCCGGCTACCAGATAACAATAATGCTCCAGTTCCTGCATCGTTGTATAATGCGTTACTTTAAGATCCGTGAGTTGCCCTTCCATCTGACGGAAGAATGGACCCTTATCCAGATGAGGGAAACTGCTGAACAACCATCTCAGTGCTGGCCAGATAAAGTGTCCTTCCGCGTCATCCAACTGATCAAACAAATCATGGATTTCGTGAATCGTATAGGGCGAATGCTCCGGCTCGTCTACACTGTCATCAATCATGCGGCAGAAGGCATAAATGACATATACCGCTTCCCGACGTGGACTAGGCAGCCCTCTAAAGGCCTGATAAAAAGAGGAAGAACCCTTTTGCATCAACTCTTCACACCTGCTCAAAATCGCTTCATTCATGTTCCCATCTCCTTCATGAGTTGATTGACGGCCATACGTGCACTTTGCATCACAATCGGCACTCCGCCTCCAGGATGTACAGATGCTCCTGCTGCATATAATCCCTGTATACTGGGGAATGGTTTGGGTTGTGGTCGGTATACACCGGACTGGAACAATACTGGCGCAATGCCGAAGCTTCCGCCCCCATAGAGCCCGTCTCGCTCTGCGTCAGCGGGTGTACGCACCTTTTTCCACTTGATCGCTGCACGAAGTCCCGGGAATCCCCGTTGCTCCGCTTCTTCCAGTACACGTTCTGCCAATTCTTCGCTCTCCTGATCCCAGTCGACACCTTCGGCATCTGGTACGGGAATGAGGAAATACAATACACTCTGTCCTTGAGGCGCTGCAGTTTCATCCAATGCGACCGGATTAAATACGTAAAATGAGGACTTTGCCGGAATGCGTCGCTGATTGAAGACTTCCTGTAAACTACCTTCTAGACTCGGTGGCAGGAAGAACTGGTGTGTCGTAGCATCTTCCCAGGTTTTGTCCACGCCCACATAGAGCAATACACAACCGGAAGAGGGACGATACGGCTTTCTTTTTCGCACCACCTCTGGGGATTGACCCAGCAAACCCGAAAGATGGGGGAAATCGCCATTGTAGATAACTGCATCCACATTTTCTGCGCCTGCTGCTGTTTCTATACCTTCACACACACCATTTTTAATGGTGAGCCCGGTCACCTCCGTATTTAGCACGACACGTCCACCACGCGATATCAGTTCCTGTTCCAGAATGGCCGGCAATGCTGCATATCCGCCTTTGACCATCCAGATGCCATATTCATGCTCGGCGTAAGGCAAAAGAGAATAGATGCCTGGCGTCCCAAACGGTGATCCACCGATGTATAGACTTTGCAGAGAGTACGCATCAAGTAATTCCTCGTGCTGAAAATAATCGCCTACCGCTTTCCGAACACTTTTGTGGGCACGCAATCTGCCCATGAGTGACATGAGAGAAGGTGTGAAGAAATCCCTTTTGCGTGGAAAAGCCCTTTCCAGAAACGCGGCCCTTCCTGCCGGAAACAACGTGTCCATATCTTTCATGAACCGTGCGAATCCCCGGCTCTCTCCCGGGAACAAACGTTCAATCTCCGCCGTCTGCTCCTCACGTGACGTCATCTTGGTCATGACACGACCACTATGGTAATGCACTCTATATAGCGGATCACAGCGAAGCAGCTCAATCTTCGAACGATCTACGCCTGCCTCCTCCAAGATACCAAGTAACATCTCAGGCAGAAGCACAATGGTCGGACCCTGATCGATCCTGTACTCCCCTTCCTGCTCATATCCAATGCGTCCGCCAACGCGGGAACCCCGTTCATACACGGTGACATCCCACCCTTGACGGTTCAACAACAGTGCCGAAGTGAGACCCCCAATCCCTGCGCCTACAATAGCGGCCCGCTTCATGAATGCCCTCCGGCTTCCGCCGTCTTCACATAAGAGGATGGTTTAGAGCGTCTGCGCGCGTCCTCTTCCTGGATCAATCTGACACTGATCCGTGCCGATTCGAAGATCGTTGGCAACCCGCTGCCCGGATGTGTCCCTCCGCCTACCAGCCATACACTTTTCAACTCTTCAAACTGGTTATGGGGACGCAGATACATCATCTGACCCAGATTATGGGCCATATTGAACGTTGCTCCGCGGTACACATCCAGTTCATTTTCCCAATCGAGTGGAGTGAACAACATGCATTCTTCAATGCGGCTGCGAATGTCGGCCAGCTCAGGAATGCCTTCCATACGTTTCATCATTGCCTCCTGCACATTCTCCCTTTCCGCATCCCAATCGATGTCTGCGGTAAGGTTAGGCGTAGGCATAAGAACATATAAAGCAGATTTTCCTTCCGGTGCCAGCGTCGAATCGAGTCTGGAAGGGTTATGAATATATAGAGATGGATCGGCAGACAGCATTTTATGCTTCGTAATCTCATCGACGTTCAACCGGTAGTCCTCGGGAAAATAGACCGAGTGATGCGGCAGGTCCACTTCACCATCCACACCCAGATATAGCATTGCTGTCGAGCAGGAGTACTTTTTGCGTTTCATTTTCTCCGGGGTATATTTCTTAAGCACACCCGGTTCGAACAGATGGTTCACCGCATGTGCGAAGTCGGCGTTCACAACCACATGATCCGCATCGATGCGTTCACCGTTCTCAAGCAGCACGCCTTCTGCACGACCATTGCGAACGATGACCTGTTTCACCGGAGTGGAAGTATGTATGCGTCCTCCGTTTTCTTCCACGACATCAGCCATGGCTTGGAAGATCCGATTCACACCGCCAATGGGGTGGAACAAGCCGTAGTGATGTTCAATGAACGATAGTATGGTAAATGTGCCCGGACAATCCCAGGCAGACATGCCAAGATATTTGGATTGGAATGTAAAGGCCCAGCGCAGACGCTCGTCTGTAAAATAGCGGGACAAGATCCCATAGACCGTATTGTGGACATCAAGCTTGGGTAGAGCTGTTACCGCGTCTTTGCGTAAATAGTCAGTCAGCTTGCCAAAAGGACGACGGAGCAAAGGCATAACTTTGCCAAATTTCACTTCTTCTTCTTGCATGAACCGAAGGTAATTGTCTTCATTGCCCGGAAACAATTCCTTAATCTGTGCAGCTGTATCTTCCCGATTACGAGAAGGCTTGAACACCTTGTCACCAAAGTTCAGTGCGTACAGCGGGGTTAGCTCTTTCATATCCACATAATCGGATAATTTCCGTCCCACCACATCGAACATCTCTTCGATCAGCTGTGGCATCATCAAAAACGTTGCACCCCGGTCGAATCGATATTCGCCCAGTTCCAGTCTGGCAGAACGTCCCCCGATGACTGGCTGTTTCTCATACACATCTACTTCGTATCCCTGACCGGACAGTAGCATCGCTGCTGCAAGTCCACCTGGACCTGCGCCAATGACAGCTGCACGTTTGCGTTGTTGATTCGGTATCATGCCACTCACCTTTCTATGTAGGGAATTCCTATAGTTCTCTAGCCCCTAACCTATTATTAAACCGCCCAAGAACACTTTAAGCGGGTAACTAGCAAAAACATTATACAAATATAATACAAATATTATACGAGCTTGTAAACCAAAAAATGACCCGTCGGTCAAAATACTCTACTAATCCATTAAAAACACAAAAAACACCCTTTGATCACTTTCGTCAAAGGATGTCCTTTATACACTAACCTATTCATATCATTTGAGATTATGTTTAATTATTGGCCTGTCCGAACCGTGCACCAGGGGGTCGCTCTGCAAGATATTCCCGTTCCATCCACGACTGCCAGTCGGCAGAACTCTCCGGCATAATCCATTGCGGATAACGCGCATGCTCTGCACGCTCGTAGCCTTTACCTCCAAGTACAAAGCGAATATGCGGGAACTCGTTCTTAATACGCTCCACGAGCTGATCACATTTTTCAAGAAGCCCTGGACTTGTAATCGACAGGCAGACCAACTTGATCTTTTGCTCCCGGATAATCGGGAAAATGCCTTCTTCTGGCGTGTTGGCACCGAGATACAGTACTTCCGCTCCATTTTTGCGCATAAAGAGAGAGAACAGCAGCAACCCGACCTGATGATGCTCCCCTTCCGGACACAACGCCAGAACTTTGGGCAGATGCGGATAGATCGGGAACAGATGGAAAAACTGATAAAAGCGCTGTGATATCAGCTGTGTCATGAAGTGTTCCTGCGCCACCGAAGCCCTGCCTTGCTCCCATGCATCTCCAACACGAACCAGAATGGGTACCAGCACATGATAGAACATTGAGTCGTACCCGTACATGGTAAAACCAAAATCGATCAGACCATTGGCACGTTCACCCTGAAAGTTGTAGAGCGAGTCATAGATCTGATCTGCCATGCGTGCATAGGCTTCTTCCATCGTAGGCACTGGAGCCATGATCGGCGTGGGCACAGCCTCGGGCGGATTTAATTTGTTTACTTTCAACATCCGTACCGCTTCCGAGATATTGGTCTGATGCAGCTCTACCTGCTCTTTCAACCAGCGCAGATCCGCAACATTCTCTTCGGTGTACATTCGATAACCCGATTCCGTCCGCTCAGGGGTGACCGCACTATACCGATTCTCCCAAGCCCGTAGCGTTACCGTCGGGATACCGAGCATGGCAGCGACTTGTTTGATGGAATACACTTTATTACCCACTTTCTTTCCTATATGTGTCCATAATACACAGGTTATATCATTGGTTCCCCGTCCTTGTCAGGCATATGAAAACCCCAACATTCTACAAAAATAATACACTCATTATACACAACGGTCACAGACCTGTCGATTGCATCCTGCCAATTTTGTGATCTGCATTTTACGGATATATTTGCTCTCCTTCCGGTCTATACTGCGTCAACGTTAACATCCGTGTGGTAATAGAAGTCAGCAAGCACAGAAGGGGGAGTCCACCGTTGGTCTCATTACGCCGCCATACATCAGACCGCAAGTCTTCACGCGGCAAATTTCCATACATACGAACAGGTCTCGTCCTATTGGCACTATGGCTCATCGCCGTCATGCTCTATCAGACCTACAAACCATTACCAGCAGGCATTTCCTATGAAAGTCCAGAGTACCGTGTGGATCAAGTCGAGTTCCTGCATGATCTCACTTATCCTTCCTCTGACGGACAGATGCAGCACGAACAACAGATATTCCAGCGCATGATGCAGGTTGTCGAGGAAGCAGAGCAGTTTGTTCTGGTGGATATGTTCTTGTTCAATAATTATCAACATAAGGGACAGAACTTCCCACCTGTCAGTTCCGAATTTACCGAAGCGCTGGTCGCCAAAAAAAATCAGCACCCGGACATGGACATTTGGTTCATTACAGATGAAGTAAATACCAACTATAACTCAGCACCCAATCCGTTGCTGGAACAAATGACACAAGCAGGCATTCACGTGGTCATCACCGATGTGGACCCTCTGCGTGATTCAACACCAGTATACTCCGCGGTCTGGCGGACCTTCTTCCAATGGTTTGGCCAATCCGGGGATGGCTGGATCAAAAACCTGATGGCCACGGATGGTCCGGATGTCACTGTGCGTTCCTATCTGAAGCTGCTCAATGTGAAGGCCAATCATCGCAAAGTTGTCGTTAGTGAGAAGACGGCGATTGTCTCTTCTGGCAATATCCATGATGCGAGTACCTACCACTCGAACATTGCCTTTGAAGTAACAGGTCCAATCATTGGGGATATCCTTCAGTCAGAGCAAGCTGTACTTGATATCTCAGGCGGAGGCCAGGTTCCGACATACACTGCCCCTTCCACGGATTCCAACACGGGAGACTTACGCATTCGGTATTTAACTGAAGGCAAAGTGAATGACGCCGTACTTCATGAGATCAACCAAGCAGACAAAGGTGACACCTTATGGATGGGCATGTTCTATGTGGCCTCTCCGAAAGTGTTGGAAGCCCTGCTGGAAGCCTCAAAACGAGGAACCGAGATCCGACTTGTACTTGATCCGAATGAAAATGCCTTTGGTCAGGAAAAGATCGGCATTCCGAACCGTCCTGTCGCCGCCGAATTGCATGATAAATCCGACGGTAAAATTCAGATCCGCTGGTATAACACCACCAAGGAACAGTATCATACCAAGATGATTTATATTGCCAAAGCAACCGGGGATCATATTGTCCTTGGCGGTTCAACCAACTTCACACCCCGAAACATGAATGACTACAATCTGGAGAATGATCTATGGGTTGCTGCCCCTCCAGACAATAAGTTCACGCTTGATATCGCGAATTATTTTGAACGGATTTGGAATAATAATGATGCCGAGTTCACGTTAGACCTGGATGAGTTTCAGGAGAAGACCACGTTTTTGAAAGGTGTCCTATATAAGCTGCAACTGATTCTGGGTCTTACGACCTTTTGATCAGAAACCACATTCATACCTGTTATATCCGCCTGTACTCTACTGTGCAGGCGGATATTTTCATCTTGACAGGCGATGTGAAGTGTGAAAATATAATTACCTAACGACCGTTAGGAAGGTGATCTGATGACTGCACAATCCATTCGGGATGCAGCCCTGTTCCATTTTGCGAGAGATGGCTATGAGGGGGCTTCTCTGAGAGCTATTGCTGATGAAGTCGGGATTAAAAAACCGTCCATATATGCACATTTTAGCTGCAAGGATGACTTGTTTTTACACACACTGGCCTTTGCATTTCAAGAAGTGCAGCGGCACACACTGGAGTATTTCCGTGATCATGCGGACATGCCATTGGAGCACAGGCTGAAGGGTTTGCTGGTCTGGTTTGAACAAGAGTACAATGCACACGCCTCTGCTCGCTTGATGCTACGCAATTGTTTCTACCCACCACTTTCCCTGTATAGCGAAGTGATGGATCTGGTATATCCGTTTATCGACGGAATGGAACGCGCGCTAACTCGTCTGCTGCAACGGGCAATGCGTAATGGAGATATTCCGGCCATTCCCGCGGAACAGGCTGCCATTGCCTTCATGACGTTTCTCGACGGTATTACCGTGGAGATTATCTACGGAAGTTCACGTCGGTACAAGAGACGGTTGGAAGCATCCTGGCCTGTATTTTGGCATGGCATTCATCATTTGAACGAAGAGGCACAAAGCGTTGTGCCGGAAGGAGATTCAACAACATGAACCGCAACTGGTTATATGTATTTATCGGTGGAATTATTGAGATTGTCTGGGTAAGCGGGCTGAAACATGCCTCGAATGCCTGGGAGTGGACTTTGACGGGGATTGCCATCGTGATCAGCTTTGGACTGATCATTGCCGCTTCCAAAAGACTGCCTGTGGGTACGGTGTATGCCGTCTTTACGGGAATTGGTACGGCGGGTACCGTCCTTACGGAAATGGTACTGTTCGGTGAGCCGTTCCGCTTGGCCAAAGTATTGCTCATCGGGCTGCTGCTCTGCGGCGTAATCGGATTGAAGCTGGTTACGGATCAGCAAGAAGCCAAAGGAGGTGCAGTATAATGGCTTGGATGGCAATTGTAGGTGCAGGGATATGTGAAATTTTCGGCGTAATCGGTATTAATGGTGCTTCTACTCGCAAAGGATGGCCTTATATTGTACTGATGCTAGTGTCGTTTGTGTTCAGCTTCTCGCTGTTGTCCTACGCCATGACGTCCATTCCGATGGGCACAGCGTATGCGGTGTGGACAGGAATCGGGACAGTCGGTAGTACGTTAACAGGCATGTTCCTGTTCGGTGAACGGAAAGAAGCGAAGCGTATCCTGTTTATCGCGATGATTTTGGTTGCAGCCGTTGGGCTGAAGCTCATCACGTAACGGAACAACTGAATTACACGCTTATATCTCCGATTGCAGTACCACTTTCCGATCGCTGTTATCCCCAGATTTCTTTGATTCCCTTTAAAGAGGGATAAATCTGGGGATAAAGGCGAACACTTCGTTTCTTCAAGTCGGTTCTGCAATCTCCGTTATCGTGTAATTCTTAGCTTCCATTATGATATCTATTAAATCTTGTAATATAAATTAGACGACTTCGATCAGGAAGTCGTCTTTTTTGGGGAATGATATAAATAGGGAACCTCTTTATACTTTGCTACGTAAGAAAGGATGTCATAATCATGAGAAAGTTATTGGCGCGCATAGGTTCTTATACAGGGTATACCCTTATGATCGTCATGGCCATCTTCTATCTCATCGCTCTAGTCGCCATCATTATACTCGCCTTGTACGCCTTCACTGGAGGAGACTAACTTATCCGTTCTTGTGACCACTATTGTACATACAGACTGCAACTTCTTACTTGCTATGCTACTTCCTTGATTCACCCTCATGTCACCATACAGATATCCCTTCTTAACATACTCTCATTTTCCAATTTACTCCCATTTGAATTCCTTCAACCAGATCGTTTATACTTGGTTTGACCTTAAAGTCAATTCAAGAACTCACAAGTTCCCTGATGAGGTGAATGTATCGTTAATGAACCCTATACATGAGATGAATGAGAAGAAAAAGCTCATCATTACTACAGCACTCAAGCTATTCTCATCCAAAGGCAGTGCTGCAACATCCATGCAAGAGATTGCAGAATTATGCGGGATGTCCAAAGGCAGCCTCTACATCATGTTCAAATCCAAAGAGGAATTAGAAGCCAGTACTCTGGAGTATTGCATGTACACGCTAATGGACGAGATGACACAGATTGAGCATGAAACCAGTCTTACCTCGCGAGAACGTCTGCAAAAGCAGATTGAGACACTGCTCATCCATGTATCCGAGCTCAAGGAATTTTTGCGAGTACAGATGCGCAGCATGATGATGGATGATGAACAGCAACGCAAGGAACAATGCCATCCGCTGCAAAGAGATCTGGAGGTCCGTACCTTACATTGGTTTAAGGATAAGCTGGAGGAGCAGTACGGAGCGGAGATTGAACCTTATACGATTGACCTTATTTTGCTGACACAGGGACTGTTCCTCTCCTACGTCAAGATCTGGTTTACGGAGATGCCTTCCCTTACTGTTACCAAAATGGCAACAAATTTACTGCAAATGATGGACTATGCAGCACACGGATTCCTTAAGCAGCGACCTTTGCCTTTAATTCCTTTGGAGGACTGGCCTGCCTGGATTACCGAACCCCATCCGGATTCCACGGTGATGCGGCATCCTATTCATATTATCAAGCAAATGCAGGATATCGCTGCCTCCGAATTGCCTGCTGGACAACCAAAGAATGATGCACTTGAGACTATTGCCATTCTCAGGCAGGAGATGATGGAATTCACGCCGCGGCGTGCCATTATTCTGGGCATGATGCACAATCTGGAGAACGTAACTGCCATTCAACCTTTGCACTCCGAGCTTCAGCATATTCTGGATGCCATGTATAGCCGGTTCATCCAAGCTGACTCGTCACACACATAAACAGGAGAAACAGAGAGGAGAAGAAACCAACGTATGAAAGGTATTATTAATTTTTCACTGAACAACAAGTTTGCGATCTGGATTCTGACGATTATCATCTCTTTCGCAGGTTTGTACAGCGGATTGACGATGAAACAAGAGACCATCCCGAACATCAACGTACCGTTTCTGAATGTCACTGCCATTGATCCGGGGGCTGCACCGGAGGGAATTGTTGAAGATGTCACGAAGCCGCTGGAAGTAAAACTACGTAATGTAGATGGCGTGAAGACAGTTACCTCCACTTCCATGGAGAACGCAGCATCGATCACACTCGAATTTGATTATGGAACAGATCTGACCAACGCGACAGCAACTGTTCGTGAGGCACTGAATGAAGTTCAATTGCCTGACAGCGTACAGAAGCCGACCATTTCCAAGTTCAGCATTAACTCTTTCCCGGTTGTATCTCTGAGCTTGTCCGACAAGGACGGCGGTGACCTGGAACAATTGACACGACTGGTTGAATCGGATATTCAGCCTGCACTCGAAGATATTGACGGTGTAGCTCAGGTTCAGGTGTCCGGTCAATATGTGAAAGAAGTTCAATTGAAGTTTGACCAAGCTAAAATGGCCGAGCTGGGCCTAACTGAAGATACGGTAAACGGCATCGTTCAAGGTTCGTCCATTCGTGTGCCCCTTGGACTGTTTGAACTGGATAAATCCCAGAAGGCCGTTGTAGTAGATGGAAACATCATCGACATCGATGATCTGAAAAACCTTGCCATTCCAGTCGTACCCGGCGGTGCCGGAGCTTCCGCAGGCAATGGTGCAAGCGCAGCCCCACAAGGCTCTGGAGCACCAGCTGGTGAAGCTGGTCAAGGTACCACTCCTGGCTCGGCACAAGGAACAGACCAGGCTGCAGGTCAAGCTGCCGGCGGTAATGCCAGTGTAGGTAGTCCTTCAGGCGCTGCCAACGCGCCGGGCATTCCAACTGTAAAACTAAGTGAAATTGCCAAAATCGAAGTCATCGGTCAAGCGGAATCCATTTCCCGGACAGACGGCAAGGAATCGATCGGTATTTCCGTTGTAAAATCCAACGATGCCAACACGGTTGATGTCGTTAACGCAGTCAAAGATAAAGCGGAAGAATTGCAGACGCAGTTCAAAAACGCAGATTTGACTGTACTGCTTGACCAAGGTAAGCCGATTCAGGACTCGGTGAACACGATGCTGGGCAAAGCCGTATTTGGCGCCTTGTTTGCCATCCTGATCATCCTGCTGTTCCTGCGTAATATTCGTTCAACCATTATCTCCATTATCTCGATCCCGCTCTCCTTGCTGATGGCATTGACTGCGCTCAATATGATGGATATTACCTTGAACATGATGACGCTGGGTGCCATGACGGTTGCCATCGGACGGGTTGTCGATGACTCCATCGTTGTTATTGAGAACATCTACCGCAGATTAACACTCAAAGGTGAGAAACTGAAAGGCCGTGAACTGGTTCGTGAAGCAACGCGCGAGATGTTTGTGCCAATCCTTTCTTCCACCATCGTAACGATTGCGGTATTCCTGCCACTGGCATTGGTAAGCGGTATGGTGGGCGAGTTGTTCCTGCCATTTGCACTGACCATGGTATTCGCCTTGCTGGCATCCCTGATCGTTGCCATTACTATCGTGCCAATGCTTGCGCATACCCTGTTCCGTAAAGGGTTGAAGAACAAGCAAAATCACGAAGAAAAACCAGGCAAGATGGCGGAAGGTTACAAACGCCTGCTGAACTGGACCCTTTCACACAAACTCATCACAGTCAGTATTGCAGTGATCTTGCTGGTCGGCAGTTTGTTCCTGTACCCGTTCATCGGTGCAAGCTTCTTGCCAGAACAACAGGATAAATACGTGACTATTACGTACAGCCCACAAACCGGAGCTTTGCGTGAAGATGTCGAAAAAGAAGCACTCGTTGCCGAGAAGTGGTTGTTGGAACAACCAGGTCTGGAGAAAATGCAATATTCCATCGGCGGCACGAACCCACTGAGCAGTATGGGTGGCGGTGGCGGAAACTCGGCTCTCTTCTATATTGAATATAACGAAGATACGAAAGACTTTACCAAAGTGAAGGAACAGCTTGTCGAAGGTCTGAAGAAAGAAGTTACCGTAGGAACCTGGAATGAGCTCGACATGTCCGGCGGTCTGGGTGGCAGTGGCCTGAGCCTATCCATCTATGGCGATAATGTAGAGCAACTCAAACCTGTATCGGACGAAATTCTGAAACTGGTTGAAGCGGATACGGATAATTTTGAAAAAGCAGACACCACACTCGCTGACACCTACGGGCAGTATACGCTCGTGGCAGATCAGGAGAAATTGAGTTCCCTAGGCCTGACTGCTGGTCAGCTGGCTATGGCGCTGAGCCCGGCACGTGAACGTCCTGTGCTCACAGAAGTCGATATTGATAACAAAACGTATAAAGTATATGTAGAAACAGACAACAAAACATTCAGCAGTATTGATGAAATTGAGGATGAAACCGTCACTTCACCGCTTGGCATCGAAGTACCAATCAAAGATGTTGCCAAAGTGGAAGAAGGTACGTCCCCGAACTCCATCATGCAAATTGATGGTAAGGTTGTTGTACAAGTTACAGCCAACATCTTGGCTTCGGATGTAACGAAAGCTTCGAGTAGCTTACAGGCTGAGATCGACAAACTGGATCTGCCTGATGGCGTTGAAGTGAAGTTCGGCGGTACAACCGAACAGATTAATGATACGTTTACTCAACTGGGTCTTGCCATGCTGGCAGCCATCGCCATTGTATACTTCGTGCTCGTTGTTACATTCGGCGGCGGATTAGCACCATTCGCAATCCTGTTCTCCCTGCCATTTACGGTTATCGGTATTATGGTAGGTCTGTTCATCGCTGGTGGTACGCTTGACGTCTCCGCCATGATGGGTGGACTGATGCTCATCGGAATCGTGGTCACCAACGCTATCGTATTGATCGACCGTGTTATTCACAAGGAAAAAGAGGGTATGCCTACCCGTGAAGCCTTGCTGGAAGCCGGTGCAACACGTCTGCGTCCAATTCTGATGACCGCTCTCGCGACCATCGGTGCCCTGTTGCCATTGGTAACGGGTCTCGAAGAGAGTGCCGGTATCATCTCCAAAGGACTCGGAATCACTGTAATCGGCGGTCTGATCAGCTCCACGCTGCTCACACTGGTTATCGTACCGATTGTATATGAGTTCCTGATGAAATTTAAAAAGAAAAGAATCGAAGATTAAGAAGTAGAGCGTCGTTCTCATCTAACGATTCAAGAACAACTTAATACAGACTGTACGCTCTAACCTCTCGTCCCTTAGCGCATATTGGAATGATTGAATTCCTATGTGATGCTAAGGGGCTTTTTTTTATGTAAGCATTTTGCATAAATCCCCTGAGCAATTGGAATCGAATTATGCAAAATGCTGATGTAAATTCACACGATACATAGACTGACATATAATTCTTCATTTTAATCAAAATCACAAAAAGAATAGATCTGTTTGTCATTTGAAACAAATGAACGTGAGATTTCAGCCCATCAGCTGTAAATGGAATTATAATATGGATTAATTATGTAAGTTGACGGATTCCAGACTTCAGATAGATCACATGTGATTGGGGAAGGATGGTGGTTGTGTGGGGGAGACAATGCTTCATATTCAGATCAGAGACATGCTAAAACGTCCCGTATTTCGCAAGGCGGAAGTTCTGGCTAGTGATCGCGCGCTGGAGCGGTATGTTCGCTGGGTTCATATCATGGAGGTTCCTGAGGTAGGGGACTTGCTCAATGGCGGGGAATTGGTACTTACGACAGGCATTGGCTGGCAGGAAGGTGAGCAGCACGGCCTGTCTTTTTTGCGTCAGTTAATTGCACGTGGGGCTGCCGGACTCTGTATGGAACTGGGGGATCACACCAAATCGCAGCTCGGTGCGATGAAAGAAATTGCAGTCGCCGCGGATTTCCCGCTGATCTGGTTCCACGAACAAGTCCGTTATATCGATATTACGCAAGACTTGCACTTCACCTTGATTCGCAGTCATCAGCGGATGATTGCCGAACTCGATAGTCTCACCACCTCCTTTAACCAACTTCTTCTGAATGGAGATGGCGTACAACCTCTGCTTCGATTATTGTCACGTACAACCGGATGTGCCGTGGCGTTATATCCACTTGAAGGGGAAGCAAGCACCGTTCCCTACTGCCCTCCAGAGGAGCTGGAGACTCGACGGCAGGATTGGTTTTTACAGCGAGGACAGCCGGCGGAGGAGCATATTACAGCGTTAAAAGCATACACGGAGAGCGCATTGGATGTGATCAGCATGCCTGTTCAGGCGTTGGACTACACCTTTGCCGACCTTGTGCTGATGCATCAAAAGCTGCGAGATCACGATTCAAGCATACCGATCAAACCTTCGGATGAATTCATCATTCAGGCACTGGAACGTTGCGCGGCGGCGATTGCCCAGGACTGGATGCGAACCAAGTACATGGAAGAGAAACGTCGCTACAAAGAAGATATGTGGGTCATTGACTGGCTTAACGGACACCACTCCACGAAGGAAATTCATGAATATGTATCTGCCGTTAATCCCCTTCTCGCAACGAGCAAAGCCACCATTATCTTATTTGACAGCAACCCCGCATACACAGACAGCCTCAGACTTCAGAAATTATTGATCCAACGCAACATCGTCGCCCGTTCCGTGTTCGCTCGGGAGAACTTCACCCTCTACAGTACAGTTCTGAACCACCAGATCATTCTTATCATACTCGACCCACTGCCTGGATCTCAGCGCAAAAGCAGTCTATGGCGCTGCATCGAACAGCTGCAGCAGCACGAGCAGGAACAGACCCATCGCCTCTTCTCAGGCCTGTTCGGTATCGGTCCTAGCTGCGCGGACCTCTCCCGTCTTAAGGATAGCCTGGATTCCGCGAAGGAGACACTGCGAATTCAGAAGGACATCGGCGAGATGCAGCAGCCCTTTTACAGTAACCTTCATTGTTATCGCATCATTGCCAGCATGAAACAAAGCGGTAATCTGGATGATTTTATCGAAGAATATCTGGGGCCACTCATTCGTTACGATGTGGAGAAAGGAGGTCAGCTGCTGCGTACCCTCAAGCAATATTTGGTCCTGTGCTGCTCCAAGCAAGAGACGGCCACCGCTCTATACATCGTTAGACAGACGCTTTATCACCGTTTGGACAAAATCGAAGCCCTTCTGGGAGAAGACTACATCCTCCCCGAGAAAAGGGTTGCGATCGAACTTGCCATCTACGCCTATGAATATGTTCATGGTCCAATCGCGTGAAGAGCTGGGCATGGTCTAAGCGCCCCGCTGCTCCTGAAGCTGACGAATCAGAATATGACTGAACCACTTCCGTCCAGACGCCGTGCCCACGTATTGCTCTTGTTTCTCTTCGGGAAGATCCGGGTGCCCCCATATGACGTGAGCACCCTCCAGATGTTCCCGTACCGCATAGATCCGATACCCCTGTGCAACCATTCGCTCTATGGCGTTCCTCTCCGCTTCGAACACATCATGATCCGACATCAGCTTCTCCCTCCATTCACTGCGGTCACGGGCTGCCTCAACGGTATAGTTATACCCTCATCGTATTTGTCACGCTTCACATACTGCCCCGCCCCTGCCAATCCGGCAAATTGCCGATCACGAATAACATACTCCCCTCGGCACAACACCGTCACTGGACATCCCTGTACCTGCATACCTTCAAATGCGCTGTAATCCACGTTCATATGATGCGTTTCTGCTGAAATCACCCTGTTTACAGATGGATCAAAAATAACAATATCCGCATCTGTCCCGACAGCCAGAGTACCTTTCTGCGGAAATAATCCAAATAACTTGCTCGCTCTTGTCGAACAAAGATCGACCCACTGATTGAGTGTGATCCTTCCTTTGACTACACCTTCCGAATATAGAATGCTGAGGCGATCTTCGATGACAGGCCCCCCGTTCGGAATTTTGCTGAAATCATCCTTGCCCAGGTCCTTCTGCCCTTTGAAATTAAATGAGCAATGATCGGAGCCAATTGTCTGCAACTGACCACTTTTCAATGCGTTCCAGAGCACTTCCTGATGGGCTGATTCCCGCAGCGGTGGTGACCAGACATACTTTGCACCCTCGAAGTTTGGCTGATCCATGATCGATTGATCCAACGTCAAATACTGAGGACAGGTCTCCCCCCAGATCCGATAGCCCATTTCACGCATGCGCGCAATCTGCTCCACCGCTTCCGCACAGGTCACATGTACGACATACAGCTGTGAATCCGCAAGCGCAGCCAACCGGGCCGCCCTGCCTGTTGCTTCTCCCTCCAGCATGGATGGACGAGTCAATGCATGATGAATTGGCTCCGTGCGCCCTTCGGCGAGCGCCTGTCGAACCAGCAGGTCAATGACATCCCCGTTCTCGGCATGAACCATAACGAGTGCGCCGTACTCTTTTGCCTTTTGCAACGTCTGGAAGAGAATCCCGTCATCGGCCTGAAACTGGTTTTTATACGCCATGAACACCTTGAAGGATGACACACCCTCTTCTTCAATGATCTGCGGCAGCTCTTCCAGCACCTGATCATTCATCTCGCCGATCATGAGATGGAAACCATAGTCGATGGCGGCTTTCCCCTCCGCTTTGGCATGCCACTCCTGGAGGGATTCGATCAATGGACGGCCTTTTTGTGTCAGGCAGAAATCAATGATCGTCGTTGTACCGCCAAAGGCTGCTGCTGTCGTTCCCGTCGCAAAATCATCCGCCGTTACGGTTCCACCGAATGGCATATCCAGATGGGTATGTGGATCGATCCCGCCCGGAATGACATAACAGCCGGAAGCGTCCACAATCTCCGTTCGTTCATCAGGCACCAGTCCGATGCCAATCTGTGTGATTTTACCCTTTTCGATCAAAATATCTGCTTCAAAGGTATCTGACGCTGTGACCAAAACACCGTTACGAATCAATTTGCGGGTACTCATGATATCGCCTCCTTGGTTGATTGATCTCTAACCGATTGCAGCATCGCAATTGCAGACTGACGTTCATTCCAGGTTACAGGTTCCTGCTCTGGTACAAGTTCAACCATCTCAATTGCCCCATCCACCGGGCAAACGATCGAACACAGATTGCAGCCAACACAGTCTTCTTCCACCACTTCCAGATAGGAGCCGGACGGGTCGGTCAACATATCAATACATTGATGCGAGGTGTCCTCACAAGCAATATGGCATTTGTTGCAATTGATGCAGACATCGCGGTTGATGCGGGCGACGACTTTGTAGTTCAGATCGAGATTGCCCCAATCCGAATAACGCGGAACGGTCTGACCTACCAGTTCTGCAACGCTGCTAAGACCCTTTTCATCCAGATAATCATTCAGCCCATCAATCATGTCCTCCACAATGCGAAATCCATGATGCATGGCTGCGGTACATACTTGGACCCCTGTAGCGCCCATGAGCAGAAACTCTGCGGTATCCCGCCAGTCGGATATGCCACCAATCCCTGAGATCGGTACACCAACTTCAGGATTACGGGCACACTCGGCAACCATGTTCAGTGCAATGGGCTTCACTGCTGGGCCACAGTATCCACCGTGTGCTCCTTTGCCGCCCACATGCGGCACGGTATTCCACGAATCCAGATCCACACCCGCGAGAGAGTTAATGGTATTGATCAAGGAGATCGCATCCGCGCCACCTCGTACAGCTGCCCGGGCTGTCGCCGTAATATCCGTGATATTCGGCGTGAGCTTCACAATCACCGGTGTGGTCGCCACTTCCTTCACCCACATCGTCTGTAGTTCGACCAGGTCCGGCTGCTGACCAGAGGCAGCTCCCATACCACGTTCGGCCATGCCATGCGGGCAGCCAAAGTTCAGCTCCAGGCCATCGACGCCGACGGCCTCCACCTTTTTGACAATCTCATGCCACTTCTCTCGCGTAGGTTCCACCATGAGTGAAGCGACAACCGCACGATCCGGGAAGCGTTTCTTGGTCTCGGCAATCTCCCGCAGGTTCACTTCCAACGGACGATCGGATATCAATTCAATATTGTTAAAACCCGCCACCCGTTGCCCACCAAAATGGACCGCCGCGAAACGGGAGGATGTATTGATAATGGGCTCACCCAGCGTCTTCCATACCGCCCCACCCCAGCCCGCCTCGAACGCACGCTGAACCTGATATCCCGTATTGGTCGGTGGTGCAGAAGCCAGCCAGAATGGATTGGGTGATCGAATACCTGCCAGATTAATGGATAAGTCAGCCATAACGATCCCTCCTTGGTGTTGTTTGAACTTACTATATAAGTTGAACTAAAGATTATTTACACTGACACTACGATGACAGAATAACCTTCCAATCGCTGTTATCCCCAGATTTTTTTGATTCCCTTTTCCGAAAGGGAAAATCCGGGGATAAAGGCTAGCCTATGCTTCCGATGCAGCTTTCCTTCAGAAAGCTTTTAGCTCCGTTTCTTCAGGTTCCTTCTGTCCTCTCCGTTATCGTGTAAATGATTAGTTCAACTTATATAGTTACACTGGAATATTTGGTCATGCTCAGGATCTCTGCGTAGTAATGGTGTTTTTGGATAACACCTAAATTCTCACGAACCGTAGACCTCTTATTCCGTCCCTATGCGGTGAATTCAAAATCTTACGAATCGTAGCAGCCTTATTTAGCTGTATCAGCTCATTTCGGCTTCATTTCAACGATTTTTATCAAAATAAGACGTGTGAGATTCGTTAGATTTTCTAATCCTCCATAATTGCCACGATAAGGTGTGTAGGGTTCGTTAGCGTGTCAGGGACACCACACCAGACCTCTCGCTCGGATCTACACCTTCAACACTCTAGCAGTCCCTTGCGCCCTCCCACCCGCGCCTCTCCTTCCACGCTTTCCGTGCACTCTCCACTTTTCTTTGTCTCCCTCACAACTCACGCCGTCTCTTCCACCTGTCCAGGCAACGCCTTCATGACTGCCGCAGCAGCAAGCTTACCCTGCTGTGCAGCCGAGACAACCATCGCCTCACCCTGGCCCTGACCAAAAATAACATCTCCTGCCGCATAGATCTGAGGATGCGAGGTACGATACGTATGAGGTTCAATCTCAACGACACCCCAGTGGTGACGCAGCCCAAACGCTTCGATTAATGGTAATAGCCGATGCTGCCCAATCGCCCGGATGACCGTATCACATTCAATCATGAACTCCGATCCCTCCACAGGCACGGGCAACGCACGCCCACCACCAGGCGGAGTAATCAGCTCCATTTTCACGCATTCCACAGCTTGAACCCGACCGTTCTCGTCTCCAATAATACGCTGCGGCATCGTAAACCAGCGGAACTCCACACCCTCCTGCTTGGCAAACGTATATTCAAACGCATACGCCGTCATCTGGCTTTCCCCACGCCGATATAACATCTGCACCCGCTCGGCACCAAGACGTACTGAACAGGTTGCTGCATCTACCGCCGTATTACCCGCGCCAATAACGGCGACCTTCAGACCATTTAACGCAGGCGGAACACCCTGCTTGGTAGACTCCACCAGTTCAATGGCATCATAGACACCTTCGAGTGTCTCCCCTTCAATGCCCAGCATAGGTACTGAACCCATGCCACAGGCCAGAATGACCGCTTCATGTTGCTCCAGCAACTGCGTAGCAGGAATATCCACACCGATGCGCACTCCATAACGGATCTGTACACCAAGCGCCTCCACCTGCTCCACTTCCCATAGCGCAACCGATTCGGGCAAACGGAAAGCTACGATGCCATACGTATTCAGCCCGCCGCCTTTGGGTTTGGCTTCATAGATCGTCACCTCATACCCTGCACGCCCCAGTTCACGTGCCGCCGACAATCCCGCAGGCCCGGCTCCCACAACAGCGACGGTTCTCCCATTGGCAGGCGCTGCCTGGAATAACGGCTCATTCTTCGCCCGTGCCCAATCGGTGGCGTAACGCTGCAAGTCACCGATGCGAATCGGCTTCGACGATTCGTTCAGCACACATGCGCCTTCACACAATTCCTCTGTGGGACAGACACGTGCACAGCTGGCTCCAACCGGGTTCGCATCCATGATGGTGCGGGCCGAACCTTTCAGGTGCCCTGTGGATATTTTGCTAATAAAAGAAGGGATGTTGATGTCGGTTGGACAGGCCTTGATACAAGGTGCATCGTAACAGTACAGACAGCGGTTTGATTCCTCCATCGCTTCCTTGCCTGTCATGGCGGGTTTCATCTCGGCAAAACGACTCTCCCACCCATAATCGGATAACGTTGTTCCTGAGCTGTTCATCAATGTCATGCACCTCCTGAAGTTTGATCGGGCTAGTTTCCAGCTATTTTCACAGACTAACCAGATGTTCGTACGTTTCCGGCCTGCGATCGCGGTAGAACTGCCACACATTACGCACCTCACGAATCATCTCCGTATCCATCTCGCCAATAACGACCTCATCCTGATCCCTGCTGCCTATCGCTACCATCCTGCCTCGCGGGTCGACCAGGTACGACTGTCCATAAAACTCACCCATATTCCACGGCGCTTCTACACCGACCCGGTTGATGGCTGCAACATAATAGCCGTTAGCTACCGCATGAGCAGGCTGTTCCAGTTTCCACAGATATTCCGACGTACCCGCAACCGTAGCGGACGGATTGAATACAATCTCTGCCCCCGCGAGCCCGAGCAATCGAGCCCCTTCCGGAAAATGACGATCATAACAGATGTACACGCCGACTCTGGCGTAGGCCGTATCAAATACCGGGAACCCAAGGTTACCTGGTTTGAAATAGTACTTTTCCCAAAACCCATTCGTACCCTCACCTGCTTCCACATGCGGGATATGATGTTTGCGATATTTGCCCAGATACGTACCATCTGCATCAATGACAGCTGCCGTATTGTAATACGAAGCAATCCCCTCCACCTCGTACACAGGTAAAATAATCACCACCGCAAGCTCCTTCGCCAGCTCCTGAAACCGTCTGGTCGTCGGTCCTTCCGGTACCGATTCAGCGGATGCATACCATTTGGGGCTTTGCTCTGTACAAAAGTACGGCCCATAGAATACTTCCTGTAACCCAATGATTTTGGCCCCTCTTGCAGCAGCTTCACGAACCAGCGCAATGTGCTTCTGAACCGCAGCCTCTTTGTGCACCTCAACGGGAGCCGAACCTTCAATCTCATGAGAAGCCTGGATTAATCCGATGCTGATTTTGCCCATAACGTCACAACGCCTCCTCTGGTAAAATGGTTACTGGGTTCATTCCACTGCACATCCTCCGAATGGTGCGATACAACACTTCCGTGCCGAGTCCAATATCCTCCGGGGAGGAATATTCGCTGGGATGATGACTGATACCGTCCTTGCTACGGACAAAGATCATGCCATAATCACACACAAGCGAAAGGGCCAACGCATCATGGAATGGACCACTCATCAGTTCTGGCAAAGTAACCCCGATCTCTTCCGCGGATGAACGAATCACCGACATGATTGGCTCTGCACAATACCGCGGCTCACTATTCGTATCCTCTGTCAGCGAGTAAGTTAGACCATATCGGAAACTCACGTCATCCAACATGTTCATCAATCGGGCTTCAAGTCGGTTCCTACGCTCCATCTCCATGTCTCGCAAGTCCACCGTGAAGCTGACTTCCTCCGGGATGATGTTACGCGAGTCTGGAAACACCCTCAGACTTCCCACCGTACCTACGGTTGGAGCTTCCGGATCTTCTCTCACCATATCATCAAAAGCCGCAATGACTTTGGCGCTACCTACCAAAGCATCATGCCGCATCCCCATCGGAACGGAGCCCGCATGACCGGCCATGCCTTTCATCGTCACCGTAAGCCACAGCGGGCCCGAGATGCCCGTCACCAGACCTACAGGTGCATTCAACGCTTCCAGCACCGGCCCCTGTTCAATGTGCAACTCCAGATAACTGCCTATGGAACCTGGCGGGTAGGTCGCCTCTTCAAAATCCGAAGGAGAACAGCCGAAGGCTTCCAGCGCCTCCCGACGAGTCACTCCGTTTTTATCCTGCCGCTCCAGTTCGCCCTCTTCCAACTGACCGGTTATGCCACGCGAGCCGAACAGGCCTTTGTTAAAACGGGAACCCTCTTCATCGCAAAAGGCAACTACCTCAATCGGCATAAGAGGCTGAATGCCATTTTCGATCAGGCATTGCACCGCTTCGAGCGCGCCTAGCACACCAATTGCTCCATCATAGCGACCGCCATACGGCTGAGAGTCGATGTGGGAACCAATCATGAGGATCGGCAGGGCCTGATCCGCCCCTTCCAGACGACCAATCAGATTGCCGAAGGCATCAAGTCGTGTCGTCAGACCGGCACTTTCCATCCAGAGACGAACCTGTATGATGCCGTCCATATCTTCCGGGGTCAGGGCAAGTCGGCATACACCCGTCTCTGCGATTCGTCCAATGCGTGACAACTGCTCAATTCGCTCATTCAGCCGAAGCTGATTAATGAGTTTGCCTGTTGTGGTCTGCATCCTGCCTCGCCTCCTTTTGTGTTATCTATCCATGGCAACTACCCTGCGTCCAGACTACGTAGCGCAATGAGCAGACTTCCAGCGATCAGATCCAACTCCTCCTCGGTGGTGACAAACGGTGGGGAGATCGTCAAAATGTTTGCAAACCCCGGCACGGTATCGCCGTTCTTGCCAATCAGAATGCCGTCCCTTTTACAACTAGCGAGTACCTTCATTACTTTATCCGCCTCTGCAGGAGACCCGTCTGCTTCAATCAACTCCACCCCACAGGCGAATCCGAATGAACGGATATCCCCCACAATGGACAGCTCCAGCAAAGGTTCTAGCTTCTCACGAAGCAGGTATCCCAGTTCCTCCGCCCGGCTGACCAGATTCTCTCGTTCCAGAATCTCCAGATTCGCCAGTGCCACCCGGCAGGATACGGGATTGCCGCCAAAGGTATTCACATGGCGAAAATGGGCATCCGGGCCGGGTTCCCGGAACGTCTCATACAGATCGGCTCGCACCGCCGTTGCCGATAATGGCGAATAGGCACTGGTCATGCCTTTTGCCATCGTCACAATATCAGGCTGTACGCCATAGTTCTGATGACCAAACTTCTGCCCAGAGCGGCCAAAACCACAGATGACCTCATCGACAATGAGCAACACCCCATAGCGCTGACAGATCTCTTGCACGGTACGCATGTAATCTGGCGGGGGCACAATCATGCCGCCTCCTGTGATCACTGGCTCCATAATTACTGCGGCAACCGTCTCAGGACCTTCCCAGCGAATCACCTCTTCATAGATGGTTGCACATTCGAGTCCGCATCCATCCTTGTTTCGTCCAAACGGACAGCGGTAGCAATACGGTGGTGGAACATGAGAGAAACCTACGCCGAGCGGCTCGTATTTGATCTTGCGGGCCGCTTGCCCGGTGGCGCCCAGCGCGCCCATGGAGTTGCCGTGATAGGCACGGTGACGGGAGATGAATTTGTGCCGAGTAGGCTCACCATTCTGATGGTGGTATTGACGGGCTATTTTGAAAGCCACCTCATTCGCATCTGAACCTGAGTTGGAGAAGAATATTCGATACTCCCCCTCCAGCCAGTCATTCAGCTTCTCCGCCAGCAAAATCGCCGGTTCGTGACTCTGCGTCATCGGTACATAAGCGAGTGCTTTCATCTGTTCATAGGCACTTCTCGCAATCTCCTCACGGCCATGCCCCACATTCACACACCAGAGCCCCGACATCGCATCCAGATAACGCGTACCATCCTGATCGGTGATCCAACTGCCCTCCCCGCTCACTGCAATCATCGGATGATCGTTATGAGGCGAGATGTGATGCCACACGTATTTGCGATCTTTCTCCAGCCATTCTTCCTTCGTACCGCCAAGCGGCTGCGGCTGCTGATCCACAGAACTCATTCGTCATCCTCCTCTCTTTAAGCTGGACCTACAGACTTTACACTCACCCACTCCGATTGCAGTACCATCTTCCGATCGCTGTTATCCCCAGATTTTCTAGATTCATTTTTTCCTTAAGGAAAAATCCGGGGATAAAGGCGCACGCTTCGCTTCTTCAGATTGGTCCTGCACTCTTCGTTCTCGTGTAAATGCTTGTTCCACGCTTATTTCACCGCGTCTTCAAAAATGCTTTTCTCCAGCGCTTCATCCAAGTTGGCGGCTTTTTTGATTAGGCCATAGTTCAGTGCAATATCTGCAGTTCGGGCAAATGACTCATCCACAAAGCTACCGACTTGCTGCTCCGTAAACCCTTCCGGGCGAATCAGCTTCGCAATCTCTTCCAGCATCGTTACCTGATGCTCACGAGTGGTACTGCCATCCGTCACATTACTCATCACGATATCCACCGTCTCATCCTGTTGATCAATGGCGTAATTCCAGCCTTTCAGAATGGCACGAGTCACTTTGACCGCAAGCTCACGGTTGCTGTCCACCCAATCCTTCTTGGCAATCAACGTATCCTCCAGCATGCCAACACCGGCATCTTCAATGTTGAACACATCCAGATCGGACTCTTTCGTTCCACTTTCCAGTACAACGTGATATTCGTTATAGATCGTCGCCGTAGCTACATCCACCTGATCATTGAAAAACTGATCCATCGTGAACCCCTGCTTCACCAGTTCAATGTCCTTCTTCGGATCCAGGCCATTCTTCTCCATGAAAGCGAGCACCTGAAACTGCTGACTGCCGAACCAGGTACTAACCTTCTTGCCTTTCATCTGAGCCGGATCAGTAATACCCAGGGACTTCTTGGCGATCAAGCGATAGCTACTTTTCTGTGAGATCTGGGCGAGCGAGACGAGTGGCAGACCGTTATCCCGGCTGACCAGCAGACTATCTACTCCTGTGATTCCCACATCGGCCGCGCCATTGACCACCTGCTGCTCAATCACGATATCCGGACCACCCGGAATAATCTCGGCATCAATGCCTTCATCTGCAAAAAAACCTTTTTCCTTCGCTGCATAAATCCCGGCAAACTGTGCCTGCGGCACCCATTTCAGCTGAATTTTCACTTTGGTTAACGGTTGATCCGCCTCTCCTGACCCTCCACTCGTAGCGACAGGCTCAGCCGCCGGCTCGGACTTCGTAGAACATGCGCTCAGCATCGTAACAACCAACAGGACCAACACCAGCAAACCCGGCTTCAACGTTTTGTACATGTACAGAACAACCCCCTGTTTATATACGATTTTTCAATCAGGTATTACGATCTATGGATGGTTGATACCCGGATGTACGTTATTGATCTGTACGTGCACGATTCCACGGAATGAGTCGCTTTTCTGCCAAGACAACTGCTTCATACAACACAATACCGAGCGCAGCGGCGATGACAATACAGGACCAGGCCAAGGGCATGTTCGCCAATCGAATCTGATCCGAGAGCAAGTACCCCAGCCCCTGGGAGGCGATGAAAAATTCACCCACAATGGCCCCAATAATACTGGTCGACATGTTGATCTTCAGACCGGCGAAGAGGGAAGGCAGGGCATGAGGCAGTCTCAGCTTCCAAAAAAACTGCATCCTGCTCGCGGCAAGGCCACTCAGCAGATCACTGTATTGCGGCTGAATGGAAGTCAGCCCTTTGAACAGGCTGACAGCCATCGCTGCCATCGTAATCACCGTGACGACAGCAATACGGGACCAGATCCCGTCACCGAACCAATTGTTCATAATCGGGGCAAGGGCCACAATCGGAACGGCGTTCAGTGCCGACAAAACCGTAACTGCCGCCCTGCCGCTTGTTGGGAAGAATGATGCGCCCGCTGCCGCCAGAGCACCCAACAGGGAGCCGAGCAAGAAACCACCCAGCATTTCGGTCCCGCTGTACATCGCGTATCGAAAGAGCATATTGGCATTTTCCTGAATGGATGCCGCAATCGCGGAAGGCACAGGGAGTTGGTAGCTTTCCAGCGAGAATATCCAATGAAACAACCTGAGCTGCCAGAGGGCGAGAAACACCACACCCGCCCCCCAAGGAAGCATGCTCAGTGCAATCGAGCGCCCGCGAAAGCCGGTGCCCGGTTTGGCCTTTCCGGCTTGTCCCCGTTGTCCATGGATTTCCGATCCGGGAGCAGCTGCCATCTGTGAACCCGTGAGGGTCGTAGCTGTACCAGTTACAGCAGCAATCGTCACACCTTCATCACTTTTCCGGCTCAACACTCTACCGTCACTCATGTGGCACGGCCTCCTTTGGCCCTGAATTCAGGCTGCCAGGGGGTCAGCCAACGTTCAGCCAGGCTGATGACCAGATATGAGATCAGGCCAATGCCAATGCTAAGCATGATGGTGGCCCAGAACATGCCAACTTGGGCATGACCGTAATATAACGAACTGACCATCAGGACGCCGAGTCCATCGGGGGCCCCCATCAATTCCACAACGATGGAAGAAGTCACCGCCAGCGGAGCAGCTATTTTCATACCGGAAAATAGTCCCGGTAGTGCTGAAGGCAGTAGACATTTGATATAACGCGCAGTCAGTGAAGCTCCACAGGAACGCATAAGCTCCAGATGCTCTGGTGCTGCACTTTTCAATCCTTTCAACGTATGGATGATGATCGGGAAGAAGGTGACATAAGCGGCCATAACAATTCGGGCCCACTCTGCATTGTGAATAATGCCGTACACAATTGGTGCGAGACCAATGACCGGAACCATCTGTGAAGACACTACATATGGCGATAACGTGCGCTCCAGCCAGACGGCACCGCTCATGAGTAGAGCCAGACCCAGACCCAGCATCGTTCCCCCCGCAAAACCAATGGCTGCATTGCCAAACGTGACAGCCCCCTGCTCTGCCAGCGTACCCGAGTACCGAAAGAGCGCTCCAAGGACATCGTGCAGATAAGGAAGGCGGGATGCCGCCTGTTGAGGTGACAGGAACAATTGGAGCATCCAGGCGGCTGCTTCCCACAGTACCAATACCGCTATAATCCAGATGACAACCCAGGAACGATAACCCGGTTTAAAGAATCGCAGGGACATGAGATTCATCACGCTCCTCGTAGAAGCAATTGCGGATGGTCGTAATCATGTGGTAGAAAGCTTCCGTTTCTCTCAGTTCACTATGACGTTCGGAAGGCAGGTTGACGGAATGAATGGAATGCACCTGTCCCGGATGCGCCGAGAGCACAATGATTCGGTCGGACAGAAATACAGCTTCGGGGATGCTATGTGTGACAAAGAGGAAGGTCTTGCCTGTCGAGCGCTTGATCTCAAGCAGCTCCAATTGAAGCTTTTCTTTGGTGAATTCGTCTAGAGCCGAAAAGGGTTCATCCATGGGCAGCAATGGCGGATCCAGCGCAAGGGCACGTGCAATGGATACCCGTTGCTGCATCCCTCCACTGAGCTGCCATGGATAATGGTTGGCGAAGCGGGTTAGCCCTACCATTTCAAGCAGTTCCCCGCTAATGCGTCTGCACTCCTTCCGGCGGGTACCGAGTAGCTCCAAGGGCAATTCCACATTGTGACGCACGGTGCGCCAATCGAACAAGGCGGGTGTCTGGAAGACGATGCCGAACTGCCGCTGTAGCCGAGCACGCTCAGGCTCTTGGCCTGCAATACGAACGGTGCCTGAGGTGGGCTGAAGCAGATCACCTACCAGCCGGAGCAAGGTCGACTTGCCACAGCCGGAAGGGCCCAGCAGAGAGACAAACTCATTAGACTGGATCTGGAATGTAACATCCGACAAGGCAGTGACTTGTTGTGACCCTGTGCCAAAGGCAACGGACACATGATCAACATCAATATGGCAGGCTTCGGGGACTGTAGCTGAGGATATGGAGGACATGGGCATTCTCCTTTGTGGGAAGTTGTTTTCATTGCACACCAAGGCTGAATGGGAGGTTTATATACACGAACGTAACAGGTTTTGCTTGTTAGATAATACTATATCGCTTTGAGCGAGGATTACATTATACAGTTTGTTTTGAGTATGGGCCTGTTCATGTTACATAATGTAAAATGAGATGGATTCTCAGAGACATACATGTGAGTTATATTGATATATATCTAACATTAAGCTCACCTAACAACAAACGCACGATCATTTGTATTTATTGAATAAATATTCGGAAAATATGACATATGCCCTCGTATTCTTGTTCGTTTTCTTGTATAAAGATTGAATAGATAGGCTGGAATCCTCTGTCCTATATCGCTTTGAAAACCACATAAATAGGTCTATCCAAAGATCAGTAGAACAAAGCTTTCTAATCCAGAAATCGGGGTGGTCATGATGTTTGATTGGCTGGGATGGAGAAAAGGATTGCCGCTGTGGCGATCGTATCGGTTGAACGCACATATAAAGGAAGATGTGGAACAGATTTTTGAGGGGATTGCCGAAACGAGACGGCAGCTCATGATGGACTGGGCAGATGAACAATGGAATCACCTGGATCGCTTGCTTCATCAAATACAGTCCGTCCGACCACAAGATGTACTGCCAGGTTCATCTCATATAAGTAAACTAGAAACATGGTTTCAATCCAGTTATATTCGAGCCGTTGATAGTACGGAGCTATTTATGCTGAACGAACAGAATCAGGTGGTATTCTCTACATATAAGAAACATATTGGACAGATCTATGCAGATTACGAAGCTTTGATTGGACCAGGATTGAATTACTCCCGCGCAGATATTCATGGGAAAAAGTGTTTGTATGGCCCTTATTCCGATCCACTGACGTTGGATATTGGACCACGCTCGTCCGCTTTTCACGATGATGTCACCTTGCTGTTTATCAACCCCATTCTACAGGAAGGTCGATATGTTGGTTCATTATGCAGCCGTGTTCCCGGGGATGTCCTGGGTGACCTGATTCAACGTGAATCAGGCCATATCTATCCCGATTCCGGTGACAACTATCTCTTTATGGCTGAGTCGAAATTACGGCCCCATCTGCAGCCCGGCACCGCATTGTCCCGAAGCCGCTTCGAGGACCGTACTTTTACACATGGGGAAAATTTGAAAGATGGTGTCACCACCGAATGGGGTATCGTTTCCGTTAAGGAGCATACTGAGCTGGAGCTCATATTCACCGATCCATCGACCGGCCAGCTACACCCCGGAGTAGCGAACACCATTCAGAATGGCTCTAATCTGTTCGTTGCCTTTCCCGGCTACTCGGATTACCGCCATATCTCTGTCATTGGCAAAGGCATCACCTTTCAGTTGCCACACTGTCCTGATCGTTGGGGCATGATGTGTGAGGGGGATCTGGAGGAAGTATACCGGATACGGAGCATCGGCTGGCGTCAGTTCAAGCAGCACAGTCTCTTCACGCTCTTGTCAGGCGTTGCAGGAGCGGCCCTTGTCTATGCCCTTACTGGCAGTGGATGGAGTGCGGCAGCAATGGCGGCTTTTAATGTGCTGTTTGGATTCTTCACTGCATTGCAGCTGCATCGCAGCCACTATCGACGGGTTCATGATGACTTGCGCCGCATCAGCCGATTTATTCGAATCAACGCTGAAGGCAAAGGTGATCTGACT
Source organism: Paenibacillus sp. FSL K6-1318 (assembly GCF_037976905.1). NCBI lineage: Bacteria > Bacillati > Bacillota > Bacilli > Caryophanales > Paenibacillaceae > Paenibacillus > Paenibacillus sp. FSL K6-1318. The sequence goes on from NZ_CP150270.1 coordinate 6,156,197, forward strand.
CAGCGCCTGAACACGTCTGATTTTGCCCAAGACGAATCAGGTGAACTGGCGAAGTGGATCAATAACATGATTGATTCTCTGGAAGGCATTATGCTGAAGGTACAACTTGCCACGGTAGACGTTATGGACAACCAGTACCAGATGCGAACCTCTACAGAGACAACCCAGGGTACGACTGAGCGTGTGAACTACAAGCTTGGTTCGATGATTCAGGCCATTCGCACCCAACTGGAAGATCTCGATCAGGCCAAGATCGCTGCCGATCACATGCGCATAACATTGCAACAACTGGAGACCTCTGCTACCGAACAGATCAGCGTGGCTCAGCAGGAAGTGGAACGAATCGGCGACAAAATGACCCAAATCTCAGGAGCGGTGTCCGATACCAACCGTACCATCCTGTCCTTCATGGACACGATGAAAGAGATTTACCGTGCACTGGCTGTCATTGATGAAATTTCAGCTCAGACCAACCTGCTCGCTCTGAATGCTACCATTGAAGCTGCACGCGTGGGCGAACATGGCCAAGGGTTCTCGGTCGTGGCGGGTGAAATCCGTAAGCTGGCCGACTTATCCCGCTCTTCCACTGAAAATATCCATCAGATTCTGGACCGAATCTCAACTGCAGCAGGAGCAGCGTCCCAATTAATCACAGAGGGAGATCAGGTGCTGGCTGAAGGAACGACACTGGTTCAGGCCGCTTCGCAACTTCTGCAAAATGCTACCGCTGAAGAACCTGAGCGCACGCAAGTCGTGGATCAGGTGGTCATGCTGATGGAGAATATTGCTGCAATCAGCCATCAAAATCGGGCGACTTCCGCTGAGGTAGAAGCAGAGATGATGGAGCTGATCCGTGATATGTTGCAGGTTCAGCATTCTTCGCATAACGTAGAAGCCATTACGGTCTTCCTGCAACAACTCGTGGGACAATTCCATCTGAATCACCCTGCCAAAAATGCTGTCATCTGACGTCATCGTTGACGCGGATTGGAGAAATAGCTAAAATTTGATGCAACTGTTCCTTTTGAAATTGTCGTATCATTTATAATAGAAGATTTCCAATCTGAACCGATGAAAGGGTGGTCTGCATGGAACTGCTTCAGGATTCATTTGGCCGGATACATGACTACATCCGTATTTCTGTTACGGACCGCTGTAATTTACGCTGTGTGTACTGCATGCCTGCAGAGGGTATGGAGTTTGCTCCACATGATGAGATTATGAGCTACGAAGAAATAGCACAGGTGCTGAAGGTACTTGCCCCGATGGGCATGCGCAAAGTCCGACTCACCGGGGGTGAACCGTTGGTACGCAAGGATCTTCACAAGCTCGTCAGCATGATCTCGGCAATTGACGGGATTGACGATATTGCCCTGACTACCAACGCTCTTCTGCTGGACAAACAAGCTCAGGCGTTGAAAGATGCTGGGTTGAACCGGATTAACATCAGTCTGGATTCCCTGCGTGCTGATCGCTTCTCCATGATTACCCGCGGCGGAGATGTGAACAAAGTTCTGAGAGGTATTGAAGCTGCAACTGCCGCTGGCCTTGCTCCGATCAAACTGAATGTTGTGCTGATGAAGGGTATCAATGATGATGAGATCAAGGATTTTATTGCAATGACGATAGATCAACCTCTTCATGTGCGTTTCATTGAATATATGCCGATTGGACAGGCTTCGGATTCATGGCGCAAATCTTATTTGCCGCTGGAAGCCGTGACAGATGTATGTGCTGAAGCGGGCTGGGCGGTTGAGAATACAACAGGTCCTGCGGGGAATGGCCCCTCACGCAATATGAAAATTGTAGGCTCCGAAGGCACTTTCGGATTGATTCATCCCGTGAGCGATCACTTCTGTGACAATTGCAATCGACTTCGGCTGACCGCTGACGGACATATCAAAGCCTGCCTGTACTGGTCGGATGAGTATAATGTTCGCCGCTTCGTGGATGATCCTAATGCCATGGCTGGGCTTTTCCTCAAAGCGCTGGGTACGAAACCAAAGAACCATGAGATGGCTCTGGCTCTGGAACAAAAAATGCAATCCCACACGCCGACGGTACGGCGCATGTCCCAGATTGGCGGATAGCAACAGCACGCAATATAACTCAACAGCGTATTTCTGGGTACGGATATATGTCTGTACTGTCAGGATCATCCCTGCACACAACGGATGAGGTAATACTGGCGCGATGAACCCTTACGTAAATCAGCATTCATAACGTGAAGTGGAGCGCGTCACAAGGAATAGGTGAATACCAAAAGCAGACAAGAACACCATGTTCTCGTCTGCTTTTTCGTTATTTTTTCATATTTTTCTGAAAATTATCAATTCTGCTGTTTCATTTGTTAAAAATGAAAGTAATATACGTTATGCCCTTGTTGGGTCTTCAAGATTCTCATAATTCTGACGATGTATATACAATACATCTAGATGATATGCACACATAGGAGATGACCATATTGAACATTGTTGAAGCACTCGTTGCAGCAAGCCCGTATTTTAAAATTATGCTGAAAGAACACGATATCATGATTGCAGTAACCGATACCGAGAAGTTCTGGTATTATGTTCCGAGCAACGAGCTTGATCTGGGCATCAAAGCAGGAGATATCATCTCGCCTGATGACCCTACACTCCGCCGAGCCCTGATACATGGCGAGACTTCAGCCAATCGCATTGATGCCAAATTCTATGGTACATCCATTGTTTCGGCAGCTACTCCACTTCGGGATGAGCAAGGAAATATCGCGGGCGCACTTGCCATCGGCTTCTCCCTTCAGAATGAGGAAAAACTGGAGCACTTCACCGAGCTGATCGGCGGAATCAGCGGCAGACTGACCGATATGGTACAGACGGTAGCTGCTCAATCTGAGCAATTGACGGCCTCCTCCACGCAGATTTTGGACAATACGCGCATGGCTGTGCAGAACTCAGGCGAGGTGAACAAGGTCGCCGCATTCATTCGCGAAATCTCAGAACAAACCAATCTGCTCGGCCTGAATGCGGCCATCGAAGCAGCACGAGCGGGTGAAGCAGGCGCAGGGTTCAGCGTCGTTGCATCCGAAGTGCGTAAACTTTCTACAGGTACCAAAGAAGCTACGGTGAATATCGAACGTTCCTTAAAGGATGTCCAGCATTCCATCCAACAGATGGAGCAGGAAATCACATCGATCTCACAGTCGAGCAACCAACAGGCTGTAATGGTAACCGAGTTCAGCGAGGTTATTGATCAGTTGAACAGCGTAAGCCGTGATCTGAAAGTGTTTATTGAATCCATGCTGCTGAAGGCAGAATAGATCCGATTACGATGACCTTAACTCAAATGACCAACCATATATAAGTGATGCAATACCGATACAATATCGAGCACTACATGTTCCCAACTCAATAACCAGATCAGCAAGCTATGCTGATCACCAAATTCAGCACTCATATTGAACTCCCCGCGCGATTACGTCACGGGGAGTTTTTTTATTTTGAGATGAGCCATATCACGGTCCTTCTAGGAATAAATGAGCTTCCACAGCATCATACATGCCAGCCCGACCATGACCACAGCGGACAACCGATTAAACACCAGACTAATGCGTCCAGTACGATCCGTTCTGCCAATTAACCTGCCCGCACCTGCAAGTCCCATGAACCATATCCACGATACAGCTGCGGCTGTCAGGGCAAAATACGTGCGCTCCACCCCTTCATACTGAAGTGAACTGGTGCCAATCACGGCAACCGTGTCCAGCAGAGCATGGGGATTGAGTAAAGATACCGATGCGGCGAACGCAATCTGTCGCCCTGCTGACATTACCGTCTGCGAACCTTCCACGGATTCGGACGACCTCCAAATACTCCATGCCATATAGAGCAGAAACAGGCTTCCCACTGCATACAACACATTCGCCAGAACTGGCCATTGCAGCAAAATGAGCGACACCCCTCCGACGGCTGCCCCGATCAACAACGTATCACTGACCCCTGCCGTTATTACAGCAGGTAGGGCATCAATATAACGCCTTTGTCTCATGCCTTGGTTAAAAATAAATACATTCTGCACACCCAGTGGCAAGATCAGGCCAAACGCCAGAACCACTGCGTGAATAACAACCTCCATCATTCTTCCCCCTCATCTCTGTATTCCATATTAGGGGAGATCATCCCTGACGTAACCAACCACTTGGATGGCATCAGACCCAACCAAATGATATAGTGTTCGTTACAAAGACAAACGGAGGTGATTCTGCCAGTTATGGAACGTTCTGATTCTCGGCTAAACATGGGGTGGAAGCCGAATCCTTCTCTCGACTTGCCCTTGTATCGCCAGATTGAAGCCTATGTTCGGCAGAAAATCACAACGGGCGAATGGTCAGCAGGCTACCGTCTCCCCTCACAGCGAATATGGGCTGAGTCCATGGGGGTGAACCGCAGTACATTGGTCACTGCCCTGGATAACCTGGCTGCCGCGGGTCTGATTGAGGGCAGACATGGCGGGGGAACATTTATCTCCGGCTCTGGTTGGCATGGCATGGCCCACGGAGCCATGCCCAACTGGAACGAAGCCATCGAGGAGGGCTGGTATTATCCCAACCTGCCCGAGATCCAGCAGATTAATCAGGCTGAATTCCGGCCTGGCATCATACGTCTTGGTACAGGGGAGCTTGCCCCGGAGCTGATGCCTCAGGATGCTTTTAACGACATTCTGTATGCCCTGTCCCATCGTTCTCGTACGCTCAACTACCTGGAACCTCAAGGAAGCATGGAGCTTCGTGAGGCTTTATCCGTCCATTTGCAGACGACTGGCATTCAGGCCTCTCCAGATTCCATACTGATCGTATCCGGCTCTCTTCAGGCACTGCACTTGATTTCGGTCGGACTGCTCCCTCGCGGATCAGCGGTTCTGCTGGAAAAACCATCGTATCTCTATTCGATTCACGCCTTTCAATCGGTAGGGTTGAAAATGAGTGGCATCCCGATGGATGACGAAGGATTGCATATTGCACGTCTGGAGGACGCGGCACAGCATGTAAAAGATCAGGATCACATCTCGCTTCTCTATACGATCCCGAGCTTTCACAATCCCACTGGCTCTGTCATGAGTGATCACCGCCGGGAAGAACTGATGAGCACCGCTCGGACATTAGGCACCTCCATACTGGAGGATGCTGCCTACAGTGATCTGTGGCTGGATAATCCTCCTCCGTCATCGCTGAAGGTGCGTGATCAGGAAGGACGGGTGCTGCATATGGGCACCCTGTCAAAGGCAGTCAGTCCCGGTCTGCGCCTCGGATGGCTGGTTGGGCCAGAACCGGTTATACGCCGACTTGCAGATATCAAGATGCAGACCGATTATGGTACCAGTTCGCTCGCCCAAGAAGCTGCTGCCCTATGGTTCGCCGAAGGACATCACGCAGGACACATGGATCGCCTTCGCCCTGAACTTCGCAAACGAAGAGACTTCATGCTGGATCTGTTACAACAGCACTTTCATGACATTGCGGAGTGGGAAATACCCGCTGGCGGGTTTTACATCTGGCTGCAATTCACTGTCTCTCCGCTCTCTATCCGCCAATTGTTCCATACCTGTCTGGAGCAAAATGTACTTATCCACCCGGGCTATCTGTATGACCGGCTGGATGCGAGTCACATTCGCCTCTCATACGCGTATGCTTCACCTGATGAGATGGAGCGTGGACTACAATGCTTGGCAGAGGCTGTCCACAGGCTCATGGATTCTGGCTCCTGACTTCGAATGTTGGTTCCTGAGTTCATAACGCTAATAGCCTTGACCTGAAAGGACCATGTCCTTCAGATCAAGGCTATTAGCTTAATTTTCGTAAGTGTATTCGAATACCAAAAGCGAATAGCTACCGGTGATGTTACGGGATTCCCTCGAATGTTCTACCCCTTTACAGCACCCTCCGCAATACCTTCCATAATGAACTTCTGGAAGAAAGCATAGATCAAGATAACCGGAATCGCAGTCAGTACCAGGGATGACAGAATCAACGGCCATTCCTTGTTGTATTCCCCAAACAGCATGTTCGTGGACAGAATCAGCGTATAACGATTCACATCGGTCAGCATGAGCAGTGGCAACAAGAAGTCATTCCAGATCCACAGGAAGTCCAGAATCGCGATGGTGACTGTGATCGGAAGCAAGAGCGGGAAAATAATCTGAAAGAACGTCTGGAACTCATTACATCCGTCAATCTGGGCTGACTCCTCCAACTCACGCGGAATGGACTTCACAAACCCGTGATAGAGGAAGATTGCCATGTTCACACCAAGCCCGATATAGATCAGGGCCAATCCGTACGTGCTTCCTTGTACACCCATGCCTTTGGCAACCCGTGTCAGCGGAATCATGATCGAGTGGAACGGCACCAGCATGGATGCGACAAACAGGAAGAAGATCAGATTGCTCAACCGGCCGGAGGTACGTGACAGCTTGTACCCCGCAAGTGAGGCACAGAAGACAATTCCCCCGATCCCCAGAAAGGATACAATTGCCGAGTTCATCGAACTGCCCAACAGATTGATTTTGTTAAACGCGTCCGAATAATTCTCCCAGTGCAACGTTGTTGGCAGCGCGATAAAGGATTGGAACATCTCACCTTGTGTTTTGAAAGAGTTCACCACCGCCATGTAGATCGGCAGCATGGCCACGAGAGAGCCCAGAATCAGCAGCAGTCGAATCAGATAGCTGTTCAGTCGTTGCATCCTCATGCTTCCACCTCTTTCTTCTTCATGACGGTGATCTGGATGAGTGTAAAGATGAGTACGATGATGAACAACACAACCGATTTGGCACTGGCATAGCCGTATCTGAAGTTGTTGGAGAACGCTTCTTCATAGATATTCATCGTGATCACCTGCGTGGCCCGGCCCGGTCCACCACCAGTCAGTCCATACACCACTTCGAACACTTTGAATGCTCCGTTCAGCGTCAGGAAGAAACAGATGGTCACGGCATGAGTAATCATCGGCAACACCACATTGCGCAGCACCTGGAATGCGTTGGCCCCATCAATGACAGCCGCTTCCTTGAGACTTTTCGGCACACCCTGGAGAGCAGCCAGATAGATGATCATCATATACCCCACACCGTTCCAGAGCGATACGATCAGAATGGAGTAAAATGAAAACTTCGGATCACCCAGCCATTGCTGGTCGAGGAACGAAAAAGCCAGTTTCTCTGCGAGCTGTGGCAGCACCTGAGAGAAGATGAAGGTCCACATGAAAGCACTGATGATCGTACTAATCATGTTAGGCATGAAGAACAGGGTCCGGAAGAGCCCTTTGCTGCGCGTCCGTGACTCAATTAATACGGCGAGCAGCAAGGCAATTCCATTTTGCAGAATCAGCATAAATATTACATATTTCATCGTGAACCACAGAGAGTTCAGAAAGTCGGGATCTTCTTTGAACAATTCCACGAAGTTGCCCAGACCGATAAAGCTGTAATCCCGATTGAGTCCGTTCCAATCCGTCAGGCTATAGAACATGCCACTAAACGTAGGGTACAGCAGGAAAATCGCATAGATGACAAAGGCAGGTGCAGTGAACGCGAGCAGTGACAGATACTTCTTGAACACATTCGTAGCCATTGGTTCTCCCCCTTTTCACTCGAAGCGGATGATCGTAAACGAGGGAACGAAGAACGTTCTGCCTGCTGTATCATCTGCTTGGAGACTGGGACGAAATAAAGTACCACTTAATTTGTTGACAACACTCTCAAACCCTTGAGAGTTGCCAACAAAAGCGGATACTCTATTCCTCACAGCTCCTTACTTGTTGACTTTGTTGTAGGATTTCCACGCCTTGTCGAGCGCATCGATAACCTGTTGTTGATTTAATTGCCCAGAGTAGTAGCCTTGCAACGCTTTTCCTGACTCGTCTTTCACCGCTTGAGGGATGGATGGGTCCTGATAGGCTTTACCTTCACTCACATATTTCTGGGCGTCATCTACCCATGGGAAGCTCTTGAAGTCATGGATCTTGGCAACCGGATTGAACTTGAGTGCTTCATAGAATGCACTTGAATCCTTGTCATCGAGAATGTAGTTCACGAAATCGAGTGCCACTTCTTTGTTCTTGCTAGATGACGATACTGCCAGTGAAGTAGAGGTACTCAGATTGATTTTGGTATCATCCGGATTGTCATTGATCGGCATTGGTGCTACACCGAAGTTCAAGTCCGGGTTGGACTTCAGAATGGTTTCGGCAAACCATGGTCCCTGAATCCACATTGCGGCGCTTCCTGAAGCAAAGGCTGCTGAACCATCATCTCCGCCCACTTCCAGTGCTTTATCCGTTCCATTCGCATTGACCAGATCGAAGATATCAAACAATGCTTTCATATCCGAGAAGGAACCCTGATCCTGATTCATCTTGTCGACAAAGTCTTTGTGCTCCGACTGAGTCAATGCACCCACAGTGAGTGGCAGGAATAATTGCGGAATCCAGGATTCTTTGTAGGACAGTTCAAACGGTGTGATGTTGGCTGCTTTGAGTTTCTCCACGACCGCTTTCATTTCCGTTAAAGTCGTCGGTATTTCAAGCCCCTGCTCTTCGAAAATATCTTTATTGTACAGATAGCCCCAAGATAACGTTTCCAATGGAACAGCCACGACTTTGCCCTCCGCATCCGTTACGGAAGGTTTGACTGAATCCAGCAACTTATCTACAAAAGGTTGGCCCGACAGATCTTCCAGATAACCAGCTTTGCTGAATGGTGGAATCTCGTTGACCGCATGCAGAGCGAACACATCCGGTGCATCATTGGAGGCGAGTCGTGTCTTCAGAATCTGAGGTGCATTGTCCGCTGGCGGCATCTCCAGTTGCACGTTCACCTCAATGTTTTTCTCTGCTTTCTCCTTGGCTTTGAACTGTTCTATATATTTATCGTAATGTTCTTTCAGCCGAGGTTGTGCAACGAATACTTTGAGTGATACCGTGCTGCCTGACGCCGATTCCTCCTGCCCATTGTCCGTTCCTGCATTGGAGCCGCAACCTGCGAGCAGAACACTGGCCAGTACCGCACTTGCTACGCTTTTCCATACTTTCATCTCTTATGACCTCCCGGTGTGTAACTGGTTTGTCTTTCATAGGCTCATTATATATCAGAAAATGAAAGCGCTTCATTGGACAAAATTAGACTCGTGTATTGGATTATTTTAAACCTTAATCCTGCCGCAAATGCTCTCTCGAACGACTCATTCCGTGCTACTGCTTGATATACGAGGTTGTCCCTTCCGCATCTCCCCCGGTGAAACTCCGAAATGCTTCTTGAATACCCGATAGAAGTAGGACACATCCTCATAACCCGCCATCTCGGCAATATGCTTGAACGGAATCTGTTCATCCATCACCCATTCCTTCGCTCGCGTCATACGTAACTGGACAACATAGTCGGTCACATTCACCTCATACTCTTTCTTGAATACCTTGCTGAGATATTCCTTACTGACAAAAAAGATCTGGGCGAGCTGCTCCAGCGTAATCATCTCCATGCAGTGTTGCTCAATGTATTGCTTCACCTCGTCTAGGTTCAGCTTGTTCTTGAATTTACGCTGTGCAATCAGCTGCTCCAAAGCCTGGTAGTACGGCGCAGATATCCAATCGATTGTGGATTCGATGGAAGCCAGCGCTGTCGAAGGAGGTAGCGCCGTTGCCACTGGGCGCTCGTACAAGCCATTGGATACGCACAGTTCATCCAACAACGCCTGTAGTTCATAGGCTACACGCCCAAGTTGCCGGGGCCTATGAATCTCGCATCGTTCCAGCTTCTGCTGCAATTGCAGGAACCATTCCCTCAGACTCTGAACGTTCAGGTCATTAAACCGCAAGCGAGCCTGCTGCTGAAACAAAGAGAAATCACCAGCGAACGCAGAGGGGTATGATTCCCATGATTCAGGTGCTGATTCAACCTTTTCCAACTCTTTTGCACATTTGGCCAATACACCATTCAGTTCATCCGGATTCACCGGTTTGAGCAGATAATCAGCAGCCCGATGCCGGATCGCATGTTTCGCATAATTGAAGTCGTCATATCCGCTCACCACGATCACCCTGATCTGTGGGTATTGTCCGCTCAGCGTCTGTAGCAGCTCCACACCGTCTGTGCCTGGCATGCGCATGTCCGTAATGATAATGTGAGGCTGATGCTGCTTGACCAGCTGTATGGCCTGCTCGCCATCCTCTGCCTCACCTGCAACAGTCATGCCGAGTTCATCCCAATCCCCGAGGTTGCGTAAAATATCCCGGTTCCACGGTTCGTCATCCACCAACAGCACTCTGTACAGCTCCTTATTCACAAGGCTTCGCCTCCTGTATTGCAGGGAATACGTACTGTAACGCTCGTCCCCTGTCCGTATTCACTTTCCATGCTCATCCCGTATTCAGGTCCAAAATGCATCACCATTCGTGAGGCCGCATTAACTAGCCCAATACTTGTACCCGAACTCCACACCCGATCTGCCTCCCAGGTAAGCCGCTCCAGTCTGGACTGCATCTCCGCTAGTTTCTCAGCATCCATACCCACGCCGTTATCATGAATTCGAATGGTTACATCTGTAGGTTCACAGACGACCTCAATGCCCAGTTTCCACTCGCCCTGCTTCTTCTCCAATCCATGTAAAAATGCATTCTCCACAATCGGTTGCAGAGACAACTTGGGAATATAACACGCCCGAAGTTCCCCGGTAATCTCGAGGGTATATTCGAGCCTGCCTCCAAAACGCTGCTTCTGAATCAGCATATAATGCTCCAGTTGGTCCAGCTCAGACTGTAGGGGCACAAGTCCATCCGGTGCTCGCACAATATAACGAAACATCTCGCTCAAGGCACGAATGACGTTGTAACTGTCTGCCGGTTTTTGCGAGTAGACCATGCCACCAATCATCTGCAACGTGTTTTGCAGGAAATGCGGATGGATCTGGGATTGCAGTGCTTTGAGCTCAGCCGTCTGCTTCTCCAGATTCATGAGGTAGTTGTCCCGAATATGTTCCCGAATACGACTAGCCATGCCGTGCAAGTTTTTCTCCAGCAGACCAATCTCATCTACCCGGCCGCTTCGTACCACTTCCCTGTCCTTGATCAGCTGGATACCCTTCATGGAATTCGCCAGTCTGACAATGGGCTTCGATGTACGCCAGGCCACGAACCCAGCTATTCCCACAGAGATGACGGTTGACAGGCCACCCACAACTAATCCATATTTCATCGTTTCCAAGGCACTTTCGTTAATGACATGGGCAGGTACAATCTTGATCACACGTAGTCCTGACGGCTCAATGGAATGAAAGAATACATATTCCTTGGCTGTACGGATAAACCCCGAACTGTCTTTCGTGCCTGCCAATTTCTCCAGTGCTTCAGCAGACGGCTGAATCTCTTGATTTGGCTGATAGACCGGACTTCCTGTGTTGTCCGCAATGTATACCGCATAGTCTCCCCGGCTATCCAGCAGCTCCAGGGTCTGGTTGAACTCAGCCCACTTGACCTCCAGACTGATAGCCCCAATCTGTGCCTGATCCTCGAAGCGGTTCATGCTGCGGGTCATATGAAACTTTTGTGGATCGTCCGGATCATTGATAATCGTAAAATCTTTATGTTGTGCAAAAAGTTCATGATATCCTTCCGGTATTTCCGATACCGCCTTGATGCGAGAATCCATGGAGTTGAAGGTGAACAGGGTGTCCAATTCCTTCAGGTAAAGCTCAACGCCAAATACATAATTGCCAGCGGAATAGTATACACTGTTGAGCATATTGAAAACGGCCTTCTGCTCATCGAATCGACTGGCTGCCGGCGCTTCCTGATTCAACGCCAGATATTGATGCAATTCGTCACTGATCTGAATGGAATAGATAATATTGTTCATACGGGCGAACTGTTCACCCAGATAGATGGAGGCCCAGTTCATATTGGCTCGGTTGGTCTCCATAATCTCTTCTTCCATGGAAGAGCGGGTATTCTCGGCTGCCATGGCGGTCATGGCAATGACGGGCAGCACGGCCAATAGCGTCATGGTCAGAATTAATTTATTGCGAATGCTGCGTTTGAAAGGATCTGTCAGCTTCCGATAACATTCGGTAAACACAGCGCATCCACTCCTGAGCTAAAATAGACAAACGCCCCAGCATGGAAGCCGAGGGCGCTTTGGTCTTTATATTCGTTTGGAAATGTTACAACTAATACTATTTACACGGACACTTCGATGGCAGAACAACCTTCGATCGCTGTTATCCCCAGATTTTTTCTGATTCCCTTTTTGAAAAGGGAAAATCTGGGGATAAAGGCGCACGCTTCGCTTCGTTAGGTTATTTCTGTCATCTCCGTTTTTTGTAAATTTATAGTTCAACATCCATTGCCTACTCTATTATTTCCTATTATTGTTCAATAATCCGTATGCCCCATGGCTCCAGTTCGATCTTCTCTCCCGCAGCAATCGGGGTTCCTGCCAGAAGTTCAGTTCCTTCCCCATAAGCATTCACGAAGGATGTGGCCTCATCTGCATAATTGAAATAGTAGCGAATCGTGTTCCCTTGGTCGTTCACACCTGTCTTCACAATGATAGGAAAAGCCAGCTCCTGATCAGCTCCCCATACGCCCGCTTCCTTCATGACACGTTCCAATACCTTACGGATCACCGTAGAACTGGTATAACAGCCGACATAGGTTGCTTTGCCTTTTCCATAGGCATTCTGGGTAATTGCCGCATATTCACCCCAATGTGCATGATCATACCAAGCGAGTACCTCAGCCGTTGTCGGTGTAATTAGTTCCATCCAGGTGTGAACCTGGTTTTGCTCCTCACCAACCTCGAATGGATCATCGCGCAGCGAGACATGTTTTGGCTCTACAAAAAGGTTATAGCTGATCCCGCATGCCTCACTGATCAGGCCGGGCTGGCGAGTAGAGCGTACCTTGATATGCTCATTCGCAAATCCGCTTTTGAACGAGTAGACGATATGTCCGCCATCCTGTACGAATTGATTTAATTTTTCCAGCAATGCATCCGAAGCAGCATACAGAGCAGGTACAACGAGCACATCATATTCCGCATAACTCTCAACCGATGGGTCGATGAGGTCACAGCCAATGTTCATCTTGTACAATTCATCGTACATCCAGCGCACCACGTCATTGTAGTTCTTGTCACTTGTGAAGTTAAAACCAAACCACTTAATTGATGTCAGGGCCTCATTGCTGAACAGCACCGCCACCCGATTCGTTTTCTTCAGATTCACAAGCTTTGGACTGAGGCGGGCAAAATCCCTGCCAATCGTCTTCGCTTCGTTGTACACCGGATTCGGTTCAAAGTCATGACTGAGCAATCCTTTCCAGTACGTCTCAAACGAATTGTGCAACGAATGCCAGTGCCAGTAGGCAACCATATTCGCTCCTGATGCCAGATGACTGAATGCCTGCAAACGCAGCTGTCCCGGATAGGGAACCCAATGCCAGAACGCCTGCGCTTCGGTCTCCAGTACAAGATAATTCGATTGTTTGGTGGAACGCGCCACATCCCCGCCGAATGAAATCTCAATGCCGGTCAGATCATCCTGGGAAGGATGGTAGATGTCCACACTGGTGATGTCAAAAGGTTTCGATGCGGCAAAATGGTCCACATCCCCTTGAATACCGTACGAATATCCACGCCAGTCGAAGTCGAAATTCTGGGTAACAAACTGTCCTTCCTGTTTGTATTCATTCACGATTCCCACTTGCCAAGCCAAAAAGTGGGTTACCAGCTGGCGCTGGAACTTGGCAAATTCAGCACCCAGACTGCCGTTGATCGTTCCTACAACAGACGGGAAGTCCTCCCAGCTATTGATCCGATTGCTCCAGTAGTCGAGGCCAAATTCCTTGTTAAGCTCATCCAGGGAGCTGAATTTGTTACGCATGTATTTGACGAATTGCAGTTGTACATTATCTCCTGCGGTGTTGTAATGCTTCGTCTCGTTATCTGTCTGATAACCGATTACTGCTGGATGTGTGCTCACTCGAGAGATCAGCTTGCGGATGATCCGCTCGGCATAGAATAGATAGGTTGGGTGTGTAATATCCATGATCTGTCTTGCGCCGTATTTGCCAGGTCCCTGTGAGGTGGTAGCCAGCACGTCCGGATGTTCCTTCACCATCCATGTAGGAACAGCATACGTTGGTGTCCCTACGATGACCTGAATCCCTGCCTCATGCATGGCATCCAGCACACGATCCACGGAAGAGAAGTCAAATACGCCATTTTGCGGTTCATGGGTACTCCAGGTTGATTCTGCAATGCGGACCACGTTGATCCCTGCATCCTTCATCATCTGAATGTCCTTGTCCAATCTTTCGTAAGGCATATATTCATCATAGTAGGCTACGCCATATAATAATTTGTCCATGATTTAATCTCCTTTTTAGGTGGAAAATATAATGATCCTGACGTGTGCACGAGTTGACATATTCCAATCCACAATGGTAGCGTTTACATTATTATCGGTTAAAGAACTTGGATTGTTCAGTAACCCCTTCAAACGCTGATACGCGCCATGGATTATCCATGCTCGCGTTAAACTGATTATAATGAAGTATACTAAGGGTGCCGATTGTACAAGGCGAGTTGTTTTTACCCTTTTCCGAGGTGAATGTTATGGATATCCGATCACAGCTCCGAGAAATGCCTCACCATACGCTGGCTCACTGGCTGCCTATTATCGACTGTAACATCAAATTCTATGGCGCGCACAGCCAACAAGTTCCATATGGATGGGCGATGCCGGAGGAATCACATCCGGGCTTTGAGATTATGTTGATTATCGAAGGCACACAAGAAAGCGTGATTCATGGTTATACCTATACCGTAGAGGAAGGTTCCATTCTTCTCATTCCTCCCGGGTTCAAGCATACGAATCAATGTGTATCCACGGAAGGCATGACTTATTTTAGCGCTCATTTTAATGTGGATGATCCGGTCTTCACTCTGAAGCTGATGTCACAGCATAGCCAAATCTACGCAGCAGGTACGATAGATAACAGGAAGATGCGCGTTGTGCTGGAGAGCTGGATGGGCATGATTAACGTATCTGAGGCCTATACATCCACCGACAAAATGATCATGCAGGCACGCATGTTTGAACTGTTCGCCCTGTTGTCCCAAGCCGCTGATAACCAACCGGAGGCCACTTCTTCCGTTGCTGCTTCACACACGCCAGCCCCTACAGCCATGCATTATGCAGGAGCCATAGCCGAGGCGATCAAGCAGGCCTTCTATGCCCAGCTTCGAACCAAGGAAGACAGTGTATCCACGGTCAAAGTAGAGCATATTATCTCCTCGTTTGGCATAAGCCCGGGATATGGTTTGCAGGTTTTTCGCAAAGTGTATGGGCGATCGCCCAGGGCTTACCTGTCCAGTTTGAAGTTGCAGGAGGCCAAAGTGCTGATTGAACAGCCAGAGCTGTCGCTTGGTGAAATTGCGTGGAAGCTCGGTTACACCCACCTGTCTCATTTCAGCAGACAATTCAAACGTTGGACGGGCCAAAGCCCGCTTCAATATCGCAATCATCATGCAGATGCATCTGGCGATCCTGTATCTTACAGATCTGAATCGAGTCCAGAATCTTGATTGCGGATACGTTCGTAGTCTTCTGGCGTGTTCATATTACTCAATTGCATCGCAACTTGATGAACGCCCGCTCTCTCAAGCTCTTCGGCTTCGACATAGCGGCAACCGATCTCTTCAAGCCATCGCATGACTCGAAGATGATCCTGCATCAGGCGCTGCTCCAGATCAGGGAGCACTTGCCTGTGATACACACCTGCAAGCGGATGGACACGCCCATCCACGCGTGGAACGATAGCAGAATAAGAATCATGTGACTCCGCCAGCTTTTTTATCCCATCAAAGAAGGACGTTTGCAGGAGCGGCATATCGCAGGCGCAGACCAGATTCCATTCCGTACCGGAAGCCTCCAAGGCCGCGTGAAGACCCGCGAGCGGTCCCTTCCCCGGATAGTGATCCTGGACGCAGTCGTAGCCCATTTCGCCGTAGGTTGTCACGTTGGGTCCAGCAGCCACGATGATACGGGATACTGCGGGTCTCATGGCTTTTGTGACATGTTGCAGTATAACGGAACCGTTCAGTTCCAGCATGGCCTTGTTGGTTCCCATGCGACTGGATAAACCTCCTGCCAATATGATGCCTGTCCATTCCCTCACGCTCATGATGTATTGCTCCCTTCTGGTAACGATGTAGGCTTGTTATATCAATCGATCAACATTTTCTATAGATTGAATCCCCTTTCAACAAATGATACATTGAACAATATGCATTTGAAAGGAATGGCTTAATTGGACAGACCTGTACCTTCAAGAGGCAATCCCTCATTGGTTTCTCTGAAACTATATAACTTTTTCATATATGGCGCCATTTCTATCTTCGCCGGATTCCTGCAGCTCTACCTGCAGGAGATCGGTATGACCAAACTGGAGATTGGCAGTCTGATGGCGATTGGACCCTTCGTATCCTTGTTCGCCAATCCGTTCTGGGGCTTCTGGAGCGATAAATCTCGCAATATTCGTATCATCCTGATGATTATGATGGGAGGCACATTTGTGCTCGCCCAGGGTGTGTTCTATGCGCCCAGTTATACGTGGATCTATGTAGCCATGATATTCTTTTATTTTTTTCAAAGTCCATTATTCGCCCAAACGAACAGTCTGATTCTCGGATATATCGATGGTACAAGCCAGAAATTTGGGGCATTCCGGCTCTGGGGTTCTCTCGGTTGGGCGCTGACTGCTGTCGCTGCCGGACCGCTCATTGACCGTTTTGGCATCGGCAGTGTATCCATTATATTTGCGTGCATGATTGCCGCAGCCTTTGTATTGTCCGTATTTCTGCCCAGACAGCCCATCGCTTCGGATACACCCGTGGTTACTTTCCGCCGGTTTGGCAAAGTCATGTTCAATCCGTATTTTATGACATTTATCGGCCTGGGTGTACTCGTCTCGGTGCCCAATGCGATGAACAGTACATTTATGTCGCTATATATTGTAGAAATGGGTGGCGACAAACAGATGGTCGGCTGGGCCATCTTCACCTCATCCATTCTCGAAGTCGGTGTATTCCTGCTGCTCGACCGCTTGCTCAAACGCAAAATGAGCATGCTCCTGGCATCGCTCATCCTGATCAGCCTGCTGTTTGCACTGCGCTGGCAGCTCATGGCACTAGCTACCAATCCGATGGAGATTGTATTCATTCAGCTGATGCACTCCATTACGTTCGGTGGGTACTTCTATGTAGGCACACAGCTGACCATGCTGTTCATCCCAAGACCTTATCGTTCCTCCGGTCAAGCGGTCTACACGATGGCCTGGGGCGGTCTCTCCGGGGTGATTGCCGGTCTGTTTGGGGGCTGGTTGTTCCAGAGCTTCGGTGCGGAGATCATGTATAGCATCGGCGTATTCTTCTCGCTCATCGGCGCTGTTGGATTCGGTATCATGTGGTTATCGAATCGCCGCAACGGCTATCAGCCGGTTGTGTTGACGGAGATGGGTAATATGGATGAGGACAGATAGTCTTTTGTTAGAAAAATTGAAAGATTGATTTACACAAGAGCACTACGATGACAGAAGAATCTTTCGATCGCTGTTATCCCCGGATTTTTTGATTCCCTTTTCAAAGGGTAAAATCCAGGGATAAGCGTATGCTTCCGATGTAGCTTTCTTTCAGAAAGCTTTTAGGCGAACGCTCCGCTTCTTCAGGTTATTTCTGTCCTCTCCGTTATCGTGTGAATTAACGTTCAAACATGCAAACAAAAGATTATGGATAGTAGTAAAGAAGAACAGAGAAAGGGGCGCTCTCGACTTAATGCCCCTCACCTTGCACAGTTCCAGACCGAACTGTACCCACTAAAACTTAATAGTGGCAAGATACATTAGTAGCTCCTAGTTCGTACTCCGATCCAGTCCTCCCTGTATCTCAAACTAACTTTACAACAGGCAATATAACTTATCCCGAGCTTTCGGTTCTTATAACTCTCCTCACTTTCATTTATAATCCCTTTTCTCTCAACACAGCACTGCTTTTAATTCTAACGAACCTTAGACGCCTTATTTGCAGCAATTTCACGATATGCTAAAGCTAAGGAACCTCAGCCACCTTATTTTGCATAAAAGAAGTTAAAAACCCCAAAAAGACAGGCCAAGCGAGGAAATAAGGTGTCTACGACTCGTTACGTTGCTGGAATGCCGAAATACACTTAAATAGCGTGCCCTCGGTTCGTTAGATTTTTACTACATGCGCACATGTATGCTTCAGCTCATGTTCATGTTCATGTTCATGTTCATGTTCATGTTCATGTTCATGTTCATGCAAAATTGTATTACTACGTCTAAAACTGGACCTGGCTAGATCCAGAAAAACAAAAGGGCATCCTTCGTCATGATCATGACGAAGGATGCCCTTCATTTAACTTTTAACTTGGCTGCTTACCACTGGTGAACAGACCTTAACTTTTTCCTGCGGCCTTATGCCTTCGGCAGTTGGAATGAGCTTTTTAGGGATACGACCCGGTTAAATACTGGGCGTCCTGGCTCGGAGTGTTTCGGATCTACACTAAAGTAACCGTGACGGAAGAATTGGAATTTATCCTGAGCATTCGCTTCTTTCATCTCTTGTTCCACAAACCCGTTAACAATCTCAAGGGAGTTCGGGTTCAATTGATCCAGGAACGTTTTCTCCGGTTGCTCTTCCACAACCTCAGATTCAGCCCCAGCTACTGCCACTTCCACCTCTGCTTCCGGTGCTTCATCCAAGATCAAAGGCTCATACAGACGGAATTCAGCAGGTACTGCTTGAGTCGCTTCTACCCAGTGGATCGTTCCTTTTACTTTACGGCCAGTGAAGCCACTGCCGCTCTTTGTTTCTACATCGTAGGTACAATGAATCTCGGTCACATTACCTTCTGCATCCTTGATTACATCGTTACATTTGATGAAGTATGCATGTTTCAGACGAACTTCGTTGCCAGGGAACAAACGGAAGTATTTGTTCGGTGGATTTTCCATGAAATCGTCTTGTTCAATATAAATCTCACGGGAGAACGGAATTTGGCGATTGCCCATCTCTGGGTTCTCCACATTATTCTCTGCTTCAAGCCATTCCACTTCCCCTTCAGGGTAGTTGGTAATGACCACTTTGAGCGGGTGCAGGACAGCCATCGTGCGCGGAGCTTTCAGTTTCAAGTCTTCACGTACAAAGTGCTCCAGCGTTTGCAGGTCGATAACCCCTTGGCTCTTCGAAATGCCTGTCTCAAATACGAAATCACGAATGGCTTCCGGTGTATATCCCCGGCGGCGCAGACCCGAAATTGTCGGCATACGTGGATCATCCCATCCATCCACATGGCCTTCGTCCACGAGCAGTTTCAGTTTCCGCTTACTTGTCACCATCTGGGACAGGTTCAGGCGGCCGAATTCGTATTGACGTGGTTGGCTCTCCATCTCACATTCCGCAATAACCCAATCATAGAACGGGCGTTGATCCTCGAACTCCAGGGAGCAGAGGGAATGCGTTACACCTTCAATTGCATCTTCAAGCGGGTGAGCAAAGGCGTACATCGGATAGATACACCATTTGTCGCCGGTGTTATGATGGTGTGCATGTGAAATCCGGTAAATAACCGGATCGCGCAGGTTGATATTCGGTGCAGACATATCGATTTTGGCGCGCAGCACTTTCTCCCCGTTCTTGAATTCGCCTGCACGCATGCGTGTGAACAGGTCGAGATTCTCTTCCACCGAACGATCACGGTACGGGCTGTTCTTGCCCGGCTCCGTCAGCGTTCCGCGCATTTCACGGATTTCGTCGGCGCTTTGGTCGTCGATGTAGGCTTTTCCTTTTTCAATCAACAAGACAGCACGCTTGTACATCTCATCAAAATAATCCGAGGCAAAACGTTTCTCGTTCCACTCGTATCCGAGCCATTTCACGTCTTCCTGGATGGATTGAACGTACTCTACATCTTCCTTGACCGGGTTCGTGTCATCAAAGCGCAGATTCGTTTTGCCGCCAAATTCGCCGCCCAGCGTAAAGTTAATCCAGATCGCCTTGGCATGGCCGATATGCAGATAACCGTTCGGTTCCGGAGGAAAACGGGTAATAACTTCCTGGACTTTCCCTGACCGGAGATCTTCGGTAATAATATTTTTGATAAAGTTAGGTGGGGTTGTACGATTGTCCACAGGTATCAAACCTTTCATGAATTGATTGGAGCTTTCGGGAATTGCAGCAATTCCGGCTATAATTCCTTTATAACGAAGTCATTTCCTGAAAAAAACTGTTTTCTTGGAAAGTTTCGTACGCGTTTCATTTAAATATACCTTTAACGGGGGAGGAGTTCAATAAAGAACGGCACCAAAGTCAGGATCAGCCGTGCATAAATAGGCCCAAAACCATTTTGACGGGTTCGCTCGAATCATGTAGCATGATAGTAAAAGTACGTGTTCAAAAAGTCTGGTTTTCAGTACCAAGAAGATGGAATGAAGCTAGAAATGGAGTAGCGGAGCGTAGGAAAACTACGTGAGCAACGGACATTTCGGCTGAATTTCAACTTCGATGCTGATGATGCCGTAAGGCATTATTCGTAATCAAAAGCGGACTTTTTGAACAACCCCTAAAAACAAATTAAAGGGAGGGTTTCCCATTCCAATGAACTCGCTTAAACTGACCAAAGAACAGCAGGATGAAGCCATTCGCACCATCCAGTCGTATTTTGAAGAGGAACGTGGCGAAGAACTGGGTGATCTGGCCGCTTGGGGTGTCCTCGACCTGTTCATGACACAGCTCGCTCCCTACATATATAATCAGGCACTCCGTGATGCACGCACAACGGTTAATCAACGCATGGCCTCGATGGAAGAAGACCTGTTTGCACTGGAGCAAAAGTTGCCCAAGACTTCCCGTTAATCCACTACAAATAAACCTACACTATACAAAGAAAGAAGGTTGCATTCATGTTTACCTATTCATTGGATGAATATACCGAACTCCGGCCACTGGCCATGGAACACACCAAACCGCTGTTCGAACTGACGGATCGTTCGCGGGATCAACTGAGACATTGGTTGCCGTGGGTGGATCATGTGACAGAAGTGGAACACACCTCGAACTTCATTACCAACGCGTTAAAACAAGGTGCTGAGAATGGCGGCTTCACCGCCGGAGTATGGTTAAAAGGGGATCTTGCCGGCGTCATCGGATTCCACGAGATTAACTGGACCAACCGCTCGGTGAGCATCGGATACTGGCTTGGAAAAGGCTTTGAGGGTCAAGGCTTGATGACAAGCGCTTGTCGCGTTCTGGTAGACTATGCATTGGTGACCCTGGATCTGAATCGCGTCGAGATTCGCTCGGCAACGAACAATAAACGGAGTCGCGCTATCCCTGAAAGACTCGGATTTGTTCTCGAAGGTGTCATTCGTCAGGCAGAGAAGCTACCTAAAGGATACGTGAACCATGCAGTATACGGCATGCTTCAGCATGAATGGGAACTTTTGCGCTAATTCGCTTACATAATGAATCGGGAGTGATCTCTCCCAACATAATGGATCAACACGAATACCCTCGATCTCCACGTAATGTGGTGACAGAGGGTATTTATGTTATTGTATCCATAACTTTTAGAGGGCTCGGACCATGCCACCATCCACGATCAGCGAGGTTCCCGTAATGTACGTATTGGCCCCGGATAACAGGAATACCACAGCTTTGGCGAACTCCTCCGGTTGACCATAACGTCCGAGTGGAATCTCTTTACGGAATTGGTCAGAGACCTCTTCCTCACTGATTCCATTCTGCGCTGCCCGTGCTGCATCCAGCTCACGAATGCGGTCAGTTGCAATACGTCCTGGTGCCACCGTGTTGATCAAAATTCCGTATGGAGCGAGCTCCTGGGATAACGTCTTCGCCAATCCAAACACGCCGGTACGGAACGTGTTGGACAGCACCAGACCTGGAATGGGCTGCTTCACCGAAGTTGAAGCGATATTCACAATGTGGCCTCCGCTTTCTTTCATATAAGGAAGAGCACCACGAATCAGCCTTACGTAACTGAGTACATTTAATTCAAATGCCCGTTCCCAATCTTCATCCGTCAGTGACTCAAATGAACCCGATGGCGGGCCACCCGAATTGTTCACGAGAATATCAATCTGTCCGAACAACTCCACTGTCTTGTGAATCAGAGCCTCAATATCTTCCTTGCGTGTCACATCAGTTGCACAATATTCCACACGTCCGCCACCACCAAGCGCCAGAAGCTCCTGCTTCACTGCTGCGAGCTTTTCTTCACTCCGGCTAGCGAGCATGACGTCAGCGCCTTCTGCTGCCAATTGAGCGGCTACCGCCTTGCCCAGCCCTCGACTGGAAGCCAGCACCAGTGCTTTTTTACCCCGAAGTCCCATGTCCATCGTTGTTCCTCCTCCTCAGCTACGTTTCTATTTGGTCTGGATAAAATAACCCATAAGAATATCGTCCACATACTTGCCTCCGATATAAAACTCGGACACCAGCCTGCCTTCCGTCACAAATCCACACTGTGTATAAAACGTTATGGCTCCCGGATTGCTGGAGAGCACGCGCAGCCTGAGCTTGCGAACGCCTTGTTCGATCGCATGCTGCTTGATGGCATCCATCAACGCTGTGGCAATGCCACAACGCCGATCATGAGGGTGAACTGCAATATGAATCTCGTAGACATGACGATTGACCGGCATACCTGTGGCTGGCTGAAAGCCCACATAACCACATACCCGCTCTCCCTGCACCGCAATCAATTGGCTGCCTGGCGGACAATGCTGCAGATATTGCTGTCTGGAGCGCCATTGCATCGGTGCAGGAGAGGTGTATTTGTCCCATACCAAGGTGTCCAACTCCATTAGCTGAGCTGCATCTTTAATCTCGGATGGACGAATCGTAAATGTATGGCTGGTAAGCATAATGATTCAACCTTTCGTGCTATAGTCGACAACGCTGTACGTTACAACGTCGAGAGAGTTTAGAAAATTAAGATTGTTAAGAAACTTAGAATATATCGTTCGTTCGCTTCACTGATAAAAATCCTTTGATCTATATATTGTAGCATAGCCTCAGCTTTGACTAAAATTCCACTCGATCTTGAACCTTTTCGCAAAATGAGATAAACACTTAACCTTGCCGTAACGTCATGGTTTATACTGGTTCGATAAGGAGGGGATGCATGATGAATATCAAAGAGGCAGCAAGCAGGCTTGGGATATCGGCGAGAGCCATTCGTTTTTATGAGGAAAAAGGATTAATTCTACCCGCCAAACAGTCCAATAACGGGTATCGTACCTATACCGAGAATGATATCTGGCGGCTTCAGACCATTGCTGCGCTGCGTGAGATTGGCATGTCCCTGCAAGATATTACACACGCGCTCGGAGAGATTGATCAGGGGAACCAGCAGCGGCTGGAAGAATATCTGGAGCTGCAACAGGCCGTCATGTATGCCCAGTGGATTGAGTTAAAACGTATGATGGATACAACCCAGCGCATGATTGACCTGAATCGTCAGGACGGTCCGCTGGATGTCAGCC
Organism: Paenibacillus sp. FSL K6-1318; assembly: GCF_037976905.1. Classification (NCBI taxonomy): domain Bacteria; kingdom Bacillati; phylum Bacillota; class Bacilli; order Caryophanales; family Paenibacillaceae; genus Paenibacillus; species Paenibacillus sp. FSL K6-1318. Next base: position 6,179,812 of record NZ_CP150270.1, read on the forward strand.
ATCTGCACGACCTTGCAGACAGTGCGCGTCGCCTGCGTGAAGCACGTCAGAACTGGCATGATCGGTGGAACTATGACACACAGGCAGCTATCCATGATCAGCGAGTGCAGGCGGCAGACAGCGTCAGTACTGGACAATTCGTTTCAGAGGAAAGGCTTCCTTCGGATGGAGCCTTTCACATAAGCGATGAGCATGAAGTTTCACATCCACACCATAATGCAGGTCATTCCACGCCGAGCAAATCCAAGGATACGGTACAGTCTTCCTTTTATCTGTATCACAACTATGACGAAGCGCTCGAACAGACAGCTCATTGGATCTCTCCCGCCCTTGGCGAGAAAGGACTCGATATTGGTACAGGCACAGGTAATCTGGCTGGGAAACTGCTACAGCATGGCGCAGACATGACTGCAATCGACCAATCCCGGGAGATGCTGCGTAGATGTCGCACCAAATATCCCGAGATGCATGTGAAGCTTGGTAATTTTCTGGCGCTGCCTTTTACCGATCATTCTTTCGACTTTGTTGTGTCTAGCTTTGCTTTCCATCATCTGAGTCCAGATCAGCAACTATTGGCATTACAGGAGATGCAGCGGGTTTTAACCTTACGCGGACGTATCGGTTTAACCGATCTGATGTTTGTCGATGCTGCTCACCGCGAGGCGTATGTCCGTGAAGCTGAGCTATCAGGAAACGAAGAACAGCTGCGCGCCTTGCGCGACCGTCACTTCCCTCTGCTGGGTGAGCTATGCGGCTGGCTAGAGCAACAGGGCTACGTAACCAAGCATGTGCGGCATAATGAGCTGTTGCATACGTTGCTGGCGGTTCCACTGCGGTAATCGATCGTGAGCATATGCCAAAAAGGCCATCCCGCCTTTAATTAAAGGAGGATGACCTTGGTATACATCATGCTATCAAATTACATATAAATATCAACAACCGTGCGCTCAGTCGCACTGCGTGCTTGTCTGAACTCATCCAGTGAGATGCAAACCCCGCCCTGACGGTAACGGTTCGCTGTACGCTCGGTACGAATATCCTTACCATTCACCGCTACACGGCTCACAGCACCTTCGTTCAAGTGATAGATGAACGTTACCGGCTCACCCGCATACTCGAATTCGAATTGCATGCCATTCAACTCAGCTGGCAATACCGGGTCAATGACCAGATCACCGCCCTCTTGACGAATGCCAAGCGCGTTGGAGATCAGCTGGTTCATGTAGATTCCAGGGCCGCTGGAGTAGATTCTCCATCCGCCTTTCACCTGTACGGTCCCTTTACGAAGCTGGTCAAAATGCTCCTGTGCCTCGTAACGTGTATTGAACTTACCGTCCGAACTACTGAAGTACGAGTTCGCTTGGCGAATCTCCGCGTTAGGCACAACTTCGCCGATACCAACCGGGTTGATCATCGCGAGACCATTCCACACCTGATCTGTCTTGCCGAGCTTCGCCATCGCTTCCACGTAACGAATATGGGCGTGTACATATTGCAAACCAATCTCACGTCCGAAGTTGGATGCCTGCTCTGCACGTTTGAAGTGTGTGCTTACACCGCCAGCATATTGAGCCGGGCGATTCATCAGACGCACACCATCCGGGCACAGGAACTGCTCACGGATCAGGGCATAATGCGATTCTGCTTGCTCCGCATTCAGCAACTCACCGATCATACTGCGCGTCATTGGCAACAGGCGATATTGAATGCCTGTCTCTGTGTCCGTTGGATGAAGCATCAGCTTCGCTTGGTCGGCTTCTTCCATGTATACAAAGCCTGGAATCACATCTGTGCCCAGCATATAACGGTTGAAGTCCTCACGGATGCCTTGAGCCAGCACGTCCAGCTCTTTTGCAAAGTCTGCATCCTTGTATTTCAGCGCTTGCGAGAGCACGTTTACGGACTGATACGTCAATGCCACCGTCCAACTGCTCACCATGTATTGCTTGAGCTGTGCATTGGCTGGTTGGAGCGTATCATCCCAGTCACCATCGCCGTAAGAAGACAGGAACGTATCGTGCAGGAAGTGCGAACGGATATATTCGATCTCTTTTTTCGCATGATCCAGTACAGTTGCCGTCTCTTCCGTGAACCCGAAGCTATGCTTGACGGTGTAAGGTACTTTCTCATCCAGGATCGCATAGTCGCGAGTCGCTGTCAGGTAGTCCGCCAATACTTTCAGCGGCCATACGATGATATCGCCATGACTTTCTTCCTGTTGAATCGCAAAGTATTTATCAAACATGAACCATTGCGGCCAGTTGCCATCATCTTCGTATTGGTGAGTGTACACCATTTTGATAATGTCGCGAACTTGCTCATATTTTTGCGTTGCCATAAAGTACTCTACCGGACCTTGGCATACATCCCGTGTACCCCAAGCTGCGCCGCCGTACTGCTCCAAACCGTGAGGCACGGAGTAGTGAACCAGCATGTTGTGGGTGTACCACCAAGCCAGCGCATTTACTTTGAACAGATCCTCCGCACTTTGACCTTCTCCACGGGACAAACGGAACCCGTTCATCACACCTGCGAAGAACTCGCGGTATGCCTGCACTTCCTCTTCAAACGTAAGGCTTGAGCCTGCTACCACTCCGCTATCCGCTTGACCTTCCAATACTCCTTGTACCTTCAGCGTCCATTCAGCACTCGCTTCAAGACTAAGCGTTACCAGAGATGCGGAACCACTACGGATACCACTTGCCAGCAACGTTTCGTCCCCTACATTCACAGCTGCACCATCCACCGACATTCGGTATTGCAGATCTGGGTACGTTCCTGCACTAATCGCTTGTGGATCAGCCTTGAAGATCAAAGTATCGCCATCCTGCGTCATATGCAGCGGATACTCGTATTCATTCACATTCATCGTAATCTGGTTCGTTACCAGGTAACGGTATGCTGTGCCACTTGTGGAGCGTACGTTCATACTTACTTCTGTAGTATGTGCCCCTGTATAGTTGGTCACGATGATCGTATCGGATTCGGTTTTGTAGATCCAACGAACATAGTTGAAGCCAATCTCGAACAGGGAAGGCATCGTCAGCAGACGATATTGTCCGTCCATTTCCACATAAATGCGTTGTCCCGCCGTCTTCGGTACGTTCAATGCATTGCGGGCATTACTGATCATTTTATTAAAATTGGTGTTACCAATAACGAGCTGTGAGTTGAAAATACCGTACATATACGATGTCGTCGTAATAACCTGTGCTCCAAGTTGCACGTTGCCGCCACTCATCAGAATGTGACCGTGCGGACGCTCCACGAGCATTTCTTTCGCTTTTAGAACGATATGCTCATAGCTGCCTGTGAAGAAGGATAACAGCTCCTCACCGCTATGCTCTTCCTGATGACGATCAGGGAACAGATCCTGAATCTCATCTTGTGTCAGATCAAGCGTAACCAGTGGCTCACCCAGGAAGGAGGACAGTTTCACCTGTTCCAACGTGTCGCCGTTTTCCACAGTCAGAGCCTGTACTTCATTCCATGCTGCGATAACTTCATCTCCGTATTCCAGTGCAGAGATTCCTTCGGCATGATTAGGCTTCGCCAGGCCATAAAAGACCACCTGAGCTTCTCCGTTCAGATTCAGCAGTTCGGATTGCAATGCCGTGTAGGCAAATTCATACTGATACGTCTCATTCGCCAACGTTGGGCGATTCAAGCTCTCTGGGTGATTGGTTTCCTTGTACGACAGACCGAAGAATTGGAATCCGTCTGTGGAGTAACCGATTGCTTTCGTCAGGGAACCTTGTTGCATATATGGAAATGCACCGCCCTGAGGCTGGTTTTGACGAGAACAAACGACATAACCTTTAGCATCATCTTCAAATACCGTGTGGTCAATATATTGTGACAGATAAGCTTCATTGCTCCGTACCGCACCTGGATCAGCCAAACCTACATCCTGTCCGTATACTACATCTACGTTATGTTGTTGTCCTGTAAGTTTCACATCCCAGAACCAGACACCTTGCGGTGTAGCCGTAAATACGACCTGATAACCAATGCCTTGTTCACTGCCTTCGAGCTGGACTGTGCCTTCCCAGATCAATTGGTTGCTGGACTGCGCTTTGCTTGTAATCACCTTGCTATTCGAACGTACACCGAGCAGCGGGAACGAGCTGATGTTCTCTCCCTCATGTACACGCAGGTACAGGTTATTTAGAGATCCATCAATCTGGTTACTTAGCAACTGGTTCAACATCGTTGTACCGGATGTAGCCTGGTACAGGTCTCCACTGTTCAAAAAGGTAAAGGATAACTCCCCGGCACTCAACCGGATCGGTTCATTAATCATCGTTGTCATTAGGTTCACTCCTTGATTTAGTATACAATCGAAACGTTTCGATAAATCTGAAAAAGAATAGGGGCCTCTTCAAACCGGCCTTTTACAGCCCGTCCGGACGATAACCCCATCATTGAACTTTTACTTCAGCATGCAGGCAGTTCTTTGTTGTTCAGACTCGGTCTAAACCGAACGTACAGAGCTGCGCTCGATCATATTAATCGTTAACGTATACGATGGATCTACCGCTTCGCCATTGAGCATCTGGAATAACAGATGTCCTGCAAGCGACCCGGCTTCATGCTTCGGTTGGCGTATCGTTGTCAGCGGTGGACGAACATATTCGGACAACTGAATATCATCAAATCCGATTACGGAAATGTCATTCGGCACCGATATGCCACGCTCTTCCAATGCTTTCAGGCCGCCAATCGCCATCTCATCATTACCGTAAAATACAGCTGAGGGGAGCTCACCCTGCATGATCATCATCTTGGTTGCACTGTATCCGCCCTCACGTACAAAGTTACCGTTCAGACGCCATTTGGACTTTTCTTCAAGTCCCGCTTCCCGCATCGCTCGCAGATACCCTTGGTAACGCAGCGCATTATCATACGAGTTGGCTGGACCGCTGATATAAGCAATCTTCTGATGTCCTGCCTGAATCAGGTGGCTGGTAGCGAGGTAACCACCTTGCTCTCCATCCACCAGCACGTTGACCAGATGGTCACTCGATAACTGACGATCCATCACGATGATCGGAAAGCGATGACCAGCAGATTCCACCAGAATATCATCTTGGATGTTATGTGCCAGCACGATGGCTCCGTCTACTCTTTTTTCTCGCAAGAATCGCACTGCCGTTGAATCCCGTCCACCCATGGAGCTGCACGCAATCAGGTCATATCCGTTCGCGAGAGCTACATCCTGTACACTACGGATCAACTCCGAGTAATACGGGCCCGACAAGTCCGTCAGGATCAAAGCGATCGTGTTCGTCCGGCTCCGCTTCAGGTCCATGGCAAAGCCGTTCTTGCGGTAATTCAATTCTCGTGCTGCCTCAAGCACTTTAGCCTTGGTCTTGGCACTAACCTTGCTATCCCCGCTCAGCGCATAGGAAGCAGTCGAGAGTGCTACACCTGCCAGCTTTGCCACATCCTTGATCGTTGCCATTCCACGTTCGCTCCTTCTAAACTAAAACAAATTCTAAGGTTATCTACATTTTATACGGTACATGGTTAGAACAACCACTAAATCCTGCACAATTGTTTATTAATTTTGTACATATCAATGCGATAGATATCAATCGAAACGTTTCGAGGTGTTCTCAAAAAAAATCCTTGTCTCCATCCTTATGGCACCACGGTTGAATGCATCCCGTTCACTGCATACATAAATGATAGTTATGACGCGTCTTCCAATCTGGCACCTAGTGAGCAGTTCATACCCTAACACAATGAAACTGGCTGTAAACGTCAGATTGAAACGTTTCGACATTATCATTATAGTCGGTGTTGATAGCGATTTCAACCACTTTATCCATTTTCCACAGAAAAAGTTGAATTGTTCAATCTGTCCATCCACGTTACTTCGTTTATAGTATATACTGCATAATAATCGAGATTTGAGAATTACGCCAGTACACCAAGGGCATGAGATGAAAGATGCCCCTGCTGACTTATGTAAGGAGACAGTTATCCAATGAATATATCCAAGCCCATTTGTCATAAAAAATCGCTGTCCCGCCCCGTTTCCTTGCAGAAGATTCAGTCATTCCCTGATGCCATGTTCAAGCTGCGCCATCTGGTGCAACTTCACGACCGTGAGGCGTTCTCCCGCACAAATGAGATGTGGAGTACTCTTCATGTACTATACGTCATTACTGCTGGCCAGGCCAGGCTGATCAGTGCAGAGGGTAAACTGACATTAAATGCGGGATCCGCAGTGGTTCGGCAAGCCGGAAGCCTGCTTCAGCACGAGAACAAGCGAGGCTCCCTGTCGCCAATACAGGGCATTGCTATTGCTTTCGATTACATTGAAAATGAACAGCTGTTCTGGCCGTTCGGCATACCAACTCCCATTGCGAGTCGTACCCTCACGGATAGGGCAGTAGAGCTGGTTCAAGCCAGTTCGAAGGGCCATGATTCCAGTCCATTCAGGCCACATATGCTCTTCTATGAATTACTGGATATTTTGCGCGATCATGTGGCCCACTCTGCCCATGAAGATCACTCCTGGCTCGATGCCGTGCTTAGACATATCCATCAGATGTATACCCATCCGCTGACCCGCGAGCAATTGGCACGCGATGCGAATGTGAGTCCTGAACATTTTTCACGGGAGTTCAAGAAACATACAGGTCTTACGTTTGTTGAATATGTGACCCGTCTCAGAATCAGGATGGCTCAGGAACATCTGTTGTTCTCGAACCCTACCCTACAGGAAATTGCACAACTGACAGGCTACAGGGACACCTTCTATCTGAGCCGCAAATTCAAACAAATGGTTGGATCGGCACCAACGTACTACCGGAAAATGCCCAAGAAGATTGTATCTTTGACTTACAATTATACGGCCTCACTACTGGCACTGGGCCACACTCCCCACATGGGCGCGGTAGCCAGCTGGATGGAAGAACAACGTGGTGAACATAGTCATGAACAATTTGAGCAGCATTCCGAATATGAGCTGGTTAAACAGATAGATCTGATTGCAAACGCTCAGCCCGATGTCATTGTCGGCTATGCACCGCATCCCGCTTCCGATGAGCTACGTCTGATCGCACCGACCATTCTGATGCCATTTGAGGAACTCGATTGGCAGGAGCAGCTTCTTCATTTGGGCCGAATCACAGGGCTTGAGTCCAATGCACAGACGTTGTTAAATCGATATCATCAACTTGAGCAAGAGGCCAATCATACATTGGATCAATGGATGGAAGGGACTCGAGGGTCCGCCGTTTGCATGTTTATGATTGGAGAGGACGGCGCATATATCTATGGTCACGGCTGGGGCAGAGCTTCTCATGTGCTATATCAATCGCTGGGCTTCACCCCACCGTCACGGATGGAGCAGGATGGGCAGTTACTCACGGGGTACGTTCATGTTCCATTGTCTGAGATTCACTTGTATGCCGCAGATCACATGTTTGTCGCCTACCCTGAGGAACCTGCCGAACGAGAAATGCTGGATGACTTGCTGAATCAGGAATCTTGGGGCACCCTCTCTGCCGTTCGTGAAGGACGCGTATACGAGATTGATGCCGACATGTTCTATGGATTCGATCCCTTGTCCGTTATGGAGCAGTTACAGCATATCATGCGCCACCTCACATCATAATTGTCCATGCAGTAGTGATCATAGTTGTCCATGTACAAATATCACATCTTCCTCTATGTTATTAATGAGAATAATAATCATTATTGATTATACACAGGGGGAACAAGAATATGTTTGCTGCAAAAAAACGCTTTTCCGGCTTGCTGCTTATGCTCGCCATCATTATGATTCTGGCTGCTTGTAGCAGCGGAACAGGCTCGACTGCCACTGAACAGACATCGGCAGCGGGAACCGAAACGACGACAGCCTCTTCCGAGACGAACACAGACACGTCATCCGGTTCAGACAATTCGAATGCTACACGAATCTACAAGTCATTAAGCGGGGATGTTGAAATTCCGGCTGAACCGAAACGGATCGTTACAGATATGTACGTAAGTGATCTCCTTGCACTGGGTGTGAAACCCGTTGGTGCTGTTCAATACTATTTGGAAAACCCGTTCTATGCAGATCAGGTGGAGGGCATCGAAAGTATCGGTGATCGGGCGGCAGTATCCATGGAGAAGGTCATTGCCATGAACCCGGATCTGATCATTACCTACTCCGACCAGGCCAGCGAGATTGAGAGTTATCAAAAAATCGCGCCTACCGTAGTCATCCCTTATGGTACATTCACCAATGTATATGACGAAATCCGGGGATTCGGAGAGCTGATGAACAAATCCGAAGAGGCCGAAGCTTGGCTGAAAACATACGATGAACGGATTGAAGCCGCTCGTGCTAAGGTGCAAACCGTCATCAAACCGGAGGAAACCTTCTCCATCCTTGAAGTATCCGACAAGAGTTATTATGGATATGGAGACAACTTTGGTCGAGGAGGACAGGCGGTATACCGCGCTTTGGGACTTGCTCCACTCGAAATTACCAAAAAAGAACTGATGGGTGATACCCAATGGAAAGAGATTTCGCGTGAAGTCGTTGGTGATTATGCAGGGGATCATATCTTCTTGACCGTTGGGGAGAACACTAAAAATTACCAAGGTGATTCCATCTGGCAATCCCTGCCGGCTGTGAAAAACAATCAGGTGTACGAATTGCTGGAAGACCGTTACTGGTACTTCGACCCGATTGCAATTCAAGGTCAGGCTGAAGAATTCGCCGATATGATCGTAGAACGTGCAGAGCAAAACCGCAAGTAACATAAGCATGAATACAGGTGTCCGGATAGGCTGATCTGCCTGCTCGGGCATTTGTGTCATATCAAGGAGGACTTACATATGCTTCGCCGTTTTATGTCTTATTATCGTCCTTACAAAAGGCTCTTTATATTGGACTTTTCCTGTGCCATCGCCGCCGCGCTGCTGGAGCTGGCCTTTCCACTCGCAGTTAACCGCGTAGTCGATCAACTGCTTCCGGCTGGCAATTGGTCCATGATCTTGGCAGCATGTGTGGGATTGCTCGGCATCTACCTGCTCAGTTCCTTTTTCCATTATGCCGTCACCTATTGGGGCCACAAGCTCGGCATTAACATTGAATCCGATATGCGGCGTGAACTGTTCCAGCGTGTACAGAAGCAGTCCTTCCGCTTCTTCGATAACAATAAGACCGGGCATCTGGTCTCCCGCATGACCAACGACCTGATGGATATCGGTGAGATTGCGCATCACGGACCCGAAGACCTGTTCATTGCCCTCATGACACTCGCCGGAGCTTTCGGTATCATGCTGGGGATCAACTGGCAACTCGCTGTGATGACGTTTATCATTGTGCCGCTGATGATCTACCTGTCGCTATATTTCAGCCGCAAAATGTCCAAGGCGTTCAAGCGCATGTTTGCGGATATCGCCGATTATAATGCACGGGTCGAGAACAATGTGAGCGGCATCCGTGTGGTACAGGCTTTTGCCAACGAGAAACATGAAGTAGGACGTTTCGTTGAGAACAACGAACGTTTCCGGCTTACGAAACTAATCACCTACCGTATTATGGCCTGGAACTCTTCACTCAGTTTTATCCTGATGAAATTTGTATCGCTGTTTGTGTTGGTGTGCGGAACCTGGTTTGTTATTCAAGGCAGTATGACTTACGGGGAGTTCATCGCTTTTGTAATGCTGTCCAATGTATTCCTTGGACCAATTGAGAAGATTAACTCTGTCATCGAGACATATCCCAAAGGCATCGCCGGATTCAGACGTTACCTGGAGTTGCTTGAGGCTGTACCTGATGTAGAAGATACACCACAGGCGAAACCCATTCCGGATGTGAAAGGCGATATTGCCTTCCATAACGTTACCTTTTCTTATGGAGAACACAAACCTACGCTGTCTCAGGTCAATCTGGATATCCAGGCAGGCCAGACGGTTGCTCTGGTTGGACCTTCGGGCGGAGGTAAAACGACGTTATGTAGCCTGATCCCACGTTTCTACGATGTGGATGCGGGACATATCTCCATCGATGGCATTCCGGTGAAGAACATGACGCTGGAATCACTGCGCTCCCATATCGGGATTGTGCAGCAAGATATTTTCCTGTTTGACGGAACGATTCGTGAAAATATTGCATACGGCAAACTGAATGCTTCCGATGAAGAAATCTGGCAAGCCATTCGCCGGGCCCAACTGGAAGAGCTGGTACAATCCCAGCCGGATGGACTCGATACCATGATTGGTGAACGTGGCGTGAAATTGTCTGGCGGACAGAAGCAACGTCTATCCATCGCAAGAATGATCCTGAAAAACCCGCCAATCCTTATTCTGGATGAAGCCACCTCCGCACTCGATACAGAGACAGAAGCTGCTATTCAACTGGCCTTGTCCGAGCTGGCGCAGGGACGTACGACATTGGTCATTGCCCATCGACTGGCGACCATCAGACACGCCGATCGTATCGTGGTGGTGGAGAACGGCAGTGTCGCTGAGCAAGGAAGTCACGAAGAACTGCTAGCACGCAAAGGCTCGTACAGCCGACTGCATCAAGCCCAGTTTGGGTAAATACAACGACAAAACAACCTTCCCTCAGAACTAGAGGTGAAGGTTGTTTTATTCATTTCAGGTATCCTTTTGATTTCCAGAATCGCTTCGCAAATGATTCAGCAGCGTACGGCAGCTCCCCATTCAGTAAATCCTCATTTGCTTGAATGAGCACTTGGCGTCCACGTTCGAGCAATTGAACGGCATGTAGTAATTGAGAGCCGCCTATATAATGAAGTTCAAGCAACACCGGTTCTTCTTCCTCACCCTCGTCCTTCTGAGCCGAGTATTCGATCAACACACTTTCCGTGCCGTCCTCATGTTGGTGCAGGGTATAATAGTATTTCTCCACCTGCGTCTCCCCTTGAGTATCCTTATACTCTCTTCCAATACGTAGCATAGCTGGCTGGGGAACACCATCACTCAGCTGACCTGCTTGTCGAAATGCATAATACAAGTCTCCAATCCACAGCCCATGCCGGTCGTCATCATAATAATCGTCATATGGCTCCACGATCGGCAAAGCTAATAAATCACGGATCAGTTGATGCGAAATTAAGGAACGGGCATACTGATAATTCGATACAGACTGCAACAAGGTGCTCCATCCTTGCTCGCTTAACTGCTGAATATCAGCAGGTGAGTTCTCCGAAAATACGTTCCATTCCGAATTCTCATTGTGCAGATAACGATATGCACCTGAGATCATCCAGACAGGTTTACCCGGTTGTAGGATATGTTTATCAGGAGAGTTGGAACCTTGATTTGATGGCTCCATCTTAAGCAACAATGCACAGTCATGATCATCCTGAAAATAAAGACTGCGGAAATACCCCTCCGTGTGCTCATCTCCATAGACCGATACTCGGCAAAATTGCTCGTTCAACCAAAATTCATAGCTGTTGAGTAACTCATCCTCCTCTCTTACAGGCAACAAAGATGGATGAGTAAGACGCTCTATGTTCTCAGCGGTAATACGATGATCTTCGAACCAATCCGGCACATCTGGCTCTGATTCATCAGCGTGAATGTAATTTTGGTTGATTACAGGTCGTCCTTGCTGCAGCCTCTTTAACATTTCTTCTCGCCAAGGAAACGGCTCTGTATCTTCATCAATCACACATTCAGGAACCAATAACGCCAACATGTCAAAGCCCCGCCATGGTCCGAGATCCTCCCATTCTTCAAGCTGACGCTTCACATTACGCTGTCCTTGAACCTGAATCATATATTGCTCGGTACTTACCAGCAATCCACCTTCTACATTCCCTCTCACCGTCAATTCTCCATGGTTATAATCCCCCCAGAACATATCCTCCACATAGAGATTACCTGTAATATATATTTCCTGCCCACCCACGATCATATAGGGCGTTATGAGATTCCCAAGTACAACCAGATTTGAACTGGCCGCGTCGGAACTTGTATTTCCAATATAACGATCCACTGTCAGATTTCCTTCAACCAAGATCAAAAAAGGTCCTTCATCCAACAACAGTTCACTGATACGAAGGTCACCAGAATGTAACCATACTTCCTCGGCTTCAAATTCACCGTTGTGCGCTTCATTCTGTGTGTACATCCAACTTTCCTGAGGCAACTTCGTTTTGATATCAGCAAAAGACACCTTGTGACCTATCTGATGTATGGACATGTCCTGACACTCCTCATCCATTAATATATGGATAGAATCTATCTAATCTACAGATAGGACGACTACCCATTTTCATTATACTAGAGGAAATATACACCATTCCATAACAAAAACCCTCACCCGAGTAGAATGAAGGTTGAGCTTGTGAACGACAACAGCCCCAAGCCCATTATATACATATATGATCTAGTCCATTCTTATAACTGCCCACCCAGAATGGCATTCGCCCGCTCACGGAATTCCTTAGCCGCCTGCTCAGGCGTAATTTTGCCAAACAACAGGAGATCATACAACTCACGTAGCACCGCAGTGGCCTCAGGTGCACCTACAGGATCAGGCGGGTCCATCTGGCTGCTGTTATCGGCAACCCAATCAATATAGTCAAACACCTGCGCCAGTTCCGGCTCAACCATCAGCTTCATACGCTCTTTGACACTGGATGAGACGGGCACACCCCGCTCCCCTTTGAGCAGCAGATTGGCATCCAAATCATTCACGAAAAAGCTGATGAACTTGGCAGCCTCCTCCTTATGTCTGGAATTGCCCGCCATGGAGAAAAACATACCTGGCTTCAAGAACAATCCATCCTGGCTGTTTGGCCCAGGCATCGGTGAGATGGTTAAGGGTTTGCCATAACGCTGAGCGGTGCTGATAAATTGGTTGGAATACCCCCAGCTAAACAAAGCCTCTCCCAGATAAAACGGGTCGTTATCAGGCTGGCCAATATCTGAGGTCCAAATATCCGGTGCAAAAATAAGCTTCTTCTCTGCGAGCTGCTGCATCCTACCAAAGTATTCAATAAACAGCCCATCATCCTCATACCCCAACCTCTTGCCATCCTCCGCGTACAGCTTGGAACCATACTGTCTCAAGTAATACGCAAAAAACTGTTCGGGCGTAAAATAGGTTCCCAGATAAATGCCTTTCCCCAGCAATTGCTCGCCCATCCGGTCAAAATCCGCCCATGTCCACGTATCCGTTGGCAATTCAATATCATTAGCCTTCAACACTTCCGGATCATAGATGCTGAGCATGGCGTTTACCCCCAAACTGAGGCCATAGGTTTTTCCATTCAGGCTTCCACTTTCCAGCTGTTCCTTCTCAATATCCGTCGTGTCGATGAGCCCACTCTGCATGTACGGCGTCATGTCCTCCAACAGTTGTAACGAACTGTATTGGGACAGATAGGAGATGTCCATCTGAATAATGTCGGGCAACGCATTGCCTGCCGCATGTGGGGCAAGTTTTCTCCAATACTCGTTGAAACTGCTATATTCGTATTCAATGTTCACATGTGGATTCAACTTCTCATACAGGTCGATAACGGCTATCGTTGCATTGTTGCGGAACTCCCCACCCCACCAAGCGATGCGCAGCGTAATCGGCTCTTCGTCCACAATCATACCTGGTCTTTGATTCAGCTGGTTCACGCAGCCAGGAAGAGTCAGCATAAGGCAGATCATGCCTATGGTTCGCAATAATCTTCTCACAGCCTCTCCTCCTTACCTGGTGATGGGGGTGGCAGCAATACCGTTACTCTCGTTCCAAGCCCTGGCTTGCTCTCCAGCAGTACATCATATTCTTCGCCAAAAGCCAGACGCACCCGCTCCCTGATATTCAGCAGGCCAATGCCTGTTCCTCTGGTTTTCACTTCTCCGCGAAGCACTTGCTCCACATATTCGGGCTCCATACCGGGACCGTGATCCTCCACGATAAGGGCCAGCTTGCCACCTGATATCTCGGCAGACACTCGAATGAGACATGATCCAACCTGTGGTTCCAATCCGTATTGAATGGCATTTTCCAGCAGGGGCTGTAGGGTCAATTTGGGAATGGCACACCCCAGATAGTCAGCGGTCACATGCAAGCGGAAATCCAGTCGCTGCCGGAACCTGTAGGTTTGAATGGTGATGTAATGATTGACGATCTCCAGCTCTTCGGCAATGGTAATGATATTTTGCTTGAAGCTGATGGAGGAACGTAGCAAATATCCGAGTGATAGCACCATACTGGAGATTTGCTCCTGCCTGTTCTTTTTGGCGAGCCAATGGATTGAATCCAGCGCATTATACAGAAAGTGAGGATTGATCTGCGCCTGAAGTGCCTTGAACTCGGTTTCCTTAATGACCAGCTGGCTTGCATAATTTTCTTTGATCAATGTATTAATATGTGTAATCATCAGTCGATACGTACGCTGTAGTAACCCCAGTTCATCCATGTGCTGGTGTGTGGGAATGGTCAGATTGGCATCTATGTTCTCCAGATCTCCATACTGCACTTCTTTCATCTGACTGATGAGCTGCCTGATCGGCCTCGTCAGACTGCGTGCGAACACCATACCAAGCGCGAGAACAACCAGAATGGCGATAAGATAAACGACGATCAGTATATTTTTCAACCATATAATACGTTCAAAAATTTCATCATAAGAGGCCATATTGTAATAAACCCAGCCGGTATAAGAGGATTTCTTCTGGGAAAGAAATATCTCCCTGCCATCCAGATTTTTGATCTCATATCCCCCACTGCCTGGAAGTGGATTCAGTCCGACGGACACCGCTTCCGGAAGCTGGCGATAAGGATAGACCACATCACTGCCTGCTTTTAAAATAATGTCACTGTCCTGGCTATCAATGCCCGCATACTCCTCAACGAGTCGCTCGATATTAATACGCAGAAACAGTATGCCTACCGGTTCCAGAGTCATCGGTTCGTAGGCTCGCACTTGACGCACCATAACCAGCATCGGGTCATCATCATCCGGGTATAACCAGCGCACTGCACCATTGGCCTGCTCCGCAGCCTCAATCATCCGATCATATTTTTCCGGGGATACGGTTAGTGTTTCGCCGTACTTATTCACTCTTCCCCTCGAATCAATCAGATGAACGGACTGCACATATCGTGCAGCCCCACTAATATGCTCCCATAGCCGGTCTGTGATCTTCTTCCGTTCAATAAAGCTTGAATATGCGCTATCGTCATCCAGCAAGGACTTCAAGGCCCTTTGAATTTGAGTATCGGAGATCATGTTTAATGATAACGCTTCCAACTTCTGAAGTTCAACATCCACTGTAGACGAGGAAAGGTTCAGCAGTCGGGACGACTTATCAAACAGCTGTTTGTCATACACCGAGTACGTATAGTACAAGGACCCAAACGCGAGGATGATGATAAACGCCATCATGAACATAATCATCAGAAACATTTTCATTTTGATGCTCAGTTTGCGGTAGGCTGTCATGACCAAAGCGCTCCTTTGAACCACGTGATACTACTAGGTATATCACATGCAGGAAGGTTTTCCCAAAGTTTTAGCGCTCGATTTCTCACGTATTATTTGGACTGATATCGATCATAGGCCGCCTGATGAACCTCAATCGCCCGGTCAATGCCCATGCTCTTGATCGTTTCGGCCATGGTGTCAAATTCGGTGATTGGCTTCTGTCCGCTAATGATCGCAGTCATTGTCTCATTCAAGTACGTATTCACCTGGCTCATAATGGATGTACTTGTGCTTACCTCATCTGTTGACAAACGAATTGGCGGGAGTGTTAATGCCGAGCTTGCTTTCATCCATTCCGCATTCGCCGCACGCTGTCCATCGTCAAATAATAATGCATCCAGATAACGGCTATCCTGATTGATCGGACCGTCCATAATGGATAAGGCATAGGAAGCCAGTGCCTGGTCATACGTCAGACCGTTCGGATTATCAATGATGGTATCTGTGAATTTGACACCTTCCCCGTCACGAACATAACTGTCATTTTCGATACCAAAGTTGAACAGATCACTACCCTCTTCGCTATAGTTGTAGTCCATCCACTGAACAATATATTTCAGTTTGTCTTCGTCTGCAGAAGCCGTAATGGCCTCACCATAAGTCAACACTTTGGCATCCAGATTAAATGTCGCATACGAAGTTCCATCCTGAGATACAGGCCATGGTACGCCGGTTACATTAAAGTTCGGGTCCGTATCTCTCATCAGATTGAAGTATTTCCCCATGCCACTGAATACACCACCCTGATATGCGCCTGCGAGATTGCTGGTGACCTTATAGTCGAATGCTTTTCCGTCATTCGTCATGATCTCGGGATCAATCAGCCCTTCCTTGTACCACTTGGCCATGGTCTCCAAGAAATCACGGTAGCCCGGCTGAATCGGTCCGAATTCCACCTTGTCCCCATTCATCTGGAAGCCACCAATTACGCCAAAAGCCGCTGCAAAATCATGGAGCTTGGTCAGGTTACCCGGACCCCAGTTTCCGGTGAAAGGAAGCTCATCAGCCTTACCGTTGCCGTTCGGGTCCTGTTCCTTGAATGCCTTAAGCACCGTATACCACTCATCAATGTTGGTCGGTACTTTGAGATTTAATTTATCTAGCCAATCCTGGCGCATAATTAAACCGGAAGTGGCATTCAGCTTCAGTGCATCCAGCTTCAGCAGCGGGAACATATAGATCGTTCCATCATCGAGTGCAATCTGCTTCTTCACATCCGGATCGGATTCAATAATCCGCTTCAAGTTCGGTGCATAACTGTCGATCAATTCATTTAACCGGATGATCCGGCCGTCCTTGATCATTTTTTCCGGTCCGCCAACGGCATCCGCCCAGTTATAATAAATGACATCCGGCAGCTCCTTCGTGGAGATCAGCAGATTGAACTGGTCCCGCTGTTGTCCAAGCGGAGGATGCGTGAACTTCACTTTGATACCTGTCAGCTTCTCCTTTTCCTTATAAGCCGCCATATCGCCAAAATTGTTCAAGGAAGCTGTCAGTTTGGCATCATTGGCGCGCCAGTAATCAATGGTAAATGGCTCACTTGTAATCGGTAGCGGTATCTCGGTCAATGCCTGAACCGCAGGTTCTGTCCCCTCTGCTGGTTCTGCATTTCCTGGCTCCTTATCACCCGTACAGCCTGCCAGTAAAGAAATGGTTAGTAACGATGACAACAGGATGGACCCCATTCTTTTTTTCACGCAATTCGCCTCCATAGGATACATTTTTTATTGTTTCACAGCACCGATTAGAGCGCCCTGAACAAAATAACGTTGGATGAACGGATATACCAGCATAATCGGCAGCGTGGAGATAATGATGGTTGCATATTTGATGTTCTCCCCAATGGCAAAGCCGGTATCGGCGCCCGCGCCCATGGCCTCTGTACTGCTGCTGATCAGAATATCACGCATAATAATCTGGATCGGATATAGTTCCTGACTGCGCAGGTAGAGCATCGGTCCGACATAATCATTCCAATGGTCAACCGCATAATACAGCATCATGACCGCCAGGATCGGTTTCGACAAAGGCAGTACAATCCGGAAAAGAATCAGAAAGTCATTGGCACCATCAAGCTTCGCCGATTCGATCAGACTGATCGGAATGCCTTCAAAGTTTGTTTTCATAATGAGGAAATAGAATGTACTGATGGCACCCGGAATAATAAGCGCGAAACGGGTATCCACCATGCCCAGATTCTGAATCAGCAGAAAAGTCGGAATCATACCCCCGCCGAAGAACATCGTGAACGTAATTAATTTCATCAGCGTTTTTCTGCCCATCAGATCACTACGTGATAACCCATAGGCAGCCAGCGAAGTCATGAGCAGATTGATGGCGGTACCCACCACAACATAGAACAAGGTGTTCATATATCCCGTGTAGATGCGAGTATCCTGAAATACTGACTTGTACGCTCCCAGCTGGAAGCCTTCAGGAATGAGCATGAGTGACCGGGAACGCAGCATCTGATCCGGATCACTGATTGAAGAATTGAACACGTACAGCATCGGGTAAAAACATAAAATCATGATCACCACGAGCAGCAGTGTATTGAATACATCAAAAAGTCGTTCCCCTATAGACTGTTTCATCGCTTCACCTTCCAATTACCAGAGACTGGTTGAGTTAAGCTTTCTGCTGATCGCGTTCGCGATAATGAGCAGCGCGAAATTAATGACGCCGTTAAATAGTCCGATGGCGGTTGAATACGTATAGTTCCCCTCCAAAATACCCGATCGATAGACAAAGGTGGATATGACATCGGATGTCTCATAGGTCGGTGCCGTTTGCATTAGCAATATTTTCTGAAAATCAGCGTTCATCACTGCCCCCATGCGCAGAATTAACATGATCACAATGGTTGGCATGATGCCCGGCAATGTAATGTGAAGCAGCTGTCTCCAGCGGCCTGCGCCGTCAATTTTGGAAGCCTCATACAACTGCGGATCAATTCCACTAAGCGCTGCCAAAAAGATAATGGAGGCCCACCCTGCCCCCTGCCATATGTTGGACAGAATATACATCGGACGGAACATATCCTTTTCCGCCAAGAACATAATCGGCTGCAGATCGAAAAAGTCACGAATGACATTAAACAACCCACCGTCCAAAGATGAGAACGTTTTCAACATTCCGACCACGACAACAACCGAGATGAAATGGGGCATGTAACTGATCGTCTGCACCGTGCTTCTGAACCACTTTTTCCGTACTTCATTCAGTAACAGGGCCAGAATAATTGGAGCCGGGAAACCAAACACAATACTGTAAAAACTCAAAATTAGTGTGTTTTTAATCAGTCGCCAGAAATAATAACTTTCAAAAAACATGGTGAAATTGTCAAACCCGACCCATTCGCCTGCCAATATTCCTTTGACCGGGCTGTAGGATTCCTGAAATGCCATCAGCAGCCCGTACATCGGCCCATAGCTGAAGATCAGATAATAGGCTACAACAGGAACGAGCATCAGATACACGTATCCGTTGCGGACAAGCTCCTTTTTCACCGAACTCCATTTGCCAGCTGGCTTCAAACGCCCAGGTTCGATCCCCCGGCTTCGATTCAGCTCCATCCACTCAACCTCCACTCGATGTTCATTACTTAACATGACACTTCTAATGATAGAATCGAGCGCCTTTTCTTCCCATGCTCATTTCCGATAAATGGATGTTCAAAACCGAGTTCCGTCCGACAAAAAAAGACCCTGCTGCCGATGAATGGCATACAGGGCACGATCACAGATTAGATGTAGATCGGATATACAGGTTGCTATCTATATAAATCGAGCTAAAGAATATTTACACTTGCCACTCCGATGACAGAACAACCCTCTGATCGCTGTTATCCCCAGATTTTTATGAATCCCTTTTATAAAGGGAAAATCCGGGGATAACATATGCTTACGATGTAGCTTTCTTTTAGAAAGCTTTTAGGCGAACGCTCCGCTTCTTCGTGTTATTTCTGTCCTCTCCGTTTTCGTGTAAATGTTTAGTTCAATGCTGTATAAGAGACAGCAACGCTGTCCTAGGGAACTTTTTTATACTCGGAAGGAGAGAATCCGGTGTATTTCTTGAACATTTTGCTGAAATACGGCCAGTTGGCACCAAAGCCTGTCTGTTCTGCAAGCGAGGATACGGTGCAGTTCCCGTCCTGCTCCAGAAGCTCCAATGCTTTACGGATGCGGTAACTTAACACATAGTTCGTAAATTTCTCACCGGTTTCTTTTTTGAACATTTTGCCGATGTAGTCTGGATTCATGTATATTTCCCCGGCGATGGACTGGAGTGTCAGTGTCTCGTCCCTGTAGCGCTTCTCCACGATCTGCTTCACACTGCCCACCATCTGCGATTGTCTGGAGCGGTGTTGTTCGTAGCGGCGTAGCGTGATTTCCTTGGCGACGGCAAGCAGAAACTGTTGAAAAGAATGTAAGGTGCTGGATTCAATCATGCCTGGCAACTGGTCCATATACCTTTTCATCTCGGTAGAGCCGCTGAGCCGAATGATTTCCATAAACATCTGAATGAGATAGGACTTCGTTTGGGATATATCGTATCGTAAGTCAGCGAGCTGCTGAAACATCCGGTTCAGTTCTGTTCCGACTTCCTGCCAGTGTCCAGCCTTAATTGCAGTAGCCATCCGCTCTGGATCATATTCGAATTCGGGAAGAGTGCGCTCCCCGGGAGAGTACACATCTCGCTCCATAATGAGACTGCCCTCACCGAGGTAAAAGCGGTAATTGAGATACACCAGCGTCTGCATGTACAATTGTCGTGCCTGTGGAAGATCCCCTGGTTCGCTCAGCGCAATCGTGAGATCATCATGATAATATCGGGTAAATGTGGCGCGAATCTCATCGATATTATGGAACAACTGTGTTTCAGACAACTTGTCCTCCATCATCAATAACACATGCCCACCAACCGTGGTACTTAAGATCGGATTATGAAAAATATCCTCGGCAATGTTCTTCACCGCGAACAAGTGCAAATACTCATGATCCCCCTCAATCTCTACCAACAGCAATCGCACACGTTGATCCTGAAATTGTACATCGAACAATTCCTCGAAATATTTCCATTCCTTGAGGCCGTAAGTTCTGTTGGTGACCAGCTCTTTCAGAAAATATTCCTTGGCATGCGGCAGTACACGCTCCAGATTATATTGGATCGACTGCACAAAACACTCCTGATCGGTCAACTCCCGCTTCTCACTGACCAATTCACTAATAGCCTGTACAAGATGCTCTTCACTACAGGGCTTGAGCAAATAGTGCTTTACCCCATAATGCATAGCCGTCTTCGCATATTCAAACTCCGTAAAACCCGTGAGCATGATAAACGAGATATCCTGATACTTCTCCGCCACAGCTTCAACCAGCTGTAATCCATCCATGCCCGGCATGCGAATGTCCGAGATAATGATATCCGGACGTTGCCGCTCGATCGAAGCAAGCGCTTCCAATCCATCTTGAGCGATGCCGATC
Source organism: Paenibacillus sp. FSL K6-1318 (assembly GCF_037976905.1). NCBI lineage: Bacteria > Bacillati > Bacillota > Bacilli > Caryophanales > Paenibacillaceae > Paenibacillus > Paenibacillus sp. FSL K6-1318. The sequence goes on from NZ_CP150270.1 coordinate 6,200,780, forward strand.
AGTTCTGTTCCTAATCGAGACCAGTTCACGACGCTGGAGATCCCGTCCGAGATCATAAATTCATCATCGACCAACAAAACCTTGTACATCGTATGCACCCTCCTGCCTTTAACCAGTTCATTCTATTATATGAGCATTATGCACAAATAGAGGGAAGAACGTTGAATGACATGGAATTGAAGCATAACAAGTCTGATTTCTGAACAATCCTGTCTCATCTCATCGGGAAAATCATTCGTATGTCACCGGCTATTGGAGCGGGTCCTTGCAAAGATAAAAAAACTCCCCCACTACAGGGGGAAGGATAAGGTTGCTTCATATCAATTATCATCAGGGTACGGGAAGATTATTATGTCATTACAACATTACGTATCCAATCCATACTCCTTCAATTCACGATTGCGGTTCAACACTGCGTGCAGCACAAAACCAAGTACCGCAATAGCCGCTGTGCCTGTTGCCAGCCATGCTACAGGAATAAGTCCCTGTTTGTCATACATGACCCCCATCGCATAGGGCCCGATAACCCGTCCAACCGCACCGATTCCACCCGATATCCCGATGTAAAAAGGTGCCGCCCTGCCCGCATGCTCAGAAATAAATGCAGGCGTTGCAGGGGAGATCAACATCTCCCCAAACGTGGCAAGTACCATTGCAAGCACCATGCCTGGATAGCTGTACATGGTAATCATGACAATGTAGGCCATGCCATAGAATACCGCACTCGCGGTCATCTGGGCAGTGGAGGTACGGGCCATGGTCCGTTTCACCCAGCTGGTAAAGGGTTGGCCCACAAAGATCAGCACCCCGTTCAGGGTCCAGAGCAGACCGTACATTCTTTTTTCCATACCCTCAGAAATGATATACGGGGACACACCTGTGTTCCAGATGGAGTTGCCGAATAACAGGAAGAGCACACCCAAGCTCATAAACAGATATAATCGGGTATTACCCAGCAATGCCCAGACGCCCGGCCCATCGGGGACGGTTTTGCGTTTCGTCAGATGTACTTCCCCCTGATCCGGTTCAACCCGTGATAGATAATACCAGAAGAAAATCGCAAATCCGGCCGAGGTCACCCCGTTCAGAACAAAGCTGAGGTGATAGGAAAAGTCAGCCAGAAAACCACTCAGCGCCGTACCAATCGCCACCCCGATATTGTTCGCTACATAGATAATATTGAACAATTCCCCGCGTCGCTCCGCAAACCGGAAGCCAATAAAAGCCTGAATCGCTGGCAGCGACAATGAACTGAACAGGCCGATCCAACCCATGGCACATATAAATACGACCCAATACGCACTAATCCAAGGCAACGCGAACAAACCTAATGCGTTAAGCGCCAATGAACCAATGATCAGCTTCTTCACGCCCACCCGATGATACAACGAACCGCCAAGCAATTGTCCGAAGATGCCGCCCAGGGACTGAATGAGGATCACAAAACCTGCGTTTGCCATCGTTCGTCCAAGCTCATCAAACACATACATGGTGGTCAGCGGCCACATCAAGGCACTGCCGGTTGCGTTAACCAGACTTGCTAATAAAAATATTCTGACTTCTTTTGGATAGTTATCCAGCCATCTCATCATCGTTAATTCATTCTCCTTAATACGCTACAGAACGTGTTACCATGCCAAAAAAAGCCTTTGCCCTGACGGCATAACCAGCCAGAGCGAAGGCCTTTGGAAGTGTTACTTTTTATTGCTCTTTAGATCCTGATACATTTTGTTCTTTGTTTATCTTACCTCAAAAAAATCACGCTGCAAGCACACTCATTGACGCTTCACTTCAACAGTGGCCGAGAAGAAGGTCGCCCCGTTACCCATGTCCGACAATCGATTGGAAGTGAGTGAATTCGCCCGCTGCTTCTTCCCGTCACCATCCCACCATAAGCCTTGGCTGATGACGGTTCCCGGCAACATAGCCTCACTTACCTTGGCGGTAAGTTCGATACGTCCACGATCATTCCATACCACTACTGCATCTCCATCCTCCACGTTTCTGCGGGCAGCATCCTCCGGGTGCATCTGCAATAGAGGCATCTTTTCCAAACGTTGATGTTTGGCTGAATTACCAAAGGTGGAGTTCAGGAAATTATGGTTTGGCGGTGACAGGAACATCAACGGATACGTATCGGCAGGTCCAGCCGGATTCTCCCCATCATATCCTTCAACCAAAGCACTATAAGTAGGGAGCGGTGGAAGACCTCTCTGTTCCATTGTCTCTGAGTACAATTCAATTTTGCCTGAAGGCGTGGGCAGCTGATCCAGAAATGCAGCATGTGGCGTCATATCCAGCTTCACGAATCGGTGCTGCTTCAGTCCCTCCAACGTGACTCCATTCATGTAGGGGTTGCCTGTGTCCTGGAGAGCGTACTCAATCATCTGTTCCGGCGTTTCTCCGAAGATTGCAGGATCGTACCCCATAGCCTGCCCAAGCAGTGAGAACAGTTCCACATTGCTCTTGCTCTCCCCAATCGGTGCAATTACCGGCTCTTGCAGATGAACGTACTGATGCCAATAAGAGGTGTACAGGTCCGTCGCTTCAAAGGAAGATGTGGCTGGCAATACGATATCTGCATATTTCGCCGTATCCGTGATGAACAGATCATGCACAACCGTGAACAGATCCTCCCGTGCAAAACCTCGCTCCACCCGCTCGGTATCCGGTGCCACCACCAGTGGATTGCTGCAGTAGACCATCATGGCCCGGATCGGCTGCTCTGCTTCCAGCAACGCTTCACCAATCCGGTTCATATTCACCACTCGCGGCTCCCGATTCTGCCGCAGCTCCGGACGTTCCAGCGCGTCGCTATTCGTGCTCGCATAGCCGTTAGTACGAACGGCACCGCCGCCTTGCTTCAGCCATTGCCCTGTGATGGCAGGCAGACATGCAACGCTGCGCACGTTCATGCCCCCATTATCATGATGCTGGAGGCCATTGCCGATGTGAATATGAGCTGCCTGTGCGTTGCCGTATAGTTCGGCCAGCTCCACAATGGTTTCCTCCGGCACGCCAGTAATGCGTGCAACACGTTCAGGGGTGTAACTGCGGACATGATCACGCAGTGCCTCATGTCCCACCGTATATTTTTGCATAAACGCTTCATCCGTCAGTCCCCGTTCGAACAGCACATGCATCAATCCTAGCGCCAGTGCGCTGTCCGTGCCCGGATACAAAGGAATAAACCAGTCGCCCCACTGGGCGGTACGATTACGATGAACGTCGATTACGACGATCTTGGCGCCTTTCTTGCGGGCTTTCTCCGCCAAAACAACCTGGTGCATATTCGTACTAACGATATTCCCGCCCCATACCAGGATGAGATCCGCATGCTCCGTATCTTCCGGCACCGTTCCATGGTTGGCGCCCATCGTATATTTCCAGCCGGTATTCCCGGCCGCATTACAGATCGTCTGCTCCAGTACACTCGCACCAAGCGCATTGAAGAAACGTCGGTCCATGCCGTCTACGCCGAGAATGCCCATGTTACCGTAAAAGCTGTAGGGCAGGATGCTCTCCGGGCCGTAAGTCTCGGACAATGCAGTGAATTTGGTCGTAATCTCGCGAATTGCTTCATCCCAACTGATTCGTTCGAACTTACCTTGCCCTTTGGCTCCTACACGTTTCATCGGATATTGTAGACGCTCAGGGTGATACACCCGCTCGGTCATATTTCTGACTTTATTACAAATGGCACCCTTGGTGATCGGATGATCCGGATTGCCTGCCACCTTCACAATTTTACCGTTCTCTTTATGTAACAACAGACCACAAGTGTCCGGACAATCGAGCGGGCATACCGCTGCAAATACCCCATTCTCCTGATCGATCATCGTATGGCTCCCCCTCTTTAAAAAAACTATCCCTATATCATATCTTCTTCGAGGTTATCACGTAAAGAGAACAGTATATTTTCGCCTAATAATAACCGCTATAGCAGCTTTAAATTATTTTCAAAAAATGTTTTATCGTTTGATTCAACTTCAGAATTCAGGGGTAAATTAAAAACAAGGCATTAGGCTAGTGTTTCCCCACTTCCTCCTCATGCCATATCATGGACCACTCCCGAAATTCGCCATGAACAGGTTTCGTTCCCCCGAACCTTGTCATGGCGAATTTATTTTGCATTAAACTCCAATAAGGTTCCCATACAAAAAACGATCCCGCCCTGCTACATCACAGCATATTCGCCATGAACCGAGCAAGATCAGAATCGTCTTCACTTCTACTATAAGGTGTATATACCGCGCTGTACCCGCTACGCCTGTTTGCTCCACATTCCTCTGGCCTCCGTCTCCACAGGTTCGATCGATGTTGCTACCTCTGGTTTCACTTTCGGCTCAGCTTGACGCAGGTACACCACCCAATAGGCTGCAGCTACAAACAGAGCACCACCTGTCAGATTCCCGAGCCATACTGGAATGAAATTCATCACGTATTGTCCCCACGAATAATACCCTTCGAAGATTGCTGCAGGGATGAGAAACATATTGGCTACAACGTGCTGGAATCCAATGGCCACAAATGCCATCGTTGGAAACCAAATGCCCAGTACCTTGCCACTCATCGTATCTGATGCATAAGATAACCACACCGCCAGCGCAACCAGCCAGTTACAGCCGATACCGGAGATAAAAGCCTGCAGGAAGCCGTCATGCAGCTTATGCCCAGCCATATCCACCACTTTCGCCAGATATACACCCTCTCCGGTCAGACCAAGCACATGTCCAAACGCGTACGCAACAAATAAAGCTCCAACAAAGTTGCCAATCGTCACTAAGGTTAGATTTTTCAACATGCTACCTGCGGATAATTTCCGTGCAATCGTCGCGAGTGGAACAGCCATCATATTTCCCGTCAGCAACTCGCCACCACCGATGAGTACCATGATCAATCCCACTGGGAACACCGCTGCTCCAATCAGATTAACCAGACTCCCCCACTCTGCCGGAGCAGACGCAATCACCCGAATATCCAGTAGAAAACCCAGCGCGATAAAAGCCCCTGCCAGAAAACTGAGCACCAGTACAGAAGACACCGGATATTGAGCCTTTTTCATACCTGTTTGCGTCGTATATTGTGCAACCTCAAGAGGTGTTTTTGCTGCCATATCATTCATCCTCTCCTTCATTGTTCATCGTTTGGGAAAACAACCTAAAACACTTAACTTTGCGCTTAAACCCTATCACAATTGTATCTCGGTACCACGTAAAACTTTGTGCAAATTATCACAATCTCATTTATAAAAATCGTTATTAAATTTGTCATTCAATGACTATGACAGCAAGAGATATGCGCATGTTACTATGTACCTCCATACAAATATCAAAAAGACTGACGATATGTTCGCCAGTCTTTTTGCATCTTATGAGTCAGATGTTTATATATTTATCTACTTTGATTCCTAGCCGTGCTATTGAGTCACCTATCCTGTTTGGTTATACTCTCTGTTTAAGCATATTCTGCTTCCTTACACCATTGCTGGTGCTTTTACTTCTATTGGAGGCAGTGCTTGCAGACCCGCCGTGTTCAGGAAGTTCCACGGTTTGTTGTAATGTGGCTGGAAGAAGAAGTCGATGAAGGCCAGCTCATCTACGGTCATGTTGTTTTGGATGCATACCGAGATCGTATTAATCGATTGGGTCAGATCCACCTGAGACATCACCTGTGCTCCGACGATCCGACGAGTTGCCTGCTCATATACCACTTTAAGCAACAGTTTTTCAGCCGTTGGCATGAATTCCGGACGGTAGCTGTCTTCCAGTACGACAGATTCCACAATCAGACCTTCTTCAGCAGCAGACATTTCCGTCATGCCTGTACCCGCGATATTTTGCTCATAAATTTTGATACCCGATGTTCCTTGCGTACCCATATACGGTGTCGTAGGACGTACCAGGTTGCGAGCTACCAGTGTACCCATCCGCACAGCGTTGGTCGCCAGTGGAATGTACGCTGCTTTACCTGTCGGGTTGTAATGAATAGCACAGCTGTCACCCGCAGCGAAGACGTCTTTTTGACTGGTTTGCATATATTTATCCACGACGATTGCACCGTTCGGCAGCATATCCACTTGGCCTTTGAGCAGCTCTGTATTTGGACGGAAACCAATGCACAGAATAACCAGATCGGTTTCAAACTCCCCTTTGGACGTGATTACCTTGGTCACTTTGCCATTCTCTCCAGTAAATTTCTGTACCGTTTGACCGAGAGCCAGCTTGATACCACGTCCAGTCAGCGTATCTTCGATTGCATCGGTGAATTCAGGGTCCAGGTATTTGTTCAAAATCCGGTCCACACTGTCGATCAGGGTAACTTCCTTGCCGTTCATCTGGAACGCCTCAACCAGTTCAACGCCGATATATCCTGCACCCACAACGGTAACGCGTTTGGCATCTTTGGCTTTTTCAATAATCGTGTTGGAGTGATTGTAGTTTTTGCAAAGTAAAATATTGTCCATCTCAATGCCTTCAAGCTTCGGAACGACAGGCCATGAACCCGTTGTCACGATCAGTTTATCAAACGTATCTTCAAATTCTTCCCCGGTTTGCAGGTTTTTAGCCCGAAGGGTATGACCCTTGGCATCAACTGCTGTAACTTCATGAAGCATCTTGGTTACAACGCCGAGATCTGCCAATTGATTAGGCGAAGAATAGAACAAACCGTCAGCGTCTTTCACAACTCCACCTACGTAGAGCGCAATGCCACAAGATAGGAAGGAGATATTGTCATTGCGCTCATACACCGTGATGGTAGCATCCGGGTACAATTTGGCGGTGTTTACGATGGCTGCGGTCCCTGCGTGTGTACATCCGATAACTGCGATTTTCATTAAAAGTTCCTCCTCGAAATATATAAATGAGTTTTGAATATAAGGTTGTTTTAGTTGTGAAATATTTCACTTCTTAATCGATACTGTATATGTGATTTATTTCACTTTATACACTCATTATAATGTGATCTTTTTCACATTGCAATAGGTTGAGCAAAAAAAGTTTGTTGAAAGAGGGGATTCCCATGTATTCAAGCCTTTCTTCCCTTCATTTTATTGATTTCATTTTCCCCGGATTCGAGTCAATTTATGCTATGCAAAGGCTTCCGCGTTCCCTGTATGGACGCATAAAGTTAGAAGCGTGCCCTGCATTCATGTTTTACTTGTACAAAAAATAAATGGCTTCAATTTTAATTACAGGGTTGATTTTTAAAATGGTAAGCGCTTACAATAATATCAATCCTTTAAATGGATTTTATGTAAATTAAACACCAAATCTCATTTCATTCAGGAGGCGTTCATTTGAAGAAACGTTCAATGCCTGTCGTATTCCGCATGGTTCCCGTTACGCTTGCCATCACTATGATGACAACTGGATTATCCATCCCCTCTGCTGCTGCATCTGTCGATTCTCCACCCGTTACGATTAAAACGGAGGTTCTGTCCTCCAAACTCCCAGCAGGTGCCGATGTGTCTTCACTGCTTCAAAAGTTCAGGGATGTCAGTCATTTTGCAACTGGCGATCTGGTCAAAGATACGGCCTATGCCCTAAATATCGTTTCGTGGCAAATGCCGCACGGTGGATTTTACAAAGACATGGAAGAGCAATATGCAGCCCCTTGGGATGGTGTAACAGCACGATCAGGCTGGAAAGATCCAAATGGCATTGAACTTGGTACGTTTGATAATGATGCGACAACTTCCGAAATCCGCTTCCTGGCAGACATGTATGAGAAAACAGGCAATCTGGCCTTTAAGAACAGTGTTCGTAAAGCCGTAGACTTTATCTTGGTCTCCCAATATTCATCCGGGGGATGGCCTCAGGTCTATCCCAAACGCAGTAATTACTCCGACGCGGTGACTTACAACGACAATGCCATGGTGCAAACAATGGTTTTGCTAGATGATATGGTTGAGCGAAGAAGTGGGTTTAACAACGATATATTGACCACCAATGACCGCAGCAAGCTCAAGAAAGCTCTGGACAAAGGAATTGATTATACACTGAAAGCACAAATTATCAATGATGGTTTGCCCACCGTTTGGGGTGCACAGCATGATCCTGCGACCTACGCTCCTGTGCCGGGCAGAGCGTATGAACTAGCCTCCAAGTCGGGATCAGAGTCGGTGGCGATTACTGCTTTTCTCATGTCCAGGCCCCAGACTCCCGAGATTGAACGAGCTGCGATAGGGGCTCTGCGTTGGTTCGATACGGTGCGAGAGAATGGCACCAAGTATAACCGGCAAGGACCCGTGTATTTTGAACCGGATGCGGGGAGTGTGATCTGGTACCGTTTCTATAACGTGGAAGAAGATGTGCCTTTCTACGCGGATCGGGATGGAATGAAGTATATGAACATTCTGGACATCAGTGAGGAACGCAGACACGGCTACTCTTGGGCCGGAAGCTATGCTCGTAACCTGCTTAAGCTGGCCTCTGATCAAGGCTATTACACGCTAAGCAAGCCCTTGCCTTGATCTTGGAACCTCTACCTACTGATAGCTAAAGCCACGTCGTATACGAAGTCACTTAAAAAAAGCCTATCCTCGTTTATGCAAGGATAGGCTTCTCAACGTTCATGTATTAACCGAGCAATTTCTCGATATCTGCAATCATGGTCTCCGGGGATTCTTTCGGTTCAACACGACCTACCACTTCACCTTCACGGTTAACAAGGAACTTGGTAAAGTTCCATTGGATGTCGCTTGTTTCGCCTACGCCAGGTTGTTGCTCCTTCAGGTATTGGAATAGAGGATGTGTTTCCTCACCATTCACATCTACCTTGGCGAACACCGGAAAATTCACACCATAGTTAATCTGGCAAAATGATTCGGCTTCCTCACTTGTACCTGGCTCCTGCCCTCCAAACTGGTTACAAGGGAAACCCAGTACAACCAAGCCTTGATCGCGATAACGATCGTAGAGCTTTTGCAATTCACCGTATTGCGGGGTCAGTCCACACTTGCTGGCTGTATTGGCAATGACCAATACCTTACCTTGATACAGATCCAGTGAGACTTCCTGGTTCGCGGTAGTTACCGCCTGATATGAATATACGGACATGACTGATTCCTCCCATGACATATGTTGGTTTGGACTGTTGCGAGCACGTTGGCATAACCAATGAACCTACAGCCTGTCTTATTATTATAAACCTGATCGGATGCGATTACCAAATTTCGGATCTACCCATATCCCTTTGCTCCCGACTCACTTCAACCTGACTTGGCAGCCACAATCGCATCGTACCGCTCTTGCCGCTCGGCCTTGGTCAGTTTGGGACAGCTGTAACAGTAGTTCTGACCACCGTACACCTGATAGTGCAGGCAGCATGTCGGCTTCATTAGCATGGTCTCTCCCGGTTGATGGGGATTAGCAATCTCGACCGGTTTGAAGGACAGCATATTCTTGCGCAACCCAAGAATCTCCGGTGGCAAGGAGATGACATGCTCATATCCCTGAATTACAGCTTCTCGTTCCGATTCCGTAATGTCCATCTTTACCACCGTCGTCTTGAACCATCTCAGGATGGATGCAAGCTGTGCCCACATCTGTCCCGTGTTTGCTTCTCCGGCAAGGGCCACCCCTTCAATTAATGGGCGCAGTTGTTCACCGTAATATGCTGTAAGCAACTCATTCCGCCAGTGGGATGCATCTTCAACACCGTTGATGACTGATCCAGGATGGGCATGCTCGGTTGCATCTACAAGTTGAAAATGGGGTACAGGACGCCCTTCCTGAACCTCCAACTGCAATTGGATATTCTCCAGCGAAATATTCAGCGACGCATCACACATAGACGTCATGTAATGAATACCGAGCACCAAACCGCGAACAGAGTGCATGAAATATACAGCAGCAGAGCGAAGAGAATCTGCACGCAGGTGCTTATTATAGGCTTCGAGCATAAGCTTTGCGTTCTCCGGATGTCTTAACAATATCAAAGGCATGCCAAAAACCGGTTCGTTAACCGGACCGGTCGTTATACGTCCATATTGCTCTAACCACGTGTAGTTGATTGCTCCCATTGGTTGCAAACCTCCCATGAATGCGAATGAGCCGCGTGCATTATGCACAGCGGCTTCATTCTATAATGTAAGGACCACGTATGGCCCATTTGGTTAACTTCCTGTCGCTTGACGAGCACGTTGCTCTGTCCGTCCGCCCGCATGAACCATCGCGCTGTTCATGACCATCTGATCTGGCGTTTTCGATTGCTGACGCTCACCTGCAAGAGCGTATGGCAAGCAAAGCGGCACACCAGAGCGCGGATCAGTTACGATATCTGCTTCGATGTTAAATACTTCACGAAGTACATCCGTGTTCATAACTTCCACGGGTGAACCATGTGCAATGGCTTTACCTTTTTTGATACCAATCATGTGATGAGCATAACGGGAAGCATGATTCAGGTCATGCACAACCATAACAATGGTACGGTTGGCTGTGGCATTCAGCTGCTCCAGCAATTGCAGTACTTCCAGCTGGTGAGCCATATCCAGGAACGTTGTCGGCTCGTCCAGGAAAAGGATGTCCGTTTCTTGAGCAAGTGCCATGGCAATCCAGGCACGTTGACGCTGTCCACCGGACAGTTGATCGATCGGACGATCATGGAATTCCGTCATGGCTGTTACTTCAATAGCCCATTCAATCATGCGTTTATCTTCAGGACGCATGGAACCAAATCCTTTTTGATAAGGAAAACGTCCGTAGGATACCAGTTCAGTAACGGTAAGTCCTTCAGGGGCTGTCGGGTTCTGTGGCAAAATCGCAAGCTGCTTGGCAACTTCACGCGTAGACTGCTTATGGATGGACTTCCCGTCGAGCAATACACTACCTGCTTTTGGAGCCATAATACGTGCCATCGTTTTCAGGATGGTTGACTTCCCTGAACCATTGGCTCCAACAAGTGCTGTAATTTTTCCTTGGGGGATCTGAATATTCAGATCCTCTACAATTAGTCTTTCCTCATAAGCGATATCCAGCTTGGTCGTCTCCAGACGAAACATGCGATCATCCCTCTCTCATTTATCCCGGTTATGTAATCCGGCTATCGACAACGAAAACGAAATTGTAATTCTGAGTATTTCCGGCGCAAAAATCTTATACACTAAAGATACTGATAATCATTATCATTTGTCAACATAAAAAACCAAATCTTCTGCTTTTTTCGAGCTTTATTCGGTCTTTTTGAAGCAGAGATCTTGCTCTTTTTCCGATTACATATGAGAGCTTTTCTCATTCATTCCGCGCACTTCACCACTTCTGACATTCTTTCGAGCTCTTGAATCGCAAATTTTGTGTCCGAATTGTGAATGACTGATTTATTTTCATGTCATGGCTGTATCCGCCATTTGAAATAAAAAAGATGACCTTGAAATTCAAGTTCAAGGTCATCTCACATACGCTCGTTTAATAAAGTATGAAGTCAGCATATTTCAACATTTGGTCAAAGGGCACTCAATGAATCTATGCATCACGCTCACATAATATGATTTACAGCTTAATCAGGCTGCGGCATCAATTGGATTACCGTCATCCCGCCCTGAGTGCTCTGCACACTGGCAATGCTCTCGGCATCAATATCCGCTGGAAGAACAATCTGCAATCCATACGGATAGAGGCGATCCACCTCTCCAATAGACATCTGTGAAGAAGTCGTCGCATCCGCATCCTGTTCATTGGATACAGATGTATCAGGCGATGCCGTACCTGTAGCTTGGTCTGCAGCGGTGCCTTGATCCGTGTCTCCACTCGCAGCATTGGATGATGCATTCGTCCCTGTATCCGTTGTTGCATCGGTGGCAGGATCTGAAGTGGCATCACCCGATGTGGCTGGATCTGCCTGCTGATCGCCATCCTCCGTCTGCTCTGTGTTCCCCGCGTTTCCCGCTGAGGAACCATCCGTGCTTCCTTCGGAAGTACTTCCTGAACCATTATCGGAGGGTTCTTGGAAATCAGGCTCTTCATTCCGATTAAAGCTCTCCCACTTACCTGTAGCATCCAACTCCTGCGTGCTGCCATCTTTCATCGTCAGTTGCAGCGAGCCTTGCTCAAACTCAGTGCTTCCCGTTTCATTCCTGAAACGGATCACCAGTTGAGCAGCGGATTCCGTACCCTCCTGTTCAGTCGCAGGAATCATATAAGCAATCTGCTCCGCGAGCTGTACCTCAGGTTCAGCCGGAATGCCAGGCTCCTCGGTAGATGGTGGGGACGCCGCTGGCGGCTCCTCGGAATTATTCATCCATGCATATGTACCGCCAGCAATACCAAGAACCAGGATCAAGAGAATTAAACCAAACAGGTTTTTCCTTTTACCCGTTAACATCCGCACCAGTGGGGATGACAATTCTGTCTTGGCACGGTCATAGACCGGCTTCATTGTCTTGCTCGTTCTCGCATAATACGGTTTGAAAGCCGACTTCGACTTGAAAGCTTCACGGTCATGGGCTTTGAAGTACGCCACGATCGCATCCGCATATCCTTTATGCGCATTGGAACCCCGGACAAACATTCGATGATCTCCTGACCATTCGAAGAATGGATACAGCCCTTCCGCACGACTTGCATTGGTGCGGATGAATTCAATCAGGCCAGGATAATCCAACCGATTGCTGCCGCTTCCTCCCCGATAGAAGGCCATCGGCAAAGCTTCATATGCCGCGATCCCCGGATGAGCCTGCAGCTCTCCGGCAAGCCAGCGACGCGTCCAGCGTTGAAGTTCATTGCGTTCTGCCAGGGAAAGTGCTTCCAATGCCTCTTCTTCATTCCCCTCGCCACTAAGCCATGCTCTCGCAGCCAGCATCATGTTCGTTCGAGCAGATACATCAGAGCCCTGACGTGCTGCCCAATCCCGAACTTCATTGCCATGCTGCAAAATATCAATGCTTAACAGCTGTTCACGGTTAACCCGTTCCAGATCCAGATCCTGAATCATAAACAGGTTAATGACATAAGCGAGCTTGTCTGCAAGGCGGGTTAACTCCTCCTGATATGCCGGATCTTGACTGGCAGACGGAGATCCCCCTTTTCGATTAGGGCGGACTGTAGCTTCAGATTGCCCAATTCGTGCCGTAATGCCTGTATCATAAGTATCTTCCACAGACACCACCCTATCGAGCACACTAACCCGCTGGAGCGCTTCATTCGCAGACTGTACCGGATTAGGTGCAGAACATAACCGTTCACGCAGCTCATTGGCTGTCCGCTCCTGCAAGAAGCTGTAGTGGATCGCAGATGGATGGGACGTAACCCATCTTCGGATCACTTCCACGACGCCAGCTGCCGATTCGGTGCGTTTCAGCTGATTGTCCAGATAAGGCTCGAACAACAGCTTGGTGAGCGATTCATTGGCCAGCACTTTATCAAAGAAAGCTCGATTCAGTTGTGGATCTCGATCCAGCACAGCATACAATTCCTGTACAGCACGCATCCGCTTCTGAGCACGGGCATTATTTACACCGTAGATGAAATAGTCAACAATCCAGGATTGCACCACGGGCGCGGCAACACTGAAATATTCTCCAATACGAGCAGCGACGTCTTCTTCGGGTACGTTCTCGCGTTTCACACTGTCCAGTTCTCGGCTGAGTAAGGTCAGGAACAATTCGTTCAGACGTGAACGTTGCCGCGATCCACCTTCCGGCTTCAGATAGGTCAACAAACCACTCAGGACATGGCTTTTGTTATCCAGATACAGGTCTTCCATGCCTTGTTCAAGACCATAGAACACCGCAAGTTCGCCGTAAGCTTCAATGGAAAGATCCCTTCCAGGCTCCATGCCAGATAGCATTTCATCGGCAAACGTATAGAACGCATCCGCCGCAGCAGGTTCCTGCAATAAGGCCCAAGCGAATTCCGCATAAGGTAACTTCGCCACAGATGCATCCGCATGCGTCACTCTGCCGGATACCAGATCAAAGGTGAAATCCTTCTCCGTATTCCGATCTTTCGGACGCAACGTACCCCGCTCTACAAACTGAACGTGAATGCCTTTCTTGGCCTGCGGCTCCTTGGCAAACGTCATGAATCCCAGCTGCCGCCGGAATGCGTATGGTAAAGCCGTGTACAGCAAACGTAGCAATCCTTTGGCCCCTGCGGTGACTTCCTCTGCGGGAAGGTCCAGCGCAATATATACTTTTCTGCGTGTCGCTACAGACTGCATTACGGCGTAGAGCAAACGCTTGAAAAGCACTTCGTTCATTTTCAAGGCGCTTAGCACTTGGGTTGGTGATGAATCAGGACCACTTCCCGGTGAGATGGGCAATTCAGCAAGCGCCGGCAGGACTGTACCTTGTTCGATGTCATAGGACGTGGCGAACACAGCATCCAGCCAGCCGCCTTGCTTCATTTGATCTTCCGAGCGTTCGGGAGACAAGACGTAATTATGAGCGAAAAAGGCGCTGCGCAGCCCGGTGAAATCCGCCGACTGGTACACATTTTGCCCAAGGATCGTCTCTCCACTCTCCAGATGAAGCAGGTGAATGGAAGCCGGAAACTTCGTCTCGTCCTTCTCGCTACGGCCTATTAGCTCCGCTGGAGCGTCATAGACACAGTAGGGGTGAAGCACTTTTTTGATAAAAGAAGGGTCCAGTCCCGGCGATGCCGCAACCGTATCGAACCCCTCTGTTGTGCGAAACACCCCGCGCCGCTCTCGGGTATACAACTGTTGTTCAATGGGCGGGGTTACGGAAGAACGCATCATCCCACTCTCCCCTCAATGTACTTCAACTTGTACAACAGCCATAGGAAGGGTTCATCCACGCGAATCGGGCTAACCACACCCTGCAATTTCATATCCACTGGATTGCTGCCCAGCGCAGATACTGCGAAATAGGCTGTATCCTTGAAGTACACATCCATCGTGCCCTTGAACGGACGGTCCACCTTCTCGATAAAACGCCGGATCTCCCCGTCGATATTCTCGAACTCGGTTAAGTCAAACCAATCGCGGTGTACCATGTTGCGGAACACGTTACTATTCGATTTGATATAATCCCCCTCTTCATCCTTGAGGGAATGCAGCATGTCGCTTTTCGTGAGCACAACAGCTGTTGGAATATTGGTCTTGGCTTTGTCCTGGTACGCGATAAAATCTCCGAACATCGTCAGCACCACATCGCGCGGCTCATCGTATCGTGGTGTCCACTCTCCCGGCTCGTTGCCGAGGTTAATGCGGATTTTGTCCCGAATCGAACGAATCTGAAGCGGGTCCACCATGAACAGGATACCTGCCGAGTTCTTGATGTGCTGCCCGTGAAGTCCGAGATAATCCTGCTCCACCATACCTTCACCCGCAACGTCAAAGAACACCAAGGTCAACGGCGCTTTATCTTCGTCCTTGAACACAAACTGGAAGATAAACGGTTCTTGCAACTTCTCCTTCTGCGTCGAATCCAGCAGATCGCCCCGTTCAAACAATGGTTCTTCATAATCCGCACGGAACCGTCGGCTAATCTCCGCATTCAGTGGCATGCAAGCCGCGTCAAAATGATCCGCTGTATAATGCTGCAATGTATGAATTAATGAAGTCATGTAGACGGATTTACCCACCTGGGACGCACCAATAATGGAAATGATGTTGCTCGGTGCTTTACCTGCCGTAACAGGCAGCTCGTTATGACATTGCGGACACAACCGGCGGCGTGTAACGACACCGTACCGATCGTTCAGACCCATCACGATGTTATCAGAATAAATCCGATGTTCCTCTGGTACATCATGCGGAGCCAATACGGCCTCCATATCAAATACCGTGTCGAGTCCGAACCTTTCACGATACCGATTCAGCTTCGCATCTTCCCCGAGTGCATAGTCCTCATCATCATCACGATGATGGGCAGCGCGGAACACGACCTCTTCCGGTGAAAACTTACTGAAACAATAAGGGCATACAATATCGTAAAACAGCGGACGTTCCTCCGGCTGTTGTCTCTTCAAAAACCGACTAAAAAAGCTCATAGCCACTCCCCTCCCCTGATCAGTTAGACTAAGGTGATTACACTTGCACTACGATGACAGAGTAACCTTCCAATCGCTAGTGCAACTATCTAGTCTGATATAAGCCGATAGGCGGCTCCATATTTCGGTCCGTCTGTGAAGAATAACCGCACATAATCATCCTTGGCGACTTCCACGGGCGGCATCTCATTTCTTCCGGGAGCAAAATCACTCACAAAAGGATACACCGTACCATCTTCCTTATTCAGCGGAACCCCTCCCTGCTTGCGAACATAACAGAGTGCTTCCTTCGGAACAGGCACTTCCGCTGTGACGGTGATCAATACACTTTTCCGTTTCTGAAAAAAACCGCTCTTGTAGCGAATGGAAAAGCGGATGTCCGCCTTCCCTGCGCTTGCAATCACCATGTTGTCCTCGTCTCGTTGACGGATCAGCACAGGTCCATCTTCCTGCATCTGACACACATAAACCGTGTACTTGATGGCACCAAAACCCGTGATCCGATCCGTGTATCCATTGCTCGCCTTATATTCCTCTCTCGTGTACAGCTTCAGCTTGCCCTGTGCAGGCTGTTCTCCGGTACGATCATCGCTCATCATATCCAGCTCCAGGCGTTCCACATACACAGCTTCTACCCGTTCTGGCCAGAGCCAGCGAAGTGTACAACGTCCTTCGTCCACCGCAAGTGTCAGTTTTCGAATCAAGGGTGTCGAAGGGTCTGCATCCGTAAACCGCATTTCCATTGACCTCCCGACGTTAGAATCCTTTGCTGCGTGTATCTCTTGGTCTCTGACCGAACCCTTCAGCTGAAGAAGTTCCGCCCCCAGCTTCACGACGACCTCGGCTCTTCCGCGGCGTGTTCTCCTTAATCGGAACAATCCAGGAGAACAGGGTCAGTACGCCAGACAAAATGAGCATCGCACCAAGTCGTACGAATGTATCACCCACGTTCGAACCGTCGAGTCCCCACTCAAGCAGAAGCCCTGCCAGTAGACCCGATACGGCACCACCAATACCAAAGCTGAGGGCGAGATGACGGTTATCAAACACGAGTCCGAGTGATACACCCAGCGCCACGCCAATCAGTAACACGGCTGCTACACGGAAAATCGCCAGATAAACGCTATGCTCCATCATGCCTGTACGCTCCGTTACCAGCGTCCGTTCATCAATCGTATCGTAGATCTGCTGGAATGCCAGATTCAGACCACCGGAATCCGGTACATCATAGTACATGCCACCCGTTTGCTGAGCAATATTACGCAGCAGATCCGTACCTGATGGGTCCACCAGGCTTAGGCCGACCGTATTGATCGATATCTGTTCATTGGTATATTGGGACAAAATATCGGCCGTATCCGCTTCACTGAAGCCATCGGATAACAAGATGACAACTGTACCGCGTTTCGGGTCCTGTTTGCCCTGAATCTGTTCCATGCCTTCCCGCAGCACGGCATCAAAATTGGTGCCGCCTGAAGTCGTGACAATGCCATCGATTTTGCCATAAACCTCATTCTTGGTCGCGTCACTATCCAGCGCAATAAACGGCTGCAACAACTGCGGTTGGTCATCAAATGTAATGACAGCTACCTGTTTGTCACTCTCCATTTGACTGATCAGTGTCTTGGCTGCTTCAAAGCGTCCGTTATCCGGATCTGTCTCGCTCATGCTGCCCGAGTTGTCGATCATTAGTACGATGTCCTTGACTTGCTTCACACCGCCTGGATTGATCTGATACAACAATTGCAGGGCGAGTCCAACAACAAACAACAGAGCGAGTGTTGCCGGAACAAGCAGTTTCCACGACAGTCCCAGATACCGGAGCTTCCATGAAGCGCCATTCAGCTTGGGTGAGATCATCTCTGCGATCAAACAGAACAATCCAACGCTCAGCGCCAGTACGCCAAAGTATAATCCCATCAGCAACAGACGCGGCATTTCCCCAAGCCATTGTCGCAGCATGATTTCTCCTGCCGCAAAGCCCACTGCCCCGCCAATCAGGCTGAACAGGACCAGGAGAAGATTGATTTTTCGCTGCATGTCTACATGCATCCTTTCCATACCAGCCGTAAACAGGCTGAGTTAATACAAGATTGGTGCTGGGTGTAGGACACCGCCAGACGTCTTAACGGATGGGTGACAACTTCTCCACCAGACCTGCGGGGTGAAATTCATAGCCATTTTCCGTATATGAGTCGTAATATACCTTACCGTTCCGATACACCATGAGATCCTCCAGATGGAAACCTCCCATCAGATTGAGCTTCTCTACACCACTACTGCGTTCTTCGTACACCACACCCAACTTGTAGATGCGAGACGTCTCTTCGGCATGTGCCGCGTAGTCCATGAAAGCACTATGATGGTCACCAAAGAAATACTTCTCTTCATACCGATGTTCCTGCGTATAATCGAATACCCGTATCCGAACGACCGCCTGATCCTCCAGCGTGTGGTATAACCTGCGGAACAGATCATCCCGGGTCAAAACGTCCTTGTCTCCGTAGGCAATCGTTACATTGGCCCGCTGCAACAGCTCTTCTTCAAATGGCAATCGCAATGGCTCGGCCGTAAGCAGCAACGAGTGACATACCTCCATCAGACGTTTCAGCAGACGGTCATCGCCTTCCGTTGCGAGCCGGTTCATGTCGCCCATGTAACGGTCCTCAAACCATACATCACGTCCGCGCTTGGCTTCCAAGTCAGTGATGAGCTCTTCCGTCACTTTGCCGTAGTACTCCATCACGTTCTGCCCGATGTATTCATCCGCAGCGGCGATACTTTGGACAGCCGTTTCTCGCAGTGTGCGTTCCAGCGCTTCAAGTGCTGCTGTGACGTGACGACTGAAACGGTGAAGCTCTTCCATCTCCGTATCGTAGATACGGAGCAGCTGTAACTCATTTTCCAATCGCAATAATTCCACTTTCGGTACATACACCCGCTCCAGCATACAGTCAATCAGATTGCGTACATTCTGTTTATCACGGAACAACGCTCGTTTGAATGACTGATCTTCCACTCGCTCTTGCTGACGTTGCTCCAGCAGAGCACGTGCGGATTCAAGCTGCATCGATTTATCCCGAATCAGTGCGAGCAGCGCTTCACGTACACTGCCAGGATCACTGTCACTCCAGGCCGCCCACTGGAAGTAGCCAACCTCTGAATGCTCCGCTCGGGACTGTTCAGCCTGACGGCGCAGAGAGCCGCCAGAGCTACGCTCACGCACACGTTCCTCCACAAGACGAACGACGTTATCGCGGAAGTACGCCTCGGCTCCTTGTCCGAACAACGCTCTCTCCGCTTCACGCAGCGAGAGCGGCTTGAGATCGGAGAAACCAACGTTATGCGTCATGATGCCACTCATGCCACTAACCAGATCTTCATCGGGGAGCAGACCTTCGACTTTGCGTTCCACAGAGACCGCATCGAGTCCGAAGAAAGCGAGCTTGTCCTTGATACTCCAGTCCGGCTCCTGCCGCATGCGTGCGAGCAGATACCGATACAGGTGGTATAAAACCGCCAGTGCAATTGGCTTGTTTGGCCGCCTGATCTCGGCAAAACCCGCGCTTGCATAACCATGCTGATCAGAGGTGGTACGAATATTGTTTTTAAAAGATGTATTGTTGTACGTGTTCGCTCCCGTACTTGAAACGCTACCCGAGTGATCCGTATCCTGCTTCCGGTTCTTCAGCAGGCAGATCCGGCAGATGATCTCGGCATTTTCGATCCAGCCACCAGGAACGCCGGTTCCACGCTCATTTTTGTCAGACAACAGGTATACCAGATCAAACAACGGCGAAGCGGGATGTGCGACGGGAATGGAGATCCCATCCTCCGTCACCAGCAGTTTACCGCTGAACGTGTAGTCCAGCGACTGCATATAATCCAGTTCCCGCAGAAAAGCGAGGCCTGCTGCGCTGGCATATCCGAAGGAGTCCACCTGTTCCATCTCGCTGACCAATACATGCAGATCTGTCTGCACCGACTTGAAGGCTTGGGCCAAAATGGTCTCCGTCAGCTTGGTGAGCTCTGGCAATAATACATTCAACGGATCATCCGCTCTGGTTACCACCGTAACGTAAATCCGATCAAATGACGAGTACAACCGTCCATATTCGGCAATTCGGTTACTGACCCGCCGAAGCGTACGATTCAGGTCAAATAGCGCCTGATCGGATTCGTGGAAACTGCGGTGCACATCCTTACGCCGCGT
Organism: Paenibacillus sp. FSL K6-1318; assembly: GCF_037976905.1. Classification (NCBI taxonomy): domain Bacteria; kingdom Bacillati; phylum Bacillota; class Bacilli; order Caryophanales; family Paenibacillaceae; genus Paenibacillus; species Paenibacillus sp. FSL K6-1318. The sequence goes on from NZ_CP150270.1 coordinate 6,220,952, forward strand.
TTTGGACGGTCGCTCCGTCTGCCCAGCGGACAGAGGCAAGCGGTGACGAGTCACCTGCCCATCGTTGGACGAGCCACCATTCCTCGTTTCAACCAGACGTGATTCCTGATCTTCTGTCCCGATCTGAACGTAGACCACACCATCTCCGTTATCCCATTTCAGCCGATTGATCTCCTGCACGGCAGACACGGCAGGTGCAACCAGATCACCTACGAAAAGGAACAAAGCCGGGTAATGGATACTGCTGCGTCCATCACCCAGGCTGCCTTGACGCTCCTGCTCTATTGCATACTGTGCTGCATACTTCTCCAGATCGCGCTTCAGGGTATTGTTCGAATTGAACTCCATCCCGGTCATCATCTTACTTCAGCCTTCTGCGAATGTCGTTCAGCTTGGACGACATCGTTCTGTAGAACTGATAGATGTCTTCTCCGTTAGCCAGTTCTACCCGCTCGTATTCGAGACGATCACGCGATTCCATGAACAGTGCCGCCAGATCATCCAGCTTTGTCAGCAGTGGGGTGATATCCTCAGAAGCTGTAAGATCGTTATCGCGGCGGGAGGCTTTGCGCAGCAATGTACTGCGATCCTTCTCCGCCAGACCGCGGAAGTTGCCAAACACTTCATACTCGGCAAAGTTACGGCTCTTCATCAGGTTCGCGAACGGCTCCCATGCGTCTTCTTCCGGGTCACGGTCGTAGACGTAGAGCGCACCTTTTTTGACGATGGTGTCGGTATATAACGCTTCGATGAAGCGGTCATACCATTGCTCCTCGTCCTGGTACTGGGCAAGAATGCCTTCGAGTTCGGCGACTTTGGCCGAGATGGCATTCATCTTCGCCAGTTCCTCACGTACGCGCGCGATCAGCTGCGGGGAGCGTACCAGGTTTTCTTTGGCCATATCTTCATTAATACTGCCGAAAATATCCTTAACGCCTACACGCGGCAACCCTTCAGATTGCAGACGCTTCAGCTCGATCACGGCCCGCTTCACTTCGCCGAGGTTCGGTGTAGTGGACGTCAGACGCATGTCGTAGGCTCCCAGTTTGGCAGACAAATCAAATGCTTCTGTCGTCACAATCGCATACCGGTTGCTTGTATTCTCATCAATGGATTTGGCTGTCACGATGTTGTATCCGAGCGCCTGCTCGAATTCATTACGAACACGAGCGTTATATTGCTTCACGCGGGCGTTCTCGTACACATCTCCCCATGATTTCTCTGGAATCGGAGACGGCAGATAGGTCCAGTTGTTTTTCTCCGTTTGCACCAAGTGACGACCAATGCCTTCTTTGTCCAAAATGGTACGTTCATAACTTTCCTCATATACCTTGAGCGGTGTATACACAAAGAGCGGTACGCCGTTACGGGTATTCAGCCAGAAAATCCGGTTACGTACTTCACTTTCCTTGACGGTAAAATGAGATTTGCCCACCGCATTGTTCTGATAATTGCGAATCCCTTTCAGAATGCCTGGCGCCTGTGCCGGTACCGATACAAATCCCCATGAAGGGAAATGCAGACTGCCTGTACTGTTGCTCAGATTGAACACCGGAACGGCTTCATCATCCAGCTTGCCGGCAATGAAACGTTCCACGAATTTCTCGACCGACTCATCCTTACCGTATTTGATCACCAGGAAATCTTCCATGGAACGAGTAATCAGATCACCAAATTTCTCACTCAGGAAGTCGGAGATGGAGCTGACGATATCAATCTCGTTCTCTTTCACCCATTGGCTGGAGTTTTCCAGCAATTCACGAGAGAAGTCACGAATCAGATCATCCGTATCGCGCTTGTCCAGTAGTCCATCCACCACACTGACGATATCCGGTACACTTACGACGTTCCAGTAATATGTTTTGTTGCCTTTGTGATCGGCTTGTTCTTCGCCACGTGTCAGCAGGTCACCATTCTTGGCGAATATCGAGCTGAGGGCGTTGAGCGTTTCGGTAAATACGTTATAAATGCGGCTGTTCTCCTGGTTCAGCAACTCATACAGATCTTCATAGAACTCGATCATCTGATCGTTGCGTTCCACGTCAGCGTGCAGCCAGTACTCATGAATTTTTGCTTCAATATAAGCATTCTTTTTCTTCTCTTTGGAGACAAAAGCACTCTTTGCATCGCCCAGCTTCTCTTCGGACTGCTCCTGAGCTGCTTCAATATCACGCGGAATGCGGAAGGCATTCTCACGCAACGTTTCGATGTACGACTGAATCATTTTCAGTACACAGAAACCTTTTTCCGTATAAATCAGACGGGAGACATAGAACGGACCTTGTTCGGGGTGCAAAAACATACGCCGGATCTGTTCGGTGAACTGGCCGGCAATCTCACCCGGCAGCTGTTTCTTCGCCTTGATGTATTCTTCACGGGCACGAGCCAGGAAGTTCTGTTCCAGCTCGGTATCCATATTCACAACCTGTGATTTCACCACATTGCCATAGGACAGACGCTCACTGTTCTGATAACCAGGCAGCGGCTCAGGCACACGTGCTTCAAAGGACTTGACCACACTTTCGAGATCAATGCCCAGCTTGCGGGCAAACTTCTCGGTATCCTCCTGGTTCGGTGCTTTGGAGAACATGGTGTTCATTTTGTCGAACATCCGGTAAGCCAGATACGTGGTCATCTCTTCAATCGGCAGTACAGCCGAAGAGGCACCGATGATGTTGTAATCATAGTTAGCCGGGTACACCTTGTTCATCTGTGCAATGTTAGTGCGAATGTTGCTGATATAGTCATGGATCGCGAACTCCTCACCCGACTGCTTCTCCTCACTTGCCATGAAATTGGTAATGTTCTCGGCCGTGACGTTCATGCAGTAATCGTAGGCGTTCTCCAGCAATTTGCCTTCGGTATTCGTTGCAGAGATCAGGTGACACAGGTTAAATGGCGGCAGTGGTGAGTTGACCGTTAAAATATTGCCGTACTTCTGTGTGAATCGCTCACCGCGGCTATCCACGTTCATCCAGTAATCCAGCTCTTTGAGCGCTGCATATCCGTTCTTACGAATGTATTCACGCGTGTGCTCGCTCAAGCTTTTGTTGGACAGGTTCACGTCTGGCGTGAACAGATATCCCAGCGTATTCACGCGGTCAATCCCGGCAGAGCCGTGATCCCGTTCGATAATGCCTCGCACGATATAGGAAATATCGAGGAAGCAACCACTGCCAGTACCGCCGGACAGACCTGTCAACAGGAACACCATCAGTTTTTTGTTGGTGCCTACGGATAGGGTTTTGATCTTTTTGTCGATGGCCTGAACGACCTGATTAATCTTCGTGAACAGGAGCAGACGTCCAGCCTGACGCACCCCTGCGGCGCCGTTCATGCCGTCCGTGATGCTCAGTTCGGGAGACAGCCAGTCCGTAATGTACGGCTCCAGCACGCTGCGGTTTTGAAGAAGTCCGCCAATCTCGGCATTGGACAGCAATACGAATTCATTGATTGGATCAAGTCCGATCCCTTTATACTTTTTGGCACGATCCTGTTCGTTCGTCTCAAAAGCCAGAAACTCCACATTATCCGGCTTGTCCATTTTTTTCTTGGATACCGGATCCTGTGGCAGCTTGAAACGACGGTTGATCTGATATTTGAGACGCAACAGTGCGTCAATTCCCGTTCCTCCCAGACCAATAATCAGAATGGGGTTATCAATCGTATCGACTCTGATTTTCTCACTGACAATACCTCCGCCAAGTGATACATCCAGTTGCTGAATATGTTCTCTAACAATCGGTTTCATTCGTTGTCCTCCCTTGGATTAAACCAAATACTCGATCAAAATTGTTTTGTCCGCCTGTTGCAGCGGGATGCTCAGTCGGTCACCGTTCTTCAGTTCAACGCCTGAGCTTGCATCGACTGCACGACCGGATTTCTCCAGCGTACCGCCCGCGGTGTTACGGATTATAATTCGATCCCCATTGCTGGGCGTAAATACATATTTTTCGGTTTCCTTCAGCTCAGGGTCCAGTTGCAACAACTGATGCAGATGGAATCTGCCCCGGAAGGATACCAGCTTTTTATATTGCGGATATGACTTGTCTCCTGTGTTCTCATCACGAATCTCCACGACCATTTGGCCTACAAATCCCCGGTTTTTGCGTTTCAGCCAGCCCATCAGGAACCAGGCACCAACACCTACCACAATCAGGGCTATAACACCCAAGATGACAGGCAACCAAGGAAACGGCTTGTCCTGTTCACCACCTGAGGTTGTCGGTTGAGATCCACTTCCGGCTGCTCCGCTCGCATTAATCGTGATTGGCGCACTTTCACGGTAGAAGCTGTCTTCTTCCGCACGGATGATCAACTCATAATTATGATTGTCCGGTACTTCAAACGTTCCGGCAAAACCAGAACCTGTGTTTTCCAGCGGTTGTTCCTCGCTTTTACCTGTATCTACATCTTTCACAACCAGCGTGGCCTTCATATCTGTATACAGATCATTATCCTGAAGTGGCTGACCGCCATTCTCCAGTTTGGCTGCAAGATCAACCTTGTCCCCTTTCGTATAGGACTTGGTCTTAATTGGGTCCACAACGAGCTGAAGATCATAGTTGAACAACAGGTTGATATCGATGCTGTCTTTTGGAGCCCCTTTTACCCGAAGTTTCCAGTCTCCCTCTTGGGGTTTCAACAGCTTCACGAGCGAATAACTCTTCGACGTCGAGAGCTTGGCTGCATCCGAGTTCAGGTCCACGGCTTGCCCGGAAGGGTCTGTCAATTGTACTTCCACCGGCTTCGAGGACATAATCGAGATGTTCGCTTCCAGTACACTGTCATTCGGCACGTTCACGGTAACTTCCTGATAACTGCCGTTTCCTGTTACAGAGGGCAGCTTCACCACGTTCAGTTTGGCATGATCGGCGAAGATTTCACTCAGAATCTGTGGCAGATCATCCGGCGTATCGGTAATGAATGACTTGCCTCCGGTCTGCTGCGCCAGGTCTGCGAGTGCATCCTTATTCAGCTTGCCATCCGCGTTCAGTCCAATCGTATATACCGGAATACCCTGATCCTGTGCTTCCTTCACGGCTTTTGCGAGATCAGCGTCGGATTGTGCCTGTGTACGGCCTTTGGTTTTGTTAAAGTCATTGTTACCATCCGCCAGTAGCACGATCATCGGTGAGTGGGATGGGTCTGCACCATGATTCAGTATGTTCACGGCTTCGGCGACACCAACTGAGACATCGGTATATGGCCCCCGGCCGAGCTGATCAATAAAATCCTTCAGGCTGCTCTTGTCCGCATCGGACTGAATCTCCAGCATAGCCTTTTCCCGCTCCACCTGATCGGTATAAGCGACAATCCCTACCTTGTCCCCCTGGACTGGCAGCATATCAATAAACATTTTCATGGCTTCATTACTGATCTTGTCACGGTCACTTGTATTCATCGAGTTACTTACATCGGCTACAAGTACCGCATCGATTCCGCTCGTCTGTGCCTGAGCCGCTGCAGCTTGTGGCAGCAACGCTTGAGGCAGCAGTAGCGTTAGAATTGCCAGCAGAACCATCGTTCCACTGAGCCAGCGTATTTTGCGTGTCCGCAGCATTGGGTGTACTCCTTCACGTTTGAGATTAAAATGGGAATAGTTTATTATAGGCGTCAAGCCTTAAGGAAATCTTAACAGTCTACTAATAAATTCTGAAAAGCACCCCTATCTTGAGTTACAGTTTTGTAATGACTGACAAAAATCGACGATTTCACGTCTGCAACTGGAACAAAAGTACCAACTATGGAAATATGATATAGTTATTGCCAGCAAACTGCAATATAACAGCGCTTGTTTACCAAGCTATAGAAGGGAACGGATTATGGTTACATACGGATGCCTCGCCATATTGTTTCTTTTTGTCATCATAAAGGGTTTTGCACTCCAGCTTCATCGGCGGAAACCGGTCTCCCGCGAAGACACGGATCGTACTCTCTACACTATTCTGAATGGTGAGCGTGATTGAGCATGAGTACTAAACTAGTTGTATCCATACGACCATTTCATCGAACGACCTATGCTTATGAAAAGTTGCAAGTCTGCTCCCGTTGTGGACAGTATACCTGCCTGTGGGAAGATGAGTGCACGGCCTGTGGCCGAGGTACCCTGAACTCCGTTCAGGAGAAAGCGACTTCCCGTGTAAAACGCCGGATTGCACGCGACCTGTTCATTACGATTTTGTTCGGTGCAGCGGCTACCTATTTCGGCGAGACCATAGATCAGACCATGGCGGCAGCCAGTGTTTCCCTGCTGCTTCTGGCCTTACTGATCTTCATGCAGAAACGTTCGTTCGAGGTAGAGCAGCAGCGCGAGTTGAAGCGCACGTTGCAACAGGATGAGGAACTCATCCGCCAGGGCATCAACCGCAACTGGGCTCTGGTCGCCGAAGCCCGAAAGCAGGATGAAGCACTTGCCTATGAGATGCTCCGCGAGATCGGCTCACTCGTCTACAATGACCGGATTCGACTGCAACAGGTTGCATTGTTGCAATCCTTTGTCCTGCGCAGTGATATGGACCTTCAGCTCAAGCCCTTGCTGCTACACAGTTTCGAGCGGCTGCTCGCTGAATATATCGGTGAGATTGCACGGCTTAAGCCGGATTTGATCCGTGAAGATGCGATTCGTTATATCGCGACCTATGAAGTGAACATTTTACAGCTCCACAACGGAATTCAGATTCTTACAGCCGTTGCTGCTGCTGCCGTGCGCAAGAGCAAATATATTGAGTTATTCCCTAGTCTTATTACCCGCTACGCCCGCTTTATGCCCAAAGATCGATTCATGAGACTTTATCACACGATTGAACGCTATCCGAGCAAGGCACGCGGGGGACTGGCAGAGTCGGTAGGCCGGGTGTATAACGAGAAATATCGGGATCAATACGCAGATGTTCATGTGTAGGGATGATAAATCGAGATAGAAAAACGTAATTTAGTGCAAACTCACTCCGTGTATATAGACGAATGCAATTTCATCCACCCCTGCATGCGCATCAGCACCACAGATCGAAGGTTATGCTTCTAATGATATAAGAAATGATCCAAAAACACCCCATCCTTAGGTCTAGGATGAGGTGTTTTGAAGTTTATGGCAGTTTGCCACGTACTATGCGAAGTACACGGACAGAAAAGAAAAACTAGATGGGGAATATCTAAATGGCATCTTCCATGGATCAAGCAGGCGCGCAAACAGACACTCGCAGGTGACAAAAACAATAAGCGGAAATGATCATCTGTCCTGGTGAAAAAGGGCCGCGACGTGGTTCCGTCGCGACCCTTGATCTGAGGGTTCGGTACATGTGTACCCGAACCCTCTCATATGTGCCATGCCAATCTCTGTGGCATGGCACAGTGCCTGCGCAATTGCGGCTACATCGCCGCTTGCGCCAAAAGCTTTACCGTCCGCGACGAGAATCGCGACGGTCACCCTTCGCCGGTCCGCGTCCTGCGGATTCCGGACGGCGAGAGCCTTCGCTGCTGCGCCCGGAGCTGCGCTTGTCGGCGCTACGGCCTGCCCAGCCGCTGCTAGCTGCACCGCGTCCGCCTTGGCCCGCTGCACCGCGACTGCTGTCGCTGCTGCGTGCAGAACCACGGCCTGCGCTGCGCTCGTCGCCACTGCGACCTGCACCGCGGCCACCTTGACCGGCTGCACCACGACTGCTGTCGCTGCTGCGGCCACCGCTACGACCACCACTGCGGCCGCCTTCGCCACCGCGGGAACCACGCCCCCCACGTCCGCCATCTCTGCGATCGTTACGGCCTGCACCGCGACGGGCACTGCCTGTTCCGGAAGAGCGTCCGCCTGAACGTTCGTCATCACCCTGACTGTTGATGGAACGTCTAGCTGCTCCAGTTGAAGCAATTGGACCTTCGCTCGTCCACTGGATACGGGACAACTTCTGGTCGATCCCTTGTTCAATACGTGCAAGCTCCGGTCTGTCGTGCTCTGTTGCAAACGTTACAGCAAGACCTGTACCGCCTGCACGGCCCGTACGACCGATCCGGTGAATATAACTTTCCGCATCATGCGGCATATCGTAGTTAAATACATGCGTTACGCCTTCAACATCAAGTCCACGTGCAGCTACATCTGTAGCAACGAGCACTTGCAGTTTGGCATCACGGAACGCTTTCATTACGTTCTCACGCTTGGATTGGGACAGATCTCCATGAAGTTCATCACTTGCATAACCTGCTTCACGCAGATCTTGGTTCAGCTTGGATGCACGACGCTTGGTCCGGCAGAAAATGATCGCCAAGTATGGACGATACGTATCAATCATGCCACGAAGTGCTTCTAATTTACCGCGATCCGTACATTCCAGCACTTGCTGACGAATCTGTTTGATCGGAATAACAGATTGGGAAGATACTTTTACATCTTCCGGATCTTTCATGTAGGTCTTCGCCAGGTTGCGAATACCCTTCGGCATCGTTGCTGAGAACAGCATTGTCTGACGTTTATGTGGCAGCTCGCTAAGAATCGTCTCCACATCGTCCAGGAAGCCCATGTGCAGCATTTGGTCGGCTTCATCCAGCACCAGTTTTTTCACATTATCAAGCTTCAACGTGCCCCGACGCAGGTGATCCAGGAGACGCCCTGGTGTACCAATAACGATCTGGGTGCCGTTCTGCAATTTACGCAGCTGCTTGTCCACATCCTGCCCACCGTATACGGCAAGTACATGCAGTTTATCGTCGTTTGCCGTGAGCTTCTTCGCTTCTTCCGTAATTTGCAGCGCAAGCTCACGCGTAGGCGCGATAATCAGCGCTTGCGGGGAGCGGTCGGATACGTTAATTTTCTGAATAATCGGCAGCAAAAAAGCCAGCGTTTTACCTGTGCCTGTCTGTGCCTCAGCAATAATATCACGTCCACCCAGCAGTACCGGAATCGAACGCTCCTGTACCGGAGTCGGCACGGCGATGCCCTGATGTTTCAGGATCTCGCACCATTCCGGGCGAATGCCCAGTTGTTCAAAGTTTGCCAATCGTTACACCTCTGTATATTCATTTAGATAAGTCCATTTCATAATGACCTTAGTATCAGTATCTGCCATCAAGACTAGTTTTCCTTATATCAATCATGATTATGAAATGAATTTTTTAAAAAGCAATCCACTCGTTGCTCTTCTTCTCCATACCCTGTAGTTTACACGTTAGTCAAGCAAAACAAAAGGGGATACAGCGTTACACCCCCAACTTGTAGCACAAAATTCCAAGATCAGCGTGACTTGTATCGACCAAGTGAGTTTGAGGTTGGTTATACGGCCGCTTCAATATCAATCTCATAGCCATAATAAGCTGTACACACCACATCCTCTAATAAAACAACGACGCCCTCTCCCCATTTTAGATTAGGGAACAAGTGCGCCGCTGATTAAAAAGTATCTTTTTATATTGTCTACTTCATAGGGATGTCTAATATCTGCTCAGTTTGAGGTTTCATCTTGTCTGCGTAACCACATTACGACTTGCACCTTCGTCCAACCAAGTTACGAGCCGTGTCCTCCGGCTGTGGCATATCCACTTCGTTCAAGAATGCGAGTGCTCTCTTCGTTCAACCCGCGCAGGTGCACGGTTTTGCCAAGCTTCGCGTATTTGAATTTCACTTTGCCAATAGCCACAACCGCGGTATTATCCCAGATATGTGACCTTCCGAAATCAATCGTGATCTCCTTCGGATCAGCCTCTGCATCGAACTCATCCACAAAGCGGGACGAAGAACCGAAGAAGAATGGTCCGTGAATCCGGTATACCTTCTGCCCTTGCTCCTGGCTCGCCTGTACGCGGATCTTGGTCTGTTTCCAGCCAAAATGTAGCACACTGAGCACAACGCCGACCATGACCCCGATCGACAGATCGTGAGTATAGACCACAATCGCCACCGTCACGATCATGACAAAGGCTTCCGCCCGCGGTACGCGAGCAATATTTTTGATGGAGCTCCAGTCGAATGTTCCGATACACACCATAAACATCACACCGACGAGCGCACCCATCGGCACCTGTTTCACCACACCGCTAAACAGCAGCAACAGGATCGCGAGAAACGCACCCGCAGTAAATGTCGATAATCTTCCACGTCCGCCAGACTTCACATTAATGACCGACTGCCCGATCATCGCACAGCCGCCCATACCGCCAAACAAGCCGTTCACGAAATTTGCGATCCCCTGACCACGCACTTCACGGTTCTTGCTGCTCTTGGTCTCGGTCATCTCATCCACGATGGTTGCGGTCAGCAGGGATTCCAGCAAACCAACCAGTGCCATGGTGAATGAATAAGGCAGCAGAATCATCAGCGTGTCCCAAGTCCATGCAATATTCGGCAAATGGAACATCGGCAGAGTACTCGTTATATTCCCCATGTCACCGACTGTTCTTACGTCGAGATGAAACACCAAGGTAATAATCGTCATCACGATGATTGCAATGAGTGGAGCTGGAACGCCTTTGAAAAACCGTGGCAAAATATAAACGATCGCCAGCGTGCCCGCTACCATCGCATACATGATCCAGTTTGCTCCCGTGAAGTGGGTTAACTGCGCCATAAAGATCAGTATAGCCAGTGCATTCACGAATCCGGTCAGTACCGAATGAGGCACAAACGTAATAAACCGTCCAACCTTAAATATGCCCAGTAGAAACTGGATAATGCCCGTCAATATAGTCGCTGCAAAAAGATATTCCACGCCATAATCCTTGACGAGTCCAACCATCAGTACCGCCATGGCACCGGTTGCCGCCGAGATCATACCTGGTCTTCCACCAGCAATCGAGATCACAATCGCAATCGTAATCGAAGCGTACAATCCGACCATCGGATCGACACCGGCAATGATGGAGAAAGCAATGGCTTCCGGAATTAACGCCAGCGCTACCGTAATGCCTGCCAGCACGTCTCCCCGAATGTTGCCAAACCATTGTTGTTTTAAAGTATTCATATGTTCTTTGCCGTTCCTCCTACGTGTATTCCTTATAATGGACAATCCTACTGAAGAGTAACGGAAGCCGTTCACACTAACCAACTACCCAGGACAGCACAAAACAACGGATTTCTCTCCGTATCATTCGCCTATGCTCTTGCCTGAGCTGCATCATTCTTCGCCATCCGTATAACCTTGACGGGTTAATGAGCGCTCACGTCGTTTCCGTTCCAGTGTGTACCGCTGGTGTTCCATTACTGCCTCAGTTGTCTTACTCGTGCGACATCAGGAGCTGATCCTGATGCCAATAGGTTTTTCCCTCTCAGAAAAACCGGGTCCGTTAATGTACTGACCTATTATTATAGTCACTGGACTGGATATGTACTAATACAATTAAGGCGAAAAAACTGAACCTTATCTCCTATTATCTTAATCTTTCTATAATTTACTCACCCATGCTCTATTCAAAACAAATAATCTCACTGCCGCAAAAGGGTAGCGACGTATCAAACGCATTTTCACGCCATCAAGCCCATAGCAATTCATACTTCACTACCTCTTACTTAACCGGATGATCCGGATCTTTGGCGCTTCACATATCTCTGCATGGGTATCTAGGCTCTAGTTTCTGGTCTGCCTGCCTCTCCTGATCCAATACGGTAGCAGATAGAACATAGCGACAATGCCCGTGGCTATCAGACTGACCCAAATCGCATTTAGGGTTAGGGTCTGTGTCACCAGATAATATGCAAGAATCCCGGTTAAAAACGTTAGAACAAGGTTACTGACCATCTTTTTCAAAGTACCCCACCCTTTCATCTCTATAGAGTTATGCAAAATAATACAAAAAACAACCCGCAAAGATCCTTTTGAAGAAAGTCTCTTTACGGGTCTTGTTGTTATGCTAGAATCTTCCCGATTTGAATATCGAATAGAGTAGGAAAGCCACCATCAGAATCGCTACCAGGAAACCAATCTCAATGACCGGAATATCCCACAGCATTGTGGATTGATGACTGATCGACGAACCGATAATCAGCCCCACCATGATGATACAAAAGGCAAGTAACACAATACTAAAGGACAGTCGGTTACTAATCTGGTCCATTCTGCGCATGAGTGCATCCAGTTCAGGGACACTGATCTCCAGCCTCAGCTTGCCTTTGCTAATAATGGATGATAACTGCCTTAACTGCCCTGGCAAACCAATGACACTCTCGGCCATATCAGCCGCACTGCGGAACAACCGATTCTTGATTCTTCCGGCGCTAAAACGTTCCTTGATCAGTTTCCGCCCAAAAGGCTCGGCCATATCTACAATGCTCAGGGAAGGATCGAGATGTTCGATTACACCTTCCATCGTCAGCAACGATTTACCGAGCAGAAGAATATCCGCAGGCATGACAACCCGGTGCCTCTGGGCTACGCCGAACAAATCATTTAACGCCTGACCCACACTAATCTTGGAAAAGGGAATATCGTAATATTTGGTACGCAACTTGTCCAAATCCACATGAAGCCCACGCAGATCCATGTCATCAGGCATCATGCCGAGCTTCTCAATTGCCCGGATCATACTGTCCGTATCTTTGCGCATTAACCCAATAATAAGCGAAGCGAGCTGTTGTTTCATCTCATCACTCAGACTGCCCACCATACCGAAGTCTATAAAAGCAAGACGGCCATCCTTCAATACCATCAGGTTGCCTGGATGTGGGTCAGCGTGAAAGAATCCCTGGATAAAGATCTGGTTTAATAAGGAATCTACCAACCGCTCTGCAATATTGTTCAGATCATGGCCTCGTCTGACCAGCTCTTCACGATCATTAAGTTTGATACCTTCGATATATTCCATAGTGAGCACACGAGACGAAGTCTGATCCCAGTAAATGGTCGGGATTTTGACCTTGTTATCCTGTTGATATTGCTGTGCAATCTTTTCCGTATTGCGTCCTTCGACCGTGTAATCCAGCTCGGCCATCAGTGCCTGAGCATATTCTTCGACCATTTGCGGAATCTGATATTGCTTCACCCAGTCCCAGCGCTTCTCAGCCATGGCTGTCAGCTCACGCAAAATATCCAGGTCACGCTGCACAATACGCGATATGCCCGGCCGCTGAATCTTGATGGCTACCGACTCACCGCTTCGAAGTTTGCCCAGATGCACCTGTCCAATGCTGGCCGCAGCTACAGGGGTATCCTCGAACCGGGAAAAGATCTCCTCCAGCGGTGTATCCAATTCCTGTTCCAAAATACCCCGTGCCGTCTCGGAAGAGAACGGCGGGACTTGGTCCTGCAACTTCACCAGCTCGCGAATGACAGACTCAGGCAATAGATCTGCCCTTGTGCTTGCGAGTTGCCCCAGCTTAACGAAAGCTGGCCCCAGCTCCTGCAGCACAAGCCTGATGCGTTCACTCAACGTTTTGGTGGTGTGTGCTTCACGCGACATCCACCGTCTGGGCAGAGCCAGCAGCTGGAACAAGCCCAGCTCCTCGACCATATAACCGAAGCCATGACGCACTAGCGCCATGGCAATTTCACGGTATCTGCCGACATGTTTGATTCGCACTGCCATCTACTCGATCTCGTTTCCTTTGAGAGGAGGAGGAACTTCAAGTGGAGCCGGGGATTCATCAGGTTGAAGCTGTGGTGAGTGGCCCAGTTCGGCAAGTTTTTTCTCCAGGACGGCAACGCGCTGTTCCAGACTGGTTACATCACTTTCGGATGCCACACCAGCTTCCTGAAGCACTCGTTTAACCTGTTCCTGAATCACCCGTTTGAGCTGACCTTGCTCTTCATCGCCCCGTTCCAGCAGGCGTTCAACCAAAGCTTTGGATTCACCGGGCGCAAGTTCCCCGCGCTTGACCAAATCATCCACGGTTTTCTCAATTTTCTCTTTGCTTACGACAGTAAGACCAAGCCCTAACGAGATCGCCTTTTTGAACAAATCGCTCATTTTTGTCATCCTCCTCTTCGTTGATCTCTATATTATACCCCTTATACTCCACATGCAAAAATGTCAGACGTAACGTGCAGCCCATTTGCCTGCTTGCAGGAGTAATTGACGGTACGTCTCGTGCGCAAAAGACGGCACATGGTGACCCGGCATAAGATAAACAATCCGGCCAACACCATATCGATGTGCCCAAACCGCGGGCTTCGGTCCTTCTTCAGACTGATATTCCAACAATACCTTCGTTTCGGCAAAAGAGCCAAATTCGAACTGATATGCTTCTTCCTCCATCGTAAAACTGGTAATGCCCTCCGTCACCGGATGGTTTTCCTCCGTTACGGTGAATTCAAGTGGTGCATAAGCCGGATGATGCAGGAACTTGGCACCGATCATCTGTTTGAGTTCATAACGATTTTGGAGCGAAATGCCGTTATGTATAATGACCAGTCCACCTCCATTACTTACATAGGACAACAAACCTGCTGTCTGCTGTGGAGAGACTTTACCCTTCCAATCGTCCATGTATGAGATACATACATCAAACCCGGTTATATTTTCTTGCAGTAGCATATTCCGATTCTCACTGCACTGCACAGTCATAGTATCATGGAAAATTCGGCTAATCTCCGCATCCACCCCCTGAAGCGGGTGCCAATCCGGATGTGTATAATCGCCAAGTAGTAATGCTTTTTTACGATGATCCATTCAATCAATCTCCTTTCTTGTTCACCTCACTGTATAAAACCAACTACCAGGGAAGCGTGTCTCCCTTGTAGTCCACATATGCGGGCTGATCTCCTTTAAACTGTTCATGGCGGTCGATAAGTACTGCGATATGCTGTGCAGATTGCTCGGGCGTGAGATCTGCAGAAGCATCCAATTCTCCCCGCATATAACTCTGTACCCAACCAGGATGCACAAGCATCACTTGTCCGCCTTCATCCTTCAGACCATTGTGCACAAGACGGGCCTGCATGTTCAAAGCAGCTTTGGACATACAATAGGCATACCAGCCATCCCGACTGCATTGCTCTATACTTCCAGCCTCGGAAGAGATATCAACAATCAGCTTGACCTGTCCTTGAAGAAGGAGGGGTAACAGGGAATGAGTCACACGCAGTGTACCTAAGGTGTTCACATTAAATACTTCAGCCATCTCCGCCATATTCAACGGCCCGCGGATATGATCCGTAATACTTCCTAGTATAGCCGCATTATTGATCAGCATATCCAGATGATTCGTATCCAGCTTCAATGTCTCCGTGAACAGAGCTACCGACAGGTCGTCCGCGATATCCAACTCGATCGCACGCAGATGGTCAGGATACCCTTCTGCAAGCACACGAATTCCTTCGGAATCCTCCACGTCCAGACCCGCCGCATACACGAGATAACCTCTCTTGAGCATCTGTGCCGTCAAAGCCAATCCCAAACCCCGGGCAGCTCCAGTTACACATACGGTTCTCATCACGATGTCCCTCCCTCGCATAATGATTCTGTCTTTAACTCATTCCACATATTCATCTGAAAACCTTTAATTGATCCTGGGGATCACCAACTTCACGACCAAAGTCTCAGGAGGCAAAAGCGAGATTAGAGCCATTTTGCTTATTGAATTCAGCTATCTCTATGAGCTATAAATAGCTGCTATTATCTCTGCATATATCGCTCCTGCCGATAGGCTAGACAATGCTCCACCCATCTTTGAGCGGCTGCCGGGTAAGAGCCCAGATGAACGTGCGTATACCCCGCCACAATGTTGCCAGCGGCATACCCTTCTTGCTTCAAGCCACGCAACCCCTTGGTCTCATACGCATAAGGGATCGTTTCTTCTTCACGATAGGTCATCGTGGAATAATGAAATTCATGACCCCGAAGCACCTCACCCTTTTTCAGCAAAAAGGAATCCTGAACACTACTAGCTTCACGATAGCCAAGCGCAGCGCGCTTCTTCTGCATCTGCACCTGTGCGGGGATAATACCCGCCATATCGAAGGTGATGCCCTCACGGTCGGTCAACGTTTCTCCGAGCACCATGTAACCTCCACACTCGGCAAATAAAGGCATGTTGGATTGTGCCGCCTGTCGAATTCCTTCCAAGAACCCTTGGTTACCAGCAATCTCTGCTGCAAATTCCTCGGGAAACCCACCGCCCAAATAGACGCCATCCACATCAGTTGGAATACCTTCGCCAGCGAGCGGACTGAAGTATTGTAATCGAGCCCCGGCCGCTTCGAGCAATTCCAGATTATCGGGATAATAGAAATTAAATGCCGCATCGCGCGCAACGGCAATGACAGGCTGTACCGCATATGATACATGTCGATTATTAACGTTGATCACTGAATTGGAAAGTGGATCGTAATTTGGGCCTGATTCAGCATCAGCAGGATCAGTACGGGCAATAGTCGTAGGACTCACTTCTTCTTCTTTTTCTGCATTCAAAGGTGGGGCACTTTCTGCCAGCTCCAGCAGAAGATCCAGATCGGTGCCTTCCATTAATACATCGGCAGCCCGCTGAAATAATGGTTCCAATTCACCGCGCTCGATGGCAGGCACCAGTCCCAGATGTCTCTCCGGGATGGACATGTCTTCGTCCCGCTTCAGCCAGCCGACCACCGGAATGCCGCACATTTGCTCAATGGCTTTTTTCACAATGGTATAGTGCCCCGCACTTCCACAACGGTTGACGATCACTCCGGCCATATTTAATTCAGGCTCCAACTGTTGAAAACCAAGAACAATTGCGGCCGCACTGCGAGCCATGCTGCGTACATCCACGACCAGGATCACAGGGGTCTGCGTGACCAGAGCAATCTCTGCAGTCGAGCCTGTATTGCTGAGCGGATCTTTGCCATCGTAGAGGCCCATAACGCCTTCGATAATGGAAATATCATGTCCCGCCGATGCTTTCTCGAACGTATGCCTCACGTATTCAGGCGATGTCATCCATGCATCCAGATTACGGGACAGTCTGCCCGTAACAGCGGTATGGTATGTCGGATCAATATAATCCGGGCCGCATTTGAACCCTTGTACACTCAATCCACGCTGAGCGAGTGCTCTCATCAACCCCAAGGTTACTGTCGTTTTCCCTGCACCACTTCCGGTGCCTGCGATGATCAGTCGGGGTCTGGCGTTACGATCTGAAATGTTCATTGTCATTTCCACCTTTACGTCTTTTCTTCTATATAACAAAAGCTTCTGATCGAAGCACTATCAAGGGTGTACATTCGTGTTTTAGTTGTTGCTCTTCTTGCGATTATCGAATTCTTCAGCTCCGCTGAAAACGTATAAATTCTATAATCTAAACAAAACCGCATCATATAGCGATGCGGTTAAGATTAATGCATACTCTTTATTCAGAATTGAATGAAATCCTTGCAACGGAGATCGTCAGATTGCCGCTCTTTTTCTTCTCAAGCAGCCAATGATCGGCTCCCGAGGAGAGCAACGCCGCAGGTTCACTTACACCATATGCTCCGGTATATTTGAACACCGTCTCAGAAGGATTCGCTAGCTTCACCGTATTCAGCTCCGCAGGGGTGTAGGTCACCAGTTCCCAGCCGTATTTGGCGCAGAGGGCCAACAGGCCTTCTTCATCTTTTTTCAGATCAATCGTGGCAATGTTGCGCACGCTCTTCACGGAAAGAGATAACTCCTCCAAGGCAGTGAGGACTTCCTGCTCCAATTCGTCTACGGATGTGCCGCGATTGCACCCCATACCGAGTACGAGGCTTTTCGGGCGATACAGTACGCCATTCGTGAGAAAACGCTCCTCTTCCTCTGCCGAAAGCAGACGGTCACTGACGACTAGTGCAGCGTTGAACGGGAATGATGCTGTTTCCTCCAGGCTGCTGAAGACACGGATATGATCTGGCACAGGTTTGTTATATCTCCACCAGTTCCGCTCCCCCGTCTCTTGAATGAGAGCTACTGGCTCTTCGTTGACAACAGCCGCACTGACAGGTGTTGCTTTGTCGAAGCTATCCACGATCCAACCCAACTCCCGGCCGAACATGTCCACCGGAATGGTACCTTGCACGTCTGAAGCCGTTGTGATCACCGCACGTGCGCCGAGCACTTCAGCGACCTGACGTGTCAACTCATTGGCACCGCCTAGATGACCAGACAGCACACTGATCACATTTTCGCCGCGGTCATCAATGACCAGCACGGCGGGATCAACTTTTTTGTCCACCAGAATCGGAGCAATCATCCGCACAACCGCACCCAAAGAGATGAATAGAATAATTCCGTTATATCGCTTGAACAAGTCAGGCAAAATCAGCTTTACCGAGCCTTCGAACAGCTCGTAGCCCAACTGCTCTTCATCCCCGCGTTCAAACTTGCTCATATAATACACGTCCGTGCCCTGGAACTGCCCCGCCAGATTACGCACCATCTCCACACCATGTTTCGTAATGGCAACAGCTGCAAATGGATTACTCACCGGACTTCACTCCCTTGCGATAGCCATGGGTGAAGGATTTGTCGTACAGCTTGGAACGGTGAGCATCCCGGTTCACGAGATCCGGATCAAGCGCCCAGCCTGCCAAAATCATCGCATGCATTGTAATGCCTGCGGCACGCAGATCCGCTGCCAGATTGGCAAGCGTGGTCCGTACAATCTTTTGATCAGGCCAAGTCGCCCGCTGCACAACGGCCACCGGTGTATCTTCGCTCCAGCCTGCGGCGAGGAATTCAACCACGACTTTTTTCGCCAAAGTTGCACTCAGGAAGAGCGCCACCGTACAGTGATGGGATGCCAGATCACGCAGTTTCTCCCGTTCAGGTACAGGTGTACGACCTTCTGCACGCGTCAGAATTACGGTCTGCGTCAGTTCTGGTACGGTAAGTTCAGCACCCAGCGCAGCTGCCGAAGCAAAGACCGAACTCACACCCGGAATGATCTCATATTCCACGCCCTGCTGTTTCAGCAGTACCATTTGTTCCAGAATTGCGCCGTACATCGCCGGATCACCAGTATGTACACGAGCTACGCTGCGACCCGCACGAGTCGCTTCACACATCAGCTCGACCTGACGTTCCAAGTCCATGCCAGAGCTTTGCAGCACTTCTGCTTCAGGCTTCGCAGTTGCGATCAGTTCGTCATTCACGAGGGAATCCGTATACAGCACCAGATCCGCACTTCTCAAAATGTTCGAACCCTTCACCGTAATCAGTTCCGGGTCTCCCGGGCCTGCACCTACGATATAGACTTTTGCTTCCAATGTCTTCATTTGCTCACCACCATCAGGCTCAGATATTCCAGCTCCTGCCCTTTCAGTTCACGGGCATCGCGCCAGACGAGTTCATATGGAGAAGTGACTTTGGTAACAACCGAAGCTTTGCCGCCGAGTCCCATCTCATCCAGTAATTCAAGCATCGGGTCAAGCACCTTTGCCACTTTGATAAATACAATCGTATCGTGATGCTCAATCGCCTGCCGCATCGCTTCTTTATCTGCCGTAGCCGGAATAATGCCCACCTGTTCGTCTCCGTCTGCCAGATGGATATCCAATGCTGCCGCTGCACCCAGTACAGAAGAGATGCCTGGAATCGAACTAATGGGCACTTCAGGATGCAACTCTCTCATTAACCGTGCCAAATGAATAAATGTGCTGTACAGGTTTGGGTCACCCTCGGTTACAAAGGCCACATCCTTGCCTTCCTTGAGCGCACCCCAGCATGCTTCAACGGTCTTGCCCCACTCGCGTTCGAGCACAACCGGGTCCTTCGTCATCGGGAAAATCAGGCCGAGCATCTCTTTCTCTTCCGGGTTCACATACAGTTCCACGATCTCGTGGGCGTACGATTTACCGCCTTTGCGCTTTTTCGGGTAAGCAACCACGGGACATTCCCGGATCATCCGGTACGCCTTCACGGTAATCAGCTCCGGGTCACCCGGCCCGACACCCACGCCATACAGCGTACCTACTGCTGCCGTACTCATGTTGTTTTCCCCCTTGTCCTGTCCTTGAAAAGTCATTCTGCCGCTCCAGCTTCCGCTTCCTCTGTTACTCCATGCTGTCCTGTGATCACGTAAATCGGATTCAATCCGTCAAAACGGGTCATGCTCAGGATCGGCTTGCTGCGCGCCGTCTGAAGTAACGTCACCGATGGGTCCAGGCCTGCTTCGCGCATGGCCTTCATGCTGTCATGCAGCGTCTCGATGGTCGCTGCATTCACCACGATGCGTCCCTCCGGGCGCAGCCGGGACGCACACAAGGCGATCAGCTGCGCGAGTTCGCCGCCGCTGCCGCCAATGAACACCGCATCCGGATTCGGTAGTTCGTCCAGCCCTGCTGGTGCTTTGGCATGAAGGACGGTAAAGTCTGTCCGGAATTTGATCCGATTGGCCTCGATGTTCACGAGGTCACCTTCATTTTTTTCGATGGCGAAGACTTGTCCCTGCGGCGCGAGCCGCGTGCATTCTACCGCCACCGAGCCGGAGCCAGCGCCGATATCCCACACAATGCTGTCCACGCCAAGTCGCAGTTCAGCCAAGCTGAATGCGCGGACCTCGCGCTTGGTGATCAGGCCTTTCTCCGGTTTACGCTGATGGAATTCCTCGTCGGCAAAACCGAATCCTCGGCGCGGCGCCGGTGCATCCTTGCGGCGCAGCAAAATCACGACGTTCAGCGGGCTGCATTCTGCTGCCGCCAGCTCGCCCAAGGTGTAATGGCGGGCACGTTCATCTGCCCCGCCCAGGTTCTCGGCAACGTAGGCATCATACTCGGTCATGCCGAACTGTTGCAGATAAGCCCCGATCGCAGCGGGGCTGTTGTGCTCGTCCGTGAGCAGCGCAATTTTGGCTTTGCCATCAATGCGCTGTGCGAGGCCCTTGAGCGGGCGTCCGTGCACGCTTTCGAGCACGGCATCGTGCCAGCTCTCGCCAAGCTGGGCAAATGCCAGCTGCAGCGAACTGAGATTAGGCCGGATCTCCAGTTGATCCGGGCCGATTTTGCGCGCTAAATACCCGGCGATGCCGTAGAACAGCGGGTCTCCCGAGGCAAGCACAACAACGTTGTGTGTGGCCTGCAACGCTTTTATTTTCACAACCAGATCGCTTAAACCGCTCTTGATTGCTAACTTCTCACCCGCAAATGCCGGGAAATATTGCAGCTGGCGCTCTCCGCCCACAAGTACATCTGCCTCCTGAATGAGATTCAGGCTATCCGTTGTCAATCCTGCCGCGCCTTCTTCACCCACGCCGATAATGCGGATTTTACGATTCTTTGCTCCAGTTGCTGTCTTCGAGTTCACTGATTTCCGCCCTCCCCAGTTCCATTCCTTTCATCGTTACCAATACCACTTCCACCGTTATGCCGCCTCCCGCATGTTCCAAACAGTGCTGGCAAGCATATGTACATAACTTTTCAAAATAGGGCAAGTACCCGGCCTCAGTCATCATATCTGCCACCTGAGTCGCCGTGTTGGCTTCCTCGATCGCTTGCGCCAGTTCATCTCCGGCTCCGGTCTCGCGGGCCACGGACGCAAGAAATCCAAAATCCACCGGCGCACTCTTGGAGTGCACCATCATGACGCCTTGAGCCACTTTGGCAAATTTGCCGGGCATCCCGACCAGACTAATGCGTTTCATGCCCAGTCGTTTACCATGTTTGATCGCAAAGCCGACAAAGTCTCCCATTTGGATAAAGGCTTCCTCTGGCAGCTCGGGCATCATTTTCATCGCGTATTTCTCACTACTGCCGCCCGTTGTCAGCACAATATGCTCACAGCCGGATGCCTGAGCAACGGAAATAGCTTGCACCACACTCGCTCGGTAGGCAGAGGTGGAGAACGGAACGACCACGCCGCGTGTACCTAAAATGGAGATGCCGCCCAGAATGCCGAGCCGGGAATTCAGTGTCTTCTTGGCGATTTCTTCGCCATCCGGGACGCTGATCACAACCCGCACCCCTCTGGCTGTGCCATGTTCGGCAAGCACCTGAGTGACGGCCTCGGTAATCATGCGGCGCGGAACGGGATTAATTGCCGCTTCGCCTACAGGCACAGGCAGTCCAGGCTTCGTGACCCGGCCTACGCCGATGCCTCCGTCCAGCTCCATACCCGGCTCGTCCCGCCAGGACACATGTGCGATGATCTTGGCCCGATGCGTGGCATCCGGGTCATCCCCGGCGTCTTTGATCGTGGCACAGGTCGCTACGCCTTCGGTCAGTTCCTGCTCGATCAGTTCGAACGAGTGGTCAAAGCCCGCGGGCAATGAAACCACGGCTTGTGCCGGCGTAACACCTGTTAACAGGAGCTGCGTCGCTCCCTTGGCAACGGCTGTGGCGCATGCTCCTGTGGTGAAGCCGGAGCGCATTGGTTTATCGGGGTCTGGTGTATTGCCGCCTTTCATGGGTTTTGAACCTCCCGTCCTTTAGTTAGCTAGTTTAAATGAGGTGGCATTACGCTGCGTACGTGGGTGGCTTTTGGCGCTTGGGTGGTCGCTCCGGAGACAAAGGCGAGTGTATGCTTCCGAAGTAGCTTTCTTGCAGAAAGCTTTTAGCTCCGCTTCTTCAGAATCGATTCCGTCCCCTTCGCTGCTACCTGCTTCTGCATCCACTTGGCACAGTGCGAAATGCCACCTCTTGGGCTGAATAATGCCCTGAGGTTTATTTGGGTAACTGATCATTCCATGCCAGTAGGACTTGGCATGGAATGTAGTTACTTGGTTTGTGTTTGAGCGTGTGTTATTCATTTTTGCTAGTTGGTGATATTTGAGGATTGACCACCTTATGACGGTGAACCAAGCTTACCCATTAAATACGTTTCAGTCATGTGAACATGAAGGTATGCCTTTTTGATGACATCGACCCTTTAACGAACCGAGGAAACGTTATTTGGGCCAAATTCCACTAACGAAAATTGTAACGAATCGTAGTGACGTTATTTCATTAAACAGACGTTGTTTTCACCACTTTTTGGCGTATTTCACCAGAATAGCGTTACTCAGGTTCGTTAAAATATGAAACGGATGATAATCCGTAATATAAGGCCTGTGAGGTTCGTCAAAGTCCGTTAAGATCGTTAAAAATCGTTAAAATTCGTTAACGCTCGTTTGCATCACGATTGCCTCTACTGACCTGTGGCGTTTACCTAAAAACGACTATGCCTTTACAGCCATCAGGGAGATAGCGTTCAGGGCGGCTACGACGATGGTACTTCCTCCTTTGCGGCCGATGTTGGTGATAAACGGGATGTCGAGCTTACGCAGCTCGTCTTTGGATTCTGCTGCGGATACGAATCCGACCGGCATACCGATGATCAGGCCTGGTTTGGCTTCACCTTCTTTGACCAGACGGATCAGTTCCAGCAGTGCTGTGGGTGCGTTACCAATGGCGTAGATTCCGCCTTCGTACAATTGGTTTGCTTTGCGCGTCGAGATGATTGCCCGCGTTGTGTTCAAGCGTTTGGCTTCCTCCATCACGTCGGGGTCGGAAATATGTACGTGCACATCTCCGCCAAAACCGCGAATACGATCCTTGCTTACGCCAGCTTGGATCATCTGTACATCAGCGATGACGGATTGGCCGGCGCGAAGTGCTGCAATCCCTGCTTGAATGGCATCCGGGTGGAACACCATGCTACGGCCCAGTTCGAAGTCAGCCGAGGCGTGAATGACACGCTGTACCACGGGATATTGCTCAGCTGTGAAAGGATGCTCACCCAGTTCCTCTGTGATCATCTCAAAGCTTTTGCCTTCAATCTCCTGTGGTTGTACGGTCAACGGTTTAAATTCCGTTTTGAAATCCATGTGCATTTCACTCCTTCAAGTAGTGGTGTCATTCAAAAAATTCATTATTCAAATTAAGACTATTAGGGCGTTCTACTGCACCAATACGCGCTTCAACTCGTCCAGTACACCTTCAAAATGATCAAACACTGTTCCAAATTCAGCCTCGGGGCGTGAAATCAGCACAACATGAATGCCCAGCTCCAGTGCAGACTGGATTTTCTCATCCACTGCTCCGGTCTTACCGCTCTCCTTCGTGACCATTACGGTCGTCGCATAGTGCTTGTACAAGGCTTCATTCATTTCGCGGGAAAAAGGTCCCTGCATCGCAATTATATTGCGCTGTTCCACGCCAAGCTCACCGCATTTCTCCATATTGTCGAGACGCGGGAGCATGCGGGCTACGAGACGAATGTCCGGATCACCGAGCAGGTGCTTGGTGAAGATCTGTAACGTTTTGCTACCTGTCGTCAGCATGACCGAGCCCTTGAGTTCTTTGGCCTTGAGTGCCGCTTCATCGTAGGAAGGTACGACATGCAGCAACGCATGATCATCGTACGCCAGACCCGTACGCTCATAACGAATGTATGGAATGCCCGCCTGCTTGGCTGCTTCCATCGCATTGGCATGGGCTTCTTCGGCAAACGGATGACTTGCATCCACGATGGCACGGCTACCTTTTTCACGCACCAGTTCCACCATGGCTTCCACGGTCAAACGGCCTGTCCGAACAGGTAATCCGGCTTCTGTCAGGCTATTCGCCGCACTGTCGGTTACAACAGAAGTCAGCACGTCTGTACCTTGCTGATGGATCTGTAGAGCCAGTTCCCGTGCATCACTTGTACCACACAACATGAAGATCATGGACGATTCACCTGCTCTGAAGTTGCTGCAACCTCAGCCTGATCGGGAGAAGCATCTTCTTGTGCATTTCCTTCATGCTCGTGATGCGTATGATGCAACTCTCCATCATGATCATGATGATAATCGAGTGATGCTTCACGATCGACGGCAGTCTGTTTATGCTCATGATCGTGGTCATGATCATGCGAGTGGTCATCATGTGCATGTACGTGCTGATGGTCATGCTCGTCATGATGATGCGAGTGATCATGATCGGAATGATCGTGATGGTGCGCATGGGTGTGTTCATGATGGTGATCGTGACTATGCTTGTGATCGTGATGATGGTGATCATGGTCGTGGTCGTGATCATGGTGATGATCGTGGTCATGCCCATGGTCGTGATCATGATGGTGATGATGGTGTTTGGCTGCTTCAAGTCTGAATTGGCAGTTGTCACAGTTGGCTGTTACACGTCCGTATAACCCCTCATGGGCCCGCTCCAGTACGAGTTCAACCAGCTTCGGGTGAAATCCAAAATATCCGCCAACCTCAACCTGAATATCTGGATGTGCTGCTGCAAATTCCGCGGTCATTTCATCAATGCGCTTGATCAGTACACCTGTGAACAGGAAATAAGGCATAATGATGATTTTCTTCGCACCCAGCAAGAGACAGCGCTCTAATCCATCCGGGAATGAGGGCTGAGTTACGCCAATAAAGCTGCTTTCCGTCCACTTGTACGGCAGTTTCTCCCATAACATCCGAGTCATTTTGAAAAAGTCACTGTTGGCATCCGGGTCACTGCTTCCCCGTCCAAGTACCAGTACTGCGGTCTCTTCATCCGTCACCGGAGCAGGTGGAGCCGCTACCGCTGTTCCGCCTTGGGATGCCACAAGTACAGGTTGAGCTTCTTGCAGACGGGTCTGCATGATTTGAACGACTTTCTCATGAACACCGATGGGACGACCATATACAAATTCCACCTGCGGATAACGTGCCTTGGCACGGTCAATAGCGTTAGGAATATCAATCTTGGCATGACCGGCAGCAAACAAAATGATCGGCACCAACACGACACGTGTTGCTCCTCGATCCACACAAGCGGTAACACCTTCCGCAATACTTGGTCTCGTTAACTCCAGAAAACAGGTCTCTACTAACGTATTCTCCGGCGCCTTCGCCGCTACCTCATTTGCAAATTCCTTCAGTTCCCGGTTCCCCTCAGGATCACGACTCCCGTGTCCCACCAACAATATTGCATCCATCTTTTGCTATTCCTCCTCCGCCTGACCCGTAGATCAGACTGTTCATATTCATTCGCCAATCCAGTTCATCCGGCAAAAACTACGCCAAACCAATCATTCATCCACGCGCTACATTACTCGTAATAATCCATCCATCTATGTCAGCTGAGATCCAGCGAATATTGCGAAATATTAGATACGTCCTGACTAGCTGCACCATCACGTTTCCCCGAAGGAGGCGATTCAGTCAAAGACTTAATCAAGGCTTATTCAGGAATGAGTACGGAATTAGTCACCACATATCGGGTTTACTTCCACCGTGACCGGTGCGTCCACATGACGGAAGCCCTGAATCACACCGACTCGTTTGAAGAATTTGTGGAATCGCTCGTTCGGATGGCCTTTTTCCTTGTAATCGGCTACAATGCGTTCCACAATCCCACCAATCTGGTCACCCGGAATTCCCTCCGCCACGGGCTGGGCAGGGTGAGCATTACGTCCGAACTTCTTGCCGCCGAGGAACAGGTCATATGCACCTTTGCGATACACGATACCGATATCCTCCAGCACTGCCCCGTAACATGCCATACCACAGCCATTCAGCGCCACACTCGTTTCTTTGGGTGCACCCAGTCCGCCAATCACGGCTTGTAAATGGTTAGCCATCGGTACAGCATCGTCCTTCTCCATGTTGCAGAAGTCACAGGCCTTCACCTTGATGACATCGCCGATCGGCACAACGATAAAATTCGCTGCACGCAGCTCTTCAACCAACGAGTCCGGTTCAAACGTCGGCACTCTCAAAATAATCTGGTGCTCCGGCGTGTACTCCAGCTCACCGTCTTCACTTGCGCACTGCGCCAGCAGCGCCATCTGGGCTGCGGTGAATTTTTTGTTGCCCACGCCGGGCGAGACGCCAACTTCGAACAGCGGCGCCTTGCGCCCAGGCTCGGGCGCAGTGCGTACCGCTGTTGCGGTCGCGGCCTGCGGTGCACTTGCCGCTCCGCTCGGCGCTGCTGCATCTAGCCAGCGGCTCGCCGATTCGCCCGCGAGCGCACCGCCTGCCGCGAGCCGCGTCAGCGCCTCGGCGGCGAGCGCAGCTGCCCCGGCGCGTGGCGCTTCGGCGACTCGGCCCGGAGCGGCCTCTGCCGCAACGGGCGCAGGTCGCTCGCCGGCAAGCACGGCGGTGCCGCCAGCGCTGCTCGCCGGGCTTGCCGCAGGCATAGCGGCAGCAGCCCCGGCGCCAGCGGGCGGCTGCCCTTGCGGGGCCGTGCCCGCTCCGGCGCTTGCGCCACGCAGGGCTGGCTCCGCCTGTGGCTGCGCGGCCGCTGCATCGCTGGCCACGCTCTCGCCCGCTGCCTCGCCGGAGGCGGCAGCGCGGGCTTCCCTTGCGCCGAGCGACCATGGCTCGGCTTCCGTGCGCAGTCGCTCATGAGGTCTGAGCGACTGTTCCGCGGTGTTCAGCGTGTATTTCCGCTGATACCCACGCGGTGTGACCATGAGTCCTTCGTACATCATGGTCGAGGAGTTGCCGATAATCACCGTCGTCAGCATGCCGATATCATGATTCAGCATATCCTCCAGAGTGGTCATGACAACGTCCTGACGCTCACGATAAGCGCTTTTCACCAGACCAACCGGGGTCTGTGGATCACGATAACGCAGGATCATTTCCTGCGTCTCCACGATCTGCCGTGTACGCCGTCCACTGCGTGGATTGTACAGAGCAATGACAAAATCAGCTGACGCTGCGGCTTCGACCCTGCGGATAATCGTCTCCCACGGTGTAAGGTGGTCACTAAGGCTGATCGTACATGCATCATGCATGACGGGGGCACCCAGCAGTGAAGCACAAGACTGAATGGCCGATACGCCCGGAATAACTTCCACGGCGACACCGGTATCCGGCTTCCAGCCTTGCTCCATCAGCACCTCGTACACCAGACCTGCCATGCCATATACACCTGCGTCACCACTGGAGATTACGGCAACAACTTTACCCATCTCCGCCTGTCGGACCGCCTCTTGTGCACGGCTTACTTCCTCCGTCATGCCCGTGCGTACAATCGCTTGCCCGTTCAATAGAGGTCGGATAAGATCCACATAAGTGTTGTATCCGATAATAACCTCGCTCTCCTGAAGTGCCTCGAGTGCCCGCTTCGTGATATGTTCCATCGCTCCCGGACCGAACCCGATAATCAGCAGCTTGCCTTGACCTTGCATTGCTTCTCCTCCTCCATCACACTTGTCGTACGGATTAAACAGTGAAGAAGGGCGGCAATGCCGACCTTCTCCCCAAACTGTACTGCATGTTCAATTCGTCAGCTCCGTTGACTCAGAGCATCGAACCTAGCTCTTATAAACTACCTGTATGATCAAACTGATCTATTCCTCAACCTTTAACTTCCCAACACAAAACTAAAGATCATAGGGATATAACTTTCATGTAAAAAACAAAAAAATCCCATCCTTATAACGGATGGGATACGCATGTACGTACACTCAAGAACACAGTCCCAGACTCCCGGAGGGTAATCCTGTGACTATGTGGCCAAGGGGGCCAGCCGGGCGAACCGCTTGTTCGCCCAATTCCTGATTCTTCGTACACCATTCCTTTCCGCGAAGGGTTCGGTGACACATGCAAGGTAGGTCTCCTGGCTTTGGATCATCAGCTTCCTTTTCTGTCTTCCCCGGCTTTTTGCGAGTGACTTGGATCAAAAAGGGCTTCACCATTACAGTGGCGGGACCGCTCGGGACTTTCACCCGATTCCCTGTTACCTCTTGCTGCACGCAAGAGCACCTTGCTTGTTTTCATTCAATATTGTTTTCATAATAACACCGCTCAGGAAATAATGTCCATGCTTATGATACTTGTCCAATCTTCTATTTTCAGACAAAACAGAAAAAAGTCCTGATCCAGAAATCGGATCAGAACCAGGAGTAACATATACATATACGATTCGTTTTAAATCATCCAACTACCTTAGGATTGAATGCACGTTAATACACATTGATCAACTGTTATTGCAGGCCACGGATCTTGTCCATATGACCCGCCGCAAAGTAACGTCCGAGTTCAACGATGAGTGCGCCCATCTTCTCTTCCTCTGGAATGACCAGCGCCTCAATGCCCTCTTCACGCATGGAGTTTGCTGTGACTTTCCCTACAGAGGCAGGGATTACACCTTGTCTGAAGGCTGCGAGCATCGGTTCAAGCTTGTCCTGCGATGCCGCATATTCGGTCAGAAATCGGACCTGAGGTCCACTCGTGAAGGCAACTGCATCAACCTCACGCTGTATAATCTCATTCAAAAGTTGTTCCAGCTCTGCCACTTCCGGCGGTACATGGCGATAAGGGAGCACTTGACGAACGATCGCCCCTTGTTCTTCCAACCAGGCTACAAGCTTGGGAGCTGTCTCCCCATGAAGCTGCAACATGACCTTTTTACCCTTAAGATCATGGGATGCAAACTCACGAATGAGCCCGTCCGTACTACCATCATCATCCCGTACCAGCGGCGTTAACTTGCGCTTTCTGAGTGCATTTACTGTCTTGTACCCTCTGGCTGCAATCGGCGATTCCGACAATGCATCCAGTAATTTTCCCGCCACTTCCATATCCTCGGCCATCTCAAACAACGCGTCCAATCCCATGCCCGTGGTCAATACCGCCCAGTCCGGCGGGTCCGAGATCCAGGATACCAGCCCGTCCCTGATATTCCGGTCATCCAGAAATACCGTTCCCTGTGCCGGTCGCACAAGCGGGATTCCACCCATTTTTTCAACCAGTAAGGACATTTCTTTCGATTTTCGTGGTCCTGTCAATGCTACACGTACACCTGCCAAATGTTGAGCCATTCATGTTCCCCCCGTTAGTTCAGCCGAATGTTCATCTCAGTCTGACTACAGTATACAGGGTACTTCTGTGAAGGGAAACTGCACTTCCCCTCTTTTTGCCCGTTCATCTATAACGATTTTTGATGGAATGTATCAGGAAGGCTGGAGTTCTCCACCGTGAGAATCCTTCCGTCCTTTCTCCACGTCCTTCATGGAATCTTTCGATTCTTGTGCCTTCTTTTTGCGAGGACGAAGGAATAGAAACAGCACGAGAGGGAACAGCACTTCAAATACAATGGCGATCCATGTCCATTCCCGAGTAAATCGATAGAGCTGAATTGCGTTTCTGAAAAACCAGAAGGCACAGACAAAACCCACCAGCGCGACTGGACCTGTCATGACCTTTCCCGATACGTTCGGGATCATTCGCTTCAATCCCCAGCAGACAAAATACAGATCAAATGCAATTTTCGTAATCATGGTAGGCAAGGTTGCCGCTGCCAGCGCCAGGTCAAACCGGTCCAGAAAGTCACTGATTTGCAACTGCCTTGCCAGTTCATACGAAGGGTATACCAGTCTGGAGGCGATCGGCACACCAATCGACGTGATGGTTTCCACCATGATCAGCATCATCAGCAATCCGGAAATAATCATCCCCCAGAACACAGGCTTGAAGCGAAAATCACTGCCCTTGACGACGAAAGGCAATGCGATCATCTCGCCATAAAAAGAAAATATGTACCAGCTCCCTTTACCCACACCCGCCGGATCGACATGAAAGTAGGGCATCAGATTATCCATATTCACTTGCTGAATCAGCATGAAAGGCACAATTACAGAATTCAACAGGAACAGGGTAACATACAGTTCTGCCATCCCGATCAACGAGCCCAGCCCACCTCTGACGATAAATACCGCCATAATCATAAGTGACAATACCACAATTGAGATCGGTGTCGTCTCCAGCAAGGTTATGCTGACGTAATCACCAATTAATCGGATATCTCTTGCAAATACGAAGAAAAAAAACAGAATGTACATGACGCCTGCGAGTCTTCCCAACAAGGGGAACCTGTCAGCTAACGCTTCAAACAGATCCTGGTTGGGAAATCTCCGCTGAACCCGGCTGATCATCCACATGGATACAATCATCACCAAAACAACTGGTACATACGAGAGGTAAGCGTGCTGTTCCGCATAAAAGATGGCCTGTGCATGGGGTTGAATCAACGTGCCCGTAATACTGAGCAGCAGCACAAGCAGCACGATCTGTCGATGAGTCACACTCTGATTCATACCGTGCCTCCTTTCCATCATTTATTATTTAATCTGTACTCCGCACCATCCTTAGTCTGCATCTATGGTAACGGTAAGAATCGCTGAATAACATGGCTGATCCATACCGCTACAAAAAAGGTTTTGCTCAAATGGGTTATATATAACCAAATGCCTGTTCCCAGTGCAATCAGCCCATAGGATAACCAGCGATTAATAACTGCCGCCTGCTTCAGATGTCTGAAATCCATCACAATAACCACGATGACCATACCCAGATAGGTGAACAAAAGTGGTTTAATCATGTACGATATCCTCCTCAACCACACCGATCGGTTTATTGACTACCCCTACATTTTCAATAATGACATGGGGATTAACGTTCACCTCAACATCAGGATAGATATCATCCCATCGATCCTTCATTTTGTCCCACTCTTTAGGTAAGTGCTGATGGATCGACCGACCGATCCCAAGAATATCGGCATGATATTTTTGCTGAATTAATCGAACTCCTTCAACGATATCCTCTTTTATTTTTTTGTGGATCGCGTCATTTAGTTTCAGTATCTCTTTCTCACGCAGATCACCGTAATTCGATTCGTTATCTACTACGACTCCTTTGGCGTACAATTGAATGGTCACGGTAACCTTGTCATCCTTGACAGTGGGGCGCAGTGAAGAGTTGTTCTCGTTCAGCTTGATGAATATATCTCCTTCTCCGCGTGGAGACTTGACCATAACTTCCGGCGAATTGGCTTCCCCCATAGCGAGGATCAGAGCATCGGCGGGGGCCTTGTCAATCATGCCAACCAGCTTGTCTTTCTTGAACACCGCCAATCCATCCAGCTTGATATTTGTTTTGGCATCCTTCCAATCTTTTGGAACATTTTCCACTTTCGAAGCAACCGGCAGGAATGGATCCACGCCATCACTAAGAATGGCATCGATAAACGTTTTGAGTGAACGTGGATTCCGCATATTTAGAAAGCACAGCTCTCTCACCATCTCGGATGGGAATTTTTCTATAGGTGCATCCGTATCCATCACGGCGTATGCCTCACCTTTTGTAACGACTGGCAATGCTGAAAAGCGGTTAAGCGGGTAACGTGTAAACAAATCGAGCATGGAGGCCACGCCGTCCCGGGCAAGTTCTTCCCCAATGAGCATGGTACGGCGGTGCGCATAATAAATCCTGCGAGATAGCGCTTTTTGGCCCTCAAGTGTGGTCCCTCGCAGCGTCTTCGCCGTGTTGGACAACATGAACCATGATTTGTCCCCGCTTGTACCTCCCCCGCCTCCCGTACTGCCAGAAGCACCGGATTGACCGGGAAGCGCAATCTGCAGACTGGATCTGTAGTTCTCCCCTTCCTTATCAATGGCAATTCCGATCACAAAGGCAACATCATTAATCTCCTTACGATCCCAGCATCCTGCTATGAAAAGGGTACATAGCAGCAACATCAATACGGCGCGAATTTTTCGAATAAGAAACATGTGTTCACCATCCTTCCTCAGCTTCAGGCGAACCATTGATCTTTTCATTCATCCGTTTCTGGTTATCCTGGACCGTAGAAGGACGATTAATCATTTTCCACCACGGCACACGAATGAGAATATCTTTGGTATCTGTTTTGCTGTACGGGCTAAGACCTGACAGATATGGCACACCAAACGAAGTCATCTGTGTCAGATGCACCGAGATCAGGACCAAACCGATCACAATACCATACAGTCCGAGCATGCCCGCCAGTAACATGATAGGAAATCGCAGCAAACGCACCGTAATCGCAAAGTTAAACCGCGGAATCGTAAAGGAAGCTATACCTGTCATCGATACAATAATAACCATCGGCGCCGATACAATCCCCGCCTGAACTGCGGCCTGTCCGATCACGAGGGCACCGAGGATACTGACGGCCTGACCCACCGTTTTAGGTAACCTGACCCCGGCTTCCCGGAGGGCTTCGAACGATAGCTCCATGATGAGGGCTTCCACCAGAGCCGGGAAAGGGATGGCTTCCCGAGCACCGGCAATACTCAGAATCAGCGTGGTAGGTAACATATCCTGATGAAAAGTCGTGATCGAGATATACAAGGCGGGTAGGAATAGAGCGATAGCTACGAATAAAAAACGGATCCAGCGTACCAGATTACTGATGAAGAATCGTTCATAGTAGTCCTCGCTGGCCTGAAGCATCTGCCACATCGTGACTGGAGCAATCAACGCAAAGGGAGTACCGTCTACCATAATGGCAAACCGCCCTTCCAACAGGTTGCCTGCTACCGTATCCGGACGCTCGGAATAGTGCATTTGCGGGAATGGCGAATACGGGTGGTCCTCAATCAATTCCTCGATATAACCTGTCTCCAAAATGCCGTCGATACTTATTTTTTCCAGACGTTTCTTCACGTCCCGTATCAACTTCGGATCAGCAATATCTTCCATATAGGTCAGAACGATATCCGTCTTGGTTTCTGTACCAAGGGTCATACTAACCATCTTGAGTGAGGGGGTTTTCAGCTTAAACCGCAATAAAGCCGTGTTCACGCGCAGCGTTTCGGTAAATCCCTCTCGCGGTCCCCGAATTACGGATTCCGTCTGAGGTTCCTCCACACCGCGTCTGACGCCGCCTTTTACGTTGAACATCCAGGCTTCGCTACTGCCATCGACCACCAGAAGAGCCGAGGATGCCAGTACCCCTTCTGTCGCAGCAGCCCAGGTTTCAACACGCTTCACTTGGGTCAGCTCAACGGTTGTATCATCCAGCGGAACATCAGGTTTATCTGTACGCTGCTGCACCAGCCCTCGGATAATCGGACGCAGCATATGCTCCTGGATATCGGCCGAGTTCACAATGCCTTCAATATAGACCAGAAGTCCTTTGACTTCTGGCGTAATCATAACGTTGCGGAAAACCACATCAGAACAATCGGAGAAGATTTCCTTTACCGCCTGAATCTGAGTTTCATGTATTGTACTGATCGGCTGCCGAATAAAAGGCGGGGACGGCAGTCCCAGAGGGATATGTTTTTTTTCTTTTCGTTCGGGTTGTCGGGACTTGTCTTTCCCAGATGTTTTGTCTGCCATATGCCGCCCCTCCGTTCTTATTTTTATACAAGGTAGCTTGTGCCAGACAGCTGGGAATTATGTGGTCTATTTTTGCAAAATTACGAATGAGTTCTCTAAATCCAGACAGCAAAAAGGCCCCTGTATTTAACAGAGACCTCCTTAACTATTCCAAAACCTGTTCAACCTATATTTCAGACACGGCCTAGTTAATCGGCAAAATAATCTTCAGGGACATAACGAATCTCCGACTTCGCATAAATGCTCAGCGTGTGACGCTCCCTGTCGTACTCTACCCGCTCACCCTCTACGTAGTACCAGTGCTTCAAAAGGGGCTGATCCTTGCGTTGAACGAAACGAAATACATTCAGTTCCTGTCTAAGCTCCATAACTTGTTCCACAGTCTGCTCGTCCAGACCCGTAACGGTAAAAATAAAACCTGTGCCCTCCTGTTGGAAGCGATAGGAAAGCGCGTCTGTTTTACTATTTGCCAGTCCTCGTCCAGTCACCGCATGTTTAACCATAAACCATTCCTGTTGCGCCATAAGTGCATATCCTCCTTCATCTTGGAGTTCACTCCATCAGCCATTTACGGCAGATCAATAATCATATAGAACGTATCTTCGTTTGCTTGCAGCTCTATTGAATCCCGCTGTTCCACACGAGCCGTGTCTCCTTCATTCAACAGGTGCTCTCCATTCAATCCCAGCTTGCCTTCAATGGAGAAAATGTACATCCGGCGGCCCGTATCCTGATTAAAGGTTAATGTCTCGTCTTTGGTCAAACGTCCAAGGTAGATCGTCATATCCTGATGAATGGTCGCAACTCTTGGACCCCCATCTGGCGATACAATAGGTACAAGCTTACCTGCCAGTGCTGCTGGATCAAATGATGTGGTCTCGTAGGAGGGTTGCAACCCTTTCGTATGCGGCATGAACCAGAGCTGGAGCAAACGTACCTCTTCGGTATCGGATGCATTATGCTCGGTATGAATCATGCCACTGCCAGCTGACATTCGCTGAATACCGCCAAATGCAGTAACGGCCACGTTGCCCAGGTTATCCTCATGTCGTAGCTTACCGTTCAGTACGATGGATACAATCTCCATGTCACTATGTGGGTGAGCCCCAAAACCGCGACCTGGAGCAATCACATCGTCGTTCGCTACCCGCATCGGTCCAAACGCCGTATTCTCCGGGTCCTGGTATTCTCCAAAGGAAAAGCTGTGACTGCCACGGAGCCAGCCTCGATCAAAGCTGGAGCGGGCATCGGATGGAATGACGTTAATCATAAAATGCATCCTCCTCATCTTAATTTGATGTATTTAACTTCAAATTTATATTCTTATTTTTCTTTAGTAACATACTTATTCTCATTGTATCAGAACAGAGGCATGACGTCCAAACAAGGTGAAACGGCTGTCACCGTCCTCTAGCGACTCAGCGTGTTTCATTCCGAAGAACTATAGAGAAGGATGGCGAAATAATATACTTCCATATATTAAAAAAAAAGCTCTCTACCGATCAGCCCGGTTCGCAAATACATTTCCCGAACCGGCCTGGTCAATAAAGAGCCTCGTTGCAGAACTCATCCTGCAATTCAATATTTTTTTAAGCGATCGTTAGTCAGTTCAAGCACTCACATTCTGGCGAGCGTTCCCCTGTCTGGAGAAAAGATGATCTACAGCCAGGAAGCGGCTTCCTGTGAAGAGCAGTGTCAGGGAACCCGCCAGCAGCAGGTAATCGAACTCGGTACCACTCATGAACGGCTCACCCACTTTGGCTGTAAGCAGAACGCCACCCATAACGATGACAAACAGGGCAGCAAACACACGTGTTCCCAGACCCAGAATCATCGCCGCACCACCCACCAACTCAATGATGGCTACAACCGATGCAAGGAATCCGGGAATACCGATACTTTCGAAGAAACCTACCGTACCGCTGATTCCACCCTCAAATTTACTCCAGCCGTGCAATACAAAGATCAAACCGATCATAATCCTTGAGAAAAGTAATCCTATCTCTACACTTTTGTTATTCATGTTCATCTTCCTCCCTAGTATTATATTCAACCTCACATTTAGCCAAGTTGATTTATCCAATGGACCAAACAAACAAGATAGACAGCAACAGGAAAACGGTAGCCGACATCAGAACAGCATAGCGTGGCAATCTCAGCGTTACGTCCTTTTCCGGGTCAAGCAGACGTGAAATCCGCACATTTACGGATGTGTCTGCAAATGAAGATTGAACGGTCAGTTCTTTGGCTCCCCAAGGCTCAGGACAAGCCCGGAGCAGCTTGAGCAAAGCACTGCCAATGCCTGCCACATTGCCTGTACGCTCGATGGCCTCATTGTCCGCCAGAATCTCTCTCACGATATTGTAATGTTTCGAAGTATGCTTCAATACGGGAATATAAGGCATCATGATTGCAAATACCGATAACAGCGTCGTCTTCAGTGGGTCACGGTGCCACAGATGATGAACTTCGTGGTACACAACTGCGGTCTCCTCTTCAGCATCCAGCATCGTCAGAAGTCCTGTGGAGAGTACGATACAAGGTCTCCATAGACCAATTGTGAATGCAACCGGCGACGGCTTGTCCACCACAATGAATCCGGGCTGACCGAGATGGTGATACCTGGACTCCATCTCGCGGGATAATACACGAACCTCCATGGAGCGAAGTTTACGCACAGCTGCTCTCGTTTTCATCATACGAACCGTTAGCAACCAGCCTGTTCCGGCAAATGTCAGCAAGACCAGTGCCAGCAGGAAATGCCCAACGGATAACCAGCCCAGACGACTCATCCAATGATTGCAGAGCCAGAGCAGATTAAACGGGATATCCCAGCCAAAAATTTTGTACATCGCGTACATGAACATCTGCATGAACACGAGTAACGGAATGCCAAACCCGACGGTAAACAACAACTTCGAGCGGGCCTTCCACATCTTAATCGCTATCCTTTTTCCACTGTTTGATCTTCTGTTCCAGGCGTTCAATCAGACCCGCATCTGCTTCATCCAGCGCATCCAGCATATGATTCAATGCCAACGCTCCGAATTCATCCACCAACTCATGTGACAGTTCCTTGGATTGGTCGTTCATAAACTCCTCCTTGCTCTGTACCGGTTGGTACATAGATGTTCTGCCCTTTTGTGTCTTGCCAAGCAGTCCTTTGTCCACGAGCCGGTTCATTACGGTCATGACTGTATTAAAATTGACGTCTTTGTCTTGTTCAAGTGCGGTCTGCACTTCACGGATGCTGCTGCCAGGACGAGCCCATAGAATGTCCATAATCTTGGCTTCCAGCGGACCGAAAAATCGGTTGAGCCCACGCTCACCCACTTTGAAATTGTGTATTCTCATTTTCTGACACCCCTCACACTACCCATTGTAGTGCCATCATATGAGAAGTCAACCTTTATGTCAGCTATTTTATGTAAATGATTTGTAAATTTGTTTTCCATTTCAGCAAAAAAAGCGAAAGACCGAGGAGTTCCGCACGTTCACGGTTCTGCCCGGTCTTCACCGAATATCAATCAATATTATGTTGTGCAAACAGGGTCATACTGCGTTTTATTTTCCATCCTGTGAAGGCATATGTGCAGAAATATCCACACCAAGTCCATGAGCCAAACGTCCACCAAGCTGTCCATCCGCCCGGAAGAAGTGGCAGAGGGCACGCATTTGAATATCTACAGATACACCCTTGAGGTCATTGATCAGGTTATCCAACAGATGCTGCTGCTCTACAGGGGTAAATGAACGGAAAAGCTCCCCTGCCTGCGTATAATCATCCGTTTTCTCGATTTTCTCGCGTGTAACGTGCCCTTGCAACGGAACCTGACTATCCCGGTATGCCGGATCTTCCTGTGGGCTGTTTCCGGAACTGTTGGGTTCATAGTTCACCGGAGAGGGGTCCTGATTCACATTCATGAGTCCATCACGCTGATGATTACGAACAGGTGCGTACGGGCAATTCACCGGAATTTGCAAATAGTTCGTACCAAGCCGGTGACGCTGTGTATCCGGATAAGAGAATAAGCGTCCTTGCAGCAATTTGTCTTCGGAAGGCTCAATTCCAGGTACCAATGCACTAGGAGAAAAGGCCGCCTGCTCCACTTCAGCAAAGAAATTCTGCGGATTCCGATTCAGCGTCATGGTGCCCACCGTATGGAATGGCAATACATCTTCAGGCCACGTTTTGGTTGGGTCGAGCGGATCAAAAGCAAAATCATCCATCTGATCAGGCTTCAATAGCTGTATCTGAAGCTTCCACTTCGGGTATTGCCCGTTCTTGATATGTTCATGCAGGTCTCGGGTAGCATGGTTAAAGTCCTGTCCCTGAACTTCGGCAACTTCCTGACGAGAGAAGCCTCGAACCCCTTGTGCAGACTCCCACTTATATTTTACATAGTGGACCTGCCCCTGTGCATTAATCCATTTGAAAGCATGTACGCCGAATCCATCCATCTCCCGATAACTCGCTGGTGTGCCCAGATCAGAGAACAACCATGTCATCATATGCGTTGACTCCGGTGAGAGGGTCATAAAGTCCCAATATCGCGCCGGTTCCTGAATATTCGTATCCGGAGCTGGCTTCAGGGAGTGAACCATGTCGGGGAACTTCATGGCATCACGAATGAAGAACACTGGCAGATGGTTGCCGACGAGATCATAGTTGCCTTCCCGTGTGTAGAATTTAACGGCAAATCCACGCGGATCTCGTGCAGTCTCTGGTGATCCCGTACCGTGAATAACGGTTGAGAAACGAACCAGCACATCTGTCTCCGTACCCGGATCTTGCAGGAAATCTGCTGTTGTATACTCCTTCATGCTCTGCTCCAGCGTGAATACACCATGAGCACCTGCTCCTCTTGCATGTACCACCCGTTCTGGAATACGCTCACGGTCAAAGTGGGCAATTTTCTCAATGAGATGGTAGTCTTCAAGCAGTGTCGGCCCTCTTCTGCCTGCTGTACGGGAGTTCTGATTGTCACCTACGGGTGCGCCCTGATTGGTTGTCATACGTTCTGTCATCATGTCGTCCTCCTCTAATGGGTTTCACGGCTGCTATATATCTACTATTAAAATCATATTCGGCGTCGAATTAAATATACATTTAGACTTGATCTAACTGTTAAATTGATTCTAACATGTCCCGCTCTGCTCTTGCATGAGGTTCACATGAGTTTAAGATGAGATTCTTACACCCTTCATGAATGAAGCATGAATATATATTTAAGGAAATGATTCAGATCTGCCTATCTATTAGGTAGTACCCGAAAAAGCGTGAAGTGAACGATAAAATTAGACAAAAAAAAGCGGACTAATCCGCCAGGCGGTAGCCCACTCCTCTTACTGTTACGATATATTGCGGCGAAGACGCGTTATCGCCCAATTTTTTGCGCAAGCTTTTAATATGAACATCGACCACATTACTTCCACCGGTAAAGTCCGTCTCCCAGATATCACTGAGCATTTCCTCACGGGAAATGACTGCACCTTTGGCATCGATCAGCTTAAGCAACAGGTCATATTCGGTCTTGGTCAAGTGAATGCGGT
This sequence comes from Paenibacillus sp. FSL K6-1318, assembly GCF_037976905.1. Taxonomy (NCBI): domain Bacteria; kingdom Bacillati; phylum Bacillota; class Bacilli; order Caryophanales; family Paenibacillaceae; genus Paenibacillus; species Paenibacillus sp. FSL K6-1318. Next base: position 6,260,424 of record NZ_CP150270.1, read on the forward strand.
TATTATCGCGCTGTACACTCATGCGTTCACGATCGAGCCACAGATCCTTGAATCCGATACGTTGCCCTTCCTCAGGTAAAAATCCACGTTTGGGCAGAGCAGGACTATTGCCAATCATACGCTGTACCCGGTAAAGAGCTTCCTGCGGACGTGCAGGCCACACCAGCAATTCCTCCTGAAGCATCGGTCCACTCGCGCTGCCGATCATCTTCTCACCGACCAGATACAGACAAGGCGTTGTATGTTCTGCCTCACGGTTCAATCGGCTACTGATCCCAGCGAATGCATCGATGGTTCCAGCAACAGACAGATCATAGATCAGCAGATCGAAGACAAGACGCTCATGCAGATCCGGTTCCCAACGATGAAAGACCAGCACATCGAAGCAGCTATCCGTCAAGGCCTTTACCAGTTCATGTACCTGCCCCGGCATCGGGCTAATTAGAATAACACGCCGTGTAACAGGACAATTGTCCACAAGAGGTGCTGAATCGGACAAGGCTGGTTTAACCCGCAGGGGTAAACGACGGCCAGGCAGCTTTATTTTTACTTGATCCGTTTGTTTCTGCATTCCCCGCAGACACCTCCAAAGACCACATGAGCATGGTCGATTGCATATCCGGTTTCTTCAGCTACCTGTTTCATCCATTGTGGAGGAACCTCCGTCATCACCTCGTCCACTCTGCCGCACACTTCACACATAATGTGCTGATGATCATCCATGCGGGCATCGTACCGGCTTGCTGTCTCCCCGAGCTTAAGCTCCCGGATCAATTCTTTGTCCGTCAGATAACGAAGAGAATTATATACCGTACCATAGGCCAGATTATATCCTTGTTCTACAAGTCGATTCATAACATCAGCAGCTGTCGGGTGATCCTCTGAATGGCGCACCACATCATATACCGCTTGCCGTTGTATCGTCAGATTTAAAGTTCTCACAACCATTTCTCCTTTATTATTGATGCATTTTATATGAAATCAGACGCTGATCTTCTGCTTACTATAGTTTTCCCTTAAAAGAAGGAATGAATTTTGATTTAGATTAAGTATAAATCTCATTGTATAATGAAGTCAATATCCACGCCAACAACCCGGATATGGAATTAAAAACGTCTTTCCCAGCAATCCCCTCAGTAATTTGGGATAATATGGTTCGCTACAGCATCATTTTTCAGATAAAATGTAGGGATGTGCGTAAAAAGGGGGACTGTCGGTTGTTTAGCACTTTTTTCATCAATATCTGTGTCATGATTACGTTTATGTATGTGTCCGGAATCATCGCCAAGTTCTATAGTATCCGATTGCCTTTTCCCTCGTTACGTGTTCAGTTGATCGGCGGCTTATTATTCGGCATATACGGCACAGTACTCATGAACTATTCCTTCCCTCTGAACGAGAGTACGATTGTCGATCTACGGCATCTGGCTATCGTCACCGCAGCGGTATATCTGGGAGGACTGGCTTCGGTCATTACGGGACTCGTTATCTCGATCCTTCGTATTCTGATGTTTGGCATATCTTCCTCTGCCATTGATGCAGGATTTGTCATGACGCTGATTGGACTATCCGGTGTATATTTCGCCTATGCTTCCTGGTCCAGACTGACCAAAATTATTACGATGAATCTGCTAGGCATAACGTTAATATTTATCATCCTTATGCTGAACACGGACAGCATGAATTCATTAATGAAGGTATATCCGTTACAGATGACCATTTCTTTTGTCGGTGGAATCTTTATCTATTTCATCGCAGAATTTATTAATAAATCGAATGAAATGTTATTTCTTCTGGAGAGAAGAGCATCTACCGACCATCTTACCAACCTGAGCAATCGACGACAGTTCGAAAAATCACTTCAATCGGAGCTTCAGCATGCGCGGGAGTACCAACAAAAGCTGTCCTTGCTGGCCATCGACATTGACCGATTCAAAAAAGTAAACGACACCTTCGGTCATTCCGCCGGTGATGCGGTTCTGAAGCAACTCGGACAACTGCTCGTTGAACATGCGCGTTCCACCGATATCGTGTCACGAAACGGTGGTGAAGAATTCGCCATTCTCTTGCTCGATTGTGGACAACGTCAGGCCATGGCTATCGCTGAATCGATCCGCCAAGGGGTAGAGAGATATCAATTTGCCCTGCCTGACGGGCACACGATACGTCTAACCATTTCCATTGGTGTAGCTGTGTATCCGGATCATTGCGATGATCATGATGATAACGACTTCTTCGAACAAGCCGACCGTGCTTTATATGAAGCCAAGAACACAGGGCGCAACCGCGTGTGTGCCTTACCACTTCGTTCTCTGTCTCTTACGCTTTAAAGCCTGTTATCACCTAATCATGTTCCACTTCACAAAAAGGGATGTCTCGTTCGCCATTCTGGCGTATGGGACATCCCTTTGCTTATGGATTATTTTATATCATCCGAGCTTGTGTGCTGACAGGAGATTAAGCAAGGATGCCCTCAATTTCCTCGATAATGGCAGCATCCAGCTTCACGCCAGATGCAGCCGCATTCTCTTTTACCTGCTCGGGACGACTCGCCCCTACAAGTGCACTGGATACATTGTTCTGGCGCAGAATCCAGGCCAAGGCCAGTTGGCCAACCTTCAGATCTAGCTTGTCCGCCACTTCAATCAGTTGACGAACTTTCCCAATGCGATCCGCATTGATTTTCCCTTCATCCCAGCCCAGTTTGGCCGCACGGCTATTCTCCGGAATATCGGAAACGGACGTATATTTCCCGGTCAATAGACCTTGAGCAAGCGGGGAGTATACGACTTGTCCGATACCTTTACGCTCACCCAGCGGAATAATTTCATTTTCAATATATCGGTCGAACATGTTGTAAACTGGCTGATTGACCACGATATGATCCAGGAGCAGACGATCTGCTGTACCCAAAGCAGCTTCCATCTGAGCCGCAGTCCACTGGCTGACGCCAACATACAACACTTTGCCCTGACGTACCAGATCATCGAGCGCGCGGAGTGTTTCTTCAATCGGTGTTTCTGTATGATAACGATGGCAATAATAGATATCCACATATTCAACGCCTAAGCGCTTCAAGCTGGCTTCACATTGCTCCTTGATATGTTTGCGAGACAGGCCCTGGTCATTCGGACCATCACCCATTTTGCCAAATACTTTGGTTGCAAGTACATAGGAGTCACGGGAGTACGCTTTGAGCGTCTGCCCCAGCAGTTCTTCTGCTGCACCCCGTTCGTATACATTGGCTGTATCAAAAAAGTTAATACCTTCATCGAATGCAGTTTCAATTGATTTAACCGCATTTTCACGTTCCACATACCCTCCGTACGTCAGCCAGCTTCCCAGGCTGATCTCGCTTACTTTCAGTCCGCTTCCACCTAATCTGCGATAATCCATTGATTGCATATCCTCCTCTATTGGTTATAAAGATGAAGTTCACATTCTATTGTAACGTAACCAGCTCGGAATAAAAGGGCTTTGGCTCAGAAAATGGAAAATTCAAAGAAGCGCACCCATAACAGGTGCGCCAAATTAAGAAATTCATATTCGTCTGTCTGCGCAATTAAGGCAGCGTAATACTTAATGCGTTCAACAGATCCGCCTGTCTGACCGGCTTCGTTAGAACAGCATCAAAGGTTTCGGCTTCATGCAAGGCAATATGCATGCCATAGGGAACCAGAGCAACGACGGGCAGATTCTCCAGCCGCTGTTTCAGTTCATGTACAAAATCGACTGCGCCACCTTCCAGTAATCCCATATCCACAACGGCCACATCCGGCTTGAAGCCTTCCTTGATCCAATCATGCGCTACGGTCGAACCGGAGGTCATATGCACATCCATCTCCCATCTGCGCATCAGGGAAGAAACGCCTTGCAGAATATCAGGGTCTTTGGCAAGCAATACCTTTCTGCCTTTTAACCGCTGCTGAACACTTGCCAGCTGTGGCAACTCCCAGTACCTGCGTAATGGAAGGCTAATCTGAAATTCCGTCTCATTCTCCATCATACGATCCACCTGAATACGGCCATGCATGAGAATGGCAAGATTCTGACTTACCGCCAGACCCAGATTGCTTCCGATCAGTTTTTGGATATCCGATAACATCTGGCCCGTGTACTTCACCTTGAGCACAAGTGTACCGGTCTCCTCAGTCTCTTCTCCGTTCACCACTGCCGTGATCAGAACCGACCCTTCACGCGTTGAATCCATAGCATACTGAATCACATGTGCAAGCAGCTGACCAATCTTGACTTCATCACCAACGAACACTTGCGACACATTCAGTTCGAGATTTAATCCCAACTCAATGTTCTTGCCCGCTGCAATCCCCGCATAGAGATAGACGGTATTCTCAATGGTGCCGACCAGATCGAACGGATCATCATGTATAACGGTTTTACCTGCCTCATTAATATTGAAATTCATCATATTATTGAGCAAGGAGAGCAGGATATTGCCGCTCGTCTCAATCATATTCACATATTCCGACTGCTCCTCAGACATATCCGGAGTACGCATCAGATCCGTCAGTCCAAGGATGCCGTTCAACGGATTGCGAATCTCGTGACTCATCAGCTTTAGCATCTGCGCTTTGGTCATGGCCTCCGATTCGGCCCGTTCCTTCTCTGCCTGGAGCTGCTCTTGCATTTGTTCCGAATCACTCAGTTTCCGCTCCTGTACATGCAGCGTGCTCTCCAGATCGACAACATAACCCAGGAATACAGCCATCGCATTCAGTGTCTTCATGTCGGTTTCGCTGATCACGTAATCAGGATTATCCATCAGACAAATAGTACCGAATGTTTCACCGGATCTTCGCATGATGGGCACCCCCACGAAGAAACGATTCCCGAGCCCACTCGTGACATCCATAGATCGTGTCATCGGATGTTCACATGTATTCTGGATGGTAAGAACACTGCCCTTATCTCTTAATACCAGACTGCAATATGATTCGTTAAATGAAAGTACACTGCCTTTAACGATTAACTCTTCCGTACGGTTAAAGGCCTCCAAAATGACATTCGTTACCCCGTCATTCGTGGCAACGAAGATGGTATTGACCTTCAATATACCGCTTAATACGTCTACGATATGGGCCGCAGCTTCCTTTATATCTTCATAGAAGCCTCTCGTAATGCCTTCTGCCGTCCCCATGATTCACCCCTCTTATCTTAGCTGCACTTTCAAATCTGTATATCAGAATGTTTAATCACGTACAGGGGTCATCAAAAATCCGAATAGCTGTCACAATCTATACTTATATGATTAACACCGTAGAAGTATAAGAGAATCATACTCCCTGCCCATAGCCCATTTTTGGACAAAAGCAGGTCTTAAACGGATGGCTTAATAACCGAAAAGTCATGTCAAAGCTCCTTTTCGTATTGATCAAAACCCATCTTGTCCGACTTCGGATATTATACTTGCAGAATAACTAGAAATTATACGCTTCCGCTCAGACTTTGGGAACCTTTATCCGCAGCAATTAAAGGAAAGTCCACTTTGTCCAGTACGCTGTGTGATCATTATCACACCAAAAAAACCACATATAGTTTATAAATGGATAATACGAATCTACATATAGTGTTATGTGGAAATTGAATGATATCCGAAATCATTTTAGGAGGAACCTTACATGAACATGCTTGAGTATGCCACTCCACCGGCATCCGATCTATTATCCGACCTGGGACGACGAATTATTGGCGCAGAAGACGCCGATACGCTGAGGGAAAATGCCAATCTGAACGGAGACTCCTTCAGCGGCAAGATGAGCAGGCTCGGTTCGGAGACCGCCAAGTGGCATGCTCTGCGTCATGTATTGCCGGAAGAGCTTGCTCAAGCTGTGGAGAACGGGGATCTGTATGTACACGATCTGGATCAGTATGCACTCGGAACGACCAACTGTATCTTTATCCCGTTTGACCGTCTCCTTGCTGCGGGTTTCAACACAGGTAACGGATCGGTTCGCACACCTCAGACGATCATGTCTGCCATGGCTCTGGTTGCGATCATCTTCCAATCCCAGCAGAACAGTCAATATGGCGGTGTATCCGCCAATAAGATTGACTGGGATCTGGCCCCTTATGTACAGCGATCGTTCCGCAAACATTACCGCAAAGGGCAACGCCTCTTTGGTGAGAATGTCCTGCTTGAGGATGAACAGCTTCATCTGGACAGCATCGAAGCGAAGAATCAATGTCCGCGGGCATATGCCTTCGCCTATGAAGAGACTGAATTGGAGACAGGACAAGCTGCTGAATCGCTGATTCATAACCTGAATACGATGAGCAGTCGGGCAGGTGGACAGATTCCTTTCACTTCACTGAACTATGGATTATGCACATCAGCAGAAGGTCGGCTGGTATCACGCTCATTGCTGGAAGCGACGATCCGTGGTCTGGGCAACGGGGAGACACCTGTGTTCCCCCAACATATTTTCCAATGCAAACAGGGGATTAATCAAGCTCAAGGCGAGCCGAACTATGACTTATTCCGTCTCGCAGTCACCTGTTCATCCCGGCGGATGTATCCCAACTTTGTCAATGTGGATGCCTCCTTCAACCTGCCCTTCTATCATCCGGAGGATCCGGATACAATCATCGCAACCATGGGATGCCGCACACGTACACTGGCTGACCGGTTTGGGCGCAATCGTCAGAGTGGTAAGGGGAATCTGTCATTCAATACCATTAACCTGGTCAAGCTCGGCATCCGGTTTGGCATCTGCCAGGGCAGTAGGGCCGTTGCCGATCGGGCAGGTTTCTACACCGCCCTCGAATCCGTGATGCATAATGCTGCTGACGGTCTGTTGCACCGCTACCGCATCCAGACTGTGCAGCCTGCCAAGGCATCGGACTTCATGATGCGGGAAGGTGTATGGGAAGGTGGCGAACAGCTCGCTCCGAATGAGCCTGTTGCCGATCTGCTGAAACACGGTACATTATCCCTTGGTTTCATCGGTCTCGCTGAATGTATGACAGCTCTCTATGGGCGCCATCATGGACAGGACCCTCATGTGCATCGGGAAGCACTGAATATTATTCGCACCATGAGAGAGTTCTGTGACCGGATGAGCGAGCAGCATAACCTGAATATTACCCTGTTTGCCACACCTGCTGAAGGATTGTCCGGCAAATTCACGAAGATCGACAGAGCACGCTATGGCATCATTCCTGGAGTTAATGATCGGGAGTATTATACGAATTCATTCCATATTCCGGTCTACCACACTCTTCCAGCATATCGGAAGATTGAACTGGAGGCTCCGTTCCACACGTTATGTAATGCGGGTGCAATCTCCTATGTGGAGCTTGATGGAAATGTTCGAGCCAACACCGCAGCTTTTCTGCGGATCGTACAGTATGCACTGGCACAAGATATCGGTTATTTCTCCATTAACCATCCGATTGATCGCTGCCCTGCATGTGGTTATGAAGGGGTCATCGGGGATGTATGCCCAGGTTGTGAAGTCCATGAGGACCATGTGCACTTCCAGCGGTTACGCCGCGTAACCGGCTATCTGACCGGGGATTACAAAGTACGCTTCAATGCTGCGAAACAAGCCGAAGTACGGGATCGGGTGAAGCACCGGTGAATCTGTATGGATACATCCCGGAATCGGTGAATGAAGGGACAGGCCTGCGTGCCGTGTTGTTCATCAGCGGATGCCGTCACGCCTGTCCGGGCTGCTTCAGTCCGGATTCGTGGAGCTTTCGAGCGGGTGAACCCTTTACAGAGGAGCGGCAGCAGCAGATTCTGTATGAAGTGACGAACCATCCGTTGCTGGATGGCGTTACGTTGTGTGGTGGTGATCCCTTTTTCTCAGCAGCAGAATGTACGTCCTGGGTCCAGCAGCTTCGGGCTGCACGTCCTGATATGACGGTATGGGCCTACACAGGGTTCGAATATGAAGAGCTGGTCACCGACCCTGTGAGAGCAGAGCTTGCCCGATTGTGCGACGTTATTATCGATGGGCGATATGTTGAAGCAGAACGTGATGTCTCCCTGCCCTTCCGCGGCAGTCGGAATCAGCGTTTGATTGATGTACCTGGCACAATGGCAAGTCACACCATTGTGACGCACAAACTCATATGAGGCAGTATATTAACCAAACCATGGCGAAGCGAGTACAACCGCTGTAATGAACAGCAATTGAAGCATCAGACGTGGGAAAACTGGCCACACAGCTTTGCCGCCTATTGTTAACTTCTCACGGGCCGCATGGACATTAGCCGGGAACATGACAATGAGCATGAGCAGCAACCCTGTAGAGGCAATCCATGCAACACCAGGTATAAGTAAACCAACTGCGCCTACGATCTCCAGGATTCCAGTCCACGTGACGATTTTCTCCTTGTGAACTAATCCACGAGGAACCATCTGAACCAAATCGGATCTGCGTTTGCCCCAGTGTGCGGATGCGGTCAACAAAAACATGACGACAACCGCACCTTGCAACGCAGGATGCCAATGATTAAACATCGGAACTCCAAGCCAGCCGATCCCGCGAAGTATCATAAAAGTTGTGCATAATGCAATAAGTGGTGCCATTTCTTATCCTCCTTCATCATCTTTACTATAAAAAGATCCGTATCAGTCTTGTTGCTTAAGCATGGTAGACATGAAGTTAGCTATATCTGTAGAGTTCAAGTGTGACCTTCCGCTTGTATGCATTGAGGTGCGTACCCGCAGTCCCATGGAGAGCAGTACAAAAAGTTCTCCCATCTGCTCTGCATTAATCGAGCTATCTATCACACCATGTTTGATTCCCAACTCAATCCACTGCATCGAATAGTTGACCGACCTATCGTGAAATTGCTGTAGTGCTTCGGACACCTGAGGTTCGTCCTCTTTGCCCAGCAAATAAAGCAAGACCTTATTGGTCATTGACCCCTGCTCCTCCAGACCGACTAAATTCGCAGCGATAATCTGCATCGGACCTTCAAACGTCTTGATATCTGCTTCCGCAATGGTAGACAGAACGGCAGAGTGCACCGTCTCCAGATGCTCCATCAGAACCCAGATAAATATTTCGTCCTTGCTTCTAACGTAATGAAAAATCGCCCCTTTGGACAATCCCGAGCGTTCCATAATCTCTTTTAAGGTAATCGCATGGCAGGCTTTCTCTTGTAACAGTTCCTTGGTAGCTCCCAATAACTGAGCCGTTGTATGTTTCCGTCTGTCTTCATTCTTCAAGTACGTTTCCTCCCTTGTTTACCCTCTACTCTTTATAAGAATTATACAAACCGACTATCGGTTTGTAAATAAGAAAGGTAATAAACGATCTTTAATTGGTTCCCGGACGTTTTCCCGCATAATCGTAGCATTCGTAAAGACCTTCTTTAAAGAAATAAGTTTTATCCATTCTCTCTACTTTCTTCTCTATTGCATGACGATATATTATATAGGTAGATAGTAATTTAGCATTTAAAATTTAACCGTTTACATAAGGTAACTAGGGAGGATTAACCTTTTATATGAATATTGTTCAAGCATTAATTACATGTATGCCTTTCTTTCGAGACACCATCCGCCAGGACGTAACCCTGTCCATTATTGATCACGAGAAATTCCTATATTTCTCAGCAGGTGAATCGTTAAAACAACTGAATTATCAACCCGGAGACCCGCTGTTGGATGGAAATCGAAATTTTGCAGATCTGAACGGCGGTACAGTCAAAAGATTCGATCACTACTCGAAGGATATATTCGGTGTTCCTTTTGACGTTGCATTTATTCCCATTAAAAATGAACAAGGTGAAGTCATCGCCCTGTTTAATCTGCTCTACAGCATGGATGACCAGGATCAGCTGCAACAGCTCATGGATGCTACCGAAAATTTGACCAACCAGTTAATTGACAGTGTACAGCATGTAGCCGCACACTCCGAGGAACTCAGTGCCACAACCGAAGAGATCCGGAACAACTCCAAACAAGCTGTGCAGAAATCAGGCAATGTCACTCAAGTCGCCAGCTTCATTCGTGAAATCTCCGAACAAACCAATTTGCTCGGCTTAAATGCAGCTATTGAAGCAGCTCGTGTGGGCGAAGCAGGTGCAGGTTTCGGCGTTGTCGCCAAAGAAATTCGCAAACTGTCTGTCGATACCAAGGAAGCGACGGCCCGTATTGAGGATTCTCTTCTGTCGGTTCGGCAATCCATTCAGGGCATGGAGAATGAACTTGGCGAGATCACTGCAAGCTCCCAAGAGCAGGCTGAACTCGTAAACAATTTTATGAGCACGATTGAGCAGTTGAATGAAACCAACAAACAATTGAAGCAATTTGTGCAAAAAATGATTACGTTTGACGGAAAATAAAAATACGTTTAATGGTTACCAAAAAACAAACTAAGCCTCCGAATACATTCGGAGGCTTTTTCATTAGCTATTCAACTTAGCGAATCTCGAAGTGGCTGATGCGTACACCTGCGGACAGCACAATATATACATCCTGTACACCTGCTGCACCCGTGAGTTCTGCCTTAACGGTAGACCACTGCTGGGCTTCGCCTTGTGCCAGTTCCACACGTCCTGATAGCGTACCCTCCGGTGAACCGAGTCGCACTTCCAACACAGCACCTGCTTGTTCTGCGGAGACACGAGCTTCAATTGCTACTGCCCCACTACCCAGATCAGCATCCTTAAAGGCAATCCATCCTTGCTCTCCAATTACGCGGACAGCACTTCCGCCCTCTTTGCTCTCATCTAGGTCAACACCCAGGTAAGCATCATAATTCTCAGCACGGGTAGCTACGCCCAGATTACGAGCAGGGATCGTCTCTCCTTCTACCGTCAGGTCTGCAACCAGCTGAACATCAGAGGATGACTTAGCAACCATGATGGAGTAAGTTCCAGTTTCCACGACATACCGATCACGAGTTACATCCCAGATTGCCAGTTCCTGAACAGGCAAGGTGAAGCTGACTTTCACTGTAGCTCCAGCTTCGATATGAAGACGACGGAATCCTTTTAACGTTTTGAGTGGACGTTTCACCCGGGATTTGCCTGCACGAACATACAACTGTACTACTTCGTCGCTAGCCATTGAACCGGTATTAGTCACATCCACAGTTACCGTAACGTTGCCCTCTGTACCCACTTGAGTTGGGCTAATTTCCAAATTGCTGTATTTAAACGTTGCATACGTCAGACCATGTCCAAACGGATACAATACATTACCTTCAAAATATTGATACGTGCGACCGGATTGAATAATATCGTAATCTTTGATGTCGGTCAGTTGATCTGCCGATTGTACCCATGTCATGTTCAAACGGCCTGCTGGCGCATAGTCGCCATACAATACGTCAGCCACTGCGTTACCCAGTTCCTGTCCTGCGTGTGAAGTATACAATACCGCCGGGATGTTCTCCTGAACCCAATTCGATGTGAACGGATAACTACCCACGATGACAACTACCGTGTTCGGGTTCGCGGCATAGACCGCCTCAACCAGACGTTGCTGGGATTCGGCCAGATCCAGACTTGGACGGTCAATTTCCTCTTTACCATTTACAAGCGGATTATTACCAACAAACACAATTGCCGTTTCCGCAGCCTTGGCAGCTGCTACCGCTTCCTCCAGTCCATTCACAATCACATCCTGCTTGAATGTCTCTGTAGCACCGAAAGACTTCAGTTCTTCGGACACTGCGAATGCATCGTTTCCACCATTAGGTGCAGTCACCGTTTTGCCATTCCAAGTGGTCAGACCTACACTTCCGTCCTGTTGTGGCAACAGATGGAATACTTCCTTCACGAACCAGCCGTACACTTCATCTGCGGAAGCCGTTACGGTCTCCTCATCTGTGGTCAGATATTTGCCGTTGCTTTCGGCCTGCAAGGTATAACTTCCGAAGCCCCAGTCGGACACCATAAACGTCTCTGCTTCTCCGGAAGCAATAACAGGTGATTTCTCACCATCCGCCAGTCCAATCTTCTTCCCATTGGCTACAGAAGTTAACGTAATGCGGTCATTACCATCCTTGAACGCCACTTTGTCGCTGCCTACTTTGCCACGGATCGCCTCAAGTGGGGATACGTTATACGGCATGGTGCCTGCATACCAGTCACGATAGACCGTTCCGCCCAATTGACCAATCACAGCCACTTTCCCTGCTTTTGTTTTGTCCAGCGGGAGCGTGCCTTTGTCGTTTTTGAGCAACACTACTTGTTCTCTCGCGGCTCTGAGGGACAATTCTTTTGCTTTCTCCGTCATCATGGACTCTTCACCAATAGCAGCGTACGGGTTGCCTTCTCCCGGATCGAACTCACCCAGGCGGAAACGCACACGGAACGTATTGAACAACGCCTTATCGATGTCATCCATCGTGAGTGTACCTTGTTCCAATCCTTCACGCAGTGCCTGTTTGGACAGATCAGCATCATCGGTGATGCTATCAATTCCCGCTTTAACAGACTCTACCGTACCTGGTGTGTGGGAATCATAGTATTTATGATCATTCTTGATGCCCATGACGTCGCCTGCATCACTGACAACGAAACCATCCATGCCCCATTCACCTTTGACAATCTCGTTCACAAAAGGATGCAACAACGCTGGCGTACCATTAATGGAGTTGTACGCAGTCATCATGGACTGTGCGCCGCCTTCCTTAAATGGCTTCTCGAACGCTTTCAGATAATATTCACGCATGTTGCGCGGATCAATGCTGGACGAACCGCTTCCGCGATCCACTTCATTATTATTCGCAAGGAAATGCTTCAAGGTAGCGACCGCTTTGTAATACTTCGGATGGTCGCCCTGAATTCCTTTGACCAATGCTGTCGTTAGCTCTGCTGTCAGTTCCGGATCTTCACCATACGCCTCTTCATTCCGTCCCCAGCGCGGGTCACGTTCCATATCCACTGTAGGTGCCCACAGCGTAAGGCCGTTCACTGCCGGATTGCGTTTATAAAATACACGTGCCTCGTCTCCGAGAACGGAGCCAATCTCCTTCATCAGATCTGCATCCCACGTGCATGCCAGCCCCACTGGTTGTGGGAAAGATGTTGCTTCTCCGAGCCAGGCCAAGCCGTGTGCCGCTTCTGTTCCGTGTTTGTATGCAGGTACACCCAAGCGATCTACTGCTGGCTGATATTGCAGCATGGATTCAATTTTTTCATCTTCAGTCAAGCGGGATACAAGATCTTTCACGCGTAAGTCTAACTCTAGTGCTGTATCTTGAAACGGATATTTCGTTTGGTTGGTCGTCATATGGAATCTCCTTTGGTTATCGGTAGTTAATTAAAATGATAGCGAATACATATCTCAAGAAAAAACGGGGGTTAATTCGGATAGAATCTTTCTTCCAATGGATAAATTAATCCTTTTATAATCAATGTTTACAGGTGTAAAACTCTATTTTTAATCCAAAACCTAAAACGATTTCGGTAATCCTATCATAAAGCATGTTTAGCAAAAAAAACAGAGGTGCTGCGCAGGAAATTGTGAACATCCCCCCTGCAAAATCTGAACAGCACCGTTTTTTCCTGGCATAGTCTGGCAATCATGAATAAGAGTACAACGACGTGCGCTGAACAACATCCCATTCAATAGATTGAAGATGATCAAGGAGGAAGAAAAATGAGTGACAATCAGCAGCCCCAGACGGGTCTGCCCCCCGTCCCGGAATCACTGTGGCGTGCGACGCATGAATTCGATGCTTATCCAAAACTAACCGAAGATATCACTGCTGATGTAGCGATTATTGGTGCCGGTATTGCCGGGATTACTACAGCCTATCTGCTCGCACAGACGGGTATGCGTGTGGTCGTGCTGGAGGCTGGAAAAGTGCTGGATGGCACGACCGGTCATACCACCGCCAAGGTATCCGCACAGCACGGCGTCATATTTGATGAAATTATGCATCACTTCGGACAAGAACAAGCCCGGATGTATTATGAAGGCAATGCCGATGCTGCGAAGTGGATGCGCAATCTGGTGAAGGAAAAACAGATTGATTGCCAGTGGGCAGAGGAAGATGCCTACGTCTATATTCAATCAGAGGAAAACCTCAAAAAACTGGAGATCGAGCTGACCGCCTATGGCAAACTCCATATTCCTGGTGAGTGGGTCGATCCTCTCCCTATTCCAGTCCCAGCCAGAGCAGGCATTCGCATGCCGGGTCAGGCACGCTTTGATCCGCTGGCCTATCTTCACTACCTGCTCGATTCCGCTGTGAAACACGGGGTGCAGATCTACGAGCATACGACAGTTATCGATGTAGAGGAAGACGCTTCACTGCATGTACGAACCTATGGAGATGGCCCATCCGTAACAGCGGAACATGTGGTCGTAGCTTCTCATTTTCCCGTCTATGACCCCGGATTTTATTTCACGCGGTTACACGCAGAACGATCCTACGCCGTATTAGTCGAACCGGAAGAACCGTATGCGGGTGGCATGTACATTTCGGACGATACACCGTACCGCTCCCTGCGTACCGTCTTACATGACGGAAAGGAACTTATCCTCTTCGGCGGCGAAAATCACAAAACCGGACAAGGCATCTGCACCTTCGGTCATTATGAACGCCTGGAGCAGTTCGCAGCGGAGACATTTGGCATTCGCAACATTCCTTTTCGCTGGTCAGCCCAGGATCTGATCTCCATTGACAAGGTGCCTTACATTGGACCGATTACCGGAAGACATGAACGTGTCTATGTGGCGACCGGGTTTGCCAAATGGGGGATGACGACTGGCACGATGGCAGGACACATTCTCGCGGATCGTATCACCGGTCGTGACAATCCACATGCTGCTATATTCGATCCAGCTAGATTCAAGGCTGATCCTGGCATGAAGCATTTTATTGTGGAGAATGTGAATGTAGCCAAGGAATTAATCTCCGGTAAAGTAGGCATTGTGCACAAAAACGTTAGTGATATTGGCGAAGATGAAGGAGCTGTCGTTCGTCATAACGGCAAACGTGCTGGCGCCTACAAGGATACCAGTGGCAAGCTGTTTCTTGTGGATACAACGTGCACCCATCTGGGGTGCGAAGTAGAATGGAACGAGGGCGAGCGCTCATGGGATTGCCCATGCCATGGTTCCCGCTTCGATTATGCAGGCCACGTCATTGAGGGCCCTGCTGTGGAGGACCTTAAAGTTCTCGATGCACAAGAGTAACCTACATTTGGCGATTAACCTGTAACCCGCAGAACCAAAAGTTCATCTCACAGACCGGACCGGAATCCGTCTCCAGACGGAAGTAACCGATCCGGTTTTTGCGTATGCTGAATTATAGTTATACAGACGGCTTCAGCTCCGCATCAGCATCAAACGAATAGATTATCGATCAATCGTGATACGGAACTATTTTAAAGTCACTACCTTGCATTAAACAGTACCGGATGCTATGATGACTGCACTACTACTGAACAATATACACTAGCGATAAACGAAGCTACGAAGGAGGAACCTGTGTGAATGTGAACATCCAGTTCAAAAAAGGAGTATTGGAGCTGTGCGTCCTGGTATTAATTAACCGCCAGGATCGTTATGGCTACGAACTGGCTCAGGCGGTCTCCAAACATATCGAAGTTGCTGAAGGTGCACTGTATCCCTTGCTTCGCCGACTTGTGAATGACGGTTACTGCACCACTTACCTGCAAGAATCAACTGAAGGACCGCCGCGCAAGTATTACCGACTGTCCGATACAGGTCGCATCTACATGACGGCACTGACTACAGAGTGGAATGATTTTGTGCGCAATGTCGCAAATCTGATTGAGGAAGGAACTCCTAATGAATAGACAACAATTTATGCAGGCCATGGAAGTTCATCTACGGCCGATGGACCAACAGGAACGGGCGGAATTGCTCTCGGACTATGATCAACATTTCGAGCTTGGACTACGAGAAGGCAGACTGGAAGAAGAGATTGCTCGGGAACTCGGACAGCCGGAAGAGATCGCCAAGGAAGCACTGGGTGATCGATATGACGTACATACGCCGGGTTCAGATGCGTTCTATGCACCGACGTATCGCGAAATGCGGTCACCCAGAAACAGCACCAGAGCCACTCGCAACTTCTTCACAGCCATCGGCCTGTTATTCCTGAATCTGATTCTTGGCATTCCTCTTGGTCTCATGATGTGGTCGGTATGGCTTGTTATTGCCAGCCTTTCCTTGCTGGTATTGGCTCCTGTGGCAGCGGTTGTGGATTTCGTATTCCTGAGCCAACTCGATAAAGCAGAAATCTTCGTTGCGATTGGCGCATTCGGTTTCGGCATTTGTTTTGCCATTGCATCCAAGTACGTTTTTAAAGCCTTCAAAATCGTCACTCTTCAATATATTAGATGGAATAAAAACACGATGAAAGGGGATGTTTCTGCATGAGTACCAAGAAATGGCTTGCGCTCGCCGTGATATGTATCGGAATAGGTTTACTCGGGACATCCATCTATGGCGTTCAGTTCGGGGATGAACGGGAGCATTACTCCAAGCGATGGGATTTCAAAGCAGATGAATTGCAGAACATGATTATGAATGCTAATTTTAGTGCGGATATTGAATTTGTCGTAAGCCCGGATTCGAATGGTTATATCGAAGTGGATGGCAAATGGGACCCTGCCGTAGTCAAAAGCTTCGAACAAGCCACTTTATCCAACGGTACATTCCAACTGTCTCAGACAGAGCGTGAACGATTGCAATTTTTCACCTTGTATTGGAATGATCGAGACTCCACAATAACCGTCGCTCTGCCTGAAGGACACCAGTTAAATGAGGTTAAGCTGGACTCCTCTTCAAGTGACTGGGATCTAACCGATCTGAGTGCCAATCAGCTTGAGCTGAATAACACCTCAGGTTCCATTCGTCTGGAAAACATCAAGGCGTCCAAGATTGAATTGGCTCTAACTTCGGGTGATATTACTGCTTCCATGATTGATGGAGACATGACCGTGAAACAGACATCCGGAAGCTTCACTGCTGATCAGGTAGTTGGTCAAGTAAACAGTAAGATTAAATCAGGAGATATTGAGATCACTGAATTAAACGGCGCAGCCGATGTTCAATTCACTTCGGGTAGCATTCATATTGAACAGTCCCATTCCGCCCCGATTAATGCGTCTGGAACATCAGGAGATATTTTCATTCAAGCTGCACCTGATTTCGACGGAATTTATGATGCTAAGGCTACTTCCGGAAGTGTAGATGTGCCTGAATCGCCAATGGTGAGCCGGGAAGTGATCAAGGCCCGTACTTCTTCTGGCAGCATCGAGATTACCAAATAGTGATGAAGCCAATTTCCGAACTGTGGGTAATAATAGTATAATTGAGTGCTAGGACGTGTCTCAAAACTCGCTGAAGTGCATCTTTTACCGCCTTTTCGCCCCATGCTGCGTCACTTTCCCTTGACGTGCCCCGGCACGCCTGCAGAAAACTTCCTTGCTTGGAACGAAAATTCAGCAAAATCTGCTTCCTTCGGAGTTTTTAGACACGCCCTAGTCCATTTCTAAGGAGGAATTACCCACATGGAACTTAAAAATAAAACAGCTATCATCACAGGTGCCGGAAAAGGTATCGGCCGTGCCATCGCTGAAGCACTTGCCAAGGAAGGTGTGCACATTGGACTCATTGCACGTACCGCTTCGGATCTTCAGGCTCTTCAACAATCACTTAGTCAAGAATACGGCGTGAAGGTAACCAGTGCTGTAGCAGACATCTCGGATCGCACACAGGCGGAAGCCGCTGTAGCAGCTATTGAGATGGAACTCGGTGCAGTGGATATCCTGATCAACAATGCAGGTATCGCAAGCTTCGGCACATTGCTGGATATGGACCCAGAAGAGTGGGAACGCATCCTGAATGTCAACGTTATGGGTACATATTACGTTACACGCGCTGTCCTTCCAAGCATGATCAAGGAAAGTAGCGGTAGCATCATCAATATTGCTTCCACTGCAGGTGAGCGCGGATTCGCTACAGGTTCAGCTTACTGCGCATCCAAGTTTGCACTACTCGGCATGACCGAATCCCTGATGCAGGAAGTGCGTAAGTCCAACATTCGTGTAACGGCGCTGACACCAAGCACAGTCAATACGGAGCTTGCGACCAATGCCGGACTGAAAATTGGCGACGAAGATCGCATGATGCAGGCGGAAGATGTAGCTGAACTTGCACTCGCAACGCTCAAACTATCGGACCGTGTCTTCGTTAAAGCAGCAGGCATCTGGACGACCAATCCGCAATAAACAGAGTCTCACTCTGTCTTTTCTAACGAACCTCTCTCACCTTATTGTTCATTAGAAATATAAAAGGACGTTTCCCATTGTACATGTATGCATGTTCGCATGTTCATGACTTGGGAGCCGTCCTTTTTTCTTCTATAAATGATCCAAACCCAACTCTTTGGACACAGCGATGAGCACCACCGCAGGTTCCTCACCGATGTTGGTCACTTCATGGGGCACAACTGCATTCCAGGTAAACGAATCCCCCGCTTCAAGAATTTCCACATCTTCGCATTGCTCCGCACGAATCTTGCCCTGCAACACCAGATGACTTTCCTCCCCGGCATGTTTGCTAACCCCGGTCGATGCGCCTGGCGGTAACTCCACAATAGACATGCGCATTGCACCTTTAGCGGTAAGCTGCTGCACTTTAATCTGTCCACTTCCAGCCGTCGTTTCCTTGCGCTCGTTCTTACGCACCACGTTCATCCGTTGCTCCGGTGTCAGCAGCAGATAGGGAAGTGGAACTTCCAGATAATCCGCAATACTTTCAAGTGTAGCGATGGAGGGTGATGTTTTGTTATTTTCCACGTTGCTGATAAAACCTTTGGACAACCCCGTGCCCTCGCACATCTGCATGATCGTAATCTGTTTCTGTTTGCGGATCGTACGAATAGCCAAGCCGATATCCATATCGCGTCCCTCCCCTTTTATTGATTTTCGAACACTAGACGTACGCTTCGCTTCTTCAGGTTATCTATTCGGCACTTGCCTCAACAAATATAATCCGGTTGCCAAACGGATCCGTCACGGTCATCTCCCTTGAATTCCACGGTGTCTCCTCGATACCGGGCCTCGCATGTTTGTACTCTTTCTGACGAAGTGCACCATGGAATGTATCCAAGTTATCCGTTTCTACGCGCAAGGCAGCTCCAGGTGTACAATCTCCATGATGTTCAGACAGATGAATCACGATGGAATCGAGCGAAACCTGCATATATAAGGGCATATCTTGCTCAAATCGATGTTCCCAATCCAATTGGAAACCCAGGTATTCAAGGTAGAACTCTCTAGCTTTATTTTCATCAAATATTCTCAAAATAGGCACGATACGCTTTAACATCCTGATCACGTCCTCGGGAATAAGATATGAACCACGCACAGCGTCACTTCTTTTAAAACTATTCAGGGTTTCTTATAAACAACATATATTCATCATACAAAAAAAGTATTGACCCTACAATGAAACCATGATAAATTTTGTTCATAAATAAGAATATTTATTTCATATTAGTGAACTTTTATTGTAACTTTATTATCAGAACGATAGTTGTAACTCAATCCTCATCAGGTGGTGTTTTCAATGAATTCTCCTTATATACATGAAGTTCGATTACCGTCTCAATACAATCCAGATCAACGTTACCCTGTCATTTTCGCCTTACATGGCATGGGATCGGATGAGCAGGATATGCTTCGTTTAATGGAGCCCCTGCAGTCTGATTTTATTATCGTCGCTATCCGTGGACCTATCGTTCAGGGTGGAGGTTATGCATATTTTCAGATCAAAAGCATTGGAAATCCCATCCGTGAATTGTATGATGCCTCCGTGCTGGGACTGCAACAGTTGATTGTTGATCTGTCCGCCAAATATGCGATTGATCCCACGCGGCGTTATATCGCCGGATTCAGCCAGGGGGCCATTATGGCAATGACTCTATCGCTGGTGATGGGAGATGCGATTAAAGGCATTGTAGCGATGAGTGGATACATCCCGCAATTTGTGAAAGACGAGTACAAGCTGCAACCTGATTCGGAGCTGTCTGTGTTCATCTCACATGGAGATCAAGACCATCTATTCCCGTTACAACTGGGCGATGATAACGCCGATTTCTTCCGTCAACACACCAATCACGTCACATATGTTCCTTACAACGGTGGGCACCAAGTGACCCCCGATCTATATCAACAATTCCAACAATGGCTTCGGACGGATGCAAATCTGACTACCGAAGACCCGAAAGGACTGAATTCATAATGATGCCATCTCTGTTTATTGCTCACGGTGCCCCATCACTGGCACTGGAGGAGAATGTGTACACCGAATTTTTGCAGAAACTTGGACAGGAACTGCCGAAACCCAAAGCAATCGTGTTATTCTCTGCTCACTGGGAATCCACAACTCAGCTTGTATCCTCGGTAGCCAACTATGAGACCATTTATGATTTCGGCGGTTTCCAGCCCGAGCTGTATCAGATTAAATACCCGGCTCAAGGACATGCAGAGACTACAGCCGAGGTGGAGCGTCTATTCGCAGAAGCCGGGATTCCGGTACAGACCGATGACGTTCGTGGACTGGATCACGGGGCTTGGGTCGTTCTACGCCTGCTCTACCCAGATGCGGATATTCCAGTGATTTCCTTGTCCGTGAATCGCTATCTGACAGGTGAGCAGCAATATCAGGTCGGACAGGCGCTCGCTTCCTTACGTGAGCAAGACATTCTCGTGATTGGTAGCGGCGGAACCGTCCATAATCTACGTCGATTGAACTGGGAAAGTAATGGCGTTGACCCGTGGGCATCAGAGTTCGACAACTGGCTGCATGACAAGCTGGTGAGTTGGGATACGGAGTCTCTCTTCTCCTATGATAAACTGGCACCTTCAGCTCAAGCCGCCGTGCCTACACCGGAGCATTTTGTACCGCTGTTGCTCGCCATGGGTGCGGGAGATCAGAACAAACAGGCATCGCTCCTGTTCAAAGCCTATCAGTATGGCAACCTCAGTCTGTCATGCTGGAAGTTTGATTAAAGAGGACTATATAAAAGGTTAGTACTACTTATATAGTAGATAAAAAATAAGCGTGGGTTACAGGGATCACTCCTGTTGCTCACGCTTTATTTGTTGTTACCGCCTATAAATAATGAGACCATTGTAGTACGTAAGCAAGGACTCCGGATTCTTGTATGCCTTTTCGGATTATAACTATAATATGAGGTGCAATCAGTCACAGACTGCTCGCATAATACTCACCCTATTATCTGAATAGTTCATATGGAGGGGAACTGGATGTCAGAACAACGTATATATGAATTGATGGATGAACTGGATGTTTTGCTGGAGGAAAAGGTACAGGATGAGGAAAACCGGGAGCTCTTGGAGGCTTATCGCGAGTTTGATGGCGTGATGGATGAGCAGCTTGACGCATTCGAGCGTGAGCACGGTATTCAATTACCTGCTGATTTTCGTGCATTCTATACACGTAAAAATGGGAGTGGTTATGGCTTTCACGTCTTGTACCCAAGCCTTGAGGAAGGACGGGAATCCGAACCATTCTACCTGTTATCCCTGGAAAAGATTCAAAAGGAACAGTCCACGCTGGTGGAGAACCGCATGGATGATTATTTTACCGAAGAAGAGATCGGAGAACTTGATCCCCGAATCAAACCCTACCTTTTCCAGAAAAAATGGGTTACGTTTGGCATGCTCGGAGGTGGATCACTGTATCTGATGTTCGACTTTGATCCGACAGAGCAAGGAACGGTTGGGCAGATTATTATGTACGTGCATGATCCGGATTTCGTATATTATGTCGCTGGGACGTTTACGGAGCTTTTGGAACAATCCAACCGGAACTTACGTGCCCTGGAGGCCATTGAGTACTGAAGAAGTCTAGCGTGTCCAAGTTAGAATCAGCCTACTCCCTACGGATCACTTGAATAGCATGATGATATGACCTTTTTTGCATAATGCTGGGATATGTCAAAGCGGTTATAATAACATTTAGTGGAAATGCACAACCTATGTAGATGAGGACTACCTTTTCTACACACCACATTGATCTGGGAGGAACATACGAAGTGGCTGAACAACCAAAGTCTGAGAGCTTTATGTCTCTCGTCAAAAAAGGAAACACATCCTCCGCCGTAGCGATGGCAGGTAATGCTGTACTTGCTGTGTGCAAGGGAGGAGCCTTCCTATTCAGTGGCAGTGGCGCCATGTTCGCTTCGGCGATGCATTCACTCGCTGATGCCATTAATCAAGGGTTTGTCTTTGTCGGAAGTGTGTTGTCCGAGAAAAAACCTACACGCCGCTTCCCGACCGGATTCGGACGGGTCATTAACATTTTCTGCATGATCGCCGTTATTGTCGTGACGATTATGGCCTATGAGACCATTCATGAGGGGATTCACCTGCTCCAACATCCTGCCGGTCATTCCGGGGGTCTCTGGATTAACATCGGTGTGCTCGTCTTGAACATTCTGATCGACGGGGCCATTCTGATCAAAGCCATGAAGGAAATTCTCAAAGAAGCACGCGCACCCAAAGCCGCCGGATTTGCCTTGGTCCCTGCTGCCATCAAAAATGTTGGCCGTGCTGCGCCACCAACCCGTCTCGTATTCTACGAAGATGTTGTCGCTGTACTTGGTGCCCTGCTTGCATTGATCTCTGTCGTGGTCATTGCCTTGACCAATTTTGCATTGCTCGACGGCATTGTAACAACGATTATTGGATGTCTGATGATCGCGGTAGCCTTCCGTGTCGGTTATGATAATATGATCGGATTGATCGGGGTAGCGGCTCCGCAGGATATTGAGGACAAAGTGTCCCAGACTATTCTCGCAGACACGCACGTTGCGGATATTCAGATGATGCGTATCATTCAGGAAGGCCGTTATTATCATGTCGAAGGTCTGATTGAGTTGACCAAAGGACTCAGCCTTGCCGATGCGGATGACATCAAGTTCCGTATTCAGGAGAAACTGATGACAAACCCCGACATCGCCGACGCTGCCATCTCCATCATTGAGGATGACGGTGTGAACAGCTGGGGCAAGAAACATTCGGATGTGGTGAAATAACGAGTTTCTCTTTTGATAAAAAGAAAAACAGAACCCACTCTTCAACAGGGTGGGTTTTTAGCATGTTCAACTACACACTCATCTAGGGAGTATCGTTTCTCAAATTTACGTACCTAGACTTTGGTCTAGGTTCACTTTAACTCCAAAGACGGAGGATAGACTTTTCCAGTTCATGGTATGCTGTGAGTAACGAAAGTATTGCTCTACATACAACCGTTCGGAAATTGATGTTTTATTGAGAAGGAGAGATATTATGGCTAAACGTACGATCCTTGCGCCTGTTCTCATTTTGCTGGGCGTGTACCTGATTCTGAACCAGGGAGGTTCTCTCGGTCCGGGTACGATCTTTGCGACCTTCTGGCCCACGTTATTCGTGATTCCACTCGGACTGTTCTTCCACTGGCTGTACTTCTCCATGATTGGCAGAGGGGTTGGACTTCTGGTTCCCGGTGGCTTGTTGCTCACTGTCGGTATTGTCTGTCAGATCGCCATGCTGTTTAACAACTGGGGTACGATGTGGCCGGGCTTCATTCTGGCTGTAGCTGTTGGTTTGTTTGAATTGTATTGGTTCGGTGGTCGGAACAAATGGTTGCTGATCCCCATCAACATTCTAACGGTGATATCGTTGCTATTCTTCGCTGTGATGTCGATTGGTACGATGCTGAGCAGCTTGAGCTTTATTCAACCGTTCGTGGCGATTGTGCTGATTATGGGTGGGGCTTGGATCATGGTAGGTCGCAAAAAGCGCATGTAGTGGCAATTATATAAGATGAACAGGGTGCGATTAACTGAGTCACTGCGGTGACAGAACAACTTCGGATCGCTGTTATCCCCGGATTTTTTTGAATCCCATCTAGCAATGGGAAAATCCGTTGATAAAGGCGAACGCTTCGCTTCCTTCGTTTGTTCTGTCCCTCCGTTAACGTTTGATCTTTAATGTTCATCTTATATGGCACTTCAAGCGCTATTGCTCTGAAGCAGGTAATAAAAAAGGGTTGCTGCTTGTCATTCAATTGAAATGACGAGCAGCAACCCTTTTTGTCTTTTTTTCAGAATCTAACGAACTGTGCACATGTTATTGGCGGTTATTTGCTGTGCATTTTAAACTCCAGGAACAGGTCGTTATAATGCGAGAGCATTTTTTTGCCCAGATTATCGTAGACCTCCAGCTTACCTGTCAGTGTCTCGTCCGGATAGAAACGTTCATCCTCGGAGATGTCCTCTGGCAGCAGCTTCAGCGCCTCGGCGTTTGGTGTGGAATACCCCACATACTCCGCATTACGAGCAGCATGATCCGGGTCCAGCATGAAGTTGATAAACTGGTGTGCCCCTTCAATATTACTCGCTGTCTTCGGAATAACCATGTTATCAAACCAGAGGTTTGAGCCTTCTTCCGGCACCATGTAATCCAACTTGTCGTTCTCATCCATAATCTCGGATGCATCCCCGGACCACACAAGTCCAACCGCAGCTTCCTCGTTCGCAAGCAGCATCTTGATCTCGTCCCCGACAATCGCTCTGACGTTCGGCGTCAGGGTAGACAGCTTTTTCAGAGCCTCTTGCAGGTGGTCTTCGTTGGTATCATTCAGGGAATAGCCGAGACTGTTCAATCCCATCCCAATGACTTCACGTGCACCGTCAAGGAGCAAGATTTGGTTTTTCAGACGCGGGTCCCACAGGTCATTCCAGCTATCAAACGTCAACCCATCCACCAGTTCCGGATTGTACACAACCCCCACCGTTCCCCAGAAATAAGGGATGGAGTACTTGTTGCCTTCATCAAAGGACAAGTCCATAAACCGTGGATCAATGTTGTCCAGATGGGTTAATTTGCTATGATCGAGTGGAACGAGCAGGTCTTCTTCTTTCATTTTGCTAATCGCATATTCGGAAGGAATCGCCACATCAAATGTGGTCCCTCCCTGCTCAATCTTGGTCAACATCGCTTCATTGGAGTCAAATGTCTGATAAATAACCTTAATACCGGTCTCATCCTCAAACTCCTTGAGCAGATCCGGGTCGATATAATCTCCCCAGTTATAGATGGTCAGCGTGTTACCGCCAGAATACCCCTGACTCTTATTCAGATACGAAGCCAGGATCATCAGGGCAAACGCGGCCACAAAAACAAGCGCAAATGTCCGTACCAGTTGCTTCATGGTCGCAGCCCCTTCCCTCCAGGTGGAATCCGCGTTGCACGGCGATTAATGAAGTAATATCCAACCACCAGCAACACCGTCAGCAGGAACAATAGGGTGGACAGAGCATTGATGGACAACGAAACGCCCTGCCTTGCTCTCGAGTATATCTCTACAGAGAGTGTAGAGTACCCATTACCCGTGACGAAGAATGTTACTGCAAAATCATCGAGCGAGTACGTCAATGCCATGAAGAATCCGGCAAAAATACCCGGTTTCACGTATGGCAGCACCACACGCGTCAGAATCTGCCATGAACCAGCGCCCAGATCGCGCGCCGCATCCATCAGTGTAGGGCTCATCTCCTGCAGCTTCGGCAACACCATGATGACAACGATCGGTACACTGAACGCAATATGAGACAGCAAAACCGAAGTGAAACCCAGTTTGATACCAATCATGGTGAACAGAATCAGGAATGACGCACCAATGATAACATCCGGACTAACGATGAGCACGTTATTGAGTGACAGCAACGTATTCTTGGTCCGTTTACGACGCACATGGTAGATCGCCAGTGCTCCTGCTACACCAAGGATCGTCGAGATCGCCGATGACAGGAGCGCAATGATAAATGTATTCAGCACTATGATGAGCAGCCGTGTATCGGCGAACACCTCTCTGTACCATTCGAGTGTGAATCCTTCGAAGCTGCGCATATGGCCGCCACTATTGAAGGAGTAGAAGATCAGATACGCAATCGGTGCGTACAATATGGCGAATACAACGGCTAGATAGACGTTAGACAGCTTTCCGTTTCTTCCCATTACGCACCTCCTTCTTGCCTGATCCAGTCAGGAACATAATAATCGCCATCGCAATAATCAGAAAGACGGCAATCGTCGAACCCATTCCCCAGTCCTGGGTGACGAGAAAATGCTGTTCAATTGCTGTTCCCAGCGTAATTACACGGTTTCCCGCAATGAGGCGGGTAATCATGAACAGAGACAGCGCAGGAATAAATACAGCCTGACATCCTGATTTCACCCCGCTAATGGTCAGCGGAAAGATAACCCGGCGGAACGTCAGCCAAGATGAGGCTCCCAGATCCCGCGCCGCGTAGATCAACGATGGATTCATCTCTTCCAGCGCATTGAAGATCGGCAGGATCATGAATGGAATGAAGATATACACCGAGACAAAGATAAAGCTGAAATCGGTGAACAAAATCTGCTGTGTGCCAATACCCACGACTTCAAGCAGGGAGTTGGTCAGACCATACGTTCCAAACAGGCCGATGAAGGCGTACGCTTTTAACAAAAGATTGATCCAGCTTGGCAGAATGATCAGCAGCAACCACAGCTGCTTGTGCTTCGTCCGGGTCAGCATATACGCCGTTGGATACGAGATCAGCAGCGAGAACGCCGTAATCAGAAATGCATACCAGAACGAACTGAGCGTCATCTGCAAGTACACCGGCGTAAAGAAGCGGGCGTAGTTGCCAAACGTGAAGTTACCCTCCACATCGAAGAATGAATAATAGATGACCAGCAGAACCGGCGCCACAACAAACAACACCATCCATAGTACATATGGAATCAGATACGCATTGCGTGTGCTGGCCTTAGTCTGCATGAGCGGCCTCTTGATAGGCTTCGAGTCGTTTGTCGAACTCTTCTTCGGTCTCGTTAAAGCGCATAACGTGTACAGCTTCCGGGTCAAAATAGAGCCCTATCCGCGCGCCGACAACAGCTTTCTTGGTTGAATGAACAAGCCACTCATTGCCCGCATCGTCGTACGTGGATATTTCGTAATGCACTCCGCGGAATAACTGGGAGTCCACATTGACCTTCAGCTTACCTTGTTCTTCGGTTGTAATCTCAAGATCCTCTGGACGAATGACAATCTCTACCGGCTCGTCCGGCTGGAGACCCTGATCGACACACTCGTGCTGTGCGCCAGCGAATTCCACCACAAAGTCCTGCTTCATTTTGCCCGATACAATGTTCGATTCTCCGATAAAGTCTGCAACAAAACGGTTAATCGGCTCATCATAGATATCATTCGGTGTACCACTCTGTTGAATCACGCCGCCATTCAGGACAAAGATCTCGTCGGACATCGCCAAGGCCTCTTCCTGATCATGCGTAACAAAGATAAACGTGATGCCCAGTCGCTGTTGCAGCTCTCGTAATTCATACTGCATTTCGGTCCGCAGCTTCAGATCGAGTGCTGAGAGCGGCTCGTCCAGCAGCAGAATTTCAGGTTCGTTCACAATGGCGCGTGCAATCGCAACACGTTGTCGTTGTCCGCCGGACATTTCGCCGATTTCACGGTTTTCGTAACCGGATAGATTGACAAATTTGAGGGCTTCCAACACTTTGCTGCGAATTTCAGCCGTTTTCATCTTTTTGATCCGCAAACCAAAAGCTACGTTCTCAAATACATTCAAATGTGGAAATAACGCGTAATCCTGAAATACGGTATTCACCTGCCGCTGGTGGGCAGGCACCCGGTTGATAAGCGCACCATTAAAATAAATACTGCCCTGTGTCGGCTCCGCAAAACCGGCAATCAGCCGCAATATCGTTGTTTTCCCGCAGCCCGATGGGCCAAGAAGCGTATAAAATTTACCCCGCTCAATCTCAAAGCTGACTGCCTTCAATACGGCTTCATCCTGATCGTATTGCTGAGTCACCGCTTCGAAGCGGATAATCGGTTGTTGTTCTGACATGCCTCACATCGCCCCCTTATACTTGAGGTACCTCTTAAATCTGTACACTTTCGTTCATGCATCCTTATAGATAACCCATCTATTATATATGATTCAGGTATATCCGCAATGGTTTTGATGTAAACGCCCCGTGTGATTTCTTCTTATTTTCATAAATTCTGCATACATTACGGGTATATGTCGATATCTACGCATTCCTGTGGGAAATGAAGCACGTTTAGGATTCCATTTTATGTGTGAGAGGAGTCTTGGCTCTTGGATATTCGTCGTAACTTGCCTTTGCTGATGACGATTTGTTTCCTAAGTCAGATGGGCGGATTCATGATCCTGCCTCTGTTTCCTTTGTTTATTGAAGAATTCGGCCTGTCCGGCTGGATGATGGGGGTTATTTTCGCACTCTTTTATGTGGGTAAAGTCCTTGGGGGTATTCCAGCAGCGGCAATTTATAAAAAGCTCGGAGGGAAAAAGGCGCTCATCCTGATGCTGTTACTGCTCGCGGTCTGTATGGGTGGCTTCGCTTTGTCTTCTACGGCCGTATTATTTGGTCTGCTCCGGTTGCTGCAAGGGCTGGCTTCCACCGGTCTTACCGTGGTCGTGCGTTCCATCATCGGGGATGGGGGTAATGTAGACAACCGCGGCCTATACAATGGATATATCAGCAGCAGTGAAGGTGGCGGCATGGTGCTCGGTCCGGTCATAAGTGGCTGGCTGGCGCTGCACTGGCCACTGTCGGTTCCTTTTTTGCTCGTCACGGTATGTTGCCTGATGGCCGTGGTCGCTGCGATGGGGATGAAGACGACACAAGAACCTCTGGACAACTCAACACACTCGGTGCTGCACACGGATGTTGTTGAAGACTTCACTACAAATGACTCCCATCCGCATACTACTATGACTGCACCTCCTCTACCTTCAACAACATCTGATGCACTGCATACGCAAGGTACGTCTATCTCCCAATCCAATCAAGCTCCCGACTCAACAACGATTAGCCCAACTACAGAGCTTACCCAGCGTCAACAGCTTCTCGGCTACGGTACGGTACATTTTCTGGAGATGAGCGCCTATGCGGTGTTTCTCACCTACTTCGCACTGTATGCGGCTCACATCATGCATTGGGACCCCTTTGCCACCAGTCTCGCTTTCACCGTATCCGGCATTTCTACGCTTGCCGCTGCCCCCTTTGTTGGTTATCTCTCTGACCGGATGGGGGATCGTCTGTTGCTTTGTATGCTCGGCATGTTCCTGATTGGAATCGAAGTCGTTGTATTTCTAAACACGTCCTCCCATCTATGGGTCTACGTTGGCATGCTGATTGGCGGGGTTGGCGGTGCATGTTATATGGATTCATTCTTTGCTCATATTGGTGATCACATACCAGACGAGAGCCGAAGTTCCGTTATAGGCAAAATTGTCTCTGCTGCCGAAATCGGCTCCATCGTGTCTCCACTGGTTGCAGCGCTACTTATGGAAGTTGGCTCGCTGTACTCCGTGTTTGTGTTCAATCTGGTGCTGATTGCCGCTGCCATTGTAGTTCAGGCCGTGATGCGCAGCCGGTTCCGATTGAAAGAGGGTTAACTCATCATTTGATAAAAAAGGATCACAAAAAATAACCCGTCTGCACAATTTAATGTGCAAACGGGCATTTCATTGGTGTATCCCCGGCCTGTGGCTGGGGATTCTCTACCTGTGCATTCTGCTGCTCGCTGCTTCGCGGCTCTACGGCAGATGCCACGCCATCTTTCAGAGTATACGCCTGATCCTGACGGAAAAAGTTCGGCTTCACGATCTCATTACGATAGGAGCTGTGGAAAATATGTGTAGTTGCCGGAGACACTGGAGGAATCAGCCACACCCAATCTCCGGTCAGTTCACGCCCAGCCTTCTCTTCCCGCTGTTCAAACATAGCAAATTGCGCTGCCGCCGTGTGGTGATCCACAATGCTCACGCCTGCTTTTTTGAACGAATGCAGCACAGCCACATTTAACTCGACCAACGCTCGATCCTTCCACAATGTCGTTTCACTCGACGTATTCAATCCAAACGCTTCCGCCACCGCAGGCAGCTTGTTATACCGGAACGTATCCGCCAGATTACGGGCGCCGATCTCGGTACCCATATACCAACCATTGAACGGTGCTGCTGGATAAGATATACCGCCAATCTCCAGTCGCATATCGGCAATCATCGGCACACCATACCAGCGCATGCCAAGTTCGGCTATCTCCGGTCGCTCCGGGTGTTCGATACGAACTTCCACAATCTCTTCTTCGGGTATAACATACCACTCTGGGGCTTGTCCTTGCGCCTGAATAATGAGCGGTAACACATCATATGAGCTACCTGCCCCCTGCCAGCCAAGGGACATCGCCGCCTTGGTCAGTTCCACGGAAGCAGGGTCTCCAATAATGCCTTGCTCCGTCTCATATCCTGCATAACGAATGAGCTGATGATTCCAGAGGCGTACCGGAGTTCCGTTTGGCCCATCTGGTGGAAGGATGGTAATCATCGGGATTACTTTGCCACCGTTGGATGCCACATGAATATGATTCAGCACAGCTTCCGCTGCCGTTCCTGCCGTATCAGCGTGACGGGCGTCCACGATCCGAAGTTTATCCCAGAACAGCCGCCCGATACAGCGGTTGCTGTTCCGCCATGCCATTTTACAACCCTGCTCCAATTCCTCTGTGGTATGCACATAGGTACCCGTTACTTCGATCTCGCCCATAACGGCAGCAAGCCGGGCCTGTGCGTCTTCACGCGAATGGCCCAGCTCTTCATAACATGTATATATAAACCGTTCAGCTTCTTCCTGCAATTGTTCCAGGTCTGACCGCATCGTTCATTCCACCATTCTGTACATCTTGAATGCCATCATTATACGGCAAGCGCACCGGATTTGTAAGCGAACGGACACTTTGTTCACGGACTCTACATATCGTTGTCAGGATGTAGGGTGACTTTGCTTATTTGCCTAGAAATGCGTTTAACATCCAGACCTCTTTATCCAGTGCAGCAGTGAATCCAATCAGCATATCTTCCGTAGCATTATCTTCCGCTTCTCCTGCTTCGTGAATGCCTTGACGAATCACTTCCTCCATCGTGCGCAGATCAGCAATCACCGACTCCACCATACGCTCAGCAGACAGCTGTCCTTGTGCCTCTTCAATCGGAGACAGACGTAGCTGTTCAGTCATTGTAGCCACCGGACGTCCACCAATAGCAAGCAAACGTTCTGCAACTTCGTCCATATTCGCCGTAGCCAAGTTGTACAGTTCTTCGAATTTGGCGTGCAGTGTGAAGAAATGAGGTCCTTGGACATACCAGTGGAAGTTATGCAGTTTCGTGTACAGTACGGACCAGCCCGCGATCTGACGGTTCAGAACATCTTGAAGTGCTGTGGCGTTGTTAGCAAAAGTGTTGTTTCTAGTTTGGATTGTGCTCATGGAATTTATCCCCTCTCGAATATAAAAATAGAATTTGAATTTTATGATGGATTGCTTCGGTTCGCTTCTTTTAATTTAGACTTAATCTAAATCTTGTTTTAATTATAACACCGCATATACGGTTTGGGAAGGCTTTTGCACTGTCTTGTAAATGAAGATTCCATGAAGCTGAGCTTCATAGAAACGTTGGCACAAACAACTAACAAAATGATGAATGTATGCAAACTGTTCCTAAACCATTGGAGCTATGATAGACTCATCTGATCGGATTATCCATAAATTAGTGGAATAGTATGATACCCATCATAAGGATAGTTATCATTGTAGGAAGTTAACTTAGTCACTATTGCGGAGGTAAACATGAGGATATTTCAATTTAAACAAGAGTCAGGGAAAAAGATAACCAAATTTGATTCTAATTTCGTAATGTCACGTATTACGCAGACCAACAAAGCAGCTCATATCGGATGTATGCATTTAGCTGAAGGTGGAGTAGTAGGTTATCACCAAGCTGTGGTTCCTCAACTCCTTTTGATCGTAAGCGGAGAGGGCTGGGTAAGAGGTGAAGCAAATGAATATATCAAAGTGCATTGTGGCGAGGCCGTACTCTGGGATAAACATGAATGGCACGAGACCAAAACAGAAGCTGGACTCATGGCAATTGTAATTGAAAGCGAAGAGTTAGACGCCTCATTAATGATGCCTTTATAGAAGGTATAATATAAAAAAGCAGACCTGCACCTAAGACGGTAACAGGACTGCTCCTTTAAACATAAATCTCCTTAAGCTTGAACGCACTCAAAAGTCAGAATACGACTGATCTCTTCATAGCTGGATGCTACAAAATGAGGTTGATGATCGGATTCCGGCAGCGCCTCCCGATGGTTGAACCAGATGACTGTCCAGCCTGCATCGACTGCACCTACCACATCATTACGCCACGAGTCTCCGATGTAATAGCTGGAACGGGCATCTGTCCCGGACTGCTTACTCACATATTCGAACAATCTGCGATCCGGCTTCGCATAACCAGTCATACCGGAGATGAAGACCAGATGCTCGTCCACGAGACTGAGCACATCAAGTGCTTCAAGCTTGCGGCGCTGATGCTCTCCTTCTCCATTAGTGATCAGACCAACGGTATGACCTTCTACCTGAAGCCTTCTGATCAGCTCATACGCTCCTTCAAAAGGTACAATCTCGAACTGTCTGCTCAGATACTGAGCTTGCAGTTCTTCTGCCTGTCCCGATTGTAGGGGAAGCTCAAATTCCTCCATCGTCAACTCAAACCTCCGACGGCGCATTCGCTCTACTGCATCCGGTTCTGGTACAGCGGATAGACCTTCTTGTGCAGACAGCCAGTCACTGTAATAGCGAAAACGGTGATAGGCCTCAGCATAAGGGAAATCATCCGGCAGGCCGAGAACATCCTGCAACGCGCCACGGAGCGGCTGCAAGTGATCATATAACGTATCATCTACATCGAAAAATATCGTTTTAGCTACATTTTTTATATTCATAATTGTTACTGATCCTCCTGCTCCTGTCTCAAGCATGCTCTTCTTACTACTATATATGTAATCCTATGCCTCGTCCAAAAGGGATTTGTTGCGTGATCACTTCTACTTCAGAACAGTGCCCATAATAACGCTTAGACCAGAATTGATCGGACGGCTTTATATGTTAAAATAAGGATGATTAGATCTGAGGTGATGACGATGTTCAACCCAAAATTCTTCTTCTATTAGTTGTGCTCAAGGCACTGGCTACTCAAGCCAAAATCTAGCCCGGTACAACGGGGATGAAGATGTTCACACAGGAAGAGATTCAATCATGGGAAAATGAAACAGCTTTTGCACAGAGACACAACAAGAAGTTCATTGATCCAAGAAAAGTAAAGCTGAAAGATCACCGTAAAGGAATCAAGAGCACGCATTACAACAAAGAATGTAAATCTGCTCGTAAACATGATTATCGTCTGTATAGAACCAAAATGAAGCGTCTCATGTACCAGGAGCAATATGATCTTCTGCACAACTATAAACGAACGAGCGGTTGGCTAACTTGGTAAACTGGAGTTAGAAGAGTAGTCCTTACATAACATTACTGCGCTACATCAAAATCAGTAGCCTTTTAAGTTAAGAAGGACTTCTTTTTTCAATCAATTACATACCGTTTCATTCGTTACTGACAGTTAGAATATATCGAGGAGGCCTTTATTCATGTGGAAAGAGCATCTTCATAGCATTTCGAAGGAGTATACGTTCAGTCCCCCTGCATCTGGAGATGACATTGCAAAGGTGGAAGACTCCTTACAGGT
This sequence comes from Paenibacillus sp. FSL K6-1318, assembly GCF_037976905.1. Lineage (NCBI taxonomy): Bacteria > Bacillati > Bacillota > Bacilli > Caryophanales > Paenibacillaceae > Paenibacillus > Paenibacillus sp. FSL K6-1318. The sequence continues at coordinate 6,294,104 of NZ_CP150270.1, forward strand.
TACGCTCCCTCGTGAATTAAAAGAAATATTGCTCGAAACCAATGGAGTCAGAGCTATTTACGATTTGGGACTTATCTGGTCAGTAGATCGAATCAAAAATGAAAACAAACACTATCGTGACGACCATTTTCAAGAATATTATATGCCATTTGATAATTTGATTTTCTTCGGGGAAAGCGGGATTGGGGATTTATTTGCTTTTCCTGTGACAGGGGATGGAACGTGTAGAGATGACGTGTTTGTGTGGAATCATGAAAATGACAGCCGAAAATGGGTCGCACCTTCAGTGTCCAAATATTTGGAGTGGACTTTAGAAGGCAAAATAAAAATTTAATTTACGGACTAACGGACCCTAATCTACGATGAATAATTAGATAATTTTGTATTTCCATTTAATGAATATTATATTAATGAACACATTACAAATGAATAAAAGGTGGAATGAACTTATGAGTACATCAGAAAAGAAATGTCATGATTGCGGAGGAACATCTTTCGTAGAAGCATCGGATTACATCAACCTTCGTCCATTGGATAAGAAAATGACTCTCGGTGTGGAAAAAATGTACACGGTTTGTCTGGATTGCGGCGAAGTTGTTTCCATTAAAGTGAAGAACCCAGAGAAGTTGCTAAAATAATAATTCCAACAAGCACAGACAAAAACACCCTAGCTCACAATTGTGAAATAGGGTGTTTTTTCACGACGTATGTGTCTTCAGTCTATACAATCAACGATACAACCTTACCTGCATTCACATCAATCAGGCCATGGTCCGTGATCTTCAGCGCGGGACTTACCGCAAGAGAGTGTGTGCTAATAGACATGATCGGGTTGTAATGTACATATCCAAGAGACAACATCGCTGCTCTCAATTCCTTCACTTGATGGGACACCACGGCCAGTGGTTCTTCCGTCAAAATGCCACCTACGGGAAGTTCCAGATGGGACAGCACCTTGCCGTCTTCCACCACACAGAAGCCACCCTGGCTCGAAATCACTGTGTTAGCTGCCAATATCATATCTTCACGATTACGTCCTACAACCAGCAGGTTGTGATTGTCGTGTGAATATGTCGTTGCAATGGCGCCACGTTTGATGGTGTCTCCACCGATCAGACCATGTGCACGATTGCCGTTCACGCCATAACGTTCAAAGGTCGCGATCTGCGCATATCCGCTTTCTTCCCATAGCAATTCGCCATCCGCAGACTGAACCGGTGCAATATGCTCTTCCACAAAAGTAGAACCATCCTTCACCATCATGACACGGCATTGGTACTCACCTTCACCAGCGAGATCAACACCTGCTCCACTTACTTTCGGATCTGACAACTGAATTGCAAAATCTGCTACGCCCAGCTTCTCCAACTGCACACTCTTATAGAAGTGAGGTGGAAATTGCCCGGTTACTCGTTCTTGCTTATACGGTTCGGAATTGTCATAAGCTTTGCGGCCGTTTTTGTACACCTGATCAATCGAAAGCTCTTCCAGGTTGGATAGCAACACATAATCGGCCACTTTGCCTGGGGCCACGCTGCCACGATCGGTCATTTTCATCCGGGAAGCAGGAGTAGATGTTGCTGCATAGACCGCATCTTCCGGACGCATCCCCATCTGAATTGCTTTACGTACGATATGATCCAGATGACCATGCTCCACCAGTGAATCCGGCATTACATCATCTGTTACGAAGCAGAAATGCTGCGCCACATCATGTTGAATCAGGTACTCCATGACTTCCGGTGTCATTGATTTCTCCTGAATTTCAATAAACATACCTGCGGCAATCCGCGCCTGTAATCCCTCAATGCTCTGATGGGTATGGTCGGAATCAATACCTGCGTAGATCAGTCGATGCAGATCGAGTCCAAGCAGTTTCGGTGTATGACCTTCGATCACCAGATCAGGATAGTTTTTGCGAATATGCTGTAAAATCTGGTTGGTCTTGCACTCTGGATCACGGATGACATCGACATAGTTCATGATCTCGCCCAGACAGATGATCTCGCCAGTCGCGAGCAACACATCCATATCTTCAATCTCAATCGAACCACCTGTTGTCTCCATCGGGGTTGCCGGAACCGAACTCGGGATCGCATAGAACATATCCACGGTCGTCTCCCGACTCGCAGCCATCATCTCCTGCACACCCTCCAGCCCGAACACATTTGCCATCTCATGAGGTTCAGCTACAATGGACGTTACTCCACAGCCAATGAGACCATGAGAGAAGGTTTCCGGTGTCACCATTGTACTTTCGATATGCAGATGGATATCGATCAAACCAGGAATCATGTATCTTCCCCGCGCATCAATGACCTCGTCTGCCTGAATCATCTCAGGCCCACCGGGTCCAACATATAGGAATCTGCCGTCGAGTACAGCGACGTTGTTCATTTCAAACCGTTTATAATAACTGTTATACACATGTACATTCACAATCAGTTGATCTGCACGCATGGGGCATAATCTCCTTCTTCACAAGCATTTCACCGCGATGCGAACCGGACAATGAACCTGCACTTTATTCTGCTGTACTGCACATGACTGCGCACCACTGCCCTCGTCCGGAATCATCGCATGAGTTGCCTTCTTTACTGCTCTTATTTCCTCAAGCTACTCCCTACATTCACAACTACTCTACCAATACAAGCTTGTCCTGTGGGAAAATCAGGCTAACACGCTGCCCACTAAGGTACGGTGTTTCCATCTCCTGATTTGCTGTAAAATCACCGAGTTCCGTCTCGATTACATACTGATAACTGCGTCCCAGATATGTGCTGACTTTGATAATGCCCGGCAAGGCGTTCACCACATCCGCAGAGGTATCTCCACTAACGATCAGATCATCCGGGCGAATCGCGCCTTTACGTGCACCAGGACGTGCTGTTCCAGGATGGGCTGTTGCTGTAAACGTGCGTCCACCTGCGGTCAGTGTAATCATTTCACCTGCATCAGTACGCTCAGCGAATTCAATGAAATTATGGAACCCGATGAATCGTGCTACAAACTCCGTTGCCGGATATTTGAAAATCGTTTCTGGGCGGTCGAGCTGCTCAACCACGCCTTTGTTCATAATCGCTACCTGATCCGAGATCGAGAAGCACTCTTCCTGGTCATGAGAGACATACAGCGTTGTAATGCCCAGCTCTTGCTGAATACGGCGAATCTCCACCCGCATGTTGAGGCGCAAGTTGGCATCCAGGTTACTGAGCGGTTCGTCGAACAAGAGCAGGTCAGGTTCAATGACCAATGCGCGGGCAATCGCCACACGCTGACGCTGTCCACCGGACAGTTCTTGTGGAAAACGTTTCTCAAATCCATTCAGGTTAACAACTTCCAGGATTCGCATCACACGGGAAGAGATATCCTTGTCTTTTACCTTACGCATCCGCAGGCCAAAGGCCACGTTGTCATAGACAGACAGATGCGGAAATAACGCATAACTCTGAAATACAAATCCGAAGTTCCGCTTGTTCGCCGGAACCTTCGTATAATCCTTGCCGCCGAACATAAACTTGCCCTGTGATGCTTCCAGAAATCCGGCGATGAGGCGCAGCGTAGTTGTTTTGCCGCAACCGCTCGGTCCGAGCAGGGAGAGCAGTTTACCTTTTTCCAGCTCCAACTGAAAATCCTTCAGGATTGTCTGCTTATCGTATGCCACGGATACGTGGTCTAATGTCAGCAATGCCATAGCGTTCTGCGCCTCCAATTAACGTTTAGTAAAGTATGAAAATCCGCCCATGATCCGTTCGATCACGAACATTAAGAGTCCGGTCAGTACCATCAATAGCACGGAAATCGCTGCAATCGTTGGGTCAAAATAATTCTCCACATACGTCAGCATCTGGATCGGTAATGTGCTTACCCCTGGTCCGGTCATAAACACCGAGATGTCCACGTTGTTGAAGGACTCCAAGAAGGCAATCAGCACCGCGGCGATAATTCCTGAGCGGATGTTAGGAAGCACGATTGTGAAGAACGTTCTTACCCGTCCCGCACCAAGACTCAGCGCAGCTTCTTCCACTGCAAAGTCAAAGCTCGACAGACTCGACGCGATAACTCGAATGATAAATGGAAGCATGATAATCGTATGACCAATCAACAATCCGAGGTACATCGGCAGATGGTAGATTACGATCAGGTATTTCATCAATGTAAAACCAAGCACAATTCCCGGGATCAGTACCGGGGACAGGAACAGTGCGTTCAGCACGGACTTGCCTTTGAAATCGTACCGACTAAGTGCATACGCAGCCGGAACTCCGAGCACCAGTGCCAACAGGTTCCCCAACAGGGAAATGATGATGGACGTCTGGAATGTGCGGAGGAAACCGCCTGTGTTGAAAATATTCTCATACCAGCGGAGGGAGAACCCTTCCGGCGGAAATTTGAGTACCGTTCCCGGTTCAAACGAAGTGACCGATATGATCAGAAGCGGGCCCAGCAGAAAGATAAAGACCAGCAGACTGAACAGGCCCAGCCCGATATGTTTCTCCCGCATATGTCTACCCCTTCGGATTTAAAGTTTTGGCCATTTTGTTCATGACACCGACGACGACAAATGTAATCACAATCATAATCGCGGCAACAACCGAGGCCAGATACCAGTCGTTGAGGGTCATGGCGTTCTGATACAGGAACGTAGCAATTACACGCTGCTTGCCTCCAAGGAGGGCAGGTGTGGTATACGCCGTTAGGCTTCCGACAAAGACAAGCACAGCTCCGATCACAAGTCCTGGCACAGCCAGTGGGAACACGACCCGGCGGAATGCCGTAATGCGCGATGCCCCCAGACTTTGTGCTGCTTTGAGCAGGTCACCGTCTATGTTCTCAAGCACGCCCACCAGAGAGATAATCATCAGTGGCAGGAACAGGTGCGTCAGACCGATCATCATGGCTGCCGGCGTGTACAGAATGTCCAGTGGCTTGTCCACGATACCCAGACCAACAAGGGTGTTATTGATCAGCCCTTTGCGTCCAAGAATGATCATCCAGCTAAACGAGCGCACGACCGGGCTCGTCAGCAGTGGGAAGATCGCCAGTGCCAGCAAAATGCCTTTGCGGCGCGGCGCTTTCTGCGAAATATAATAAGCTGTCGGGAATCCGAGCACCACACAGACGATGGTGGTGACCACGCTGACTTGCAGCGTCGTAAGCAATATTTTCAAAAAGTATGGGTCTCTGAAAAAATGCATGTATCCTTCAAACGTGAAGGAGTTTTCTTGGAAAAACGTTGACCCGATCGTCAGGACAATCGGAATGATCATAAATGCCGCCAAAAACACGAATCCCGGCAGCAATAGCCAGTAGATTACTGATTTCTTCATCGCGATACTCCTGACTTGTAAATTTAATTCGAGATTGATACTTGAGTACTCCGATTGCAGTACCGTCCTTCGATCCCTGTTATCCCCCGATTTATTGATTCATTTTCATAGGTGAAAATCGGGGGATAAAGGGGAACGCTTCGCTTCTCCAGATCGGTTCTGCACTCTCCGCAATCGTATAAATATCTAATTGGGGCAGAGCAACTACGCGTTTAACACGTTGATAAACAGTTCAAGGAATGCTTCTGCGTCAACGGTTTCGCAGACGAGGGTGTTGGGCTGCTCGCCCAGACGGTTTTGGAAGTCGCATACCATCTGGCCATCGCACAGGCGGCTGGCGGTTTCGACATCGACGTAATACGATTTGCGTCCTACCAGTTCCGGGGCAAGGGCTACGCCCACGGCTAGTGGATCATGTAAAGCGCAAGCGCGGACGCCGTTCATTTGTTCATAACGGTTGATGTAAATCTCCGTGCTCTGAGCCACGTACGCGCGCAGTGCAGGATCAGTGAGACGCTCAATCGTTGCTTCATTCAGCAATGTTTGACGCGTCACATCCAGTCCAACTTGAGTAAGCTTCTCGATGCCTGCATGCAGTACGATGCGTGCGGCCTCTGGATCAGCGTATGTGTTGTACTCGGCGGTTGGTGTAATGTTGCCATGTCCGCGAACTACGCCGCCCATGAAGATGACTTCCTTCAATAAAGAAGGTAGTTCAGGACACTTCATCAGCGCGAGTGCCAGGTTCGTCAAGGGTGCGGTCATGATTAAGGTCAGCTCGCCTGGATACAACTTGGCTTGCTCCACGATAAAGTCTGGCGCAAAACCCTCCTCGGCTTTCTTAGATACGGCCGGATCAGGCAGTGCACCGCCCAATCCGTCTTGTCCATGTACCCGGTGTTCATAATGAGACTTGCGAGTGAGTGGTCCAGCTGCTCCGGCAATCACTGGGATCTCAGGTGCACCCGCGAGTTCAAGAATTTTGCATGTATTCTCTGTTGCCTGCTGGAGTGATACGTTCCCACAGACCGTGGTGATGCCGAGGATGTCCAGCTTCCGGCTTTTGACCGCCAGCAAAATCGCCAGTGCATCGTCAATCCCCGTGTCCACGTCCAGAATGATGCGATTCAGCGCTTCACTCATCCGTTCTCAACTCCTATGCGGTGATATGGTTGCTTGCTGCAATTGATATAAGTTCAACATGTTGATCAAAGATAACTCTTTAGTCGGTTACTTGTTTTTATTGTGCAATCTCACGGTTCCAGCGATCTGTCCAACCTTTAACTTGTTGATTCACGAATTCCATATCCAACTTGTTCAGCTTCTCCACAACGTCAGCGCCATATGTTACGCCTTCTGCTTCTTCAGCAGTCAGTTCAACCTTGGTGTTTACTGGGGAATCGACTTTAGCTTTGGCAGATTTCGCTTGTACATCCTGACTCAGCTGCCAGTTGATGAACTCTTCAGCAAGCTCTTTGTTTTTGCTGCCTTTTACGACATTGATCGTGTTCATCACGGCATATGCACCTTCGCTAGGTGTAACAAATTTCGCATTAGGAATAGCTGCTTTCAGATCTTTGAAATACATTTCCATGATCGGTCCGCCTGCAATCTCTTCCTGGGAGAACATGTTCACGAACTCGGACGTTTGGCTGTAGAATTTCACCACATTGCCGCTCAGTTTTTTCAGTTCAGTAAATGCTGCATCTTCATTAAACGTATCATTTCCGGCTACACGGGAAGCTGCATCCACAACCATTGGGCCAGCTGTTGCCGTAATATTCGGGATAGTCAGGTTACCTTCGAACGCTGGGTCCCACAGGTCACTCCATGAAGTCACTTCTTTGGAAACGAGGTCCGGGTTATACGCGATACCGAGCTGTCCAACTGTGTAGGCCGGGCCATAATCTTCACCAAGTGGTGCTTTGGCAATATCATAAATGTCATTTACATTTGGAATTTTGGAGCGATCGATTTTCTCAAACAGACCTTCATCAATACCTTGTTGTGCATAGTAGTCAGACAGGTAGATGACATCGACATTCGATGTACCCTGACGGATTTTGTTCAAACGTTCAGCGTTATTGCCGACTTCGAGCACGATGTCTACATTATGTTCTTTTTCAAAAGGACCAAATACCGATTCATTGAAGAAATCTTCCGAGAATCCCCAAGTGGAGATAACCAATTTGGTAGCTGCTGTTCCCCCACTGCCTGATCCGCCTGTTGCATCCTCTGTGCTGCTGCCACAACCTGCAAGTAATACTGATGTCATTGCCACTGCTGCCAAACCGCTAATCCACTTTTTCATCATGATCCTGATTCCCCCTGATATATGTGATGTGTATGAAAAAACAAAAAGAAAAGTGCTCTTGTATAAACAAGAACACTTTTCTTCGTAAACAAAGGAAAGCGACACCCGCTGCCGGTACATCATCGGTTTCTGCTTCAGAATCAATCCGAAGACAGACGCCATCATATGAAATTGTACGGAACCTGATCATGAATCCGGGCCATAACCTCCGTATACATCAACAAGAATCAATCCTGCCGATCCATTCTTAGGCCTGTTCCAGAATCACATTCGTGATCGCCCACTGGGTGGACGCATCATAATCCCGCAATATAGCTTCAATTGGCAAACCCATGTGTTGCTCGAGCTTCTCCCGGAATTTCTTCTTATATAAGACAGACATGCGGAAGTCCACTTCCAGCTTTAAGCCGGGGGCCTCCCCTTCCAGGGCGTCAGAGCGCGGTGAACGTCGGTGCTTCGCGTAGAAGGTCACAATATTCTGGTCAATGGTCACTCTCAGGAGAGTGGTGCCAAATCCGAACAGTTCCTTCGAGATTTCGTTATAATACTGGCACATCTTCTTCTTGCTCTCATTGCTGTCCAGTAGTTCCATGAACTCACCCACATCTCTTACTACCGTACATTCGACGTGTTAACACGATTGATTATACATAAATATACGATCATAGGCAACCCAAAAGATATAGTTAACATGAGAATAACACATAAAAGCGAACGATGAGACATTATCCGCCGAAAACAATTCGTCTTATACTACAGTAAATTTACATTAATATGCCTGCATGTCATTCCTATACTATTGTTGCTCCTAAACCCCATTTTAATACACAGCATTCGAGGCTTCGTTTCAACTTTCTCTCTGTAGGGGTATTAATTCCTGCGAAACATAGACAAACTTCGTCATCAACCGTTAAAATGAGACACAATGTTTACCTGTTTTTATTTTCTAGAAATTGGAGGCTTAACCCATGAAATGTCCAGTATGTAATCATGAAAATGGAGATGCCCATTTTTGTGAGAGGTGCGGCTCTAATCTAACGCAAACAACCTCTTCGCCCACTCCTGTACCGAACCCGGAATCTGCCGCTGCTTCCGAACCCGAATACACCCGTTGGTCCAGTACGCAAGCCACATCTTCACAGGCACCCGTTCCATCCAACACACCATCTGGCTCTACTCAGAAGCAACAGACAACAGAATCAACAGGCACCAATGACCATGCTTCTGCAGGAGACAATAGCTCCAATCAGTGGAATAATATCGTGCAGAATGAGAAAGTTCAGCAAGCCAAAGAAGTAAGCAAACAGTATCTATCCTATTTCCTCAGTGTATTGGCCCGTCCTTATCAGACGATGAAAACCGTTGGTGACCAGCATTCATTAAACGGATGGCTAACGATGGCGCTGATTGCAGTCCTATCTTCTACATACTTCTTAATTACCTTTAGCCGTATAGGCATGGATGGCTTGTTCATTGGTGGATTTATCCGGCCGCTGTTGTTCACTGCCATTATCCTGATTGCTTCGATTGCACTGATGTACGCTATTCTGAAGATTGAAAAAATAACATTCCGTCCCAAAACACTGGTTGCCCAGTTCGGTACATTGCTTGTTCCTGCTGTCGTATCCCTTGTTCTGGCGAATCTGTTTATTATCATCTCGTATTCCATCGCGATCTCATTGCTTGCTGTCTCGTATATCATTATCTTTGTCGCTCTGAACTCGGTGCTACTCCAATATCCACTGAATCGTACCAAAGCAGCCATCGACAGTATGTACAGCGTGCTGATCGCCAATGTGGTCGTGTTCTTTATTGTGTATCAATTGTTGGGTGAAATTATTATTGGACTGATCGGCCTGATGCTTTCACCGTTTGGACGTCTGTAAACTATATCAGTTGGAATAAAGCTATTCTGTCCTCTACGTTTCGTGTAAATGGTTATTTCAATAAATATAAATCTTACTGACTCTTTAGATTCATACTAGGCTTTCCCTGCTCGCGCAGGGAAGGTCTTTTTTAGGTTTTCTATGGCAGCGTTGCGCCGAGCATGTATCATACACTATAATGTGTAGTGCAACAGGTATGTTCTTATTTACGTAATAAACCAATCCAGCAACTCCCGTTACGTAATGTGAAGATTCTTCGTTGCCATTAACACTACACCATGTAGTGTGTTGATCACTCATTTTACACAGAAAGAAGATGAACTCTCTATGGACATGACTCATATGAATCATATGCAAATGGAGCACGAGGCAGGCACATCCTATCTTTGGCTCATCGTAGGTGCAATCGTGTTGCTGTTCTCCATCGCCGCCTATATCTGGGCATCACGCACACACGGTAAAATCCTGAGCCACATGAAAAAGAAGGAACGGGCGGACATCCAGAAAAAAAGTCGCTCCCTTCGGCTGACTGCACATGCTTTGATGGCTGTGTCGATTATTACGTTTGGTCTGTTCTTCCTACAGGGTGCAGGGAAAACATATAATGTAGCCGATCTGGACGCCAATGCAACAATCGATGTGACTGACGATAAATACTATGGGGCAGACCATACAGAGGACCCGATCCAGTATGAGATGAAGATTCCGACATCAGGACCGCATAATCCGCATGATATCAAATTTGGATTTTACACCGACTTCCCGGGTTATAATTACCTTGTTCACAATCTGGAGCACGGGGATATCATCATCTATTATCGTGAGAACGCAAGCGAAGATTTGAAAGAGCATTTGAAATACCTCGCTAAATTCCGTGAAGCGGGGGCAGGTATACTCGCCGTACCAAACAAGGATATTCCCGAAGGCAGTGAAGTCGTCGTGACTGCATGGACCAAAACGATGAAGCTTGACCAATTCGACGATGCCAAAGTCGGTACTTTTATCAATAAATATATTAATCAGGGACCTGAAAAGATTCCTGCCTCCATTCGCCAGGGCGGCGGAACGATGTAACAACCTATAGTATCAAACCTAATTAGCTCCCGGATCAAATTGACTCGGGAGCTAATTCTTTATCGCCCCGATGCCGATATTTCAAGTAGAAAAGTGAAGATTGGAAATACAATACATACGAACCAAAAAAGAACGATCAGCACCAAAGTAAAGAGACAAAGAGACGATTCATCCAACAGATCAAGGGGGAACACTTTTACCAATGAACAGTTTGTTTATGCGGATCTTTTTATTTTTTTCCTGTCTGATGCTGGCCGCGGGTGCGGTTCTTGGCATTACGATGTACCGTTCATCGGCTCAACTGGTCGAGCAATCGATGGGGATGCAGGCACAGGCTGTAGCTGAACGGGCAGCACAGTCCATCGACACCTCCCTGTATGCGCCACTAAGCACGGGACAAGACGAAACGGACTATTATGGTACATTACGCGAACAGCTTAGCCAGCTTCGCGAGGCCAATGGGTTGAAGTATCTGTACACACTTGGTACACGCGAAGAAAACGGAACAGCTACGTATTTCTATGTTGTGGATGGGGCCGCTGCCGATGTGGCAGAGGATGATTTCTCGCCATACGGTTCTCCTGAAGAGAACCATTATGAAGGCATGTTGCAGGCTTTTGAGCAAAATGAACCTGTACGAGGTGATCTGACCCAGGATGAATACGGGGCAACCATTACAGCTTATGTACCTATCCATGGAGCCAATGGGGAACTACTTGGTCTGGTTGGTGCTGACTTGGACTCCACTGCGGTCTATGAACTGATGTCTCGCAACCGTATGACCATGATCTGGACAGCGCTGGCGATTGTGCTGCTCAGTGTCTTGTTGGTGTATGTTTTCGCCCACTACTTGACCCGTCCATTGGTGAAACTCAAGAAATTGATTACCGAAGTGGGAAAAGGCGACCTGACTGTCAACGTCGAACTTGGACGAAAGGACGAGGTCGGACAGCTCGCTTCCGAATTCAAACATCTGGTCACAGGTACCCGTGATGTCATGACCGGTATCCGTCAAAGCTCCGATTCTCTGCTACAGGCTGCAGAAGGTGTATCCAAACATTCACAGGCAACTGCCGAAGCTAGTCAGCGTATTGCCGAGCATACCAATCATACGGCCAGTGGAGCTGCTGAACAGGTGGCCCGTGCAGGCGAAGTTACGGTAGCGATGGAAGAGATTACGCGCAGCATGCAGCACATTGCGAATTCTTCTTCTATGGTCGCGGATGTCTCACAGGAAACGACCAATAACGCAGTACAAGGTCAAGCCAACATCAACACAGCGATGGACAGTATGGACAAAATTCACCAGGCGAATGTACAGATGGTAGCCTCCACCTCCCAGCTAGAGCAGTACTCTGATAAAATTGAGTCAGTGGCACATCTAATGAAAGGCATCGCTTCACAGACCAATCTGCTCGCACTTAATGCGAGTATTGAAGCGGCTCGTGCGGGAGAGTATGGTAGCGGGTTTGCAGTGGTTGCCTCAGAGGTTCGCAAGCTTGCGGGGGAATCAGAGCAATCGTCCCAGCATGTAACCGAACTAATTGCCGAGATGACACGCCAGACTGCCTTGTTGTCGGAACATATGTCAGCCAGTACAACAGCTGTACAGTCCGGTCTCACTGTCGTTCAGGAGGCAGGCCGTTCGTTCACATCCATTCATACCGGGATTGAGACAATCAACGAACGTCTGCATGAAGTATCCGCAGCATCCGAGCAGCTGTCTGCCAGTGCAGAAGAAGTGTCCGCTTCCGTGGAGGACATGGAGCATATCTCGCGGGAATCCTCTTCGAGTATCCAGAAGGTGTCACATGCTACCGGAAGCCAGCTGCAATCCATGGATGAGATGAGTGCATCCGCAGAATCCCTACGGGTATTGTCCAGTGAGCTGAACGGATTGATTAGTCGATTTAAAATATAGCGGGCAGCTTAGAATGCTATATAGATTGAACTAAAGAATATTCACACTTGCCACTTCGATGACAGAACAACCTTCCGATCGCTGTTATTCTCAGATTTTTTGATTCAATTTTACAATGGTGAAAATCTGAGGATAAAGGCGAAGTACATGCTTACGAAGTAGCTTTCTTGCAGAAAGCTTTTAGCTTCGCTTCTTCAGGTTATTTCTGCCCTCTACGTTCTCGTGTAAAATAATTAGTTCAATCTATAAAATCAGCCCACAACAAAAAAAGCCGCATGGCAGGGACGGAATCATGGGGTCAATCCCATTTCCGGACACTGCCTGCGGCTTTATTTTTGTTGTACCTTTACAGATGGCAAGCCTTAAGGCTGCCTAAATTAGTAGCGCTGCGGAGCAGCTTTTTTACCCAAATCCGTCATGTACGTAAAGAACGCTTCCGGATCGGTATCATACACCAGTTGTACTGGACGTCCGTCTGCTTGCTCCACCGTGCGGCCCTGGCTAGGACCATCCGGGATGACAATACAGTTTACAGTTTTCTTCTTCACGATGTCCTCACGTCCAACGGAAGCCGTTGTCAGCACATCCCACAGATAGTATGTGGAATTCGTCTCACTGTACACCAGTGGCGGACAACCTGCGTAACAGTTACCCAAGAAGTCAACGCCTTCAAAGCGACGCTCTGCTGCCCAGCGGTTACGAACGGCTGGAGTCAGAGGTACTTTGTTTGTGCTTTCCAGTGCAACCAGATCGATCTGGATACCGCTCTGCCATACACGGTAAGCGGCTTCCGGATCCCAGAATACGTTCCATTCAGCTGTGCCGTCATGCTCAGGCTCTTCTACGTTACCACGCTCGAATGTTCCGCCCATCCATACCAGCTTGTCGATTTTCTCTTCAATGTCTGGTGCTTCGTCCAGTGCACGCGCAAGGTCCGTCAGTGGGCCTGTGAACAGAAGCAACGTTTTGCCTTCGGTATTGCGCACTTTCTCGATCAGATGCTGGTGTGCCGGAACAGCAGAAAGTGGCGCTTCCATTTTGCCGGATTCGTTCAGTACAGGAAGTGCATCTACATAGAAGGAGTGCAGTCTCCACGCCGCAGGAAATGGATTTTTCCCTCTGGAGTTGGATTTGGATACCTCTACGGAATATGTACCGAAACGATCGATGATTTTACGGCTGGCATCTGTTGCTGGCTCCAGATATCCGTCTGCCGGAATAACCGATACCCCGGTTACATGTACATTGTCCATTTGCAGAAGCATGAACAGCGATACGAGGTCATCCACGCCGCCGTCATGGTTAAAATACACATTAAGTTGGTTCGTCATGCTTGCTTTCATCCTTCCCCTGGTTGTCCCATTGTTGTTGATTCATCCGTCTGCCCTAAGCCGACGCTTCCTCTATTATGTCCCAAAACCCTTGGCTACGTAAACCTTCCCCATACAAAGAAAACAAGGATCACGCCTCATCCTGCGGATATTTTACAGTTCCACCATTCCATCTCAGGAGGACATACCGTTCTACTCTCATTGCTATAAAAATAAAGAAATGGACAGCGGGCTTGAAGCCCCGCCGTCCATCTCACCCAATCCATGCATTACATGGACTGGTTCTGTTTCTCTTCATTCTTCTCTGCAATTGGAACATACTTGCCCGGCCAGAAAGCCCATTTGCCCAGCAATGTTGTGATCGCTGGCACCATGAACGGACGAACCAGGAAGGTATCCAACATCACACCAACAGCTGTGATAATACCAAACTGCACCAACACCTGAATTGGCAGTGTAGCAAGTACCGCAAATGTTCCTGCCAAGATCAGACCTGCAGATGTAATAACCGAGCTTGTCTCGCCAACACCTTCTCTGATCGCTTGACGAAGCGGCATCGTTTTACGTTTCTGCCAGATGCTAGAGATCATGAAGATGTTGTAGTCTTCACCCAGTGCCACGAGGAATACGAAGGAATACAGCGGAATCGCTCCCTGAATGGCATCTGCGCCAAGTCCGTAGTGAATGATGATCCAACCCAGACCCAGTGCAGAGAAATACGACAGAACGACCGTTGCAATCAGATACGCCGTGGCCACAACGGAACGCAAGTATAATAGTAACAACAAAGTAATCATGCCGATGACCACTGGAATAATGATCTTGGCATCCCGTTCTCCAGCCACTTCAATGTCATACTGTTCAGCCGTCTGACCATCGAGCCAGACATTACTGTCCGCATTGGTTACTCCGGCATCTTGAAGCGCCTGTTCCGCAGTAGCTCGCAGATCCGGGATATGCTGCATTGCCTCCATGGAATATGGATTCAGATTGAACTCCACATCAAAGGCGGTAATGTTGGCATTCTCGGCACCCTGCTGAGCATCGCCTACTTTGCTAATGTAATCCAGTGATTCGAGACGTTGCTTCAGATCAGTTTCTTTGCCTTCGGCATCAACGATCACTTTGACTGGAGCCAGCTCACCTTGGGAGAATTGTTCGCCAATGACGGTGAAACCTTCGCGGGAAGGTACATCCTCCGGGAATGAAGACAACAGATCATAGGTGAATTTCACCTGAGTAGAGAACGCCGCCAGTCCTCCCAGCAATACCAACGTAATTGCAAGAACGGTCCATGGCTTCGTTACTACAATACGGCCAATCCAGCTTTCCTTCACTTTGCGCGGGGCAGGAGCCGGTTTGCCTTTTTTCTTCGCACGTTCGACTTCCATCTCATGTGTACGCGGTACGAACGGGTAGAATGAACCCCGACCGAAGATTGCGAGAAGCGCCGGAACCAGCGTCAGACTTGCAATAAACATGATGAAGATGGACAGACTGAATGGTACGGCAAAGCGATGATATGCACCATATTCAGCCAGCAACAGCACCAGTAGTGCTGCAACGACCGTGAATCCACTCATGGCAATGGCGCCGGAAGATCCGGTGATTGCCTGGAAGATGGCTTTCTTTTTGTCCGGCTCATGATAGAGAATTTGGCGGTATCTGGAGATCATGAACAGGCAGTAATCCGTTCCTGCTCCGAATAACAATACGGTCATGATCGAGATCGACTGTGCATCCACCGTAATCCAGCCCTGATCCGCCATGAATCCGAGAATGGGGCTTGTCACCATATATGCGAATCCAACGGCAATGATCGGGATAATCGCCAGTACCGGCGAGCGATAGATCAACAACAGCAGGACTAATACCAGTACAACCGTAGCGATTAGCAAGGATACATCGGCGGAAGAGAACAGTCCGCTTGCGTCAATGGATATCCCTACTGGCCCTGTCACACGGGCAACCAATGTATTGGTATCATCTATAGCTACATCGAACGGGTTCGCCCCGAAGATGTCTTGTGTTTTTTGCTCAAGTGCTTCAATACCTTCCTTCAATTGTTCCGAATCGGCACCCTCATTGAAGAAAAGTGGCATAACCAAGGTGCTTCCGTCTTCCGAAAGCTGGCCTTTCAATGCCTGTGGTGGCAATTGATAAAGTGGCACAACGGACTGCTGTTGTTCTACCGGATCTTGATCCAGTCGCTCCGTTAATGCCTGAATGTTCTGAATCTGCTCATCCGTCAGACCGCCGGCTTGACGCCATACGATCAGCGCGGGCAATCCTTCACCGCCGGGAAATTCCTTCTCAGCAAGTGCAGCTGCCTGAACCGATGGTTTGGATTCACCCAGATCCTGTGCGTTATTGGTTTCACGATCACCTACAGCAGGCCATACCATACCAAGCACAACAGCGATAATGATCCATACTAACAGCGTAATCCATTTGCTTCGTTTGCCAGCAACCCAGCGGCCATAACCCGAACCTTCCTGCATTGTCTCTTCATCTCCCTATATTGTTTCTATGAGGCCCTATTTTTGTGATGTTATAGAAATGAACCACGGGTCATAGTATAATCGAGTTAATTATATATACCGGAAGGTTAATTATGCAATCGTTATTTTTGTGAACACGTCTGACAAGCAATTAAATACGTAAAGAGGTATGTACCCATGAGCAAAAAAACAAACATTCCCCGGTCACCGGGCAGACCCAAAACGGGTGCGGATCAAGCATCTGTGCAATCCAACATATTGATGACTGCTTCACGTCTGTTTATGGAGTACGGGTATGAACCTGTCTCTCTCCAACAGATTGCTTCCTTATGCAATGTAACCAAAGCATCGATCTATTATCACTTCTCCAGCAAAGCCGATCTGTTCACCGTTGCCATAACCCGCATGATGGCGATGGGCATGCAGCAGACTTCGCTACGCCTGGATGAACCTGGTACGTTGCAAGAGCGGCTGATCAAGGTTGCGGAAGCGAAGATGCAGCACTCCCATATTGAAACGGAGACCATGATGCGAGAAGCGGAGAAACATCTGAACACAGAGCAACTCGCCCAGATTCGGGAAGCCGAGGTGCGCATTTTTGAAGTGCTTGCAACCCACTTCCAGCAGGAGATGGACAATGGTTATTTGCGTGTCGGGAACCCCATGCTGCTTGCCCATGCTTTTACGTCACTGCTCATGCTCGCGAACCGCGAAGATGTGCGTAACATGAATGGCGGCAGCATTGAGGAACTTGCACAGGAACTGGTAGCCCTGTTTCTGGATGGAGCGGTTAAGCGTAACTAATAATCGCCCCAGACTCTAGCCAATGCGGCAATACCCGGGTCAATGCGTTCCGGTTCTATTCCGGCAAAACCGATAATGAACTCTCTTTTGCTGTCTGCCGGTTCGCTCCCGTTCGCCCACAAATATTCCGTTGAACTGATCTGTATCCCTGCCTCTATCGCTATGGTTACCAATTCTTTGGCTGACTGTTTGGTCGCCATTCGCAATACCAGATGGAATCCAGAATGTTGGCCCCTTATTTCAACCCGATCTCCAAAATGCATCTGAATGGCCTGAACGATCAGGTCATGCTTTCGTTTGTAGACATTACGCATTTTACGAATATGCTTGCCCAGTTCACCTTCACGCATGAACATCTCCAATGTCCGTTGATGGAGCCGGGAAGCTGATTGCTCGAATAGAATAGTCTTATACATTTCGCGAAAATCATCCATTAATTCTCTCGGAAGTACCATGTAATGGATACAAAGAGCAGGTGCGAGCACCTGCGAGAAACCACCCATATAGATCACGCGACTTCCCTCACGTAGACCTTGCATGGAAGGGATTGGCCGTCCATAATACCGGAACTCCCCATCGTAATCATCCTCGATAACGTATGCCTCTGTTCGTTCCGCCCAATCCAGCAATGCCAATCTGCGGGTAATCGGCATGGTCATACCTAAAGGAAATTGGTGAGAGGGTGACACACCTGCCAATTTTACTCCGGCCTGTTCCAGCTCCGTCAAGTTTAAGCCATCAGAATCCAGAGAGATTGGGACAACCTGATAACCATAATTTCGGAATGTGCCGGGTAGTAGTCGGTATCCAGGATTCTCTACACCAATGGATTGCTGCGATCCTCCCTTTTGAAGCAGGGTCTGTGCTAAAAGGGACATCAGCAGATGCTGTTCAGCGCCCACAACAATCTGCTCGGGAGAACAGCTGACTCCCCTGAACTGCGCAAGATAGACAGCAATCTCACATCGTAGCCCCCATTCTCCCTGAGGGTCTCCATAGAACAATAGCTCCTTCGCTTCTTCCCGCCAGATTCGATTAACATATTGGTGCCATTTGGCAATTGGAAACAGGCTGAAATCATTGCGTGACATATGAAAATCATATTGAACCGCTCTGGTAGGGTGTATGGTCTGATGATCTGACCCAGTCGTCCAATTCTTGGGGGGCTGTTCGACTGTCTGTGTATCTGTTTTCTCGATTTGCATGCCATGGTAGCTGTCTACCATGGCACGAACACGATAGCCACGACGTGGCTGGCTGTATATGTATCCTTCAGCGATCAATTGTTGATAGGCCCATTCCACCGGAGTGGTGCTTATCCCAAGCATCTCCGCAAGCTTTCGCACCGAAGGCAATCGGCTATGCTCAACCCATTCCCCGTGAATGATCTCCCTTTTGATATGATCCGAGAGCTGTACATATATTGGCGCACTATCGTTCTCATCCAGCTTCGGCAATTGAATCATGCTACTGCACCTCATCTGTCCTGTGAAATTTATTTAAACTGTATATTTGGAAGTATACAGTATTGGGATATACTCGTGTCATCATCAATATGTAACGCCAACTTTAAGAGGCAGGACACTCTCAGTCTGTCACACGCTTGAACCCATAGGAGGAAACAACTTATGTCACATTCAAAACCATCCCCACGTATCCCCCGTCTACTGGAAACAAAGCGCATATATCTGCGTCCTTTCGAGATTACAGATGTGGATGCTTATTTCCCCAGCCTGTTTGATGCCGAGATGCGCAGGATGACGGGTACACAGAACAGTTTTACACGCACTCAGGTTGAACGTTACGTTGAGAATGCAGCACAGGATGACTCCAGACTGATGCTACTGATTGCTTTGCAGGAAAATGACCAGATCATCGGAGATGTCGTCCTGATGGACATGCATGCCAAAAATCGCAGTGCACACATCCGGGTTGCCATCGATCAGGCGGAGCAGCAAGGAAAAGGCTATGGTAGCGAGGCGTTGCTGCTTATGCTGGACTACGGCTTCGGCATCTGTAACTTGCATCGAATCGAGCTTGAGGTGTACGCCTTCAACGAGCGAGCCATTCGCACGTACGAGAAGCTTGGATTCCAGCGCGAGGGTGTGAAGCGAGATGTCTTGTTCTACAATCATCAATACCATGATGCGATTCAGATGAGCATGTTGGAGGATGAGTTTAGACAACGTCATATGAAAGATCAGACAGGGAATGATTGAGTTTCCGATCAGTCAAAATCAAACCAAAAAACCGGGGGATTTAATAACCCTCCCCGGTTAGAAACTTCAGATGACCCGTCAGCACCGACAGCTCGGCGGGTGTCTTCATATATAATTCGCCATCCGTATCGGCTGACATCGGCGCATCTGTCTTCACTTTTAGCGTAGATGCCTTGAAGTATGAAATGCTCTCACTCTGGGGTTGCCAATCTCCCTCCGGTTTGTGTGATAGTATCTCTCGCAGCAGCGGGATGCCTGTCTCATGAATAATGAGCACGTCCAGTTCGCCATCCTGCAACGCATCCGGTGCAAAGGGCAGGGCATTTGTTCCCAAAAAACGGCCGTTGGCTGCATAGATCATCACAGCTTCGCCTTCCATCTCTTTCCCATCCGCCTCCAGTTGGTATCGAAACGGCTCTGTATGACTAATTGTCTGCAACGTGCTGATAAAATAACTGAGCTTACCCAGTGCGCCTTTCAGATTCTCGTTAATATTCTGCGATGCATCACTGATTAAGCCAATACCGAAAAAGTTTGTGAACACCCGATCATTAGCTCGTCCAACATCAATGGATACCACCCGACCTGCCAGCATTTCTTGTGCCGCTGT
This sequence comes from Paenibacillus sp. FSL K6-1318, assembly GCF_037976905.1. Lineage (NCBI taxonomy): Bacteria > Bacillati > Bacillota > Bacilli > Caryophanales > Paenibacillaceae > Paenibacillus > Paenibacillus sp. FSL K6-1318. Next base: position 6,314,094 of record NZ_CP150270.1, read on the forward strand.
CTCTGCATCCGGTGAAATGCCGAGCGAACGGGCAAAGTCATTACAGGTGCCTCCAGGCAATACACCAATCAACGGAGGATGTTGCAGATCAGCCAGTCCATTCACGCATTCATGTACCGTGCCATCCCCACCCAGGATAAATACCACATCGAATTGTTCCCCGCGTTCACGACACAGCTTCTCTCCCTCACCCGGTTCATCCGTGCGCACAATGACGAGTTCGTGAACAGCAGGAGCCAGCACACCAGCCACCATACCCACTGTATTCTCACGATTAGCCTTGCCCGAATGATGATGATGAATTAACAACGCTTTGTTAAACTCCATCCTTCTCTTCCTCCATTCCAATGCTTGTTGCCCTTTACCCACAAAGGTTGAAGCCGTAAACAAGCCCTGCGCTACTCGCTCATCATGATCCAGAATAGTTTTCCCAATCAGGTATGCATCCTAATCGGCATTCATTCGTAATAGTATGCATGAGAGAAAAGGTTTCTCCACACCTTATGTCATAAGGTTGCAAATTTTGCTGGTGAGAACCCATTCAAAATGAGTCAAAACGGTTATATCTATACCATATACGAATGGAGGGATTCCCTATGATTCCGGCAACGTTGGAACAATTGGAGCAAGTTCGCAAGGAATGCCGTACCATGGTTCGCAAAAGAGCTACCGCTTCCGCAGGTACAACACTCGTTCCACTGCCCGGTACAGACGTACTGGCTGATGTGGGGATGCTGATGCAGCTGTTGCCTGCCATTAACAATAAATTCGGATTATCGCAAAAACAGCTGGACGGTATGGACCCCGAGACCAAATCCATGATCTATGGATTCGTGATGTCCATCGGAAGCAAAGTCATCGGTCGTATGATTACCAAGGAATTGGTGGTACAGGTTCTAAAAAGAGTCGGCGTACGCGTAGCCACCAAATCGGTCGCCAAATTTGTCCCCTTTGCAGGACAAGGATTGGCTGCCGCACTCAGCTTTACGGCCATGCGCTATGTGGGTAACAAACATGTCGATGACTGTTATGAAGTCGTCAAACGCATGATTGAGCAGCGCGAATTGATCCCGGGTGAACCCGCTCCGTCTGCACTGGAGGAAGTGAATAGCGACGACGCGAAAGTAGAAGTGAAGTCGATCTCTAGCAACGGGGCAGATGAACCTGCGAAAGAGTCTAAGGATCAGTAAATAATTAATTCATATCTCAGCATCAATCCTCTGAAGATACGACAAAATAGCCGGGAACCCCTACTAGGGTGCTCCCGGCTATTCTTTTTAATTACATCTGTAATCAGATTGCCTGTGGTTGTTGCTCCGCAAACTGGCTGTTATACAGATCCGCATAGAAGCCCTGACTTGCCATCAATTCTTCATGATTGCCCTGTTCAATCACGTTACCATGATCCATAACCAGGATCAGATCGGCGCCGCGGATGGTAGACAAACGGTGTGCAATGACAAAGCTTGTGCGATCTTTCATCAGATCATTCATCGCTTTCTGGATAAATACTTCGGTCCGTGTATCCACGCTACTCGTCGCTTCATCCAGAATGAGAATGGCTGGGTTCGCCAGAATTGCTCTTGCAATCGTCAGCAACTGTTTCTGCCCTTGAGAGATGTTCGATGCCTCTTCATTCAGCACTGTGTCATAACCATCAGGCAATGTACGAATAAAGTGATCCGCATGTGCCGCAACGGCTGCCTTGACGACTTCCTCTTCCGTAGAACCTTCTCGACCATAGGCGATGTTGTCCCGAATCGTTCCGTTGAACAACCAGGTATCCTGAAGCACCATGCCAAACAGGCTGCGCAGCTTGCCACGTTCCATGTCCTCGATATTGGCACCATCAATCGTAATCTGACCATCCTGGATTTCGTAGAAACGCATTAACAGGTTGATCAGGGTGGTTTTACCGGCTCCCGTTGGTCCAACAATGGCTACCGTCTGTCCCGGTTTCACATCAATGTTCATGTTATGAATGAGCAGTTCATTTTCTTTATATCCAAAATTAACACCTTGGAACGTAACCGCACCTTTAGGCTGTTGTAATTGCATGGGTTGTTTGGACTCTGGAACTTCTTCCTCTTCATCCAGCAACTCGAATACACGTTCCGCCGAAGCAATCGTCGATTGAATAATATTGGAGATATTCGCAATCTGGTTAATCGGTTGTGTGAATTGACGGGAGTACTGTGTAAAGGCCAGAATATCCCCGATGGAGATAGAACCGCGTGTAACGAAGATCCCACCGACCACACAGATCAGTACATAACCCAGGTTACCGACAAAACTCATGAGCGGCATAATAATACCGGAGATAAACTGAGCTTTCCAGCCGGATTCATACAGCTCTTCATTGACCTTCTCGAATTGCTGTACCGACTGTTCTTCGCGTCCAAATGCTTTGACGACCTTGTGCCCCGTGTACATCTCTTCGACATGACCATTCAGTTCCCCAAGGGATTTCTGTTGACCTGCAAAGTGTTTTTGCGAACGAGATGCAACCAGCATGACAACAACCACACTGAGTGGCAGCGTCAAAATCGTGATCAAGGTCATCCATGGACTAATCGTCAGCATCATGATAATTACGCCGACAATCGTTACGATAGACGTGATGAACTGTGCCAAACTTTGCTGAAGTGTATTACTGATATTGTCCACATCATTCGTGGCACGGCTAAGCGTCTCCCCAGTCGTGCGGGAGTCAAAATATTTCAAAGGAAGACGTCCGACTTTCGCACTGATCTGCTCACGCATGTCATACACAACACGCTGGGCCACACCGGCCATCAGGTATTGCTGAACATACATAAATGCAGCACTGAACAGATAGAGTCCACCAAGCAGGTATAATACTTTCATCAATGCAGGAAAATCAATCCCCGCCCCCTGTACACCTTGAAGGATGGCAATGGCACCTTGGCTGAGAATATCTGTTCCTTCGGCCATGATCTTTGGACTGATGATGCTGAATACGGTACTCAGAATGGCTGCGACCAGCACACCCAATAGACGAGAGCTATGGGGCTTGAGATACCGAATCAAGCGCCGCAATGTACCTTTGAAATCTTTCGCTTTCTCAGCGAGAGGTCGCATGCCCATTCCGGGACCAGGACCCGGCCCACCAGGGGGACGAGGCGACTTGCGTTCTGTACGTTCACTCATGCGATCTCCTCCTCTGTCAGCTGGGAGGATACAATCTCGCGATACACTTCATTGTGCTCCAGCAGCTCTTTATGTGTTCCTGAACCGACAATTCGGCCCTCATCCATCACTAGAATGCGATCGGCATCCATTACTGTACTTACGCGCTGGGCTACAATCAGCACAGCCGCTTCTGTCGTTTCGGACTTCAGCGCAGCACGAAGTTTAGCATCCGTTTTGAAATCGAGAGCAGAGAAACTGTCATCAAAGATATAGACTTCCGGACGGCGAACAAGTGCGCGAGCGATGGACAGACGTTGCTTTTGTCCACCAGACACGTTGTTACCGCCTTGTGCGATAAGGCTGTCATATCCGTCTTTCATCTCCGTAATGAAGTTCTCTGCCTGAGCCGTACGGGCTGCATGAACAACTTCATCCATTGTGGCATCGTCTTTCCCGTGACGGATATTCTCCGTAATCGTACCCGTGAAGAGGACTGCCTTCTGCGGTACAAAGCCAATTTTGGCACGTAGATTCTCCTGCCGAAGCTCACGCACATCCGTACCATTTACCCGAACACTACCTTCAGTGACATCGTAGAATCGTGGTATAAGACTGAGCAATGTTGATTTCCCTGAACCCGTACCGCCAATAATGGCTGTCGTCTCACCTGAGCGAGCTGTGAAGGAAATACCAGACAAAGCTGCATTCTCTGCACCCGGATAACGGAAGGTTACATTATCGAACTCAATCATACCCTGCATGGATTTCATGCCACTCGGCTGCTCGGGATCACTAAGATCCGGCTGCATATCAAGCACTTCGTTGATCCGCTCTGCCGATGCCGAAGCTCTTGGAATCATGACAAAGATCATGGAAACCATAATCAGTGAAAACATAATCTGCATCGCATATTGAATGAAGGCAATCAGTGAACCGATGTTCATATTGCCGCTGTCGATCCGCAAACCACCAAAATAAAGGATCGCAATCATCGAAAAGTTCATAACCAGCATCATTACAGGCATGATGGTCGCCATGAGCACATTGACCTTGATCGAAGCGTCCCGCAGTTCCGTGTTGGCCCCATTGAAGCGTACACGCTCATGCTTACCGCGGTTAAAGGAACGAACAACCCGAATCCCTGTTAATTGCTCCCGCAGCACCAGGTTGAGTCGGTCCAGCTTTTTCTGAATGGTTTTGAACAAAGGTAAACCCTTGGCACCAATCAAAGCAATGGCTCCACCCAGTACAGGAAGCACAACCAGGAAGATCGTAGATAATTTGGCGTCCTGAGATACCGCCATGAAGATACCCCCGATACACATGAGCGGAGCCATAATCATCATGCGCAGCATCATCGTAAGTACGTTCTGTACCTGCGTAATATCATTCGTCGTACGCGTAATCAGTGAAGCAGTACCCATCTTATCGAACTCCTGGAGAGAGAAGTTCTCCACATGGCGGAACACTCGGCTGCGCAGTTGTTTGGCAAATCCACCCGCTGTGCGGGATGAGAGGTAACTGGCAATTACCGAACATGCTGTTCCGCCAATCGCAATAACCAGCATCCACCCACCAATCTGCCAGATATACGGGATATCTCCCTTAATAATGCCGTCATTCACGATATCCGCCATTAGTGTAGGCAGGTACAATTCAGCAAGCGACTGTAACAGTACCAAAACCAGAATGAAGATAATCGGAATTCGGTATGGCTTCAGCATGCGAAACAGTTTCATCATGGCGTATCATCTCCTTGTGTCGAATCATCTTTTTCCAGGGAAGGCAATGTATCAAAAAAGGTGTACACCTTGGTTAACAACTCGGCCAATTGAAGGCTATCGTCCTCACCCAGATGCGCAACCAACTTGTTGAATATTTGCATGCGCTCTTCGTGAGCAGCCCGAATAATAGCACGGCCTGCTTCGGTAATCGTAATGCGCACTGCACGTCGATCCTCCGGGTCCATGGTCCGTTCGACCAACCCTTCGTCCTCAAGACCTCGAATCACCGGTGTAATGGTCGGTGATTTCACTCGTAGCAAGGCGCTGATTTCCGAGACTTTCATCCCGGGATGATTGGATTGGATCGTGTCATTGAAATCAGGCGGGTTATCCTGCCAATTCAACCGCTCTCCCGGATGCATCCCGTGGAGCAAACAACCGAGCACCATAATTTCATTGTGATTGCGCCCATGAGGTTTATGTTGCCTCCATTTGCCTTTATTAAACTGCATGATGGAGTACAAAAGCTTCTGAGCGACCGGATCTATACCAGTCATAATGGGTTCCTCCTTCTTTCTTTATCATTCCATAGACATCCAACATCATAGGACATCTATTAAATAGCATCACAATTAAATAGATGTACAATTAATTAGGTATACTAAGTATATTCTCGAAAGAAGCCAATGTCAAACATCTAAAAATAACCAATATAACCCCATAACAAGAGCTTATATGCGCTTGTTATGGGGGTTGTCATTTTGCCGTCATTGGAGCTCGTTATCCTTATTATGTGCAATGCCCTGAATCCAAATTACAAAAAAAAGCTCCCATTCTATACTCCGGTGGATGAAGACCCGGATATAGAATGGGAGCTTTTTATTACGATGGAAAAGAAGAAACAAGATAGCTCTGTTATTGTATAACTTGCGTGATTAGGTGCACTTGTTGAGCATCAAGATTGTGAAACTGAGACCGTTTTAAGCACTGAGGCAAACGGGAAATATTCTTTCGCATTGTTGTAAGCAATGCCCTGTACGATCTGTCCGAGCAGCTCCATATCCTGCGGTGCCTCGCCCTGTTCAGCCCATTCACCAATGAGATTGCAGACCAGCCGACGGAAATATTCATGCCGTGTGTAGGACAGGAAGCTGCGTGAATCGGTCAGCATGCCGACAAATCGGCTGAGCAGACCAACATTCGCCAGTGCTTTCATCTGAGCGAGCATGCCGTCCTTTGTATCATTGAACCACCAGGCCGCACCAAGCTGGACTTTGCCAGGAATGCCCCCGCCTTGGAAGCTGCCAATAATCGCAGCGAGCACTTCATTATCCCTTGGATTCAAGGAATACAAAATCGTTTTGGGCAAAGCCTGCTGCTGCTCCAACGCATCGAGCAATCCAATCATCGCTGACGACAACGGTGTATCATTCACCGCATCATAACCGGTATCCGGCCCAAGCTTAGCCAACATGCGCGTGTTGTTGTTGCGGGCTGCATTAATATGGAACTGCATCACCCAGCCCCGCTCTGCATACAGTTTGCCGAGGAACGTCAGTGTTACCGTCTTGTATTTGTCCTCTTCCTCACGAGTGACCTTCTGACCTGCAAGTGCCTTTGCAAAAATCACACCTGCTTCTTCTCGTGTAGCCACACCGTAAGGGACATAATCGAGTGCATGGTCAGAGACTCTGCCGCCTACGGAATGGAAGAATTCCACACGGGACTCCAGCGCAGTAAGGAAGGATTCATAATCTGAAATCGCGGTGCCGGATGCCTGTGACAGCTTGCCCACCCATTCGGTGAAGGTATCGCGGTTCAACTCCAGCCCTTTATCCGGACGGAAGGATGGCAATACGGCTGTATCAAAACCTTCGATCTCCTGAATCTTCAGATGATACTCCAGAGAATCGGTAGGATCATCGGTTGTGCATACAACAGTGACATTGGATTTGGTAATCATATCACGTGCACCGAATCCGTCACTGTTCAGTTTGGCATTTACTTTTTCCCAGATGGCCGGTGCGCTTGTCTCATTAAGAACTTCGTAGACACCGAAGTATCGCTGTAATTCCAGATGAGACCACGCGTACAGCGGATTACCAATCATCATGGGTACCGTTTTGGCGTAAGCCAGAAAACGATCGTAATCGGTCACTCCTTCCCCGCCAGTTACATATTGCTCTTCAATTCCGTTCGCGCGCATGAGCCGCCATTTGTAGTGATCACCGTATAACCAGGCCTCTGTAAGATTGCCAAAGGTTTTGTTCTCGTAGATCTCCTGAGGACTGAGGTGGCAATGATAGTCAATAATCGGCATGTCTTTGGCATAATCCTCATATAACTTGACCGCCGTTTCATTGTGCAGCAAAAATTGTTCATCCAGAAAAGATTTCATTCGCCTCGCACGCTCCCTTTAGGTGAGTTTACGTTCATATGGGTTCACTTCCCATCTTTACGCTACACTGTTTGCCATCAAAGTTCAATATAAAATGATAGCGTTATCAAAAAAGGTTGATTTAGGCATATATTCGCGAACAAGGTATACTGAATTTAACGCAAGGATGCTGATCTGAAGATCACACAAGGAGATGAAATTGAATGAAAATTACTTTTCTCGGCACAGGAGATATGTTCAGCGTGGAACAGCATCACAATAGTATGCTGGCTGAATTCGGAGAGACGCATCTGGTCATTGATTTTCCAGAATCGAATGCAAAAGCGCTTAAGGAATATGGATTCGCCATGACCGATATTCACAATGTGTTCATTACCCACCTGCATGAGGATCATATTAATGGTGTTCAGATGCTGGGTTATTACGCACAGATCGTAGGCGACCGCAAACCCCGTCTGTTCATCCACGAACAATTGGTAGATCCGCTCTGGAACATTCTATCCCCCGGCATGCGCTATACAACGGATGGTGAACGTACCATGAGCGATTACTACGATGTCGTTCCACTGCCAGACGGAGGCACATTTGAACTGGGCGGCGTGACGTTTGAGACGTTTCGGACGCAGCATGTTCCCGGTATGGTCAGCAATGGGCTACTCGCCAAGCCTTACTTCTATTACAGTGCAGACAGTACACTCGACCAGGAACGGGTGGAGCAGATCGCCGCTGATGTGCAGCTGATTTTCCATGAATGCCATATGCATGATCTGGTGATCAAATCCCATACTTCATTAAAGGATCTGGAGCAGTTACCCGCCGAAGTGAGACGGAAAACCGTACTGATGCATTATCATGATGAATACGCGGATGCGGACAACCGGAAACAATTCAACCGCGAGCATGATCTACGGATGGTTGGTACGTTGGAATCATTTGAGTTGGAGTAGGTAAACGGAAAGAGGGTATCGGATACTATCGTATTCGATCTATATTCTAATGGAGGTCATTGCTATGGAATATCGAATTGAACAAGGTTACTTTCTGATATACTCTCCTGCAAGAAGCACCAGTAGTGGAGACATCATGGTGGTTAAATTACTGGAAAGACCCTTTAAGGATAGAGTTGAATTCCTCATTAACAGCAAAAACTATGAGTGTACTACACACCATGAATACTTAAACTTTGAGCCAACTTCTCATCATAAACCTGAGAAGCCTGGAGCATTTTCAATGGAACGAAGTGAGTTCAATCGAATGTGGGATACGATGAATCAGTATTTTGAAAAGTAATAACCTTACTATCTTAAATAGATAACCGGCAGCGTCTACTCAGATTCCTCATACGGAACTGGCGGATGCTGCCTTTCTATTAATCTAATCTCTCTCCAATGACTTCATATACTCAATCGTCCTTGGAGACGGCTCGGCCTGAACATGAAAATAATCTTCCGTTCGCTGATCATTTGGGCCATAGGAAATTTTGATATACATATCTGCATAACGCTGGAGGATATTGCTGTCGATCTCCGCCTTTGGCTTCAAGACGTAACTTCTGCTCAAACTCAATCCAAGCGGTTCCTTGTCAGACTCTAAACTAATCTCGTGTGTATTGCTCACATTGGAATGAAATAACTCTCCAGCATTTATTCGATTTATCATGTTGGGATCGAGGGTGAAGGACTGAATGACATTAACCATGGACACCCGAGCCTCATTCACCAAAATCTCATAATTAATCCGATCAACTCCGGATTCATGACTCACATCCACCGTTGCAGTCAAAGTATAATCATCAGGCGAGTTCGTCTGAAAAGACTCAAGGTTCTTCGTAACCCGCTCTTTTAAGTCTCTTCGCTCCGAATTCAACGTATACTCATCAGTTCGCTTCGGTTCACCCGCCGGCCCCTGGTTTGCTCCCAAACTGCAAGCCCCCAGACACATGGCTAATACAAATAGATACACCACCAACGGGAAGAAACGGTTCATCTTTCTTTTGGGGCTCATGCCATCCCTCCTCTTCTCCATCTTCTGCAAAAAATATCGCTTATTACGTTCTCTCATTTTGTTTTCTAACACTCCATAGTTGGATTATTGTACCATGTATTAAGATGTGGAACCGAAGTGTTCCTTTCTCATTTCATGTTTTCACTTGTAGAAGTGATTCGTGTGCCTATGCGGCGAGCCTTAACCCACGTTAAGTTAACGAATCTGAGAGGCCTTATTCGGTTGAAATCCGAGTTACCAGTATTCTAACGAATCTCAAACGCGTTAATCTGGTGATGTTGCTCCTATCCGCGCTATTTCAATCGTTTTTGAGAGTAATAAGGTTACTGAGATTCGTTAGAATTTCAATAACGCTAATTCAGTGGTAATAAGGCGTGTTGAGTTCGTTAGGATGAAGTTTTCCTTATTCATAGAAAAATGCAAAAAAACCACCTGAACACAGGCATGCTTGCTCGCCTGTTCAGGTGGTTCAACGATCTATATACTTTTTTCATAGCGATCGGTATATCTTTTCTTATCATGCCTAGCACTATGCCATTACTCAGCGTCAGCGCAGTCCTCATCCTGCTCCGGAAGAGCCCATACCGAGACGCCTCCACCGCATACATGGAAGGTGGCCCAGCCGTCTTCCTCAATGGTAATCTGATCCTCACAGCTGTGCGTCAGATCTACCCAGGCTTCACCAGCACGATGCTCTCCGATGAACATTCTTTTCTCACCGTCATCCCCGTTGGAGATGACCACCGCACAACCAGAGCCTTCGATTTCCTCTACACCACGACGTACCCAGCCAATCGTATTGGCGTGATCGAAATAATCTTCCTGCTCTCCATACGCCTTGTTGCAACGGGCAGACAGCAGAATGTCCAGAATTTCTTTTTTGCCATCCACAGGTTCAGGTCCACCAATGCCGTAATAATCTCCGTAAAATACAACCGGATAACCATCGCGACGTAATAGCGTCAACGCATAGGCGCTCGGTTTGAACCAGTCTCCAATCCATGATTCCAACGCCTCATGGGGCTGGGAGTCATGATTATCTACAAAGGTTACCGCATGGGTAGGATGGGTCTGAACCAAGGTATCATCAAATATTTTGGACAGATCGAAGTCTCTTCCGGCAAGAGAAGCCTCATGCAACTTGTAGTGAAGAGACACATCGAACAGGTCGATCTGATAGTCTACCGTATCAAGGAACTCACGACACGCATCCAGGTTCGAGTTCCAGAACTCACCTACGATGTAGAAATCCTGACCGCGTTTGCGGATCATCTCTGCTGCGAATTCCTTAATGAATTCATGGTTGATATGCTTGATCGCATCCAGCCGGAAACCACCGCATTGGAGTGTGTCGATCAGCCATTTCCCCCAATCGATCATCTCGCGCCGCACATCCGGGTGGTTATAATCTATATTGGCAAACATCAGATAATCGTAGTTACCAAACTCATCATCGACATTCTGATTCCAGTTCTTGTTCTCACCTGCGATGCGGAATACACCACTCCGTTCTCCCTTGGCATCAAAATCCGTGCCATTGAAATGTTCGGAGTTCCACTTAAAGGAGGAGTATTGATCCCCACGCCCTGGGAATGTAAATTTGGTCCAACCCTCAATTTCGAACGGCTCGGAGATTTCCTTCGTTCGATCATTGGGATCAACCTCAATCACTTTAAACACTTCCGTCTCATCTGCTCCAGCCTTGTGATTCATGACCAGATCCACATAGACGGCGATTCCGTTCTTCTGACACTCGGCAATGGCCTCCACCAGTTCTTGCTTGGTGCCATATTTAGTGCGTACGGTACCCTTTTGATCAAATTCGCCCAGATCGTACAGATCATATACACCATAACCTGTATCTTCTGCAGACACTGCTTTGGTTACGGGAGGTACCCATACCGAGTCAATGCCTTTGGCTTTCAGTTCCGGGGCCATTTCAGCCAGTCGCTTCCAATGATCTCCGTCTGCAGCCAAGTGCCACTCAAAAAACTGCATCATGGTATGATTTCTCTTCATTATAACCGACCTCCTTGATTGCTTTCGAAGCGGACCGCGGAACGGATAGGGTATTCGCCGTTGTTCGTTCGTTGCTAACCAAGTTATAACCCTTTCACCCTACCCTTCAATCATGTACAGGAAAGAAAATCGAAAAATAAATGCTACATGCATCATTTCATCCGTAGTTCATTCATCAAATTCGCTTATAGTCATGCCACTCCTCGGGCAGCAGCGAACGATACGGTTCCTGTGTAAAACGATCATCGACCAACACCAGCACACCCTTGTCTTCCTCCGTCCGAATTAGCCGTCCACCTGCCTGCAGCACTTTGTTCATACCTGGGAAAATATAGGCATAATTGAATCCGTTACGCCCTGTCCGATCATAGTAATCACGAAGCACGTTGTTCTCCAGACCAATCTGCGGGAGCCCCGCACCTACCACAACGACGCCATTCAAGCGATCTCCCGGCAGATCGACACCCTCCGAGAATACGCCACCCATGACGGCAAATACCAATCGTGTACGTTCAGGATTTGGCTGAAATCCATCCAAAAACTGCTCTCGTTCCAATTCGTTCATGCCCTGCTTCTGTATGACCGTATCCGCTTCATTCGGAAGCTGTGTATAGGTTTCATAGATCTCTCGCATATAAGGATAAGAAGGGAAGAACACCATTAGATTACTGCGCGGCCATTCGCTTACCAGCTGTTGCAGCATCTCTGCAATGGGACGCCGTGACTGTTCCCTGTCCTTATAACGCACAGATAAGGGCAGGAGCCTTACATCCAGTTGTTCACGCTGAAATGGCGATGGAATCTGCAACGTATAATCCTCTTCCTCTGCACCCAGCATATCCCGATAATAGCGAAGGGGTGACAATGTGGCCGAAAAATGAATGAGGGAGCGGAATCCTTTGGCCGTCTGACGAAGCAGCACGGAAGGATCGAGACAGAACAACTTCACTCTCACTTCACTTCGAACACACTCTGCATACGTAATAAATCGTTCATCATACAGCTTGGCAATACGCAGGAAATTCTGTGCCGTGAAGTAGGCATCCAGCAGCAGCTGATCCGTCTCAGCATTCCCCGATCCACCTTCCACAAGACATTGCTCCGCAACCATGACAAAAGGCTCCAGCCGTTCAATCAGTTCCTCTGGTGCCTCCTGCTGTATGATCTTTCCTTCTTCGCCACCATTTTTGCGAAGGGTAATCAGATACTTATCAATGGCTCCCGTGTAATCAACAATGGCTTTGGCAGCTGGCACACTGCTGCCCAGCGTCTGGAACTCCCTTTTCACATCCAGAAACACCGCCTTCTCCAACTCAGCGGAAAACATCGTTCGGCCACGATCGACCAGATTATGTGCCTCGTCCACCAATAACACCGTCTTGCGCTTCTGCTCCTCCAACATTCGTTTCAAAGAGATACGTGGATCGAAAATATAGTTATAATCGCAAATGACCGCATCGGCTGCATACGCCGCATCGAGTGAAAACTCAAACGGACACACCCGATGTTTGCGCGCATACTGCTCAATGACCGGACGTGTCATTAATGTCTCATGTTCCAGCATATCCAGCACAGCCCCGTTAATACGGTCATAATATCCTTCACACATGCCGCACTGCCCCGTATCACAAGCTTCCTCTTCCTTAAAACAAATCTTGTCCTTCGCGGTCAGACTGATCACATGCATCTTCAATCCTTCCGATTGCATCCGGGCAAAAGCTTCTTCTGCCGCCACCCGTGTCGTCGTCCTCGCGGTCAGATAGAACAATCGGTTGGCTTCGCCTTCACCAATCGCTTTGACGGTGGGAAACAGCACGGACATCGTTTTACCGATGCCTGTTGGTGCTTTGGCCATCAATCCCTGACCCTCACGAATCGTCTTGTATACGGCACCCGCCAGCTTCCGCTGTCCCTCCCGATATTTGCGAAAAGGAAACGGCAGCTCTTTTACACTGATATCACGCTTTTCTTCATACGCAGCAATCATCTCTGCATATGGCGCATAGCCGGCAATCACTTCTGCCGCAAACTGCTCCAATTCCTGTCGCTCTGCCATTCGGCGGAATCGTCTTTCTTCATGGGTCACCGAATGCACATACGTAAGCTGAACCTGCATCCGCGGTTCATCCTGCTGAACGGCGTACATGTACGCATACATCATAGCCTGCGCCCAGTGTACGGAAAGACCCTCTCCCAGATCATCCAGATTGCCCGCAGTCGATTTGATCTCATCCACCGTTAACTGACCTTCCAACCGGATCAGGCCATCACATCGACCTTCCACCACATAGGTCAGATCGCCATGTTGAATCGCAGCTTCGAGTACGATTTCTTTTAAATCCTCTTCGGTGTACTCCTTCTGTACGCGTTGATGGATTCGAGTTCCCTCCTGCATCGAGGCATTGGTCCGGAACCCTGGACGTATGCTGCCACTGCGGTACACATACTCCACCAAAGGTCTAACCGATATCCGAATTGTTGTTGTCATACGATCACCCGTTCTGTTTGTAGTGACTATACTTTATCATGAAAAGACGTACTCAAACCAGTTGATCCGCCGATTGGACTCGCACAATCCCATATGCTATGTTGAAGTAGAATGTATTTAAATAAGGAGGCAGCTTCTATGTATATCTATTTGGTTCCTTCACCGATTCCGGATGCACTTGCTGCATACCCGCATCTAACTTTGCGAAGCGAAGAACAGGTACGCCTGGCTATTGAATCCGCAGAACGTCTGATGAATATTGAGTCTGATGATAAAGTAGCCGCATATGAAGCTTTCGATGCCGCAGGCTCCTGGACTGGCGGAGGTTTTGCTGTTCTCAACAATATCCCTGTCACAGAGGATGGTCGTAACAATTTCGAAGAACGGTTCAAGAACCGTGCCCGCAAGGTAGAAGACGAGCCCGGCTTTGTCGGTATTCGTGTGCTTCGTCCACTCAAGGATGACACGTATGTTGTACTTACACTCTGGCAGTCCGAGGAACATTTCAAAGGCTGGCAGGAATCCCAAGCCTATAGTCACGCTCACCGTAACCGCAGTACAAGTGAAGGCCTAACCGCACAGAAGCCCACCATGTTCCCCAGACCTTCTTACGTCACAACGTACACCATAGAATAACGAATCGGGTACGAATTGGCTTCCCTTGTAGAAACCGCGCCCGCCACACCTCTTCCAACATGGGAGAGGTTTTTTGTTGTCGATTGATGGCGGCTTTCATTTTTTGACACGGACATGCTGAGATAGGATAATACTTGTTAAATGAAACTTCGGAAGGGAAGGCGGTACCTTGGCACGCAATTCACTCACCCGGTTTCTAAGCGGACCGTTTATATTCTTCACCATCATCATGATGATCAAAAGCTCACTGGCCTGGATTGTTATCTTCGATGACATTCCTGTCTGGAAGCCATTGCTGACCGAATTGCCGCTCATCTGGATCGGCTTCTGTCTAATTGAGTGGTTTGCTGCCAAACGGCGGATGTGGATATACCTTGCCGTGAATCTGCTGCTTTCGGGTATTTTCTTTGCAGCCATCATGTACTACAAATACTATGGCGTAATCGTTAACTATCACGCGCTGGCACAGGTCAATCAAGTGACCTCGGTCAAGAGCAGCATGTTCTCTTTGCTTGACCCCTATTATTTGTTTATTTTTGCAGATGTTCTGATCATTGGAGGGATACTCGTTCGTCGTCGGATTAAGCTCGGGAGTACAGAACGCCCGAACCGCATTCCGCTTGAACGACGTGCCAGAAGACGGGTTGCTTCGGTCATTCTCACCCTGTCCATGATCCTGTGCATGCTCAACATCTATCCCAATCGGGCGAGCATGAGTGAGATTACACAAGCAGAACAGATGGGGATCCTTGGTTACGAGGCATATACCATCTTGGATCGTCCCGATGAACTTGTACCCTTCGCTGACATTGATCAGGCTGATATCGACCAGCTGAAGCAAACGACTGAACTTCCTGCGATTGTCGAGCAGGGTGCAGCGAGCGGACGTAACGTTATTGTGCTCCAGTTGGAATCGTTTCAGAACTTCCTGATTGGATTAGAGGTAGATGGACAGGAGATCACGCCTAATCTGAATCAATTGGCTAGAGAAAGCCTGTATTTTCCGAACTTCTATCAGCAAGTGGGACAGGGAAATACATCGGATGCAGAATTTGTTGTAAATACATCGTTCTACACCCCGCCGAACGGGGCAGCAACGACTGTATATGCGGATAAAGCTCTGCCAAGTCTACCTAAGCTGTTGTCAGCAAACGGGTATCACACAGCCACATTCCATACGAATGATGTTCATTTCTGGAATCGGGATCAGCTATACAAGGCACTTGGGTTCGACCAGTATTATGATATCAATTATTTCGGCACACAGGACTCTATCGCCTTTTCGGCCTCGGATGAGGTTCTGTATTCCAAAACACTGGATAAGCTGGAATCCATGCAGTCTTCGGGTGATCCCTTCTATGCTCATATCATCTCCATGTCAGCCCACCACCCGTACACGCTGCCTGAAAACAAGGTGAAGCTGACGCTGCCTGAGCGTTACAAGGATACGTTGCCCGGTGATTATCTGATATCCCAGCATTATGCAGATCAGGCTGTTGGACAGTTAATTGCGGGATTGAAAGAACGAGGTTTATGGGAAAATAGCCTGCTCGTCTTTTACGGGGATCACCTGGGACTTCCCATCTATTCGCTTGATCGGGATGACGAAGTCCTCATGAAAGAGTTATATGGCCGGGAATACACATCAGCAGATATGATTAACATTCCACTCATTATCTCGGCCCCAGGCGTTACTCCGGGTGTACAGCTGGAGCAGATCGGAGGCCAGGTAGACATTCTGCCAACGATTGCCGGATTAACTGGAATATCACTGGAGGACCAATTGCACTTTGGTCAGGATTTACTGCATGAAGGCGGAAATCTGCTACCCGAACGCTACTACCTCCCTTCCGGGTCGGTGCTTAACGATGCTTCTCTCTTCATTCCGGCGAAAGGATACGGGGATGGGACGCATTATTCCCTAGCTGATGCGGGCAGGAAGAATGCGGGGCAACAACAGACAAGTGTTCCTTCAGAAGAGACCCCGAAGATTTCGGGAGATGAGGAATCTCCAACTATCGCCATACCCAATAACAGCAGGCCGTCTTCTTCACGTTTTATAACGAAGGAACAATATGATCGGGCATTGGATCTTGCACACTTGTCCAACAGTTATTTGAGCCAGCTACCAGATCGAAAGGACGTTAAATAAGAACTAATCGTTAAATGTACGGTTAAATAGGCTTCATTAATAATGAACTAATTAATCTAAGGTATATCTTCAAATTCAGGTAAGCTATAAGTTGATAGATATCAGCGTCAAAAAGTCTCTAGGCCAAGTTTGCTGACTCTGGCGAATCGCCAGACCCATTCCTAAGGAACATAACACGTCTTATTTGGCCTTCAAGTCCTCTTTTTAAATTGTAAAGAACATCAGACACGTTATTTCCCAAAAATAGCCGACAAAAACGCTATAAAACACCTTATATTCCAATATAACGTGCCTCAGATTCATTAGCAGTCCATGCTCTGTTCGAACGGCAAGCTTAGCACTCATTTTATATCGAGATCCAATAAATTTGTAAAACCGAAAAAGCCCATTAAACAGAACCGAATCACGGTCTATTTAATGGGCTTTTTATACGTTAAACTGTTGCTCAGAACATCTCAACGCAATTATTCGTGTCAGCCCTGCTCCCGTTTACAACGGCAGTAGCGCAACCGACTTGCGAGCAGTCAATTGCTCCACCATGGCAAGCCATTCCTGTGGTTTGTTTGGCAGCACTGCATAATATCGATTGAGGAAATCAGCCACTAGGCTGGCTGGCAGTTCACCAAGCGACTCATCACCTGGCATGAAGCACAGGTCCAATCCGCCAACCGCTTCACCGTCCCCTTGCCAGGATGGATGAACATATGGGAAGTCCAGACGCTGGTATCCCAGATGAGACAATACTTCTCGACGCACATACGGGTCCATCGGCTTGATGCCGCCAAACTCGTGATCCTGACTCAGATAAGGGTTATAGATTTCGGCAAACATGCCGAACAATTCTTTCCCGTTTGCCGCAGCCAGCTTTTGCAGATCACGCTTGCGGTGATTCGCCAGGAAACTGCCGATCCCCAGTCCTTCGCGCCCAATAATCGTAAAGTCCGTCATGGCTACGTTCCAGTCCTCGTAATAACGGTACTCCGTCGCGCCAACAACTTGTCCTTCATGTACAGCCACGAACACCCGAATACCCGGATCTTCCAACGGTTCTGCCCACAGAGGGAAGTCCAGCACTTCTTCCCGCGGGAAAATCTCCTGCATCAGCTTGTGCATTTGGGCAAACAATGGATCATTAATGGATGTAATACGCGTGAATTCCATGGATTAATGCCTCCTCATTGATGATGTATTTCATTTAACATTTCTTTATCTGAACGGATTCTGCCACTCCATCAGAGCAGCATAGTTGCAGGATTCCTCATCGTCCAGATAGTCCGCCGTCACACCAACCGGCATGCGGCCACAACGAAGCAGGAACGATATGACCGGATCCCGCCTCTCTCCCGCTGCTACCTGATTCAGATATTCCTGCGCAGACAGTTGGTCTGCAACCAGATGATAACCTGGCATTCTACCAGCTCCTAGTAACCGATCTATACCCTGTGCAATCACAAGGTGGTACATCGCCTGCATCATAAGCTGTGCCAGCCCCCATTTGCGGTACTTTGGACGAACACAGAGATCAACAATATATAGCGTGTTCCCACCCGGCTGATGGTTACGAATATAGCCGTCATCCGTTACTTCCGCCCACGTATGATTCGCCGGATGTGCAGGGTCCCACTGCATCCGCAGCGAAGTCATCGATCCGGCCAATTCTCCATCTACTTCAATACAGATGGCGCCCTCTGGATAATGCTGTACATGACTGGTGAGCTGCTCATGACTCCAGAGCAGCTCTTCCGGATAAGGTGGAGGGAAACTCTCTGCCTGAATGCGAACGAGTTCCTCAAAGTCGGCTGCAACATAATTGCGAACCACTGCCTTTACCCTTTTGCCACTTCGCTCCGGGTCGGTGATCAGCATTTCTTTGGTATACATCTTGCCGGATCGCCCCTTTCCACTGACAAATGAATTTCCTGCTCTGTTCCGTTCGGCTATAAAAGTTGCTATTTACTCCCAATCGGTATACAGATCGGTACGGCGGTCACGCCAAGTCGTTACCGATCCACGTTCACGCACCTCATACAATAAGTCCAGATCCAGATCGGCGGTCACAATCATATCGTTGTTAATCTCACCTTCGGCCAGAATGCCACGTGGCGGGAACGGGATATCATTTGGCGTAATAATCGCTGCCTGTCCATAGTTAGCACGCATGAAATCAACGGTTGGCAGGTTGCCCACTGTTCCGGTTAACACAACGTACACCTGATTCTCCACCGCGCGGGCATGACTCGTATAACGCACACGGTAGAATCCGTGACGATCGTCCGTGCAGGAAGGACAGAAGATGACATCAGCGCCTTTGGCTTTGGCCATCCGCACAATTTCAGGGAACTCAATATCGTAACAGGTCAGCATCGCAATACGGCCTTTATCCGTGTCGAACACCTCAAGCCCATCCCCGGGAGCCATATTCCATTCCTGTACTTCGGTTGGTGTGATGTGAATCTTGTCCTGACGCGCGATGCGACCATCCGGGTAGAACATGTGGGCTGTATTATACAGCTTCCCCTCACGTCGAATGACGTGGGTTCCCCCGATAACGTGCATACCGTACTTGGCAGCAAGTGACGTGAACAGTTTTTCATATTGCTCCGTAAAGTTCGGCAGATCCTCAATTGTCAGTGCATTGCCTTGTTCGTCCCCAATGGACATTAATTGCGTTGTGAAAAATTCCGGGAACAGCACAAATTCGGTTCCGTATTCGCTCGCTGTCCGTATGTAATGCTCAGCCTGAGCGGCGAACTGCTCAAACGAGCTGATTGTGTGCAATTGGTATTGTACAGCGGATACCCGCAGTTTCATGTTCGTACACCTCCACCATTATTATGCTTCCATTGTAACAACGATCCGGGGTCAACAAAAGAGTATTTACACTGGGCACTACAATGACAGAACCACCTTCCGATCGCTTCCCTACTCACCCAGCATCGACTGTGTGAAACCAATCCATTCTCTCGTGGCAAATGAAAGATAACGGTCCTTCCGCCAGATCATGCCGAGCTGCCATGGAATCACCGGTTCCACCACGGGTATGATCCGCACGCGCATATGGTCCACTTCACGACAGATCGTCTCCGGTAGTAAGGCTACACCCAGATTGGCGGCAACCATCGCGCTGAGCATATCCCACTGGGAGCTTTCATATACCACCCGGGGCTGGAACCCCGCATGTTGGCATGCCACAATAATCCGGTCATGCAACGCAAAATCTTCCCGAAACAGTACGAATGCATCCTGTTCCAGTTCGCGCAGGGCAACCGATGCTTTACCCGCAAGCGGGTGCGAAGGGTGCACGATCAGATTCAGTTTCTCTTCCACAAAAACAAAGTGATCCACCAGTTCATCCACGGTTGGCAGAACAGCAACACCGATATCCAGTGCACCGCTGATCACATCGGCCTCCACTTTTTTGGCACCGTCCTCGAACAGTTGAATGGTCACCTGGGGGTAGGCTTTATGGAATTCACCGATAATCATCGGAAAGAAGCTGGAACCGATCATTGGCGGAAGGCCAATCCGCAGATGGCCTTTCTTCAAGTTCATCAGATCGTCCAATTCAGACGACAGATTGCGGAACGATTTTTCAATCTCGAGTGCCTGCCGAAAAAACACATGACCCGCGTCCGTTAGCTCAACTTTTTTCCCATAACGATCCAATAACGTGATACCCAATTCCTCTTCAAGACTCTTGACTGTCTTGCTGATGGTGGGCTGGGTGATATACAGAATTTCAGCGGCTTTTGTGAAGCTCTGCTGCCTGGCGACTTCCAGAAAATACTGCAAATGGCGGATATCCATCGCGTGGTTCCCACCTCTCATAGATAAATGGAATAGTAAACATTCTTAATATGCATTTTACTCATGAAAGAATGCCATGTAAAATTTGTGATATCAAGTGAATCATTTTCATTTTCATAATAACTTAAACGATTACGTTGATTATACAAGGAGGGATTGAAGTGAAAAAATGGGGCCTTGGTATTGCACAGGTTGCGCTCTTAATGGTTTTTTCACTGCTCATGGACCTGCTGGCCCGTACTCTCCATCTTCCTGTACCGGGTTCAATCCTCGGTATGGTCGTGCTATTCATTCTGCTTCAGACTCGTGTCGTGAAGCTGCGCTGGATTGAAGTTGGAGCTGCCTGGCTGCTCGGCGAACTACTGTTATTTTTTATCCCGTCAGCCGTTGGCATCATGAACTATATGCCCATGTTGGAGCATGACGGATTGCAAATTTTATTCATCGTACTGCTTAGTACATTCCTGGTCATGTCCTGCACAGGCCTGGTTGCTACACGAATTGCCAAACGAAAGGAGCGTCACACTGGATGATTGGATTCCTCTGCCTGTTGTTAACCGTCGGTATCTATTGGGTTACCAAACGAATGTATCGCAATCTGCCGAAAGTATATCTGTCTCCACTGCTCATTACGCCGCTGCTTGTCGTTGGCATATTGCTCGCAACCGGAACGGATTATACCACCTATAGCAGTGGCGGCAAATGGCTGAGTTTGCTGCTTCAACCGGCCACCGTGGCTTTTGCAGTACCACTCTACACCTTTTTCCATGTACTCAAAAAACATATTTCCGAGATTGTCTTCAGTGTGATGACCGGCTCGGTCGTTGCCGTACTTTCTTCTGCCCTGCTCGCCAAATGGTTACGCCTGGATTCAGGGCTGATTCACAGCCTGATCCCGCGCTCCATTACAACACCCATTGCCATGAACGTATCGGCTACAATCGGTGGCATTCCCGCAGTGACAGCTGTATTTGTTATTATGACAGGCCTGCTCGGGGTGATAATGGGCCCTTCGATCGTTAAGATGCTGCGCATCGATGGGGAGATTGCACGAGGCACACTGTTTGGAACCGGTGCCCATGGCACAGGGACATCCAAGGCGTTTGAACTGAGTTCCCTGACCGGTACCATCTCCAGTATCTCCATGGTGCTCGCCGCATTGTTCACTTTAGCCGTTGCCCCCATCCTTTCCAAACTTATTTTCCCATAATAGATGGAATTATCCCACTTTTTTGAAATATTATTGTTGTATTAAAGCCCTTTCTTCCTTACAATAAGGACAGGTTTTAATTGTGAATATTGCGGGGGAGATGCGATGAAAAGAACCGGAATGAAGAGATCTCTGGACCGTCTTGGACGAATTGTCCTTCCCAAAGAAATGCGGGATACGATGGAAATCCATATCGGCGATCCGCTTGAGTTTTTCATTGAAGGAAAAGAGTTGATTTTAAGAAAGTACAAATCAACATTATGTATTTTTTGCGGTGATGTAGATACGGAAATGTATTTCAAAGAACAATTCATCTGCCGGACTTGTGCAATTCAATTAAAACACCCGGATGACTCTCCCGACTGGTTCGTACCTCAGAACAAACAGGCTCCTGCACCCGTGGAGCGTCCTGCTACCAAATCCGCCTCAGTCTCATCTCCCGCTAGGGAAGAAGGGACCACAGCTGACAACCAAGAATATCCGGACCTGCGGCCGAAGACGGCACGCATGCTGCAACAGATGAAAGAAATTGTTGAACAGAATCCCGGTTTGGCTCAACAGCAAATTGCGGAAAAGCTTGGCATTAGCCAAGGACGCGTCTCTCAATTAAAAAAGTTACTATAATAAGAATGGTATTCGATCATTTATAGTCAGAAGACCTTCCGATCAGGAAGTCCCGCTGCAAGAGAACCCGTTATGTTTCGTGGGTTCTTCTTTTTTTTATTCAATACATTCAAAACATAAAAAAAGATGACCTCTGCTCATCTGCAGCGATCATCTCATAATATAGGTCCAGATCTTCTAATGAATCCCTCGCTTACGCCTGAATCGCGTCCAACTGTCCTTCTTCTTCCTCTTCCAATCTGCGCATGCCCACAACCAGAACAATAATGTTAGCTACCAGCAATACAGCCGGGAACGGAACAGCAGCATATTGTGCATAGATCAGATGACTTCCCACGGCCCCAATCAGAATGAATGTCAGTATGCCAGAAGCCAGGATGCGAGTCCGTGGAATGAGCAGCCCTACTGCACTAAGCAACTCGGCAGCGCCCAGCAGATACATGGTCCATGTTGGATAAGAGAAACTCTCGAATGTCTGAATCATCATGTCTGCTCCACTAATCTTGTTAAACCCTGTCATGACGAATACCCCTGCAAGCACAACCAGAAAAACATAACCCAAAATTTTGTTCATATGTATATCCTCCTATAACGAATTGTATGTTCCTACTATGGGATGATTAAATTTGCGATAAAACGTAAAAAAAAGAATCTATGTAAAAGTTCCCAAAGGTAACTCTGTTTTCATATGGTCAGTCTGATTCACTTTCAAAATAGTACGCGTTCATATTATACGTATTATTTATCACCAACTTACTTTTATGAAGTAAGTATATAATAATAATATAATTTCTTCAAGTAATTTTTCACTGAATGATGTATAATACATACAAAAGGTATGTTACAGTATATTTTGTAGTAACCCTCATTTACTTGGATGTCCTATATTCTTAGAGCGGCAGAAATCATGTCCTTTCATATACAACTGCGAATACACTGCGAAAAAATGATCATGAATTGAGGTGAACACGTTGAAGCTGAAAAAAGTAAAAGCACCAAGTCCCTGTATGATCACTCAGGCCATAGACATTATAGGCAAGAAGTGGGTACTGTTAATCATGTACCAACTGTTGTCCGGACCCAAGCGGTTTACGGAGCTTGAAGCAGAGATGGCGATCAGTGGACGACTTTTATCCGAGCGATTGAAGGAAATGGAGACGGAAGGTATCGTAACCCGGCACATGTTTCCCGAGATACCTCCCCGTGTAGAGTATGAATTAACACCTAAAGGCAGAGCCATTGAACCTGTCATTGATCAGATCTACAGCTGGTCTTCCGACTGGTTGAAACAGCAGAAATCCGAGTAGTTGAATTCCTGCTCCATGACATTACACTCCACACAAACACAAATACGCCTAAATCAGGCTGATCTGCGGATCAGTTCTCGATTCAGGCGTATTTATATTACATTCAACTTTTATTAATGAGAAAGATGCTTTGAAGGCTGAAGTTTTACAGGCAGGCCGGAATCTGCCGATGCCAGCGCCGCCGTCGTAATCTCCTGTGTACGACAGGCATCCGCATAATCGGACAGAATGCGTGAACGGTCTCCCGTACGCAGGGCGTGAATGAACGCTTCATTCTCACGCTCGTATGGATTATGTCCTGCCGGAATTTCCAGACCTGCCATCGCATGTGATGCGGCACTTGGCAGAAGCAAACGTTCCGGCGTCCAATCCCACACGCCTGCATCCGTGTAGAACTGCAGCCCTGCGCCGCCCTCTCCGTCAGGCAACAGACATGTATTGGCGATACTGGCAATCGCTCCACTTTCCAGCTTGAGCGTCACATTTGCCACATCGGCAACAGTGACATGCTCATGCTTCTCATGCATGCTACGCTGAGCTGCTACGGCATATACCTCCGTGACTTCTCCTGCACAATACCGAAGCAAGTCTACAATATGTGTAGTCTGCTCCACGAACTGTCCTCCTGAACCATCCTGACGCCGCCACCAGGCAACCCCTGGCATTCCGCCCATCCAGCGGCCAAGAGCCATGCCGACCGTCTGTTCTTTCATGGCCTGCTGCAATACCTGAGCAGCCTCCTGATAACGGAAATGGTATCCGACAGAGGTTAACAATCCGCTCTTCTGCACCTGATCCAACACCTGACGTGGAACGTCCATTCCAGTACTCAGCGGCTTCTCGACTAGGAATGGAATTCCGCGACGATTCAATTCAGACTCAATCGATCCGTGAGACATCGGGGGCACACAGATATACACCGCATCCAGTTTCTCACCATCCAGCATATGTTCAAGTTCACCGTAACCAACAGCATCATAGACGGAGGCCATAGCCTCTGCCTTTTCCAACGTTGTTCCACAGACACTCGCAACACGAACACCTTCCATTCGTGCGAGAATATCCGCATGTACCTTACTGAACCAGCCTGTTCCAATGATTCCGATCTGTAATGTCATGGATGTAATCCCCTCTCTGTGTTACACGCTTACATGTTCCATTCGACTCTCAGCCTTGAAATCCTGCCTCAGATTTTGCCGGATGCTTCCAACAACAGCTGATCCAGTTCCTGTGCATGCAAGACCGCTTGCTCTTCAGACCAGTTCAAACGCCCGGCCATATAGGAGATCACAGCTGCCTTATAACGGCGGACTTCATCTATACGGAAAAATAAATCGCCTGTTCTTCGTACCAAAAAATCTGATGGAGTTACTGCCATCTCTTCTTCGATCGCATAACAGAGCATCAGCAGCAGCTCCTGTGGCATGCCATGAAGCTCGGCCTTGGTCCGTGGATCAGGCATTCGCTCATACAGTGCCTCCACATTGGAACCATACGTGCGAGTCAGCCGCTCTGCAGCAGGTCGAGCAAGCCCCAGAGCGACGCCATCCTTGATCTTGCGCTCCGCATACGATACGAATCCAGCCGATCCCCCTACGTCACCGCCGGAGATGGGCATCTTCTTCGTTACGCAAGGGCCTATAGAATGTCCATGCTCCTGCTCCATCTGACGCGCGACCAGATCAACGACCATCTCCGCCATTTTGCGGTACCCGGTTAACTTGCCCCCGGCAATCGTAATCAGATTGGAATCAGAGACCCAGACTTCGTCCTTACGTGAAATCTCGGAAGGATTCTTGCCTTCCTCATGGATTAGTGGACGCACCCCCGCCCATCCGGACTCCACATCTTCCGTACCAATCTGTATATCTGGAAACATGCCATTGACTGCATTAAGGACATAATCGCGGTCCGAGTCGGAAATTAGGGGGTGTGCAGGATCTTCCTGATATACGGTGTCGGTCGTTCCTACATAGGTTTTGCCATCACGTGGGACAGCAAACACCATTCGACCATCAGGTGTATCAAAATAAACCGCCTGTCTTAACGGGAATCGTTCACCGTCAAAGACCAAGTGAATACCTTTGGTCATCTGTAGCGTTTTCCCCTGGCGCGAACCATCCAATTCCCGCAGCCCATCCACCCATGGACCTGAAGCATTGATCACCTTGCTTGCTTTGAGTGTATAGGTCTGGCCACTGATCTGATCCATGGCTTCTATACCTGTAATTTTGCCATTCTCCTTCAGGAAACCTGTCGCCTTCACATAGTTCACTGCCTGTGCCCCACGTTTGACAGCTTCTTTCATGACTTCAATGGTAAGCCTGGCATCGTCTGTCCGGTACTCCACATAGAGCCCACCACCCAACAACCCCTGTTTGCGTAGTAAAGGTTCGCTATCTGACACCGCTCCGGCATTCAACATTTGGCGCCGTTCACTGCGCTTCACCCCGGCGAGCCGATCATACACCATCAGTCCAATGGATGTGCTGAAGCGGCCAAACGTACCTGCCGTATAGATCGGTAGCAACATCGGTTCAGGTGTGGTCACATGTGGCCCATTCTCGTACACTACAGCCCGCTCCCGTCCTACCTCCGCAACCATCTTCACTTCATATTGCTTCAAATAACGCAATCCGCCATGGACAAGCTTGGTCGAACGACTGGATGTACCTGCTGCAAAATCCTGCATTTCGACAAGCGCTGTCTTCAATCCACGGGAAGCCGCATCCAATGCAATCCCTGCGCCTGTGATCCCACCGCCAATAATCAATACGTCAAAATGTGCATTCGCCATGCTTTGCAAATATTCGGTTCGGTGTGCTGACGAGAACGTTTCTGCCATCCTTGAACCTCCCATTGATTCCCTTTATGTTTCCGCAAAAAAACAAAAAAAGGACCACGTCATTCGCTCAGCAATTGCTGAGCGGCACGTGGTCCCTCCCGATCTCCAGACATCATTTTTTAACTTGTGCCTTTATCCTATCACAGATTTTTGACGGCGTGAAGTCCTGAAATGACACATTATTCAAAAAAAATTCAAAAAGTTGTTCTGCCAAAGGATGGAATTTCAAATGAATCCACTAACCTTAACATTTTCCTTATAGTGGGTATAAGGTTTTGCTTCTCCAGGAAGAATAACCCTGTAAATTGTGCAGCATTTTCCACCAGTAAATATCATTTATAACATAAGTTTAGCGAAAAAGTACAAATACCCACATCGTGAGGATTGCAGTTCAATTTCATTTCTTTTATTTCAGCATTTTTCATAATTCGAACATCCCGCTCAGGGGATTTATGAAAAATGCTTATTTGAAGGCCATTGCTGCGTTCACTGCACGCTTCCAGCCTGCATACAATTCTGTCCGTTGTTCCTCAGCCATAACAGGCTGGAAGACACGTTCGGTATTTTCATGATCGGTCAATTCATCCGCACTCGTCCAATATCCAACCGCCAATCCTGCCAGATAAGCCGCACCCAATGCCGTCGTTTCATTCACCGTTGGTCGTTCGACAGGAATGCCCAGAATATCACTCTGGAATTGCATGAGGAAATCATTGGCCGCCGCCCCGCCATCGACACGCAGAGCATGCACGAGAATACCCGAGTCGGATTCCATTGCCTCCAATACATCTTTGGTCTGATACGCCAAAGCTTCCAGCGTAGCACGGATGAAGTGCTCCTTCGTCGTGCCTCGGGTCATGCCAAACACCGCACCTTTAACCTCACTATCCCAATAAGGGCTGCCCAGTCCCACAAATGCAGGTACCATATAAACGCCGTCTGTCGAAGGCACGCGTGAGGCGTACTCCTCACTATCTTTTGATGAACGAAGCATCCTTAATCCGTCACGCAGCCACTGAACCGCAGACCCTGCAACAAAAATGCTGCCTTCGAGCGCATATTCAACCTTGCCATTCATCCCCCAGGCAATCGTCGTAATCAGTCCGTGATCGGATTGTACCGGGTTCTCTCCCGTATTCATAAGCATAAAACAACCGGTCCCATATGTATTTTTCATACTGCCCTTGGTGTAACAGCCCTGACCAAACATCGCTGCCTGCTGATCTCCTGCCGCTCCCGCAATCGGAATCCGATGACCGAAGAAATGATAATCTGTCGTATGTGCATACACCTCGGATGAACCTCGCACCTCTGGCAGCATGGCCTTGGGAATGTCGAGGATAGCCAACAATTCGTCATCCCATTGCAGATCATAGATGTTATAGATCAAGGTACGTGAGGCATTGGATATATCCGTGACATGTGTACCCCCGCTCAGTTTCCAGATCAGCCAGCTATCAATCGTGCCAAATAGCAATTCACCCTTCTCGGCCCGCTCCCGGGCACCAGGGACATGATCCAGAATCCACTTGACCTTCGTTCCCGAGAAGTAGGGATCGATCAGTAATCCTGTTTTGCTTCGGAAAAGGTCTCCGAGTCCCTGCATCTTCAATTCTTCACAGATATCTGCGGTCTGTCTGGATTGCCATACCACTGCATTATAGATGGGTCTGCCTGTTTCTTTGTCCCATACCACAACCGTCTCACGTTGATTCGTAATTCCAATTCCGGCAATCTGGACCGGCTTGATCCCGCTCTCTGCCAGACATGAAGCCATCACGGCAAGAATGGAACTCCAGATTTCGTTGGCATTCTGCTCTACCCAGCCCGGTTTGGGGAAGTATTGAGGGAATTCCTGCTGTGCAATGTGCACAATCTCCCCGCCGCGATTAAACAGAATAGCTCGGGAGCTTGTCGTTCCCTGATCCAGAGCCAATATATATTTTTCCATACAGACAACCTCCTGTTGTGGGTTCTTTTTTACGGTGTAAGCGATTTCTCAAAGTGTCGGATCAGATCTGCGTTGGATGTGGTCACTGCCGTAGCCCCTACGCCAAGTGCAAGTTCAACCTCTTCCGGTGAACGGATCAATCCCCCCGCAATAATCGGGATACCGGTGCGCACAGATACTTCCGCAATAATATGCGGAATGACGCCAGGTAGTACCTCAATATAATCAGGTTGGGTTTTGGCCAGCAACAGATAACTTTTCTCCAGTGCATGGGTATCCAGCAGAAAAATACGTTGAATCGCTGTAATGCCCTTCTGCTTCGCCTTCTGAATGACACTTGCTCGTGTTGAGATCAGTCCTGCCGGGCGAATGTGCTGACACAGATACTCTGCGGCATACTCATCGTTTTTCAATCCCTGTACCAGATCTGCATGCAAAAGTATCTTTTTGTCATACCGCCGCGCCTCGTCCATTACACTCTGAAGCTGTGCAATATGAGTTTCCAGCATCACCCCATAGGTATAAGGGCCTTCAATTATCGCTTCAAACTGCTTCATGCTCTTCGCAGCTGGCAACATACGTTGTCCCTCAAATGGCACCTTCGTTCCTCCCGCATTCATCAGATGCCTATATTGTATAATCCGTACTGTGCGAACGGCAAGCCATTCCGTGAATCAGAAAAATCTGAGCGCTACGCCATTATCCATGCAAAAAAAGCCGCTGTATACTTCTCCATGGCGGAGAGTACAACAACGGCTAATCAGCTAATCGTATATGTTCAATGAGTAATGATTAAGCCTGCGCATGCGGAAGCAGCGTCTCTGCCCCAGCCCAGCCATCACTTTCCGCCAAGTGACCAGAACGGTTCACTTTCGTTTGCAGATATTTCTCGTTGAAAGCAGAACGATCTCCCCACAGTGGGACACGTCCGCCCACATTCAATCCTGCTTCCTGCAAAGCAGCCAGCTTCCGTGGGTTGTTCGTGATCAATGTAACCGGTGCGGAGCGAAGTGCACGCAGCACAGCAATCGCATCGTCATAATTACGAGCATCGTCCGTGAATCCGAGCTGCAAGTTCGCATCTACCGTATCCAGACCTTCTTCTTGCAAAATGTACGCCATGGCTTTGCTGAACAGACCGATGCCACGGCCTTCATGGTTCGCAAGATAGAATAGTGCGCCTGCCCCGTGTGCGGCAATCATCTTCATGGATTGCTCCAGTTGGAAGCCGCAGTCACAGCGTTTGCTGCCAAAGATGTCGCCTGTATGACAGATACTGTGCATGCGAATAAGCGCATCCTGTGCTTCGGCAAAGTCGCCATACACCAGGACACTGGATTGCTGGCGCTCTGCCAGTTCAGCAGCAGCAAGAGATTCGATTAACTCCCCGCTCTCCATTGCCTTGTCTGACTTCATCCAGCTGTACCACTGGAATGTCTTGGTCTCCCCATCAAGGTTTACCGGGAGCTTAATTGGTCCCACGAGGTATATGAATTCTTTTCCACTCGGAAAAGTCTGAATTTTGGGGGCAAGCAGTTGAATAATATGTGAATTGATCATTGTCGTTCCTCCTGTTTAGGCCAACTTGTCTGTTGATTGATTCGCATCCAAAGCGAAAATGGATCACTTGGACGTTATATAGTACGTATCTATATTATTCTCATCATCATTAGTTACTTTATGTAAGTTAGTTTAGAATAAAAATTATAATGTGTCAAGTAACTTTTATTTTTAAAGTAACTACCCAATTTATGTTACGCAACCGACACAAATATGTGTTTCATTTCAGGAATATTGGGTATGAGTTTATAAACTGCTCATACACTAATGTTGTAGTCCAAAGCACTTCATGCCTCGAACTTAACGATGAGGGGGTAATGCACATGATCCGCCGGAAAAGAACTTGCTGGACAGCCATACTGATGGTCTGCGTCCTGCTCATAAGCGGATGCTCCATCTGGCCCGGACAGGACGATTCAGCGAACAACAAAAAGGTAACGCTTACATTATGGTACTGGAACCGTTCCATCGATGATAAGTTGATTGCCAGGGCTAAGGAAAAGTTCCCCAACATTGAACTGACAGCTCAGAAAATCGGCGGTGATTTCAAGGCAAAGCTCAAAACAACACTCGCTGCACGCTCAGGTGAACCAGACATTGTGGCATTGAACGACTGGATCATGGAGCTATTCCCCAGTGAGGACCGTTTCTATAATCTGTATGACCTCGGTGCAGGCGATATTGAAGACCAGTATCTGCCGTGGAAATGGAAGCAAGGCGTTACGCCAAGTGGACAGATGATCGGGTTCCCGATGGATACAGGACCGACAGCTCTCTTCTATCGTGAAGATATCTTCAAGGAGGCAGGATTGCCATCTGATCCCGATGACGTTACACGTCAGATTAACAGCTGGGATGCATATGCCGCTGCCGGAGAACAGATCAAGGATAAATTCGGAGGCAAGGTATTTCTGACCGATAACATTGGAAGCGTTTACAACCAAGTGTTGTCGCAAGGAGCTGAACGTTATTTCCGTCCAGATGGTTCATTCATCGGCATGGATTCTGCTCTGGTGCGAACAAGCTGGGATACATCCATAGCTTTCAACGAGAAGGGACTGCTTGCCAATGCAGACGGCTGGACTCCAGGCTGGAACGCAGCGATGAATAATGGTGAGATTGCCTCATTCGTGGGCGCTGTTTGGATGAAGCAAGTGCTTCAGGAAGCCGCTCCGGATACATCGGGGAAATGGCGGGTTGCTCGGGCACCAGGGGGAGATGGCAATAACGGAGGATCATTCCTGTCCATCCTGAAGTCGAGTGAGCATCCTCAGGAAGCCTTTGAACTGGTTCGCTGGCTGCAAAGTCCCGAGAATCAGTTGGAGCAATATCAGACATTGAACCTGTTCCCTTCTGCACCAGGTGTGTTTGATGACCCTGCCATGAAAGAAGAAGAACCTTTCTTCGGCGGACAGGCGACAGGTCCTGTATTTGCCGAATCGGCACAGCAAGTGCCGGATGCTTTTTTTGGCGAAAGATACCCATCCGTACACAACATTATCACCCGGCGGCTGAATGATGTGGCAAAGCAAAATGCCGATCCGCAGCAGGTCTGGACAGATACAGTACACCGCGTCGAGCGGGAATTGCAGCGTTAATCTGAAGAACGTGTGGTTTCGTTATCCGCAAAGGAGGAATTCATATGGCTGTAACTGAACCTCGTCTTACTCCCGATCCCGGTAATACAAGACCTGATCTGGATCGGCAGAAGTCACTGTGGGCCAGAATGTGGGAGCACCGTGCACTCTATGTTGCGATATCGCCGTTTTATATTCTGTTTGCGGTGTTTGGCCTGTTCCCGATCGGGTTCTCACTTTATCTGGCTTTTCATAAGTGGGATGGCATTGGTGTCATGACGTACAACGGACTTAACAATTTTAAATACATGCTGACCGATGCCGAGTTCTGGCAAGCTGTGGGTAACACGTTCATGATCTGGATCTATTCGACGATTCCGATGCTCTTCTTCGCCCTGATTATTGCCTTTCTGCTGCATGCACCCTTTGTGAAGTTCCGTACTCTATTCCGGGTCGGTTATTTCCTGCCGAACGTCACATCCATTGTGGCGGTAGCCATTATCTTCGGTGCTTTATTTGCCAACAATTATGGCTTTCTCAATTATCTGTTGCAGTCGGTCGGGCTACCGGTTGTGGAGTGGCTTAATGCACCATGGGGCATCAAAGTCGCGATTTCCTCCATGGTGGTCTGGCGCTGGACCGGATATAACGCCGTCATCTATCTGGCCGGACTTCAGAGTATCCCGCAGACGTTATACGAAGCAGCCAAGATTGACGGCGCATCAGCGATACAGTCCTTTTTCCGAATTACGATTCCAATGCTGCGCCCAGTGATCCTGTTTACAGTCATTACATCAACGATCGGCGGTATGCAGCTGTTCACCGAGCCACAAGTATTGGTAGGTAATGATGGTGGCGCAGGTGCAGCAGGCATGACGATTGTATTGTACCTCTACCGTGAATCCTTTATTAACAATTACTTCGGATATGGCGCTGCCGTTGGTTGGGGCATGTTCCTCATTATCGCCCTGTTCTCGATTGTGAACTGGAAGCTTGTTCAAGGCAAATCATCCTGATGTGATAAGGGGGAGCGCACATGGCGACCAAACACCTCAAATCGCTGGTGTTGTATACCGGTCTTATCGGGGGCATGCTCATATCCATGTTCCCGTTCTATTGGCTGATTGTAATGTCCACCCGGACAACGTCCGATATCTACAAGTTCCCACCCCAGCTCTGGTTTGGCGGTGAACTATGGAATAATATCACGCGGGTGTTGCAGCAGATTGATTTCTGGGGCGCTTTTCTGAATACGTTGTTTGTGTCGGGCTTAGTCACGATCCTGGTGCTGTTTTTTGACTCACTGGCGGGGTTTGCGTTTGCGAAGTTTGAATTTCCCGGCAAAAAGTGGCTCTTCATCCTGCTGCTCGCGACCATGATGGTACCTTCCCAGCTCTCGCTGGTGCCTTCCTTCGTGCTCATGGCCACGTTCGGCTGGGTCGGTTCCTTCAAAGCCCTCATCATACCGGGCATGGTAAACGCCTTCGGCATTTTCTGGATTCGCCAGTATGCAACAGAGTCGATTCCGAACGATCTACTGGATGCGGGCCGGATCGACGGCTGTAATTTCTTCCGACTTTATTGGAACGTGGCGTTGCCAATTTTGCGACCTGCCTTTGCTTTCCTCGGCGCGTTCACCTTTATCGGCGTATGGAATGATTATCTGTGGCCTTTGATCGTCCTGACGGATGAACGTAAATACACGTTGCAGATTGCGTTGTCTCAATTAAACGGACTGTATAACACAGACTATGCCATGGTCATCGCAGGCACGTTGCTTGCCGTCATCCCACTCATCGTGATGTTCCTGTTCATCAGCCGTCAGTTCATCTCGGATATTGCCGCAGGGGCGGTGAAGGATTAAGATTGTGGCATTTTGATCCATCCCTCAAGTCTGATATTCTTATCTATAGATGAAATAACAGATGCCATATAAGTTGGATGAATAGTGCCACGTGTGCGGAGGGGACAGAAAGGGCCTGAAGAAATGGAATGTTCGCATTTATAACCAAATTTCTCCCTTGAAGAGGGGATCAAAGAAATTTGGGGATAACGGCGATCGGAAGGCTTTCTGTACCCGAAGTGTTAACGTGTAACAGCATTCATTTCACTTATATATTCAAGAAAGAGGGATGACAAAATGGCTTCTTCACCCTATATGATCGGCGTAGATATCGGCACGACCTCCACCAAGGCCGTCTTGTTCGAACAGAACGGAACCATTGTGGCTCAAGGCAGTGCCGATTATCCGCTGCACACCCCCACACCTGCGATTGCGGAGCAGGATGCGGAAGATATTTTCAAAGCAGTCATCGAATCCGTTAAACAGGCCACTTCCAAAGCGGGAGTGAAGCCAGAGGATATCCTGTTTGTATCCTTCAGTTCGGCCATGCACAGCATTCTGCCAGTCGATCAACACGGCAAACCCCTGATGCGGGCCATGACATGGGCAGATAATCGCAGTGCTGAGTGGACCGAAGCACTCAAATCCGAGATGAATGGTCACGAAATCTATCTGAGAACAGGTACACCGATTCATCCGATGTCCCCACTCACCAAGATCATGTGGCTCACTCGCGATCAACCGGAACTGTTCCAACAGACGCACAAATTCATATCCATGAAAGAATATGTTTTCTATAAATTATTCTCTGAATACGTCATCGACCACTCGATGGCCTCAGCGACCGGACTCATGAATCTGGAAAAACTCGACTGGGATGCAGAAGCGCTCCATGTGGCGGGCATTACCCCGGAACATCTGTCCCGATTGGTACCGACCACACATGTGCTGAAACAGGGGTTGCACCCGGAGTACGCCAAGGAGATGGGCATTGCGGTCACCACACCGTTTGTCATCGGTGCCAGTGATGGCGTGCTCTCCAATCTGGGCGTGAACGCCATTGATCCAGGCGTCGTGGCGGTGACCATTGGTACCAGTGGAGCGATTCGTACGGTGGTGGACAAACCGGTGACCGATCCAAAAGGACGCTTCTTCTGTTATGCGCTCACGGAGGATGCCTGGGTCATTGGCGGACCAGTGAACAATGGTGGTGTTATTTTCCGCTGGATTCGGGACGAGTTTGCAGCTTCCGAGGTAGAGACCGCGAAACGACTTGGTATCGATCCGTATGAAGTGCTCACTCGTGTCGCGGAAAATGTACCACCGGGTTCGGAAGGTCTCTTGTTCCATCCATATATGACAGGTGAGCGGGCTCCGCTCTGGAATCCCAATGCACGCGGTTCGTTCTTCGGCCTGACGCTGCATCATAAGAAGGAACATATGATTCGCGCTGCGCTCGAAGGTGTATTGTTCAACCTGTATACGGTTATGTTAGCGATTGAAGAAAAAATCGGTCGTCCGAAGAAAATTCAGGCAACAGGCGGCTTCGCCCGCTCGGAGTTGTGGCGGCAGATGATGGCCGATATTTTTGATCAGGATGTCATCATCCCCGAAAGTATCGAAAGCTCCTGCCTCGGCGCAGCCGTACTGGGCTTATACGCCCTTGGCCGCATCGATTCCCTGAGTGCCGTCTCCGGCATGATCGGATCAACGCATCGGCACCAGCCTGATCCAAATAGTGTCCGCGTCTACCGGGAGCTGCTGCCGATCTTCATCCGCATCTCCCGTAAGTTTGAAGAGGAGTATGCGGATATCGCCGCTTTTCAGAACAAGACGATGCAAGGATAGGACTGGCATGGAATAGCTAACGAATCGTAGACGTCTTATTTGAGGTATATAGCGTGTTTTCAAAATCTAACGAATCTGAGCCACCTTATATCGGCTTATATGGGTAAAAACCTGCACAAGAACTGAACATGCAGCCTATTAACGTGTCTGTGGTTCGTTAGAAAATTACTTTTGCCAAATACCCTCCAATAGCGTGTGTACAGTTCGTTAGAATTAATACGAGTTGCCGTAAGTTAAAGAGACCTACCCCTTCATGGTTACGTCCATGGGGGAATGGCCTCCTTTTTTTATGTTTATGTACACATCATATATGAACTCTATTTAGAATGGACCAAATTTATCTTTCAGCATTCTTGGAGCTTCCCTTTATGTTCTATTAAAGTATCCAGGGGCCGCCACAGCAATCGTCCTAAAATAGAAAAATCTCTTTTCCAGTTCCTGATTCTCTGGCGTAAACTCGGTCAGAAACTCAACTGAATTCAACATTTCTTCGGTCATCACGCTAGGTCTCCACAAAGCCAATTGGATGTCTTTGAAAATAAAAGAAAATCCCAACTCCGCATCGATGTCTCGCATATATGGTGTCTTACTATCTATTAGCTTAACGAGATCATCAGCCTTTGTTCGAAAAACATCAATTTTATCATATGTAAGGACAACATCAGATTCATCAGGTGGATAATCATGTGGATTACTTACTTCAATCAAATAGAGTTTATGTTCCGAATCATACTCCAATTGGTTATAGAGCTGACTAATCTCCGGGGTGATGCGCTCAATGATCCCTTCTACCTCTGATTTACTCATTCCCAATTTAAATGGTCCAATGCCGACCATGGGTGTGACTTCAATAGGTTCCATGACGTTTCTGTTTCCAACTTCGTTCATATAGTTCACTCCTTTTCATGTTCACCAAATATCACAATATAACTTACAGACCTATCTTCTAATCCTACCCTAAAAAGAATGATTGAGCATATGAACATAACAAAACCCCACAGCATGGAAAACTGTGGAGTTAAAATGTGGCTATCTTTTTATTGATTCAGATTTCTGGCTTTTCATTCATAAATTACTGATTATACTTGCTGAACGCATTTTGGTCGGCCTGCACGTTCTCCAGGTACACAATCTGCCCCGCATCATTCACACGCGCGATATCGATGCCTGCTTTGGCATATACCGTTCCGTCCGCCGCTTGTCCGCACACCGCCCAGTTAGTTTGGTAACTGCCGTCAGGCTGTTGCACCCAACCGTCCCACATATGTTTTACGTCTTTATTGTACTCGTAGAAAGCTTTCATGAAACCGTCGAATCCTGTTCGGCTGGTGCCGTTAAGCACAATCTCTGCGTCCGGTGTAAAAAGGGACAATAAATCCTGCATGGCGCGCTCATCTGTACGTGAAGCATCAAATAAACGGAAATAGTTGTTCAACATCGTAGTGGTACTTGTAGTACTCATTTATATTCCTCCTAGAATAAAAAGCCGCTTTCCAATCTTTCAGTTCGAATATTTTCGAACTAACTGAAAAGAAATGTAACACACTTCTTATACTGCCCGCAAGAGTTAGTTCGAAATTTTTCAAACATTGAAAGAGAAAGCCGAATATGCTAACGTCATACATATGAGAACTCCAACGATACCTATGGCTTCGGAATTGAAGCTGACCACGGTCTGCAATGCATTGGGTGATCCGATTCGCATGAAAATTGCACACTGTCTGGCCAGCTCTGGCGAGAAAAACTGTTCCGCCTTCGAAGTAGACCATATTTCCAAATCCACGTTGTCCCATCACATCAAAATTTTACGTGAAGCTGGCGTGATCCAGCCGCGCATTGAAGGTAAACAGCACTTCTATTCCCTACGAAAGGAAGAACTGAACACACGTTTTCCAGGCCTCGTCGACATGATTCTGAATACAACCGAGGAATACGTTCATTAAAGTAAGCAGGTTATAGATTGAACTACCGCATCATCAGGACTGCAATTCCCATATAAGGAGGCTAACCATATGGACAAAAAAGCGGCAAAGATATTGCTGAGCACCTTCTGGGGAGGTGGTGGTTGGAAAACAACCTCTGTACCCTTTTCTGGAGATGAATTTGAATATGCCAAAAGCAAAGGCGTCATGTTCGATCCACTCACGATCACGCATGACGAGATTGTCCAGCGTCTGTACGACATGCATCAGGATGACTCGTTTAAAGAACGGGTGATCTCGGCCTTTTTACACAGTCTGTCCACCAAAAAAGTCTATCTGCGCAGCGCACTATCCAGCTGGGCTTTAACATCGGAGATGCCTTTGCATACCTATGCGGAACGCCCTGCCCTTCACCCTAATACGAGTGCCTGTGGGGATTGTAACTTCCTGCGTTTGCAGTCAGACAAAGATTATTCCGACGTCGACTTAAACGTCCTGAACTTTGAACGGATCAAGTGGGGCGGGGTTCGTCATGGCTGGTTGCTCTACTGCCTGATGGATCTGGAATTACTGCTTCAGGACAACGAAACAAACTATGAAGTAACCCCGGAAGACCAAGCCATCCTGGTCAACCTGCTTGAAGCAGCTCAGACGGAAGACCCCAAAGACAGCGCGCGTTCACTGGAGAAGAAGTGGAAGGACCTCTTCCCTTCTAGCAAACAGGAGCGGGATGCCATGCTGGAGATCTGGGCGGCAGCCGGCATACTGGTTCCTGGAGATAAACCGAGAAAAGGCAAAGGTGGTTCCGGCGATTTCATCTTTGCAGCAACCTGGCAAGGTGATGATGGATATCATGCAGAAGCCGTAAAACATTATTTCGGCTCCTATCTTCCTCACATGCAATAAAACCTGAACTTTTGCTCACCTTTGCGTGCGTCTGGTTACAATAATGACATCGACAGATTTCCTGTTTAACTCGTATAATAAGGGGAAATTGGTAGATGGGAGTGAAACAAGCGAGTTTATGGTATACATACTGGCTTTTATAGTGTCTTTTGCTGTCGTGGTTCTGCTTATTCCGCCGCTTGGTCGACTGGCTCACCGGCTCGATTTTGTGGACAAGCCTCGGGAAGATGTGGAGCGTAAGCTGCACAGGCAACCGATCCCGCTCACGGCGAGTTACGCGATTTTTACTGGATTTTTCCTGACATACATTGCTCTAACGAAAGAAATCACATGGGAAACGGCGGCTCTGGTCGCTGGTGGTATGCTTCTGCTAACGATTGGTACCGTCGACGACTGGTACAAAACGAAAGGCAAAGATTTTCCTGCCCTGCCCAAAATGCTCGTACAGGTCTCTGCGGCAGTGCTCGTATTCGCTTCGGGTATTGCTTTCACCGGATTCGTGAATCCCTTTAACGCGGAATATGTCATGCTTCCGATCTGGCTGCAATTCATTCTC
Source organism: Paenibacillus sp. FSL K6-1318 (assembly GCF_037976905.1). Taxonomy (NCBI): domain Bacteria; kingdom Bacillati; phylum Bacillota; class Bacilli; order Caryophanales; family Paenibacillaceae; genus Paenibacillus; species Paenibacillus sp. FSL K6-1318. The sequence goes on from NZ_CP150270.1 coordinate 6,352,624, forward strand.
ACGATCCTCTGGATCTTCGGGGTGACAACAGTCATCAATTTCTCGGACGGCATGGACGGACTGGCTGGCGGATTATCGGCCATCTCGGCGATCACCTTGTTCATCGTGGCGCTTGCCAAAGGTCAAACGGATTCCGCACTCATGTCGATCATTCTGGTCGGTGTGACCATCGGTTATCTGAAGTACAACAAAGCTCCTGCCAAAGTGTTCATGGGCGATGCAGGCGCTACGTTCCTTGGTTTCATTCTGGCGGTTATCGCTCTGGATGGTGCATTCAAACAAGCGACTATGTTGTCCATCTTCATTCCAATTTTGGCGCTGGGTGTACCGATCTTCGATAACATCTTTGTCGTGATCAAACGCTTCATTCAAGGTAAAGCGATCTACCAGGCCGATGCGAGTCAAGCCCATTATCGACTGCTGCGTGCCGGATTGAATCATAAACAGGTTGTTGCTGTTCTTTATCTGGTTAGTACCTGCCTGTGTCTGTCTTCCATTATTCTGATGCTGGTGGAGATGTAAATATCCGCAACGAAAGCGGTCATATCGGAATGTAAAAAGAGATGAGTCCAAGATTTTCTTGGCTCGTCTCTTTGTTATGTTTTTATGGTTCGGCGCTCACAGACTCCCACTTATCTGGAAGCTACCGGTGGCAACGGTTGCGCCTGTTGCTGCCGACCTGTCCACCCCGGCCGATCGAGTTCAATGAGACGGCGGTATCGCTCTTCCCCAGCCAGCAATTGTTCGTGAGAACCCTGCATGGCAATCTCTCCATTTTCCATAAAAATAAGTTCGTCCATCTGTTCCGCACCAATCAGGTGATGGGTCACCCAGATCATGGTCTTGCCTTGCAAGCTATTAAGAATGGTCCGCATCAACTCGCGTTCCGTCACCGGATCAAGTCCGACCGTCGGTTCATCGAATATCACAACAGGTGTTTCCCGGAGCAGTACCCGGGCCAGAGCGATCCGCTGCCTTTCCCCACCGGAGAAACGCAAGCCCGTCTCCAGCATCGGCGTATCGTATCCTTGCGGTAAAGATTCGATCAGACCGGATAACCCTACTTGTGCGGCCACCTGACGAATCTCCTCATTCGTTGCATGTGGACGACCAATCCTCAAATTATTCGCTACCGTGGTATCGAACAGGTGTGGACTCTGATTCAGCACCGCGATGACATCAGGTACACTTTCACCCAGAGTCTGCACAGGCATATTATTGATTAGAACCTTCCCCGTAGACGGAAGCAATGCCCCCTGAATCAGTTTCAACAAGGTCGATTTTCCGCCGCCGCTTCGTCCAAGGATGGCCAGACGTTTGCCTTGCGGCAGATGAAGGGATACATTCTGTACGGCATAAGTATCATCAGATGCATAGCGGTAACTAACGTGATTGATCTCGATGTCTGCTCTGAGTTTGGGCGGAATGCGAAGACGAATTCGTCTGTCCGGGATATCATTCGCAGATGGTACGGACTCAGGTGGCTGTCCAGCCGATACGTTGCCGTTTTTTAATACAGAGATAAAGTCGCCCGTTCCGTCAACATCATCCGCTCCACTCTGCACCGGAAGATGCTCTTTCCCTTCCAGCTGTTTCAAGCGGTCCAGCGATTCCCGATACTGTGGAAGATGCTCCACAGCATCCCCTACAGGCAGAAGAGTTTCCGTGAGCGGAAACAACACCAGCACAAAAGCAGCAATCATCACGGCAGGCAATTGTCCGATAGAAGCGGCGTTTCCGGCCCAACACGTAACCGATGCCACCAACAGACCAATGACACACTGGGCCATCAGATCACGCCAGCGTGTCCAGCGCCGCAACTTGCGACGAACCGCGTCGATCTGTCCTTCCGCCTCTTCCTGCTGCTGAACAAACTCAGCGGCTCGTCCACTTGCAAGCCAATCTCCCAGCCCAAGCACACCGTCGGTCAGTCGGGTGTACAACGTGCTGTTTTCCTTTTTCAGTCGTACACGCCATTTCCACGTCACTTTCAGCGAGATCGCAGGTAACACGGCAACGAGAAATAACATATACAAGCCCATCCACAGCGCAAATCCCAGATCCACACTGGCAAAGGCAATCACAGCTCCACCGTACATCACGAGTGCGGTAACGGCAGGGAAGACTGTACGCAGATAAATATCCTGCAACCGCTCCACATCATCGGCGAGTGCTCCGAGCACATCTCCGGTCTGCATGCGAGAACGCAGGAACAGGGCCTGCGGCTCCAGAATGCGATATAATTTCACCCGTTGATCGGCCAATACCCGCAGTACGGCATCATGTCCTGCCAATCGCTCGATATATCGAAACACGGCGCGGAATATCCCAAATGCACGTACCCCAACAATAGGTACATACACCATCAAAATATTTTCAGGACGCAGCGCAGACTTGGAGATCAGAAATCCGGAGGTGAACAGCAGCAGTACCGCACACAAGGCAGCGCATGTACCCAGCGCAATGACTGCAATGAATCTCCAGCGATACTGTGCCACATACGGAGCAATCCAGCTATTTTTTTCTTTTCCGTTACGGACGGTCTCCATATGTTCATATCCGGACTTCATTTTATATCGCCTCCATCTGGGCCTGAATCATCTGATAATATACGCCTTGTCGTGCCAGTAATTCCTGATGTGTTCCCGTCTCTGCCACTGTGCCGCCATCCATGACAATAATCCGATCCATATGCGGCATCCAGTGCAGACGATGGGTAGCCAAAAATACAAGTTTGCCTTCAAACAGCGGCAGCATCGTCTGTTTCAACTCATACTCTGTTTCCACATCCAGATGTGCTGTCGGTTCATCGAGCAGCAGGATGTTCCGTTGACTAAGCAAGGCCCTTGCCAGCGCCACCCGTTGCTCCTGCCCACCACTGAGCTGTCTGCCGCCAGCCCCAATGAGCTCATGCAGCCCACCGGATAATGAGGTCAGAAGCTTGGTTAATCCAGCTGCGCTAATGGCCTTCGCCACTTCCGCATCCGATGCCTCCGGCATGTAGAAACGAACGTTGTCGGCCAGACTTCCACTAAAGATATACGGATGCTGTGGGATAGCTGCCGTCTGTCTTCGCCAGGATTCGAGCATATCCGGTGTAATCGACTGTCCGTTGGCTAATACTTGCCCCGATGTAGGCAACTGGAAACCAGCCAATACATCAATCAACGTGGACTTGCCCGCTCCGCTGGCGCCAATAATACCGATTTTGCCGAGACCTGTAATCTGAAATGTAACATCCTTTAGCGAAGAAGGACCTTCATCATCATGCCGTACCTGTACATCCGTTAGTGCCAATCTGCTATTCTCATTCCAGAAGGACACCGAGGAAAAGGAAGAAGCAAGATCAGGAGTAGTAGAAGCAGCATCAAGATGACCCACAGGCGTTTTATCGTTCAACACCACGCGTATGGTCGAAGTGTCGGTTTTCCTTTTCAAAAATAATGATGATGTAGATTCAGCTTTGTCCTCTGCCGTAACCGGATGCGCAACAACATTTGCATAAGCTTCTTTCTGTTTCTGTTCAGCGGCTTTCCCCCGTTCAATCACCTGATTAATGGCTGCTCCGGCTTCCTTACCGTCCAATGTGGCATGATAATCAGCACCGAGCATACGTACAGGCAGGAAATATTCGGGTGCCAGAATCAGTACCGTCAGTGCAGGTCCGAGCAGCATATGTCCCTCCGTCAGACGTAATCCCAGACCAACCGCCACGGAAGCAACGGACAGCATCGTGAAGAAATCGAGTGCAAACGAAGAGAGAAAGGCCATGCGCAGAGTAGACATCGTCGCCTTCCGATACCGCTGACTGACCCGCAGAATCGACCCTTCGTGTGTTTTGCTCTGTCCCAACGTTTTCAGCGTTTCTAGACCCCGCAGGGTATCGACAAAATGGTTAGCAAGTGCTTTGTAGGATCGGAATTGTCCGTCTATCTTCCGCTGCGCAGCAAGACCAATCAGAATCATGAACACGATCAGGATCGGGAGTGTCAGCATAAGAATAACCCCGGACATCAGATCCAGCTTGAACACATACAGCAAAATAACGAAGGGGGTGAACCCCATGCCCAGCATGCGAGGAATAAATAGTTCCAAATACGTCTTGTATTGAGCTGTCCCCTCACGTGCCAGCGTAACCAGATGGCCTGTGCCCTCTGTCTTGGCATAACGCGGCCCGAGCCTGAACCACTGCTCCACCATCTGTCTGCGCAGATCGGTCCCTGTCTTCTCCGCGTATCGTGAAGTCACGAGTTGTAACCAGAAGGATAGGGCATAGCGGGCGGCAAAAGCAGCCAGGAACAGCAGCAGTACAGGATACTGCTCCGTTACGGATGAACCTTCAAACAATGCCGTGATGGCCTGTGCCAGCCATTTGGCTTGCATAATGATCGTCATCGCCTGTAGCAGCACCAGCGCTGAGGCCAGCGCAAGTACCGGCCGGATGCCCGGCAGCTTCATTAGCCCCCGTCCCATATCAGTACTCCAGGTGGTGCTGCTCGTTGAGACGTTTGCGGAAGATATAATAACTCCAGATCTGATAACCGAGAACAAACGGCAGCAGTGTGCAAGCTACAATGGTCATTACTTTCAATGAATACGCACCAGATGCGGCGTTGTATACGGTCAGGTCATACGCCGCTCCAAAGGAACTCACCATCACTCTTGGGAACAGTCCGATAAAGACCGAGGCAAAGGCAATCGCAATCACTGCCCCTGTCATACCGAAAGCCCAGCCTTCACGCTTCTGACGAACGAAGTAGGCCGCAAGTGCAAGCGAGACTGCTCCAAGTACAACCATAATCCAGAGGGCCCAGCCGCGTACGGCGAACACATCAGTCATCATATACGTCATTAACGTGTAAACAGCGAGCAGTGCAGCCAGCGGCAACATCAATTTTTGCGCTGTATTCAAGGCACGCTCTCGGAGTTCGCCAACTGTTCGTAGTGATGCAAACAACAAGCCATGAACCAGACACAGCAACGTTACGCTTAAGCCACCAATCACGGTGTACGGATTAACGATATCGAAAAATCCTGCGCGCAACTGCATCTCCCCATCAATGGGCAGCCCCTTCATGAACGTGGCAAAGACTACGCCAAACAGGAAAGGCAGGAGCGCGCTGGATACCACAATAATGATATCCCATGTTTTGCGCCAGCGCTGCTGTTTCATTTTACTGCGGAATTCGAAGGCAACCCCGCGACCAATCAAGGCGAGTAACACGACCACAAGCGGTAGGTAGAAACCACTGAACATCGTGGCATACCAGTGCGGGAAGGCAGCAAACATCGCTCCCCCTGCTGTAATCAGCCATACTTCGTTGCCATCCCAGAACGGACCGATCGAGTTGATCAGGGTCCGGCGTTCACGGTCTGTTTTGGCGATAATACCTGTAGACATCCCCACACCAAAATCAAAACCTTCCAAAAAGAAGAACCCGACAAACAATACGGCAATCAGCAAAAACCACAACTCACTTAGTGACAACGGAATAACCTCCATCCACGCCGAACGGGTCGGCCGATTCATCGTGATCTTCCGGCTTCTCGACCGCAAACGGTCCTGCTTTGATCTCACGTACGAACAGGTATACCATCACGATTCCGAGAACCGTATAAGCAGCGGTAAAAGCGATGGTCGAGAACAGGATCATTCCTGCGGATACGTTCGGCGAGACCCCGGCTTCGGTTGTCATATAGCCAAATACTGTCCATGGCTGTCTTCCTACCTCGGTCATAATCCAACCTGACGTATTAGCGATAAACGGCAAAGATATGGCAAATACCATCAGACGCATAAACCATTTTCCAGCGATCTCCAGCTTCTTACGCATAGCCAGAAACGTACCGTACAGAGCCAGCACAATCATCAAACCACCCGCTGCGATCATAATGCGGAAACTCCAGAATGTTGTCCGTACCGGCGGGATGTAGTCCCCCGGTCCATACGTCTGTTCATACTCTGCTTGAAGTTCCTTCATGCCTTTGACACTACCGGAGAACTTGCTGTAGGACAGATAACTGAGCAATCCAGGGATTTTGATCTCACCCGTGTTCTCCTGTTTATCCGGATCGATAAAGGCGACCACCGTCCATGGTGCCGGATCTTCTGTCGTCGTCCATGTGCCCTCACTGGCTGCCATCTTCATCGGCTGCGTCTCCACCAGATATTGCGCCTGGAAATGCCCCGAGAAAGCGACGCCGAATGAGGAAACAAGAGCGATAATGATCGCAATATTAAACGATTTGCGGAAGATCTCCACATCCTGCTTCTTCATCAATTTGTAGGCACTGATCCCGGTTACGACAAATGCCCCTGTCATTAATGCCCCAAAGATTGTATGTGGGAACTCCACGAGAAGCTGACCATTCGTGATGAGTGCAAAGAAATCATTCATCTCGGCTCGGCCGTTGTTAATCTCAAACCCGACAGGATGCTGCATAAATGAATTGGCTGCCAGAATCCACAGCGCGGACAGGAATGTACCAACGAACACCAGCCAGATACAGGCCAGATGCACTTTTTTGGACAAACGATCCCACCCGAATATCCACAATCCAATAAATGTAGACTCCATAAAAAACGCCAATAGGGCTTCAATAGCCAGTGGCGCACCAAACACATCCCCGACAAATCGGGAGTACTCTGACCAGTTCATACCGAACTGAAACTCTTGCAGAATACCTGTGACTACCCCGACGGCAAAGTTAATCAGGAACAGTTTGCCCCAGAACTTGGCCATCGTTTTGTAGATCTCCTTACCCTTAACAACGTACAACGTCTCCATAATCGCAACCAACAGTACAAGACCAATGGATAGCGGCACAAAAAAGAAATGGAAAATCGTTGTAAGTGCATATTGGATACGCGATAACATAATCGGATCCATACCGTTACCCCTTCTTTCTGTTCACTTCGCAGTATGCGTATTTGGCATTGAAGCTGCACCTTCGCTGTCTGTCCACCAAATACGTTGATGAACGTATTGTGCCAGATTACCTATTTTATACATGTGAGAATTATCACAATCTACGTGTTTAGAGCAAAAAAAAGTGATCCTGGTCACACAAAAGATAAAAATCAGCCTATTACCACAGCTTGCCAACTTCATGTATTCATGGAAGATACTCATGTTTGGGACGGAATGCCCATATGTTAGTCTCAGGCATAACATGCGAAGTGCCGTGAGGGCTTTACATATGAAGTGAAAGCATGAAGCACATGCAGAGAGAATGAAGCACCATATTTCAGTCAAGGTGAGGTGAACAATTCATGGAAAATCCTGCACCGCTACCGAATTTAGCCCCCGAAGTCAGCCCGGATGAGGCTACTACGGTACAGCCCCCTGTCCGGTATGTTGTCTTCCCTCGCAAAGGAGGCTGGTCATCCTTTCCCTATCCCGATATTGCTGCGCTGCTGTCGATCGAGGGAGATGTCTACTATGTCAGCAGTCTGACGCAAACAGAGGATGTACCTCCGGTCATCACCGTGATCTCCCTTCCTGAAGCCGAGCAGCTATTACTGGAACCACGAACCGTTGCGGTCGTTACCCATCCCTACTGGCTCATGGCTACAGCTTCGCTGGAGCCGGAGCTATGTATTGTCCTGCTCCCTGAGCCAGCTGGAGATGAAGCAGCCTCTCCTTTATGGGAAAGCAGTATCTCCAAACTGGTCGGTATCGCCGATCTGGTGGGTACCTCCTCCGAAACACGATATATGAAGCTGCTTTTCCAAGGTGTACGCGCTATCTGGCTAGGAGGCGAAGACCCTACACCTGCGGGTGCGATGCAAAAGGATGATCTCGAAGTCCCTCTCCGGGACTACGAACTGTTCTTCCTGCATGCGCTACGACAGATCCTCTCAGGCACTCCGGATAGCGTCACCCTGCTTCAATGCAGTGTACGTGCCGACTTCTACCGGCAGCTCCGAGCCAAAGCAGGTGCCCATGAAACGATATCCTTTTTGCTGGCAGCCTATGAGTACTTGCTTGAAGATCCTCGGGCTATCCATTCACTTCAAGAGGCATTCTCCCATGCGGTCTTGAATGGTCGCAGTGACTGTGTAGTCTCCCACTATAGATTCCTGTCTGCCATCCATGCCCGGGCCGGGAAATTGGAAGACGCCCTGCTGGTGTATGGAATCAGTGCAGGCGACGAACAGGAACGACATCATTATGAACAGCTCTGTCGCTGGCTTGAGGCGGGAGAAGATCAACTTGTACGAGCGGAATTACTGCGTATTAACGATGATTACGGAACCGCCTTGCGTATCCTGGACGAACTTGGCGGAGAAACGGCGAGACATTGGAAATTCCGCATTTATCAGGAGACTGGACGTGTGGAAGAGGCACTGGCTCTTGTTCATGCAGTTGATATTCAGGATGATGCCAGTCGCCGGGACTATCAGCAGTTATCCGGAAGTGCGCTGGCTCTGCGAGGGGAGCGACACGGGGCAGTCCGACATTTTCTCGAAACAGCACTGGAGGATGAAGATGCGCTCGCCCGGATTGTCGAGCTGGAGCTGTTGGATTATGCTGTACAGCAATTGCTTGGGGAGGTGCCATGATGCTGGACCCGAAGAAGCGTAGACAACAGGTGAATGGGCCGATGGTGCACAGGGATATCCGAACCGAAACCACTTACACGCCAACTGAAACAGTCGATCGAACAACACATACAGACGCATTGGAAAATGGTGATCACACCCCGGATCATGCACAACCAACGCAGGACATCCGAAGCCAAGTGCATCACTGGGGCGACACACAAGGTCAGGAAGAACAGAGTGCAGCTATAACACAAGAGGAAACAAGTGTATTCAAAGAGCCCTTCTCCATTCGTCGGGTTCGCAAAAGCAAAGGCAACAAGCTGACCGCCATGCTCCAGGTTCGCAATGAACGTGGCCGATACCTTGAAGAGGTACTGCATGATCTGAGTGAATTCGTGGATGAGATCGTGATTGTGGACGATGCCAGCACAGACGGAACACCGGACATATGCAAAGCCTATTCAAAGGTGGTCCGTCTGGAAGTACTGGAGAAACCGCTGTTCGCCGAGGAATGGCGGCTTCGCAACACCTTATGGCAAGCGGCTGCGGGAACATGTCCCGACTGGTTGCTCTCAGTTGATGCGGATGAGCTGTACAGCTCAGAGGCCAAGAAAGCCATACGCACTCTGATTAATCAGGAGTATGCGGACTGGTTTGCATTTCGTTTCTACGATATGTGGGGTGGCCGGACTCACTATCGGGAAGATGATCTTTGGTGTCTGCATAAACGGCATACCGCTTCACTTGTACGGTATATGCCTGGATATCCTTATTTTTATCCACAACAGAATCATCACGTTCCCCGCCTTCCCTTGTCCTGCACCGTATTGCCCGGGGTTAGCACGGAGCTGAAGGTTCAGCATCTCGGCTGGGCCGGTAGCCTGGAGGATCGGGTTCGTAAATATTTGCGCTACAAACGTATTGATCCTAGTGGTGAATGGGGCAATCTTGCACACTACGAGTCGATTCTCGATCCTGAACCTCGGCTGGTTCCTTGGAAGGAGGGACAGTGAAATGGGCGTGGTGAGTATTCTGACGCATAGCTTCACCGATGGATACAACCGGGAATTCGGCCGGGTATTTGGCGGTGGACTGGAGCGCTACATTTTGGATCTGTGCAGTGTCATCCGTGGGCTCGGACACATTCCCGAGGTTCATCAGCTCTCTTATTTTGAAGCGTTTCAGACGCGGACAGAGCAGATTGATGTATTTGGCTATGCGTATGACATGAATGATGTGCCCGAAGCCTTTGACCGGATGGCCGCCGCGGCGCGCGGCCCTGTGATCTATGCGAGCTGTCTGTGGCAACCCATCACCTACAAACCCGGCAGTCTTGGCATCTGTCACGGCATTAACTGGGATCGTCCCGGACTGCCACTGGACACCAAACAACAAGTAGCAGAACACATTCAGCTGGCTCTGGATGGACTTGTGCGCATCGTGTCTGTGGATTCCCATTTCCAGACCTTTTGCCGGGCCGCTTGCACCTATACTGACCCAAGGCAGGTTGTCCTGATTCCCAATGCAGTGGATACGTCCTATTTCACACCAGCACCACCAACGCGGACCTTAAAGCAGGAACAGGAAGACGAATGGCTTGCTGCATGGAAGACCGATCTGGCGAGTCATGAGGAGAAGGCTGATGTAGTTATATCAGGTGTGAAAGCTGCAGAGGGCAAGCGTGGAGCGGGTGGTAATGGAGCAGAAACAGATGTTGAGCATCCGGCTAATGTTCCAGTTACGAGACCCGCCGAAAAGAAGGCTGCTGATACCAAAGTGATCTCTTCTCGTCCAATTCGCATTATATATCCGCGCCGCATCAGCATGGAACGCGGGATTATTCCGATGATGCTGGCAGCAGATAAGCTATTGGGTGCTTTTCCGGATCTGGAGATTGAATTTGCCGGGGAACTGGTCGAAGGCAGTACAGTCGGGAGAGCCTTCCGTTATTGGCATCGTACTCACCCACATGCAGCGAGAATTAACCAGCGCACGTATGATTTCCGGGATATTCGGGAGGCGTACCATCAGGCAGATATCGCCGTGATTCCAACCGTTTTTTCAGAGGGTACCTCCTATGCCTGTCTGGAAGCGATGAGCTGTGGACTTCCGGTAATCGCCTCCAATGTTGGCGGATTGAATGATCTGATTCAGGACGGGTTTAATGGGCTGCTGGTACCTCCTGGTGAGCAGGAACTCACCGCAGCACTGGTTCGTCTTGTACAGGATCGGGCCGAGCGAGAACGACTGGGAATCTATGCGCGCGAGACTGCACTGTCCTATGATCTTGCCAGGTGGCGGAGCCGGTGGAGCACGGTGTTAGAATCTTTTTTGGCAGAGACAGGATTGAAGGAGGGAATTCGGGGATGATGGATACGCCCAAGGCAACGGAATTCATGGAATCAAGATACATTCGGCAAAGTGACCCTAAAACGGACACACTGGTCTTTCCCTTGCATCCGGCATGGTGGAGCCGTCCTTATGAATATGAATGGGCCCGGCGATTTGCACGTCCAGACGACGTCGTCCTTGATGCAGCCTGCGGCATCTCCCATCCGTTCAAATTCTGGCTTGCCGAACACTGCCGCGAGGTTCACGCCTGTGACTGGGATGAACGTATTTTGTCTGAAGAGGCGATAAGACTGGATATTGTTTCTGATTTTGGCGAGCAAGCCGCCCAGGAACTGCCGGAATCAACTCTCGTCCGATTGCACCGTGCAAAGGCTAATCTGGCCCAGCTTCCGTACGAGTCGGGTAAGTTTGATCGGGTGTTCTGTATCTCTGTATTGGAGCATCTGGATACAGGCACAATGCTGCGAGCGTTTCGGGAATTCGCCCGGGTACTGAAGCCAAACGGACAGTTGATCGCCACCTTCGATGTGCCCGAGATGCGGCCTGATTTACTTGAGACAATCATGGCTGTCACCGGATTAACCATTGAAGATAAGCTGAATGTGGAAGAGCCGGACGATGCCATCTGGTCTGATATGTATGGCACGCCGATTCGCTGTTTTCGCGCAGTGATATGCAAAGGTTGAGGGATTGACTCATTGGCAACGGAACAATGTACGGTTCGGGAAATAATCCGATTACCGGCAGCTCCGTTGCTTTTGCACTTTCAGTTGAGGTCCTATTGCGGGAATATGTGGGGGATATATAGGGATTGGGGAACTAAAGATGAAAGACAGATTACAGGTGCACCAGTAGCATGTTGCACTGGTTGGTGTACTCTTTGGCTGAGGCTGCGCCAGGTGCTGTCAGGCGCAGCAGGGTTTGCAGGCCCGGCGGGATTACTGTCGCCGGGCGACCTGTGGCGGCAGGTTGCCGCGCAGTGAGTTGGGCCGATTCGGCCCATTCCCGCGCCAGGTTCTGCCGCCCGGCGAGCAGCGCGAGCGTGCCCGCCAGAAGCGCGTGAGCGGTGCGCTCCGGGGCGGGCACTTCGTCCGCGAGGGGCTGCTGCGCGCCGTCAGGCGTACCGCATAGCGCCAGCAGCCCTTCGCGGACGCTCGCGGGTGCGCGCAGCAGCCCGCAGCGTGCCGCAGGCGGAAGCGCTGCGAGCAACGCCAGCGCACCGCGGGGCGGCAGGGCTTGCAGCAGGCGCAGCCATGCGGCCCAGGCGCCTACGCCAGCGAGCGCTTGCGCGCGGCGAGCACGCCGCGAGGCGCAGGCGCGGCCGGGCCGCGAGGCGTTGGGCCGGGCGTTGCGCCGCCGCTGGGCGGGTCGCCGCGCCGCGCGCCGAGGCGCCGCCCGGCCGTGGCCCCGCGCTGCAGCAACGCCTCAGCGGCGTGGGCCGCCGCGCGGCAGCAACGCCGCATGGCGAGCCGCCGCTCGGGCGTTGCGCCCGCCGGGCTGCTTGCGGCCCAGCGCCCACAGCGCGAGCGCCGCCTCTGGCCCGTGCTGCGCATGCGCCGCCCAGGGCTGCAAAGCCGCCCGAGCCGCGGCGTCCTCGCCCAGCTGGGCCAGCGCAAGCCCGGCAGCCAGCGGCTGTGCCCGCAGCGGGGCAGCAAGCGCTGCCGCATGGCGCAGCAGCCACTCCGGCCGATGCGCAGCCAGCGCGGCCGGGATCAGCGCTTGCCATGCCGCAGGCGGCAAGCTTCCCCGGGCGGCTGCGCTGGCGATGGCATGCGGCCGCCCTGTGGCTGCGGCCAGCAACAACAGCCGTTGCCATGCAGGCAAGCTACCGGGTTGCATGCTCAGCGCCGCCATGTACGAGGCTTCTGCCTCTGCCCAGCGGCAAGCTCGCTCATGTGCCATGCCTTCCAGTGTCAGGCTGCGATAGGTTCCAGCACCAGAGACTGACGTATATCGGTTGGCTGTGGAAGCAGCAGATCTAGCCTGTTTTAACCAATCTAAGGCCACATCCTCTCTCCCTTGATCCAGTACAAGTACAGCACCAAGCTCCAACAAGTCCGGAAAATCCTCATACACGGGCGCCCATGCTTCCACCACAGCAAGTGCCCTCTCCGGGCTACCACTCTCTCGCCAAGCGTAAGCCGTTTTCAGCACCAGATCCGAGTGATATCCGCACTCCGGCGTAAGCTGTGCCAATAATGGATGCAACAATCGGAGTGCTTCATCATACTTCGCTTGCTGGAACCATTCGGCAGCCAGAGCATATAACAACTCCGGTTGGTCGCCCTCCTGATTTAACGCGGAACGAATCAACTGCATATTCCGTGCACCTTTATTTTTGGTAGTAATCACCTGCTCCAGATATCCGTAATGAATAACTTCAAGTCCTGAGTGAACCACACCTTGCGGAACCAGTACCATAATGGATGAAGCGATCTCTTCATGAATTCTGCCCTGAAAGGCAATTCGGGGATCATTTCGGAACAAACGACATACCGCATCCGTCACACGTTCTTCACCGGACACACCCAACAGACTCGTGACCTGTATCCAGTACCCCCATACATCATCCCTGCTCGCCGCTAACAACTGCATGAGTTCTGCCTTCATCTGCGGAGTCTGTACCCATACTTCATCCGCATCAAGCACCAGAATCCACGGTTTCGTAGCAGCAGCCAGCGACAGATTACGGGCTTCACTGAAATCTCCGTTCCATTCTGTACGAATTACAATAGCACCATGGAGGCGGGCAATTTCAGTTGTATCGTCTACCGACCCAGTATCCACGACGATGATCTCATCCACAACATCTCTAACTGCATTCAGACACCGCTGGAGTGGGCCAGCTTCATCCTTCACGATCATGCACAAGCTAATCCCTGTGTCCACATTCATCACCACCCCTCACCAACGGAGTTCTGCCCTATCCAATAGCCCTCTGAATTATCTATACTCCCCCACCTGCTTAATACCGCTCAACTCTCGAACCCATCCGACCCAGGCAGTTCAAGCCGAATATGCTGAACAACAGGCCAACAACGGTGTCGCTGTCCATTCGTACGTTGGGCGAATATCTCCAGATGATGATCCGCAGCACTAACCAATCCCTTCACAAGCCAACTGGTTCCCGCAAGGGTATCCGAAGCCCCAGGGAACGACTCCATTCCATTCTCATTCAAGTTCTCATTCTCTTCCTCTTCCACTCGAACGTTCTCCCGAACAGATGAATCATCTCCCACCAATTGCTGCCGACACATCTGAATCAGACTATGCAATTCCTTCCATCGTCCTGACTGTACACATCCTTCCATCATCAGTCCAAGCGCCTGCCAGCCGTCATACTCTGCTCCCGCAACCGTTACGTCCATGCTGGAGTTCATATCCTTCTTCTTTGCCGCTCTCAGACCAACCGTTCTCCCCGTCTGCACCGTAGATTCTTCATCATTAGTTACTGCTGCACTTACCTGAGAACTACGCTTCAACCACAACGCCAATGGATCGTCTCCGTTAACTTCCTTCCCCTCTATCCATTCCAAACGCTCAAGCCATCGGGCAGACGGCAGTGCGAGCAGTCCTTTTTTCCGCTTCACGGGTTCCAGCTTCAGGCGCGCCTTGTTCCATCTTCCCTGCTGGATGTGGAGCATGGCTTCAGCCACGGACAAACGCTCTCTCATCTCTCCGGAAGGTTGTGAAGATACACTCGATAACAATTCCAGAGCCGCTTCATGACAACGACTTTGCTCCAAAATGCCCAATACTTTGTGTGTAGCCTCTTCCGATCCGAGCGCAAAACGCTCCGTTACCAGCTCTGGGATCTGATGTTCCTGCCCGGAGACTCGCATCATTCGGAATATCCGATAGAGCGGTGGTAACAGACTGGATTTGGCACGCACCGCTTCCACGTAAGCATCCACTGCCCCTTCCAAATCAGCCTTTCCTTCCAGCAATCGGCCTAACGTATACCACGTCTGATAGGTGCCGATGCCTTCTTCCGTATGATATATGGGTGGAGGTGGCCCCATGCGAACCGCTTCACGCAGCGATAATTCTGCCCGATCAGCATCCCCCAACGCGTCTGCACAGACTCCGCGATGATGCATCAGATCCGTGTACTCTGGAAATAGTTCAAGCGCAGCATCAATTCGATCCAATGCCTCCTGCCAGCGATTCAGGTGCTGTAGACAACGAACTTCATATTTGAACAGCAAATGTGCATAACTGGTCACCGCTGGATCGATCCCCATCCGAGCCACACCAAACGTCTCCAAAGCCCGCTCCGCTTCCCCCACACGCAGATATTCTACGCCCAGATTATAGTGATGGAACGGCTGATCTGGCTCTTCCTCCACTGCCTGTTGCAGCAGGCGGACATTGCGGTTCACCTTATCTTTGCGCTCCACAATCGCCGTCTGATATCCGTAATGATGGATGACCATGTCCGTCACATGAAAAGCAGCCTCTGAATTCCTACGACAAATCGCCGCCGCAATCTGCTCATGAATTCGACCTTCGAACCGATGCTCCGGGGCATTGCGAAAGAGACGCAAGACCGGGTTCACGGTAACCCCCTGCTGACCCGTACCTGTATAGTTATGAATGTTTAAAAACAATCCGTCACATCCGCTGACCGTCGTCCAGCTTCTGATCTGCTCTCGCGCAGCCCTATCGAGCGCCTCGTCCGCATCAAGAAAGAGAATCCAGTCGCCGGAAGCCCGCTCCAGGCCAGCATTACGTGCTGCGGCAAAATCATCGCACCACTCAAATGCCACAACCACCGCTCCATATTGCTGTGCAATCTCCGCGCTGCGGTCCGATGAACCGGTGTCCACGACAATTATCTCGTCCACCGCTCCCTGGACACTGGCAAGACAATGAGGCAGTACCTCTTCCTCATCCTTCACGATCATGCATAGGGAAATGCGTTCGGCTCGCAAGCTGATTCCTCCTTTCCTTCGCATGAAAAATCGTACGCCATGGGATACCTTCGGCCGTACGCAGCCTTTGTTCCAGTGCGGCATGTTGTGCCGCGAGTGACCCTGCCGACGGGGAACGAACCAACTCCTGCCGAAGTGTCTCCATTGCTATCCGCAAGTAACATACAGCTGATCCAGCTCGGGCCTGTCGCAGATCAGGTTCCCGCTCCAGAGCCTGCTCGAACAGAGACAGCGCCTGAGCATAATATCCTTTGGCATACAGCGTTTCACCCAGCCAGAATAACCCTTCGGCATCCAGCTCACTCTCGGTCATGCACTGAATCAGGATGTTCGCGGCTATCATGGTATACCCGTGACGATACAGCAGACTTGCAAACTCCCGCCGAACCGTTACTGCCTTTCCTCGATGCTCACGCATCATGATTGCCCGCAGTTCATGCAGTTTCTCAGCAAGCGTAAGCTGTCCAGTCTTTACGGCCTGCTGTACAACCTTTTCTGCTACCATCTGTGCCTGCGGACCCCACTCCATAAGCTTCTGCTCTTCTGACGCAGGTTCCATGCTTCGCGGCTCTTTGGTCAACTGATCCAGCAAACGGTCCATGACCTTCCAAACGGTCTTTTCCTGTGGATGCGTAGTTTCGAAGAATGTATCCGTTAATCGTAATCCATTAGTCCAATAAGCCAGTGCCCAATCCATTCTGTGCTCCGTCGGCAGATTGACTTCATGCATATACCCAACGTTCCAGTGTTCTTCTGCGAGCTGCAATGCCTCCGAAACCCTATCTGCGCACAACATCCAATGTATTCGATCCGCTACATGGATACGGGTAATACGAGCATCTGTATCCAGCATTTTCAATGCCTGCTCATATGCTCCGCAGCCTGCGAGAAAATGAATGACTTTTGCAATATGATCCTCATTCTTCACGGCGTATGGATGGGGTGTTTCACCATGAATCGTGTTGCCGTGATCTGACTTTTCGATCCCTCTGCATCTGGCGAGCAATGTTTCTGCTATGTTCTCATCTGTTTCTCCGGATTGTTGCAGTACATCCGCTAACCCCACCCATGCCGGAGCAAATGCAAACATGCTGTCCAATGCCAGCCCGTACAGATGTGCGGACTCATTCAGGAATCCACGTTTCTGGGCAAGTCTTGCCATCGCGGTATAGGCTCTGTAACTGTCAGAACCGGCTTCCGTTACATATGGCGAATCTAACGTGCTACCACCATCACTTTGTCCATCACTCTCCGGCACCTCCAGGCACTCGGTCGCTCGGGCATAGGATTGATATGCCCGTTCCTCCAAACCTTGCTGCTCTAACGTCTCCCCGTACAACAGGTGCAGATCCGCATAGAAAGGATAACGCTGTCTTTCCATAGCCAGAAGTGCATGCGCCTCGTCGTAACGTTCCGATCCCACAAGGGTCTTCGCATAATCCCTAACCAGTGTAGGGCGATATGGCGCGAGCAGCTCTGTCAGGCATAATGATTCACGGAACGCTTCAATTGCCCGTTCGATCTGACCAAGCTGGCAATATGTCACTGCCAGATTGTACAGGTGAAAGGGCTGTGCAGGATGATCCTGAAGTTCACGCTCAATTAACTTCAAATTACGTTTTGGTTTATGTTCCTTCGCAATCGTGGAAGCCAGATATCCATCATGAATGAGGCATAGCGGGGCCAGCGGTTCAGTCTCGATCAATACGTTTTCTTCATCTGTATATTTCTCGTTCTTATCCCCATCAGCAGCCTCATTCAGGACAAGCTTGCTCGGGCCGCTACGAACCAACTGCTCATGGATGCGTCCCACATATCGATATCCTTGATTAGCACGGAACAGTCTCACCGGTTGGGAGATCATATTCTCTTCTGCCCCTTCACCGTATCGATTTTCTATAGTAATGCGTAATCTTGAAATGCTTTTATGGACTTTGGGCAAATAGTTCAGTAGTTCTTCTAACCCCTGTATGACGTACTCATCCGCATCCAGACATAGGACCCATTCGGTGCCAGCCAGAGGCAAACTGATATTCCGCGCATGGGCAAAATCATCCTCCCAGCGGGCATGCAACACCGTTGCTCCGTATGCTCTGGCGATTTCGGTTGTGCGGTCAGACGAGCCCGTATCAGTGATAAAGTATTCCATGCCAATATGCTTCAAGCTGTTGAGACAGCGGGGCAGATGATGTTCTTCATTTTGCACAATCATATGGATTCCAAGTAAACGGTTCTGCAAACGTAGCCACCTCCAATACAAAAAAAGTACATGAAGTCCACCAAAGGAACTCCATGTACCTATATGACAAATGAATGGGTTATGTGCCTTGTCCATTGAAGAACACATCAATCGTACTTGGTGCACCAACTAGGCTGGAGCGGTAGGATAGACGTGTATATTTGAGAAAACGCTGTGGAACCAATACATCCACTGACCCGGACAAAATGCCCGTTACTGTCGTCACATCCGTGTACCAGTTCGAACCGTTTGCACTGATCTCAACACGAGCATCTACCCGGTTTACACCAGGTCCCCTGTTATATACAAAGAAAGAATACGTACCAAATACACTGGTTGTCACTGCTGGAAGCGGTGTAAAGGTGTTAGCGGTCGGGGTGCTAATGAGTTGTGACTCCTGAAAACTCTTCTGTGATATGGAAGTCACGCTGCTAAGCGTTCCCGCCGTAATTGTAGCGCCGAGCACGCTGGTGATCGTTCCGTTTAACAGGTTCGTTAGCGTTCCTGCGGTGATCGTTGCTCCAAGTACACTCGTAATCGTACCGTTCAGCAAGTTCGTCAATGTTCCCGCTGTCACCGTTGCGCCAAGTACGCTTGTAATTGTCCCGTTTAATAAATTCGTTAGGGTTCCTGCGGTGATCGTTGCTCCGAGTACACTCGTAATCGTACCATTCAGCAAATTCGTCAACGTACCCGCTGTTACCGTTGCGCCGAGCACGCTGGTAATCGTTCCGTTTAATAAGTTCGTCAGCGTTCCTGCGGTGATGGTGGCTCCAAGTACACTGGTGATCGTACCTGCGGTAATCGTTGCTCCGAGTATACCTGTGATGGTACCCGCTGTGATGGTCGCTCCAAGCACGCTGGTGATCGTTCCAGCCGTAATTGTCGCCCCCAATACACTTGTGATTGTACCATTCAGCAAGTTCGTGAGTGTTCCCGCTGTCACTGTAGCTCCGAGCACACTGGTGATGGTTCCGGCTGTAATCGTTGCTCCCAATACACTCGTAATCGTACCATTCAGCAAGTTGGTCAGCGTTCCCGCCGTTACCGTAGCTCCGAGCACACTGGTGATGGTTCCGGCTGTAATCGTTGCTCCCAATACACTCGTAATTGTACCATTCAGCAAGTTGGTCAGCGTTCCTGCTGTCACTGTGGCTCCGAGCACACTGGTGAGTGTACCGTCGAGCAAGTTTGTCAATGTACCTGCGGTCACGGTTGCGCCCAGCACACTCGTGATGGTTCCCGCCGTGATTGTTGCTCCCAATACACTTGTGATTGTACCGTTCAGCAAGTTCGTCAATGTACCTGCGGTAACCGTGGCTCCGAGCACACTGGTGATCGTACCTGCTGTAATCGTTGCTCCAAGTACACTCGTGATCGTTCCGTTCAGAATGTTCGTAATGGTTCCGGCGTTAATCGTAACGGTAGTCAGACCTGAGATGTTACTGATGGTTCCGTCCAAAATGATGCCAACCACATTCCCACTCGTATCGGTTCTGACGGGCTGGGCTGTGCCTGTACTATCCTGACCGAAGATCAACGTCCTCAGATTATCCGGATTGGTGTTAAACGTTGTAAAGTTAGGCATGTGTCTCGTCCTCCTCCCTGGTCAAATCTGTGTGATCATACTCCCTTACGGCATACGCTGTGCCTGAAAGTAAACATCGAGCCGGGTCGGTTGATCCGGTTCAACGGATCGAATTGCAAGCCGGGTGTAATGCAAAAATCGCAATGGTACCAGCGCTTTGGTCTGTCCTCCCGCGACCACCTCCTGGCTGTCCACAGCATAGTCTACGGCATTGGGACTGATCTGGATCTGTACAAGAGCCGGATGTTTGCCACGATTTACAATGCCATAGGTGTACATGCTGAGTGATGAGGTATCTTGTGCAGGGAGTGAATCCATACTGCTACTGGTCTCGGCTCCGACATACGTATGCTCTGTAAAACAATGAATAGCACCAGGGAGTTTCGTACGTGAGGAAGCACCCTGCTTGAACCGGGGACGAGTGATCCGGGAACAAGGGGGTTTCAGCAATTTAGCGCGGCAGGAATGACGGGAGCGACGACGGCTAACATATTTAGTTGGTTGCTTCGTTCTCTTCTTGCTTCGCTTCGCTGTTCGACTCATCTCGATTTCCCCTTAAAAAATGTGCTTACGCATCGTATGCCCGGATTGGAAATACGGGCACGGCAACCGCCTTTATTTCCAGATATACGGCTCAGTCCCCAATCCATTTTTCTTCTTTTCACATACACTGCAAGTACAATGAAATGCGGATCAACCGGAGTTTTGTATAAGTTAATCTGGTCTATGGGAGGTGGATGAGATGACCAACTACAATGTATTCAACCAATCCAATGGTCCCCTGTTTACTCAACTGACCAATACCTTCTCGGCACCTGGAATTGAAGCTTCACCAGACAGCGGTGCTGCTGCTGCCGGAAGTTTCTTTGCCCTAACGACCAACAATACCGCAATTCCTGCCAGCCAAAATCTTCTTCTACAGATCCTGAATGGAGCCGGTAGTGGTAGAACTTTACGCATATCCAGCCTCACCGGAGGCACAACAGCAGCAGCTACGCTTGTCATCTATTCTGGAGGAACGGTGACTGGTGGCAGCTCGCCTATACCCGTCAATACGCTACTCGGAAATACTAACGTCAGTGTAGTCACAACGAGGCAAAGCACGGGTACTCTTGGGGGAACCTTCACAAGCATCGCAAGTATTCCGCTTACCGCAGGTATGTATTCACTGGATTTGAACGGCTCGATTATTGTTCCACCGGGACAAACTTTATCCATTAGTGTAGGCACAGGGAGTCAGACGGGAGCCATTAACCTGTTCTGGTGGGAATTCTGAGTTGGATCATAGTAGAAGGTGGTGTATACAGTGCCAAACAATAATGTATTCAACCCGTTAAGCCAGCCCGTCTATACGTCGAATACCAACACATATACCTCTCCCGGCATTGTTGCCCCACCGGAGAACGATGCCGGCAACACAGGCAATCTGTACAATGCAGGTTCCACCAACTCCACAACACTGGGATTGCTGGGAGGAACGGTTATCGCCACTGTACAATTGGCCAATCCAGCAGGAAGCGGGAAAACGCTATACGTATCACGGATCTCTGGCGGAATTACAGTCTCACTCAACCTGTTATCTTCCTTCAGCGGTTCCATGAGTCTGACCGCAAATGGAACGCTGTCCTCTCCCAGTACACTTACGCCGGTGAACAGCAATCTTTCCAGCAGCAATACCAGTGTAGCCGTAGTACGATTCTCTGCTGCCGTGCCTTCAGGTGCGACTTCATTGATGGCTATGCCCCTTCAAGCAGGGCCCTTTCTATCCAATGAATTCGGCCGTTATGTGGTTCCTCCGGGTCAGGCCATTAACCTGTCTGTCGGCGGATCACTCTCAGTTGGTGGACTAATGGCCTCTACTGCCTATTTCGCCTGGTGGGAAGTGTAATTCGTTCAATCATGCATAACAATGCAATGTGCAAACAGCCGCCTTCGGATGAATACCGGAAGCGGCTGTTCGTTTTATTGTAGATGCAATGATGATTAAAAATGTTGTCCGGGCAAAGGCCGTGAGGCCGATTCCTGCGGAATGATCTCATTTGCTTCAGTTACGAGAGGTTGCTGTCCCTCCCACAAGATACGCTGTAGCAGAATGCCGGCAAGACCAATCACCAGCGTAGCGAGACCGATATACTGAAAGGTGGGACTTGGCCCTACGGCTCGAATAAGCGCCCCACCTGCAAGTGGAGCTAAGACCAATACAACACTGGATAGTGAATTTTGGATGCCGAAGACACGCCCTACATAGGCAGGCGGGGTTTCTTTTTGCAACAGATAATTCAGCGTTACCATAAAGAGCCCATTGCCTATCCCGATACAGAGCCCCCAGATAATGACCCAAATTTCAGGTGTTTGTGGGCTGATCCACCCCAATGCAGCGATTCCGGCACCCACGAACAGATATCCTCCACCTAGTCCCCACCCATACCCAATCCTAGGCAGCCGATTCAACAACAAAATGATAATTACTGCCCCCGCTCCTGCCGATGAACCCAACCAGCCGAGCAGTGATTCGTTACCTGGCTTGATCTCCCGAAACAGGGTCGTAAATTGATAATCAATCATTAGAATAGCCATGAGTCCAAAACAGCCGAACAAAATCGTGCTGAGTACCGTGCGGTTGCGACGTATAAAATGCCAGCCTTGCTGCCACTGTGTCAATAACGATTCCGAGCCATCCTTTGCATCAGTATCACTTCCGTCTGATTCAACAGGCTCCGACTTTTCCACCAAACGCCGTAAGGGCCATAACACCGCGCCCGACAATAGGCGTGTACAGGCATTAATGGCAATACAGATTTGTGGTGAGAAAAAGGCCAAAATGACTGCACCCAGCAGCGGTCCCGCCACTTTCGAACACTGGCTCACAAAACCGTTTAGGGACGATGCCTGAAACAGATGCTCCTCTGCCACCACTTGGCGAGTTAACGCCTGCTGGGCTGGAACATGGAATACCCCCATTATGGCCCGCAGGGCAAGCAGTGGAAGCAACCATGCTGGGCTTGGTGCGAATAAAATAGCAACGGTTAATCCCACAGTGATTACATCGCACAGGATCATGATCTTCACTTTGTGCAGTCGATCAGCAAGTGCACCTGCAACGGAACCCAGCAGTATGCCTGGGACAGCCATACATACAGGAATCAGTGCAATGATCAGTGGATCGGCACCCCAGCGGTAGGCCACCATCACCTGGATGGCGAGCGCATCAAACCAGTCTCCAAACGTGGCCAGCGAGTATGCAATAAACATGCGCACAAACCGGAGGTTGGTCCATAAGCTTTTGGAGGATTCCGCAGATAAGGCGGGTGATTCGGTGGATTCATTGGATATGGGTTCATTAGGAATGATGGTCATACGTGTACTTCCTCCCTTGATTACAGCCGTTAGCGGCCTGTATGTTCCTTGGCTGTAATCATAAGGGCGTTATATCAGAGGAAGATCAGAGGATGGGGAGATAGGGGATAAAAAGTTACGTACTTCATCCACAATTTGCTGTCCATATATGGGGACGCCGTAACTTTTGCCGATCTCTGCGTACACTTGACGATATTTACTGCGAAGTCTGCCTTCAATTCGATGTTGACCCATGAATTGGAGAATCTGAAATGCCGCATTGAGATATAACGGTGCGTTCAGCGACATCTTCAATACGCCCAGACCATCATCCATTCTAAGTTCCGCTTCACGAACTCGTCCTTGCCGAAGTAACCATAACCCTTCCATCATCTGAAAACGTCCAATCTCACGCAGATACGGAGCATCCTTTAGTCCTGCTCGCAGGACCGCCATCTGAGCCTCAACCGCTTCACCGCTGCCACCCCACAGTTCCACATACAACGCTGCAAGCGCTACTGGCAGTTTGAAATTTACTAGCTCGTCAGTCTCTATCACACGATACGTGTCCTCCAGCTGCATCCGGGCACGTTCGTATTGACCCACCTCTGCATAGACTTCAACGATATTTAGAATCCGAAGCTCCCGAAGCTGATCTGCAGACAATGCCGATGAATTCAGCGCCTGTTCATACAACTGAATACTATCCGCTGGCTCGATCAGGGGGTGCACAAAAATCAGTAGCCAGTATAGTCGCTCCTCAAAGGGAATTTCCTTTGTTGTAATCAGCCACTCCAGATCTCCCTGTATAAAACGGATATACAACTGATAATACGGAACAATCTGAATGCCGAGCGCTTCCTGCTGTTGAACCAGGGTCTGTATGGCGTTTCCCTGCCCAAACAAGTGATATTTACGAAGTAATCCGTGAATGGCCTCCTGCATTTCTGGGTCCTGAGTGGAAGGACTCGCGGGTAGAACGGACTTGTTCTCGTGCACAGCAAGCCGATATCCGTAGCCCCGTACCGTATCCAGACTGATCTCATTCCAGCGTTTCAGCTTCTTGCGCAGACGATAGATATGATCGTCGACGGTGCGTTCAACCGGATATTCCAAGGGCCATACCCGATCCAGCAGTTGGCTGCGAGTGAAGGCTTTTTCCTTGTTTTCATACAGAAAATGCAACAGTGCAAACTCCTTGGCAAGTAGACGAATGGATTCCGTTCGCCGTGTTACCGTATATGTCCCTTCATCCAATTGCAAAGACATGCCTGGTTCCTCCTACTATGTATAATTCGCTAATCCGAAATCGTATAGATTCATTCCATTTTTTCTCATTAACGTGTTCAACATACCACAAAAACCCTTTGCGAGAACGCAAAAGGTTTCTATGGTGTATTTATTCTTACAACTAGTTATTACCTGGCCTTAACCCAGCACGACACGATCGTCCGCCATTTTTTTGCCGCTAATACGCTCGAATTCACCAAGCAACTCAGGCACAGTCAACGTACGCTTGCGCTCTTCGCTAACATCCAAAATAATTCGGCCTTTGTCCATCATGATCAAACGGTTACCCAGACGGATCGCCTGTTCCATATTGTGCGTCACCATCAGTGTAGTAAGTCTCATCTCACGTACAAGTGTCTCCGTCAGTTCCGTGATCAGTTCGGCACGTGAAGGGTCTAGTGCGGCCGTATGCTCATCCAGCAGCAGAATCTGCGGTTGGGTAAAGGTAGCCATCAGCAGACTAAGTGCCTGTCGCTCCCCGCCTGACAAGAGACCGACTTTCGCGTTAGGCCGCTTCTCCAATCCAATTCCCAGCTTCTCCAGTTGCGTATTGAAAATCTCACGTCTGGCACGGGTTACTCCGAAGCCTAGTCCGCGTCCTTTGCCACGTTTGTATGCCATCGCCATATTTTCTTCAATGGACATATGTGGTGCTGTTCCTGCCATCGGGTCCTGAAACACTCGGCCAATCCAGCTGCTGCGCTTATGCTCGGGCAGGTTTTTAATGGAACGGTCATTGATCAGAACATCGCCCATATCCGGCTTCATCACACCCGAAATGATGTTCATCAGCGTGGATTTCCCGGCTCCGTTACTGCCAATCACCGTCACAAAATCTCCCGGATTCATCGTCAGATTCACACCAACCAGCGCGGTCTTCTCATCCGTTGTCCCTGGATTGAACAGCTTGGTTACTTGCGTAATCTCCAGCATGATCACATACCTCCCTTCGTCTGCTGACCCCCGGATCGCATCAACTCTTCCGTTCGTTTGCGAGCCAGACTACGCTGCTTCATGGAGCGCTGCATCGTTGGGAATACAAGGGCAATAATGACGATCACTGCGGTAATCAGCTTGAGATCCGACGTGTCGAACCACTCCACCTGAAGGGCAAGCGCGACCACAATCCGGTAAATGATCGAACCAACAATCGCTGCGAGTGTAGCCCAGAATACCGTTCTTGCACCGAGAATGGCTTCACCGATAATTACCGAAGCCAAACCAATGACGATCATACCAATGCCCATCGTAATATCTGCAAAACCCGATTGCTGTGCAATGAATGCGCCAGACAGGGCGACCAGTCCATTGGATAAGCTGACACCTACAATGGTAGTCACATCGGTATTCGCACCAAAGCTGCGAATCATGCGTTTGTTATCACCTGTCGCGCGGAGTGCCAGTCCAACATCTGTTTTCATGAACAGATCGAGCATGATTTTAAACACCAGCACGACGATAATAATAAGTACCATGACATGCTCACCTGAGAACGGATTGTCCATACCCATAATGGATTTATTCGGCGCGCCAAGAATACGCATATTAATGGAGTAGAGCGCAATCATCATCAAAATCCCGGATAACAATCCATTGATTTTGCCTTTGGTATGAAGCAGACCTGTACAAGCTCCGGCCACCATGCCGCCAGCCATTGCCGCCAAACAGGCGAGCCAAGGAGAGAAGTCATTGGAGATCATCACCGCCGCGATTGCGCCTCCTGTTGTAAAACTTCCGTCTACGGTAAGGTCAGGAAAATCGAGTATGCGGAACGTAATATACACACCAAGTGCCATCAGTGCGTATAAAAGCCCCAGCTCGATCGCTCCTTCAATTGAATTCCAGCTTATACTCACGCTACTTCCTCCCTGTCTATCGAAAAGAATGAGGCGAACCCGTTGCACGTCCGCCTCGCATCCATACTGCCGAATCATTGTCCGGTCAGATTATTGAGTCAATCTCATAACTCATTAAATTGTTGTTTATGAATTGATTCTATTGAATAATGTTGTTGTCCTGGTCTTGCACTTCCGCCTTCATCTCATCCGTAACCGTGATGCCTTGGGCTTCAGCCGCTTTCAGGTTCAGGATCAGATCCAGCTTGTCCGGAACGGTGACTTTCATATCACCAGGTTTCGTACCGTTTTTCAGAATGTCCGCAGCCATCTCACCCACCTGATATCCATGGTCATAATATTTGAAGCCAACGGTTGCGAAAGCCCCTTTTTCAACGGTATCCCGATCACTGGAGAAGAACGGAATTTTGTTGTTGTTCGCCGTTTGAATAATCGTATCAACCGCACTCACGACAGAGTTATCGAGCGTAATGTAGAATGCGTCTACTTTGCCAACGAGGGAATCCGTAGCCTGTTTTACTTCCGATGTATTCGTAACTGGTGCTTTCACCAGCTTGATATTATGTGTTGCCAGCGCCTTTTCAGCATTATCTGCCATAACCACCGCATTCGGTTCGCCTTCGTTAATCACCAGACCTACCGTTTTCACATCCGGCAGATTTTTAGCGATAAAGTCAGCCAATTGTACGATCGCCTCCGGATTCGTGTCCGATGCACCTGTAACGTTGCCGCCCGGCTTGTCCATATCAGTCACCAGTTTGGCACCCAGTGGGTCTGTTACCGCTGCGAACAACAATGGCTTGTCCTTCACTTGTTGAGCCAAAGCCAGCGCAGATGGTGTTGCAATGCCAAGTACGAGGTCATTTTTGGAATCACCCGAGATTTTCTGTGCAATGGACAGGTTGTTCGTCGAATCACCCTGCGCGTTATTGTAATCGATTTTGAGGTTCTTGTTTTCTTCAATGCCCGCATCCTTCAGGGCTGCAATAAATCCTTCGCGTGTAGCATCCAGGGATGGATGTTCAACAATCTGGGAGATGGCAATCTGGTATGATTTTTCCTCGCTGCCTCCACCTGTTGTGCTCCCCGATCCTTCGGATTCCGAGCTTGTACCGCTGTTATTTCCGCAACCTGCCGCAACGATCATTGAAGCAACCATCATCAGTGACATCCAAAATTTCTTTTTCATGTGTGAGAACCCCTCTCCATCTTATAAAATGTGATTACCCTAGTTCCATTGACACGATAGGGCGGGACAAAACGAACGCTTCAACGCATTGTTGCTTTGATCGACAAAAGCAGACAAATATAGACTTTTCTCATGCGACTGAAGTCCATGGCCCGTGTTGGTGTTTTTGTGTTTCCCTAATATTAAGGTGCGACCTGATATCCGTCAATGGTTGAACCGCTTCCAATTTACTTTCATCGGTTGATTGTGATAGAAAACATTACATAAAGTGAACAAAACCACCCACAATGTTCCGTAGATGGTCGCCATTGGTACAGCTAGAGCGTAAGGTTCTACTTAGGAATCTCCAAAAAAAAGAGGCAACCTTCCCAATATACTTTGGGTAAAGGTCACCTTCTAGCGATCAATGGATAGCTCCAGAGTGCTTATTCCTTTTCTTTTTGCAGTTCCTCTAATTCAGATGAAGTTAGCCCGGTAGCCTTAATAATTGTAGCCTGATCAAGACCTAAATTGAGCATATTCATTGCGATTTTCCGCTTGCTCTCAGTTTCACCTTCTTTGATTCCCTCTTTGATTCCTTTTTGAATTCCTTCCTCCATGCCTTTCTTGAGACCCTCTTCTCGTGCGCCCTCAATCATGGAAGCTTCATCCCATAGAAATTTCTGACGGTCGATATATCGTTGACGTGCTTGCTCATCCTGGCTCAGAAACTCTAATACACTCATGGCTTTTTTCAAAGCCGGTTCGGGTTCGTGCATCATTAACGCCTCCCAGCTTGATTTAGTCATTCCTTTCAGAAATAACAGCCAACGCACCAATCCATCCTTTATTTGAATATTTTCATCATTCAGCTTTGGTATTTCCATAAAATGAATCTCTATAACATCCGTCAACGGAATATCCGTATGGTCTTCTCTTAAATGAAATACGTTGTGGTACTGATCATTAGCAAGCATTTTGAAATTAACAATGTTGATCGCTACGCATTTTTTGAGTTGACTATATCTCTGTCCTTCAAGTAATTGTCCAGAGTATTGTTTACCCCAATAGAACAAAGTCCTCTTCTCTAAATCATACTGATTAAACAATTGCATTTCAACATTAATTAGCTCACCTTGATCTGTTTTGGCCCGTATGTCCAGAATGGACTGTTTATCTCTCGGGGTATCTTTGTCCAGATAAGGGTTGATTAACACAATCTCGGTCAGTAAGGATTCACCTGCATTTTTGAAGGTGTGATTCAGAAAAGCCAGAAGAACATCCTTATTCTCTTCACTTCCAAAGATTCGTTTGAACACATAATCGTTCTTGGGATCAAGCAACTCTGTCATCATTATTCACTCCTACGCGCAAAATGAACAGGATATATCTGCTGAAATATCAGCAAATATAAGGATGCGAACATGCACTGGATGTTAACTCTATGATAACACGCATCGACATATGGAAATAGCGTTTATACGTAATTTACCATCAAAAAAAAGAGACCGTTTCGAGTGATCGAAACAATCTCTTGTGTATAAACCAGTTAATTCCCCGACGCTTCACGAATCTCATACTTGCACCTTTTGCCCCCATCGGCGTAACATTCGGTACGCTCCACCTCAGCTTGAAGCAGCGAGCGGAACAGATCGAGTTCACAACGGCAAGCCTGCTTGTAGACACTCGCGACTTGTACAATCGGGCAGTTCATTTCCGTAATAACGTAGGTCCCATCTTCTTCTCTGGACGCATCCGCCATATATCCGTTGGCATTCTGGATTCGCGCGAGTTCCTCCACCCGTCCGGCCAGATCCTGGCCCTCCATCTGTGGCAATCCGCTGCGAAGCAGCTTGTCCCGGCGACTCTCGAACAACGCATCTACCACACCGCTCCCGGCTGTGTCAGACAATTCTTCAAGTAACTCCAGCGTAAGGGACGAATATGATTTTGGGAAAAAGCTGTCCCCGCGTACCGTCAATTGGTACACCGAGGATGGACGTCCGGCCGTAGCCCGGGCCTCCCGAACCTCGATCCAGCCGTCCTGTTCCAGTGCCGTCAGATGACGGCGAATGGCCATGCCGGTCAGACCCAGATCAGCTGTCATTTCCCTTGCGGTCAATGTACCTTGCTGCTTCAACATGAACAAAATCCGTTCACGCGTCGTTCGTTCCTCTTCGCGCTTCACGATCAGCACCTGCTCTCCTGCTTATGCGTGTACCGGTGCTGCCTCCCGGCAGGCATCCGAGCAAAAGCGGTTATGCGTCTCTTCGCAATCCTCACAGCTTACGTGCTGCAGGTTGCAGGTTGGACAATTAATATATCGGTCATGTGTCGTTCCACAGTGATAACAGCTGGCGATGACAATATCCTCGTCTGTCCGGTTAATCGGTACAGAGATCCGCTCGTCAAACACGTAACACTTGCCATCGAACAGATGCCCTTGCACTTCTGGATCTTTACCGTATGTGACAATACCGCCATCCAATTGAGCCACGTCCTGGAAACCTTCATTGATCATGAAGCCAGTCAGCTTCTCGCAGCGAATGCCGCCAGTGCAATAGGTAATAATCGTTTTGTCCTTCATGTCACCCAGGTTCTCGCGGATCCACTCCGGAAACTCACGGAACGACTCGACATCTGGACGAATGGCCCCGCGGAAGTGACCAATTTCGTATTCATAATCATTGCGACCATCGATAACGATGACGTCATCACGTTGCAAATGCTCATGGAACTCCTTCGGTGAAAGGCGTTTGCCACTAGTCACATTCGGATCAAGATCTTCGTCCACGCGGAACGTAACCAGCTCTGCTTTGTGACGAACAAAGATTTTTTTGAACGCATGCTCTTCCACATCATCAATCTTGAACACCATGTCGCTGAATAGCGGATTAGCCAGCATATCTTTCATGTACTGTTCCGTCTGTTCGGGCGTTCCGGATACCGTACCGTTAATGCCTTCGGATGCGATCAGAATACGGCCTTTCACACCGAGGTCCTTGCAGTATTGCAGATGCTCTTGTGTAAACGTCTCGGGGTCTTCAATCTTCACGAACTTATAATATAAAAGCACGCGGTACGCGCTGTTACACATGTATATCACCTGTTCCTATTCCATGTTGTTATTAGCCGGATCATCCGGCAAGACGACTACGTTGCACCCTTACTGTTAAAAAGAAAATAAACAGCCGCCCGAAACATCGTCTCGAACTGCTGCCTGACATTCGACTTTTATTCCTGCATTCTAGTTTATCGGAAGCGGAATAGCTTAGTCAATATAAATGTATAGAAAGGGATGAAAGATATGGAACATATCTGTCTGCACCATTCACCCTATTCGGAGATCGTAATAACCGAAGTTACAAAGTGATACGATTCATTCTCCAATATCGCCTGTGATAACAGGATCTTATTGCCTTCCGGGCTCCAGGCGAGCGGGTCAGAAGCGTTGTCCATATCCGCTGAAATCTGGAACTGTTCTGCCGACTCCGTGTTGGAGACGAACAGTCCTTTCTCATTATCATTCTCGGAATTGATCGTATACGCAATCTTGGAATCATCACCGGACCAGCTGGTACCGAAGATCTGCGTGCCTCTGGCGAGCGTGGCCTTTTCATTACCTTCCAGATCGGTGAGCACCAGCGCCCGTTTGGTATCCGCCGTTCTTTTCACAATCGCAAGCCTTGTTCCATCATTAGAAGGAATGACCCACTCCACACTTTTCAGCACCTGTTTCTCTTCACCGGTCTTCGTGTCGTATGCGTTCAGCTGGCCGTCTTCACCCGTAATATAATAGAGCATTCCGTTCGAAACCTCGATGCTCCGCACATTGAAATTGCCTGTCTTCACCAGTACTTTCGTTGTGCCATCCACACTTGCCGAGATCAGTTCACCCTTCATATTGGGAAAAACGACATGTTCATTATCCAGCCACGCACCCTCTTGGATAAATCCATCCTCCTTGCCTGCAGGGGTTGTCTCCCCGTTATGCAGGTTCAGGAAGTAACCTTTGCCCGTATTTTCTTCCGGCTCCCGGTAGAACAGATACTGACCATCCGGTGACACCAGCGGTGCACCCAGACTCGCTTCACCTTCTTTGAGCGGCGTGTCTGTGCCTTTGGTCAGATCATACATATATAAGTTATGCGGGTATCTTTCCTGGCCCTCAACCGTGACGGGTTTCAAAGACTTGTTCTCCTTGTCGGATACAATCCATTCGTCACTAAGCCATGCAATCCCGCGCATATTCGGCAATTTATCAATTTTCTCCAGCTTGAAGCTCTGGTACACAGACGTGTTGGTATTATCTTTCACTGTAATATCGGTGCCCGTTTTCCCGCCTTGTGCGTTTCCCCCCGGCTCCGTTGTTCCCCCGCATGCTGCTGTCGTTAACAGGGCAATAGCCCCGAACGTGCCCAAAGCTGCTTGTTTCCACTTCATGATGGTCCCCCCTGGTTTCTCTTGCTATAGACCAAGCATACACATCGCATACTTCCAAAGTTATTCAGACTTGTTTCGAACTTGTAAACTTGCATCAGACAAAGGAAATACGAGTTGGAATGTCACATCTTCCCTATCCTCTGAATCGCCCGGATTGCTTGGTAACAAGGTGATTGTCCCTCCCTGTTTTTCAACAAACTGCTTCACGAGAGATAGCCCCAGTCCGGTTCCGCCGGTTTTTCTGGCTCTGTCTTTGTTCACGGTGTAAAAGGGTTCAAAAATCTTCTCTCGCGCCTCTGCCGGAATCGGCGTACCCGAGTTATAGATGCGAATGACCGCTTGACGCTCCTGCATCCGCAGTTCGTTCTTCACCCGGATCACACCATCCGGAACGTTATATTTGATCGCATTATCCAGCAAGTTGATGAAAATATGCATGAGACTCTCCCGATCGCTACGGATCACCGCAGGTTCAAGAGCCAGTTCCATGTTCAGCGCGAACTTCTCCGCTTTTCCACGCATCCGGCCACAGGCATCCTCCAGCAGAGCACTGACCTCTACATCTTCGGCCTGATTCTCGAAGTCGTACTTCTCCAGGGCAGATAAATGTAGTACTTTCTCGACCATCTCGTACAGCCGCTCCGTTTCTTTGCCAATATTATTCGTGGCATCATCAAGCAGTTGCGGATCATCCTTATACATGTCGAGCAGCTCCACATAAGCTTTGATCGACGTTAGTGGCGTCTTGAACTCATGGCTGATGTTACCGATATATTGTTTCTGCTGCTGTTCCAGCGCCTGCAGCTTCTCTATCGCCAGTTGCAGCTTCTGCTGCTCCGCATGCATAGCTGTGATGTTCTGCTGAATTGACGTGCTCATATAATAGATGCCTTGCCCCAGCTCTCCCAATTCATCCTTGCGCCTTACAGGAGACTCCGTAATATAGTCGCCTTCGCGAATGGAATCTGCGGACCTCTTCAACCGGGTAATGGCGACAGCAAATCGATTGTAGAACAGGTATCCCAGAATGAAGCTCAGCGCCACAACGGCAATGCCCGCCCATATAAACAGTTGAAGGATGCGGGCATAGAATTCATGATAGCTTTGGACCGGATATTGCATCCATACGGCACCCATCTGACCATCCGGACCATCCAACGGTGCTGCATAGAGCAAGGTATCCCCTTGCTCATGGTAGGCTATTTTATTCTGCAGCGCATAGTTCAGCGTATCCTGAACAATCGCACTCTCCCCAGAGCTGATCGATGAACCGACTTGTTGGCCCTTCATATCATAGAGAGCTATCGGCAATCCGGTAGAGTTGGCCAGTTCCTGTGCCAGTCTGCGACCGTTTCGCTGTAAAAAAACGTCCTGTTCGAGATGAACGGACTCGGTGTAGTAGGCCTGTCTCACATTCAAATTCACCAGACGTGTCTGCTGCGATAAAATACCTTCGATCTGTGACTGCTGATTGCGTTCAATACCTCGCAGCACCAGTGAACTAAGTACAACCACCGTCAGGATGAGCAAAGCTGCCAGAAAAATACTGAACTTCAGCTTGATGCTGACTCTCATACCGCCGCGCCCGTTTCAGGCGCAGAG
Source organism: Paenibacillus sp. FSL K6-1318 (assembly GCF_037976905.1). Taxonomy (NCBI): domain Bacteria; kingdom Bacillati; phylum Bacillota; class Bacilli; order Caryophanales; family Paenibacillaceae; genus Paenibacillus; species Paenibacillus sp. FSL K6-1318. The sequence goes on from NZ_CP150270.1 coordinate 6,385,980, forward strand.
GCTTTGTAGCCAATTCCGTATACGGTCTGCAATTTTTGCTGATCCGTATCCCCGATTTTTTTGCGCAAACGCTGGATGTGAATGTCCACGGTCCGTGTGCCACCCGCATATTCCATGCCCCACACCCGATCCAGCAGATCGTCTCTTGTGTACACACGCTCGGGATTGGACATGAGAATGGTCAGCAGGTCGAACTCTTTCGGTGTCAGATCCAGCTTCTCTTCATTTACGGTCACCGTGCGGTGAGCAACATGAATACGCAGTTCGCCATTCACGATGGCCTGATTCTTCGAATCGTCAGGTGGTGGACTGCTTTTCTCGACACGGCGCATGAGCGCTTTCACCCTTGCGAGCAGTTCACGGATCTCGAACGGTTTGGTCATGTAATCATCGGCGCCCATTTCCAGGCCGACGATTTTGTCTACGATATCATTTTTGACGGTCAGCAAAATAATGCCGATATCCTCCCGGTCTTCCAGCCTGCGGCATACACCGTATCCATCAAGCCTGGGCATCATCACATCCAGAATCATGACCTGTGGGTGAAACGATGCGACCTTGACCAAGGCCTCTTCGCCGTCACTCGCAGTCTCTACTTCATATCCTTCGCGCCGCAGCGCGTAAGCAATGGCACTGACGATACTTGATTCGTCATCTACCACGAGCACTTTTTTATTCATGGAATTCATCCTCTTTATCTATGTCATGAGTTCGTTTATGGATCTATGTTAGCAAGGTCCGTGTTAATTGGCTATGGATGAGTTTTCAATTTGTATGAGAAGGTTGCATCCTCTCAGCTTGGACTTGGCTCTACTTTCTTTATACCCCAAAGGCAACAAAAAGAGCCAACCCGTGATTGGATCAGCTCTTGGTCTATAGATTCTGTTTCATGTTACTGTTTAGGCAACAACTTCTTAATTTCATCTTCGGAGAGTCCAGATGCTTTAACTATAGCAGAGAGATCTACGCCAAGTGTGAGTAACTCACGAGCCATTTCTCTCTTGCCTTCCAACTTACCCTTGGCTGCACCCTCAGCTCGTGCGCCTTCAATCATTGATTTTTCGTCACTCAATGCTTTCATCCGAGCGTCGTAGGCCATTCGGGTGGACGCATCCTGACTCAGAAATTCCAGCGTATCCATCGCCTTTTTCAACATCGGTTCATTCATGGCCAGCACCTCCCAGTTTGATGTATCTATTCCTTTCAGAAATAATAACCAATTCACGAGTCCGCCTTTTTCCATCGGAACAGAATACTGATCCAATTTGGTTAGTTCCATCACATGTATTTCGATATCATCCGTCAAACCAATACCTGTATGATCTTCTCGTAAATGAAAAACATTGTGATATCGCTCATTATCCAGACAGGAGTAATTGAGGATATTAATAGTCACGCATTTTTTGAGTAGACTATAGTTTTCACCCTTTTTTATCTGATGAAAGTACATCTCACTCCAATAAAACAACGTCCTTTTCTCCATGTTATACGGGTTAAATAGCTGCATTTCAATGTTAATTAGTTTGCCTTCTACCGTCTTTGCTTTAATATCCAGAATGGATTGTTTATCCTCTGGACTATCCTTATCTGTATACGTGTTAACCACAGTGATCTCCGTAAGAGGAGATTCGCCGGTCTCTATAAACGTGCTGTTCAGAAAAGCTAACAAAACATCTTTGTTTTGCTCACTTCCAAAAATGCGTTTGAACACAAAATCCACTCGTGGATCGAGTAATTCCGTCACTCAGCATCAGCTCCATTCTCACCAGCATTATATCATAATTCCCATATAGCCTCAGCTTGATAATGGATCTGCACATATATTGCATTTACTCCTCAAATGACAGATTGATCGGCTCGTCCGACATCTCATACTCTGTCTCCATATGTGTCAGCGGTGTGTTCAGATCAACCTCCTCGAAGCGGAAGCTGTCGACCCACACTTTTCCTTTACCGTTCAAAATCACCCCGAATGAAATGACCGCGCTACCCTCCGGCACATCAAGCACAATGTTGTACTGGTTCCATGGCTGCGTACCCGTGATCGGCCGATCGTGCATGTTATCGAACTGAAGTACATCATGGACGTTATTATCCACCCGCATCCATAATCCGCAGAACGCGTCCACACGCTCTGTCTTCACAAATCCCGATAATTTCATCCGCTTACCCACATACTTGTCCGCTCTGAACTGCTGCATCATTGTTGCGAACTCGTTAGGCTCCAATGGCGTAACTGCTTTCAAATATCCTGAAGCTTTCCCCTGATGCACTTCGGCAGGATCGATGCCCATCTCATAATTTTGCGGATGACTCCCGGTTAACATCCAACCTGTAATCGTTGACGATTGATTCATCTGTAATTCTCCTCCTCTGGTTCTTCCTTCGAATAATTTCAGATCGAACAATTTGCGAAAACGTCCTGGTGGCATGCCATATAATTTGCGGAATGCGCGGGTGAAGGCTTCCTGACTCTCAAAACCACATGCCAGGGCGATGTCCAAAATGCCTGCATCCGTCGATCGCAAGGTCGTGGACGCCAGACTCATCCGTCGGTTCCGGATATAATCCACCACGGTCATACCCACCTCATTACGAAAAACACGGTGGTAGTGATACGGCGATAACAATGCCTCGGATGCCACTTCTTCCAGCCCGATCTGCTCATGCAGATGGGTCTCAATATAGAACAAACTTTGCTGAATCATTTCACGGTAACGGCTCAACTGAGGCAAATCCCCCTTCCATATCCTTACTATACGTGAATGAGTTATCTCCGTTTTGATCATTTTTGCTAAAAAAAACCGATCAAGGGCTCGAACCCTTAATCGGTTTTTCGTTTCTTTACTATTTCATTTATACCGCAGGCACAGGTTGCGCTATACCATGATCCTCTTCGTCATGATCCACAAGCGCATGTTTCTCCCATGCCCGGCTCTTCCAGCGGAAGTACATGATGAAGGCACGTGTCCATTCATCCGCCGCAATGGCGAGCCAGATGCCCGCCAGCCCCATATTCAGCTGGAATACAAAGAGGTAGCCCAGTGGCAGACTCAGGCACACCATGGAGATCAGCCCCATGTACACCGGGAACTTGGCATCCCCTGCTGCACGCAGCGAGTTAATGATGACAATATTGGTGGTACGTCCGGTCTCCAGTACAATACTCAGCAGAATAACCTGCGCAGCAATGCGAATGACTTCCGGATTATCCGTGAACAGACTCACCAGTGGTACGCGGAATGCAATAACTACCAGATCGACGGCAATGGTTACGATCATGGCCCATTTCACACTTTTCCAGACCCGGTGATAGGCCGTTTCCTGCTGCTTCGCACCAACGAGACGTCCAACCATAATTGCCGTTCCCATCCCAATTGCGAGACTGAACAAATAGATGTAGGATGAGATGTTGGTTGCATACTGGCGAGAAGCCAGCGCTTCAGCGCCCAGGAATGTAGCATAGAAGAAAAAGACGAGCTGGCATGAGTGGTACATGATCTGTTCCACTGCGGATGGTACACCAATCTTCAGAATCTTCATGACATAATTTTTTGTAAATTGCAGATAGAATTTGAGTTCTACCCGCACTTCCGTCACGCGATACATCAGCCAGAAGAAGATTAACAGGCAGACAAAACGACTTACGATCGTCGAGATTGCTGCACCCTCTACACCAAGAGCTGGCATGCCGAAGTGACCAAAGATCAAAATGTAGTTTAAACCAACGTGAAGCACGTTCATAAATACGGAGACGTACATCGTCTCTTTTGTAAATCCATGCGTACGAATGATCGCTGCCAGTGAGTTGATTAGCGCCTGAAGGAAGATGGCTCCACCAACGATGTGCATATACGATTTGGCATAGACGAGGATTTCGCCCTGCACGTTCATTTTCTCCAATAAAAATCCGCCAAACACCAGGAATGCTCCACTGAGCAATAGTCCCACCACAAGGTTGAGCGTAATCGCCATACCTGTGATTTTGGCTGCTTCATACAGCTTCTTCGATCCGATATATTGAGCGACCACAATTGCTGCCCCGTTACCAACGACCTCCAACAGCAGTATGGCAATTGAAATAATCTGATTCGACGCCCCGATTCCCGCCACGGCATTGTCTGATACGGAACTGATCATCAGCGTATCGACTGTACCCATCAACATAAATAGAAATACTTCCAGAAAAATCGGCCAGGTCAGTGTGAACAGATTAAGCTGTTTGCCCTGTTGTTGTGTCCCGGTCTCTGTAACGGCTGCACTCATGATGTCACCTCTTTAAACTCCGTAAAATGGATATTGCTCTATGATTTCCGACATAGCATCTGACTGTTTCAAAATGTAAACAAAGGGTATAGTAGCACAGTCTTTCTGAAAAAGCATCTGCTTTTACGAAAATATTTTTATTTTTTTCAAAAATCTTGAAAATGGTTGGAAAAGCATGAAAAAGCCTGGACGATATTCGCCCAGACTTCGGTTTGGAGTTAATTCGATGTTGGATTTCATGATGAATGTTCAGCCATGCTTGCTCTATTTTATTTCACAGACCCTTGGGTAACCCCGTTGATGATCCACTTCTGTGCGAACAGATAGATGATAATCATCGGCAGCAACGCGAGCAGGTAGGATGCAAACGCAAGGTTAAATTCAGTATTGAACTGTCCTTGGAATACATACTGTACCAGCGGCAGCGTGTACTGTCCCGGATCACTGATAATAATGAGTGGCAGCAAGAAGTCGTTGTATGTCGATAGGCAGGTCAGGATACCAACCGTGGCACTGATCGGTGCCATGAGCGGGAAAATGATTTTCCAGAACGTACCCCATGTTGTCGCCCCATCCACAAACGCCGCTTCCTCCAGCGCCACCGGAATGGACCGGATGTATCCAACGTACACAAATACGTTAAATGCCAGGCCATAGACCGTGTGCAGCAGGATGAGACCTACCAGATTCGTCATCTCCAGCGATGCGGTCAGCTTAACGATCGGCAGCATGATGATCGGGAACGGAATGAACATCGCGCTGACGAAGTAATAATACAATCCTTTGAAAAACTTGCGTTTCTCCATATTCCGCGCAATGGCATAGGCCACCATCGAGTTACTGAGCAACGTCAAAAGCACGGTGGATGCGGTAACGATCGCACTGTTACGGAACGACTGGAAGAAGTTCGTCATGTCGATGGCCCTCGCGAAATTCTCCCAGTGAAGCGTTGTCGGAATGGCAAAGACTGATTGGGCCATCTGTTCCGGATTTTTCAAAGCAATCGTAACGGTCATATACAATGGGAACAGGATAAACAGGGTACCCAGCACAACGAGCAGCATAACGAGCCAATTGATTCGTGTACGGCTTCTCATTACAGATCCATCTCCCTTCTTTGCAGGAACCGGATTTGCAGAATTGAAATCACCGCAATAACGATGAAATAAATAACCGAGTTCGCAGATTGATACGCATATTCGCCGCCTTCAAATCCTCCGGTGTAGATCAGATGGGAGATGGACTGCGTCGCCCGTCCGGGACCACCGTTGGTCAAGGCTACGATTTGGTCGAAGACCATGAGCGAGTTTTTCATCGCCAGCACCATATTAATGGTGAAGAACGGGGCAATCAGCGGGAAAGTAATGCTCCAGAATTCACGCCATTTGCCCGCACCGTCGAGATTGGATGCCTCGTATAGTGTCGTTGGTATCGTTTGCAGACCAGCCAAATACAGAATCGTATTCAGCGCCACAGATTGCCATACTGCAACAATGACGATACCGATCCAAGCCAGACTCTCGCTACCAAGTATGTTCGTGGATAGCGCATTGATGCCCAGATTTTGTCCCCAGATCGGGAATACGTTGGAGAACAGGTAGTTAAATATGTAACCTACAATCAGTACACTCAGAATATTGGGCAGGAAGTAGATGCCGCGGAAAAAGTTACGGAACTTGATCTTAGCATTCAGCCCGAGTGCAATGAGCAGGCTTAAGATATTGGTCAGGATCGTCACCACGATCGCAAATTTGAACGTAAACCAGTAGGCGTTACCCACGTTGTCATCCTGGAACAAGTTGAAATAGTTTTTGAAGCCAACAAAATCATACTCTTTCCCGAATCCGTTATAATTCGTAAATGAATAATAGATGCCCTGGAGGGCCGGCAGTGTCATAAATACGAAGAACAATACTACCGCCGGAACCGTCATCCAGTAATAGGGTGCGATACGCTTGTTCATACTCCATCCTCCTTCAGACAAGGCTTAGCGCCGATTGGCAACCTTGTCCCATTCTTTGTCGAGTGTATCTAGATAGTTGTCGATGTTTTGGTTCTGCAAAAAGGACTGTACGATGGAATTCAGCTGCACGGCAGCCGGAATATAGTGATCGGCAAAGTCAACAACCTTACCCTGCTCGATATAAGGCATCAATTCCTGTACGGCAGGATCATCCTGCTTCACACCTTCGACCGCAGAGAACAGCGTCTGTTCGTCAATGTATCTTCCGATATTTTCAGGCTCTAACAAAAACGCAATAAACGTCTCCGCCTGCTCGCGATTAGGCGTGTCCGCCGCAATGGTAAACAGGGAGTCGATCCCGTTCACCAGCTTAATCTCGCTTGCATCGTTGCCCGTAGGGAATGGGAAGAAGCCGATATCAACATTCGGGTTCGCTTTGCGAATCTCCGAGATGGCCCAGGTTCCCTGGATGTACATAAAGGCTTCACCGTTAGCAAAAGCACGGTTACCGTCCGAATAAGCTTTACCAAAGTTATCGCCGTGACCGTACTTCATGAGTTCCAGCTGCTTCTCAGCTACCTCACGGTACTTCTCCTTGAACGTCACTTTGTCATCGCGCCGCTCCTGGTAGAAATCAATACCGACCAGATTGGAGCCGAGTGCATTGAAGGGAAGGCTCGTCTGCCAGTCATCCTTGTATGTGAAGTAAAATGGAATCTCACCTGCATCTTTAATCTTTTGGGCGGTCGCAATGAGTTCATCCCACGTCTTGGGCACGTCCAATCCCATTTCCTTAAACAACGTTTTGTTGTACATGATGCCGTTTGCATTTGTTGCGTAAGGAATACCTGTCACTTCGTCCATGCCTGTGAGATCCTTGAGCATTTGTATGTAGTTCGGATCAATCGTCTGGAGTAATGAGCTGTCCGTCAGATCGGTGAAAATATCACTCTGGGCCAGAATGGAATAGGTATCGGTTGCACCCATGGCCATAATATCCGGTATATCATTTTTGACGACACGCGTCTTTAAGACCGTCTCCGCATCGGGCGGATTCACCTGTGTCACCTGAATATCGTCATGCTCCGCGTTGAACGTTTTAATTAATTCATCAAAGGTTGTTTTGGCTTCAGGCTTGTTCTGGAAAAATTCAATCTGCACTTTGCCATTCGCACTATCCCCACTGGTACAGGAAGATAGAAGTACAGCCATCATTCCACACAGCAACATTGTCCCGAGAGCCTTGGTAAGCGTTGTTCTCATGTTGTACCTCCCTCAGCTTTATACGTAAAGATTTACCCATTCAAATGGTGAAATAACCATTTGGTTAATCCTTCCAAACTAACTTCAATCTGAATGGATGATATAAGTCTTTATTATTTCTAAAACGGTTTCGGTAAAAATGAATCAAGGCAGTTCTTCCCATGACCCGAATCGGGCATAACAAAAAGGACACTGGATGCGTCCAATGTCCCTCATTTATTAAGCTTATATTTAGCGACTGTACAGCTTTTATCAGCGTGTCACGAACGCTCAATTTTCGGCAAAGCATTACGTAAACGCTTGGCCCGATAACTCTGATATGCACGAATCAACATACCGATGATGATCATGACCACACCGATGTTAATTGCGACATCAGCGAGATTCAAAATCCCGCGTCCGGACGGAAACACGAGGAAATCCGTTACCCGGGCATAGATAAATCGATCAAGTGCATTTCCTAAAGCCCCGCCGACCATAAAGCCCGCGCCTGCTTGCATCCAGAAACCGCGAATCTCACCTTTACTCCGGTAATACAGCATGCCTGCTATAAACAGAACAGCGATCACACCGAACAGACGCGCATTTCCCTGAAACAGACTGCCCGCCATTCCACTGTTCTCGTAATGCTGCAATTGCATGCCGGAGTCACCCAGTCTCATCACGTCGCCAACTTCCATATACATTCTCACTGCAATCTTGGTTCCCTGATCCACCAAAGTCACCAGCAGTGCTACAAAATAAAACAGCATCGTGCTTCTCCTCCTGCCTACTGAGCGATAACTTATTTTAACTTTAAGATTTTTGTATATTAGGTTACCTTCACTTTAACACAGCCGATGTGCGGTCTCCAAATGAGCCATCTTCAGCCACGCTTATAACATCTACTAACATCGTCCAGTCCGCACTCGGAAGGTACTGCACCAACCCATGTCGAATGTAGACATCAATCATATATGTAAAGGGGCTGCCTGTAATTTGAACCTGACCATGACAGAAAAATTAAAAGAAATGCAGCAAGAAGAAAAAGACTTGGTATTTGGCACATTTGATTCTGAAATAGCGCTTAACCTTGGCCTGCATCTGGTCGAAGAAGCGAAACGTCGCTCTCAAGCCGTGACTATCGACATTACAGTAAAGGGACATCGTCTCTTTTTGCATGCGATGGCAGGCACTCATCCCGACAACGAAGACTGGATTCGCCGCAAGAACAACGTCGTGAATCATTTCTCTTCCAGCTCTTGGCACACGGCTCTGCGCCTGAGAAACGAGGACCAAACGCTTGAGCAGGATTTCAACCTGCCTGCATCGGACTATGTCTTGGCTGGTGGCGCTTTCCCGCTGATTCTCAAAAATGAGGGACAGGTCGGCACCATTACAGTATCGGGTTTGCCAGATGAAGAAGACCATAGTCTGGTCACGACAGGCATTCGCTCGTTTTTGTTCCAGCAGGGTTAGAATAAACTAGGCAATAAAAAATCCGTACCTGGAAAAGGTACGGATTTTCTTCTTTTTCTTGCAGTTACATTCCTGCGTTTATTGGATCGCTGAGAGAACGCCCAGCAGCATGGATTTGAACTTGGGCCGATCAATCGCCTCACAGACACGTACATTCGGCTCTTTGCCAAATCGTCCGTTGATATCAACCACACTGTATCCGCGTGTCAGTTCTCCTGCCGCCTCCACAGACACATAATATTGACCCGACTTGGTCATGATGGATTCATCTGCCGCAACAGCCATCAGCAACGTATCGGGATGAGTGGTGCCATTCAGCTTATGTACCGACTTGTTGAACTGCATAACCACTTTGTTGATTGCGGTGAAGAAGTCAGCACCAGATGTACCGAGAGCTGCAATCTCTGCATGATCGTCATCGTCCATCACTGAATATTGCGTGCACATCTCCCAGCCAACCATCGTGATCGGAATGCCAGCATGCAGTACAATTTTCGCTGCTTCCGGGTCCACGTAGAAGTTATACTCCGCCGCCGGTGTAATGTTGCCCAGTGCGTTATTCGTTCCGCCCATGATGTACAGGTGAGCAATCTCCGGAATAATCGTTGGGTCCTTCTGGATCGCCATTGCAATATTAGTCAGCGGGGCAATCGCCAGAAGTTCAATTTCACCCGGATGTGCATGCACCTTCTCAATGATAAAATCAACCGCATGCCCGCTCTCGGGACGCTGCTCTGCCTTCGGGAAATGCGCGCCGCCCATACCATCATCGCCATGCACATCTTCCACTGTACGATGCTGAGCCTTTCCGTAGGCCATTAGCGGACGCTCGCATCCTTTATACACAGGCACCTTGCCGCCATGTCCAGCAACCTGTACCGTGTACAGGGCATTTTCAACCTCCTGGTCGAATTGTACGTTACCGCCCGTAATCGTGATGCCTTTCACCTGAAAGTGATGCAATGCCGTCAAGATCGCAATCGTATCGTCTCCTGCTGTATCTGTATCGATGATGACTCTTCTCATGATGCCGCGCTCCTTCTTCCGTTTAATAGTAAACTCCATAAAACACTATGTCTTATTTTACATTAAAAACGTACCGATGACGATGGAAACGCCGATGATAATCGAACGCAGCAGCTGGGCTACCGCCATATTGCCTCGTGCAATTTCGTCACATACCCGCATCTTCGGAATCAGGAAATCAAATATAATATAGACCAGACACAGAATAATGATTCCCAACGCCGACCACAGCAGCATATCCAACCAAGAATGCGTCGAGAAAGATACCATTCCTACAATAATACATAGTCCCAGCAATTTGCTGCCCATATACATCCCTGCCGCCTCGTTACCTTTGGCAATTTCCTCACTGTCGTTATACCGGGTCAATTTGCTAAAAGCGAAATATCCACATACCAATACCACCAGCAGAATGCCTACACCCACCGCCACATTCACGAGGTTTAATCCCAAGTTCTCCATTCCTTCTCCTCCTCATCATTCATCCGTTCACGAACTGTAGCCGCGCAATAATAAGCCATATCTCCGGTTACTTTCTCCCCGATCCGAGGCAGTACTCCTGCCAAACGCCCACCGATAACAAACACCCCTGTAAGCAGATAACCGCTGTACACTCCATCTTCCGTCTCAATCACGGCCTGTTCCATCGGAACCAGCTGCTGATAGATCTTGGGCTGATTTTCGTAATAAGCTGTAATCTCTTCATCCTCTTCTGTCGCTCCAGTTGCAAGATTGGATTCCAGTTTCTCGTTAAAGGAATACTCTATATTCTGCTTTCCAAAGGCATTGTCCGTTCCTCCATCCAGCAAAAGAGTTCCTCTGCCTTCGCGCCCCCAATAACTCTTGGCTACATATGGGATGGCGTTCATCTCGAAAGGCTCAGCCGAAAAATAGGTTGGAAGCAGATATCGGGAAATCACGTCCATTTCTACTTCATCAAAGAGGGTAAACCCGCAATATTCCGGGGTTTGCTCGTTCCGCTCGTAGAGCGACCAGATTGCCGCCATGAAGCCTTTACTCTGCATCAGTACATGCTGAACGGGATTCATCAGGCCCAGTCGTCCCTCCCGTACAAGATCAAGCAGGGCTACGCCAATGTCCACTCCTGTCGTCTCATCCCGATCATCGATAAGATACTCCAATGGATAGAGACGGTACAGCAGGTTAATCTCCCGACCCTGATGGTAAAGTGCCTCCCCCGGAACAATCTCCAGTTCCTCCAGTGGAGCATAGAAGGCTTCGTATCCGGCTTCCTGACAACGCCTCATCAGATATTCCGTATTCGTTCGATCTTCGACATGTTCACCAAAAGAAGTAAACGTCACCGGACCCTTTAATCCTTGGTTTGCATAGAATTCGAGCCATATCCTGAAACACTCTCGAATATATACATCCATCTCGGCAGATGGTGCAGTCAACGCGGCATCCTCAGCAAGACCGACCAGAATATTTTCCAATGCAGCAGCCTCCGGTATACCCGTAGGGGTGTCCGTATTATTTTCAATACACTTCGGGCCAGCTTCTCCGATAATCCAGTCCTGACGGGTAATGCCTCCAGTTACCATCTCCATACGTGCCGCCGGGATAAGCCCCGGATGGATACCCAACTGATGCTGCAAAAAAGAATCCGGCATGTATTGCTGGATAAATCGCATCACTTTACAGTAAATGCCGTCTACCGCCTCCGCTGCCATGCGTAGCTCTTGTACCTCCGAGGGAGAATAGACCGTCAAAGCAGGCACACAATATTGCTTCCCGTACATTCGATGGTATGGAATCTGTTGTCCCGCCTCACCCTGAAATACCTCTTCGTGACTAAACGGCAGTTGAACCACTTGCCTCATCCGGTTATCCTCCCGAACTGCGGAAGAAGCTACCGAAGCCGCTTGATTTGGACTTGGATTTGCTATAGGAGCTGTTACTGTCCTTGTTGCTTCGATACGACGACCCACCGTAGTAATAGTGCCCACTGCTGGAATCATATTCACATCCGGTATCGTACTCCGGGTCACATTCATCATTATTGCTGCCACAACCGGATAACACGGCAGGAACCGCCAGCATCAGGGAGAAAGCAACCAGCTTCGCTTTTGATCCGGGTTTCGATGCTTGCCCCCGCTCTTGGTCACTCATCACAGATCCACCTCTTTCATATAAAACAACACTTTCTTGCGATCTGCATCCAGCACGGAATACAGGAACTCATACGTCTTGCCACCGCGAACCATATAATGGTCCAGCAGTTGCTCGGCAAGCTCCATCGTATAGGTGGATGACGTTGTGAGTTCCAACTCCTGAAATGAACTTCCATTCCACAACATATACTCTGCACTGTACATGGAAGACATTTTGCACATCGCCAGCGCAGCATCCGCAATGGCTGCACCGTACTCGTCCGGCATCTGTTGGTCATACGCCGTAACGTATACTGCATGTTCCCGCCCATCCTGGCATTCATTGGACAGATGCGCCCAGAGTTTATTTTTCACCAGGGTGGCATCCACCAGTTTGCGCATGAACAGTTCATCTCGCGTGACTGAAGCCTGTTCCAGCACCCCCGTCTCCGCCTGTCGATCATCCGACCAACTCCGATACGTCAATGAATAATAGATACCGATAACCTCCCTTTCTGCAAGCTCTTAGGTGAGCCGTTTCAATTCATACAAACGTATTTAACGCATGGGAAGGTAAAAAGTTACACTATTCCCCATGACATGTAAAAATAAGAACAGGTTGTCGCCCAATCTCGGATCAACAAAGCTTGAAAAAACAAGTAAATTCCGCGTTTGGTATGTAACTCCGGTCCAAAAAGGCCGGAGAAGATTCTCCGACCTCGTTTGTTCCATCTTATGCTCATGCCACTCGGACTTATAACTCAGCCCACTGGGCCAATACATCATTGTATTCAGTGGACAATTGCTCGCGATCATTCCAGATTTGTTCCAGTTCAAGCGGATTGTTTTGCACAGCTTCCAGCTGTTGATCCAGTGCCTGAATCTGTGCCTCAAGACGAGCCAACGTCTGTTCCAGCTTCTCCGCAGACTGTTGATTGCTATTGCCACTTCTATGTTTCGATGCAGCTGCTGCCGAAGGAGTCAACGCCTTGCCTGATTCAGTAGAAGCTTCATGATCTCGACTTCCATCGGTAGCCGCAGCAGTGGAACCGTTCATTGTCGAGGTTGTTTCTGGTTTCTTCCCTGATCGGACAGTCCCGCTTGGCGCTGACGTTATACCTGACTTCATCTCTGACTTGGCGTTCCCACGAGAAGAAACTCCCGCTCCTGCTGTAGCCTGAATTGTCGCAGCCGCACGAGCTTGTAAATCAAGCTTTTTCTCACGATACTCCTCATAGTCTCCCAGATAAGCGGTCATCTGACCGTCCTCCAGTTCCCACACACGGGAAGCGAGGCGATTGACGAAGTACCGATCATGCGAGATGGCAAGTACAGTTCCTTCAAAATCAACCAGTGACTCTTCCAGCGCTTCTCGGGATGCGATATCCAGATGGTTGGTCGGCTCATCGAGCAACAGTACATTGGGTTTGCGTTGCACCAGCAGAGCTAGCCGCAGGCGCGTCCATTCCCCGCCAGATAACTGCCCGACAGAGCGGAATACATCCGCTCCATAGAACAGATATCGAGCCAGAATTCCGCGAGCCTCGCCCTCTTCCACGCCTGCTTCCAGACGGAAGTATTCAAGTACGTTCAGCTTCGGATTCGTAGGTTCCTCCTGTTGAGCCAGATAACCCACATCCACGCGCGCCCCCCACTCCAGCTTGCCCGCATTGGGCTGCTCGTCACCAAGCAACAGCTTAAACAAGGTGGTCTTGCCGGAGCCGTTTCGACCAATGAGAGCAATCTTGTCGCCATATTCCAGCAGACCCGAGATTCCGCGCAGGATTTCACGCTCGCCATAGCTCTTCTCGACCTGTTCCAATACCGCTACCCGTTTACCCGTTCGATCGGTAGGACGCACATCGAACTCGGCATTGCGGCGCTCCAGCACAGGACGCTTCACCTGTTCCATCCGTTCCAGCGCCTTGCGCATGGAAGCAGCCCGCCTGAAGAACTTTTCATTGCCGCCCACACGACCCCATTCCTCCAGTTGGCGGATCGTTTCTTTCATTTTTTTGATCACCTTCTGCTGCTCCTTGAACTCCTCAAATTGCTGCAACAGCCGTTGTTCCTTCACTTTCATATATTCCGTATAACCGCCAGCAGACGTTTCTGCTTCTCCATCCTCCAGCTCCAGCGTTCGATTCACCACCCGATCCAGAAAATAGCGATCATGCGAGATCAGGACAATGGTGCCGGGGTATTCTCGTAAAAATCCTTCCAGCCACTCGACCCGCTCCAGATCGAGATGGTTCGTTGGCTCATCCAGCAATAACAGGTCGGGTCTTACGATTAGCTGTGAAGCCAGCACGACCCGAGTCTGCTCCCCACCGGACAGGGAACCAAAACGCCATTCATAACGCGCCTTGGCGATATCCAGACCATCCGCCACCTGATCGATCCGGGCATCCATTTCGTATCCACCCTCACGCTCGAACTGGTCTTGCAGTGCCGCGTAGCGTTTCAGCAGGCGCTCCAATTGATCAGGATCTGCTGCACATGCCGGATCGGACATCTGCTGCTCCATTTCCTTCATTTGCGTGCGACATATCATAAGCTCCTTGAATCCAAGACTCAGTACATCCAGAACGGTATGGTCATCCAATCCTTCTGGAACCTGAGCCACATATCCCATTCGTGTATCTTTCTTGATCATCACTTGCCCTTCATCCGGCTTGTTCAGTCTTGCCATCAGGCGCATAAGTGTGGTTTTGCCGCTTCCGTTGCGGCCAATCAGGGCGACCTTGTCACCTTCCATAATTTCAAACGTAATGCCGTCCAGCACCAGATGTGCTCCATGGTATTGAGTCAGTTGTTGCGCGCTAATCATCATCATAATAAGGTTCCTCCTATGGTATGGAAGATCCTGACCGCAACACAAAAAGAGCCGCAGGAGGTTAGCTCCGCGGCCCTTCAGAATTCAAGCAATATCGCTTATCGTCCGAATGAGGTCAAGGCAGGCATCTTCTCGCAAATGTTAACTTCCGTATATTCAAAATTGGACAGACTTCTCCCGTTGGTCAGAAAAGTATGAACAATGCCAGCCATAGCAATCGGCAGCTGGCTAATACGGTTGTTAAGCATCTCGTGATTCACCTGTCTTCACCTCCCTAGTCATAATTAATGTCAATATATCACAGACGAATGCATTCCTGCAACCATCCCATCGCCCAATTCATCCTTATTCCACAGTAGCTTTATTGCTCGATCTAGTTCCTGCCTCGTCGCCGAAGCATTACATCCCTGATCGCCACCGTAATGAGTGTTAACATTCCCGCGGTACCCAGTGATGCGCCGAGCAGGGCATATCCGATGCCGTTCCACCCGCCAATATCGATGCTGATCATGATTACAACGGCACCGCCAAGCAAGGCCACACATGGCAATATATATTGAACCCACGTCATTCGCCGTCCTTGCAACCGGTAAATAAGCCATTCAATCAGCAGCTGCACCGCCCACATTGCCAATGTCCACAAGATCAGTACTTCCATAAGGTTCCCCTCCTGTTGCTGGATGGATTAAGCCCTTTGTTACAGACCTTACGTTACTTCAACCAATCTGAGAAAAAGTTCCGGTACCCTTCTTTCATCTTCGTGCGCGAAAAAGCACCAAACGCATACTCCCGGTTGTCTTCTGACACACTGCGCGACGCAGCCGCAGCCATGTTCACCAGTTCAAACCAGTTATCCTCGTTGCCTGCAAAGGCATGCGTGGATCGAATGTGACCGTAGCAAGCATGCTCCGGTTTCACGACCATTTTGCCCATTGCCATCGCTTCCGTCAGCGGCATCGCAAACGTATCAAAGGCCGAACAGTTCCAATACACCTTGGATGAGTTCATCAACGTAAATATCTCATCCTGCGTGAGAGCAAACTTCAGCTTCACGTTGGCAGGAATGTCGTACTTCTTCATGGTTTCCTTATAGCGTACACCGCCAAACACCATATATACTTCCTTGTCCGGGTTCTGCCGCGCATATTCCAAAACTAGATCCGGGCGACGATTCGCCTCATCCCGACCGATCCAAAGCACCCGATTATGCACAACCTGACTCGGATCATAGTGCCGGTTCGCCAGCTCTTCGCTAAAGCCAATCGGGATGACGTTCACGTCATGTACACCGAAATTGCGACCCAGTTCTGTTTTCAAAAACTCGGTTTGCACAATTGCTTTATCCACCATCGTATAAAATGGCTTCATCATCTCATATCCCGTTAGCGCGGGATCGGGGAAACTGTGCGGAAATAATACACTCTTTGGTAAGAACATCTTCAAAAACGTAAACCCGGATACGGTGTAGATAACATGCTCTATATTTTGGCTATGAATCTGGTCCAGCACGATATCGTAGTTCACCAGGTCACCTTTCTCATGCTCATAACCCGGCAACCAGTCGTATCCGCTGACATGACGCTCCGGCGAAATGAACACAATATCCACGCCCAGCTCCAGACCAATCTGCTTCAGCCGATCCGCAAATACGCGTGGCCCCTGAGCTTCTGTGAATTGAATTTTACGCATAACAAGTCCGACTTTACGCAAGCTTCTCACCCCTCATTTCTATTCCTCAGCCATGTGCTTCATGCACTGTTCAAGCGTTGCTGCCGTCTCATGCCACTGGTTACGCAACTGTTCCTTCGGCCACACACATTCCTCACTTCTCAGGTCACCATCAATTAAACGCAGCATCCAGAGTGAAAATACAATAGCATAGGCGTCGTACCATTCTGCAAAAGAAACCCGTTCAATCTGCATGCCCAGGCTCCCCAGTTTTTCCAAATAAACATCCATGACCCGCTCTCGCAATGCAGGCGTAACCGTTCTGGGAAACAGCGGATGCGAGAGATCAACTAGGTGATATATATCCCACAGTGGCGTATTCAGATGGGCATGCTCCCAATCCAAGATGACCAGTCTGCCGTCCACCTCCGCCATGTTACCGGGATGCAGGTCTCCGTGACACAAAACAGTAGGAAGTTCTTCCTCTGCCGTGAGGATCCACCTGGAGATCTTGTCCCAATCGGATTCGGACAGCTGCATATCCAGTCTGGATAACAGTTCATCATTAGATTGCCTATGCATTTGCAACTCATCCAACATTGTGCGAATGGACGGTTTCTGACCCACGCGAGGCAGTTCGCTCCAATTCGTAACAGGTAGCGCATGCCACGCCGCCATATGTGCCGCTGCGCCGAGCATCGTCGCTTCTTGCGAATCATGCACCAGTTGCCCCAGATCCTCGTAGATCATCCAGCTCTGTGCTGGAGCAATGGTAAGATCCGATGCTGCAATGAGTTGCGGATAGATTGGAGGTAGACCAGACATCACACGCTCGTACATCCATCGTTCCCGTCCATGCTGTGCAGGATTCGTCAGTGGTTTGAAAATATAACTTTCACCGGTAGGAACAGTGAATCGCTCCACATATCGTCCGTTCATTCCTTGATACAACTGTTCGCGGCTTGTTATATAGTAATCATTCAGCATCCCTTCGGGCGTCACCCAACTGCATGCATCCAACTCTTCGTTCACGCTAGCCACCATCCATTTCGTCCTTCCTGCTGCTCCGATGTTGATTTCTATCCATCATACGTTGCCGCTCACAAGCCTGCAAGCTTTGGTCGTAAGCGCTTATTCAGCGTATCAAATCAAAGGTTCAAAAGTACTTGTTGCATTTTAGTTAGTAATCACTTACTATAAATTCATGAAGAACAAACCTCATGTGGATAGCAAAAAGAAAGATATCGTACAAGCGGCGATGCGCTTGTTCGCAACCAAAGGCGTAGACGGCATATCCGTCAAAGAGATCGGTGACGCCGCCGGAGTAACCGATGCGGCGATCTACAAACATTTTAAAAACAAAGATGCCGTTGCCCTAGAAGCCTTCACCCAATACTGTGTCGACTATACTTCACTAATTGATGGGTATGTTCGACGAGAAGGTCCGGTGCTGGAACGCTTCAAGCAACTGGTGACCGAGGTTCTCCATCTGCATGATGAAGATCCCTACGGGCTGCTGCTGATTTCACAGAATCATGAAATATTCATTGAAGCTGGAAGCAGCGAGGATTACCGTCAGCCGTTGGATGCGTTAATGGATCTGATTGATCAGGGAATGATGCGGGGCGAACTGCCTCAGCAGGATTCGAGGCTCACTGCCGTCCTGATTATCGGTGCGATTACACGTATGGCGGTCTCGAGTATGCAAGGTGAGTTACCAGAGTTGTTGGTACCCTACACTGGGGAGACGGTTCACCGACTTGCATCAATGTTGGGAAACGTACCTCAGGAGTAGTGAGGGAGATGGGATGAAGCTAGAAATGGAGTAGCGGAGCGTAGGGAAAACGACGTGAGCAACTACATTGTTTCCGAAGCAAACAACCTTCGTAAACATCCGCTTATCTCGGCTGAATCCCATATTCCGATGCGGATGATGCCACTAGGTATGACTTGGAATCAAAAGCGGACTTGTTGAATAACTTCTAAAGAGAATCGTCAACATACCATCAGGATATACAAATGGATTACCGGGTCATACGTGACCTTTTCTTTTTGCACATGAGGTTAGTGTTCATTAACTAAAATAGTCAGGACGTGTCATCTTCCATGAAGAAAATATTAATTATTCAAGGCAATCCCGTCTCTCCCAGTTACAACGGCGCACTCGCCGAGGCTTACCGCAAAGGTGCGGTGCAAGCTGGCGCAGACGTTCGCATGATCACCCTGAACGAGTTGGCATTCAACATGAATCTGGAAGGAGGATATCGTAATAAACTTCCACTTGAACCAGATTTGCTACAAGCACAAGAAGCAATCAAGTGGGCCGAGCATCTGGTATGGGTGTTCCCAATCTGGTGGGGAGGACCGCCTGCCCTGTTGAAAGGTTTCGTTGACCGAATCTTCATGCCAGGTTACGCTTTCAAGTATCAAAAAGGAAAACCTTTCCCGGATCAACTGCTCAAAGGCCGCACCGCTCGCATGATCACCACGATGGATGGTCCGAGCTGGTACTTCAAATGGTTCCAAGGTGAGCCCGCACATAAAATGATGAAGATCTCCACATTTGCACTGACTGGTATCAAACCTGTGCGGATAACAACTGTAGATCAAGTTGGGAAGAAGTCAGATGAACAGAGAAAGAATTGGTTGGATAAGATCGAACAGCTTGGGCGGAAGATGGGTTAAGAAAGAAAACTGCCTATTCTATACAAAAAGGGATGTCGCTACGTCATGTTTAAGACGGGGCACCCCTTTGTTGCGTTCGTTATGGTCTAACGAACCTTGCATACGCTATTAGCTTCAAATCCTACAGATCTGCAATGTAACGAACCGTGGACGCGTCATGTACACGATCCGCAACAATACAAACAAGACATTACCCAAACGAAATACGACCCGATGGATGCTCAGGCAAAATAGATGTTACCAGTTGCTGCACAGCCGGATGATCCGACTGCATTACCGAATCGCCGGCATCACCGCTATAGACCAACTTCCCCTGATCCATTACGGCAACGCGGTCACAGATCGTCATGGCGGCACGAATGTCATGCGTGATAAAAAGGTACGACAACCCGTAGGACGCTCTGAGCTCCGCCAATAAGGATAAGATTTGCGTCTGGTGCACCATATCCAGGCTGCTAATCGATTCGTCCAGTACGATTAACTTCGGCTTGAGCGCGATGGCTCGTGCGATGTTGACGCGCTGTAATTGCCCACCGCTGAACTGGTGCGGAAGCTTGCTCCCATCCTCTGGTGTAAGTCCGACCTGCTCAA
The DNA here is from genome assembly GCF_037976905.1 of Paenibacillus sp. FSL K6-1318. NCBI lineage: Bacteria > Bacillati > Bacillota > Bacilli > Caryophanales > Paenibacillaceae > Paenibacillus > Paenibacillus sp. FSL K6-1318. Next base: position 6,405,850 of record NZ_CP150270.1, read on the forward strand.
GCAATTGTCCAACCACACGAAGTTGTTCTTTTGCCGACAAACGCTCGTAATTATCCAACGGCTCCCCGATGATCTGCGCGGCAGTCATAAGCGGATTCACAGCCGAATAACAGTCCTGGAACACGACCTGCAGATCACGCCGTAATCCCTTAAGTACGGGTTTGCTGGATCGGTAGATATCCTGACCTTGAAATAAAACCTGACCCTGGCTGGGCTTCTCCAGACCAAGGATGATTTTACCCAAAGTACTTTTACCTGCCCCACTTGTACCCAGCAGTCCCAGACAAACACCCTTTTCAATCGTAAGCGAGATGTCTGCCAGCACAGGAGGACGCGCTCCCGAACGATCCAGCCAATTACGTTTGCCATAGCTATGGCTTACCTCACGTACCTGAAGCATCAGGTCATCCTCCTCTTTTGTACTTGGCAGAAGCAATCTCGGAAGAAGACGAAATTACACATTACCATGTCCATTCCACCCCTACGCCTACCCACTCAAAATACAGTTCATACCCGTTCTACACATACATTCATTGAACGATTCATCTCATCTGCCATTCGCTATCGTCCCAAAGACATACTGGGCCTGGCATTTAACAACATTCGTGTATACTCATGCTGCGGGTGATCGAACAGTTGGTACACATCCGCCTGCTCCACAATTCGACCCTTCTGCATGACCGCGACTTCATCCGCCATTTGCGAGATCACACCCAGATCGTGGGAGATGAGCAAAATGGAGGTCCCGTATTCGGTACGTAGCCGATCTAATTCCTGAAGCACCTTGAACTGATTCACGACATCCAGTGCCGTCGTTGGTTCATCAGCAATAACCAAAGCCGGTCGCAGGCACATCGATATGGCGATCATCACCCGTTGCAACATACCTCCACTCAGTTGGAAGGGATACCGCTTCATAAGTTTAGCTGGTTCGGGCAGGTTCATATCTGCCAAGGCAGCAATGGCCCGCTCCCGGGCTGCTGCTTTCGACATTCCCGTATGCGTAAGCAAGGTTTCAATGAATTGAGATCCAATCGTATACACGGGTGTAAAAGCATTCATCGGATTCTGCATAATAAATCCGATTTCCTTGCCCCGGATGCGCCGCATCTCCTCACCTGACAACGAGCCAAGCTCCCGTCCATTCAGACGGATGCTGCCCGTTACCTCCATCCTGCGCGGATCAAGCAGATGGAGCAGCGCGTTACACATAACGGTCTTGCCACTGCCACTCTCGCCGACCAGACCGAAGACACGACCTTTTTTTAATTCGAAATTAATGGGCGCAAGTAACGGGACTGAACCCTCCGCTGTTCTAAGATTCACTTGCAGACCACGAACTTCGAGTACCTTCGCTGCATCATCCATCGTTACGTTCACCTCCATATGCCTTTGGTTCCGAACCACTACCTTTTTGCAATGCCATAACGCTCGGATAACGCTTCACCCAAAATGTTGAACGTAATGACTACCAGCAGAATCAATACACCGGGGTAGATCATCAACTCCGGATGACTGCGAATATAACCCGTTCCTTCATGAATCATGGCGCCCCACTCTGCATTCGGGGGTTGAATACCAAGCCCCAAGAAGGACAGAGCGGATATATCCATAATCGCCCACCCCATCTCCAACGTGCCCATCACAACGATCGGACGTTGCACGTTGGGGATGATATGTTTGCGAATAATGGTCCACGAAGAGGAGCCGCTAATCCGCGCCGCCGCGATGAAGTTCCGTTCCTTCAGACTAACGACCATGTTCCGGCAGATACGTGCATAGTACACCCACTGCACCATCATGAGGGCCAGAAGCACCTGCATCAGACCTGGACCAAAAATCCCCACAATACCGAGCACCAGCACCAGATTCGGAAACGCCATAATGCCTTCACACAAGCGCATCAACAGACTGTCCACCCAGCCACCAAGGTAACCGGAGATTGAACCTACAATAACACCTATGAGCAAAGAAGATAGAAAGATCAGGGTAGCAAATCCAAGCGACACCCGCGCGCCATACATCAGCCTGGTGAGATTGTCGCGTCCCAGATGATCCGTTCCCAGCCAATGCTCAAGCGATGGACTCGCCAGCTTCTGCAACAGATTCACCTTCACAGGGTCATGAGGAGCAATCCATGGAGCTAATAACGCGATCACGAAGAAAAGCAATAGGATCACCGAGCATATCTGGATGGCTCTCTGTCCTTTAAATACCGCACGCCATTTGTTTATCAATGTTCTGCCCGTCCTTTCGCTGAAATCCGTGGGTCCATAACGAGCTGCACCAGATCAACGAGCAGATTGCATACGATGAACAGGCAGGCCGCCAGGAAGACATAACATTGAATAACGGGAATATCCCGGTTAAATATCGCATCGACAAAGTATCGTCCGAACCCCGGCCAGGAAAATACCTGCTCCACAATAATGGTGCCTGTGAGCAGCTTGCCCATACTCATCCCCATCCCCGTAATAAGGGGCGATATGGCGATCTTCAGCACATGTTTCAGCATAATGACTCGTTCGCGAATCCCGCGTGTTCTCGCGTACTGTACATACGTCTCCTGCAATTGCTCCAGTACACTGGAACGCAACAATCGGGTGTAGACCGCAATAAGAATCAAGGAAAGTGTAATCGTAGGCAGAACCAGATTCTCCCACGATCCACGCCCCTCCACAGGTAGCCAGTCCAATTTCACTGAGAAAAAGAAGATCAGCAGGTAACCGAGCCAGAACTGCGGAATAGATGCTCCAAAATAGGAAATCGCACGGCTGACCATGTCAATCCAGCTATTCTTGTACACCGCCGCCAGTATTCCCAATGGAATACTCACCAAAGCCGATAACAACATACTCCAGAAGGCCAGTTCAGCCGTAGCCGGAAGCCTTAATTTCACTTCATCCCATACGGGTTTGTTGGTGAGATACGAGGTGCCGAAGTCGAGCTTGGCAATCTTCTGAATCGTATGCGCATATTGGGTTAACAAAGGCTGGTCCAGGCCGAACTCATGCCGCTTTTGCGCAAGCAACTCCGGTGTTGGATAGATATGAGCGGCTGTTAGATAAGCCTCGGCCGGATCAACCGGTGAAATATGAATAAGCGCAAAGGTAACGAGTGTAGCGATAAATACGATAGGAATGATCGCGATCATTCGTTTACCGATATAACTGATCACCAAACGTTCCTCCTTTTATCAAGCAACATGACCTTTCCAAGGCCTTACCACTTCCGAAATTAAAGTAATTACGACTTACTGATTGCCCAATTCAATGCCTACAAACGGATTTTCATCACGATTCGCAGGGAAAATAAAGTTGGAGATTTTCTTCTGATATACAGCCGTTTTCTTGATATAAGAGATCGGTACAATCGCCGATTGCTCCTGAAGTGTTTTCAGGATGGAGCCATACAGCTCCTGGCGTTTCGTCTCGTCTGTGGAAGACAGTGCTGCATGCACCTGATCGTCCAGTTCCTTTTTCATCGGCAACGCACTCAAGGTCTCGGAAATTCCGAATCCAGGGCTCGCCACAACGTTAATGAAGGAATGCGGATCATACGGAGCGCCATAGTTGTACCAGAAATACAGGTCGAAATCATTGGCTTTCAAACGTTTGATCTGAACCGTCAGTTCCAGCCCAGTGAGGTTTACTTTAACCCCAAGCTCGCTCCATTCCGCCTGAATGGTCTCAGCCATCGCTTTCTGAATCGGGTCCGTTTTATCAAAAATCATCTCAAAATCAAGCTGCTGACCGTCTTTCTCACGAACCGTACCACCAGCCGGTAACTTCCAGCCCGCTTCATCCAGTAAAGCTTTGGATTTCTCAACGTCATACGTGATCGGTTCCAAGTCTACATTCGTGTACGGATAGTTTTTGGACAGTACGCTATCGGCTGGTTCTTCCAAACCGGAAGTAACACCTTCCACCATCGCCTGTTTATTAAACCCTTGCTGAAGCGCCATCCGTACTCTGACATCGGACAGCTTCGGATTGGAAGAGTTCAGCAGCAAGCTGCGAGTGCCTACCGGATCAGACAATTGGGTCACATATTCATCATTGTCACGCAGTTGTTGGAACGCATCCAGACTGATCACACCTTCACCATAGATCAAGTCGAGATCGCCTTTTTCAAAAGCGAGTACACGGGTTTCACCGTCAGGAATGATTTTGACCGTAATCTGATCTACCTTCGGTGCTGTTCCCCAATAGTTCGGGTTACGCTTGAAGACGGCATATTCGTCCTGCTTGTATTCAGCCAGCATCCACGGGCCCGTTCCAACCGGCTCTTTGATGCCTTGGGATGTATCTCCGTCATCCGGGAATCCGGCTTCACCCAGGAAGCGGAAAGGACGAACTACAGATAAGTCCTGAAGAACAGGATAATAAGGCTCTGTGAGTGTCATGCGGAAAGTCTGATCGTCCACAACCTCGGTCTTGTCGAGCACACCTACAATGCCCAACCAGCTATGTGTATCTTTATTTTTCATTACAGCGTCAAAATTCTTTTTCACAATCTCAGCATTAAATGGCGTACCATCTGAGAATTTCACACCTTGGCGAAGCTTGAATGTATATACTTTGCCGTCATCGGAGATGGTCCATGATTCTGCCAGAGCAGGTTCCAGTTTTCCGTCCTTCTGGTAACTGATCAGTGGCTCATAGAGCATGGATTGGGCAAATAATTGCGAAGGATTGTACGTGTGCGGATTCATTGTACCGATATCACGTGGCCATGACATCGTAATCGACTTCGTTGAAGTCTGATCCGAAGCCGCAGATGAGGATTTATCTCCACTTCCTGTATTGCTGCAACCCACGATAACGAATAGCAACAAGAGCATAGTTGCCAGCGTGAGGGCCGAAGATTTGCGATGTTGTACAGACATGGATGTTGAACCCCTTTTCTCTATTTTATGATAATGATTATCATATTCATCCATTAAGAATAGGCAGGAGCCCTCCTTTTGTCAACAAAATTCGACATTGTATGTATCACTACTAAATATGCCAAAAAAGCCCTTCCTGTAGGAGGAAGAGCCTCTCGATCTGAACATGAATCATAACTGCAAAAATAAGTTCAACAATAATCTGCTATTCCTTGCTCACAGCATGGAAATCACGAAAGTACATATGCAGATATATTACTGAAATCCAGCTTCATATACGCCTTCTTGTTTCTCGTTTAAACTTCTACAGTGATGCCCTCATAGAACCGACGAATCACCTGCTCCGCTGGCTTGCCGTAAACTCCATATCCGTCATCGGTCAGCGCATCCTTCTCCGCGTGCAGATGTGCGCTCCAATCCCACAGACCGAATCCACGTACCCAATGACGCTGACTGACATGCCGGAACATCGCCTCATAGAAACGCTCTTGTTCTTCCGCATTCACTTCGCCTTCCAGTCCCCAATCGTTTGGTACCTGGGCTGATCCACTGCGGCTGGGACAGCCTGCTTCTGCGAAGAAGAAAGGTTTGCCGTAGGGAGCAATCGCCTGCTCAATTCGATCCAGCTGCGCCTCCCAATTTCCGATGGGATAATAACCACTGGAAGAGATGACGTCCACAGCATCCCACCAGTTCACATGGCCTTCCTGATATTTGTCCGTGTTGTATGACACCAGTCCCGTGTACACTTCACGCACAGCGGCGATCACCTCACGCCACTCTTCATCCCGACGCTCGGATTGCACCATCTCACAGCCTACGATGAACATCTCACACTGTTCCTGCTCTGCAATCGCTGCATAATGTTTCTGAAATGCCGTGTAGCTGCGGAACCAATCCTTCCACTTCGGCTCACACGGCACATCGATATCAAAAAAGTTAATATGTGCACGCCATGTGCCATCGGTACAGTTGACGGTTGGTTTCAGAATGACACGCAGCCCGAGTGTACGGGCATAGCGAATCATGTCCACCAGTTCATCATCCTCCACCAGATGTGCACCCCGATACTTTACTTCTACCGCCTGCGGATGATCCTGATGTGCCGCCAGTGCAAAAATAACATGAGAACTGCCTGTACGTTCAGCCATCAGACGCAAGGATTCCTTTGCTTCCGGCTTGCGGAAGTCTCCCCTGCCACTCATCCAGCCAAATGTAAATCCCTTGATATACTCCATATGCATTACAGCTTGCCTTCCTCGTGATCACCAGCGATGACTTCGTCCGTCTCGATCACATAGTTCACGATTTCTTCGATGGTCGTGTAAGCGACGCCCACATACGTGTCGGCAGCGCCGTAATAGATAGCGATACGTCCGGTATCGGCATCATGCAGTGTTGCGCATGGGAAGATGACATTATCAACGAAGCCTTGTTCTTCATACCATTTTTCCGGTGTCAGTACGAAGTTGGAAGAACGATATTTTACTTTGGACGGCTCATCCAGATCCAGAATAACTGCCCCCATGCTATATACCAAACCGTTACAGGTTCCAGTTACGCCATGGTAGAACATCAGCCAGCCTTCAGACGTTTCGATCGGAGCGGGCCCGCCGCCAATTTTGACCGATTGCCACCAGCCTTGGCCGCCTTTGCTCATCACATGACGGTGCTTGCCCCAGTACACGAGATCGGGGCTTTCACTCAGGAAAATGTCTCCGAATGGGGTATGTCCACTGTCACTTGGTCTGGACAACATCACATAGTTATCGTTGATTTTGCGCGGGAACAACACGCCATTACGGTTGAATGGTAGCATTGGATTTTCGAGGCGGACAAACGTTTTGAAGTCGTCCGTCTTCGCTAGACCAAGTGCTGCGCCGTAAAAATCAGTACACCAGATGATGTAATACGTATCCTCGACTTTGACCAGACGTGGGTCGTACGCATAGTTCGGCATAAACGGATCGCCATTTTCATCTACAAATGCAATGCGTTCCTCTTCAATTGTCCACTCCAGGCCATCTTCGCTTGCACCCATGTGCAGATGCGGACGGCCATTAACGGTTTCGGCGCGGAATACCCCGATGAACTTCCCTTCATAGGGAATAACGGCACTGTTGAAAATACGGGCAACGCCTTTGACAGGGTTACGCGGAACCACGGGGTTCGCCGAGTGTCTCCATACCGGGCCTTCCGTTCCCTCCGGCTTGGCTTCCCACGGGATATTCGGCAAAGCATCCCCAACAATGTGTACGTTTTTCGTTTCAGCAACTGACATTTTTCATTTCTCCCTTCGGTTAGGCTTTATGAAATGAATACTTAAAATTGCACTAGACCACTTTGATGACAGAACAACCTTCCGATCGCTGTTATCCCCAGATTTTTTTGATCCCCTTATAAAAGGGGAAAATCCAGGGATAGCGTATGCTTACGGAGCGAGCTTTCTTTCAGAAAGCTTTTAGCGTCCCCTCCGTTTCTCCAGCTTTTTTCTGTCCTCTTCGTTCCTGTGCATTCTCATATGCATTTCATAGAGCCTTTCGTTTTTTTATTTAACTGAGCCTTGCGCGAAGCCGTTGTAGATGTACTTCTGTAACAACAGGAAGATGATCATGGTTGGAATAATGGCGATCATGATGCCGGCGCTGATGACCTCCCACTGCGATCCGAACGGTCCCTTGAATTTGAACAAGGCGGTGGATATGACCTGTAAATCGGTCTTCGGCATGTACAGGAACGGTGTGTAGAAGTCGTTATAGATGTTCACACCCTTCACGATAATGACCGTTACAATGGCCGGTTTCAGCAGTGGCAGAATGATTTTCCAGTAGATCGTGAAGTACGAAGCGCCGTCCAGCATGGCGGATTCATCCAGTGCACTTGAGATGGAGCCAAGGAACTGCAGGAAGATATAAACCGCGATGATATCTGTGCCCAGGTACATCACGATGGCCGCCCAGCGTGTGTTGAACAGGTCGAGTGCGTTGATGATCTGGAATGTGGCGACCTGTGTCGTAACACTTGGAATCAGGGTAGCGAGCAGGAATGCCGCGACCATGATTTTCTTGCCTTTGAATTTGAACCGATCCAGTACATATGCAATCATGGAACCGGTTAAAGTCGCTCCTATAATGGAGATGACCAGGATAATAATTGTATTTTTGAAACCGACCAGCATATTGCCATCCACAAAAGCCTTCGCATAGTTCGCAAAGTTCAGCCAATTGGCCGGTGGAGCAAGCGGGCTGCTGGTGGCGTATTCCGCATTCGTTTTGAGTGATGCAAACAGGATGACCACGATCGGTAACAGTGCGATAAACGCTGCAAGAATAAGGGAAGCATATTTAACCACGCTCGCAAGGGTGTATTTGAGTTGTGTCACGTTTATTCCTCCCCTTTCATGGTGACGCGCTGCACGAGCGTAACGAGAATAACGATCATGAGCAGCACCACAGCCATGGCGGATGCCAGTCCCAGCTTGCCATATTTAAATGCCAAGTGAACCGTTTGGATGACAAATGTCATACTGCCGTTGGAACCATCGGTCATGATATATGGAATATCGAACGCACTAATTGCGCCGCTAATGGCCAAGATCAAGTTAAGCTGCAGGATGCGCGTTATACTCGGCAGAATGATATGGCGGAATTGCTGCCAGCGGTTGGCCCCGTCAATATCCGATGCTTCATACACATCCTTCGGAATGGAGGAGATCGCTCCCAGGAAAATGATAAAGTTGAAGCCCATGTATCTCCATACCGATGCGCCTGCAAGTGACACATTGATAATATTCGGATTACCGAGCCAGAGCTGCGTGTATTGTCTTAGTCCTACAGCATGCATGAGCATATCGAGTGTACCGTCCGGTTTGAAGAAAAAGAGGAAGATAAAACCGATGGCTACCCCATTCAGCAAATAAGGGAAGAACAATATGCCTTTGAAGAAGTTTTTGCCTCGGACTTTGAAACTCAGAATCGTGGCAAAGTAGAGTGCCAAGCCCATCTGTACGAACGTAGCCACAAAGTAGTACAAGCTGACAATGAATACTTTGAAGTATTCGGGATCATTGAAGATGCGCGTATAGTTCTCAAACCCAACATAATCGAACCTTTTGCTGTATCCGTTCCAATCGGTAAAACTGTATTTGAACATGTTGATGACAGGTAAGTATGCAAACGTGAACAGCAACGCCAACGGAATAATTGAGAAGGCACAGATGATAAATATGCGTTGCGCTGAGTAACCCCAATTCGAAATCTTTAAGTACTTCATGCTCTCCACACCTCCAAGCGGTTCACCCGCCTATATATCGAAAGACTCCCGTCCAATGGAATTCCTGCGGAATAACTGCCGGGGGAGAGCATGGGCATCCTGCTTTCAAATACCATATGCTCCATGCTCCATTCATAAATAGATTCCTATTCCCCGCAGTCCATTCATCGCCTGATCCACTCACGTTACTCTAATTATTTCGTGAGTTCTGCCCGTGCTTTGACCCACTTGTCGTTCAGGTCCTTCATGATGTCGTCATACGATTCCTTGCGGTTACCGATACCTGCTTCGATAATGCGTTTCTTGAAGTCAGGCTGCCAGAGGCCGATTTCACCTTCGTTATCGATCTTATCAACGAGACCTTCCTGGCCTTCTTTGGCAGGTGTAAGTGTGGAGAATTTCACGTCTTTATATTGATCCAAAATGGGTGGCAATTCAGCATTCTTGTCTGCATCCATACCGCCGCCTTGTTCAACTGCGTAGTTCGACTTCGCCAGGAACCAGTCAATCCAGGCTTTCGCAGCAGGTTTGTTCTCGCTGTTCACGTTCATGCCGATGTTATAGTCCGCGGAGAGCGGAACCACAACCTCACTTGCATTCGTAGGGAAAGGAAGGAATCCAATGTCGTCCGGTGTATCCGTCATACCCTGGATCTGTGTGATCGCCCAAGAACCAAGTGCCATCGTGGCAATTTTGCCTTTGGCAAGATCAGCCTTGGAGCTTTCCCAGTCGGTTGTTGTTGGATCTTTCTCGATTAGACCGTTCTTGGCTGCATCATAGAGCACTTTATATAGTTCATAGTGCGGCTGACCAGGCACAAAGTTTTCATCTGTATTCGGTTGGTCTACGTTCACGTAGTCCACGCTGCCTGCAACGGTTGGCAGATCCGATTCCCATTGGGTGAGAGCCCAGCCGGATGCATAGTTGGTGTAGAGCGGAACTGCGTCAGTATTGTCTTTGACCAATTGAAGCGCAGCCTGGAATTGCTCCGGTGTTTTTGGCAATTCGGTAATGCCTGCGTCTTTGAAGACCTGTTTGTTATAGATAATGCCGGAGAACGTGATGACCGTAGGGATACCATATACCTGGCCATCTACCATACGTTCTTCAATGGCGGTGTATTTGTCTTTCAATTCATCGTACGTGCCAAGCGGCTCGAAAAAGTCCGGGATATCCGCGATCGGAACGCTGGTCGGGATCATCAGGACGTCACCGTAATCCTTGGTGCTCATACGGATTTTCACTTGGCCTTCATAGTCGGCCAGTGCCTGGAAGTTCACTTTGACATCAGGGTATTCCTTATTGAACTCAGCAGCGTAATCTTTGAATACGGTATCAACAATATCTGTACGTTGTGTAAGGACGGTAATTTCACCCTTGATATCTGCCGGATCTGTACTGATCTCCTCCCCTGCCTGCGAAGATCCACCTCCAGATGAACATGCAGCAAGTAGTGAAGTGATGAGTAGCATCGTCAGCAACATCATCCAACCTTTGTTTTTTCTCAATTGTTTCGACCCCTCTCTTAAGTTAATTAAGTTATCGTTAAGGTTACAAAATGAATTCTATTATGGTAACGCTTACCTGTCAATTAAATTATTTATAACTTAACAAGAAAAATTGCGATGCATTTCGTTGACATCTGTTTTTCAGAGCACTAATATTGTTTAGTAAAGTTACCGTTAACTTAATGAAATGTGATTGATGTAACATTCTGAAGGAGTGCTCACTTATGAATACAAAAACAACCGAACTTCAATCTGAGATTAAGACGCATTGGGAGAAGCAGATTTTACCCTTCTGGTCCAACCTTAAAGATACAACCCACGGTGGATTCTACGGCTGGGTCGGCAATGATCTTCAGGTGAATCCGCAGGCCCCCAAAGGCGGGATCGCCACGGCACGGCAATTATGGTCTTTTGCAGCAGCCTATCGGGTTACCGGAAACGAAAGATGGCGCGATCACGCGGCGCATGCCTATCGTTTTCTCGCTGACCATGTGATGGATACCGAATATGGCGGTATGTACTGGATGGTAGATTACACAGGGGAAGCGCTGGACACGAGCAAACATGTGTATACGCAATCATTTGGCGTGTATTCACTCAGTGAGTACTACCGTGCTACCGGGGATGCTTCTGCATTGGAACTTGCGAAAACGCTTTTTGCTCTAATCGAGGACAAAGGTTTGGATACCGAACTACCTGCGTACAAAGAACAATTTGATCGCACATGGAACGAACAGCCCAATGAGATGCTGAGCGAAAACGGGGTTATTGCGAATTACACAATGAATACGCATATCCATGTGCTGGAGGCCTACACCACGCTCTATCGCGTGTGGCCGGATCAACAAGTGAAGGCGGCGCTGGAACGCCTGCTCGGAATTCTGTATGAACGGGTGTATGACCAAGACACCAAGTTTCTCGGGGTATTTTTCAACAAACAGTGGGAATCCATCATTGACCTGCGCTCGTTCGGACATGACATTGAAGCCAGCTGGCTGATCGACGAAGCACTGAAAGTGCTGGGGCTGGAACAACATCCGGAGTATGCGGCGATGGTTACAGATATCGCCTATAACATCTCCAATGTGGCCGTGAATGCAGATGGTTCCCTGCTTAATGAACAAGAAGGTGAACATATCGATGAGAAGCGAATTTGGTGGGTTCAGGCCGAGGCGATGGTCGGGTTCTATAATGCATATCAGCGTACAGGTGATCCACTGTTTCTGGAGAGAGTGGAACGCTTGTGGACCTATACCAAAGAAAACATCCTTGATCAGCGCGCTGGTGGGGAATGGTACTGGTCGGTTGATGGGAACGGCACACCGGATCAGAGCGAAATTGCCGGACCGTGGAAATGCCCGTATCACAATAGCAGATTCTGTATTGAACTAATTGAGAGGATGGGATCAGAATGATACACCCGAAATACAAGGAGTTACTGGAGAAACAGGAGCAGCTGCTTACTCGCCCTAATGAGATCAATTCTTCCTTCTACAACGGCATATACGATCGGTACCAATATCCGGTAATCACTCGTCATCATGTACCGCTGCATTGGAGATTCGATCTGGATGAGACGACGAACCCGCATTTCATGGAACGCCTGGGCATTAACGCAACGCTGAATCCGGGAGCCATCTATTTCAATGGCAAATACATCATGGTTATTCGTACGGAAGGATTGGATCGTAAATCAATCTTTGCGCTCGCCGAGAGTGACAATGGAATTGACGGGTTCCGTTTCACGGGTAAACCATTGGTTTGGGATGATATCGATGCGGATGAAACCAATCAGTATGATATGCGCCTCGTTCAACATGAAGATGGCTGGATCTATGGCATCTATTGCTCGGAACGCAAAGACCCAGAGGCTCCTGCATTTGATACATCCAGCGCAGTGGCACAGGCAGGACTGGTTCGTACACGCGATCTCACAAGCTGGGAACGGTTGCCCAACATCACAACGAATTCCCCTCAACAGCGCAATGTCGTATTGCACCCGGAATTCGTGGATGGAAAGTATGCCTTCTACACCCGTCCACAGGATGGATTCATCTCGACTGGCAGTGGCGGCGGAATCGCCTTCGGCCTGTGTGAGGACATATTGAACCCGGTCATTCATGAAGAGACGGTTATTGATGAACGGCAATATCATACGGTATATGAGGTCAAAAACGGCCAAGGCCCTGCTCCGCTCAAGACGGATCGTGGCTGGATTCACATTGCTCACGGGGTTCGGAATACCGCAGCAGGCCTGCGTTACGTTTTATACACATTCGCTACGGATCTGAATGATCCGACGCGTGTGATTGCCAAGCCGGGCGGCCACTTCATTGCCCCTTATGACGACGAGCGTGTAGGCGATGTGTCCAATGTTATTTTCTGCAACGGTGCTGTGGTCAATGAGAAAGAAGAAGTCTTTATCTATTACGCATCCAGTGATACCCGCTGTCATGTAGCAACAACGACTCTGGAGAAACTGGTCGATTATACGTTCAATACACCGGCCGATCCATATCGTTCCCTGGACTGTACCAGCCAGCGGGGTCAGCTGATTGAACAGAATGAGAAGCTTTTACAGAAACAATTAACGTAACATCGGTAGAACGTCCTCTGAGGGAAACCTGCAATGTGCTGAAAATTAGCGAAACAACAGCCAGAATGGCTTTATTCCAAGTGGGTAACGATGTATACTGATATGGATTGTTATTATGTTGGAAGAAAGTGTTCATCATAGTGACAGCACATTGTGCCTATACCGGCTTGAAGGAGGCGACCATACTGAAGAACAATATCACCATGCGGGATATCGCCGACAGGCTCGGGGTCAGCAGTGTGACCGTCTCGAAAGCATTGAATGATAAAGATGGCGTGAGTGGCGAATTAAAGGAAAAAATTAAAGTGCTTGCTGTCGAAATGGGCTATCGATATAATGCCGCTGCCCGTTCGATGAAGGAAGGCTTAACCCATAATATTGGCGTAATTATTCCGGAGCGTTTTACCGGACCTACGCAGTCGTTCTATGTACGCGTGTTCCAACGCATCACCAAACATCTGGAGGAACAGGGCTACTACGGCATTCTGCACATTCTGAATGTGGAGGATGAAGAAGAATTAACACTGCCCAAGCTGTACAGCGACAACAAGGTCGATGGTTTCATCGTGCTCGGACAGATCAGCAAAGAGTATATTGAACTGGTACGATCAATGGAAGTTCCCAAAATGTTTCTCGACTTCTACGATGAACATTCGGATATCGATTCCGTCGTTACCGATAACTTCTACGCTGCCTATGAGCTGACGAACTATCTGGTTCAGCAGGGCCATCGTAACATTGCTTATGTAGGGAACCTGTATTCCACGAGCAGCATCCAGGATCGATTCCTCGGGTATTACAAATCCTTGCTGGAGCATCGGTTGCCGATGAATCCGGAACTGGTTCTGAATGATCGGGATGAACGGGGTACGTTTATTGAGATTGATCTGCCGGAACAGCTGCCAACGGCTTTTGTATGCAACTGTGATCAGGTCGCTCATCTGCTTGTTCAGAAACTGACTTCCATGGATATTCAGGTGCCCGGCCAATGCTCTGTTGTTGGTTTTGATAATGATATCTATGCCATGCTCTCCGATCCCAAGCTGACAACCGTCGAAGTGGATGTGGAACAGATGGCGCGTACCGCAGTTCAGTCCATGCTCAAAAAGATCGACAACCCGAACCGCAGTTTTGGCCGTGTACACGTGAAAGGCAATATTATCTATCGTGAATCGGTGAGTGCTGCGTCTGCCTCATCAGATTCTATGGATGTCTAAATTATAGAATTAAATAAACGAACACAGATGACTGGCCTGTATCTTAGTGGCCAGTCTTTTCTGATGCATTGGGGCTTAAGGACGGCGACGATCTGTTGAATCCCTCAAAAATGTAGTCGTTCTCCAAATCGAGAGGATGAGGATCAGCTCATACACATTGGTTAAAGTTCCGGTTTCCACTGGCAGGGAGATTAATTGCCCTACAAACAACAATGCAGTTCCAACAAACAGCCAAACCCATTTATGTTTGAAAAGAACGATCAGGCTAACCACTAACAGAACAATCCCAACGATGATCACCATCATCGGCGGACCTCCATGACCTTCTGCCATATATCTCAGTACTCCATACTCTTCTATAACCTTGAGATTTTCAACCTCGGATAAAGTAAAGCCTACAATCTGGTAGATAACCAGACCTAATGTGATCAGCCATGCTGCCACACTCGTTATACTTCTATTTGCAAACTTGGCACCTGAACTACGCAAAATATGATAGCTAACAAGAACAAGGGTAGGGGTAGCGAAGGCATGTAGCCAAAATCGAAGGTTACTAAGAACGATTAACATTTCCCCTTCCCCTATCAACTTACCTAGAGCAATAATTCCATTATCATATGCCAAACTGAACGCTACGAATAGCTGAAAACTGGAATACGTGAGCCATTGCTTCCTCTGGGTAAAATCGACGGCCATCCGAACAACAAGTATCAAATAAACAAGAGTAAGTGCGGAGTATATCCATACATCCAAGCTGCTTCACCATCCTTATTGGTCAATTCTAGTAATTATATTTACCGGTAAGTAAAATTACAAGACGAACTTGTTTAAATGGATAATTTGTCATAAATTAGTCACATAGGTAATGAAGATGAATAAAGATTTATACGTTCACCCGGAATACCAAAACATGCTGTAGATGAGACACGCTTACAAGGAATCATTCTTCAAACGGCCGCCAAACTGTATATGGAGCTAAATGATATAAAAAGAGCACCCCCGGCTATCGTAGCTGCAGGAGTACTCTTTTCCTTGTATAAAGAAAGTAAAAGCAATAGGTTACTCTGATATCAATAACTTGTCTTCAACCAATTGTCCTTGGACCAAGTCAGTTTACCTGAGCCGGCGCCATTGGAAGCCGTGAGGCGTGCATTCAGCGTGGATGGATCATCCGTAGTGTAGCTGTATGGGAGTGTCGAGAAGCCGTTCCAGGAGAATGATTTTACCACAGCCGGGATTGGCGCCAGTGGACTGCCAGACGTATCACTGCTGCCACGGAATGAGCTGCCATCCAAAGAATACATGGTATCGGTCACTCTGATTTTACCAGTATACGTTAGATCTGCCGGATCGGTCTGATTGTTGCGAACAGGGTACAGCACGTCCTTAATGACTGATTTCTCAACCAAGACGGCCCCGCTCTCCGTAGAGATTGCCCCATTGCCAATAATATCGAACTTATAGCCTTTGGACGCAATCGCTGTTGCCATCGCGGTTGTAATTTTGGCTTTAGCCGCACGTGCCCCTGTCGAATCCATCACGATGTTATACGCATGTGCGTTACCTCCACGCAGGCGCGGCATCCGGTCCTGAATATCTTTGTACAAGTTATGGTGTAGCGTCATGGACAGATTGGCATTAGCCGACTCCAAGCTGGTCGAACCAACCAAATGTCCTTTCTTTTGCGGTCCAGAGATGGCGATAATATCGGCTTTGCTGAGACCTACAGCACTGCTGCGCAGGTAGTTGTACATGGGATAGGAAGCCTTGTTCGCTTCCAATTCGTTAATCTGCTGGGTAACCCAGCTGTTCGAGCTGCCGTCATCCCCTTTGAAGAGGGACCAAGAGATGGTCACGCCGCTGGTTCCTTTTTTCGAATCAACGAGTCCATCATAGGCTTTATTGAATGTGCAGTGATCAATCCATACGTTGCTGTTCTCCTCCAGGGTAATGTAGTCCCAATCGTTCTTGTCATAATCGCCTTTCGTGGATTCATCCCATTCCCATAACTCATCGAATTCCAGGTTGCGGATGATGACGTTGGAGCTTCGTTTTACGCTGATCGCAGCGTGTTTGATTTTGGAGCCGTTAGCGGAGAAAATCGTGAGTCCATTGAAACCGTCAATGGTGAGCTTGCTGACACCTGTCTGCTTCAATACGGGATGCGTCAGCGCATCATTATGCTTGGCAAAAGGAGAAGTCTGCGCTGCACTCGGAATTTCATTCCATCCCAGATTCAGATCGTTCATGATCTCAACAACTTTGACACCGGAGTTCTTTTTCAGAGCCAGTGCCAGATCGGTCGCATTATACACTTTCTTATACGTGGCTGTGTTCGATTCGCTGATGATCCCGCCGCCCGCGTTCCCTTGGGAGAAGCCTGTGAGATTGTAGTCTGCGTTGCCCGCTGCCTGCACACTTGCCGGTCCGGACAATAATGTTAGCCCCAATGTTAGAGCCAAGGCTGCGCTGCACCAGCTTCGAAATGTAGTTTTCATGGAATTCATTCCTCCCGAAATATGATGATTACATTCGTCCATCGCTGCCATACCAGGTTACGAAGGACATGTTCTCAATGTAAATGTTGAAAGCGATTACAACAATAATCCCTATCTCACATTCAGGCGGAAAATGCCGATGTAGCAAGGATTTGTACTGTAACCAACCTTGAATCGTACGGAGTTAACTTGGGAAGTAAGGTTTTAGGGATATATCGTGGCAGCAAGGAGATGTCGGATAAAATGAAACCAAAAAAGCAGGACTGCATCTGCTGCAGACCTGCTCGATTTTACTTTTTGATGGAACGTGTCCAGAAGCCGCCATGGAACTGTTTGGGCTCTACGGTAATGACAAATGCTTTGGGGTCCAGATCAAGAATCGTCTGATAGAGCAATTTCTGGTTTTTACGTTTTGCCAGAATCTCCATCACAAGCCGATCTCCATCGCGTCCACTGCCCACCCATGCGGTGACGCCGTATCCTTTATCACGTAGGGCATTCGCGACGTTGCCACCCATTTGGTTACAGATTACTTTAACGGTAACGTAACCAAGTGCAATCTTTTCTTCGATCCAGGCTCCGAGCAACACACCAAGTCCGTAACCCACCGCGTACACGATTAAGGCAGAAGGCTGGGTCAGATACTTGAGCACCAGATTAAGACCAAGCACATAGATCACAATCTCACCCATGCTGATCAGTGCGGCGATATATTTCTGTCCTTTGAGTGTCAGAATCATCCGGAGTGTATAAGCCGATACGTACACAATCTGGATCAAAAAGATAAATACCAATATTTTAAACAATCGTAATCCCTCTTTCCTGGCCCTCACAACGGAATCGGCCCTTTGCTGCATATACTTGACGATTTTGTTTCATCTTTACTTCCTGTACGTTCGCTCTATCTCCATCATTGGACGTTATACCCTCATTCTAAACGGTTGGATGTCAATTCGTAGGCATTTTCTGCTCTTCGGCATGCCGGAACTGCCATTATAGAACCGTTTGTACCGATTATCAACCCGGCGGAGGTCCCAGGGTCGAAAACAGGGGTCTGTGAATATGCTGTATCATCATTATGCCGAGCACGATCGCACAGGATAACGGGTCAGAACCAGGATGGATGGGTCAAAACAAAAAGGGGGTACCGTCATGCAGCTATGGCAGGAGATGGAGCGGGAAGGCATGGAGGAACTCATTTTTTGCCATGATGCAGATAGTGGATTGAGGGCAGTCATTGCCATTCACAGCACGGCCCTTGGACCTGCGCTGGGCGGATGCCGCTACTGGACGTATGCGTCCGAGGAAGAGGCTGTTCGGGATGCCGTGAAACTTGCCAAAGGCATGACGTACAAAAATGCAATCTCCGGACTGCCGTATGGTGGCGGGAAAGTGGTCATATGGAATGTGCCTTTTGTGAAAGATGCGGCACCGGATGATGGTAGTTGCGGGTCTGTTAGTGGTAAGCAGGTCATTAGAGATCTAGAGGCAGAGCAGCAAAAAGCCGCTGCCACGGAACGGGAAGTCGTCGCCGATCAGGTTGCTCATCGTATAGATAAAAGCCTGGATACGGACGTATCCAAGCGGGCTCAGCGCTTTCGCGCACTGGGTCGTTGTCTGGAGCGGCTGAACGGACGATACGTGACCGGTCTTGATCTGGGTACCACGTCGACAGACATGGACCAGATCCGACTGGAGACCGCACATGTGACGGACACCACGGGTTCACTTGGGGCGCAGGATGACTTCACTGCCGAGATGACCGCCTATGGTGTACACATCGGCATTGTGACCTCGCTGCGCCAGCAAGGCATTGCATCCTTGCAGGGCATTCCCGTTGCTGTCCAGGGACTGGGCAAGGTCGGGCATGCCCTGTGCCGTTACCTGCATGCAGCCGGGGCACGGCTCATTGTGGCAGACGTTGTACCGGAGCGTGTACAACGTGCCCTTGTGCAGTTCAGCGGCGCCATCTCGGCCGATCCGGCCCATATCCACGCCGCTGACTGCAAGGTGTTCGCCCCCTGTGCCCTAGGGGGCGTACTGAGCCCGGCAACGGTGGGAGGAGCCGCGGCCGCCCATCGTTGCCGGGGCGGCCAACAACCAGCTGAGTGAACGACAGCTGGTTGTTGGCCGCATGCAGGCGCGCGGCATCCTGTACGCGCCTGATTACGTGCTCAACGCAGGCGGAATCATCTCCACCGCCTACGAGCTGGAAGGCGCCGGGCCTGACCTGATCCGCCAAAAGGTGGCGGGGATTGCAGGCACGCTAAGCAAGGTATACGCAGAAGCTGCGCATTCTGCGATCTCCACAGCGGATGCAGCCGATCGGCTAGCGGAATTCATCCTCCGATCAGGCTATAAAAAATAGGTCGCCCCACTCTGCCACCTGAGTATCTTCATACCGCCAACACATTCCCCACCCTCTAACGTTAAAAGCTATAGCATATCTGGAACTCATCATGGACTTCACTGCATTCCAACGGATTCCGACGTGCCGAAAGAGAACCTCCACTGCTTTACTCCATGCTAACGAACCTGATACACGCTATTCGCCCCTTTTAGCATGATTCTAATATCTAACGAATTTCAGACACGTTATTTTGCCTAATTTGGTCCTTTTTCGAGGTAAAAAGCTACTTTTTGAAAGGATAGCGTTCCTGAGATTCGTTAGAATATATTTTCTGATGATTCCCCTGAATAAGGCGCCTTAGGTTCGTTAGCGCTGCGGACCAGGAGATCTCTATCAAAAAGAGCTAACCTAGACATAAATGTCCCGGTTAGCCCTTCTAAGCTCTTATCACTATGTTCTTCTCATCTCTAATCTCTTATCACTTTGATTCTTTGATTCTCCCCGGTGCCTTCTTCTCCCGATACAGCAGCGTCCATAGCAACACATTCGCTACGATCAGTAGCGCACCATATATCCATACGCCCCCCGACACGGAACGGAAAAAGACATGGACACCCCATAGCATGGCAAGCACAGGGAGGGCGGCAAATACATACCAGCCATCACTTTGCTGCGCTACACTGAAGGATTGAGAAAACGGCGGCTTACGCAGCAACAATTTGCCTGCCAGTGGGACAAGCGCAGTAGCCGTCAACAAGATTATCGCAATATCCGGCAGTATCCGTGATCCAAATGTCCAGGTAAACAAAATGGTATTTGCCAGAAATATAGGCAGGAACATGTTGCATAAGAAAGCCTTCAGAGCGCCTTTATATAACGCGCTATCATTCGCCATCGGTGCAGCGCGGAAGGTCCAGAACGCCTTATATTGTCCCGAGAATTTTAGCATGACCACCACCGTTACAACCAGCATCAGTACGATGTAAAAGGTGTATACAAACGAACTTTGTCTAAACTCCGCCCAACTAGAAGATTGCAATTCAGTAAACCAAAATACATAAGGTAAAACAAATGATAAACCAAGTGATGGATACACCTTCAGCTTAAATTCCCGTTCATTACGCATCATGCTGGCTGATAGACGGAAGCAAGCTTGTTCCTCTCTGGAACGACTGACCACCTTGGAGATCAACCGATCCCATCTTCCGCGTCTGCGTCCAGAGGACTGACCCGAATGTGCCATTTTTTCCAAATACAATTCAAAGGCAGGCATAAGCTTCACATATACGATCAGACTCACCACCGGAACCAGGACTGCCAATGCTGTGAACGTATAGATCCACACATTACCGCCCCCTGCAAATAACCATTCATATGCCGCCGCATACCATAACGGAGGCAACAGCAACTGCCACCATGCCGGAGTAAATACCATACCAAAGTCAATGATGCTGAACGAACGGATGACCAGCTGATAACCGATTGCAATCCCCACCGAGAGCAGAATCTGCACCATGTTGATCATATCCTTCAGCTTCTCTCCATCCAGAAACCTCATCATGAACAGATAGATCAGGGACGTTGTCACCAGAATCAGCATATTGATTAGAATCAGTTCTACGAGGAAAATCAGAAAGAATCCGATTCCATGCGTCACCAACGCGGCAATTAACGGTATACCGGTTAATGAACCCGTCAGCAATAGCAGATAAACGCCTGCGTGGATGGCTCGGGCCATCCCCACCGTTCGCCCATTAACGGGCTTCGTCATAATGATATTGCGATCCCGAATGTCCAGCAGCACGGAGGAAAAATCCGAGATCATGGACGTCATGATCATAAACATTAAGATGCCAAACACAAGTCCCATCTGAAGCATGAAATGCCCCGTATCCCAGACGATGAAGGGAACCATCATCAGTCCCATTAATCCATACAACCACAGGGAACGAAGAAACTGATTACCTTCCTTGCGATCTTTTTTCCCTGAATTGTTGGACAAAATGGTAGGTACTCTGCGTTGATCCATCTGGAACTTCACTCGTAAAATCAGGCGCAGCACATCATAATCCGCCCCTGTTCTAGCGATGAGCGGACGAAAGCGATCCAGAATCTTGAGTGTGCGGAAGTCGGAGGATTCCTCCATATCAGTACACCTCCTGCACAATCGATACAAAGCGCTCAGCAATGGCTTTGTGCTCATTAAAGCCCGTCAATTGATTGAATACTTCCTCCAATGTCAATGAACCTTCCGTGGACTGCTGTTGGAGCTGCCTGAACGTTCCGTCCGCCACCACGCGTCCTTCAGCGATCAGTACAATTCGACTGCTGATCTTCTCCACCACATCCATGATGTGGGATGAATAGAAGATCGTTGTGCCTTTGGCTGACAATTGTGACAGAATCTCTTTGACCACCATCACACTATTGGCATCCAATCCGCTGAGTGGTTCATCCAGGAACAACAGATCGGGGTCATGCAGCAGCGCAGAGATTAGCAACACTTTCTGACGCATACCTTTGGAAAAGGAGGCAATGCGGGAATGATATGATTTTTCCAGTCCAAAACAATCCATTAATAGCTTGGCTTTATAATCCGCATCCTCATAGGACATACCGTATAACTCTCCCGTAAAAGTCAGATACTCCGCAGGCGTTAATTGTTCGTACAATTCCGCCACCTCCGGAACATAGCCGATTCTGCGCTTATACTCTACATCCCCATCCGCAATATCTTTACCAAAGATCCGCACCGTGCCTACATATCCTTCAACCAGCCCGAGTAAAATCTTAACCGTTGTACTTTTGCCAGCCCCGTTTGGGCCAATATATCCAATCATCTCACCGCGATTCACTTCCAGATCGATGCCGTTCAGCACATAACGTCCGTTGTATCTCATACGCAAGCTTTCAATGGATAGCACTTGTTGTTCACTCACTTCGTTATCCAGCTCCTGTCTCTATCTTTTTCTACAATTCTACTAGTTTACCACAGATTGGGATGGAAATGATCGGAAATAGGTCACGATATGAGCCATCAGCTGGATATCCCTTTCGAGTAAAAGCATCACATAACAAGCGTGAATACAGCACAAAGCCCCTGTCCCACCTTATGGTAAGAGACAAGGGCTTCCACTTTAAATTGAACCTTATTTTGTAATATTTAAAACGCCTTATTGCACCTTAACAATCTGAAAATGCTGATTCGTGCCGCCATTATCCGTCCACTGGATGGCCGCAGCCCCATCTGCCAAGGATAGACTGGAGATGTCCAAGACCTTGCCTGTACTACGGTTCTTTAGTTTATAATAACCACCACCTACATGGACGAGCTGCCACTGCTGGCTGGCCCAGCCACCATCATTCCATTGTTCAATGACAGCCCCATCGGTCGTGGAACCATTCTCTACACCGATCAGCTTGCCACTGGAACGGTTGATGATTTTGACATAGCCGCCACCCGCATCGGTAATCTGCCACTGTTGACTGGCTGTTCCCCCATCTGCTCGCTGCTCCAGATCTGCACCGTTGGCGGAAGAACCCCCGATGACATTTAGCAACTTGTTACTTTTACGGCTAATCAGCTGATATGAGGCATTCGGGTCCCATACATCCGGTGTACTCACTCCGGTCACAGTCCCTGTTGCTGTATCAATCGTAATACTGCTGGCCCAGTTCATCGCCAGACTGGTTGCACTCGGGAATGAAAGTGGCAGCCAGACATACTTGGAATCCTGCACCGGTCCGCTCCATGCACCAGCCCAGCGATCACCCATGTAGAGATAGGATGTGGTCTGTGAACCCTCTACCGGAACAACATAGGTCGATTGGGAACCATACGTTGTGCTGTCTCCAAAGTTGCTGAGGCCGCTCCATGTGCCTGTAATGCTGGTGGCTGTGGCATATTTGGCCTGATTCGGATTCCAGCCGGTCGCACCCGAGGTGATCAGGAAGTAGACGCCGTCTTTTTTGAATAGGGCAGGTGCTTCACGATATTGTCCGGGCCACAGCGTTGTGACTAGGGATTCCACACCCAGGAAATCCGGGGTCAGTTTATATATATTCAGATCTGCATTCACTCTGGTCGCGGAGATCAGATAAGCGGTTCCGTTATCGTTGTATACCGTCATATCTCTGGAATCATACCCAAGTGGACGATAGCTGCCCACATACGTGTAGTTGCCGTCAACCGAATTCGAAGTAGCTACGGCCACTCTGGCCTCGCCATAATCCAGACCATTCTCTTTATGCATCCACAACACATATTTGCCAGTCGAACTGTTATAGATGACTTTCGGGCGTTCAATGTTGGAGATATTGAGCTCGGTTGCTGAGCTACTGGTCAGCACATCATTGCGATACTCCCAGTTCTTCAGATCCGATGAACGATACACGGATACCGCCTTGAACGTTCCATTCGGATTGCGGTTTTCCCCAAACCAGTAATAATACCCATTCGCCTTGATCATCCCGCCCCCATGAGCATGAACGACATTGCCATTGGTATCCTTGAACTGTACCCCGTTCGTTACACTGAGCGGAGCAGCTGAAGCATTCGGTCCAGGTGCGAGCAGCATACCTATTGATTGCAGCGCCAAGAGTAAAGCAAGCAAATAACTCAAGCGACGGGTAAAGCGACGTGATTGTATATTCTTTTTCAACCATCCATCGTTCATAGCCATATCGTAATGCACCTCCATGTTTTTTTGTGAAGCGCTTACATAAAATAAAATCGATATGTCTCATCTGCCTCCGATCGATGATGCATTTTAGCATTAGAATTCTTGGCAAAACTGGCTGGCATTCACCTCCCTGACTCTGATTGTATCCGCCACGTTCCTGCTCGCATAGTGAACAATCCGGCGGAAGATGTACAATTTCATACTCACTCTCTCTCCATAGACAGCAAAAAGACGCTTCCCCCGAAGCGTCCTCTGCTATACCTGCCCTGTCCTCCATGATGTGAATATCGCATGCTGTGTGTGACTTATCGTGGGCAGGTTCGTTATATGATGTGTTATCTGCATTACTCGCCTTTATTACTCAATCTTCGTCGTCAAAATCCTGGTCGAACGATAACACTTTGCCTGTGTTGGCATCGATATCTACATCTGCTTCACCTTGAGCGGTTCTCAGCTCAATCTCATAGACATAGCGACCGTCATCATGATCCAGCTCGACTTTGGTTACTTTACCACCCGTAACTTGTTTCAACGCAATGTTTGAAGCTTGGGATGCCGTCAATTTGACCTGCTTGGAAGAAGAGGTGTTAGACGTGTTGCCTGTTACATTATCTTGATAATCATCGTCATCATCGTAGTCTTCATCATTCACGACTGCCAGGATTTTACCTGTGTAAGCATCCAGACGAACAACAACATCATTGGTTCCTTTTCTGTCGATCTCAATTTCATAGAACGTTTGGCCGTTTCTGCGCTCCAGATCCACGTCATCCACTTTACCATCGGCTGCTTTCAACGCTAGCGCTTTCGCTTGGGATGCATTCAGCATTTTGCCTGTACTGTTCTGATTCTGTGTTACGGATTGTGTTGTTGACGTTGGTGTAGTTTGTACCGATTGTCCGTTCACATTCCCGCTAGCCGCTACGGCCGATCCACCTAGTAATACTGCTGCTGACAAGCTACCAATCCAAAGTTTATGTTTGTTCATCATCATCATTCATCTCCTCGTTTGTTGTTTCGTTCTCGTCTACATTTATAGAATAACCTGCAGGAATGAGAGATCAGCGAGAGTTAGATTAGAATTTGATGAGAAAATGAGGAGAGTACTCATTTAACGGGTATTCATGGTCCATGTAATTGAAAATAAATGAAAAAGATGACCCCTAAATTAGGAATCATCTCTCTAAAGCGGTTTAACTCTGTATTTGAAGAGTTCCTTCCGAAATGTTAATCCTCGTCCTCATCCCAAGTCACGGAACGAATCGCTCCCGAGATGGCATTCACCTGTACAATGGCCTCCCGGCCATCCTCCAGATCAATCTCGACCAGATAATACGGATTCCCGCTGTTGGTTCCACGCAGCTCGATATCATCCACTTCTCCAGGGACCTCCGCAAGTGCCTTCTGTTTGGCTTGTTTCTCGCTTAGAAACTGAGGCTTGGGATCTTCCTTTGTCGGTTCAGTTGTCGGCGCCGCTATTGTTTTGGAAGATATCGTCTCTCCGGTATATGGATCAATCGTAAGTTCTTCCCGGCTGTTATCCTTCGCCTTCACGACCGCGGTGTAGACCGGACTGCCTTGCTGTTCTACAAGTTCTAGCGAGACCAGTTGGTCATCCGTTTGTTGTTTTAACAACGCCGTTTTGATCTGCTCGCGGCTCCATAACGTCTTCTCTTCCGCTTGCGGGTTCGACTCCAGTCGTTTAATGGAATTCACAGCAGCTGTAACGGCATCCACTTGCACATCATATAGGCCAGTCTCCGAACGGAGCTGCATGATGTATGTCCCGTCCTTCAACGTGGAATTCACAATCTCACCTGGATATTGATCCAACACCGATTGGGCTGCCGCATCTGCCGTAAGTACCACACCAGTCGATTGCCACGGCTTCCACCACACAACGGCTGCCACAATCAGCACAACGAGAAGCCCTGAACCCCACCAAAGTGACCTTCGTGATTTGGCCCATCCACTGTTCGCCTGTTCATGCCGTTTCATCTCCGGTGGTCGCTGCTCATGCTCTGTCATCACGTTTCCCCCTTATAACTCTCCCCATAGCCCGAGTTCATCTGTTATATATTCGGTCTGAGTTCAGTTCCGATGGTTACTAAATAGATTGAACTAATCTTTTACACATTAACGGAGAGGACAGAAAAAACCTGAAAAAGCGAAGCGTTCGCCTTTATCCCCTGATTTTCCCTTTTAGAAGAGGGAATCAAAAAATCTGGGGATAACAGCGATTGGAAGGTTGTTCTGTCATCGTAGTGTCAGTGTGAACAATCTTTAGTTCAGTTTATTTAGTATATAAGAGAAGAATGAGAATTTCATGAGAGCGGACCGTTCTGAACCGATATTGGCAAAATAATTGAAGCCTCGGTGCCTTCACCCTCGGTGCTGGTCAGTTCGATCCGTGCTCCCACTGCACCTGCAAGCTCTTTGGCAAGGGACAATCCCAGACCTGAACCACTTGCGCCTAAGCTGCGTGTTCTGGCCGGATCAACGCGGTAGAATCGGTCAAATACCTTCTCCAGCTCGTCCTCGCGCATACCAATTCCGGTATCCACGATCCGAATACGGCACTCTTCTCCCTTGGCTTCCAGTCTGACTTCAATTGCATCTTCACTATACTTCCGGGCATTATCCAGCAAAATAAACAACAGCTGCTTCAGCTTGCTCTCATCGCTGATCGCCCAGATTGGACCTCGATCTTCACACCGGACTTCGCGGTGATAGGCTTCGCGAAACGCACGTGTGGAGTCTGTTGCAACTCTCGTGATATCTACACGCTCCAACTGCACATTCCATTGCTCTGGCTGCTTCGCAAGCAGTAGCAGTTGCTCGGTCATCTCCCGCATACGAACAGATTCGGACAGAATCGCCTCCACCGCTTCATCGAATACCTCGGGCCGCTCTTTTCCTCGCCGCTGTAGCAGACTGGCATAGCTCTCAATAATGGTCAGCGGTGTTTTGAGCTCATGGGATGCATCCGATACGAATCGCTCCTGTCGTTCAAAGTTGGATTCGAGCAGATCCATCATCCGGTTGAACGTCTGCCCCATCGTTTTCAGTTCATCCTTCGACCCTTCCTCCAGTGGAAGTCGCTTGAATTGGCCGCTGGACTGAATGTCACTCATCGTGCGTGTCATCTGCTGGATGGGCTTGGTCATCCGATTCGCCAGAATCCGGCTGGAGATAATGGCTGGAATGAGAGCAATAATCGTGACCGCCACAAGTACGGTACGCAGTACAGACAGACGATTCTCCGTCTCTGCAATGCTCTCGGTGACCTGCACATTCACCACCTCGCCATCAGGCCAGATGACCGGGACTGACACCCATACATAACCAATCTGTTCAACTTGGGTATACTCCGATTTCTTCTCACTTTCATACTT
Source organism: Paenibacillus sp. FSL K6-1318 (assembly GCF_037976905.1). Classification (NCBI taxonomy): domain Bacteria; kingdom Bacillati; phylum Bacillota; class Bacilli; order Caryophanales; family Paenibacillaceae; genus Paenibacillus; species Paenibacillus sp. FSL K6-1318. Next base: position 6,433,256 of record NZ_CP150270.1, read on the forward strand.
ATAGGGCAGCTTGCTCAGCTGCTCGGAAGCTGCTGTTGTCGTCACCGGGGAACTGGTGCCGTCCTCATTGACGATCCGAAGCATGCCGTTCACAGGCGCGTAGGCCCGCAACAAGTCATCCGGCGGAATGGAGCCGGCAGACTGACGCACGCCTTTGACAATAGACTCGGCCTCCGCTTCCACCCGATTAACCTCGTTATCAATCGACATCCGCTCAAACACGATGTAGACCGACAGATTCACCGCGATTAACAGCACAGCAAATAATACAGACGAATATCCGTAGATTTTACTGCGCAGGCTCATGACTGTTCCTTCAGGACGTATCCAATGCCCCGTACGGTATGTATTAAAGGCGGTGTGAATCCGTTATCCACCTTTTTACGCACATAACGGATATACACATCCACCACATTGGTATCTCCATAATAATCGTATCCCCACACGGCCTGCACAATCTGATCACGACTGAGCACCTGACGTTGGTTTTGCAACAGATACACCAACAGGTCGAACTCACGCGGAGTAAGTTCAATGGGCACGCCATCTCGGGATATCTCTCGCGTTCCTTCATTCAGTCTCAACCCGGCAGCCGTCAACCAGCCTGCCTCAGCCTCATCCTTGTGCTCCAGTGAGTCATTCCCTGCATTAGGTGTGGATGAAGAAGCGGAAGAAGCAACAGACGCGACTGCACTAAGCCGTAAAGCCGCCCGAACTCGGGCAAGCAGCTCTTCAATCTGGAACGGCTTGGTGATGTAATCATTAGCTCCGAGGTCCAGTCCGGATACTTTGTCTTCCACGGAATCTTTGGCGGTGAGCATAATGATCGGAACTGTAGCATCTTTGGCCCGAACTCGCCGCAACACTTCAATTCCACTCAGACCAGGCAACATCACATCAAGCAAAATCAGATCCCATTGTCCTTCTGCATACTTCTCCAATCCTTCTGTTCCACTACCAGCCTTGCCCACCTGATATCCCTCATACTGTAATTCCAGTTCAAGCAGACGTGCTATTTTGGGCTCATCCTCTATGACCAGCACGGCTTCGTTCATGCAGCGCTCCCCCTCATCCCCATCAATTCATTCTCCCGTTATCTTACAATAATATCTATAGTTTGCCCAAGGCATCTTCAACCGGTTGCTCCCCGGCAATCAGATCAAAGGCCATCCGGTACGTCTTCTCTTCCTGTAAGGAAGCCACAATGACACGGGCCACATCTTCACGCGGAATGCTTCCCGGCTTCAGATCTGTTCCAACTGCAATCTTGCCTGTACCCGGTTCATTTTTGAGACCGCCTGGGCGAATAATCGTGTAATTCAGATCACTTGCAAACAGTGCACGATCCGCATAATGTTTCGCCACGTAATAAGGCTTAATGGACTCTGACCATTTCTCCCGTTGATCTGCGCCATACGCACTGACCAGAATATATCTGGAGATTCCTTGCTGCTCTGCGGCTTCCATCGTCTTCACTGCACCGTCGAGATCAATAAGCAGTGTTTTGTCCTGACCGGTAGATCCGCCAGAACCCGCTGTAAACACAATCGCATTATGATCCTTCATTGCCTCAGCCAAGTCCTCCACACTGCCCTCCAGATCACCGATTGCCACATCGGCACCGAGTTCCTTCAGTGCGTCCGCCTGCTCCGGTTTGCGAATCATGGCCGTTACTTTATGCTTGCCTTCCTGTACCAGCTGCTCCACCACAAACTTGCCGATTTGCCCATTTGCTCCTATAACTAATACGTTCATACGTCATTTCTCCTCTCGGTTGGACGGACAGCTTGTTGCTGCTAACCGTTCCTTTAATTTAGAGATGCTCATCCTATAATTTAAACGAAAGCCGGCGCTTCTAAGCGCCGGCTTCCAGGTTCATGTCCATGCAGTACATCTATGAAATGTGAAATCTTCCGTTATCCCATTAATATTCCATATACCCTATGTGGTTTATACGTGGCCTCACATCGACCCCTTCTGCCGCACCTTTTTCACGTCTGCAGAACTGTAATATTTTGTAACATCCACAACAAAAAAGGACGCCCAAAAGGGCGCCCTTGAATGGCATTAAGATTAGTAAGCCAGTGCGAACAAACCGTGAATATGAGCCAGGTAACGGATGTTACTTGCTTCTTTCATCATGGTTGCAGGCAGACCTTTCAGACGAGTCTGGTTGCCACCGATCATGCCGACAGCATCTTTACGACCCAGACTTCCCAGCGTACCGGAGAATACTGGTGTGAAGGATTCCATTGCGCCACCTTTGAACATTACGCCCAAGTTGTGACCGATGGTTTCACCCATTTGCCAAGCCAATTGTGCTGTTGGAGGGTAAGGGCGAGCGCCTTCGCTAGGGAAGACCACTGCGCTGTCACCAGCAACAAACACGTCTTTGTGAGAAGTCGATTGCAGAACTTCCGTAACTTTCGCACGGCCACGATCCACTTCAATTCCGCTGTTAGCAACAACAGCGTTGCCTTGTACGCCACCTGTCCATACGAGTGTGCTCGTAGGGATGGAGCTGCCGTCTTTCAGCAGAACTTCGCTTTCTTTCATCTCAGTAATCGCTACGCCAACGATGAAGTTAACGCCACGTTTCTCAAGACTCGATTTAGCACGCTCAACCAGTTCTGGCGGGAATCCAGCCAGAATGGAAGGACCAGCTTCAACCGTGTGCAGGGATACTTCTTTGAAATCGATCCCTTTTTCTTGACATACAGCAGGAAGCAGGTCAGCGAATTCGCCAACAAGCTCAATACCTGTCAAGCCGCCGCCACCAATAACAAACGTAGCGTCTGCTTTGTTGCCGGACTGTTTGTAAGCATCAAGACGTGCTTCAACGTGTGCACGAATACGGTTTGCATCGCTAACCGATTTGAGCGTGAAGCTGTACTCTTGCAATCCCGGAATTCCGAAGAATGCCGTTTCGCTGCCCAGGGCAACGACAAGTGCATCGTAAGAGTATGTGGAGCCGCTGGTCATCAGAACTTTCTTCTCGTCCGGCTTGATTGTATCCACCGTATCGATTTTCAAGTTCACGTTTTTGCCACGCAGCAATTTTTCGAGTGGAAGAGCAACTGCTTGTTCAGCAATGCTTCCTGCTGCAAGACGGTGCAGTTCCGTGATAATTTGGTGTGTAGGGTAACGGTTAACGACAGTAATTGTCGCTTCTTCCGGAGACAAGTATTGACGCGCAGTCAATGCAGTCAACAGACCGCCGTATCCTCCACCCAAGATCAAAATTTGCTTCGACATATCCATCCTCCGTTCTTCTAAGTCTTAACGTTTCGGTTGTTGACGCTCGTTCAGAATGCTCAAGAAAGATTGAGCAAAACGAAGCGATTGTTGTACGTTTGGATCTTTAAGCATTTTCAGCATAGCGAACAAGCCAACTGAAGTTTGCTCTGTTTGCGCACGATCATTGGCTTCGATGGCAGCAGAAGCTACACCTTTAGCTTTGTCTACAACAGGCTTAGCGAACTCGCCCATTGCGCTCATTGTGTCGCTGATCAGAACTTTGTCTGTTGCTACACTTTGTGCAAAGTCATAAGCTTTTGTCATAGCAGTAACCATTTCAGCCAATTTAGGCAGGTTCTCCACCAGAACGGTTAAAGACTCCTGTACCTCAGGCTTCATCAGTTGATCCAGAACGTCCAAGGACTGGCGCTCGGAAACGTTGGCACCTTCTGTAACTGGCACCTCTTGTTGAGTAGGCGATTGTGACATAAGAGAAAGTCCTCCTTTACTTTGGGATAGAAGTCCGCGACTTTCATGATGCCTGTCAAGCAGAGCCGAACCACAAAATACATTGAATACAACTAAATGTACCAAATTTCACACAATAGGGTGAGCGTAGCTCTGGGCCACTCCCACATCATGCATTGTATCTTGGATCTATTGCGGACAACATGTGTTGACGCACAAAACGACAAGCAGGCCGAAACCGAACTCTATACCCTTATATTACACCTCTTACACATGAACATGAAAAAGAAATTTTTTACACTTGTGAAGATATTGTGAACATTGTAACAAAATCGATTTTTTTGTCAACCCATGAAGGCAGGCTAACGCCGCCGATCCTCCTGTCCAAGATCCGTATTCCTACCACATGTGGTATTAAGACAAGATCTCATATGACCAGATGTGCGATATGTACACAAGGAAGGATTCGTTTATCCAAATGTTCAGGAATTGTTTTCCAATATCACGATAATCATGCAACGAAATTGGTCACTGTCGTTATTATGCAGCGTTGGGCTCAGCCTTATTCCATCATTGGGACATCTTTTCTATTTCAAGTATGAACCTCTTGCGTCACGAATGCAAAACTTGGAACACACCCTATGCGTTTAGAATGCAGACATCCCGGTTAATAAGGACTACACCAGAAACGAAGGAGATGTTCGATATGAGTAATTCAACTAGCGATAAAATTAAAGCAGGCGTAAACAAGGCCAAAGGCGAAGTGAAGGATCAGATCGGTAATGCAACCAATAACAGATCCCTTCAGGCTGAGGGTAAGAAAGACAAAGCCAAAGGTGCTGTACAGGATAAAATTGCCGACGTTAAAAAAGATCACTAAGATCCTTTTAATGAAAGGTCAACAGCACGATGATTTCGTGCAATAGATCGTTACAAACTAGCCTAACTGTCCGTGTTCGGATGAAATCTGAACATGGGACGGAGGCGCAAAAAAGCCAAGGAAGGTGTTACTCAATACACCCTTCCCTGGCTTTTTTTGTGCGTTCTATACGGCTGGAACTGCGTATCTTGCCATATCGATAATGAAACTGCGCGTTTCCCTTGTTGTATGGTATTCACGGCTGAACTGTCTTACCCACTCGGGATGTTCCTGATACCAACGGAAGGTTCTTTCCAATCCTTTTTCCAATGTGGTTTGAGGTAACCACCCCAATTCCGCTCGTAATCTGCCTGAATGCACGACCAGACTGGACCCTCTGGACTGGGTTGGTTCTTGCTCCCGAATCTCTACAGCAGCTAGAGATCGATCCATGGGTTTCAACATCTCCCCGATCTCCTGCATGGTTGTTCCAAGCCCTGTCGATATGTTGTAGACCTGTCCATCTTTGCCTTTCAGCATGATCAGTTCAATGGCCCGGAGAGCATCATCTACATACAGGAAATCACGCACTGCCGATCCCTGTATATCCAGAGGCAGTCCGTCCAGTATCCGACCAAAGTTTCGGGGAATAATACGGTCTGGCAATTGCCATGGACCATAGAGGTTGGTCAAGCGAAAGAGCTTAACTGGAAGCTGATAACATTGAGCGTAGGAGTGAGCAAGCATTTCACAGGCGACTTTGGATGCGGAATAAGGCGAGACGGGCGCATACGGATCGGATTCATGATAGACTCTGCCCCAATCGCCGCCATACACTTCAACAGATGAAGCCAGCAAAACAGGGATGTGATGTTCGGTCGCATATTGTAGAATAGCCTGTGTGCTGAGTGTATTATTACGAAAAACTTCCCCTGGCTGATGATACGAATAATCCACATGAGGCATGGCTGCCAGATGAATAATGTAATCTGTTCCTGAAGGCAGATGAATCCGGTCTGATGCAAGGTCACAACAGATGAACGGCATCTCATGTAGAGGAGAGACATGAACAAGCCTCTGACAATAATCATCCCGATCCACAAGGGTAATTCGATGCCCCTTTTGCGCCAAATACTGTGAAAGATTAAATCCCACAAATCCAGAAGCTCCTGTAATAACAATGTTCACACACGATTCCCCCTTGCGATTTATACAACGAGTGCATTGAAGAGAGTATATGTACTGAGTATAACCTTAAAATGATACATTTTGTATCATTTTACAATTGTTTTTTGTTCGTTCTTGAGGTTATCGGGTAATTTATAGGGAGGTGATATGAGATGAATGAACGGAAACAGGATATAGAGACGTTATTCCTTAAGGAGAACGGTGTAATTCCCAATCATCCGACCCTGCCTGTGCTCTTGTATAAGAACGTATGGGCAGAAGAGGCCCTTCATGCAGAATCGTTGTTGAACCGTAATGGATGGGGAAACAGCTGGTTGAATGGTGTGTTCAATTATCATCATTATCATAGTAATGCTCATGAGGCTCTTGCTGTGGTGAGCGGATTCGTGAAATTGATTCTAGGCGGAGAAAATGGACAGAAAGTTTACCTTCAGACAGGCGACGTTGTCGTGCTTCCCGCTGGAACAGGGCATAAACGTCTGGAGTCCAGCACGGACTTTCGTATTGCTGGGGCCTATCCCGGCGGCATGAGTTACAACACACGCACAGGTGAAGAAGGCGAGCTGCAGAAGGCTCTTCAGGAAATCCGAGAGGTTCCGATCCCGGATACCGATCCGGTCTACGGGGAACATGGACCGCTAATGGAAATATGGAATGGGAAGAAGTCATAACAGATATCATGAAGAGGAAAAAGAACTTTATTAGACAATGCACAGGAGAAAATGGTCCAGTATTCAAGCATGAACAAATAGACTGTCCCCCGGACAAGTAGGAGAATCATGCCGGAGTACAGTCTATATGTTTTTCTTCAATCTCTAATCTATCGCACGCAAGTAACTTTTAGTTCCGCTCCTTACTCGCAAGTCGGACACCATAGTATCTCATCGCATGTGGGATACCTTCCAACTCCAGTCGGCCCTGCAGCACAAGTTGACGTATTCGATATTCAATAAATGCGTCTCCCACAGTTTGTTCTAAATATCCAAGTACTTCACCTACAACACGAGCACATATTATAAATTCATCTGATTGTCTGGTTAATGTAAGATCTCTCACCTTTTGCATAATGAAATCATCAATTTCGTCCTCGGACACGCTATGAATCTTACTATCCTTCATTATTCGCAGATGGCCTTGTTGTTTAGAGAGAGAATCCCACTCTTGCTCCATCTGTTTGCGTTCTTCTGAAGACGCCGGCTCTGCATTTACACAGTGGTTCCACATGGCTAATAGCTTCTCAGAAACAATCTCTCCTGTTCTCCAAACATCATACTCAATCTCAGGGTTATGGAATAACTCCTGATACAGTTCACTTGTCTCGATCAGATAAACAGGACTCTTCCTGTTACGAAGCAAATGAATAGCATACAGAAGACCTGTCGTCTCATGGGCGTTATTAGCATACCAAATGGTTATTCTAGTCTCTTCATCAATGGAACTCATCACGTTATTTAATTGAATCAGTTCATCAATGCCTTTGATAGCGTAATTTCCGTGTTCACTTAAATGCAGTCGCTCCAGCAACCAGAGGTGTCTACGTTGTAGAACTATCTTATCAGTGAGATCCCCTAATGGGCCTATAGCATAGTAGTCATTCATAGAATAAAAACGTCGTCCCACGCGTCCAGGAACACTACCCATGGCAACCTTAATGCTACCCAACGGTGATTCACCAATCGCTAAATGAATTTCACGCGGCTTCTGTGTATCAAGCATTTGCTGCTCAGCTTGCTTCCGATTCCTCTCCTCGCCTAACCCCTCAAATATCCGCTGTACGCTCACCGCAAAATCAACTGAATGTTCTTCTGTCTGATGACTAACTGTCATGTCCGCGCTAAGATAGAGCATACGCAATAATGATCGAAGCTCTTCTTCGTTCATGCGATATAATTCTTTATCAAAATCAAAGACATTTTCAATCATACTAATCCCCCTTTAAAAAAGGTTCATCTCCAGGTAATTCATAAATACCACACAAATATACCACTGTATCCCGAAACTAGGAGGAAATCGATTTGCCAGTTGGTTGATTCAGATCATTCAGCTCTTCACCCTCTGACGATGACCGGGTAAAATGTCGCTCCAGTTTACGGCTTGCCCACAGGGATACCGCAATGAACAGCAATACGCCTACCCAGCGTACAGGATGCTCCAAAAATTGTTCCACATTGGAACCGATATACGTAACAGAGAAGATCATGATCGCTTTACCGCAGCCCACCGCAAGCAGGAAGGATAACAAGCGCATTCGTGCGATACCTGCTGCCACATTAATAATGACAAACGGACCTACCGGGAAGATACTCAGCAGGAAAACATAACCGAACGCGTTCCTCCGAATCCATACCATACTGCGCTGCACACGGGGTTTGCGTGCCCATCGTTCCACAAAAGCGGATTTCCCGATCTCCCGTACGATCAGAAATGTAACGGTGCAACCGAGGACCATGCCGATCCATGAATATAAAAACCCTGCCCACAGACCGTATACCGCACCGTTCACACCCACAATCAACAACGTTGGAAGTGGTGGCACAAATGATTTCATAAACGTAAGCAAAATTCCCGGTAACGGGCCCAGGGAGCGAAACTTCTCCAGCCAGAAACGAATATTTTCTTCCGTAATATAGGACATAATGTCCAATGCTGCCGGGGTCATCTGCATCCATCCAATCTATACAGTCTACCTTCTCAGGTTTGATGTTCACTATACATTTCATCATTCATATGGATGATGAAGCTTCTTTAGCAACTCCCTCCCAGTATAACGTACATCTTCGATGAACACCGTTGTCAATTTGAAGAAATTATTGCACAGCGAACTGACCTCCACTCCAATCAAAATTAAATCAAAAAAAGCACACCTCGACCTCTTGTGGTCTTGGTGTGCTTTTCATATCGAAACCCCGATCCTTCTTTGGGGGTATTTATCCTTCTTCCAGCTGCGCTTCCTGCATGGCCAGTTCAAGCAGTTCTGCCTGATGGGCAGCATTCCACTCAGGAATACCTGAGTTCATGAACTCTTCGGCATCCATAGCTGCTTTGGACTGGTTGCACAGATTACAGGCGCAGACACAGTTAAGCGGGGTGGTATGTCCACCTTTGGCACGCGGTAGCAGATGGTCGATCGTATCTCCATACGATCCACAGAAGTAACAGGTGTAGTGATCCCGGGTCAGAATATACCGCTTGAAATCCTTGTTGCTGAACAATCGGCGAATCGTGTACCGATTGACCACCACAGCAGCTTTTTCCTTGACCAGCGTAACCGCAAGCTCCATGTCCACTTCCTGATGCCAACGACGCCCCTTGTCCGTCTTGCCGCGCATCCGCACCATGCCTTGCCGGTTGGTCCGAAGCGAAGCCGGATCTTCCGGGTCGATGGCTACCGGGGTCGCCGGCGTCTGACGGCGGGGACGGCCGTCCATGCCAGCTGCGTGACTGCGGCTGGCATGCGCGGGTCGCTGCCCGGATGTACCGCGGGCAGCGTCTTCGCCGTTCGCCTTGGGCGCACGCTCCTTGCGCGCTTGGCGCGGCTTGGACCCTGGCGAGCCAGGCTGGCGCACGGGCGCAGGAGGCCCTGCCTCCGCAGCAGCCCCCGGCGCTTGCCCAGGCTCGCGCCTGGTGGCGGCAGGCTGTGCCTCCGCCGCCGAAGGTGCAGCGACCGTGGTGGCATCGCCACGGTCGCTCAGGGCCGGCGCATGGGCCTCAGCAGCTACGCTGCGGGCCTGCCCTGCGCCGGGCGCAAGCGCGGCAGCACGCTTGCGGCGCCGCTTGCGCTTGCGTTTGGCTGCGGTCGGTTGATCCGCAGCCATGGGCTCTGCTGCCGGGCCTTGCGGCGCAGCTGGCAGCAGAGCTTGGGCCGCCGCAGCCTGCTCGGCGGCCTGCACAGCAGCGGCAGCCTGCTGTGCAGTGCCCTTATCATTCGCAGCAGCATCGCTCTGCGAATGCCCTTCCCCACGCCAGCGCTTTACTGGCTGTGGCTCAACCAAGACCTCACCTGCCGAGCCATCATGCTCTAGGCTCGTCTCCGCTTGCTCATTGCCTGTCAGTCCTTCTGAACGCTTGCTCTTCCTCCGTCTTCTCCTCTTCTTCCGATTACCCGAAGAAGAGGCTGGGGAAGTCACCAAGTCAGCATGTTCATCGTCATTCGCAGACATCGAGTCTACTGAAGATTGAGACACCAGACGTCTGTCTGAAGACGACTCGGTAGCAGATCCCTGCTCCATGCCATGAGAGATCCGACCCGCTTCATTTTTCGCAGAGGCAGACGGTCTCGCAGTAACATCACGTGTCTCCAAGCCACCTCGTTGATGCCCCATCCGTTCATTCGTTTGCCCGCTCACGCTTGAACCCGCATCATGATCAGCCTGTCCACCAAGCTGACGACAGCTGCGGCAGGCTCCCCGTCTGGCTCCGGGACCTGCCCTCTTTCCGGTTCTGCGCCGGAATTCGGACATAGGTCGCTGTTGTCCGCAATACATACATGTCTTGGTCAGTCGCGCTTCTTGTTCCGTCTTTCCTTGCCGGAAAGGGGCTGGACCCGTCTCCATGTTGTCACCTCGGTTCCGTATGAATCCGGTTTCTTTCTATTGTATCACATCTGCTCGCGAACACCCTCATGGCCAAAGGCCTGATAATCTTTCGAATTGTACTCCTGAGTCTGTTCACTGCATTCGTGAAGAATGTGTTCCACATATTCCAATATATCTTGCATCGGTCTCCCGCATTTTTCGCATGTTGTCATTATTTTCACCTTAATCCTGTCGTCCATAATGTATTATCGTTCCGCCTTATGATTACCCCTCGTACATATAAAAGAAACACTCGTTCCCCACTTCTCGCATATCTGCATACATAAAAAAACCGCTTCCTGCTCTCCCCTAAGGTCGACCAAGAAACGGTTTATTATTCCTATATTGGAAATGTATCTTAACGAACGTCCAATTGCCCCGAGTTCTGTTGTGGTGCCAGACGTGGTTTCGGTTTTGGCAGATTGCCGAAGATCACCCATGCATATGGAACGAACCTTGCCGTCAATCCAACGACGATCCACGAAGCGATCAGAGCTACACCAAATCCTCCGGCATACCACAGATGCACTAACCAGGACACTCCTGTTTGCGGTGGATAATTCCGATACACCAGCAGGAAGAGCGGATGGATCAGATAGATACCAAAGGACAGTGCCCCAAGCCGATTCAGCGGCTTAACGATCAGAGACGGCCCTTTGCGGTAGAGTAGATAAGCAATCTGGATGAGTACCAGCGCACAAGCGAAGGTATGCACATTCCAGAAGAATTCATACCACAGCGTGTTATACGTTGCGATCTTCAGACGCAGCTGATAGTAGATGTACACATGACCCAGTCCGGCAAAGATCCACACCGCCCAGAGCAGAATCCATGAAGCTACGCGTCCTTTGGTCGCATTGGCGCGACTGATGACGAACCATTGCTTGATTTTAGGGAAATACACCCCGATGAATGCCCCCAGCATGAAATAGGAAAAGTAAGAGAACGCCCAGCTTCCCTTATTGGGTACCTGGAATCCATATTTATTGCTTACGATAAATGCCCATTGAATCAATAATCCAATCGGTACAGACCATTTGACCACGGAAGGATACTTCTTGAGCAGCCATAACACCAATGGGAATAACAGATAGAATTGCATGTTAATAAACACAAAGTACAGATGCGTATAGGCTTTACCCGTAAACAATTTCGTAATGAAACTTACAGCCGATTCGCCAAACGGTCGGCCCTGATAATGCGTGAAATGCAGAATAACAAAATACATCAATGAAAACAGGAAATACGGAAGTAAAATATACACAAATCTTTTCTTGTAAAAATTACTTACGAGTTTCTTGTCCAGCGGACGGGAATAATAGTTATAGAACAGCACGAAACTGCTCATAAAAATAAAGGTTGGCGTACCATATTTCATAAAGATATTAATAAAGTTGTACAGCCAATAATAGCCCGAACCGGTCATGTCCACCGTCGCGTAAGAAGTGGAATGCACGCTCAGTACGCCGATAATCGCCATGGCACGTACCAGATTCAGCTCCGGAATTCGCTCTCTTTTCAGTGTTTCACTCATGTTTAAAATTTCTCCTTCATTTGTTCGTCAATATGTCAGATATGACTTAATACGATAAAGCTCTCTATCTATTAAAAGGCATAATGCTTAAGATGGGTAGTCCATTTTCTTAACAATTCCTAAATTTTCATCATATTTCACACTATTTTCATGTCTATATATGTAAAAAAGACCGCGAGTACGCGGTCTTTGGAACATCCTGATTTCAACCAAATGATTGTTGGTTCAACCGGATGAGATTGGTATATTTGGGTGTGGGCATGAACCAGCCCCTGACTGAGTCTACTTCTGGCGGCTCGCCAGAATCTGTTTGTACACGTCAATAGCCGCCTGTCTCGATGCCTTCAGATCGACAATGGCATCCTTGCGCGGCTGATGGATGTCCTTGCTATGCAGATCCTTCAACTCAGGCAACCACTTCCGAATATAATCACCTTGCGGATCATACTTCTCGGATTGCGTTACCGGATTGTTCACGCGAAAATACGGAGCTGCATTCTCGCCAAGCGAAGCACACCATAGCCAGTTACCGCGATTCTGAATGTTATCATAGTCACGCAGCTTGCGCCTGAAATAGGCTTCACCCAAGGTAAACGGGCATTGCAGGTTTTTGGTGAGAAACATCGCCGTAAGAATCCGAAGCCGGTTCGGCATATGTCCGGTTTCGTTCAGTTCCGTCATCGCTGCATCAATAATCGGAATGCCTGTCTCCGCCTTGCACCAACGTTCGAAATGACCATCATGGAGAGTCGAGAGATCATACACCTTTTCATATGTAAAATAATGACTCTCATAGACCGCCCGATACAGGTAGAAGTCGCGGAAGCACAACTGTCTGATCCATTCTCCAGCCTCTGCTGTGCGATTCGCTGCATCATACATCTTGCGAATGGATACGGCCCCCACAGCTACGTAAGAACTGAGATGGCTCGGTTCGTAAGCCTCATATTCGTCCCGATGCTCACCATATTCAGCAATACGATGCGATAAGAATTGATCCAACAGCAGATGCGGGTCCTCATCATCCGAGCCACTGGACTCCAGCAACTCCGGAGGTACCTGCATCGCATCCGGCCATTCAATCTGTCGATCACTCACCTTCAGTTCTGCAACCGTTGTTGCCGAGGGAGGATTGGGATGTTCATTCATGAATTCCACCCACCGCCGATGGAAAGCCGCAAATACTTTATAAGGCTCCGACTTGCCTGTAAAATTAGCAAATCCATTTAGATCCATCAGCAAATGATCCGTCAGTTGCGTGAACGAAACCTCATGCGCCTCACTGACTTTACGTATACCCCTATCCCGCTCGATTGCATATGGTGTCATGTCCCGGTGGACCACAATCTCGTCAATCTCGCCATTGAATTCGTTCAGGATGAAATCAACCACTTCAGCTGGTTTGCCATAAGCAACATGCAGTTTTCGTTTGGCTTTAACATACTGCCTGCCTAATTCCGTTGCATGCTGCCTAAAATTCACACCGCTGTGTTCCTTCTCTCGGCCTTGCCGCAGGAGGAATGGATCATAGATGAGCACATGCACACTCTCTTCGTCGTGTTCCCGCAAATAATCGAATGCAGCCAGATCATCCGTACGCAGATCTTTGCGGTGTATGAATAACTTCATGCCTCACCGTCCTATCTGAAATTAAGGTTATTTGTCCGTCAGGTTCTGATATAACCTGCTTGTTTCGGGCTCCGGCTCATGTCCCAGATCTTCATCCAGGGTTAATGTAAATGAATGATATAAACGAAGTATGCCTTGTTGATCATCTATGGATGCATACACTTCCATCATGAGTCGACAGATTTCTTCCGAATAAGGTTCCCGTTCCTGCAATATCGTTAATTGCTCAATCGCTTCCCTACCTCGACCATGCATCATGTCCCATCTCGCGATATCCATTACCAGCCCTGTATACTTGCGTCTGAGTTCCCTTGCTTTGGCCTGCGCCCAATGATAATCATGCTCTTCCAGATAATCGGCACGATAGAGTGGAATCATATGCCTCAGGTCATCGACATTTTCTGGTGTAATGGCGTTGTAGACCATGGCTTTTTCGAATTGTTCCACATCACTCACCAGATTGCCTGATAACAGACGATAGCGGTTCATATTGTACTCCAGCTTGCCTGTCATGTTCCATTCCTTAAGCAGCTTTCGAATCTGGTACACGGAAGTATGTAGATGGGTTAGTCCCTTCTCCTGGGAAACATCACCCCACAGCTTATCCAGCAGAATCTCTTTGCTTACCCACTCTTCCCTGTGATGAAACAAAAAAGCAAACAATTCCTGCGATTTGGTTGTACGCCACTTATGCTTCTTGGCACCCTGATCCAGAGTTCTATAGATATCCAGATGTTTGAACGTAAGCAGCCCCGGCACTTCGGTATCCAACTCCACAGATACAGATTCCGATTCCTGCACCTCGGCGGTGGCTGCAACTTGGGAATGATGCGACATTATGCCTGCAATCCGATCGATGGTTTTGGCTAATCGTGTGGAGCTTACCGGTTTCAGTACATAATCCAGTGCATGCAGTTCGAATGCCTCTACCGCATGATCGGCGTAAGCTGTCACAAAGATAATACGAATACTCTGATCCAATTGCTGTATATATTCAGCCGCTTCCAGGCCATTCATCTCCGGCATTCCGATGTCCAAAAATACAACATCCACACGTTCGTTTGCCAGAAAATGAAGACCATCGCGCGCTGTTGAAAAACATTGCACGGGTGTAATTCGTCCGTCCGTTCGAAGAAGGCGCTCCAGATGAAGCTGCGCCGGCTTCTCGTCATCAATCACAATGGCTCTCACCGTTCATTCAGCCTCCTGCCATGAAAGATTCAATAGGAATACCGTTTTTATCGGCATCCGCTTATTAGTCTGTTAACCATAATTGCTCAATACGGCACATCATTTGGAATAATTCACCTTTTGCACAGGGATACGGAATCGGATCTGCGTACCTTGACCCACATGGCTATGAATCTCCAGTCCCTGACCATAGAGAGACATCAGGCGACGGTTTATATTTTGCAACCCTACACCTCCCGGACCTTCGGTTCGTCCAGACTTCACCTGAGCCATACGCTCAGGGGGGATACCGACGCCATCATCCTGAACCTGAACGACCACATGCTCGCTCTCTTTGAAAATTCTAAGATGAACTGTCCCGCCTGCTGCCCGCTCCATTACGCCATGGCGAATGGCATTCTCCACAAGCGGTTGGATGCTGAGAGGCGGCAGATACAGATGCACATCCGGTTCCACCTCATACTCGACCACCAGTCTTTCCTCAAATCTGGCCTGTTCCAAATGTACATACGACTCCACCAATTCCAGCTCTTTGGTCAAAGGAACAAGCTGCTCCCTGTTCTGGAAGTCAAAGCTTCCGCGCAGGTAATGACTTAATTCAATCAGCAGATCGGTTGCTTTGTCCGGATTCACTGCACAGGTCGCGATAATGACATTCAGTGCATTGTATAGGAAGTGTGGCTTGATTTGGGCCTGCAAAAAGGCCATCTCGGTCCGAATAGCCTCCTGCACAGAACTCCGCATCTCAATTAACGTCCGAACCCGGGCACGCAATTCACCGGCATCCACCGGTTTGCTCAGGAAGTCATTGGCCCCCGCCTGGAACCCATGCTTGATATCCTCAGGCAACCCCCGGGCGGTCAGCATCAGAATCGGTAACTCTGACAAGGAACTGTGCTCACGCAGTTTGCGACATAACTCAAGCCCGGACATTTTGGGCATCATCCAGTCCGTAATGACAAGATCAATCGACGGGAATTCTTCCCGAAGTTTCAATGCGGTGAACCCGCTATCTGCTGCGATAACCCGATATCGTTCCGTCGATAACAGGTTAAGCAATACCTGTCGATTCACGGGGTCATCATCTACAATCAGAATCGTGTGCTCCGCTTCCGTAGGATCATCCGGCTCATCCGATTCTCTTGTCACCAGCTCCTTCGCCCCTGCTCCATGTGCAGCAACATATCGGGCGGCAGTTGGTTTCAACTGAGACTGTAGCAGCGGTAACTTCATAACAGGCAAGGTAAAATGAAAGGTCGAACCTTGCCCCGGCTCCGATTCAACCCAGATTTCACCTCCGCCAAGCTCAACGAGTTTCCGTGTAATACTCAGACCCAGTCCGGTTCCATCATTTAATCGCTCGATCGTCCCGTTACTCTGCTCATACGCCTGAAAGATATCCTCCTGTTTGTCCAAGGCGATGCCTACCCCCGTATCAGCGACCGATACCTTCACCCAATCCCCTTCAACACTGGCGTACAACCGAATCTCACCTTGCTCAGTGTACTTATAGGCGTTACCCAGCAGGTTATACAGAATCTGCCGAAGGCGATCTTCGTCTGCCTCAACAAGCGGCAACGACTGGGGCCATTGCTGAATCAGTAAAACCGGCTTGTCCTCGAACGTGAATCCCGATACCTCGACCACGGTACGTGCAACGGATTCCAGATCGACAGCTACCCGTTTCAACTCAATCTCACTATTCTTTAACTTGGAAAAATCCAAAATGTCGTTAACCAATAGCGACAGCCGTTTGCCGGTTGAAGTAATCATGGACAGGTTTTTGGCTTGCTTGGGTGTGACCGCTCCAGCTGCCCCTTCCAGCATCGATTGTGCAATATTAATGATGCCGTGCAGCGGAGTTCGCAGCTCATGAGACGTGTTCGCCATGAACTCGTCCTTGAGACTGTCAATGGCAAGCAAACGCTCCGATAGAGCCTCCACGTCACGGAATGATTGTGCGAAGCGGATTGCCGTCACAATCATCTGGGCAAAAACAAATAATAAAAGTTCAATCAGCGCAAAGAACGCTGTATCTACGGTAGTGAACGCACCGAGCGTGTGCAATACAACAACCATCAGTATGCTCATCATGCTTACCAGTGCAAAATGGCTGTCATTCGGTCGTCCTTTTAACCAATAGAACATGGCTCGCAGCGTATAGAACATAACAACAAGTGAGATTAGCAGCATGGGAAGCTCAAGCATCGAGAATAGAGCCGGAGGGAATGTTAGGCCCACAATGGTCTGGGCAATGATTAGCACTACAGCGAGACGAACAAACCACTGATGAACTGCTCCTGGTACACGGGCATCCATATAGCGAAGCAAAAAGTAATAAGCAAAGGCTGAACTAAGGAGCTGAATCCGAAGCATCTCATTATTGGTCAGGAACGGTACAAACGTTCCCAATAACTTCTCCCCATGTGTCAGGGCGTATAACGCACCGGAAAGGCTGAACAATCCGAGAAAACGAAGCTCCTTCTCTGTACGCCGCAACCGGAACAGTAGCAGGAAGAAGGCGGCGGGCAAGATAAAGCCGAACAAGGTCATCAGATCCTTGAGCCAATCCTGCTGCTGGCTTTTCAGAATGCTATGCTCGTCTCCAAACAGAATGGGCGCCACAATGCCCCCAGACGAATAACTATAATTCGACACTTGAATGATAATGTCAGCCGTGTTGCCCTCAATGGATGTGAATCCCGTAAAGGGCAGATTTAATTGCACATCTGTATCCGGGGTCATTCCTGGCAGGCCTTTACCACCAATCTCTTTGCCATCGATAAACACCCGGTGAGCCATACGTATATTCTGCGTGCGGATACCATAATCGTTTTTCATCGTTCGGGGTGTAAGATGAACTTGCAAATGATAGGTTCCATACCCATGGGCTTGCCCCAAAGATTTGTTCCATCGTGCCGGAACTTGAGTGCCAGATGAAGCCGGCAATGGCTTGCGACCGGATACATTTGCTTCAATATCTGCCGGACTCAGCAACTGCCCAGGGTAGAAATCCCAGACACCCTTTAGAGACGCTGCACCCTTGCGATCAAAGTCCCACTGGGTCAAGTCAATGCTTCCATCCGTAGCCTGGGGGTTACTCCGTTCACTAATCAACGTTTGGGCAATCCAGCCCAGTGGAACAATGACAATGCATATGAAACTTATGGTCAGCATAATCCAGTGTTTTCTCATCTATGTATTCCTTCCATCCACAATGGCGATAGACGTCTAATTTTGTCGATTTATCACTATAATTCATGTTACACGTTTCTGGTGCTCACGGAAATAGTTTCCGTATCATAATCGGTCAACTTCATTATAATTTGAAGGATTTCTATCTGTTTCCGCCAGATCTTGGTACACCAAGAAACCTCAGGCCGAATTTCACCCGAATGAACGGGCGAAATGGCCTGAGGTTGATTAAATGAAGATTTATTTAACAACTTGAGCAAGCTTCTGAACGATTCCGACCCATCCCTGTTCCATACGTTCGCGTACGATGGCGTGGGCCTGTCCAAATTCAGTCAGTTTATCTGCATCCCAACCACTGTGAATCAGTGTGAAATCCGTACCTTCCGGCTGTTCATTCAGTTGAAACGTCAACGTCCAGTCCCTTCCCCAGCGAAATGATAATTTCTCTAGCGGTAGAACTTCCGTCACCTGACAAGGCGATTGACCGAAGGGGCCTGCTTCCAATATAAATTCGTGACCTTCCACAGGTTCCAGATTGCCTGGCATGAACCAGGAACCCAGTCCTTGCGCTGTCGAGACCGTCTCCCATACCTTCTCTATAGGTGCATGAAGCAATAGTTCCTGACGGATATCCGGCAGTGCACTTGATGAACTTGATGATGAATCCATTCGTATCACCTCCTTAATACATTTCATTTCGTATAACTACCCGAATAGAAGTTGACCTCCGCTTTATCCCCATCCTATAATTGGAACATATTACATAAAAGGTGCGTGATTCCTATGATAGTCTGCTCTGAAAAATCCAATTCCAACCGTTGCCGGAAGGGATAATCCCGCTCACTTCCCTTCCACGTTTTCATTTTAATACATTTAAATTGTGGGGGACACCTATACTATGTCATTCAGTTATTACGGTCCATTATGCACCGCCGTTTATGATCTAACGAAACCTGTGGGACACTCCTTGGGAGGAGACATTGAATTCTATCGCCGTTATCTTCAGGGCTGCAAAGGACGCATCCTTGAAGCCATGTCGGGATCAGGCCGAGTGCTCATTCCTTTGCTTGAAGCAGGCTTGAAGGTGGATGGACTTGATTATTCGACCGATATGATCGACTCTTGCCGTTCTCGTTGTATGGAGCGAGCATTACCCATGCCTGAGCTGTTCGTTGCCGATCTGGAGAAGCTTGACCTTCCATATCGATACGAGGCAATTATCATTCCCGGAGGTTCTTTGCTCCTCATTCAAGATAGAGAGGCATCCATTAACGCATTACGTAGTCTATTTCAACATTTGGAACCTGGAGGCAGGCTCGTATTTGATCTGTTTCTGCCCGATGTGACACAGCCCTCTTCGGTAGAAACATCAACCGTTTCATTACCTGACGGCGATACGATCACAGTAGAAGTGAGAACCATTGAAGTGAACCTTCTTCACCAATACAAAGTGAGTCTGATCCGCTACGAACAATGGCATCAGGGTGCTCTTGCTGCGACGGAGCTGCAACAACTTACCTTGCGTTGGTACGGCGTAGAAGAGCTACGTCTAATTCTCGAACACATTGGGTTCTCCGACATTAAGGTATATGCAGACTTTAAGCCGGATCAACCACCCACGCAGTCGAATCAAAAATTCGTATACGAAGCAACTCGAAGAGCGTAGCCATCCGTAATTTAGTCTACATGCTTCTCATCATACAAAATCAGGCCACAGCATGAGGTTTAACCATGCTGTGGCCTTTTTTTACTATATAAAATTTGCAATAACATTTACACGAAAACGAAGAGGACAGAAATAACTTGAAGAAGCGGCGCGGCAAGTGTAAATGTTAGAGCAAATTAGTATCCACGAGAATATTGCTCCGCAATGGCGGCTTGATCCTTGCTGACACCCAACTCCAGAGCCGCATGGTTCGCCCAGTACGGATCACGCAGCATGCCTCTGCCAACCGCAACCAGATCCGCATCGCCGTTGCCAATAACCGCCTGAGCCAGCGCTGCATCCTCCAGCATACCCACTGCAATTACAGGAACGTTCAGTTCTTCACGGAAACGACGGGCAAATGGCACCTGGTACCCCGGATAGTTCCCAGGTTTCCGTTGTCCGGAAGGTCCTTCTCCGCCTGAACTGATATGGAACATGTCCACGCCTGCATCTTGGTAGGTGCGAGCTATATTGATCGTGTGGTCGATGTCATACCCGCCATCTGCGTATTCTACAGCCGAAATCCGCAAAATCAGCGGCATGTCTGTTGGCATTTCTTTTTTCACTGCACGAATGACTTCAACGCCGAAACGGGAAAGATCCTGCCCATACACATCCTCGCGATGGTTCATCAGCGGAGAGTGGAACTGGTGAATGAGGTATCCATGTGCGCCGTGCAACTCAATGGCATCCACGCCAGCTTGTACCGCGCGGCGAACGCCGTCTGCGAACTTCTGTACCATAGCTTCTACCTCTTCTGTACTTAACGCACGAGGCTCCTTGTACTTTTCTCCCGGGAAAGTGACTACCGATGGGGCTACCGGTTGCGGAGCATCCTCTGCTTTTCGTCCCGCATGTGCGATCTGAATAGCTACTTTGGAGCCGTAAGCATGAATTCCATCAACAAGTTTGGTGAAGGCCGGCACATGCTCATCTGACCATATCCCCAAGTCATTATCAGTAATGCGTCCATCCGGATCGACATCCGTCATCTCGATTACAATCAGTCCAGTACCTCCAACCGCACGACTCACATAGTGAACCTGATGCCAATCGTTCGGAATGCCGTCCTTCGCCGTCACGGAATATTGGCACATCGGTGCCATGACGACACGGTTATTTAATTGCAAACTTTTGAATTGATAGGGCGAAAATAATTGCTCCGTCATGTATACTGCATCTCCTGTTCCTTGATCATGATATATATGAAGCCTTACTTATTGTCCAAATCCGAAAACATTTTTCCATTCTTGCCGTAGTTGTCCTTCTCCAGATCCTCAATGAAAATAAAGACCTTGCTCGGTTCAACATCCAGTGTCTCACAGGCTACCTGAGTCATACGTTCAATCAACTGACGTTTCTGCTCAGTCGTCTTGCCCTCCAGTACCTTAACGGTGATAAATGGCATGTCTTGAACACATCCTTTCTTCATCATTTATTATGAACCTGACGTATGGAAACACAAGTACGTACATTTTTGTGCCTTGGTACCCTTTTTGATACCTAGTCATCCTCATATTTCAGTTCTGCCCCATTCTGGAAATGCCTGCAAAACATGATATGATAACCATAGAGACATACAGGAAATACTATACCCCAAAAGAAATAAATCCAAGCTAGGGAGCGATACCGTTGAAAGATATATTAATTCAAAGACTGAGTACTTATGTTCAGATGGATACCCAATCCGATGAAAATAGCGAGACCTGCCCTTCCACACCCGGCCAACTGGCCTTGGGCAAACTGCTCGTTGAAGAATGTAACTCCATTGGTCTGCAAGAAGTGACGATGGATGAGAATGGTTATGTCATGGCTACACTGCCATCCAATACGGACAAAGATGTTCCCGTGATCGGTTTCCTGGCTCATCTCGATACAGCAACCGACTTCACAGGCAAAAATGTTAAACCGCAGGTTATCGATAACTATGACGGTGCTGACATTGTGCTGAACTCGGAACTGGATGTTGTGCTGTCCAACAAAGATTTCCCGGAACTGCACGAGTATAAAGGCCACACGCTGATCACAACCGACGGTACAACATTGCTTGGTGCAGACAATAAGGCAGGTATTGCCGAGATCATGACGGCGATGGCCTATCTGATTGACCACCCGGAAGTGAAACACGGTAAGATTCGGGTTGCTTTTACCCCAGATGAAGAGATTGGCCGCGGACCGCACAAGTTTGACGTAGCTGCTTTTGGAGCCAAATATGCTTACACCGTCGACGGTGGACCACTTGGTGAGCTGGAATACGAGAGCTTTAACGCAGCTGCCGCTAAAATTACCGTACGAGGCACCAATGTGCATCCCGGAACAGCGAAGGATAAGATGGTGAACTCTCTGAAAATTGCGATGGAATTGAATCGACGGCTGCCTGTAGAGGAAGCTCCTGAATTCACGGACGGTTATGATGGTTTCTACCATCTGCTGTCTTTGGAGGGTGACGTTGAGCTGACGAAGATGAGCTACATCATCCGTGATTTTGACCGGGCAAAATTTGAAGAGCGTAAAACGAATCTGCTCCATATCGCAAACGAACTGAAGACCAAGTACGGAGAGAAAAGCATTACTGTGGAATTGAATGACCAGTACTATAACATGCGTGAGAAAATTGAACCCGTACGCCAGATCGTCGATATTGCCCATGAGGCCATGACCCGACTGGACATCGAACCTGTTATTCGCCCCATCCGGGGAGGAACAGATGGTTCCCAGTTATCTTATATGGGCATGCCAACACCGAATATCTTCACTGGCGGTGAGAACTACCATGGCAAATTCGAATATGTGTCGGTAGACAATATGGTGAAGGCAACCCGTGTCATTGTAGAGATTGCTCAATTGTTCGAGCAACATGGAGATGTCTAATCTGCGTGAAGCGCAGTGTATAAAGAGCACCCTCTGGTATTTTTCCGAGGGTGCTCTTTATTGTGCCGTATTGTGCCGCGTCATGCCCCAAATATATGCACTCTTGGTGTTTATTTCAAAATACCATCACTCATATATATTGCCTCCTGCGATGACACGCAGCTGTTCCAGATCACAGATTATGAGCTTCCGACGCACTTTGCGAATAATATTTCGATCACACAGATCGTGAACGACCCTGTTGAGATGTCTGTAACTAGTGCCCAGCATATCCGCAAGCTCGGTCAGTTTGGAAGTCTGAATCTCTTCCGAGGAGGACTCGTCCTGCTCCATCGTGGACAACAGGTAACTGGCAAATCGACTCTCTACCGGATATAACATATTGAGACTCGAAAGGTTCGAGAAGGTGTACAATTTATGCGTTACTTGACTGAGCATGAAGTGGAGAAATTTAGGATTCTCTGCATATGTATTCTGGAGAACGCGATAGCTGATACCAAGCAGCAGGCTTTTGCTCACAGACTCTACCGTATTATTGGCCTCCTTGCCATTGACCAGCTCCAGATCGCCCACGAGCGCGAGCGGTGTACTGAAACGAAGTAACAGAGACTTACCGTTAGGCAGTGTGGTATAGATTTTGAGCTTACCCTGCACGAGAAAATACAATCGCTCCGGCCGCTCGCCTTTGGCACATATCATCTCGCCCTTCACAGCCTCCAGCAGTCGCAACTCAGCGAGTGCAGACTCGTCCAGCACCTGATCCAATCCATTCTCACGTGCGAGTTGACGCACAAGTCCAAAGTCCATAATTTCTTTCATTCCGACTTCCCCTCCGTTGCCGTATATAACGTATACAAAAGGACATATGTCCCATAATTGATATAGATCCGTACAAATATCTTGATATAAAAATAGTTACAACTAGCACTTATATCCAATAAATCATTTCACATGGAAAATATTTAAAAATTTAATCATAAAATGTTCATTCTTTCATGCAAAATGCCGTTCACGAAAAGCCATTTCCGTCCGATGAAAGATAGAGCATTCCATAGATCGTAAAAATAATTTATTCAGATATTGAAAGGATGAGCATATTCAATGAACGTTGTAGATGCACTGCTTAAAGTAATGCCTTATATTAGTCAGATTCTAAGAGAACCAGCTAGCTTATCCGTATATGATCACGAAAAGGTATTGGAAGTTATAACAACAGATAAATTTGATCTTGGTTTTGAAAAAGGAATGCCACTCTTGGATTCGTTCCAAAACTTTGCCGTCTTGAAAAACGGAAGAGAAGCTACCCTCTCCACTCTCTCCAAAGAGGTTTTTGGTATTGAGCTGGATACGCTGAACATTCCGATCTTTGATGATCAACAAAAAGTCGTTGCCGTTTTCTGTGTGTCTTATGACCAATCTAATCAGAATCAACTTGAAGATATTATACAAGAAAACCAAGCCATCAATGGTAATCTGGTTGATATGGTGCAACACGTTGCTGCTCATGCCGAAGAATTGCAGGCGACCAGTGAGCAGATCCTGCAAAACACACGACTTGCTGTTCAGAACTCTTCCCAAATCAACAAGGTAGCCGGGTTCATTCGCGAAATTTCCGAACAAACCAACTTGCTTGGCCTGAACGCTGCTATAGAAGCTGCCCGCGTTGGTGAAGCTGGTGCTGGCTTTGGTGTGGTTGCATCTGAAGTACGCAAACTCTCTGTAGATGCCAAACAAGCTACAAGTGATATCGATACCAGTCTGAGAGATGTACAACAGGTGATCAAACAGATGGAAGTTGAGGTTTCTCAGATTGCAGCCTCTTCACAGGAACAAGCCACGCTTGTATCTTCCTTCACAGATGTCATCGAGAAGCTCAATGACACGGGCGAGCGTATGAAAGCTCTGTCTGAACAACTGATCAGTTATTCCGTTAAAAATTAATCAAAATATATCTTTGATGAACTTTGGCTAGTGCAAAGATACATTTTATATGTAATAAACAGGACTCGGGTTGCCCATGATGGATAATCCAAGTCCTGTTTATTATGTCCGTTTGGTTATCATTAACCAAATTTAGTTGCAATCTTAATTTGCTACATGTAATGTTTTGTCCCCAATCACTTCTTCTTCGGATTCCCAGCACTCCACTTCACCCGGAATATGGATACGGTCACGGGTAAAGACGGGATCACGTCCTTCGGCCTTTTGCTTCTTATAGTCCTTCAGCGCTTCAAACGTCACCT
This sequence comes from Paenibacillus sp. FSL K6-1318, assembly GCF_037976905.1. Taxonomy (NCBI): domain Bacteria; kingdom Bacillati; phylum Bacillota; class Bacilli; order Caryophanales; family Paenibacillaceae; genus Paenibacillus; species Paenibacillus sp. FSL K6-1318. The sequence continues at coordinate 6,457,953 of NZ_CP150270.1, forward strand.
TGGACAGCATCAGAATCGCAATCAGGTTCACCACCACCATGAGCCCCATGAACAGGTCCGCCAAATCCCATACCAGCTGTACTTTGGCTACCGCACCGAACACCACCATCGCGATAACGCAAATACGGTACACCCACAGCCAAATTTTGTTGGATTTGATAAACTCAATGTTGGTTTCACCGTAGTAATAATTTCCGATTAGCGTACTGAAGGCAAACAGGAACACCATGACCGCCAGGAATCCCGATGCCCATGGACCAATATGTACACTTAAAGCAGCCTGAGTCAATTCAATGCCACCCAGATTGGAACCTTTGTACACCCCGGATAGCAAAATAATCATGGCTGTGCTTGTACATATAACTAACGTATCTGTCAGCACACCAAAAGCCTGAATAAGTCCCTGTTTCACCGGATGTGTTGTATCCGCTGTAGCAGCGGCATTCGGGGCACTACCCATGCCCGCCTCATTGGAGAACAATCCGCGCTTCACACCGTTCATCAGCGCAGCACCCAACGTTCCGCCTGCCACCTGCTCGATGCCGAAGGCATTTTTGACGATCAACGCAATCATGGCCGGAAGCTGGGTTATGTTAGCCAGCACCACAAAAGCCGCTACCCCAATGTACAATACGGCAAGCACAACGACAATGTACTCCGATGCTTTTGCAATCCGTTTGACACCGCCCATAATAATTCCTGCAAATACCACAGCCATAATGATCCCCACCGTTAACCTATCCGTACCGAATGAGTTTTCGAATGCAACGGTAATGGTGTTGGACTGCACCGCATTAAATACCAAGCCGAATGAAAGCGTAATGAGAATAGCAAATAAAATCCCCATCCAGCGCTTCCCCAGCCCACGCTCCATATAATATGCCGGACCCCCGCGGAATCCGCCCTTATCCTTCACTTTATAGATCTGAGCCAGCGTGCTCTCCACAAAACTGGAGGCAGAACCAATAATCGCAATGACCCACATCCAGAATACAGCCCCAGGTCCCCCCAGTGCGATGGCTAGTGCAATACCGGTAATATTGCCTGTGCCTACGCGGGCCGCCATACTAATACAGAATGCCTGAAATGGTGAGATTTTGCCTGGTTCCTTACTTTTCGGCTCTCGAAGCACCTTCACCATATCTCCAATCATGCGGAATTGCATGAATCGGGTCTTGGTGGTGAAGTATATACCACATACTACCAATAGTATAATTAACACTTTGGACCATAGAAAATCATTGAAAATGACGACAATATCTTGTATTGTTTGCTCCATCGGTATGCCCCTTTTATATGGTGTATTTCAAGTACAGAGATGGGTCAGATGAAAAGTTTGTACCATTCTGCACAACACTAGCCCCAGACTTTGGGATGTTACTTATACTACAAGCGCATCTACGAAAATCGACAAATACCTACATGCAATCTCTACAATTATTTTAAAAATGGGCGTTGATCGCCCAATCATTGTCATTTAACCTGACATGTCAGGTTCTATGCAAGCAGGAAAGGAGATGACTGATATGCGTTATTTTATCGTGGATGATGATCCTGGCGTTCGTTCCATGTTGATGGATATTATTGAGGATGAAGGGCTTGGCGATATTGCCGGGGAAGCTGAGGACGGCGCACATATTCACGCGGAACTGTTGGAGCTGCATAAGGTGGATGTACTGCTGATTGATCTGCTGATGCCACAACGGGACGGGATTCAGACTGTCCGGGCGCTTGAAGGAAGGTTCGAGGGCAAGATCGTCATGATCTCCCAGATTGAGTCGAAAAATATGATCGGCGAAGCCTATTCACTAGGCATTGAATATTACATTACAAAGCCGATTAACCGGTTGGAGATACTGTCTGTTCTACGGCTGGTGAGTGAGAGGTTACGGATGCAGCAATCCATCGCAGATATTCAGAGGACATTGCAGGGATTGTCCGGTTTGCATCCTAACGAGCGCACTGCGGCTCCGGTTCCGGACAAAACGATTACTACAGCAGGACATTTCCTGTTGTCCGAGATGGGCATGATCGGCGAAGCCGGCAGCAGAGATCTGCTGGATATGCTCGAATATCTGGAGCAGGTAGAGACAGATGAGCATAAGCTGTCGCCCTATACGTTCCCATCCCTCAAAGACATCTTTCAGAACGTAGCGGTACGCAAGCTGGGAGAGAACGCCTCTCTGGCAGAGGTTAACAAGGAGATCAAGGCATCGGAACAACGTGTCCGCAGAGCCATCTTCCAGACACTCAGCCATGTGGTTTCACTGGGGTTAACGGATTATACACATCCCAAGTTCGAGAACTATGCATCCAAATTTTTCGATTTTACCGAAATCCGCAAGAAAATGCTGGAGCTGCAAAACAATGTGGAGCCTTCCCTGTCCCAGACCCGCATTAATACGAAAAAGTTCGTACAGGTGTTATATCTGGAAGCCAAACGATTGCTGCATTAAGCGTGATGCATGATGGAAACGTTGCAAAACAAACGGGCATGAATATTACGCCGGATGGCACCTCCTTCTTAACTGGAGGCTGTCCATTTCGGCGATATTCATGCCCGTCTGTATGACCAAGCGCTACGATCTATTTCTTCGTTCCGTATATTAAATTAAAATCCATTCGGGTTCAGGACCGTGAATGATTTCGGCTAATTCGGTTATACTCATTAATTAATTCGTCCAATGCCATAGACTGCCGAATCACATCGGGATGTCCAAGACCACCCTTGTTATGCTCTACCAGCATATGAAGGTTATGTCTGGCCTTTTCTATTTTATTTTTCAAATCCAAACTCATAACCATGACCCCTGATACCTCCTTATTCTGTGAACCATTTTAGTTTTTCCTGTCAATCTATAGTTGGATTAACATATGGCATAGGGGACAAGGATGTTTTGTATTCTTCTCCAAATTTTGATAAATACTATTCTATCACACAAGTGCGTATCCGAAAATGGCTGATTTAACGCTATTTTAGCAGTTAATCAAGGGTTCGATTTTATCGTTGTAGCTCATCATTCATAGCCAGAATGGATTGTGTCGTTATTGTGTATATTGAAAAAACAAAAGACTATTGACTTAAAAGGTAATAAAATCCCTTTCCATAACGGGGCCATTCAGGTACAATAGGGCGATGTGTGTGTCCGGACCCGGCGGATACAAATGATGTAATTTAGAGGACGGCCAACGACGGCCATTGATCCTGATTTGATATTATTGGAGGCTTATCATCACCATGCAGACCGATTCACAGACTAAAGTCAAAATTGTTAATGCCGATCCCAGCGCAATGGGATTATTTGGGTTGGCAATTGTAACCCTGGTCGCTTCTTCCCAGAAGCTCGGCATTACAGAAGGACTTAGCTACGCTATTCCTTGGGCAATCTTCCTGGGTGCATTTGCCCAGTTATTCGCATGCATTCAAGATTCCAAACGTAACAATACTTTTGGCACAACAGCTTTTGGCGCTTACGCATTCTTCTGGTTCGCTATGGCTGCCAACTGGATGATCAAAATGGGCGTATTCGGTTCCACGCTTGCTGAACAGGCCGATGGCAAGCAGCTCGGATTTGCTTTTGCCGGATACCTGGTGTTCACCCTATTCATGACGATCGGTGCTATTGAAGCGAATAAAGTATTGCTTATCATCTTCATTTTGATTGACTTCCTGTTCCTTGGCTTGACCTTTGACGCTTTCGGCGTAGCTCCTCACATTTTCCACACCATTGCAGCATACGCTGAACTGGCGATCGGAATTGTGTCCCTGTATGGTACAGGCGCTTCGGTACTGAATGCTCACTTCGGTTATGCGTTCTTGCCGATCGGCAAACCGTCCGGCATTTTCAAACCCAAGGCTTAATATACAGCAGTAAACCGCCAGCGCGCCGGTCCGCGCCTGGCGGTTTTTTTGCAGTCTGACTTCATTTGAATATGTAACTGACCGACACCTATACTAGGGATAATAGACCAAAATAGACCCTGTAACACATGAAATATCACAGCAGCCATACTGTAAGGAGGAAAAAGCATGAGAGAGATACCGAAACCAACGGAGATGGATCAGGTGGAGAAAAAATATGTACGCGAAACGCGTTGTTTCAAGACGGCACGGGTGTTCCCAACCGATGTCAACAATCATAATACACTATTCGGCGGCAAACTGATGTCCTACATTGATGATATTGCATCCATCGCCGCTTCCAAGCTATGCCGGGTCAATACCGTAACGGCTTCCACAGACTCTGTCGATTTCCTGTACCCGATTAACCCGACGGATTCGGTGACACTTGAATCGTTCGCGTCCTGGACAGGACGAAGTTCCATGGAGATTTTTGTGAAGGTAATCCGCGAGGATCTGAAGACGGGAGAGAAGAAAATTGCGGCAACCGCATTTCTGACCTTTGTGGCTCTGGACGAAAATAATCGCAAACTGATCGTACCCCGCATTATCCCGGAGACGGAAGAAGAGAAGAAACTATACGAGACCGCTCCGGATCGGGCGGCCATGCGGAAACAACGGCGGGAAGAGAGCAAGAAATTCGCTGACTTCCTAACCGTAACTTATCCTTGGGAATAAGAACACATTAAATAATCCCAATGTTGCACAAAAGGTTATCTGGACGATGCCGGATAGATGGACACTGCTCTGCTATCCGGCAGTTCGCCACCCATGGAGACACACCATTGCTGATAGATGCGATACGCTGAACCACTCTCCAGCAGCCCCTGACAAGTGTATATGCCCTCTTCGATGGAATTGACACGCCCCGCTGCGTACAAGCGGAACCCCCCATTTAACAATACCTGATTCACAAAAGCAATATGACCGTCGCCACTTAACACACTTTCCGCCACTTCAAGCTGCTTGGCAGCCGTCCAGACCAGTTCCGGCACAGGCATATCCAGTTCGTAGGCTGCAGGATCAACCAGTTCCAGCTTCATATCACCGTCTTCCACGGCATATACGCGGGTTGGCCGATCAATGTACAGATCCTCAGACCCTTCCATTCCCTGTACCACATAAGCACGGCGATAGTTAAACCGGGTGAGCAACTTCGCAATCCGATCCAGAAAGGTATTATGAAACACACCGAACACCAGATACGGTGAATGGTTATAATCGATGAGTTTCTCTGCCGTGTTAAACACCGTGCGGAAACCCAGCTCTTCCCGTAACGGACGAAGCTTGCGAAGAGGCTCGCACCATTCCTCGGAGGATACATACATGACGCCGGAACGCAACGCAGCCCCACGGGCATCTTCCCGATCCATTTTACGTGTGTCAATTCCCGCTTCCTTTAACAGAACCGACAGCGTAACTCCCCACTTGGGTGGTAAAGGATCGCTCCCATGTAAAGTCACCGGCAACCCGGCCGATGCGAGTACAAATGCAACCGGAAATGTAGCCATGAACGACTTTGTCCGTCCGTCATATGGACCAGCACAGTCCAATCCGTTCTGAAATACGGAGAACCGTTCCGCGCTGTTACGGCACGCATGAACAAAGGCTTCCAGTTCCTCGACGTTTTCCATTTTCATTCGTTCAGCCATTAGAAACGCAGCCGTCTGGGCAGGGGAAACCTCCTGTTTCAGGATTTTCTCTGCAACCGTCAGTGCCTCTGTATAATTCAGATCACGTGAGCCTCTTTTCCCACGTCCGACCTCTCGGAGTATCTGAGACATATCCATGGAGAATCCTCCTTCCAATTAAGACTGGAGCAGTTGATGTGCCTTCACAATCGCTGTAGCTACATCGACCATCCGTTTGCGTTCATCCATCGCTTTCTTACGTAACAGGTCATAGGCTTCAGCCTCGGAGATCTGCTTTAGATCACTAAGGATAGCCTTTGCCATATCAATCCACTTTCGATCCTCCAGCCTGGATTGCAACTGCTTCCGTTCCTGCTCCCACTGTTTGCGTTCCATGTAGCGCCGGGCTGCAAAGTGAAGAGTCCAGTGAATCTCAGGCCCGGTCATGGATGGTGTAAGTATTCCATCAAGTGAGGTTTCGACCTCGCAGGATTCTGCGGAGGAAGAGGCCGTATCTGGCGCACACCACCAGAGCAGCGGGGTATCCGATTTCCCCTTTCCCAGGCAGTTGCCCCAGTATTCCACATCAGTCAGGGATAGGTGCAAAATGGATGCTTCCGCCTCACGAGCCAACTTCAGCGCTTCCGTTTCACTACCTGCCACCTGTACATGGTACCCGTTTGCTCCCAGCAGCCTCTCCGGTGTCAGAGGGATTGCATCGGATGAGGCAGCTATCGTTGGTTGTACACGGATGACCAATAAAGATCGCATGATGGATCAATCCCTCCCTATTACGTATAGTCAGAGTCCATAAAATTTAAGGCGTTAATACATGAAAGCAATAAATGTGTTATATTACCTAACAAAAAGCAGGTAGTAACGATTTTTCGTCTTGATTTTAAATTTCGAATTATCGTTTCACGCCTCATCACCCTGTAATAAAAAAGGGTAAAACACCTTACATGGCACCTTTTCTACAATATTCATTGTATCCGGTATGCCAACTTCATCTAAATTCTTCATTCATATGAAGATATACTCGTAAAACTTCGTCGTCCATTCGATATTCCAATAAACTCATGTAAACATAATTAACTTTAAATTTCAAATACTTTTTTATGTTAACTATATTGACATGGGTAGATGGATCTTTTATAGTTAAGCCATAACAACTCCATATTTGAATCGATCACAGTTACAACGGCGTAGCTGGTTGAAACGGCAATGAAGCCTGTTTTGCAATCTCGGAGCAAGGGATGCGTATGTATATGCGCAGTCCTCCGAGGCATAACAGGCTTTTTCGATTTTAGAGACAAGGTTTTGAGGCAGTTTGCAGAATGGACCTAAGGGGGCTAATCATAATGAGTACAACGAAAAAACTGGTGCTGGTCGGTAATGGCATGGCGGGAATCCGCACAATTGAACATATCCTTAAGCTTGCTCCGCATGCTTATGAAATTACAGTCTTCGGTGCAGAACCGCATCCCAACTACAACCGTATCATGCTATCCTCTGTATTGGCTGGCGGAACATCCATCGAAGATATCGTAATTAATGAGTGGAGCTGGTACGAAGATAACGGCATTCGGGTGTACCCGGGTGACCCGGTCGTTCAGATCGATGCCGAGCGCAAGGAAGTTGTATCTCAGAATGGTATACGTGCATCCTATGATGAACTGATTATGGCAACGGGCTCACAGGCATTCATCCTTCCACTTCCCGGTGCTAATAAGGAAGGCGTTATCGGCTTCCGTGATATTAAAGACTGCGAGACCATGATGGAAGCATCGCAGAAGTATCGCAAAGCTGCCGTCATTGGAGGCGGATTGCTAGGACTGGAAGCAGCGCGGGGGCTGCTCAATCTGGGCATGGACGTCACGGTCATTCATATTAACGGTCATCTGATGGACCGGAATCTGGATCTCCCGGCAGGCCTGATGCTCCAGCGGGAGCTTGAAGAGCAGGGCATGAAGTTTCTTTTGAACAAACATACCGAAGAAATCACAGGCAAACAACGGGTAAAAGCCATTCGTTTTACCGATCAAACGGTGCTTGAAGCGGATCTGGTTGTCATGGCTGTCGGGATTCGTCCTCAGATTGAACTGGCTCGCAATACTGGCCTCGACGTGAATCGAGGAGTCATTGTAGATGATTATATGCATACCAGTATTCCTGGTATCTCTGCCGTCGGCGAATGTGCAGAACACCGCGGTATTGCCTACGGACTGGTTGCTCCATTATATGAACAAGGTATGGTGCTCGCGAAACGTCTGGCTGGTGCGGCAACCGAAGGATACGAAGGTTCAGTCACTTCTACCAAGCTGAAAGTATCTGGTGTGGACGTATTCTCTGCCGGACAATTCAAAGACGCTGCGGACACTCGCAGCATTCGTATTCAGGATGACGTCGATGGCGTGTACAAAAAGATGGTGATCAAAGACGGACAGCTGATTGGAGCTGTACTGTTCGGGGATACCACAGATGGCGCTTCTCTATTTTCCCTCATTAAGAGTGGTGAGAACATCAGCGGTCGTGAGAAAGAAATTTTGCTCGGCGTACCTTCCGGTGGTTCAGGCTCAGGTCCATCTGTCGCAGAACGCATGGCAAGTATGCCAGATGATGAGATCGTCTGCGGATGTAACGGTGTTACCAAAGCTTCCATTGGAGATGCTGTGCTGAATAAAGGCTGTAACACCCTCGGTGCAATTAAATCCTGTACCAAAGCCTCGGCTTCTTGCGGTGGATGCAAACCCATTATCGAAAACCTGCTCACGTATTATGCTGGTGATAATGTAGGCGAACAAACCAAAGAAGGCATCTGTGGCTGCACATCCTATGATCGGGATGAGATTGTTGCACAGATCAAGGAAATGGGTCTCAAAAGCGTTAAAGAAGTCATGAACGTTCTCGGTTGGAATGAGCCAGAAGGCTGCTCCAAGTGTCGTCCTTCCCTGAACTATTACCTCGGTATGATCTGGCCGGCTGAATATGCAGATGAGCGTGTATCCAAATTCACCAATGAACGTTATCACGCCAACATCCAGAAGGACGGTACCTATTCCGTTATTCCACGGATCTATGGTGGTGTCACATCCCCGGCGGAATTGATCAAGATTGCGACTGTCGCAGAGAAATACGATGTGCCATTGGTAAAATTCACGGGTGGACAACGACTCGATCTGCTCGGTGTACAAAAGGAGAACCTGCCGAAGATCTGGGAAGAGCTCGATATGCCTTCCGGTTTCGGTTATGGCAAGGCGCTGCGTACAGTGAAGACTTGTGTAGGTAATACGTTCTGCCGATTCGGCACACAGGACTCCATTGAGATGGGTATTCGTCTGGAGAAAAAACTCGACAAAATGGTTGCTCCAGCCAAAGTGAAGCTCGCTGTTTCCGGATGTCCGCGGAACTGTGCAGAAGCGACCATCAAGGATCTGGGTGTTGTCGCGATTGATGGTGCATGGGAGATTCATGTTGGCGGTAACGCCGGAGTCAAGGTTCGTGCAGCCGAGCTACTCTGTACGGTGAAGACCGATGCGGAAGTGGAAGAGTGGACTTACTCTTACCTGCAATATTATAGAGAGAACGCTAAATGGAATGAGAGAACAGCGGCATGGATTGAACGGGTAGGTCTGGATCATGTGAAGGAAGCTTTGGCGGATCGGGATGTACGTCTCGCTCTGGTCGAACGTCTGGAAGTTACACTGGGTCACACCGTTGATCCTTGGAAAGAGATCATTGAAGATGAGAAATTGCGTAAAAACTTCACCCCACTGTCCGGTGCCGAGCCGGTAACTCACTAGAAGCGGAGGAACAGCGATGAACAAATTCCGGATTGGACACCTTGCGGATATTGATGAAAAGGGAGCACGGACCTTCCTGATACAGGATACCGAAATTGCAGTCTTCAAATTGAGTGACGGAAGTCTGCACGCCGTCGAGAATCGCTGCCCTCACAAGGGCGGCAAGCTGTCGGAAGGCATGGTGTGCGGGACAGCGGTTCATTGTCCTTTGCATGATTGGAAGATTGATCTGCGTAACGGTAAGGTACACGAGCCAGATGAAGGCTGCTTGAATACCTACAAAACCGAAGTGGACGGCAATAGCGGAGAAATCTACATCACAATTGCGGGTTAAAGGCTAGAGATACCCTGACATCAAGGAGGCGTGCGCTATGGATTTTGTTAAACCTGCAGAAGTGCTGCAATCGATGGTCGAAGCTGGTGAGAGCAAAGCCAGAATGAACCGGGTACAGATGCTGATCCGCGGTTTTCTGGCAGGGGCTATTCTCGCCTTTGCAACCACACTGGCATATACCGCTGTATCTCAAACTTCCGTTGGTTTGGCAGGTGCACTAATATTCCCAGCGGGATTCGTCATTATTATTTTGCTGGGTCTTGAATTGGTGACAGGAAACTTTGCGATGCTTCCACTCGCAGTGTTGAAACGTAGAATTACATGGATGGATATGCTCCGGAATTATTTCTGGGTGATCACAGGTCATCTAATCGGATGTGCATTCTATGCTCTGTTATACGGACTGACCATTACGAAGATGGGTACGGATATGAGCAACCCTCTAATTCAAACGCTGATCCAGACCAGTGAAACCAAAACATTGGGATATCAGCATCTGGGCGGAGCAGGTATTGTTCTGGTCATTATCAAAGCGATTCTATGTAACTGGATGGTCACACTCGGGGCAGTGATGGCGATGACGTCCACTTCAACACTGGGTAAAATCGTAGCGATGTGGTTGCCCATTACGATATTTTTCGCCCAAGGTTTTGAACATGCTGTGGTGAACATGTTCGTCATCCCGGCAGGTATGATGCTCGGTGCACAGGTTAGTATCGCTGACTGGTGGCTGTGGAATCAGATCCCGGTGTTGGTGGGCAACCTCATTGGCGGAGCTGTATTTACAGGCCTCGGTCTGTATGCCGCTCACCACTGGGGAAATCCAGTGAAGCTCTCGTCCAAACTGGAAACTATTCAGGGTGGTCGTTCAGGATTGGCAAGTTCCGATGTTGCACCCAAATTGGGGACACGATCATGAGCCGGGGCCTGGTTAGTATTGTTGGCGCTGGTCCTGGAGATCCGGATCTGATTACGGTAAAAGCCTTGAAACGTATTCAGTCCGCAGATGTCATTATGTATGATCGGCTTGTGAATGATCAATTGCTCGCTGAGGGTCGTGAAGGAGCACTCCGCATCTATTGCGGCAAGGCTCCAGGCCTTCACTCCATGAGTCAGGAGATGATTGGACGGATGCTTGCTGCACACGCAGCAGAAGGCAAACAAGTCGTACGACTCAAGGGTGGCGATCCGTTCATCTTTGGCCGTGGTGGTGAAGAAGCGCTTGTGCTGGCAGAAGCAGGGATTGCATTTGAAATCATTCCCGGCATCACGTCAGCTGTAGGTACGTCCGCTTCCTCCCTTATTCCCTTAACCCATCGTGGCATTGCTTCATCCTTCGCATGTGTCACGGGAACCGGCAGTGATGGAAGTGTATCTTCGGTTCGCTGGGACTTGCTCGCTCATAGTGTAGATACTTTGGTCATCTACATGGGCATTAGCCAACTACCCCAGATTCAACATGAATTGCTTCGCCATGGCAAAAGTGGAAGCACACCCGCAGCTTTAATCGAACGGGGAACCACTTCGGAGGAACGGATTATTACCGGCACACTTGCCGAACTCCACTCCCTCGCCAAGTCGCATCAAGTGAATAATCCGGCATTAATTATGGTCGGAGAGTCGGTCCTGGTCCGCGAGCAGCTACTTCAGATGCAGCAGGCCGCTAATGCCTCCATGACAGGGTAATCCGGCACCTAATCCAACAGCATACGCTCATGAATAGTCCGACCCTTCTGCCCTGGTTCAATCAGCAGACGGGTCGGTTTGATGTTAATTAGCGCCGTAAGCTGCTCTCCCATATAATGCGCAGAATACTTGAATCCAATCTCCGCCCAATGCATGATCACTCCCACCGTAGCAGATACCAGATAACTTAACATGATGTCGTAATTAATGGTTTGCTCGCTATCTTCGGTCACCAATACAAAATCCTCGGTTAAATACGTTCTAAACATATTACACAGCCGGGAGCTCATATCTGAATGCATCGTGATTAATGCACGGAAAATATCCTGATGGGCCTCAATATATTCAAATACAGGCATCGTGGATGGCAGCAATGCAGTCATGTCCACTTCTTTGAGCTGTGCATACGGTTCTGCGTAAGCTTGCCCCACTCCCTGCATGAAATCATCCAGAATGAACTGCAACAACTCCGGTTTGCCGGGAAAATGTAAATAGAAAGTTCCCCGGTTGTAATCGGCCCGTTCCGTAATATCCCGGATTGTGAGGGCTTCTGCCCCCTTCTCTAATATCAAAGAAACCGCCGCAGCGATGATCGCATCCTGCGTTCTTCGTGCTCTCCGGTCCTGAGGATGTTCAATGATCAACATTTTCGCCTCCTTTGTTCATTATTGTAAACTAAATGAACACCGCTTACACCACTGTCCGATAGCTGACATATGCGATGTCAATGATTATTGTCACACGGCTATGTATATCTTAACATTGAGACAGGAAAGATAGACGACAGGTTGAAACTTTTTTTAAGAAATACCTGCCAATAAAGAATAAGGAGCGAGTATATCATGAGTACATCGTATACACATACAGCCGTTATTACAGGAGCAGCCGGGGGCATTGGTAAAGAATTGGCACGCCGCCTCGCAGAGCGCAAAATCAATCTGGTTTTGGTGGATCTGAATGAAGAAGCCATCCAGCAAACGATCACTGATCTGAACCTCGACAAAGAGCACGTAATTGCCGTAAAAGCGAACGTATCTCAGGAAGCAGACGTGAAAAACTATGTGCAAAAAGCACTGGATGCATTTGGCCGAATCGATTATTTTGCCAACAACGCCGGGATTGAAGGTCCAACAGGACTGATCGAAGACCTGAGTGTTGAAGCACTCGATACGGTCTATAATGTCAACATTCGTGGGGTATTCCTCGGTCTGCAGAACGTCATTCCAGTGATGAAAAAACAAAAATCCGGTGCGATTCTTAATACCTCTTCCCTCGCGGGCCTGATGGGTGCACCTGCTGTATCTCCATATATTATGTCCAAACATGCCGTGGTTGGTCTCACGCGTACCGCTGCCAATGAACTCGCACCTTATAATATCCGGGTGAACGCCGTATTGCCAGGCACAATCAACACACGTATGATGCGCCAGATCGAGGCGAATTCCGGTAACGTGGAAGATTACCAATCTGCTACGGTATCTGCCATTCCACTAGGCCGTTATGGCGAACCAGAAGAAGTCGCTGCGGTAATGAACTTCCTGTTGTCCGAAGAAGCATCCTATGTCACAGCTTCCCTCTACACTGTAGATGGCGGCATGATGGGTCAATAAGAAGCTGTATATGGTAGGAATAATAGGGATGACTGTACTCATAGCGAGACTCGACAAATGATCCTATAGTAGTTCGGTCCGATAGACTTCAAGTCCATCCTTATAAAAGTTATACCGACAGGTGTTCCCGAAGGAATGCCTGGTCGCTACAATCTAAAAAAGGCCTCAACACCACAGTATTGTGGAGTTGAGGTCTTTTTTATAGTACAACACTTGCCATGCATTAGGCCGCATCTGTGAAAATGTACTTTTGAAAAGCCAGTTAACGCCTCGTTGCATCTCGTGATCACTCTAACGAGCGAGAAATACCCGAATAGCGCGTATCAGGTTCGTTAGATTTTGCCTACGCCGAACTTAATCTACGTATCCCGCGTGACCCTTGTCCATCAAGTAGTCCATTTCAGCATCCAGAATGCTTTCCACGGTCAACTCATCCAGCTTCACATCTTTGCGACTAAGGATGTAGTCCGCCAGATCATCGCCATCAATATCGACATCATTGCCTTTGGCATTCTCATGCGCCTTGTTGATGTACGCTTGCTCATGCTTCAGCACAAGAGCGATATTCGCCTGGCTTGCCTTCGTTTTATCTGCAATATACTGCATCATTTCTTGTTCATTAATTGCGTTTGCTTCTGCCACGTTCAGTTCATCTCCTTGATTCATACATACTGTTGCCATTGTAGCATAGGTTAACCCATTACAGGCAGAACTTATGCCTGAAGAACAATTATAGAGTGGTAGCGAAGGGTTAGTGTGGAGCTAGATCATCAATCCGCCCCTACGACAATCGCACGTAAAATGTAGCACCCTCTCCGACCACGCTTCGAGCATACACCTCTCCTTTGTGCTGATCCACAATGGAACGAGCAATGGCCAGACCCAGACCATGCCCACCATGCTTGCGGGCTCTTGACGAATCCGTACGATAGAATCGATCAAAGATCCGGTCCAGGTGTTCCGGTGCAATGCCTTCCCCTGTGTTGGACACGGCCAGCATAACATCATTATTCTGTCTCTGGAGCGTAACGTTTACGGACCCTTTGGGACCGGAATACTTCACAGCATTATCGAGCAGGATCAGAATGACCTGTTTGATCTGTTCACTGTTCCCATGAACCGTAAGATTGGGCTCAATGTTGTAATCGAGGGAGATGTTTTTCTCAAATATAACGGCCTCCATCGGCAAAATAATACTCTCTACCGCATCGCTCATATTAAACTTCGCATGAATCATCGTGGAACGCGAGTCATCCATCTGAGTCAGATAGAGCAGATCATTCGTAAGTCCCGTCATGCGCTCGGTTTCCGACTTGATATAGTGCAGCCACTTCGCCTGGTTCGCTATGGTATCCTCCTGATTTGCCAGAAGCACGTCGGCATTCGTATTAATGATCGCCAGAGGTGTCTTCAGCTCATGTGAAGCATCTCCGATGAATTGTTTTTGTTTCTCAAACGCTTCTCTGACTGGCGCAATGGAGCGATTGGCAAAATAACGGCTCAAGAAGTAGATCACAATCAGCATCACCAGTCCGACAACTGCAAAGGTATAGATCAGATTCGTAAGAATACCTTGTTGTGCCGTCACATCAATGAATACGATCATATGCCCATCACCGCTCGGATCAACCACATAGGCCCAGTCCGTTCCATCCAACGCAAATTGCCCCGTCTGCCGTTCCGAATCACCAACTTTATTCTGGTCAACCTTTTGCAGTGCCTCGGTGTAGAACGTATCTTCCATATCAAATCGGGAATGCGTATCCGTAATCTTCCACTGGTCATCCGTCTTGATCATAAATGAAACGGAACGTGCCGGAGGTGAGTTGGGATCCCCTCCCGGGCCTCCATTATTACCACCCATGGCATCGGAGGGCAATGAATCTGAACCTGCGCCTGTACTTGAACCTGTACCAGAACCTGTCCCCATCCCCCCATCTTCCCCACGCGGCATCTTGGATGAATTATAAGGACTGTGGTAGAAATCAGACACCTTGTACAGCTCCATACTCGTCTCACGTTGCACATTCTGGTACGTAATTGTATAGATCGTCGCAAATGCCACCAGCATCATAATGGAGATGGACACCAGATTCACGATCAGGAATCGATTTCGAAGTTTCTTGAACATCAGGACGTCACCTCAAGTACATACCCCACACCCCGAATTGTGTTAATGCGGACGGCAGAGTTCAGGAAGGTTAATTTTTTGCGTAAAAAAGAGATATATACTTCCACATTGTTATACTCCACTTCCGAATCAAATCCCCATAACTTCTCTATAATCTGCTCTTTGGAGGTAATCGCCTGCTTGCGGGCAATCAACAGCTCCAGCAGTTCATTCTCCTTCAGATTCAGCTTGATCTCCTTACCCTGTACGCTCAGCTTCAACTGGGTTGTATTCAGCTCAATGTCGCCAAACTTCAGTCCATCCTCGGGAACCACTTCGCCCTTCCGTCGTAAGGCTGCTCGTATCCGGGCCAGCAATTCTTCTGTGGCAAAAGGCTTGGCGATATAATCATCGGCACCATAATCGAGGCCTGTGACTTTGTCCGATAGTTCACCTTTCGCAGTAAGCAGAATGACAGGCGTATGATTGCCTTCACTGCGAAGTTTCTTCAGGACGGTGATCCCGTCCATCTCCGGCATCATGATGTCGAGTAGTAACAGGTCGTAGATGCCGCTCTGCGCATAATCCAGTCCTGATCTGCCGTCGTGGACCATGTCCACGGAGTAATTGTTTTTTTTCAAAATCTGCGATACAGCCTCTGCCAAATGAACCTCATCTTCCGCAATTAATATTCTCATGCTCTATTCATTCCTCTGCTTGAATTATTCGTCTTCATTAAACTCTTTATGATATCACCTATTCTACCAATTAAACCTTGAATCAATCTTAATTCATTTTGTGCATGCGAACTATTATAGGAAGGTAAAAAAATGTTAACGCAATGTAAAACCATTTAAGATTCATTCAAGGTTGGGGCTCTAAGATACAGACATGGAAGCAATACACGATGCAACAAAACATACAACCCACCAACGAAAGGACTGAGTGCCACATGGCTATTGAAGTATTCAACCGATATGAGAGCAAGTACCTTCTGACGGATGAGCAGTATGCACACTTTTACAATGACCTGCTGAAATACATGGAGCTGGATGCCTACAACAAGAAACATGAGTATTACTCCATCAGCAACCTGTACTTCGACACTCCGCAGGATTCGCTGATCCGCGCCAGTCTCTCCAAACCGAAATACAAGGAAAAGCTGAGACTGCGGGCTTATGGAATACCTGAAGAGAATGCCAAAGTGTATCTGGAGATCAAAAAGAAAGTATTCGGCCTGGTGAACAAGCGCAGAACCGCCTTGAAGCTGGATGAAGCCTACGAATTCGTTCGTTCGGGACAGGCGCCGGAGCTGGCGGATTACATGAACAAGCAGGTTGTCGAAGAGATCAAATATTTCCTTCGCCTCTACGACCTGGAACCTAAAGTGTATCTGGCGTATGAACGAAAAGCGCTCTTCGACAAGAACAGCCGGGATCTTCGCATTACCTTTGACACCAACATTCGCAGCCGCAGATACGATCTGAAGCTGGAACAGGGAGATTACGGTGAACCACTGGTGAAGGACGGTCGATGGCTGATGGAAGTAAAAGCCGAGAAAACCGTTCCGCTGTGGTTGTCGCAACTGCTCTGTGAGCATGGTCTCTACCGCACCGGATTCTCCAAATACGGCAACGAGTACAGACATCTGGTGAGAACGACCAACCTGAATTACCAGACGGAGCGCATGCTTGTGCCAGGTACCGATTTCAACCCATCCATAGAACAAGATAAAACGATTATAGAAAGAGAGCGTGTCCTATATGCTTGATTCACTGTTTAGTTCAGCCCTAACCGATACCAACCTGACGTTTAACAACGCAGTCATCACCATTGGTCTTGCCATCATTCTGGGATTGGTCATCAGCCTTACCTACATGAAGACTAACCAAAGCACATACTCCCAGAGCTTCACCTTAACGATGGTCGTCCTGCCCGTCATTGTCGCCATCATCATCCTGCTGATCGGCAGCAACATCGCACGAGCTTTCAGCTTGGCAGGTGCCTTCTCGATCATCCGATTCCGAAGTGCCCCTGGTGATCCAAAAGACATTGCTTACGTATTGTTCACGATGGCTTCCGGTCTTGCCTGCGGTGTAGGCGCTTTTGGATACGCGGTGCTGTTCACCATTATCCTGTGTGTACTGATGTTTGTTCTGAGTCGCTTCAACTTCGGCGGCAAGAAAAGTCAGCTGAAAACGCTAAAAGTCACCATTCCCGAAAACTTAAGCTATGAAGAAGCCCTTAATGAAGTGTTCCATAAATTCAACGTACCTTTTGATCTGAAAAAAATCAGAACCACTGAACTCGGCAGTCTGTATGAGCTGGTCTACAGTGTAACCATTCACGAAAGTGTTAGCCAAAAGGAATTCCTCGATGCGATCCGTACACGGAACGGCAACCTGGATATTTCGTTAACCATGAGTCCAACAACGGAATATTAATTTTTAAATTGAAGGGAACGATCTAATATGAAGAAGAACATGATAACAGGTAGCAAACTTTGGTCCATCGCCATGATTACCAGCCTACTCGCAGCATGCAGTGCACCAGCAACCACAGGCACAACGGCCAATGCTGCAACGTCAACAACAGGAACAACCAAAACGGTATCCGTCAGCGAGCTAACTTCTGTAAAATACGCGGATCTGGTCTCTCTGGATGCTGACGATACCAATATTAGCTGGAGTGAGGCAGATTCCACAGCGATTAAGCTGAACGGCACAACTGCAACGGTGACCGGTTCGGGCGCCAAAGCAGCGAATGGCTCAGTAACCATCTCCGAAGCAGGCACTTATGTACTTAGCGGTGAGCTAACGGATGGCCAAATCGTGGTTAACGTTGCCGATAAGGGTACTGTGCATCTCGTATTAAACGGAGCAACAATTCATGATAACGACAGCGCCGCAATCTACATTCAGAAGGCGGGTAAAGCGGTGATTACCCTCGAAAAAGGAACCAAGAATACCGTTTCCGATGGTAAAACATATGTGTACGCCGACGCTACGACAGACGAGCCGGATGCTGCGATCTTCAGCAAAGCCGATCTTACATTCAACGGTGCAGGCCAATTGACCGTCACTGGTAACTATAATGAAGGTATTACGAGCAAGGATGATCTCAAAATCATTAGTGGTAGTATCAGCGTCAAAGCAGCCGATGACGGGATCAAAGGTAAGGATATGGTCGCCATTCAAGCCGGTACGATTACCATTGAAGCCGAAGGCGACGGTATTAAATCAACCAATGACACAGATACCACCAAAGGTTACGTTGCTATCGCAGGAGGTACCTTCGATATCCAAAGTGGCAACGACGGTATTCAGGCTGAAACTGCACTCGTTACGGATGGCGGCACATACAACATTGTAACGGGCGGCGGTAGCGCCAATGCACCAGCCAAAGTAGAAGAAGGTCCATTTGGCGGCGGTGGCGGTGGATGGGGTGGCGGCACACCACCAACCGATATGGGTACACCACCGGATGGCGAACCTCCTGCAGATATGCCGGAGATGCCTACTAACAGCGGTACGAATGCAGGTGCTAATACGAACGGCGCAGCGGCATCCAACTCTGCCAACACAACAACAACAGCTTCAACGGATAACAATGCTGATGCGGACACTGCAACAACAGCAACGGAGTCCACAAGTGCCAAAGCACTTAAAGCAGGTACAGACCTTACGGTTAATGGCGGTACGTATACCATTGATTCCATGGATGATTCCCTGCACAGCAATAATAACGTGACAGTCAACGACGGAACATTCAACATCGAATCCGGTGATGACGGCATCCATGCCGATCAGGCCCTGACGATTAACGGCGGAACCATCACGATTGCGAAGAGCTATGAAGGACTTGAAGGTGCAATCATCACCCTGAACGATGGGGATGTAGATGTAACGGCATCCGATGATGGCGTAAATGCTGCAGGTGGCGAGACGGAAACAGCTGCGAATACAGCGGCAAGTACAGATAGCGCTACTACAGCAACCGATGCAACAACGACATCGAACATCTCTGTAACCGAAACGACAGGCACAACATCGACTACCGATCAGGCATCCCAAGGTACAGCTGCTAATCAGCAAGGACGTGGACCGGGCGGTATGGGTGGTGCAGCAGCAAGTAATAACGAGTTCCACATTAACGGCGGCTCCCTCACGGTGAACGCAGGTGGTGACGGACTGGATTCCAATGGTTCCATTAACATGACTGGCGGAACAGTGATTGTGAACGGACCGACGGATAACGGTAACGGAGCATTGGATTATGACGGTACATTTGAAATCAGCGGTGGGTACCTCGTGGCTGCCGGAAGCTCTGGCATGGCACAAGGAACATCCGATGCGTCTACGCAAAATACCATTGTGATGACATTCCCTGCAACGCAAAAAGCTGGAACACTTGTACATGTACAAGATAGCGAAGGCAACAATATTCTGACATTTGCTCCGGCAAAAGATTATCAAACCGTGGTTGTCAGCTCCCCGGATCTGAAAAAAGATGGCTCCTATGTAATCTACTCCGGTGGTACGTCTACAGGTAAAGCGGTGGATGGACTCTACACAGACGGTACCTATAGTGGCGGAACTCAAGTGGTTGCATTCGAATCGACCAGTAATGTGACTTGGGTGAATGAATCCGGTGTAACCACAGCCAATACTGGTATGGGCGGTCCTGGTGGCGGCGGTGGACAAGGCGGATTCGGAGGCGGCAGAAACAGATCGCAATCCGGCACAACATCCGGCAGCACAGGCACTACGGATTCTGCAAAATAATCATAATTTGTAGTTAAGTGTATAATAAGAAGCACTAGGTCCCGAAATCACGATAATAGTGAATTCGGGGCCTAGTGCTTTCATTTTTTCAGGAAGAACATGAGTAACTGTTCATGCGTTCCTTTTATTTGTAAGAAACAAACTAGGGATTAGAATAATTACAAGAATAACGCTGGATAATAGAAATCCGGCATGGTACCCCTTCAACTCATTTATGACCGTTGGTTGCAACCCTTGTATGACCGTTGCAACAACCGTCGCGATAATAGCTGAGCCAAAGCTTGAACCAAGATTCTCAATCATATTAATGCCCACACTCGCTTCAGGGAGCTGTGTGCTATCAAGCCCAGTGTATGCTTCACTTGTTAACGGCAGACTAATCCCTCCAATACTCGCACCACGAATTAACAATATAACGGAAATCCAGATCATACTTGTTTTATCAGAGATGAAAATAAGCGGAATTGAACCAATGAGAGAAAGAAATAAACTGACAATCACTACATATTTGGGTCCAATTTTATCAATCATTTTTCCAAGTAAAGGCCGAGTAACAAGCATCCCCACCCCTTGGGGGATAAGAGCAACTGCTGTTTCAATCGCCGTAAAATGGCGAAAGTTTTGAAAGAATAGCGGGAGGATTAACATCGGGCCCATAAGAGCAATATTTGCCATAAACAAGCCGGCGCTTGAAGCAGCAAAACTTTTATAAGTAAACAGACTCATGGGCAGGACCGTTTGATTCTTGCGAATGAGATTATAAGCCATATATATGACAGCCAAACCCACACCAATACCCACCCATAAGATCGTTTCATTATTGTTAAACGTAGCATGTTCCGCAGCTCTCGTTATCCCGTAGATTAAAGCCCCGCTCATGGAAGACAAATTAATAATGCCAAACAGATCAAGCTTATTCTCTTTGTTGAAAGGTTCAAAATCAGGAATTGTTTTCATCATTACTGGCGCAGCAATCAACACGATGAACACGTTAATGAAGAAAATCCATTGCCAGGATGCCACCTGAACGATGAATCCTCCAAGGACTGGACCCAGAATAGGGCCGAAGATCATAGGCGTACTTACGATGGCCATCACTTTTCCCAAGTGATCTTTCCCTGCCGTTTTCACCAAGAGGGTAAACATGAGGGTCGTAATCACCCCTGCGCTGAACCCTTGAAGTAAACGAAAGAAGATAAAACTCGAAATGTTCCAGCTAACACCTACTAAAATAGAAATCACTCCAAAGAGGATAACAGCGCCAATGAAAATCTTCTTGCTATTGAACTTGTTCATAAGCCAACCGGAGATGGGAACTGCCATGGCAAGAGCGAGAATATAGCCTGTAATGGCCCATTGAATAATAGTCAAGGTTGTATTGAAATCATGTGTTAATTGATCTATGGCAATATTCACCATGGTAGAGTCAAGCAAAGGTGCAATGGCTCCAAGAGCTATAGCCCAGGCTGCCATGAGCACCTCTTTGGGTAATTCAGTGGTTTTGACGTTTTCTTTAGTCATATGTGTCTCCTCTTTGCATTATTGTTTCCTGTTCAACAAAAATGTAACTCTTTTTAGTTTCCTTGTCAACAATAATTATTCAAATAAAAAAGCAACCTACCCTCGATTAGAGTAGGTTGCTTTTTGTGTTACTCTTCATTACACACATTTATCTAAATGTCCAAACCCTGTTTCTTTATCTCTGCGTCCAAATGTTTGCTATATTGCTCCATAAACCTGAGCATTCCCTCCAATTGCGCTTCGGTTACCTGCTCAAACACAGCCTGATCCCGCTTTTGAAATTCTTGGTGAAGTTCCTCGTGAATACCGAATACAACGGTCCCTTTCTCAGTCAGTCTGAAATAGACTTCTTTCTTGTTCTCCGGCTTCTGGTAGACTTCAATCAGTTTTTTTTCGATAAGTTTCTTCGTCAATTTACTTATGGCGCCCTTGGTCATATACAGCGACTCTGCAAGCTTTGTCACATTGGGATCGATATTCTTTCCAATATATTCAATGCAATGAACTTCGGAAGACTTATAACCACGAAGACTGGCTTCCATCTTCGACTTGTTAATCCAGACCAGTTTATTAAATAATTCTTTGAAATGATCAGTCACTTGTTCTTGTTTATTCATAGCTATATACACCCCACGTGAGTTATAACATGCATTGAACGAAAGCAGAAACATGAGGGTCTCATTCCTCCGGTTTCTCCTGTCTCCAATCATAAGCTTCTTCATCAAAAAGCATACACATACACCTTGGTACGCAAGGCATCCCGGCATGTAATGGTACGTAGTGGTTCTTTCCCCGGGAGGGCGAAACAGACACTAATCACCCTGGCACCCGGCGGAAGCTCCCGACTGAACTTGTCCAGAAGCCGGGTCATGGCTCCTGGGTACAGATAACAGATCACACAATCCGCATGTTCATAGGAACTGGTGTAGATATCCCCACGCATGAAGCGCAGCCTGCCCTTGAGAGAGTGCTGTTTTCCCTTGGCTCGACGTAAGCGAACACTGAGATAGGCAATTATTTGGGAAGACCATAAGGGGATTCTCGAATTCTCAATCCCGGTCAGCCTTTTACCAGGACAATGCCTTACAATATCCAATCCCAGTGTGCCCCATCCGGAACCCGCTTCAAGCACATCTCCGTACCCTGGAATACGGTTCACTTCCTGAATGACCACCTGTCTGACGCGAATGGATGTGGGCATCGGGGAAATTCCGTTTTTCCAACTGACAAGTACGATGGATATGACACATATCAATGTCACCACGGCAATCAGCCATGGAATTAGATGAACGATGAACATAGCATCATCCCTTTGTTATCACGCATTCATTCGGGCACATGAGACTTCATGTATACCCCTTTTTTGTACACAGACTTAATCGTAAAGTGCACACCCAGCTTGCGATTCGTCCGATAGATTAGCGAGTTAATCTCGTCGATCCCTACCGCTTCACTCTCCAACATGCTCCGCTCCGGCCACACCTGAGCCACAATCTGTTCCCTTGTCACAAAATGGTCCAGTTGACTATACAGCAGCTTGAACAGCTGATACTCCTTCTTGGACAGCGGAATCTCCACTTCACCGATCTGCACGGTTTGCAGGTGATCCTGCAAACGCACACCCTCACCCAGCAGATCCGACACACGATATTCCCTCGTCTCTCCAAGATCGCCTTCCGTGCGAAGCTGGATCAGGCCATTGACCAACGTCAGGCTGTCTCCTTCGCCAAACGGATATTTCTCATAGGGAACGAGGCGCTGCCCGTTCAGTTCAGTTCCATTTTTGCTATCCAGATCCTCGATCCATAGCTGTTGCTGTACATCATAATGAATGCGGCAATGCCGCTTCGATATCATCTGATTATAAACAGACAAGTCCAATTCACTACCACCTGTATAACGCCCCACCGTAATGGAGCGACCCTGGCTTACATAAGCGAATGAGCCGTCACTTTCCTGTCCTGGCGTACGAATGACGATTTTTGCCGTCTCCCGCATATTATTCTCCCACCTTCAACGATCACTCGATCTCTATAAACATTTCATAATAATAATGATAAATTCATCAGATTTGTTCCATTGTTTGCCCCGCTATAGTTCAATATAGTGGTATACAGGAACGATTTATGTTTGGTTCTACTCACTCTACTATACCAGACGTTGTGCTTTTTTTCTCATGACGACCGGATGTCTACTTTAGCTCATTCAACAAGAGAGGTACCTTCCAATGAACAAAAAAAACATTTTCATATACGTACTACTCGCCTTCGCCCTGTCCATGACATTAACCGTGCTCTCCCGTATGAACGATGATGGCGGACAATCACTGAAAGGCACATCGGCTACCGAAACCTCATGGTTACAAATGAAGATCCAGCCCTAGTCTACTCTATTATAACGTGATCTCCGCGCAAAACGTTTCACGAATGTCATATTAGGCTAAGCCATAGACTCAAATCAATAAGGCCCCAGATTGCTGGTCACAGCAGCCCGGAGCCTTATTTTAATCCAAAGAATCTATATTACACAAAAGATCGTCTATCCGTTTGAACAACACAGATAACGACTTATTTGCCTAAGCGAAGTGAAGTCGACAGTGGACACTCCCACTAATCCACACTCATGTCAATGCCGTTTCTTTCTCACGCCGAATTTCCTCCACGCATACACGATAAGAGCTACAGGGCCAGTAAGCCATAACAGTTGCCAAAGCATGATTTTTAGGTCAAATCCCACTTCGAATCCCTCCCCATATAATCGCAAATGCTACTTCTATCGTTCGTATCCAAGTTAATCTTGATCTTCCTCAGGCACACTCGCTTCGTCATCAGGCTTCGATATCTCTCTGGACTGTATTTCCTCCATCCGGCTGGACACCTTCTGATACAGGTAAGAGATCCCAAGCAATAGTACGCCAAAGCTGAAATAGGCAAAGATTTTGCTGCCCGAGGTAAGCATCCCCACATCATAGAACACCATCTTTCCCGTAGCGAACAACGTTAGGCCAAGGCCCAAACGCCGAATCATGACATATTTTCTACGGAATCCATAGGCAATATAGAGAATCGCCAGCAGCAGATAGATCAGGCTGAACATCAGCCCCACATCACCCCAATGGAACTGGATCGTCAGGAATACGGTGATGACCCCTAGCAGATATATCCCTGCGATAACCGGGTACCATTCAATGCTCTTGAACTGCCCGCGGATGCCTGCAATCAGCAGATCCCTTCCTGCAAAGAATACCCCTACGTTAAAGATGATCAGCACCAGCAAACCAACAATCTCTGCCGCTGTATGCTGCTGAACTTCCGGCTGAAGCGCTGGCATGGTTAAGGTGACAGCCAGTGCAATACAGCAACCAATGGCATGCAGGAAGGTGGTATACATCTGTACGTATCGATCGTGCAGCAGCTTCACCTTGCTCAGTCCATAGGCCAATGCAATGGTGAGCGCTGCGAACATGAGCAACTTGTAGAACATGTATAACAGGAACATCCCATCGACAGCTCTGGTATACAATTCATTCGACTCATACAGCACGTATAACCACACATTCGCAAGTGTCACATACTTGAATCCGTTCAGGAAACCCAGCTCCAGCGCGCTGTAATTGAATCTCTCTCTGGAAGATGAGCTGCCGTGAGCTGCCCAGGCATAATACAGTGTAATAAGCACAGTCCCCAGCGTAATGCTGGTGTATTTTAACATAAAGTAAGAACGTTCCCCGATGAAGAATAGCGCCAGCAGGTCATAGTACACGAAAGTGAATAGACATAGAAGCACAATGCCCCATCCGGCACGTTCCACCGATTTGAACCGTTTCAGATGTCCGAGTGTGACCAGCAGAACGCCTTCAATTAACCAGCCCATCGATAACCACTTGGCCCCGAACTGGAACGGGATAATCAGAATGGCAAACGTCAGGGAAGTGACATAAAAGAGCAGAATCGTCTGTTTCTCCTGAGCCATATTGCGCTGGACGAATCGTGCGAGGCCCAGATACACCACGCAGAAGATCAAGGCCAGCAAGCCTTGAGCATCATTCCAATCCGCCACATCAAATAACACGTATAACATCAGACAGCTAATGCTCGTATTCATAGCGAGTAGAGCGAAATCCCACCAGGTTAACTTCATCCGGTGTTTGAATGAATATGCCAGCGTAATGCCCAGATATAATGCAAACGTCACAATGGAATACAACATGCCAATCTTCTCACTTGGCGACAGCCATAATAGGATGAGCATGGATGGTGTGTTGAACAGGAAACTGATATAGTGCACCACCGGCCACCTTTTGCCGAAGGATATGAATACAATAATGCCGTTTAAGAGCAGCAAATAGATCATGGCTACATAGACAGCAGGGCCTTCAAGCCCGAACGAGAACATGTAGGAGAATAACGGAAGATATCCGCCCACCAAACCTAGTGAACAGATGGTCTTCGACTGGTATCTCAAGGACAACAATACGGAGATTGCCGATACCAATACAGACAAGCCAAGTCCCGTATATAACCCGATAATATGCAGTAAGAAGTAACTATAGAAGATGGAGCCGAACAACACCGATATCCCGCCGCCGAGCAGCCCCATCGCAAACGTCTGCCTTTTCCGGCGGAACAGCCACTCTCCTCCGGCGAGCATCAGTGCACCGAGCAGGAAAAAGGCACCGCTCTTCATCTCGTCATTAAACCAGGTCGAGTACGAGTAACGGAACGCTGCTCCAACCCCCAGAATGAGGAGCAGGATGGCAACCTTGTTGATCCAGCTGAGTCCAATCTTCATCTCCATGCGATTCTGCTTAATCCGGCGTTGAATAGTCTCTTCGCTCAACCCTTCCTCCGCCATGTGCTCATATCCACGTTCCATGTGCCCACGCAGAGCCTCTTCTCTCTCCCGGACGGCTCGTCTGTGCGATTCAATGCGCTCGTTCACCTCAGCCGCAAGGTAAGCGATCCTCTCCTTCACCTCATGGGAATCCTCTTGCAACTCCTGTGCGGCCTGGTTGTATAGTACGTTCAGATTGGATTTGGTTCGATGTTCATGGAATGCAATTCGATCATTATGTACCGCTGTTTTCCCTTGAAAATAGGTCTCCATCTTCTCCCGCGATACCCGGATCAGATTCAGCTTCTCGTCCAGCATCTGTTCGGATAACGCCATGCGAAGACGTGCATTCTCTTCTTCCATCTTGCGCGAGCGAAGTTCAAGCTGTTGCAGCTTGAGCTTGTGGGCTTCGTACTGTTCCTGCAATTGTTCATTCTTAACGATCAGGTCATCGGACTGGTATTCCTGGAGCAAGGCATGATACTCCTTCGCCAGTTGCTTCTGCTGCTCCTGAACCTGCTCAAGCCGTTCCTTAAACTCCTTCATGAGCTTCCTCCGTTGGTTGATGTTTAATCTTTTCCCTATATTTTACTATATGTATGCCATAAAAAGAGGTTTAAACATTAGATATATCCGTACAATATTTCACCTGAAGGATTTCAAACGCAAAAAATCCGGGAAGCAACCGCTTCGCCGGACTTTTATTCATATGAGCATTTTGCACAAGAATGGATGCTTATGCTGCATCTGGTGTATCTGTCTGATCCGCTGACTCGGGTTCAATAATCTCGGTCGCATCCGGGTCCAGCCAACTGGCGATCATACCACGTACATATTGCAGATCGTCCTCCGACAGATCGTAGAACCATACGCCACTACGCGTCGCGCCTTCCCCCTTCAGCATGTAGTTGCTGATCGTGGGTGTACTGTCTTTCATATATAAGGACTCGGCAAACTTCACGATGAAGTCCGAAGTCATGTTGGTTGTAAAATTCGATCCGGCAATCTGGATCACATCCGGGATCTTGGTCAGATTTTTGACCTCCAGCGCACGATTCATGAAGGCACTTAAGAAAATCCGGTGACGCATCGTCCGATTGAAATCGGAATCTTCCCGGTAACGCACATAACCAAGCGCTTCTTCGCCGCTATAGATCGGTTTGTTCGCTTCAACGAACAGCTTCTCATGCGCTTTTGATTTGTTCTCGATGTTCTTCTTGATCGGCAGTTCAACGCCGCCTACCGCATCAACAATATCCTTGAGCCCGTTAAAATTAATCGCGGCATAGAAATCCACTTTGTTCTCCAGCAGATTCTCCACCGTATCCATCGCCATCTTGGCTTCACCGTGGGCATAAGCTGAATTGATCTTCGACTTCACATCCCGGCCCACAATTTCGGTATAGGAATCACGTGGAATGGACAGCAGCAGCACTTTATTGTCTTCTGGACGCACGACGGAATAGATGATGGTATCCGAACGGCTTGGTTCGTTATCGCGTTGGTCAATACCAAGCAACAACAGTGAGAATGGGTCCGTATGTTCTACAACAGGGGCATCCTTATCGCCAGCTGGCTTAAAGGAGTCATCCAAGGCTTCCTTCACCGTACCTGAGGCGAACATGTTAAAGGCAAACACGACGAGTTGCTTTTGATAGATAAATCCGAGTCCTCCCAATACAAGCAGCACACTTAGGGTGATGATCAATGGCTTCTTCCATTTCTTCTTCGGTTTCTTCGGCTTCCGTCTTGTTAAATGTGCGGCACTGTTTTCCATCATATCTCCTTTAATAACGGGTTCTTAGAATCATTTAACTATATTAATAACACGTTTTCAATAGATTGCGTTATAATCTGCTATACAAAGACTGACAGATAAGGAGCGATGACTGATGGAATATCGACGTTTGGGCAATAGTGGTCTGCGTGTGTCTGCACTGGGGCTCGGTACCAATGCGTTTGGCAAACGCGCGGATGAAGCAGCTTCTACCCGCATTATTCATGCAGCGATGGATCAGGGCATCAACTTTATTGATACCGCCAATATCTACGCAGGTACGGAATCGGAACGCATCATTGGACAAGCCCTTGCAGGTCGACGGGAAAACGCGGTGCTTGCTACCAAAGCCGGACTTCCCCGGCATGATGGTCCCCATGGGCGGGGTTCCTCCCGCTACCATTTGCAACAAGAGCTGGAACATAGCCTGCGGCGTCTGCAAACAGATTATGTGGATCTGTACCAGATCCATACCTTTGATCCGCATACACCGCTGGATGAAACACTGCGCACACTGGACGATATGGTCACTTCCGGCAAAGTCCGTTATATCGGAGCCTCCAACTACGCAGCCTGGGAGCTGATGAAAGCTCTGGGGATCAGTGAACAGAAAGGTTATATGCGCTACATCTCCACCCAAACCAGCTACTCTCTGGCAGACCGTACACCTGAGCTTGAACTGGTTCCGATGTGTCTCGATCAGGGGGTAGGCATTATTCCGTATTTCCCGCTGGCAGGCGGTATTCTGACTGGTAAATATAACGGACAGACCCGTGTGCCTTCCGGTTCCAGAGCAGACACCGATCCGTCCTTCAACCGTTTCCTACTGGAGCATAATATCCAACTAAGTGAACAAGTGAGTGCAAAAGCTGCCTCATATGGCTGCTCCCCGAGTGTGTTGTCGCTCGCATGGCTACTGACACGTCCAGCTGTATCCACAGTGATTGTCGGGGCTACACGCACCGATCAATTGGAACATAATCTCGCTAGTCTGGACATGTCACTGCCCGATGAGCTGTTGGCCGATCTGGATCAGATCAGTGACTCTTTCCGTCGCCGCGAGCCATTTGCATCCTATCGAATCGATTGAAACAACTGAAATAAACCTCCTGACGGATAAAGTCAGGAGGTTTATTTGTATTTTGTAGTGGTGCAATAATTATTAGTAATTAGAAAAACTTCCAGTTCCACTACATAATGTAGTTTAATAAAATAAAAAAAATTATATTATGGATTAACCCTCTGTTTTTTGGCGAAGAAACTCCTGCATGATCTCCAAATACTCTCCCTTACGATCATCCAAAGTTTCGAAGAATGCCTTGTCCGATTCCTCGACAAGATGAATTCCCTCCACAGCCAATCGGGTTCCTTCTTCCGTTGTTGTGATAATATTGGCACGCGTATCCGTCTGATGACGAGCGCGGGTAATTAATCCTCTCTTTTCAAGCGCACGCAGAACCTGAGAAGTCACGTTAACATCCACCTTGGCAAACTGAGCAATCTGAACCTGAGTTACTCCTTTGCCTTCCTCATCGTGTTCATTGAGCCATAAACAGGCGTGCAATAATACAAATTGGGGCTGTGTTAGTTCGAGTGGCTCCAACACCCGACGTACTTCCTTTTGCCACATCGCTGTAACCTGCCATAGCAGGTATCCCGGGCTTTCTTGTGCGTTTTTATACTGTGAGCTTGTCATCTCATACCTCCATGATGTGCGACCTTGTGCAACAGAATATGTATCCATCAGACATTACAGTAAGTCCGTTATTCATATAACGATGATGGAAACACATCCGTTGCAACTCTGTGTGTACTTCTGCAAAAATATTTAGCGCGTAGGGATGAACTGCTTCACCCATTGTCCGAATCCTTGCGGATTGCGGCTCTGTATAAGAATGGTTCCTTCTCCCCGGAACCGACATACCAATCCTTCTCCACTTGTAACACTGGATAACCAGCCCTGTGAAGCTTTCTCAATGCGGTAATCTACATAATGAGGCCATGCCACCAAATGGGCATTATCCACGATCATTTCTTCACCCGCGGCCAGATTGATCGCATGGATTGCACCATAGGAAGACAGAAATACGGTTCCACGCCCACTAATCTCAATAATAAAGAAACCCTCTCCCGAAAAGAGACCTTTCTTCAGGTTTTGCATTTTGGTATTCACCTGAATGCCTTCAGTTCCTGCCAGAAATCCGTCTTTCTGCACATAGAGTGAATAGGAACCGTCCAATTCAACGGCTTCCACATCGCCCATGCTTGAAGGTGAGAGCAGAATCTCTGCCGCTCCGCCTGCAGCCGTCAATTCCTGAAAGAAGAACTTCTCCCCGCTCAGCATCCGACCGAACCCGGCAAACATTCCACCTTCTGCTGAACCCTTCAGTTCAACCGTCGGAGTCATGGATACCATCGCACCACTCTCGGCCTTGAACCGCTCTCCCCGCTGCAAATGTACTTTAAGCATCGCAAAAGCACCATCATATAGAATCTCATAGTTCACGGTTGCACCAGCTCCCTATTGTCTGAGTTAAAATCATTGAGCCCATTGTCCTCCAGCACTGCTGATTTATCTCCGTATTCCTTTACAATATGCTGATCTCCCCAATTACAGAGCGCATTGAGAATCGGTTCCAAACTGCGGCCGTAATCACTCAATTCGTACTCCACTTTGGGAGGGACCTGATTATATACAATCCGGTTCACGATCCCGTCGTTCTCAAGCTCCCTCAGTTGCTGTGTTAACATTTTCTGTGTAATTGCGGGCATAATACGCTTGAGATCACTGGTACGCTTTTTCCCATGTGTCAGGTGACAGAGAATGACGCATTTCCACTTGCCACCGATCACCTCAAGGGTAGCTTCAACCGAGATGTTATATTTTTTTCGAACCATATCTTGCTTCCTCCCTGATGAATTGGATTACATCCGTCGCATGCTGTATAGGCACCAAAAAGTACGTAGGGTACTAAAAAGTACGTACTATTCAATCTATACCGAATAACTCATAATAGCATTTGCCGGTACGTAAATCTACATTCTGGGGAGTTGAGCAAGAAATGTTACAAGATTCAAAACGCAGCACGTGGGCGCTACTAGCGCTGGCCATTAGTGCGTTCGCTATCGGTACCACAGAGTTTATCAGCGTTGGGCTACTGCCCCTTATTGCGGATGATCTCGGCATTTCCGTAACTACAGCGGGACTGACCGTTACTTTATATGCCTTAGGCGTTACCTTTGGGGCTCCTATCCTAACCTCACTGACGTCTACCGTATCACGCAAAACGTTACTGCTTGCCATCATGGTTGTCTTCATTGCCGGTAACACGATGGCTGCACTATCGACGGGTATCACCATGTTACTCATTGCACGAGTGGTATCCGCTCTGGCTCACGGCGTATTCATGTCCATCGGCTCGACTATTGCAGCCGATCTGGTACCTGCCAATCGTAGAGCAAGCGCCATTGCCATCATGTTCTCCGGGCTAACGATCGCCACGGTAACTGGCGTACCTCTCGGTACACTCATCGGTCAACATTGGGGCTGGCGCGCTGCCTTTATCCTCATTGTCGTGGTTGGCATCATTGCGATGATCGGGAACCTGATACTCGTGCCATCCACGTTGAAACGTGGTACACGAACGGCATTTCGGGATCAGCTGAAGCTGGTTACAGGCGGGCGCTTACTGCTTGCTTTTGCCATTACTGCTGTTGGGTACGGAGGAACATTTGTTGTCTTTACGTATCTGTCCCCGTTATTGCATGATATCAGCGGCTATTCCGAGAAAACGGTAGCGTTCATTCTATTGTTGTACGGAATCGCCATTGCAGTCGGTAATATCATCGGCGGCAGAGCAGCCAATCGCAACCCGCTCAAGGCGCTCTTCTACATGTTCATCATTCAGACCATCATTCTGGGCATCATGTACTTTACGGTCCCATTCAAGTTGGCAGCACTGCTCACCATTATGGGCATGGGCCTGCTCGCCTTCATGAATGTTCCTGGTCTTCAGATGTATGTAGTAACCCTGGCTGAACGATATGCACCACAAGCCAAGGATGTAGCCTCAGCCTTTAATATCGCCGCATTTAATGCAGGGATCGCTATAGGTGCCTATTTGGGTGGCGTGATCAATGACTCCATCGGTCTGATTCACACGACATGGGTCGGCGCCTTGATGGTTCTCGTAGCTGTAATCCTGACTGCATGGGCTAAAATGCTGGAAAGCAAGGATCAACAAGTACCAGCCTAAATGGAGAAAGTTTCGTTCTAAGTTTCATTCCGACCACAGGCGCAGCCTTTTGTGTATCGGTTCCAGCCAATGAAGGGAACCGGTTTCAAATCGTATTTTACTATACTATATACGTTGAGCCCTATTTGATCTAGTATGATTTGATTTTGTATGATGAAATAACGGCAATTCAGCTTGAAATGACTGATTTTTACACATTTGAAGGAGGAACTCTCATGACAACAGCTCAAACCGCACAACATTTACAATCTACAGTCACTTTGCATAACGGTGTTCATATGCCTTGGTTTGGACTTGGCGTATTTAAGGTAGAAGAAGGATCTGAATTAATTGAAGCTGTGAAAAATGCGATTAAACATGGCTACCGCAGCATCGATACTGCCGCAATATACGGCAATGAAGCTGGCGTGGGCCAAGCCATCGCCGAAGCTTTGAAAGAAAACAACCTGAAACGTGAAGAGTTGTTCGTGACATCGAAAGTATGGAATGCAGACCTCGGATATGAAGAGACACTTGCCGCTTTTGATACCACATTGAATAAACTGGGACTGGAATACCTGGATCTATATCTGATTCATTGGCCTAAGGCAGGCAAATACAAAGCAGCCTGGAAAGCGATCGAGGAGCTGTATGCAGCCGGCCGCATTAAGGCTATTGGCGTAAGTAACTTCCAGATTCATCATCTCGAAGACCTGATGCAGGATGCCAAAGTGAAGCCGATGATCAATCAGGTGGAATACCACCCTCGCCTGACTCAGGTTGAGCTTAAAGCCTTCTGCGAAAAGCACGGTATTCAGCTTGAAGCTTGGTCACCTCTAATGCAGGGTCAGTTACTGGACAATCCAGTGCTTACGAAGATTGCTTCAGCCAAAGGCAAATCGGTTGCACAAGTCATTTTGCGTTGGGATCTGCAAAATGGGGTCATTACCATTCCGAAGTCGACCAAAGAACCGCGGATTATCGAGAACTCCTCCATCTTCGACTTTGACCTTTCAAATGAAGAGATGGATCAGATCAGCGCCCTGAACGAAGATGTTCGCGTTGGACCTGATCCAGATAATTTCGATTTCTAATAGATAGCCTTTTTGGAGGCTGCTTTGTTTGTCATTGAGATAGCATAGCGAAAACCACCGGAACAGGAGCCGGTGGTTTTTTGTTATATTCTCTTCACTGTAGCCAAGACCCGTTAACACTGCAGGCTTCAATTTAAATTGTTGTAATTCATATTTTAACTATTGGACCTGCCACAATGCAGGAACATTGGATGGTTCCCACCCAGGCAAGGATGTGTGGGATTGCAAGCATTTATACGTCTTTCCGCTATACGTCACCAGCTGTCCAACAGTATAGGCTGTATTGGCCTGCCAGGCGGAAACGCCCGGATTCATCGTTCCGGTTGCCGTTTTTACAGTCACAGCACTACTCGCAGCAGACGTATTTCCCGCCGCATCTTTTGCTTTCACCGTAAATGTGTACGAGGTATCTGCTGCAAGCCCGCTGATCGTTGCCGTCGTTCCGGTCACCGTTGTCGCCAATAGCGTTCCGTTGTATACATCATAACCCGTTACACCCACGTTATCCGTGGATGCCGACCAGCTCAGCGTTATGCTGGATGTCGTTTGCGCGGTGGTCACAAGGTTCGTTGGTGCAGTTGGTGCTTGCGTATCGCCTCCCGGCTGAGTCGTTGTGCTTACGGTTACAGCATTACTGGCTGCAGACAGATTACCTGCAGCATCCTTTGCTTTTACCGTGAAGGTATATGAGGTACCCGCTGTAAGTCCACTAATTGTTGCTGTCGTTCCGGTGACGGATGTCGCAAGATTAGCGCCATTATAGACGTTATAACCGGTAACGCCTACATTATCCGTTGAAGCATTCCAAGCCAGCGTCACCGAGTTAGCCGTCACGCCTGTCGAACGGGCATTTCCTGGAACGCTCGGCGCTGTCACATCTACTGGCGGCAAGGTACCCCCATTGGACAGATCGGATTGCAGCTTGTTTTGGAGTGTTTTGTTACGATCGCCGCTGAGCTCCCAGAACATCGCACCACCGAGTCCTTTGCTCTTGATATAAGCCGTTTTATACCCAATAGACTCTGCATCGTCATAGCTGATAAAGCGCTTGTTGGTTGCATTATAGAGATATGGCACCTTGGCCGTGTCATTCCAGTAACGGGTATACCCGTTTTTGTTGATGTAATTTGCCTCCAGATCGTAGAAATCAAAGGAGCCTGCTTCCCATGTTCCAACGGAAGAACCACCCGTGCACGTCTGATACTGGCCGCTATTTGCCTGTGCGCATCCATCCCAGCCACGTCCATAGAACGGAACACCAAGCACAAGTTTAGCAGCTGGTACGCCTGCATTCAGATGCCCTTGTGCTCCGGCAGCCACATTAAATGTATTGGCATCCGGCACCCCAGCAGTCGAAGCCGCAGGGTCATAGTTCAACGGCGCGTTATGCGCGCTGACTTTTTGCCAAGCCCCGTTAAAATCGTATGTCATAATGTTAATCCAGTCGACGATGGCCGCAATGTTTGCAAGCTCCGTATTGGCAGCATAGGTCGTCGATGCACCGCTTGCAATCGTAAGCAGATACCTCTTGCCGTCTACAGCTCCTGCTGCATCCAGCTTTTCACGGATTTTGCTCAGGAGCAGGGTATAGTTCTGCTTATCCTCAGGACGTTTGCTGTTACCATCCAGCCCACCCGATACCGGATACTCCCAGTCCAGGTCCACTCCGTCAAAATTGTATTTTCGCAGAAAGTCCACGGCAGAGTTCGCAAAGACCTCTCGCGTTGCAGCCGTCGCGGCTACATCGGAGAAGCGGTTGGACCACGTCCATCCTCCCACGGAGATGATTGTCTTCAGATTAGGATTGATTTGTTTTAGCTTGTTCAGCTGATTGATATTGCCTGCGATGGGCTGATCCCACGTATCCCCTGCAAATGTCTTACCCGTATCAATCCATGGATCGCCAAGCACGATTGTTCCGTTGGGTACATTGATCGTCTGACTTTTTTCATTCTGACAGGTCCATGTCACCGGATTTGGCCCCGAAGGGTCCGGATTGCCATGAATGCCGTTCCAGCAAATATCTGCAAAAGCATAGTTGATATGCGTCACTTTGTTCGGATCAATATCGGTTACATTGTAATTTCTCCCGTAAGCGGCCCAGGACGGGTAATAACCAACAATTTTATACGCATCTGCTGCTTCTGCCGTAGCAGGTTGGAGTGTAAATGAGGGAACAATAACAGATAAGAGCAGGGACAGACCTAGGAAAAACGTTGCGGTTTTCTTCAAAATAGTGTGTTTGTTTACATTGGGCATTTAGTACACAACCTCCTTTGTTGTTTGCGTGCTAAAACCATTCAGGAATGAACGATGTGCATTTGAGAACTGGTTGTTTGTATATGCATCCCAGTTGATGGACCAGGTCATAATCCCCTTAAGATCCGTATAACCTGCAGGTTGGCGAAGGGTATAGGAACCGCCGTATGACACACCTTTGATCAAATAATTCAATGCCTTTTGCAGCTCGGCTGGTGTCGTATAACCACCTCCGGCAGCCTGCTGGGAAGCCGGTACACCGATTGCAATCTGATCTGGTCGCAAGGGACTAAAGAATGGGCCTGAGCTTCCGCCTACATGAAAGCCTTGAAGCAGCATTTCAGCCATAGCCACATGAAAATCGGCTGTCCCTTGGGCGTAGGAGCGCCCATCCAGTCCCACCATGGAGCCCGTGTTATAGTGCTGTACATGAAGCAGGGTCAGGTCATTACGCAAGGCATGGATGACTGGTAGGTATGCTCCCCAAGGGCCGCCATAGCTCAGATATCCGCCCTGTACATAGGCCGTCTCCGGTGCTGCCGTCAGAATGAAATTAGTGCCAAAATGAGATTTAACCGCTTTTACGCCATTGATAAGGTTAACGATCTTCGGTGTCGTTGGGCTACGGAAGTCGATATCCCCTGCATTCAGAGACAGGGAACTTCCTTCCAGATCGATATCAAGACCATTGAAACCATAGGTGG
Source organism: Paenibacillus sp. FSL K6-1318 (assembly GCF_037976905.1). Lineage (NCBI taxonomy): Bacteria > Bacillati > Bacillota > Bacilli > Caryophanales > Paenibacillaceae > Paenibacillus > Paenibacillus sp. FSL K6-1318. The sequence goes on from NZ_CP150270.1 coordinate 6,494,235, forward strand.
AAATAATCGATTTTAACGAGTCCTCGAACTGCTGTCTCTTGGTCGCATCGGTGAGCTCAATGGTGCCATTGGCTCCCCCCATGGAAAGCAGCACTTTTTTTCCTTGGCTTTGAAGGTAGGCGATATCGGATTTGAATTCGGCTACCGTCGCATTATACGGAGTAAAAGCAAGCGTTCCGCTGCCATGTGAAATCGGTTCGGCAAAGGAGACATTAATGACGTCATAAGCTGTTGATACGTTACGAAGTCTGATATTGGTCGAACCATTGTCGAAATTGTGCCAGTAGCCGATCAGCCATTTGCTGCCGGTTGGCCCAGGATTAGAAGATCCGTTGGAAGTCGTTACACTGAGGGAGGTGCTCGCAGCGGATGTATTGCCTGCGGCATCTTTTGCTTTTACCGTAAAAGCATAAGTTGTGCCAGCTGTCAGTCCCGTGACTACAGCCGTTGTAGCTGAGGTGCTTGTCACGAGAACACCGTTTCGATACACCTCATATCCTGTTACGCCCACGTTATCCGTGGATGCATTCCAGGCCAAATTGACTGAGGTGTCCGTGATAAAGGAAGAGTTTAGACCAGCGGGAACAGAAGGGGGTGTCGTATCAGAGCCGGGAGTCTCTCCCCCTCCGCCGGTATTTTCACCGACGTATTTCCACAATGCAGGAACATTGGAAGGCTCCCAACCCGTCAACGCCGTATGGGGCTGAATACACTCATAATCTTTATTTTGATATGTTACTAGATCTCCCTTCTTGTATGCGGTGCCTGCCTGCCATAGGGCAGCGGCGTCAACTCTTGGTGCAAACCACGAAATAATCAGAAGAAATGCCAAAGCGAATGTAATGACCGGGCGGAATTGAACAGCTTTATTCAAGCAAAATCCCTCCTGTACTAGGTTATTCTCACCTTGCAAACAAAGCTTCAATGGTACACTTACATGTGAGCCGCGATCGATTCGTGCCTTATCCAACCGTCTGACGCTGAGTGTCTTCTTCACTCCCTTCCTTACCAGAATGGACCTTCCCTCTCGTTCTTTTTTAATAAACACCATCCAAATTTTACAGGGAATTTACAGATCCTCACCCTGTATTTAATCAGTAAAATGCAAATCAGATAAGGGATAAATTATTTCTATGGGGGGCGAAAAATGTAAGATACCGCACAAAAAAGGCTCTCTACCAAGTCTTTAAGAGACTTGAAAGAGAGCCTTTCATCTTTGATTTTGCACAGTAGATAGCATGACTTTCCCCCGATTAACCCTTCTCCTCACCGAAAGGTTGCCACCCGTCCACACCGGACAGAATAAGAGGTATCGCGTATTCGGCCGCTTCCTGATCACTTAGTGTTTTTGCCCAGGGAACCCGTACCATCGCATTTCCGGCCCCAGGTCCGGCACTGTTATATTCGGCGTACTGAACGGTCTGCTCCGCATCTGCCTTGTTCCAGTTATGCCAGCCCTCCTGTTTCACATGAGCACCGATCCAACAGTTCAAGAAACAGACTTTGGCATGATTACGCCATGGCCTGCCGAGGTATACCGACTGGGGAGGTGCATTGCTGGTGAGATCACAATCGATAAATACATACCCATAACGTACATCCTCGGGTGTAGATGCTGCGGTAATCCAGCCGTTCACTTCGCCGTTCGCAATCGCCGTATCAGACAAACGGTTCTTCGCAAAGATCTCACACCCCTTGAACACCGCCGTAGCCGAGCCAAAAATAAAATCGATGTCGCCCTCAATGTAGCAGTGCTCATAATATTGACGCAGCTTCCGCCGCTCCGCCCCATCCCGTGGCCCGCCAAAGTAGCTGCGATCCAGCGGCTGCTCCGGCAATGGTCCGGTAAAGATCGTATCCTGATGGCCGATGAAGCGACAACTGCGGAACGCTGCCCGATCTCCATCCACGTACACAGCCAACGCCTGACCTACTACCTTGCCCGGCCCAGCTGAGTTAACGAAGGATATTTGCTCTGCTGTAAAATCGTCTGCTCCGATGAAAGCTGTGTAGGAATGAAAGGTATGATACTGCGACCCATCCGGGAACTTCTTGAGCGCATAATCATCATATGTAATGACCGTATGCTCCGCCCCCTCACCGATCAAATGAATCATAGGCTTCTCAATATCCAGCTTCTCGTAATATACGCCAGCCTTAATTCGGATCGTGAAGCTTTCGGTTCTGTCGTCCGGAGCGGCATCAATTGCAGCCTGTATGGTAGCATAATCACCCGTCCCATCCGGAGAAACGGTATAATAACGCATCGATTGACCCAGATTTGGATCTGGTGACACCTGCTTGCTCATGGCAATCGCTCCATTTCCAGCGCAGCCAGCAGTAACGGAGCCGTCCCCATAAAGGAATCGCTTACAATTGCTTCACTCACGTAGTAGCTGTACGATCCGTCCCGGTCCAGACTGAGTCCTGCCCCATGGCAGATTCCATTCAGCTTCACTCCGGCAGCGGTTTCTTCCACCAATCTGGAGGTGAGTCCGTTCCAGCCTTTTTCTGCTGCTTCTCTGAAATGTGGCTCCAGATAACGCAACCGTACACCCTTCGCGAGTGCATACACGAACATGCTAGAGCCGGAAGCTTCCAGATAATTGCCTTTGCGGAAACCCTGATTAAGCACTTGGAACCACAGCCCGCTCTCCTGTTCCTGTACCCGAACCAACGCGTGACACATCCGCTCGAAGATGCCAATAATCGTTCCGCGCTTTGGATGATGCACAGGGAAATGCTCCACGCTGTCTACAATAGCCATCGCATACCAACCCATGGCACGACTCCAGAAATGTGAGGAGCATCCGGTCAACGTATCGGCCCAGACCTGTTCCTTCGATTCATCCCAGCCATGATAAAGCAGTCCGGTGCGTGGATCACGTGTCTTGCGTTCAATCAGCAGAATCTGATGAGCTACCTCATCCCATAATTCAGGTCGGTTGAACTGCTTCGCATACTGAGCCAGAAAAGGCGATGACATATACAATCCGTCCAGCCACATCTGGAAAGGATAGATCTTTTTGTGCCAGAAGCCGCCCTCAGATGTTCGGGGCTGCCCTGCAAGTTGCGCCGCCAGTAGATGTGCGGCTTCCGCGTAACGCTGATCTTCGGTAGTATCCATCAGCCCAAACAGGTTTTTGCCCTGATTGATCTGATCCAGATTGTATTCTTCAAGTGAATACATCGCAATGGAACCCTCTTGCTGCACATACATATCCATATGTCTCTTCATAAAAGCAATATACTCGTCCTTACCGTACTGTTTCCCCGTTTGCGCCATTGCCATTAGTGTCATACCCTGAACATAAGCCCATCGTTCAGAAGGAAACGCATGATACCCGTCCCCATCACATTGCTGGATAATCGTCTCTGCTATTCGCTCAGACCAGGATAATTGCGTCTGTACTTGCATAACGGACACCTCCTTGAATGTTGTATCATCCTTAACGTGCACATGTGCGTCTAATCATTCTTGTTCGTCGTTACTGACACTTCGCCGTTGAATTACGATGATTCAGCTTCGGCTGAATGACCACCGGATAGTCCACCTGTTCATCACGGATCAACGATACAATCAGCTCTGCCGCCTGTGCAGCCAGTTCATCCAGCGGTGGTCCGATGGTTGTCAGTGCGACCTCAGCGTATTGCATATCTGGCAGATCATCGTAACCGATTAATGAGATATCCCCTGGGACGCTGTAACCTGCTTCAAGCAAAGCCCGCAGCGCTCCCCGGGTCACCAAGTTGTTCAATCCGATAAAAGCTGTGGGCGACTCCGGGCCAAATATATGATGACGTATGGCAAAATATCCGTCCTCCCAAGAGGAGTGTGCTGGCAGTACATGGTCTTCGTTGAACATCAGGCCTGTGCGCTGCATAGCCTCCCTGTATCCTTCCAGTTTGATATTTTGCGAGTTGCCAATAAAACCGATTCGGGTATGACCCAGTGATTGCAGGTGCTCGACTGCTTTGAAGATGCCCTCTTTCCGATCAATCTTAATGTATGGGGAGTTCGGCGTTTCATCTGTACCGAGCACGAAACATGGCATGTTGAGCGTCGCAAACTTTTTCCAAAATACATCCCGATTGTCCAAGGCATAATCCCACAGGATACAACCGTCCACGCGCAGCTGGCTGAAGACGTCCACCCCGTCATCGGCGACGACCAGAATCATCTGGTATCCCCGTTTCTTCAGTTCCGCGTGCAGACTGCCAGATATGTTCGAGAACAACGGATTACTCAGCTCATCCAGCACAAAACCGATGATATTACTTCTGCCTGTGGAGAGCTGCCGGGCCAACATGTTTTTCCGATACTGGTGTTTCTCCGCAACGGCGAGCACCTTCTGTTTCGTCGCCGGTTTGATCCGCGGATCATCGTTAAGGGCTTTGGATACCGTGCTATAGCTCACCCCCGCCAATTTGGCAATGTCTTTAATGGTTATCAAAATCAATCAACACCCTTCATACCTTGGGAAACTTATTGCTGTGCAGCTTTATATCGATCATACTGCGCCTGTCTGCCTGCAATAACCTGCTCAATATTCATCTTTTTCAATGTTTCAATATAACTGTCGAACTGATCCAGACTGGCATCTCCGCTAATAAATTTGAAGTTCATCTCTTCCACATAGGTCGTGATGTCAGGCATCGCCATACTCTCTACACTCGCCTCATCCGGAAGCGCGTAGACAAACGGGAATGGTTCACGGATGTACGGCTCCAGCTCCTTGTCGAGCTTGGCATGCCATTCGGCTACGACAGAATCAGCAGAGTCGGTGGATTGAATATTAGGCAGATTAACCGGTCCGATGCCGAGCTTCTGAATGTATTCATTGTCTTTGCCTTTGTCCGTGAAGGTCTTCACGCCGTTCTCTTCCGTATACGTATCATCCTTGATGCCCCATGTATAATACGTCTGCGCTTCCTCACTTACGGCATAGTCCAGGAAACGGAAAGCAAGCTCCGGATTTTTGCTGTCACGTGTAATGCCGAAGATGCCACTTACCGGTGTACGTCCTACATAGAACTGATCGCCATGCGGTCCTTTTAGTGGCAAGATGCCTTTGAAGATGGGCTCTGCCGGATCATAATCCTTGAAGAGCGGGCTGTAGACCATCGACATGTACCAGCTAAAATTAAACGTCGCTCCCGTCACATCCTGAGAGATGCGCGAGGTCACCTGATCACTTGTCGTACTGGCATAATCCACGCCAAGCAGGCCTTCTTTGTACAGTCCGTTTAAATAGGTGAGATATTCCTTATAGGCAGGCTCATAATAGCTGAAATGTACCTTGCCCTGATCGTCTGCATAGAATTGATTGGACAGATCCAGACCAAAGGCAGGGCCAAAGGCCATCGACACAAATTTCGATTCCATGGACAGTGGAATTTCATCAGCCTGCCCGTTGCCATTCGGGTCATCCGTCTTGAATTTGCGCAGCATCGCCGTGAACTCATCCAGTGTGGTTGGTTCGTTCAATCCCAGCTGCTTCAGCCAGCGCTGATTGATCATAAACACTGGCATATAGTTTCGGGTGAGCGTCTGCTGCGGGATATAATACATTTTACCATCTGGCGTCGTTAAACTGGCTTTAACCGAAGGGGACTTTTCATATATTTTTTTGAGATTCACGCCGTACTTATCCACCAGTTCGTTAATCGGGATAAACAGACCACTGTTGATGTATTTCATAAGCTGATCCTGATCCGGCAGATAAACGATATCTGGCAATCCCGTACCCGCAGCCAGCCTCGGATTCACAGCATCCGCGTAATTCTGTGGTGGAATCAGATCCCAATTGACCTCAACACCAGCATTACTCTCGATTTTCTTCACGATTGCGGCGGTAGACAAATCCACATTGGTCGTCCATGCGTTGGTGCCGAGAACAGACAATTTAGCATCCGGCCGATCGGTTACAGGACCTGCACCAGTGTAATTAAATGCTGGTTCCGAGCTGGTTGGGGTACTTCCGGGATCAGTCCCCGCCCCTGTTCCACCGCTACAACCCGCAAGGCTGATTGCCAGTATCGCTGCCATTACACTTTTTCTTCCTGCCCCTTTAAATCTCATCCATCATTCCTCCTTAGGTATGAACAATCCTGAACAACCCTGGTCAATCCTGATGCTCGGGTAAAAAAGGCTATCCTTTCACGGCTCCGAGGGTGATTCCCTTAACGAAGTACCGTTGGATAAATGGGTAGATCGTAACAATCGGCAGAATGCTGACCACAATGGATACATAACGAACCTGAAGAGAGGAGACCGCCAGTGCGCCCGAAGTCATCGTGCCTCCCATCTTCTGCATCACTTCCGGCGAAGCCATGATCAGCACTCTTCGCAGGAACATCTGTAAGGGCTGCATATCCTGTTTGCCCAGATATAGTAGGGCCGAGAAAAAGTTGTTCCAGTGGAATACCGCATAGTACAGCGTAAGTACTGCCAGTGTTGGCTTGATGATCGGAACCGCCAGACGGTACAGCATCGTCAGCTCGTTGGCCCCGTCTATACTGGCACTCTCAAAGATCTCATTCGGAATGCCTTCAAAAGCCGAGCGGCAGATCATGACGTTAAACGTAATGACCAGCACAGGCAGCACCATTACCCAGCGGGTATTGTATAGCCCCAGTGAGGTAATGAGCATATAGACCGGAATGAGTCCCCCCGAGAAATACATCGTGAAGGCGATGAAGAAATTCAGCTTGCGACGTAAGAAAAACTGCTGTCTCGATAACGGAAAGGCGGCGAGGCATGTTGCCACAATGTTCAACAGCGTGCCAACCACGGTGTACCAGACGGTATTGTAGAAAGACACCCACAACTCCTTGTATTGCAGGACCATTTGATAACCTGACAGGGTGAAACCGACAGGCCACAGCACGACTTTTTGTTTGTCGATGGCATCCACCGAGCTGAATGAAATACTGATCACGTACAGGAAGGGATACAACGTAATCACGACCGCCAGTATGGTCAGCAGGTAGACACATCCGTAGAACAACCGGTCACTACTCGATTTTTGCATACAGGATCTCCTTTGGGGTTCGGTTATGGTGTTACCAGAGTGACATCTTGGTCAGGCGTCGGGTCATGGAATTGGCTGCAAAGACAAGCACAAATGTGATAATGGAGTTGAATAAACCGACAGCTGTGGCGAAGCCGTAGTTCTGTCCCTCAATCCCCATCCGGTAGACGTAGGTCGACAATACATCGGCAGTTTCGTAAGTGGCTCCGTTGTAGAGCAGATATACTTTCTCAAAGCCTACACTCATAATGCCGCCAAGCGACAGGAGCAGGAGGATGACGATCGTTGGTTTGATGCTGGGAAGGGTCAGGTGCCAGAGCTCCTGAAACTTGTTGACCCCGTCAATTTTTCCGGAATCATACATCTCGGGATCGATGCCCATAATGGCTGCAATGTAGATGATGGAGCTGAAGCCGAAGCTCTGCCAGATGTCGGAACTGGTGAAGATGGTCCGAAACCAGCCAGCCTCCATCATGAAGTTCACTTTGTCCATCCCGAGCTTGGCGATGAGGGTGTTCACAATGCCATCTGTTGGTGACAGGAAGTTGATAATCATGCCGGCTACAACGACAGTGGAGATGAAGTGAGGAAGGTACGTAACGGTCTGGGCAAATCGCTTGAATGTCCGGTTCTTGATCTCCACGATGCAGACCGCGAAAAGAATAGGGATGGAGAAGCCGAACAAGAGCGGTAGAAAGGCGAGCAAAAACGTGTTGCGCAGCAACCGCCAGAAATAGATGGAATTCACGAACTGCTCAAACCAGCGAAGACCCACCCATTCCCCGCTGAACATGCCCTGCCCAGGCAGAAAATTGCGAAATGCTAACAGCACGCCAGGCATCGGGAGGTACATGAAAATGAGGTAATACAGAAAGATAGGCGAAAACATCAGCAGCAGATATTTATCCCGTCTGATCAGGCTGAACAGCGTGGACATGCGTTTTTTCAACATAAAGCACTCCTCTTCGCTTTATAATTACAACGTTTGAATTTTTAGACGAGCATATCCTACATAATTGGTATATGGATTATAATTATCCTTATATCAATTCTATTGCCATTGATAAAATGCTATTTTTTTATCATTCTTGCTAGAACTGATGTACTTCTTCCGATGGTTAAACCATAATTACAACGTTGTAATTTTATCCTAAATGTATACGCTTACATAAACTTTTTTCCATCTTAGCAAAGTCTCCATCGTTTGGCAACAACAAAAATCAGTGTCATGCTGTAACGTTCTGAATACAGTCCCGCATACGCGAGACTGCCCATTGAATTCTACACCTGATTCCGATATTCCATCGGTGTTACCACATACACTCGCTGAAAAGCTCTGTAAAACTGACTGACGCTGGAAAATCCCAGCTCATAACTGATTGTAGTTACTGAGTCCGTCGTAAGGCGGAGCCTCCTGGACGCTTCTTCTACGCGCAAATTCAGCAGATATTGATACGGTGTTGATCCCGTAAGAGCCTTGAAAGAGCGCATAAAATGGTACCGACTCTGATGCGCAACCATCGCCATCGAATCAATATCCATGGGGCCTGTATAGGCACTGTGAATATAATCCAGCACTCGTTGGATATGAGGATCAATGAATGTACCGGTATCTACAGTTCCTATTCCTTTTTCCTGCCCCGTCAACATCCGTCTGAGATACGTCTCGATCGCCAATTCTGTTTCTTGTACTCGCAGCAAGTCGGGCACGTCATCTAACAAAATAGAATTCCAGCTTCGAAATAGACTGTTGATCTCCGCAGGATCGAAAGTCTGGGTAGGCCGAAACTCAGCTCGTCCCCAACTTAACTCCGCGCCTTCGTAGCTGCCTAATGGCGGTTTACGGAACTTAATCACAATGACCGCCGAATCCGAACCTATTTCAAAATAATGCTCCATCTGAGGATGGGCAATAATCCCCATGCCTGCTTTCAAAGGGTATGCGTGCTGTTCCTGTACCAGATGACATTGTCCTCTGACCGGCAGCGTTAGCTGATACCAGTCATCATGTATATGTGGCTCATTGGCAAATCCTCCAGTAGCTTTCCATAATTCCAACCCGTTTAGCGTCATGTTTAATTCCATCGTTTGCTCACCTGCTGACATTATAGCAAATCGTGCTCACTTTCCAAGCACTTTTCACAAAGACATGATCTGCCCCTATCTTTTATCATAGAAAAAAATAATTCGAGGTGATCTCCCATGGCTCAGGCCACTTTAAGCAAAATGCAAATCAACTCCTCCGCCAATTGGGCGCTTGCCGGAGTCAGCTTCGCCCATCTGCTGAATGATGCGATGCAGACGGTGGTTCCGTCTGCTTTCCCACTATTCCAGCAGACCATGCAGCTCAGTTTCGCCCAGATGGGCTGGATTGCCTTCACCCTGAATATTACCGCATCGGTCCTTCAGCCACTGGTCGGTTATATGTCAGACCGCAGGCCCATGCCGATCCTGCTTCCCGGTGGTATGTTATTCTCCCTGATCGGTGTTCTCGGTTTAGCCTTGTCATCCGAGTTATGGATGCTGCTTGTTTCGGCAGCATTGATTGGCATAGGCTCATCCATCCTCCACCCCGAATCCTCACGTGTGGCCCATATGGCGGCCGGACGTGGACGCGGAATGGCGCAGTCGATCTTCCAGGTGGGAGGCAACACAGGGCAGGCCATTGCTCCATTGCTGGTCGCCTTCATCCTGCTGCCACATGGGCAGCGTAGTTTTCTATGGCTGATGGGCTTTGCCCTGATCGGCATCTTTATTCAGTCTTTTGTCAGTCGTTGGTACAGAGACAAGCTTGCCGAGAATGGCATTCGTCAGCAACGCCCTCTTAAATCAAGCGGCGCAGAACCAGTGACACAGCCTGTGAGCAGGCGATTCATCGCTTTTACAATGGGAATTCTCATCCTGCTGTTATTCTCCAAATTCGTATATATTGCTGGCATGACTGGATACTACGCCTTCTATTACGCCGATGCATATGACTTGCCGCTCTCCCAGGCACAGATCTGTCTATTTGTTCTGCAATTTGCAGGCATGGTCGGAACCTTGCTCGGTGGTCCGCTCGCTGACCGTTATGGACGCAAACCGATGATCTGGTTCTCCATTGCAGGCACTGCACCGTTTTCGCTGTTGCTACCCTATGCAGGACCCATCTTGTCCATGGTATTGTGCGGAATGATTGGACTAATCCTGATGTCTGGCTTCAGCGTCATCATTGTTTATGCACAGGAATTGCTTCCTCGTCATATTGGAACGGTATCCGGATTGTTTTTTGGCCTGTCGTTCGGAATGGCTGGACTTGGCTCGGTTGTGTTAGGTTCCTTAATTGACGTGACCAGCATTTCGTTTGTTATCAAGTTATGTTCGTTTTTGCCACTGCTTGGTGTGTGTGCTGTATTTCTGCGCAAGGACCAACCAAGAACAGCGTAATGACCGTTGAAACCTCACTGATGTTGTGACTACAATACACCTAAGACATTTGAGGATAACAGAAGGAAGGAATAACTTATGATTATTGATGTACAGCATGTCACGTGGAAAAGAGGACCCCTTACCCTGCTGAACGATGTAAGCTGGCAGGTTAATGACGGTGAACACTGGGCGCTGCTTGGCCTGAATGGCTCCGGCAAAACAACACTCCTAAACATGATCACCGGGTATCTGTGGCCGACCGAAGGCAAAATATCCGTACTAGGTCATGAATATGGCGATGTGGATCTGAGGGAGCTCCGCAAATCCATCGGCTGGGTCAGTTCATCTCTGCAAGAGAAATTGTACGGCACAGACCGCACACAGTATGTCGTGATCAGTGGCAAACATGCCACCATTGGCCTGTATGACAAGCTATCAGATGATGATCTGGATCAGGCACAGGAATTGATGCAAACGCTGGGCTGTCAGCATCTGTGGGACCGGGAATATCGCACCTGTTCTCAAGGTGAGAAACAAAAGCTTCTCATTGCCCGAGCACTCATGGCCAATCCCCGCGTACTCATTCTGGACGAGCCTTGTAATGGACTGGATCTGTTCTCAAGAGAGCGATTGCTGGACAGTATTCGTGAATTATCACAGCGTCCAGACACCCCTTCACTCATCTATGTCACCCATCATACCGAGGAAATTTTACCTGTATTTAGTCATAGTCTTCTGCTTCGCCGGGGTGAAATAGTCAATAGTGGATTAACCAGCGAGCTGATGAACACCGAAGTGCTGAGCAACTTCTTCGAGGCACCTGTCGAAGTTGATCGGCACGGGGAACGTGTCTATGTCAGAGCGGCGGCGGATTCATAATCGCGGGGTTATACACAGCAAACGTAGCATAGGTGTAGAAACATAACAGTAAAAGCCCAATATCTTATCCACATGTGGATAGATTTTGGGCTATTTACTCCTATATCTAGTGTTATCCACTTTTTTCTGTGTAGAACTTTCTACTTTTTGAGTATAACTTAGCTGTTTCCATCTATTTATCTAAACGCATTATCACTCTCTACTTCCGGGCACCTAAAAACAGAAACAGCGGAATGCGTTGTCTGCGCAGATAGGTTTCCTCGTTTACAAAATGAGCACGCTGTGGTGCTGACTCACGTAAATGCTCAACACGGAACCCCGCCCGTTGTAACGCCATATAGTACGATTCAATGGAACGATGCATCTTTTTCACAGAACCCCCAAGCCACTGCTGCTCACGAAATCCTTCCACAAAATACTGATCAACTACCCAATCTGTTCGAGTCCCGGAGGGTTGCAGCGTGGACGTGATCACAGGATGTTCTACTGAGAATACCAATGTCCCATTCTCTTTCAACGTATCGTATATGTTGCGGAACAGGCTCTCCACATCCTCAATATAGTGAATAGCCAGTCTCGATATCACCAGATCATACACTCCCGCCGGGTAAGTCCAATCTTCCATGAAAGCTTGCTCAATCCGGGCATTCAATCCTTTTACCGACTCGTTGGCTGCCTGAATCATATTCGCCGAACCTTCAATCCCTGTATACGCTGAACCTTCGCGCTCCTTGCTCAGCAATTCTGCGGCGAACCTTGCATCTCCACAACCGAGATCGAGTATATTCTTGCCAGCAACGTCTCCGATCAACTCCAGCATCACCGGCTTCTCCAATGTATCATTGGCGTTCTCCTGCCACTTGCGACGTTCCATATACTTCTCGAAATTCGCATCATCATCGTAAAAGTCTGATCCTCTGCCCTTCATTGCATAGCCCCCGTTTCTTGTTAAGCATGCTCCTATTTACAGCCTGTAAGAGTATACAGAATATGGATGTGCCTGGCTATAACAAAAAAGACTGTTGCCTGAAATTATCCAGCAAACAGCCTTTTTACCTTACCCTTATTCCCTTATCGTTGCTTAGCCAAAACGTTGCGTCTTGTACCATTTGCTCTCGCGTTTCCGAATCTTGTCCATGAGCAATGAGTAGAATGCCTTGATCGAGATCAGAATGAACAGCTGTGCATACGTGAAGTAGGACACGCAGGCGTAGATGAAATTACGGGTATTACTCTGTCCAATATCTGCGGCAAGCGCCAGATTAATCTGTAACACGTAAATAAAGTACATGAGCGCCCAACCAATGACCAGGAACACATAGGCATCGCCGGCAAACTGGAACGGTGAACTTACCTCCGGTTTGAATATAGCAATGACTCGATAAACCAGATTCACGAGGAATATAATGTCCGATACAATGATCGCAAGCATAAACCAAAAATAACTCACGGCATAATAGATGACCAGCAACTTATTACGCCAACTGGAGCGGTTAAACAGGTTATGGATGTTATCCAGTACAACCTGGTAGTTCCCCTTGGCCCAGCGTTCGCGCTGTTTCATGTATACACTAAGCTGTTCCGGCTCCTGCTGATAGGCTTCCGCTTGCGGCGCAAGCGCCACAAACTGTCCTCGATTCAAAATCTCGAACGACAACGCGGTATCTTCTGTAATGGCTGTGACATCCCAACCACCAATTTCACGGATTAACTCTGTTTTGATAATGTAGTTCGTTCCCGGGATGGAACCAAGCTGGAACAATTCCCACAGACCTGTGTGATACACACGTTGGGAAGTAATAATTTCCAGATTGATGCATTTGGAGAGGAAATTCTGACCTCTGTTGCGTGCTTTGTTTCTGCCAAAAACAACACCATATTGTTCAGGGTTTTCAAGCGATTTTTGCGCCAAAAACATTAGTGAATTCCGCTCAGGTGCGGCATCTGCATCGAAGATACAGATCCAATCGCCTGTCGCTAGCTCCAGTCCGTCATTTAATGCTCCAGACTTGCCGCCTGTTCCCTTCCGCTCCATTACTGTCACATTACGATGCACATAACTGGTCTGACTAAGGAATGATCTCAGTTTCACTGCTGTATCATCTGTGCAGTTATCCGCGATCACGATGACTTGAACCTTATCCTCCGGATAATTCAGGCGCAGGATGTGCTCTACCGTCGCCACAATGACCAGACCCTCGTTGTGTGCAGGAACCATGACCGTGACTGTCGGATAATGATCCATATTGTCAGGGATCTGAATCCCTTTTTTGTCCTGTTTATTAATAAAAAGAATCGCACCTGCCATAATAACAATCGACTCAAATACGGCAATCCAGATACTAAATATCGATAATATTAAAATAAAATCAGCCACTTACCTTCCTCCGATCATACTTGCGAATAACTTTCGATCGAAAACGAAGGGTTGCAATCGTTAACCAAATCGTAAATACCGCGAATAAACAACTGACGGCGATACAGATCGGGATGAACCAGGACATATAGTCCACAGCGCCTCTCTCCTTCCCGTTATATATACTCACCGATGAGATCGGTCTCTGTATTTCGTTCAAGGGCAGCAATAACCGCGTCAATGTCCTCGTACTTGCTGAATTGCTCTTTCTGGAATACCAGAGCGCCGGATCTGATCACCGTCTGCAGCTCATTTCCCTTTTTATCAATCATGTGAAGATCCATGATCGCTTTTTTGATTCGCTCTGTAAGAACGGGAAGGTATTCCACATTCGCCATCGGACATAGGATGACAAATCGTCCGCGATCCACAAAAAATTTATAGTCCTCATATCGAATCTGTTTCTGAATCGTACCCGAGATTTCAAGCAGGAACTGTGCATACCGGACAGAGCCAAGAGATTCCATCACCAGTGGCAAAAATTCAATCTTGAACATGGCAATGCTGAATCCATACTTTTCGGAGTACCGACGAGCAAGGTTACTGTGTTTAATTAACGTATCTGCCAGAGCACCTTTATTACCAAGCGTGGTATCCAGATCGATTTCCGGGTTACGATCCTGCATGTCTTGCAGACGTTCCACTACACGCGCACTGCGCAGCAGGCTTGCCTTGATGAACGCAGCCACAGCAACGTTAGCCGGGATAAGTAACCACCAGGAGAACACGAGCACATTCGCATCAGCGTATGTAACAAGCCATACAAAATAGGAGACCAGGTATACAAATCCCGCCACAACAGATACGCCAACAGGCAGCAAAAGACCAAATACCAATACACCCAGCGACACGATACTAAAAATCACATCCCCTGTGGTATAGCTCTGATCCATGTACACTTTAAGATAAATCAATAGTTGCTGCATTACGGCTAGTCCAATTAAAAGGGCATATCCCCATGCCATACGGCGGGTAGGTGCTTTATTTCTCATAGTTCCTTCTCTCCGTTGAATTTTTAGAACGCTTGTTCAAACTCACTTCTCTTAATTTACAACAATTTATGACATGATTAGACAAAACTATGCTAACACATTGAAGAGTTCATAAAATGACAAAATCATCACTTTTTAATTGTTTTCTGTAAATTAATTTCTCCCAACAAAGGAAAAAGATTGTCGAACAGATGTGTGTTGCCGTCAAATACATATCCACCTGGATAACGAGAGTCCTGACCTCGCAACGTGATCATATGGTTATACAGCTGTTTGGCCCATTTTGGATCACCTGAACGCACAGCAAGCAAGATGGCAAGGCCATATACCGATGAAGATTCATAAGATACGGCAGGTGTGCGTGATTCTCGCTTATACTGTCCGGGCAGCTGATGCCGGGAGTTGAACTCCTTTTTCAAAAAAGCAATAAGCTTGTCCGGTTTGCGGTCGGTCACCGTTAGATGATTCGCCACGATTAACTGGTCGATCAGATTCACGGTATCATCATACGTATAATCTTTACGAACCACATCGAAGGTCTTCGGATAGAACAATCCATCGTCAGGCATCTTCTTCAGCAGCGCTTCGTACCTCGCATAGGTTCCCGGTTCCACCATTTGATGTTTTTCCATCGCTTGCAGTGCAGGCAGATCTACATAGACCAGGCTTAGCGTGTCCGTTGAATGTCCGCCCTCAAAATCGTGAAAATCCACTAAATATCCTTGCTTTTGAGCCGATTGTGTTAAGGCTCGGGAAATGGCTGCTGCCGTCGCCAACTTTGCCTCTCTCCCATGCTCCCACTGATCTGCTGCCTGCAATAAGGCGCCTATAATGCGAAGATCATCGCCCAGTGCATCGGTCGTCACTTGGGATTCACCCTTGGCATCCAGCTTCCAGGCGATATACGGGTCTGGGGGCGTGAGAAAATAAGTCGTCAGTTGCTCGTAGCTCTGCTCAAACATAGCCTGATCATCGCTCGCTACGGCATACTGCATCCACAGACCGATTGACTCCGACAGTGCCTCTTTACCCGCAACGATATCCGCTTCCTCCGAAGCTGCATCCTGTAAGTAGGTAGCCAGTGTCCCGTTAGGGTTGGTCATATTCTTTTCGATAAAAGATACCGTTGGGGATACTTCGTTCATCAGGAACCGCTCCCTTAACAACATCACGCTGGCTGTGGTAATAATGATCAGCATTAGGACCAGCCACGTTCGTTTTTTTCGTAATATGATCTTCACGCCATTCCTCCTGCACGTATACGACTGTGAACCCCTAACCCTTCTTCTCAAGGACTGAGACACATCTAAAGTTCGCATTTATTCGAGGTTATCCATGTAGGGCCGTCGTCCACCCTTTTTGACAAATTTCCAGTCCACTTCTATGTTATGGCGCATCCGTCTGAGAAGATGAATAGCGGTCTCGATCTCTTCCTCCGTCAGACCATCCAGCGTCACCTGATCTGAATGCACGCCTTCTTTTCGAATAAATTCCCACGCTTCAAGCCCAGCTTCGGTGGGATACAACACTTTATTCTTCTTATTACCCATTGCTGGCTGTTTAATAATGAATCCATCCGATTCGAGTTTGCTAATGGCTCTGGCCGCAGTCGTGCGATCCACTTTGATCAGTTCAGCGAGCTGATTCGGAATAATGCCCGGATTCTCACAGATTCGATACAGATATAGATATTGTCCACGAGACAGGTTCAAATGCTGAAACTCAACATTACTGATTGAATCCAGACAGCGGGCAATCATGCCAATTTCACGCAGCACTTCTTTTTTATCAGTCAACACATTCACGCCCCTATTAAATTGTTGCATTCGCAACATAATTGATGGTATAACTACAGTTGAATTGGTTTCAATTTTAAACATTTAGCTCAAACCGTATACATGGAACGAATATCGTTCCACAATCCTGTTATGTACCAGTTTATCACGTCAGGATAACATTACGTTCACCCAAAGGAGAAACATTCATGAATACAACGATTGTTGAAGTTAATAACCAGGAATTGCTTGATGCCTGCTTCGCGATTCGCACAGCTATTTTCGTTGAAGAACAAGGCGTACCTGCTGAAGATGAATTTGATGCGTATGATACATTAGACGCTGAAGCACGCCATATTTTACTCTACGTGGACGGTGTACCTGCCGCTTCCTCCAGGCTGCGTGTGGTGGAACAGGTCGCCAAATTGGAACGAATCTGTGTTATGCTCGATTACCGTAAACACGGCCTGGGCCGTGTGTTGATCGACAAGCTGGAGCAGATGGCTCTCGCTCTGGGGCTTGAGAAGGCCAAGCTGCACGCACAGGTGCAAGCTTCCGGGTTTTACGAGCGCCTCGGATATGCGCCTGCGTCTGACGTATTTATGGAAGACGGCATTCCCCATCTGGTGATGACCAAAAAACTAAAATAAGGACACCCAAAAACGCCTCCGTCATCACTTCTCAGTGATATACAGAGGCGTTTTGTATTCAGGCAACGCATTTGTGATCCAACAACGGTAATGGCATGTACAGAGTACAGGCACTGATTATAGCAACCACGCATCCTACTTATCTGCCAGCCCCGCGTTGTGTCTTATCCCAGTGCCAGACGGTCTGGCTCGGATTCGACAGCGCTGTTCTTCATTTGTTTACTGCGCAACTGCCCACAGGCGGCGTCGATATCCGTACCATGCTCCATACGTACAGTGGAGTTGATGTTGTTCTTTTTAAGCGTATCATAGAAGCCCAGAATGGATTCTTCTGTACTCCGTTGATACTGGCTGTGCTCATCCACCGGGTTGTATGGGATCAGATTCACACTGACCATACTTCTGCGACTGGACAACAGTTCAGCCAGCTCCGCGGCATGCTCACGCTGATCGTTAACATCACGTAGCAGGATGTATTCAAACATGATGCGTTTGTTCGTCGTAGCCAGATAATAATCCACGGCATCCATCAATTGCTCGGTCGGGAAAGCCCGGTTGATCTTCATGATGTGTGTACGCAGTTCATTGTTCGGTGCATGCAGAGAGATCGCCAGATTAACCTGCAAACTGCTGTCTGCAAATTCCTTGATCTTGTCCGGAAGGCCACTTGTGGATACGGTAATCCGTTTCGCTGCAAGTGCCAGTCCTTTGCGATCCTTAATGACTTCAATGAAATTACTCATGTGCTGGAAGTTATCAAACGGTTCACCAATACCCATCACAACCACGTTCGTTACCCGCTCTTCTTGACCTGCTGCATCCAGATGGCGCTGTACGTGCATAATCTGTTCCACAATCTCTCCAGCGGTCAGGTCACGGCTCTTCTTGATCAGACCGCTCGCACAGAAGCTACAGCCAATATTACAACCGACTTGTGTAGTCACACATACGGTAAGTCCGTATTTTTGCCGCATTAATACCGTTTCAATCAGGTTGCCGTCCTGCATCCGAAGCAAAAATTTCACGGTACCATCTGCCGATTCCTGCTTCACATGTTCGCTCAGCGAGTTCATTGTGAAATGTTCGGAGAGAACGTCCAGACATTCCTGACGGACATCAGACATCGCGGGGAAATCGTGTACACGCTCCTGATATAACCATTCCCAGATCCGGGATGCACGGGATTTCTTCTGCCCATGCTCCGGCAACCAGGAACGTAATTGCTCTAATGTTAATCCATATATGGATGATTTGTTCATTGTATAATCCTCTTTTCGCAAAAAAGCATATGGCTTATCGGTCCTACCCCAAAAACCTCTACTCCGTATTGTCCCAAAATTGACGAGGGAAAACAAGGGCTTTTGCATTTCTTCCAAGAGGTTTTATCCATGGTAAATCTGCACAACAGACAACATTTATGCCTATGTGGTCTTCACTTCTAGAAGTGAATGATACCGGATGTGTGCAGTAGAACCAGCAGAACCAGGATTGGTGCCACGTAACGCAGCATGAACAACCACACCCGGAACCATCCGGAACGCAGGCCCGAAGCTTCCGCAGCCGTTTTCCAGAAGTATCCTGCAAAAATCGTCACAAGCAGTCCACCGACAGGCAGCAGGATGTTGGACGCCATAAAGTCCATCCAGTCGAATACACTCTTCGACCCAATCGTCCATTCAGGCAGCAATCCGAGCGATAATACCGAAGGAAGACCCACGATGAAGACCGCGAGCGAAATCACCCATACCGCGCGGTTGCGGCTCCAGGACAACCGTTCCATGAAATATTTCACCGGAACTTCCAGCAAGGATACAGCCGACGTCAATGCCGCGATAGCCAGCAGGATAAAGAACAATCCCGCAAACAGGAATCCAAGTGGCATGGCCGAGAAGGCAGCCGGAAGTGCGATGAAAATCAATGACGGCCCTTGGTCAGGTGCAATACCGAACGAGAAGGTCGTTGGGAAGATAATCAGACCCGCAATGAGCGCATAGATCAGATCACCCGCACCGACGGCAACGGTAGCCGCACCGAGGGATTGATTTTTATCCACATACGAACCGTAGGTTACAAGAATACCCATCCCGAGTGACAGGGAGAAGAAGGCATGTCCGAGCGCAACCAGTGCGGATTCGGTTGTAAGCTGCGAGAAGTCTGGGTTCAGGAAAAACGATACCCCCGCACCTGCACCCGGCAATGTAACTGCACGGATCATCAGGATAATAAGCAGCACCAACATCGCTGGAATCAGTACCTTGTTGAACTTCTCGATTCCGTTAGATACGCCTTTGGCAACAATCCAGCCTGTGATCAGAACCGAAACCAGTTGCCACACGATTGGCATGTAGCCACCTACAAAGGAGTTGAACTGTCCGGCATAATCCGGATTGTTAAACAATGTTCCACTGAAGGAAGTCACTGCATATTGCAATGTCCAGCCCGCAATAATGACATAAAAGGACAGGATGATAAACGGCGTCAATACTTGCAGCAATCCGGCTGCGAGCCAACCCTTATGTCCACCCGCTTTGATAAAAGCTGTAGCTGCACTTCCTCTACCACTGCGACCAATCGCAAGTTCAGCGAGAAGAACTGGCAGACCAATCAGCAGTAAACACACGATGAAGAGCAGGAAAAACGCAGCTCCTCCGTTCTCACCCGTAATGTACGGGAATTTCCACATGTTGCCCAGACCAACCGAACTACCAATGGCTGCCAGGATAAATCCGGCACGCGAGAATCGCTCACCTGTGCCAGCGTTGTTTTGATCCAGATTAGGCTTACTAAAATTCATCGTATCTACTCCATCACTTTAAAGTTTTCCCGTAATTATATACTACTCCACGTGTCAGGTCATTCGAAAATCGAAATTTGTCGAAATGTTATTTATTTACATAAAAATACACACGAAAAACTTCATCCCATAAGTTCCCCTAGAAACAGTATGTGATAAAGTGCGAATGTCCAACCGTATGAAGTTAAAATGACGTAACCATCCCAAAATTCAAGCTCAATACCATTAAAAAGAGGTGTCCCCTCAGCCACTTTCATGACTGCGGAGCACCTCGTTCTCTTATTACACTTTAATTTGAAGCAACTCATATTTGATAACGCCCATCGGAGCATTTACATGAATGACGCTGCCTACTTCTTTGCCCATCAATTCCTTGCCCAGCGGGCTTTCGTACGAGATTTTATTATCCGCAACATCGGCCTCGGCAGGACCAACCAATTTATATTCAATCTTCTCAGCGAATTCGATATCATTGAGCAATACAGTGGAACCTACACCCACTTTGGTAGCATCCATATTCTCGGATGTGATGACTTTGGCGTTTTTCAGCATCTTCTCCACGATCAGAATCCGGGTCTCCATAAAGGCCTGATCATCTTTGGCTGAATGATACTCACTATTTTCCTTCAGGTCACCGTAACTGATCGCGAGTTTCAGACGCTCAGCCAGTTCCTTACGCTTCACTGTCTTCAATTCCCTCAGTTCGTCCTCCAGCTTTTCCAAGCCTTCCTGTGTCAAAATCACTTCTTCATTAGCCATTTTTCCATCTCCTAATCCTGCTATCTATCTATATTCTAACCTATATCCACTCCAAAGGGTTAGCATACCCCAGAAAAAGAAATAGCTCATCCATATATTGTATTTCATTGACATCAATGCCATGTTTATCTCTTGAGATGATTTTCAAAGCTGCACTCATAATTGTACCGTTACAATCTACTCAACTGATGATGTTGTTTTCGTCCGTTCACTTTTACAATGAACTCAGGGCAGCAGAAGTTTATAACCATTACCTGCGGCCCACTATATAACATGAGGTGATCTAGATGAATGAACTTTTGAATCCATCTGAAATACAGGCCTATCTGAAACGGATCGGCATTAATGATATAAAGAAACCTACACTGGAATTCTTAGTTGAACTCCAGCAAGCACATGTGCACTATCTATCCTGGCAAACGGTCGATATTTTTGCAGGTCGTCCTGCGGGAATCGGTCTTCAAGAGTCGATCCAACTTATATTAAAGGGTCGCAGCGGCTACTGCTTTCATCTAAATGGTGCATTTAGTGTTCTTCTCCGCTCTCTCGGTTACACAGTTAACTGGCATCGCGGCGGAGTGCAGCCCCATGGAGAACAACCACGGGTGAACTCGTTCCACCTCGGTCTGTCTATCCTTTTACCGGATGCTGACCCGACAGTTGAGCGCTGGATTGTGGATGTAGGCCTAGGGGGAATGCCCTTCGAACCTCTGCCACTTCGTTATGGAACCTATGGTTCAGCACCGTTCACGTATCAATTGATGCCCTCATCTGTTGCTACTGGGGGATGGCGGCTTGAATACGAGCCGAATGGACCAAGTAAAGGTGCGGACTATGCTCCTGAAGCAATCACCAGTCTGGAAGAGTTCATCCCAAAGCATGAATTCTACAGTCGGGCGGTAGAGTCACCTTGGCATAACGTATTTTTACTTCGTCAGCGGGATGAGAACCGCAGTCATGAACTGCGTGGATGTATGCTCCGAACACATGATATTGAGGGAATCCGAAAAACAGAGGTGCAGACCTACACGGAGTGGCGTGATGTGTTAACTGGAATATTCCATGAACCGTTGGTGAATTACAGTGAACTGGAATGTCAAGACATGTGGGAGCGAGTACAGGCTGCGCATACGGAATGGAAACGAGCACAAGAAGCATGAACTTGATGTTCCATATAAAGGAAAGTTACTGATTCACGACGAATATGTCCTCAGGTGATTAATGATGATAACTATTCGTGTGCTCCAAGTTCCAGAAGTATTGCCCGAGGCGTACTGGAACCACTTTCTGTCGCAAGTCTCTGCCGAGCGACGTGCTCAGGCTTCACGTTTTGTGCGTCAGGCTGACGCGTATCGCTCCGTGCTGGGAGAGATGTTGACTCGTGTGACTTTGAGCAAGTTAACCGGTCGGAGGCCTGCTGATCTTTCTTTTACCCGTAATTCCTACGGCAAACCTTCGCTCATTCACCATTCCAATGTACAGTTCAACGTCTCCCATTCTGGCGATTGGATTGCTCTGATCTCTGGTGGTACAGGTGAACTCGGCGTGGATGTGGAGAAAATAGCACCGATTGACATGCAGATTGCAGAGCGTTTCTTCTCTCCAACTGAAAGCCAGTTCCTGGCTGCACAGCCCGCCGAGATGCAGCGGGAAACCTTCTACCGCCTATGGACGCTGAAGGAAAGCTATATCAAGGCAGTTGGTATGGGCCTGTCCATGCCACTGGATTCCTTCGCCATCCTTCCCGATGAGCGGGAAAATTGGCATTGCGAGCAGGCTGGGGCACATCGTTTTCACAGTCAGCGACTGGATGATGGACATATGCTTGCGGCATGTTCGGCTGAGGGAGAACTCCCGAGCCAGCCGGAATTTGTAACCTTGGAGGATCTGTATACGGAGTTGGTGTAGTTAACCAACTACCTAACCGATCAAAAATAAGAGCGAGTCAATCCGGCGACAAATTTGCCCTTATCCGGTATGACTCGCTCTTATTATATCGAAACCCTTTCAGGTAGCCTCGGCTACTAGACTTTCATTTCTTCCTTCACAACATAATCCTATCCTTCTTGCTTTACCACCGATTCTGAACCCACCGTAGACGAACGTTTCAACTTGCCAAACAATCCTCCAGCCGGGGTCTTCCGTATCGTGGCTGCTGCGTCGGCATCACGGATTTTCAGAGCAAACCACAGCCCGATGAGCAGAAATGCAGCTGCCCCCAGCAAAGCCAAACGGTACGCCAGCATATTCGGCTCCATCGTGCCTGTCGCAGTCACCGTTGTTGTACCCACACCTGCCAGAACAGCAGAGAGTAAAGCCATGCCGATGGCTGACCCCAGACGATTTTGCACCGTGAACCAGGTGGAAGCTCGTCCCATGGATGCAGGCGGAATTTGGGCGAAGGCAGCAATCTGCACTGCACCTACCGTCTGTCCCAGGAAAATTCCTACGCCGAATAATAATGAACGGATGAACCATGGATTCGTATCCACGGTGATCTGACTAAGCGTAATGAAAATAACCGCCGTACAGATCAAGCCCATCGATATCAGCTTCCGCGGGCCCAGCCGCGGATAAGTCCACGGGACAAGCTGAGAGGCAATCATCAGTCCTATCGCTTCCGGAAATGTCGTTAGCCCGGTTTCCAGCGCAGAGGCCTGTAGTACATTTTGGTACATTAACGGAAACACATACAACATACCCAACAGCCCGGCTGCTCCACATACGGATACCAAGCCTGTATAGCGGAACAGGCGGTGCTTCAGCAAACGCAGATCAAGCAACGGCTGCTTGGCGCGCAGCTCCACCACAACGAGCAACGTCAGAAGCAGAACGCCTGCAAAGCCCGCTCCCATAATAAGTGGAGACGTCCAGCCCCGTAGCGGTCCCTGACTGAGCGCATACATCGTCAGTGCGAGTCCCGGCGCAGATAATAACCACCCCGGTAGATCCAGTCGACCTGCTCCCTGTTCTCTGTGCTCCTTCAGATACAGCATGCCGAAGATCACCGCTGGAATACCGACGGGCAAATTCACATAGAAAATCCAGCGCCACGATAGCTGATCCACAATCAATCCGCTCACAATTGGCCCGAGAGCCGGAGCAAGGGCGATTGGCAGCACTAACATGCGAGATACCTTGGCCCGTTCCTGCGGAGGAAAAGTCCGAAACAGCATCGCCATCCCTACAGGTGTGAGCAGACCACCCCCTGCTCCCTGCAAAATACGGAAAAATGTCAATGTGCCTAGATGATCAGCCGTTGCACAAAGCGCAGAGGACACTGTAAACAGTGTCAGCGCCGACAGGAAAACCCGTTTCGTACCCCATCGATCACCAAGCCATCCGGCGACAGGCAGAAATACAGCCAAACTCACCAAATACCCCACATTCAAGGTACCCGCAGCAGCCGGAGGAACCCCCAGTTCTTCACTAATGGTTCGTAGCGCTACGTTCAATACTGTCGCATCCATGGCAACCATAAACATCGCCAGAACATACACAATGCTCACAATTGCCTTTGGATTCAGACGAAACCTCATCTGCCAACCTCATGAATCATGCCGGGCATCCCCGTTTCATCACAGAGACTCAACGGCTTCAGGTCTGTCCATTGCTCCGCAATGTAATCCAGACATACACGTCGTTTGGCCTTCCCCAGCATCTGGGTCCAACCTGCTGGTACCGGAATGGATGCAGGCCACAGCGAATACTGTCCTTCATCATTCATTAACACCAGATAATTGCTGTCTTCATATTCAAAAGGGTTGCTCATCAGCTTATCCTCCTATTTGTGTTAAATGTTACGCTCCTTGTTCAGCATCTCCAGCCGGACGGACAGGGTACGGCAGATTTCCTCCAATGGACCAGGCTGACAGAGGTCTTTGTGACGACAAGCAATATCATGACGTTCCAATTGCCCTCCGATGAATGCATTCCACATCTCCGGTTCGATCGGATCGAACCAGTCGGGAATAATGGTGGATCGGAAGAAGATCAGGTCACCTTCAAATCGGGATGGCGTGTACGCCCCCAAGATCCGGACGGAATTTTCATAGGTTTTCCGCAGCTTCATGATCGTCTCTTCATCCAAACTGGCCAACGCACTGCCTTCACTACGAAGGATACGCATCGCTGTTGCCATATCCAGCGGCCCATCCCCAATACTGTCCGGATCATATCCACCCAGTGCAAGCAATGCCGTCAACGCCTCTTCCTCATCCGGTTCGCCGCGAATAGGCAGATAATGACTCGGATACGCATCCAGCATAGCGAGAAACTCTACTTCTTCTCCTTCGGACTGAAGCTGCACGGCCATCGCCTGAGCCACGTTGCCGCCCAGTGACCAGCCGAGCAAACGATACGGGCCTTCGGGCTGCACAGACCGGACGTGACGGATGTAATCTGCCGTCATATCCTCCAGTGTCGAAGGAAGTACCTCGTACTCTGCGATGCCCCTCGCCTGCAATCCGTACAGCGGATACTCCATGCCCAGGTGTTTCATCAACCCGGCATAACACCAACTAAGTCCTCCGGCCGGATGCACACAGAATACGGGCAGATGCTGACCATGCGTCCGGAGCGGTAACAACACTTGCAGTGAGCTTTTCCCGGAATCTGCGTCCATCTCCAATCGCTCAGCAAGTCCAGCAACCGTAGCCGTTTCGAACAAAATACCGATGCCCGGCTCCTTACCCATCGCTTCACGAATTCGACTCATCAGGCGCACCGCAAGCAGCGAATGCCCCCCCAGTTCGAAGAAGCTGTCATCAATACTCACACTCCGCAATCCCAATACTTCGGCAAACAGATCGCAGAGAATCTGCTCCTGCGGATTGCGCGGTGCTCGGCCATCAGCCGATAATTGCATCTCTGGTGCAGGCAATGCCTTGCGATCCAGCTTGCCATTTGGCGTAAGTGGCAGGACCTCCATCACAACAACCGCAGATGGAACCATATAATCCGGAAGGCTCGCTCCCGCATGTCGGCGTAACGAAGCCGTTTCCAGTGCTGCTTCACTGTCCGGTACAGGAACAATATAAGCGACAAGACGCTTATCCCCTGGCTGGTCTTCACGAACAATAACAGCAGCCTGAGCCACACCCGAATGTTTTGCCAATACAGCCTCAATCTCGCCAAGCTCAATGCGGAACCCGCGGATTTTCACCTGTTGGTCAGCTCGTCCAAGATAATCAAGCGAACCATCGTGCAGGCGCTTTGCCAAGTCTCCCGTACGGTACATTCGTGTACCCGGTGCACCATATGGATCGGCAACGAATCGCTCTGCCGTGAGATCTGGCCTTCCCCAATAGCCACGAGCCAGCCCTGCTCCCGCCACATACATCTCTCCTGTTACACCTGTCGGCACAGGCTTCAGATGATCATCCAGCACATAGACACGCAGGTCTGGAATAGCGCATCCAATCCAACTGCTTGCGCCTTCTGCTGCGCTGCCTGCGTGAAGCTCTTTGTAGCTGACATGAACCGTTGTTTCCGTAATACCATACATATTAATGAGTCTTGGGGCGTCATCCGCATGGCGTTCATACCAGTCATCCAACCGTCCCAGCTCCAGTGCCTCGCCTCCAAAGACCACATAGCGGAGCGCAAGCTGCTGTCCCCAGACCGGATTTTCCCTGTCGGCCTGCATCAGTTGGTAGAACGCAGATGGTGTCTGGTTCAGTACGGTTACTTTTTGCTCGGCGAGCAGCTGCAGGAACGCTCCAGGTGATCGGCTAATCTCATGGGGAACAACAACCAAGCTGCCTCCATACAACAGAGGGCCCCAGATTTCCCACACGGAGAAGTCAAATGCATAGGAATGGAACAACGTCCACACATCGCTCTCGTCAAAATGGAACCAGTGCTGCGTTGCATCCAATAACCGGATGACATTCGCATGTGGAATCACGACACCTTTGGGTTTCCCTGTTGAACCCGAGGTATAGATCATATAAGCCGGACTCAGCGGAGTTACCCGTCCGTTCCGTTCATGGTCTGCCGGGTTTCGTTCATCCATGGATTCCAATTGCCGCAAGGTATGCAGATCGTCCAAGTTAATACATTTAATGTTTTCAACTTGCGGTAGCAGGGCATACACCTCTGTGCTTGTAATCATCACTTTGGGCGCTGCGTCCGTCAGCATATGCGTTAAACGGTCTGCCGGATAGTGCGGGTCCAGTGGCAGATAGGCAGCACCCGTTTTGAGTACAGCAAGAATGGCTACGACCATCTCTACCGAACGAGGTAGGGCTAATGCCACCATCTGTTCCGGCCCGACACCTTCTGCGATCAATAGTCTCGCCAGTCGATTAGCCCGTACATTCAGCTCCCTGTAAGTCACACGGATATCCTCGCAATGGAGGGCTACCGAACCCGCGTAAGCGGCTGCCTGCACTTCAAAACGCTCGGCAATGGTCAGCTGTGGACCTTCATCCGTTGTAGATGTCCACTCCTTTTCAAGCTGGGCATGCTCTGACGGTGTAACCAGATCAAATCTGCTGATGCGTTCGTCCATCTGCTGTACAGCATCCTCAAGCACCTGCATCAACCGAACCACCAGTTCTCCGGCAGTCGATTCACGGTAGAGGTCTGCACTATACTCCAGTACACCTTCAATACCGGCCGGAAATCCGTTCTGTTCCCGTTTCTCCGTCAGTTCAAGCGTAAGGTCGAATTTGGATGAACCTACACTGTGGATGCGAGTCTCTGCTTCAACCCCTGGCAGGTCAAGACGAACATCTGGCGTATTTTGCAGCACCAGCATCACCTGAAAGAGCGGATGTTTGGAACGCGATCGAGGCGGATTCAGCACTTCGACCAGCCGTTCAAACGGTAACTCCTGATGTTCATAAGCAGCAAGATCGGTTTCCCGCACGCGGGCCAACAGCTCTCGGAAGGTCGGATCGCCCGAAGTGTCCGTACGCAGGACAAGCGTATTGATGAACATCCCCACGACATCATCCAGTGCATCGTCACTCCGTCCGGCAATCGGTGTACCTATCGCAATATCTGTGCCTGCACCCATTCGAGTAAGCAACACGGATAAAGCCGAATGCAGAAGCATAAACAGACTGACTTTATGCTCACGGGCAACTGTCGCAAGCTGCTCATGCAAATGTTGACTGATCGTAAATGGCACCGTCCCGCCTCGGTAACTGGACACCACTGGACGGGCATAGTCTGCCGGGAACGTGACTTGTTCTGGCAAGCCTGCGAGCCAGTCAGTCCAGAACGCTAACTGCCTCGCGATCAGACTGTCCTGCCGCTTCTCATCCCCCAGCAGGCTCTCCTGCCACACTGCATAATCTGCATACTGAATGCGTAGCGGCTCCCAAGCCGGTGCAGCTCCACCCTGACGAGCAGTATAAGCCTCCGACAAATCCCGGATAAGCCGTGATAAGGACCAACCATCCCCTGCAATGTGGTGAATCAGCACCAGCAATGTATGTTCGTCCGCATCCGTATGGAACAATTCCGCACGTATGCCCGGCTCTGTACTAAGCTCGAAGCTGTAACGTGACGCTTCTGCCAGCAGCTCGGGCAGCTTCTCAGCAGAAGCCGGGGTGAGCTTCATATTCACTGTTACATCTGCTGCACGGAGGATATGCTGACTCGCCGAACCCAGTTCTGGCGGATACAATGTGCGAAGTGTCTCGTGACGGGCAACAATATCCTCCAGGGCGTTTCGGAGAGCGTCCACATCCAGCTTCCCGGTCAACCGGGCAACCAACGGGATATTGTAGGTGGGATTAGCGCCCTCCAGGCAATAGAGGAACCATAACCGTCGCTGGGCAAAGGAAAGCGGAATCTCACCCGTACGCGGAACAGGCTGAATAACGGGTCTGACGGACTTCGCCTGATCCAGCTTTCTGGCAAGCCCTGCCGCTGTCGGTGATTCAAACACACTGCCGATGTTCAGTTCGGCCCCGAATACATCACGTACTCGGGCTGTAATTCGCCCAGCAAGCAGGGAATGTCCACCCAGTTCGAAGAAATCATCATCAATGCCTACCCGAGCCACACCCAGAATCTCGGCAAACAGGCTGCAAAGAATCTCCTCCTGCGGTGTACGTGCCTCCCTCCCGTTTGCATTAGATGCCAAAGTAGGCACAGGAAGCCGTTTACGGTCGATTTTTTTGTTCGGTGTCAGCGGCATCTCTGGAAGTAGCATAAAGGCAGAGGGCACCATATAATCCGGTAACGCATCAGCTACGTGTGCTCTGATATCAGCCAGATCCATGTCAGCTTGATGATCTTCCGCATCAGCCACGATATATGCCGCTAACCGCTGGTTCCCAGGTTGGTCTTCACGTGCCATGACCGTAACCTGTGTTACACCCGGATATCTGGAGATGACCGACTCAATCTCCCCCAGTTCAATGCGGAAGCCCCTAATTTTGATCTGATGATCTGCCCGTCCCAAATAATCGATGGAACCGTCCGGCAACCATTTGGCCAAGTCTCCTGTCCGGTACATTCGACTGCCCGGTTGTCCAAAGGGACTCGCGACAAAACGTTCTGCGGTCAGATCAGGTCTGCCCAAATATCCCCGTGCAAGTCCCTCTCCCGCGATATACAATTCTCCTGCTACGCCCGGGGGGACAGGCTGCATGCTCTGATCCAGAACATAGAGCTGTGTGTTACGAACCGGACCACCAATGGATGGTTTGCCTGTATGTTCATTCCCCAGCGATGCAGCTGTAGAATAGATGGTTGTCTCCGTTGGCCCGTATTGATTATTGACCTGACAGCCCAACGCCTCCAGCGAAAGCTTCAGTTCTTCGGATAAGGCCTCTCCTCCGGTAATCACCGTTAGCCCATCGAACCTTCCCGGACGGCTCGTCACCAGAGACTGCCATAACGTTGGCGTAGCCTGCATGATTGTTGTCTCTTGCTCTCTCATCTTCCCGGCCAGTGCTACCGGATCAAGAATCGTTTCCTTTTGCGCGATATCCAGTCTTGCTCCAGTCGTCAGTGGCAGGAAGATTTCCAGTACGGAGATGTCAAAAGCAATCGTGGTCACCGACAGCCAGCGATCCTGCGGACCGACCTGCAGTCTTGTCTTCATATCTTCAAGCAGGTTGGCTAATCCCAAATGAGTTACAGCTACACCCTTCGGCTTACCGGTAGAACCGGAAGTATAGATCAGATATGCAGGGTTGAGCAGAGATGCCGTCCCTGACAGATCTTCACCTTCGGGATTGCTTCCCGACTGAGAGATTACTGCCTGTATCATATCCGGTTCATCCATGACCAGAATCGGTATACTGGACGTCTGCGGAATGTGAGAGAAGTTGTTCATTACTGTAACCACACAAGCAGGCTTGGCATCCTCCAGCATGTAGATCAAGCGCTCTTCGGGATAATCCGGATCAAGCGGCAGATAGGCTGCTCCTGTTTTGTGAGCAGCTACAATCGCAATGACCACGTCCAGTGAACGAGGCATCGCAATGCCAACCACCTGCTCCGGTCCTGCTCCGTAAGTCTGTATCAGTTCATGTGCCAGTTGATTCGCACGTTCGTTCAGCTCTGCGTAGGTCAGCGATGTCCCTTCGAATGTCACTGCGGTTGCAAGAGGTGTACGCCGTACCTGCTGTTCAAATAGCGCTGCCGAATTCCACTCAGCGATGGCATGATGCGTCTGATTCCATCCTTCCAGCACTTGTTCGCGTTCGGCAGGAAGCAGAATGTCCATCTGTCCAACCGATATGTCTTCTGTCCCTTCTGACATCAGGCATTGCAGGATTTGCACATAGCGAAGCTGATGATCACGCAATTCCGAGTCCACATAGATTGAAGGGTTCGCATCAAAAGCAATACTCAGTCCATGACCATGTCCCTGGTCCACAATATGAATCGACAGATCATCCACTGGACCCGTGGACAGATTATGGATCATGCCGCGTGCGCCCGCAAAATTCAACTCATGATGGAAGGGCATCACATTGATCATCGGTCCAAACAGACGCCGATTCTCTCCAAGGAGCTTAAGATCACGCCTTAGATCCTGATGCCGATAACGCTGGTGTTTGCGTACGGCCCGAATCTCCTTCACGATCTGTCCCATCAAATCAGACAGATTCATCTGCGAATCCAGGTACAGGCGGAGTGGAAGTACATTCATGACCATGCCTGGAACACGCAGCGATGCTGAACCCAATCGGCACATCACGGGCAAGGCCAGAACAACATCGGCTGCCCCTGTCATCCGGTGCACATAGATCGCTGTTGCCGCTACACACAGATCCGGCCAAGTCGCACCGAATCTACCCGCTGCTGCTTGCAAGTGCTCCCGTTGTGACGGCGTGAGCACCGCACTCTGCCGCAGGAACTCGGTTGAAGTACGCGGAGCACGTTCACCCAGACTGACCACATCCGGTGCGTCCGCGAATCGGTCGATCCAGAACTGTTGATCCTGCTCTCGGTTGGTGGAGGCTGAGTAGGCTTCATCTTCTTCGAGAACGGAAGTCAGTGATCCAAATGTTGCCGTAACCTGTACCTGTACTGCGCCCTCTCCCTGAATGCATGCAGAGTACAAGCTGGCAACCCTGCGTGTGATCAGGGATACGCCGTACCCATCAATCGCAATATGGTGAATGCGTTGGTACCAGTAATACCGATCCTCACTCACCCGGAACAGAGCTTCTGTGAAGAGTGGACCCATTGCCAGATCAACAGGCCGTGCCAGATCCTGCTTCATCCAGTCGAGCGCAGCCGTATGAGGATCAGCCTGATCACGCACATCCATGACATGGAATGTCCAATCATTCATATTGGTGCGCAGAGATTGCCACGGGCCTTGCTCATTTTCGCCATACACCATATTCAGCGATTCGGCCTCCATCACGGTCTGGCGTACACTTTCTTCGAATCGTCCCGTATGGATCTGACCGTCAATAACCACATACTCGGCCGTGTTGTACATCGGGTTGTCCGGATTCAACTGTTGGGCATACCAGATGCCAGACTGTGCAGAAGATAAAGGCCAAGCTGTGTTCCGACGATGCGACATCTGCACCGCCCCGCTCAAAAGTAGTCTCCGTTCGGCAGTACTTTCGGTTGGGCATTATCCAGGAGCCCAGCCCAAGCTGCCAACGTAGGCTGCTCCGCCAGATCAACAAAGGTAACCTCTGCGCCTTCCGCTCGAAAACGTTCAGCCAGACTCATCATGCGAATCGAATCCATTCCCCAGTTCTGAATCAGATCATCATGCTCCCCAATTGAATCGGGCTGCTCCTGTAGCAGATCGGCAACCTGAGCCCGTAACGCTCCCAGCCTTGCTTGATCAACGCCTTCTCGTCCTTCCACGACATACCCAGACTCCACGGTGGATGCCGATTGCTGCTGCGCCTCAGATGTAGCTGCACCTCCAGTTCTGGTTGCGGCTGACGCATTCAACAATGCAATTGAACGTTCGGTCGTTAGTGTTACCGCACATCGTTCTGACGCGTACGTCAGCGCCATGCGATGTTTCTCCGCCGAAAAATCAGCAACTGCATCGGCAACCAGAAACGCCTGAATGTCTCGCATAAATGCCTCACTTGACGTCATCAGACATCCGATATGCGCATATATGCCGCAGACAATCAATTGATCCCGGCCTTGCCGCTCCATCAGTTCAAGTAATTCCGTCTTCTGAAAGGCGCTGTAGCGCCATTTGGTCATGAAGATGTCCTGTGGAGCGGGTGCGAGCGATTCAACAATTTCTTTTTGCACAGGCCCGCCATCGATCCCCGCTCCCCAGAAATCCAACTGTAATCCGCGCTGCTCCGGTGTCTGTCCGCCCGGTTGTGCCGAGTAGACCACGGGAATCCCAAGCTCATGACACGTTGAACGAAGTTGTGCAATATGATCAATCAGTTCGACCACCGGGGATGCTCCCGCCGTAAATGCATTCATAAAATAGTTCTGCATATCGTGGATCAAGAGTACTGCACGCTTCGCATCCGGTGTCCAGGCTACCTTGTTGACCGGAAGCTCCGACGCTACAGGCATTGCATATGGTTGAATCACTGGAAGTGCCATGAATATCCCTCTTTTCAGCTTTATTTATCAAAAATTCTTATTTAGATACAGGTTGCTCGGTGGTCAACATCTCCCGTAGTGCTTTTTTGCTGACCTTGCCCACTTGTGTCTTCGGAAAAGCATCCACCAACTCAATCCGATCCGGGATTTTATAACTGGCCAGGCCACGATTGCGTAGAAAAGACTTGATCTCGGCAACGGCCAGAGCTTCACCGCTTGGCACGATAAAGGCGCAAGAGCGCTCGCCCAGATACTCATCCGGCATGGAGACCAAAGCTGCATCATGCACACCAGGATGGGCCAGCAAATGATTTTCCACTTCCTCTGCAGCCACTTTATCCCCGCCACGGTTAATCTGATCCTTCGCCCGCCCTTCGACAACGAGATATCCGTCAGCCGTCAGACTTGCAATATCGCCTGTGCGATAGAAACCGTCCGTAGTAAACGATCTGGCGTTATGTTCCTCGGCTTTGTAATAACCACGAATGGTATAGGGCCCGCGTGTCAGCAGGTGTCCGGCTTGTCCCTGCTCCACTTCAACATCTTCGTCATCCACAATCCGCACCTCGTCATAGGGAGACATTGGTTTCCCTTGTGTATGGGTAATGACATGCTCGGAATCGTCGAGACGTGTGTAGTTCACCAGCCCTTCGGCCATGCCAAATACCTGCTGTAATGTACAGCCAAGAACCGGTTTGACGCGTGCTGCCACCTCTGCACTGAATTTGGCTCCCCCCACTTGAAGCACCTGGAGCGACGGAAGCTTGGTTCCTCGGGCAGCCGCTGCGTTGAGCCAGACGAGAGCCAGCGGCGGCACCAACGCCGTGATCGTTACCTGATGGCGCATAATCAGCGGAAAGGCTTCATCCGGGCTTGATCCCCGTGACAGCACAATCGTGCCACCTGCGTACAACGTGCCCAGAATGCCAGGTGAGCTCATTGGATAGTTATGTGCTACAGGTAGTGCAGCCAGATAGACGCTTTCGGGACTGAGACCACACACCTCAACGCTTCTTCGTAAACTGTAAATGTAGTCATCATGAGTACGTGGGATCATCTTGGACAACCCGGTACTTCCACCCGACAACTGTAGAAAAGCAACATCCGAAGACATCGGTTCATCCGGCAGTGTGACAGGTTCTGTATAGACATCTTCCAATGCTGTAAACGGCCCGGCCTCTCCCGCCACGAAAATATGTCGAAGTCCCGGAACCTCTGCCTGTACCTCCTCTGCCAACGTGCGATAATCAAATCCTCCATCCTGATCCGGAATCAGATATGCTACGGCCTCGGAGAACCGAGCGAAATATGTGATTTCGCTCTTTCGATGCAAGGGAAGAGCGAATACAGGCAGCGCACCGATGCGGAATAAAGCAAAACATGCTTCAACAAACGCTATAATATTGGGCAGCTGAATAATAACCCGGTCATGCTGCCGTATGCCTTTGGCATATAAACCGGAAGCCAATCGATCTACCCGTTCATCCAGTTCTGCATAAGTGAATTGGTCTTCACCGCTAATAACGGCTACCCGATTGCCATATAGATCAGCTCGCTGGCGAAGCATTTTTCCAAACGTAATTCCTTCCCAGCAACCCTCCTGCCGATAACGCTCTGCAACTTCCTCAGGCCAAGCCTGATATCCTGACAGCATTGCTCATTCCTCCTTCTGACTGGACACAGTCGAATCCAAACCCATCGCGAGCAGCATCGTTCTGAACTTGGCAGCAGTCTCTGCCAGCTCAGCTTCTGCCGTAGAACCTGCTACAATGCCCGCTCCAGCGAACAATTTCACAGCTGTGCCTGCCACTTCAGCACATCGGATCGTTACGGCCCACTCGCCGTCGCCCTCACTGTCGCACCAGCCCACCATTCCCGTAAATAATCCCCGGTCGAACGGCTCCTGTTGCTTAATCGCTACCCGCGCAGCCTGTACAGGCGTTCCACAGATGGCGGGTGTGGGATGAAGAGCCAAAGCGAGCTCCAGTGACGTTGTGGCTGCGTCCGCCAGCTCTCCGTGGATTTCGGTGGATAAATGCCACATCGTGCGCGTCTGAATCAGCGAAGGTTCTGCTGGAACGGATAGTTGGCGGCATAATGGGCGCAGTGCCTCCGCAACTGCTTCAATGACTACGGCGTGTTCATGCCGATCCTTGGCTGAAGCCAGCAGTGCCTCTGCACGGCGGCGATCTTCTGCTGGATCATCACTCCGGGCAGCAGAGCCTGCCAGTGGGTTGGCACGTACTTTTAATCCTTTGCGGGTAACTAATAGTTCTGGACTTGCCCCAATGAAGGTGCGACTCGTTTGGTTGCCAATTTGTTCGTCTATTTTTAAATGTTTTTCCTTCGTTGTTAGAGTACTTTTTGACTGAGTTATACTCTTCATGGGTACAGCAAATGTATATCCATGCGTGTTGTCTCTGAACAGATTACGCAGTAATTGATGCGTGTCCACAATGGTCTGTGATGTCACCTCAAGTGTACGGGATAACACGACTTTGTGGAGATCACCCTGGTTCAGGTCAGCCAATACGTTATCTACACTTTGCTCATATACTGTCCCCGCCGGTGCCTCAACGACCTCACAACCTACAGCTGCCGGCAGCTTCTGAATTAATGCTCGTGATTCCGAGGGTAGCGGTTCAGCCCACTGCACCGTCTCTGGTACATATAGCTCAGCAGAATCGTCTAGCGGATCAAACGGGATGGCGCCAACCACCATC
The DNA here is from genome assembly GCF_037976905.1 of Paenibacillus sp. FSL K6-1318. Classification (NCBI taxonomy): domain Bacteria; kingdom Bacillati; phylum Bacillota; class Bacilli; order Caryophanales; family Paenibacillaceae; genus Paenibacillus; species Paenibacillus sp. FSL K6-1318. The sequence goes on from NZ_CP150270.1 coordinate 6,529,689, forward strand.
GGGTTCGATTGTCCAGCTTGTTTGGCCTTGTCCATAAGCTGTTGAATACCATCTATATAAAAATGTATCTCTTCCTTATATTTATGTTCAATAAGATCAGCAGAATCGCTGGGATCTGATAGAATTGCGTGCTCCGCATGTAGCGGAGACCAACGAATCCGTTCTCCTTGCGCGAGCAAGGTATGTTGCGGTGAAGACCAGAAAAAGGACGTCCCCTCCCGATATTGCTCCAGAAGGTGTATGGCGGAAATTGCAGTAACCGTACCCGCTTTTGACATGATTCATCATCTCCTTATCTCTTGATTCAGGCACCGAGCGTGGCGCCTCCATCCACACATAGATCATGCATCGTAATATGTCTGGCTTGATCCGAAACCAGATAGGCCACCGCGTCCGCGATATCCTCTGGCAATGCCATCCTGTTCAGCGGAATGCCCAGGCGGAAGGTTTGCGGTGAGCCTGCAATGACTGCCTCTGCGCCATGTTCATCCTGCCACATAGCTCGCTGCATTGGCGTGTCCGTTGAGCCTGGAGAGACAATGTTGCAGCGAATATGTCGATCCGCGTATTCCAGAGCCAAACATTTGGTGAAGATGGTCGATGCGGCTTTGGAAGCCGCGTAAGCAGACATGTGCATTCGCGGAACACCCGCAGCATTCGAACCAACGGTAACTACTGCACCCGTCTGGCGTTCAGCCATATTTCTCACTACCGCACGCGACATATAAAATACACCATGCGTATTCACGTCAAATGTCTTCGTCCATTCTTCATCTGTCAGCTCGCTGACTGCCCCTGTGTGCAGTACCCCCGCAGCATTCACCAGAATGCCAATGGGGCCAACGGTCTCTTCGATCCGTTGAACGGTATCCTCAACCGCTTGACGATTCGATATATCAGCAACGTGGGCTGTTGCCTGATGGCCCTGACTGCGCAGATCGGTGACCAGTTGATTCAGCAAAGACTCCTGTCGATCCACCAGAGCAACGATAGCGCCATTCTGTGCAAGCAATCTCGCCACCGCTTCACCGATCCCCTGCGCAGCACCGGTGACCACGGTCACTTTTCCAGCTATTCCTGTGTAGCTCACCTCGTGTACCTCCCTTACTGCCTTATAGCTGTTTTCTCCCCTGTTGGAGCGATGTGTTGGCTTGGTTCTATCCAGTTGAGTGTGATCATCCGTAAATTCGAAACATAGCTGTCCCTCTGCTCCTGCCGCTCGCTGATCCCTGATTCATATGACTGTCACCTGCAAAACGTCCTTCATTTCATACCTTCTACGACTCTGGACTACAGGCAAAACGCATCGTACGACTAATCAGAAAAGGCAATACCGAGACATGGTTCTCTTCCTCGAACTCGGTGTAGGCGATATTCAGCCCCGGCTGATTTAATGCAGATAAACGTTCTGTAAGACTTGATGCCTTATCATTGTTACGAGCCGGGTGGGTCTTCTCCTGTTCTCCCATACCAATCCACACCTTGACGTTCACCGGATGCTGTTCCAGCCTTGCGACGAATTCCTGCTCCTCCGCCTGCATGACCTTCTGATTCCAGTGCAGCGAGGGACTTCCCGCAATGTAATATCGAAAAGCCTCTGGCTTCGTGAACAACGCATGGATCACGAACAGACCACCAAGCGAGTGACCGAATATAGCCTGTCTATCCCGATCAATCCGAAATTGCTGCTCTATGTCTGGCTTCAGTTCTTCTTCAATAAACCGCAAGAACTCATCCGCCCCTCCTTGTTCCGGCAGAGGTGTACCATCGGATTTTTGGGTATATTCCGTTGTGGCCTTTGGAGTAAAGTCATAGTATCGGTGAGGGGAAAAGGGGCCCGCGATCGGGTACCCAATGCCTACGACAATGGCCGGGACTGCTCCTGTCTTCTCCGGTCTGCGTCCCTGCACACGAACAGCTTCCACCATCGTGCCGAATACGGAATTGGCATCCAGCAGGTAGATTACCGGGTAGCCGGACGGGGGCGGAGGTTCAGCAGGCTTGAATACCATGATCTGATAGGCATGGTGGCCTGAGCGTGATTTCATGGTCCATTGTTCGGCATGTGGAATCTGAACGGTACTGCGTGCGATATGCTCAAGGTTGCCTGGAGCGGTTGGGTTGGGCTGAAACGTCATTACGGATGGGTCCTCCTCGTTGTTCTGCTTATATAAGTTGAATACTGAACTACATTCTGTATATGAGATTGATTCTCATTACCAATTATAAAAGAGTCGATCATGCTGTCCCATGGACGATATCCAGAAATCATTTTGATTATCTCCATATTTCCATATTTATGTCATATAATGTTCACGTTTTTATCGTAAAAAAAAGCTCCCTCACGGGGCACCCGAAACGCTGGACTAACATCCGGTTCCCGGCACTCCAAAGGGAGCTGCGCTATTTCAATTATTGTGTTAACGCTTTGAGCGTATCATCGATGACATGACCGTATGCGATCAGTCCACCGCCCAGCCACGGAGCTGGCTCGACAGCGTACACATGCCCTGCTTTTACCGCCGGCATACTGTTCCATACGTTGGTTTCGGTCATTTCTTTCATGCTTCCTGGACCCTGTTCCACGGTGAAAATAAAGTCGGCATCAATCTCGGGTAATACCTCGGTGGATACAATGGCGCTGTTCTCCGACTCGACCAATTTAGGCTTACCTAGTCCCAATTGTTCATATACGACGTAACCGCTGAAGTAGTTACCACCCATCATACTAATGCCACGCGGGGCAAAACGGATAATGGCTGCTTTTTTGCCTTCAGCTACTTTCGCCAATTCCGCTTTGGCTGACTCAACCTTGGCGTGGTAGGTTTCAATGGCTTGTTCGGCTTCAGCCGTTTTGCCCAATAGATCACCAATAATCTGCAAAGACTTCTCTACATCACCCGAAGCGTTCGTAAATACGTAAGTCGGTGCGATTTTGGAATAACTCTCGTATACCCCATTCTCAGCATATTGGGCCGTATGCAAGATAATAAAATCAGGATTATACGACATCAACGCTTCAGGGGAAGGCAACCCACTGGAGAAATCAAGGGTAGGCACATCACTGAGCTGATCCTGGAGATAGACATGCCCTTTCGTACCACTAGCCCATTGGGCTACCGGCTTCACACCAAGGGTTAACAGGGAATCCTCCAGATATGGTGCAAACACCCGCTCTGTCTTGGCTGGAACAATTACATCATGTCCCAAGTCATCCTTTACGGTGCGTTCACCCGTCGTCTCTTCCGTTTGCTCTTCCTGCACAACCGTCTCGGTTGAAGCCGGGGTTGAAGTCTCCGTTGCCGGCTGCTCCTCCTGGGCCGCTCCTGTATTCTCAGATGCTGTACCACAGGCAGACAACAATCCTGTAACTAACATCAGCAGGATCAGGGCTGAGAGCCGGGCACTGCGGAATTTGCTACCAACGGAACGTTGTCCGATGTTTTTGATATAGTGAAACATGTGTGATATCCCCCTTGATAAACATTCTCATTTAGATACAAGGATTATATGTCACGTCGCCTGGGAATCACCATGGACGTTATCCAGATATATATTTGGACAATATCCCGTGAAGATCAGTAGAGCTTCATCCAGCATGCGCATCACACCTACAGCCGAATAATCAAACCAAGGGTCACCTGTAATCAGATGGACCTGGTACTGACGAATAGCCTTGAGCTGACGCCATGTAACCGAATGCTGCAAGCTCAGCCAATATGCCCTTGAAGCCGCCTCGGGACACACCATAACGAGAATTCGATCAGGGTTCATTGCAGCGAGCTGCTCCAGCGTTAATGGATTATTGGCACTAAGATCAGAGAATGTGTCCAGTTGCAGCGCTCCATACAACACTTCTTCAATACCCGGATTGCTATAAAGGTAGAGATTCTGCCCGTAGATCCGCACGACAATCACTTTCTCCCGACCCACTTCCTGCTGTACCGATTCCCGCGCCTTCTCTGCTCGCTGGTTGTACATGTGAATCCATTGCTCCGCCTGGTCCTCCCTCTCCAGAAATGATCCAATCATGCGTAGCTGTGTTCGCCAATCCGAATGATGTTTGGGGACAAAACAACAAGGTGCAATCTCGGCCAATTGGGCCTGATCCTGTTCACTAATCTGGTCCGTACCTACGATGGCATCAGGGCGAATATGAACCAATCGTTCCACATTGGCCTCAAACCGCCAGCTCGTGTACGGGTCCGTCAATTTCAGGTGAGACTGAATCTCTGTACGATGTGCATTATAATAATACGCGGTCCATTTGGGATCGATAGGTGCAGCCACGGGGATGACATTAAGTGCCAGAAGCTGTCCAATCACACTGGAAGAGCAGGTGGCTATCCGTTTTCTGGCGTTTTTCGCATAATCCGAAGGAGATACGCCAACTTCCTTTTTAAATTTACGACTAAAATAGTACTCGTCACTATATCCCACTCTCAGGGCGATATCGCGAAGCTTGTATGTGGATTCCTTCAGGTATCGCTTGGCGCGGTTAATACGCAGATCCGTAAGATACTCCATTGCGCTCTGTCCGTACGTTTTCTTGAACAGATCCACGAAATATTTCGGACTGATCCCCGCTTCCGAGGCGAGATCTGCAATCGATAGAGGTTGGTCGTAATGTTTGTCCATGTATGTTTTAACGTTGGCAAGATCCGTCTTGGGACTGCGGCCGGTAACGGGCTGGTGCGCAGCAATCTGCGAATCATTTTCCAGTAACATGAGGCCACTCCTTTCGATCTGCTTGATCGGCTTGATATGTAGCTAAAGGTAAAGAGAACTATCCGGCAGCTTATGCAATATTTAAACGAAAATGATAATCATTATCAATAAAATACCATAACCATTTCCAGACCGTCAATCCAAATATGGTAAAATGTACACACCTAACTCCACAATATCCTCTCTACTACTGTTGGCAAAGTTGCTTATAAACTACCTCCAAATATACCAAAAAAGCCAACGACGTGAGTATCACGCGTTAGCTTTAATGAAGTTCATACTGTGATGATGACGTTAAAAGTAGGACTAGTCCCGACTCCGCAATTTGCCAAGCAGACGGATAATTTCAATGTACAACCATACCAGCGTCACCATCAATCCAAATGCACCGTACCACTCCATGTACTTGGGCGCACCACGTTCAGCACCACCCTCGATGAAGTCGAAATCCAGGACCAGATTGAGAGCGGCAACAATGACGATAACGACCGAAATACCGATGCCAATCAAGCTATTATCATGCAGATAAGGAATCGAAATACCGAAGAAACCCAGTACAAAGCTCAACAGATACATGATCATGATGCCGCCAGTTGCAGCAACAACGCCCAACTTGAAGTTCTCCGTAGCTTTGATCAATCTGGTTTTGTATGCCACCAGCAAGGCGATGAATACAGCCATAGTCAACAGGGCTGCCTGCAAGGTAATTCCGTTATACAGGGACTCATAGGTTGCAGAGAGTGCTCCCAGGAACAGACCTTCTGCCACGGCATAGATGGGAACGAGATAAGGTGCCGCTACTGGTTTGAACGAAATGACAAGCGCCAGAATGAAACCAACGATTAATCCGCCATAAGCGAGCGGCATCACTTGTTGTCCGTTAAAGAACATCATCCATGTTGCAAACGCACTTCCCAGCAGGATCACAAGCGTAATAAACGCTTTGTTCACCGTGCCATTGATCGTCATGTAATTCTGATACCGATCTTCTCCATATCCTCTGTTCTCAAACGTGCTGTCTTTAAGTGTAGGGTTACCGCTACGACCGATCAACACAATCACCTCTTCATATGTATTTGATATATCTTTGATGCTACATTCTGTGATGCTTAGTTTAAGCTCTGGCATTTCTACATTTCCAATTCTACAAGCTACTCCCTAGCATTCGTGTTCCAAAAAATTGGGAGGTGCCAGGCGAAGTCGGATGCAATCCTGCGATCACATCCTTCTCCACCGGCAACACACCTAGGACATATGTCCCAAAAATCATGTTCATTGTGTTTTATATGCAATTTATTTGTACAAGACTTTATCTACATTGTATTTCGCACGCATCGTGTTAATAATATAAGTCTCGTAAATTTCACGATCTACCGGATCTTCAACCAGGCATACTTCAATCTTCGTTACTTCCTCGCGATGATTCTTGATTGGTGATACAGTATCTTCGAAATGCTTTTTGATACGGGGTCTTAATTTTCGTGCTTTCCCGACAAATAACAACTCTCCAGCGGCATTGTAAAACATGAAAATCCCGCCTAGTTCCCGGGTAATCAGGTGAAAATCAGTAAATCCATAAATGTGGCTAAGCTGTGGATCAGCCTGCTTCGTGATGGTTACATTGGGTGTTGGCACGGTAATATTAATCAATAGGCTCACTTCCTCATTATCTATAGGTTTACATCCTATCACATATTATAAACAGACACCATTTCATTCTATATGAAGTACAATTCACGCAATTTTCGCTATTACGACAAATATTTCAAAAAAAAGGTTAACTTCCCTGATTCAAAGTGGTACTATAGGGGTATGAGGAAGAAATTGGGCACTAAGACATATGTCTTTATATCTACCTTCGTCTATTGTACCCTATGATTGATCATCTTTTTCATACTGATTTTTGTTACGTGATCACGACAAGAGTACAGTTAGCAAGAACCTTAGCTTATAGATTGTGGATTCATCCTCTATTCGACCTTGCAGCAAGCAAACGTAGAAAGACCTAGATTCATGATTTCACTGTAGATTTTAAGTATCACCTAGAAAGCCTGCAATTATAGCCGTACAGAAGTTAAATAGACACACGTAGAAGGTCAGATAGCTATCGATCCTAGAGAGATAAGTCATGCAATGCAACTGTAGAAAGTCATAGCAGCAGAACTATAGAAATGGATCAAGTTTTACCACGGGTCCTGGCATATTGCCAGGGCTTTTTTGCGTTTACGCGAACCACCAACCACTCCCGCAGGGAAACAGAGGTATCGTGGTTCTTTCTGCTGGGTTTATAATATGGCAAGATACCAGTAGAGGGAGTGATGGGATGTATTCCGATCTACAACTGACGGAGGACCGCCCTGTATATATACAAGTCAAAGATTATATGAAGCGATTGATGCTCAAAGGCGGCCTGCAAGCCAAACAAAAGCTGCCCTCGACCCGTGAACTCAGCACACTTATGAAAGTTAGCCGAAGTACGGTCCTGCTCGCTTATGCCGAGCTTGAAGATGAAGGCCTGATCTATGCAGTCAAAGGAAAGGGTAATTACGTCAGTGCCTCCATCGAAACCCCTGAGGCAACAGCAAGCTGGGAACTGGACTGGACAACGGAGGTAAGCGAGTATGCGATTCAGGCAGAGCAGTACGATCTGATGAAGCATGGCTCCGGAGCAGAGCGCGGCGAGATATCGTTTACCAGCATAGCGCCAGATGAAAAGCTGTTCGATCTGCACAACGTGAAACGGGCTTTTCTGGATCGCATGTCACTTGAAGGCGAAGTACTGCTGAATTACGGATATGCGCAAGGGTACAGACCGCTGATGAAGTATTTACTACGATATATGGAGAACAAAGGGGTTGACCTCCGTGGCAAGGACATTCTGATCACCAACGGATTCACGGAAGGTTTCGATCTGGTACTTGGGGCTTTACGCAAAAAAAGTGGCAAAGCGCTCTGCGAGAATCCAACGCACCACACGGCGATTAAGAATCTAAAATTGCACCAGTTTCACTTGACTGGTGTGAATATGGAGCCGGATGGCCTGAACTTGAAGCAACTGGAACATGAGCTTGAGGCAAGTCCATATGATCTGGCTTATCTCGTTCCCTCCTATCACAATCCAACCGGGATTGTGACGTCCCCTGCGAAACGGGCGGAGATTATCCGGTTGATGAACCAGTACCAGGTACCGATTATTGAGGACGGGTTCAACGAAGAATTGCGATATTCCGGTTCTCATGTCTCTCCCCTGATTGCCAGCATGGGCAAAGGGAACGGACTGGTGTATCTGGGCAGCTTCTCCAAAGTGCTATTTCCGGGCCTGCGCGTTGGTTGGGTTATTGCGGATGCGACCCTGATTGACTATCTGGAGAGTATGAAACGGGCGCGCAGCATTCATACCTCGACGCTGGATCAATCGTTATTGTATCAATATCTGAGCAACGGTAACTTCGAGAAATACTTGAAGCGAGCCCGCACGGAGTATAAGCGAAAATATGAACTGGTTGTGCGATGCCTGAAGCAGCATCTGCCAATGTGCCGGATCTCCGGTGAGGGCGGTCTGCACCTATTCGTGCAGTTCCCGTCCGAATACAGAACCCGTGAACTGCTGGCAGCCTGTAAGGTGAAAGGTGTAACGTTCACACCAGGAGATACTTTTTATCTGGAACCCGGTCAGGGCGTAAACACGATGCGTCTGGGTTTCTCCAGAGTCAGCGATGAACATATACGTAAAGGCATTCGCATCATTGGCGAGACAGCAGCTCAAATGAGATAAGGAGGCTTTCACATGAAGGTTGGCGTGATTATGGGCGGTACATCTTCTGAGCGGGATATTTCCCTGCTCACCGGACAGGAGATGATTGCGAATCTGAATAGAGACAAATACGAGGTAGTGCCCATTGAGCTGAATACCAAGCGGGATCTGATCGACAAATCTGCCGGGATCGATGTGGCACTGCTTGCCCTGCATGGCAAATACGGCGAAGACGGTACTGTCCAAGGCACATTGGAATCCATGGGCATTCCCTACACAGGCTGTGGCGTGCTTGCAAGCAGTGTATGCATGGATAAAGACATGTCCAAACAGCTCATGCAGCATGCGGGTGTGCTTACCGGGGAATGGCTGCGAGTGAGCCATATGGAGGAACTGTCCTCTGTTCCTGTTCAACAATTAACGTACCCCGTGGTAGTCAAACCGAATTCAGGCGGTTCCAGCATCGGTACCCAAGTGGTTCAGGAAGCTTCCGCCCTGCCCGCTGCTGTGGAGGCTGCCCTCGCCTGGGATGATACGGTCATGATTGAACAGTATATCGAAGGTGAGGAAATCACCTGTGCCATTCTGGATGGAAAGATGCTGCCAGTGATCTCCATTCATTCGAACGCTGCGTTTTTCGACTATGCTTCCAAATATGATGACCACGGGGCTGATGAGCAGGTTGTGCAATTGCCTGCGGACCTCCACCATCGCGTTGAAGCCGCGGCATTGGCCTGCTATCAGGTGCTTAAATGCAGCGTCTACGCGCGCGTGGATATGATGATTCGTGAAGGCATGCCTTATGTGCTTGAAGTGAACACGCTGCCGGGACTTACCCGTAACAGTCTGCTGCCCAAAAGTGCAGCCGCTGCAGGTATTTCTTTTGCAGAGCTACTGGACACCATTATTGAACTTTCGTTGAAGGAAAGACCCAAGGAGGATACAACATTATGAGCCTGGATGTGACGATTCGACATAGCTCCACTACCGATCTGCAAGATATGGTCATTCTAATGGACCAACTCGGTTACCCAACCACATACGCGGAGATGGAGGAGCGCTATGCCCATATCTCTGCGGACCCAAACTTCACTACACTGGTGGCTGAAGCACGCGGACGCGTAGTTGGACTGATCGGATTACAGACGTCTTATCTGTATGAAAAGAACGGAAGACACTGCCGTATCATGGCATTGGTTGTGCATGACCAGTTCAGGGGCTCAGGCATCGGCCGTCAGCTCATTCTGGAAGCCGAGCAATGGGCCGCCACGCATGACGTGGACTCTCTATCTCTGAACAGTGGCAATCGCCCGGAACGTGAAGCTGCACATGAATTCTATCGTCAGATGGGCTTTACGGCCGGGAGTACCGGGTTTAGCAAAAAGCCGCAGATTCTACAGCACACTTAACTTGCGGATAAGTTATCCTGAATATCGCATCAAAAAGAACGCCCCACTTAGCACATTGGCCAGTTAAGGGCGTTCTTCAGTATATCTATGTCACATGGATAAAGGGTTTTTCACCGGAAAGCAGGAAGGCAACTAGGAGCCTTTCAGGAATTCATGGCCTCATAAGCCGCAAGCAGTTTCTCTACCTCTACTCCGTTGATCTTCATCCCAGCTACTTGACACCGTTCCAACTGAACTCCCGATAGATTGCAATCAATAAAACGACTTCCCTCAAGATCACAATGCGCCCACTGCATGGGCACACGGTCAGAACCAAGATGTGTATCACGGAATTGAACACCATCCAAAGCACAGAATTCAATCTTGCTATCGGTTAGACGTAAATCAGCTAGCAATATATTGGTCATATTTAGATTGGTGAATTTACTACCACTCAGATTGCAGTCGGTGATCCGACTATTGGTCAGATTACTGCTACTGTACCGAACTGAATCAAGATTAGTTTGAACAAATTCGACCACTGATTCACCCGAATCCGTGGATAATGTCTCATCACATGTTGGATCAAAAGAAGCCACCGATATATTCCTCTCATATCCAAACTCTTCCTCAGATGCATAGATACGAACATACCCCATTTTTTCGTAAAAATGGTGATTATCCAGCTGTCGACCTGAGGTCTCCAGCTTCCAATTTTCAATCTGCGGAAATTCAGCCTCAATAAGTCTCATGACTTGAGATCCCACGCCACGTCCCTGGCATACGGGGTCAATATAGATCTTATCGAGCCTGGCATGTTTCTGTCCGAGCACGTTAATACTCACTCCGCCAATAGCGCATCCATCTGATTCCACAACATAATAATCCCATTCACGGATCACGTAACGATGCATTCGAACTGACGAATAATCAGGCGGACATAGATTGCTATCGATATCCTCTTCACCATCTGACCAGACTTTTATGGCGTGATCAAAAGCACGACTGCAAATCTCTGTAAGTACAACAGCATCTTCTTGCTGTGCTCGTCGTAAACGAATTTCAGAATATACCTGCTTGGCTTGAACTAGATCGGACTTCATGTTGAGCAGTTCAAAATAATCATAGCTCTCCTGGTCCACTAGCTTTCTGCGAGAGATATAACAAAAACCTGTATGCTCCAGAACTTTGCGTGACGGCTGGTCGAACGGCTTCACAATGCCCACGATGCGATCCAGCAAGGTATGCTCAAACAAATATGCTGTTAGGGCTCGAACTGCCTCTGTGATGTATCCTTTATTTCGGTAATCCCGGGAGATGGCGTAGGCCACTTCACGGTCAGCACGATCCAGCATGTCATTTGGAAATACGCCGCACCAACCAATGATACGCTGATCTTCATTGTGTACAACGGCAAGTAGGATACGTACATCTTCCGGATTGAACTGCTCGTAACTGCTCACGACAAATTGTAAGAATTCGTCCAACTGATTCTCGGTCATCTTCCAATCCGGGAGAATATCGGTGATTTCGGGTTGTTGGATTAATACATGCACGGCAGCCTGATCTTCCAGCGTAAATGGACGCAACGTAATCGAGTTTGAATGGATGAACAATTGACTTTTCATATAGAACACCTCTGGGGATTAATTTAGGATGACACGACAAAGAGGAGCGCCTCCAATAGAGGCACTCCTCGATCCGTTTCATCATTTCAGAAACGCCGAAGCTCCTCGTAATGGGTCAAAAGGACACACGTATCCCGTTCATGGTCTAACGGAATTTTTGCGGTGTTCTTTTCACGATCATTACGAGAAATCTGGCATACTCTGAAATCCCCTCTCTTACTAAGGATCACTTATAACGTCTCACTTAAGGACGGTCAATGTAAATCCAGCCTGTTTCTTGTTCTTTATCTACAGTAGCTCCAAGGGATTCAGCCATAAAGCGCAGCGGCACATACGTCTTGCCGTCTTTGCCTACATAAGCGGATTCCACCATAGTCACTTCTTTACCAGCAACCGTTGCTTTCTTGGATCCTACAGTCAGTACAATCTCATCACCAGTGATGTCATCAATGACAACGATCTGGTTCGAGCCTTTGGTCCATTTCACTTCAGCATCCAATTCTTCAGACACGTAACGAAGCGGAACAAATGTTGTATTCTTAACGGTGATCGCTCCAGCGTATTCATCATCCGGGAAGAGCACTACACTTTTACTCGTGATTCCAGCTTCATCTTTCAGCAATTGATATGCCAGTGAATTGGAATCAAAATTGCGCAGCATCTGACCAGGCGTAATATCATCCTTCATCAGATCCATAACGCCACCGGATACATCTACTTCATCGACTGCAACCGTACCACCGATATTCCACTGTTCACTGTCTCCACTTACGGTTACGGAGTTCAGCGGCAGATCTTCGGAAGCAGGCAACGCCACTTTCAGTTCAAAGTTTTGCTTGCGAACGTCCAGCTTGCTGTCGAGATAGAAATCCAATTTCAGTTTGGTTTCTGTGCCAAATACCGTTTTGAATTCAGGAGTCTCATTCAACAGGTTGTTCAGCTCCTGATCATAATTGACCAGCATGCTGTCCAGTCCCACTTTGATGATCGCATACAATGACGCAACAGCTTCATCTTTCGATTCAGGAACGATGGAATTCAGCGTTTCGTCTCCCCCGCCTTCAACCTCATTCACAGCTTCCAATACAGGGTAGAACACATCATACAGATCGCCAATCAGCTCTTTCAGTCCTTGCTCATCCTTCGAAATACTCGTCAGGAATGGTTTAACCATGGCAAGCATCTCTTCACCACTAACTTCCAAATGCAGCTTGGAGAGGCTAAGTGCTTCGCCATTCACGGATTCCTGTACGGGTGTCACGGAGATGTTCTTCGGATTGGACAGATGTTTCAGGACAAAAGAGAACAGTTTCGGGGAAAGTTCCTCGAGTTGCTTCTCCAGAGCTTTCGTATCTACCATCGGAAGCGCTTGTGCATCTTGGAACGTATCCAGAGATATGTACAGCGGTTTCTGGGCTCCATCCAGATCAATGACCAATTGGGACTCATTCATGGACAGGTGGAAAGGTAGCTTCGTTCCCTCCATGCTCAGTGTACCTTTAATCGATGCTGTCTTCGCATCTTTCATTTTGGCTTGATCAATATCCAGGGATATGGAATTAATAAGTTCAATCATTTCAAGGTCTTTCTCTGTCGCAAATTCCGTAGCCGGTTCTATGTTTATATTCATGGATTGTCTGGATTCACCGGACTTGATACTCGCGCCATTTGCCATGGCTTTGCCAACATCTACTCCACCCACAGCCTGACATCCTGTAAGAACAACCATTAATAATACAAGTGGCACTGCCATCCATTGGACTAACTTTCGATTCGTAATATGATCTCCTCCTTAGAAAAATATGGTTCATTCCCATTATGAAGGTACAGGTAATTCTTGTAAACGGATACGCAAAAAATAAACCAAAAGGCCGGAACATGTCCGACCTCTGGTCTATCTATATTTCAGCATATCGTAAGTTTCGATAAAACATCCTGCTTCATTATGCAACGCTGGGAGTTATTCTTGCTCCTTACCTTCTGCCTGATCTTCATCAGATTCTTCATCTTCCGCAGTTACGGGAGTTTCGAATTGATCCGGCTCGTCTTCTTGAATCGCTTTGTTCTCTTCATTCTGATCCTGTGTCATATCGCATTCCCTCTCTTCTACCGGATTGTCATGTCATCAAGGCCTGAGCCTTGTGTCTATCAATAACCCGAATAGGCGAAGTTCAAACCTGCCTCAGCGGCGGTTAACCATTTTCCATCATCATTTCAGTGCTCACTTAGAAAACATAAAAGACGATCCCGTTTCCACTTGCAGCCGTTGCCTGAAATAAAGCCTGGATATCATCCACGGTCTGAACGATCTCCTGAAAGGTCTCTTCCGCATCCCAATCTTCCATGACAGGATAGACGCCTTCAGTGATCATCTGGTCCAGACTGTACCGTTGCTTTAACTCTCCAGGTGTGAGCTGCTCCAGTGCCATGTAGGCCTCCAGCACCTGCTCATTACTAAGCAAAAACAGATCCATGTCCGAATAGTTTCCCAAGTACTGCTCACCTGCGAGCGGCACCACATAACCGAGAGGCGGCTCTCCCTGTACCAGGTTACCGTTTAGCGTGAACTGCAGCATCTGCCACGTTTTATCAATATCCAGATCCACCGCACAATCATGCACACTAACCTCGCCTGACTTGATGGATTCCATGAGCTCTTTCGTTACCACAAGATATCTGCCGGACATTCCCATACCGTATCCCTCCTGTGTAATTCGTTCTATTGTTCCCCATTAACCGTGCATGTTGGATCAGAATCGGGGTAATCCCTATCAAGGAGGGCGTATACATGAAAAAATTTGATTACAGTCTCAATTATGGAGAGCTAGATCTGCGCAAACATCCTGAGCTGTACACCGTAGGCCGGGGAGAGCAGGGTGTTCTGATGGTAGAGCCATACAAAGGCGAGATTCTGCCACACTGGCGGTTCAAGACACCCGAGATTGCGACAGAGTCATCCAAGAAGATCTATGAGCTATTTTTGGAGTATAAGAAAAAGGGAGATTTCGTGGGTATGGATATGGCTCGTAAATTCCTCCAGATGGGCTATACACGGGCCAGACGATATACGAATCACAAAGGAGGACGCAAATATTCGAAGGAGGATGGTTCAATCTTGCCCTATCAGAATGATAAGGTGAAGGCAGAAGCCGCGGCTATTTTCAAAGCACAATGGGAGATTGCGAAGACCGATCCAGACTATGTAAAAATGAAGAAGGAGCATCGGGAAAAGTACGAGTCAGAACAGGCTTAGAAAACCGAGGGCACTGTAATATAGACTCACCGATTGGATCTGTCATCTACCCGTTGACTTATGGAAACATTTGTCTCAGAATCGATCTTGTTACTGTACATTTTCAACCATTATATTGGAGAAGAGAGGCGCATCCGATTATGACAGATTCGCTCGTCCATTTATACACAGGCCAGAATATTAGCATCAACGAATCCGCCCAACTTCAGGTAACCATTCAGAGTACATCATCTCCTTCTCCCTTGGATGTTAGCTGCTTTATGGTCAACGAAGAGGGAAAGGTCCCATCCGACGACTATTTTGTATTTTATAATCAGAAGGCTGATCCCCATCAAAGTGTACTTCTGCAACAGGCAGAGGAACTGAAATCCTCTTTTGTACTGGATACGAATCAATTACGGCAGGCTCCTGTAGAAAAATGTGTGTTTACGGCTACTCTGGATGCGGGAGGCACATTCGCCGATGTTCAGGCATGTCAGGCGATTGTACGGGCTGGTTCCCAGCAAATCACCTATGAGATCACGCAGGTCACTGCGGAAACAGCGCTTATTTTCATTGAAATCTACAAGTATCGTGACGGATTCAAAGTTCGTGCGATTGGACGAGGTTTCTTTGGTGGATTGCAGCCATTGGCAGAGTCATTCGGTGTTGAAATTGAGAGTAACGACACCTCGGAAGCCGAACAGGTTCTTAACACGGCACGTGCTGAAGTTGCAGCCGCCTCTTTAGAAGCCCCGACACCTGTTGCTGCACCGAACACGAATCATGCACCGCTTAACCTGACCAAGATCGATCTCCTCAAACGTAAAGTAACCCTGTCTCTCCAAAAGAAAAAGATTGAACCTATACAGGCACGTGTTGCCGTCGTATTTGACGCATCAGGCTCCATGTACCATCTGTATCGCAAAGGCATCGTGCAAGAAGCCTTCGAACGTATCCTGGCGATTGCATCAGCGTTTGATGATAACGGAGAGTTGGACGTATGGTTCTTCGCCAAAGACTTCTTGCGTGCACCTAGCGTCACCGCCAGGGATTTCGAGAATTATATTGAACGCACATATACGCTGGGAAGCAAAGGCGGTACCAACAATGAACCTCCTGTGATGCAGGATGTCATTCGTAAATACACAATCGAGGAACCTAATGTGAAGATCCCAACGTATATTATCTTTTTTAGCGATGGCGGAGTCAGTCAAAAAGGGAAAATTATGCGGCTTATTACCGAAAGCTCAACCAAAAACCTGTTCTGGCAATTCGTCGGCCTGGGACAAGCCAATTACGGTATTCTGGAGAATCTTGATGATATGACTGGACGTTTCATCGATAATGCTGACTTTTTTGCATTGGACGACATCTCCAAGATCAGCGATGAAGAATTGTACGATCGTCTCCTTACTGAATTTCCAGACTGGATAAAGGAAGCTCGGGCCAAAGGCATTTTGGCCTAAAGCTTTCACCCTATACCCCTAATCAGGCTTGTACTTTTTCTGGTTTAATACCCTCGGAACGTGGACGGAGCATACTTCCTACGATTCGCAACATGGACTTGCGTGGTATGAGGCGGGTGAACTGTGCTGTCCAATAATTCCTGGCCCCCGGCACAGCATAAGGTTTGCCTGACTCCAGTGCCCTCATGGCTACGGCCACGACATGCTCAGGTGTATCACGTTTGCCCACCGAGGCTTCATCAGCACCCACTACATCAAAGAACGAAGTCTCGGTTGAGCCTGGGCATAGTGCCAAAAACTGAACGCCACGCTTCCTGTTTTCTTCATATAACGCCTCTGTAAAAGAAAGTACAAATGCCTTCGTTGCTCCATACACAGCCATATACGGATCAGGTTGAAAGGCAGCGGTCGAAGACACATTAATGACAGCACCATGTTTCTTCTGCAACATGCCTGGCAAGAAAAGATGCGTCATGTTCGTCAAAGCGAGCACGTTCAACATGATCTCCTCCTGCTGCCGGGAACCATCCAGTTGTTCAAAACATCCATGGGTAGCGAATCCCGCATTGTTGATCAGCATATCGATGTGTATTCCCCGATTCCGACATTCCTCATATACGTTCTGAGGTGCCTCTACTTCGGAAAGATCCGATACGATTACCTCAGCCCTTACTTGATATGTACGTTCTATACGTTCTGCCAATTGATTCAGTTTGGACTCTGTTCTGGCCACCAGCACGATATTTTTACCCTTGGAAGCCATTTCGAGTGCAAAAACTTCCCCAATACCTGAAGAAGCACCTGTAATAAGTACCCATTGATGCTGACCCTTTATCATCTCTCATCCATCCTCTAATTGTGATTTTAACACTTGTTTCCATACAGAAACATTGTTTCTGTATAGAATCATCGTAACCAGATTCCATGGATCTGTCAAATTGTATCTGTTGATTTTGCATTTAGATAATGGTGCTTACTTTCTTCATTCGGATTAAATTGACGTTATCCGGCGTAAAACAGTAGAATGACCATAAGAAAAGGAAACGTAGTTTCTGTTCAACAACAATACGGTTACGAGGATGAAATCAATGAAGGATCTTAATTCGGGTTCCACGGAATCTGCACATACGGTAACTACCTTTCAGGAAGCCAGACTCCAGCACTCGGATAATCTGCGGCAAAATATTGTGCATGCTGCTGCTGCTTTACTGCAAGAGCACGGACCAGAAGCCGTCACGGTACGCCGTGTAGCTGAACGTATGGAGTGCTCCACCAAAATCATATATAATCTTTTCGGTAAAAAAGAAGGGTTAGCCAAACATCTGTATTTAGAAGGATGTTCCCTCATGGCCCAGCGTTTTGAAGTTATACCCCGGCAGGCATCGTTCGAACAATATTTCCGTGATCTGGCCTACGTCTACTGGGACTTCGGCATTTCTCAATCCAGCTTCTATCAGCTGATGTTTGGAGGGTCGTTTTCCGAATTCAAACCGGACGGAGAGACCTTGCAGGGAACAGCGACTGCACTGAAGCAAGTATCTGCCTTGGTGGAAATAGCGATTGAACAGGGAATGATTCAGGTGCAAGATCCCCTGCTTGCGGTTAGGATGATCTGGGCTCCCTTACACGGTGTTATTCATCTGTACTTGGGAGGCCATATTGAGAGCGAAGAAGCTGCCAAAACCCTCTATGATCATACGTTGTCGATGGTTATACACTCCCTTGTGAGTACATCTGCGAATGGATAAGCATTACATCTGTGGTGTTTTAGATACTTTTA
The DNA here is from genome assembly GCF_037976905.1 of Paenibacillus sp. FSL K6-1318. Taxonomy (NCBI): domain Bacteria; kingdom Bacillati; phylum Bacillota; class Bacilli; order Caryophanales; family Paenibacillaceae; genus Paenibacillus; species Paenibacillus sp. FSL K6-1318. The sequence continues at coordinate 6,547,668 of NZ_CP150270.1, forward strand.
GAAGATAAACGAAAAAGGAGCAGACCCATTGGCGTAATACGCTTAGGGCATGCTCCTTTTCTTCTTTGTTCGCTCTATTATAGTTCCGTATCGACCTTCAGTCGATTAAAGTGTCTCTTGGTTCTCCGCTTCCCAACGTGCAATTTCCTTGCGCACGATTGGAGCGACTTCTTTACCGAGCAGTTCGATTGCTCTCATAACCTCGTTATGCGGCATGGTGCCGAGTGGAGTGTGTAACATGAAGCGGGTGATCCCGACTTCTTTGCGCAGATAGATAATCTTCTGAGCCACCGTATCCACATCTCCCACGTACAAAGCACCCTCAAGGCTACGCGCCGCATCAAATGTCGCACGGCTGTAGTGTCCCCAACCACGTTCACGGCCCAATATGTTCATGACCGCTTGAGCTGGCGGGAAGAATTTCTCCACAGCTTCGTCTGTTGTATCGGCAATAAAGCCGTGAGAGTGAGAAGCAACGGTCAGCTTGGAAGCATCATGTCCTGCATGTGCAGCTGCTTTCTTGTACAGTTCCACCAGTGGTGCGAATTGTACCGGACGGCCACCAATAATGGCAAGCACCAGTGGCAAACCAAGCAGCCCTGCACGAACGACGGATTCCTGATTACCGCCACTGCCAATCCATACCGGAAGTTTTTCCTGTACCGGGCGTGGGTAGATGCCCAGATTGTTAAAGGAAGGGCGGTGTTTGCCTTCCCAGGTTACCTTTTCCGAATCACGCAGCTTGAGCAGCAAATCCAGTTTCTCGTCGAATAACTCATCGTAGTCGTTCAGATCATAGCCGAACAGTGGGAACGATTCGATAAATGATCCCCGCCCTGCCATAATCTCTGCACGTCCGTTCGAAATGCCGTCCAGTGTCGCAAAATCCTGATATACCCGTACCGGATCATGTGATGACAGCACCGTTACCGCACTCGTCAGGCGAATATTATTGGTCTGTGAAGCTGCGGCCGCCAGAATGACAGCTGGTGATGAAGCAGCGTAGTCAGCACGATGATGCTCCCCCACGCCGTATACATCCAGCCCCACCTGATCTGCCAAAACAATCTCTTCAACAACATCGCGAATGCGCTGCGCATGACTGATAAGCTCTCCTGTTTTTACATCCGGGTTCGTCTCCACAAATGTACTAATTCCGATTTCCATTGTCTGTTCCTCCCTGGTATGAAGCGATCCGTTGTTCATCTAACCTATTGTAAGTAGATCACCTTTTGTTATGTATCTTAATATTGAACTATTTTTGTGAAAAACACAAGTACCCTCTGTTTCCAGAGGGCACTTTTATGATTATTTTCTATAATTATGGCTTGTCTATACTAAGTTCCATGAAGTTGGCATTAATTACAACACCGGCCTGTTTCATAAAATTGAATCCCAAAATTCCGTCAATCTCCAAACCATAATCCATATTTCCTATTTCAATCTGAAAGTTATTGAGCGTTGTTCCATCCACAGTTATAGAATCCAGCGACTTGGTATAAACATACTCTATACCTCCTACGCCTCTAATAATATCAACGAGATCATCCTCTTCAGGAACCATCCCTACTTCTCGAACTGTATCTGCATTTAACAACGTACTAGCTGATCCGGTATCCAAAAGGACCTTTTCTAAATGAAGTACTTCTCCTCTGAACTCAAGCTTTATGCTTATAAAGGGTAGACCGTAAATCTCTGAAATTTTCATCGGAGACCTCTTATGCCAACATATCGTTCTCTTGCAACAACCTTTGGACGTGAAGTGTGAAAGAAGCAGTATTCCCGTCTGGGATCTTCCTGATGTAATTCACCATAACGTTTTAAAGCCTTTGTAGAATCATCAAATGAATCAATCACTGCCATCTCTTCGATATAACGCTGGCCTTCTCTAGAGTACGCCTTGGTTGCCTCAAAAACGACCCATTCATTAGGGAATCGCTCCTGAACTTCCTTCCATTGCATAGTGACACCTCCAGACCATTAGATACAAATATTATATCATGTGCAAACAGTATTTCATGGGCTGACATTCTAAATTACATACATTTTTTAGAGCATTGCTTGTAAATCCATTATTTCTTCCTCCCAATGTACAGCAGGTGCGACGAGATTCCCAATATGGAAGGGTCTTTGGCAGCTTCAATCATATATTGCATGAGTTCATCATACTCGCCACGCTCTTTCCAGTATTGCTGCTGCTCATCCGTGAGCATGGCTCTAAGGCTCGATGACCCAATCAAATCGACAGTTTCGAAGTTGTGCTGTTCCATGAACGGTGTAATGTCCTGAATATTAAAGTAATAAGCACCCGTAAATCTTCCGTGATCCTGATGATCGAATATACCTTTTTCTACAAAAGAACGGATTGCTGCCATGTGATCATTCGGTTTCCAGTTCTTTGGGGATTGCAGCGAATTGATACTCATGCGCATTCGGCTTTGCATCGCTACAAACACCACGCCTCCCCGCTTGGTTACACGATACAACTCTCTTACAGCAGCCGTGCGCTCTTCGTCGGTCTGCAGATGATATAACGGCCCCAGCATGAGGGACGCATCGTACGTCTCGTCAGCCATACCGGAGAGCGAAGTGGCATCAAGAATATGAAATCTATCGAATTGCTGTGTCAGACCGAACTCCTGAGCCTTTTCCCGTGCAGTATCCACGGAGGACGGTGTCAGATCAGATAAAGTGAGTTGGTACCCCAGCTTCGCCAGTTCCATGGCATACTTTCCCGGTCCTGCGCCGTTATCCAGAATACAACCCGTAGCGGGGAGATGCTCCCTGATGTAATGCATGTTAATGATAAACTCGATCGGTTCCCGCTCCAGTCTCCCCCACTCATCAAACCCGGAATAATATTCAATAATGTGATCTCTCTTCATCGCTCTGACACCTGCCTTTTCTTATATGAAGACTACTCATCCATGTTCAAAAAAATAAATTCCAACCAGTATATAACTACTAAATATTTCCTGTCAAACAAAAAAAACGTTCAATTCCCCTTGAAAGCGGGACTGAACGTTTCTCGATCTTATATCTTTTTCACAAACTCAGACTTCAACTTCATCGCACCCAAGCTGTCGATCTTGCAATCAATATCATGATCCCCATCAATCAGGCGGATATTCTTCACCTTGGTGCCCTGTTTGACCACAAGAGAGCTACCTTTTACCTTCAGATCTTTAATGACCGTAACGGTATCGCCATCATTTAGCACATTTCCGTTGGCATCACGGATTACTTTTGTATCCTCTGCGTTCTCATTGTCTGCTTCCAAAGACCATTCATGCGCACACTCTGGGCAGACCAGCAGGTTACCATCCTCGTACGTGTACTCAGAATTACATTTCGGGCAGTTAGGCAAATTAGACATATGTATTAAACTCTCCATTCTACAATTGGCTTTCCCGCAAGTATACGGGATTTCGGGGGTATGTTCCATACGCTTGGTCACTGCATGAATGGATTTAAACCAAATTTAAGGTTCATGCATCCCTCACTTTAAGGGTAACTACTTATGATGTAACTATTGGATACGCGCTACACATTACATGAATCTCTTCTATTTCTCCATGAGAATTACTATATTTACTACCAAAGGAGTGCCCACTCATGTCTTCATATGTTTTCCCTGTGCAAACGGCTTTTTTGATCTTTGTCGTCGCGGCCATGTTTTTGCTGGTGCCGTGGTTGATCTATGGGTATCGCAAAGACGGCTTCTTCAGTTGGTCAAGGTTTGGCGTCAGCTTTTCCTTTATCTTTTATATTCTGGCTGCCTATTGCCTCGTCATTCTCCCGTTTCCGACCACGCGAGATACCTGTGCGCAGCAAGCCGCTGACACGATCTACTACACTCTGGTTCCATTCACTTTTGTCAAAGACATCATGAAAGAAACTCCCATTTTATGGTCCCAGCCATCCACCTATATCGGAATGATTCAGGGCAGAGCCTTTTTGCAAGTGTTGTTTAATGTCCTGCTTCTCATGCCGCTGGGTGTATACATCCGTTATTTTTTTCAAAAAAGATCGTTCTGGACGTATGCCCTGCTTGGCGGATTCGGGCTTTCCTTATTTTTCGAGATCACTCAAATCACCGGATTCTACGGGTATTATAATTGTCCCTACCGCCTCTTCGATGTAGATGATCTGTTGTTGAATACGTCAGGAACCGTACTTGGATTTGTCACAGCTCCCATCCTGCTTGCTTTATTCCCGTCACGTGCAAGCATTCAGGCGAAGAGCGAACAGATTGTGGAGCAAAACCGTGTGTATACTATGCCTCAATTGCTCGCACTGATGATCGATGGCGTCGTTGTTGTCTTCCTTTCGAATCTAATCTCCATCTTCACAGCGTCTGATGCGATCAGTGATGCACTAAGTACATCCATTGCTATGGTCATTGTCCTGTTCTTCATCCCTTGGGTGCGAAATGGGGTAACTCCAGGCTCGGCCATCTTACGATTCCGCTATGTGGATCGTCAGACCGGCACATCTAGCAGTGAGTCGTTATTCAAAAGATTTATCGCACTCTATGTTCCATGGCTACTATTTACGATCATTCGCTTGGTCAACGATTATGCGTTTTCCGGTCATCCGGATGTCATGCTTGAGCCCTATCGCGCATGGATCTCTGTGGGAATGTTTGGTCTATCTATGCTGATTTCCTTCATCTTGTTCGTCCATATCTTGATCGTGCTGTTCTCCGGCGGAAAACGTTCCTTCTACTTCGATGAGGTGTCCCGCACGCGGGCCTCTCGTAAATAATATTTAAAGTGTAACAATGCAATGCATAATGTCCTCCTAACTGGTGCTTACGTTCTGCTTACTCTTCAGCCGGATTACAAAAAGAAGACGTTCATTCCGAGAATGAACGTCCTCTTTTGATTGGACTCATAACAGTTATTCAGAGTATCTATACAAAACAGCCAACCTGAATTATAACCCCAACAGTTCTCGCTTGGCTGCATCCGGATCATGTACGACTTCAATCTCATGGTTGAAGATTAGGGTCGCACGATCCTGCTCATATTCAGGCCAGCTCACACCTGCAACCTCAGGTTTGCCGTTCTTGGCAAACGAAATCCAGGCATCCTGTACTTTGAGCGCCAGTTCCGCTGCGGCCTCATCCGGCTCGGCATTCATATATTTCAATGCAGGCAGTGTATTAAAGACAAAATACATCTCAAGGCTGTGAACCGATTTATGAAGCAACGGATGCTCTGGCATCACCCAATCGAAACGATACATCCACACTGGCGCATGTTGCTGCTGTGCAGACGCATATTGTACCGAAGAACGCCAGAAATATAGATCGGTCATGACCTGCGCTTGACCATCTGCCGTTTTGGGATAGCTGTCTGCAATAGCTGCACGATTCTCCAGATCCGGTGTCATAAAGTCAACGGCTTGCACCATATCGATCTCTGGTGAATACGGAATATGCGGCTGAATAAACAGCGAACCTTCATGCAACGTTGTACCAATTAGCACAGGAATACCCTTTGCGGTACCCTCGCTTACCGCCTGAAGCGGTGTCTGAGGCAAAGTTACTCCATCCAGTACAGGCTGGAATAATAAGGCCATCCCTGCACCGCTCTGCTGTTTGATCGTTTCTGCGGCTGCGATGATCTGCTCTGCCGGAATGGTCTTTAGCTTCTGTAGGTCACCTGGCTCTACGTCCAGAATCTTCAGCATGCCTTCACGTACTGCAGATGCTTGTTCTGCCGGCATGAACTGTGAAGCTCCACTTTGCATAATGACACGTTGGAACAGTCCCTTGGAGGCAGGCATAGCCATTAACGCTGCGATACTCATGCTGCCTGCCGATTCTCCGAATACCGTCACTTGGTTCGCATCACCGCCAAAAGCAGAGATGTTATCTTTCACCCATTGCAGCGCAGCCACCTGATCCAGCAGACCAACATTCGTGGCAAATGATTCGCCAAGCGGTGCCATATGCATGAATCCGAGTGGTCCAAGTCGGTAGTTGATCGTCACGACGATTAAGTCACCTCGAAGGGCCAGCTGTGTACCATCATATACAGGGAAACTTCCGGAGCCGGCTACAAAGGAACCACCGTGAATCCATACCATAACCGGTAGTGGTGCAGCCCCCTTTTCCTCAGGTGCCCAGATGTTCAGATATAGGCTGTCTTCCGACTCATTCGGGGTTCCTGTTACACCTTCTGGTTGATGGTTTCGAGGTTGTATATTCTCAGGTCCAAATTGAGTCGCCTGTCTTATTCCCTCCCATGTCTCGGGTTGAACCGGAGCCTGGAAACGTAACTCGCCTACTGGGGGTTTAGCATAGGGTATACCCTTCCATACGCTCGCACCGTGCAAAAGCTCGCCTTGAACAGTACCGTACTTCGTTGCAACTTGAAGTTCTCTCATGCCGCTTCTACTTCCTCTCCATGAATAGGTTAGACTAGCGATTAATCAGTTAATGTGTACTTATTTGAGTATAGTTTGTACGAACACCCATTTACAACTTTACCCAGAATTATGTGCTCACACTACGTTTCACGTGGAACTTTATTGTCAAAATCCGATCAATTTCTTTCTACATTCTTACATTAACAATACACTTAATGAGTTCCAGATCATATGAATTAACATCCCTGGCAGCAGTGATTTCGTTTTATAGAATATATAGCCCAACACGAGTCCAAATATGGAAGTAGCTAAAAAGACATCACCGTGCAACAAACCGAAAATCACTGAGGAGATCACTAAGGACAGCCATGTTCCGTATTTGTTTGAAAGCGTTGAGAAAAGTAACCCTCTAAACAGTAGTTCCTCGTAGAAGGGAATACCGATACAGATAGCTAAAATGACAAAAATATTTTGAAAAGTCATGATTGAGTCCAGAGCGCCCAAGTTAAAGATTTCTCTCTGACTCTCGTTGGATTCCATCCCCGAACCTAGTATGAAAATACTGGTTAACCCAAATATTACGAGTCCAATTATGATATAAAGGGCGGCTATCCTCATATTTATTTTGTAATACAGTGACTCACGTATGTATTTTCTAAACCTTTTGTTAAGAGCGAGAAACCACGTGTAAGATATCAATTGAAATAACAATATTATAAATGCTTCATTTACATCTTTTACTCCTAACCCCCCAAAAATTAAGGATGCAAGTATAAAAGCAATTGCGGGAAGTATAATTATTAAGCCTGTTTTTATAGCTATCTCTTTCAAATTATAATCACTGTCTAGCGGCATTAGCAGGTTCCACCTCTTATGGTAATGTGCTCGTGGGGACTATCGAAGAAGTTGTGCACTACTTCTCAAACTGCGTTAAAAAAATGTTCAAGAAAGTTTCCTAGCTTTTGTCCCAATCCATAGAATCCTTCTGTAAAGAAAACTGCACCTTTTATGAAAACATTAAATGCATGAAAGATAATGATTGCTAGCATGGGTATAATCAAAGGTAACATCGATTTTCCAAATGAAGTCCAGTTGATCTTTTGCATGGAAAATTACTCCCTTCATTTAAATTGTCTGTCCTTATTCACCTACAAATAAAACGAGATCACACTCAAGCTCATTGCGATTTTTTCCAAACCCAATACAATTTCCTCCTCTTTTTAAAGGAATTTAATATTACCATTCTCTCATATCCAACATGTCAGGAATCAGATAACAAAGGTACATTCTACCAGAACCTAAACAATCTAATCCATAAATTAATTCTAGTACTAGTTTTGTATGGAATCAGAACCATATTATCACTAAAGAGCCACCCATAAGAGTGACTCTTTCTCTCTAAACGAGATTCTTACTGTATGTTCTACTTTGGTAGCCTTTTTTAGGTACCACCCTAGGCACTGTATTTAACTACCCTTCTACAGGATAACTTACCGTAAACGAAGCACCCTCAATCCATTCGCCCGTAACAAAGTTCCGCCCATTTACAACCACTCGATCCTTATAAATCTCCACATGAAGTCCTTCACTGCCTTCCAGATGTTCATCCTGATCCGTCCAGAGATAACCTACAGACGACGCATTGAACATGGTTGGCATGTGGCCTGCACCATCGTACATCGTATGCTGTGCCTCCAATTGCCAATGGGTATGCCCTGAGAAGAGGATCGCTTGCGGGTATTTGGCTAGAACGGCCTTGAGTTCCGCATCTTGATTCACACCATACCATCCCTGTTCCTTCAATGATCCCGCTACCGTATCCATAAGCGGCTGGTGCAAGAACAGGAAGATGGGATGATCTAGTGTTGCACGCTCAGCTAATTTAGCATCCAGCCACGCCAACTGTTCAGCCGACATATCACAATCCTTCGGATGAGGTTGCTCGGTGCCCAGGAAAATATAATGATACCCATCAATCCAATGGTCGTGGTATGCGCCCTTCATGCCTGTTGTCTCTTCAAAATCACTTAATCGACGCTGCCATAACCCTGCGACTGTAATGGGGTCTGCTCCTAAAGAGATCGGTCCCCCGTCTTGGACCTCCTGCTCAGAAGTTACAGCAGACAACGTATAGGTCCCGCCGGATAGTTTCTCAATTAGTGCAGCTGATTCAGCAGCGGTTTGTTTTGTGAGCAGCTCTATATCTGCTTCCTGCTCCAACAACTCGGCTACTTCATCCTCTTTCATCTCAAGCAAAACGATCGGCGGATCTTGCCATACCACGGCTCCAATATCATGGTTACCTACCGTGTAACGGATGTCCGGCAAGTTCTCCGCATGTTGCTTCCATATGCGTTGCAACTCACGATATTCACTCGGCAACCCCCGATCCGTCACATCACCCACATGCATGATTCCGCTGCTCCCCTGACTAAATGTAGCTATGTCAGCTAATGCTTGGTCCAGATGCCGATTATGAATATGGTCTGCCTCGTCCCGTACATGCGTATCTGTAATGACTTGGAAAGTAGCAAGAGGTTGCTCAGGTGTATGTTCATTTCTCATCAAGAATCACTCCATTTCAGTCCAATAATGCCAATCAGAATAAAACCAATCCATACCATCGACGTGAGCCGCAGACGTTCACCGAAATAATAATGGCCTACGACGCCAATGAGCGTGATGCCCACCCCAGACCAGATCGCATAGGCTACAGCCAGCGGCATATACTTCACTGCAAAATTCAGAAACGTAAAGCTTGCGCCATAACATACAAACATCATAATCGAAGGCCATAACCGTGAGAATCCATCGGATACTTTTAGCAAAATAGTAGCACTCAGCTCCAGCCCGATGGCCAGAGCCAACAGAACCCAGCCCAAGTAAGCATGACTGTTCGTCATCGGCCAAGCCCACCATTCAGCAATTCATGGAAAGAATGAATCGTTCTATCCGCCAAGCGGATTTCCCCCGGTTCTCCAATGCCAATCCTGTACCCCGCACCAGCGGTTCGTGCCATCTCCATGTCTCCGTCCGTATCCCCAATGACCACCGTATGCTGTACAGATACACCTAACCGTTCACAAGCAAGCAGAAGCATATCGGGAAAAGGTTTCCCCCGCTCCACCAGATCTGTACCAATCACCACGTCAAAGAAGGAATCCAGCCCCATCCACTGCAAGTGCTTGACTGCACTAGGTGTATCATCTGCCGTCACGACACCCATAACCACGCCTTCGGTACGGCACTGTTCAAGGAATTCTCGAACGCCCGGTAACGGACGTGCCGGACGATGTTTCTCCATCTCTTCCTCTGCTTGCGCCAAACACTCCCGAACCATGATCTTGGCTTCCGCCCAGCTGAGACCCGCACGATATCCATGCCACGTCAGTACGGCGTACACTTCATCCATTGTGCCCATGGCCAGCGGCCCCCGTACGTCATACCCATTCATTCGGCCTTGGTCATCGTGGAAAGTTCCCCAGATCTGCGGAAGTTCATCTGTATTGATACGAAGTCCCCGGTTAGCTAGCTGGTCTCTAAACTCGTTCAACACACAATCGGTCCAGAACCCCCACATGCCCGTAAAATCAAGTAATGTCCCATCCTTATCGAACAAAACCGCTTCAATCGGATTTGGTAATCCGTCCACATACGTCTCATCTTGCATTGGTTAAACTCCTTGTCTTCGATCTTGTATGAACGAAAAGGACGGTACAGCATGTACCGCCCTTTTCGCATGAGTTACTTATAGCAATACGTTTGCTTGTTATTCGAGCTGCTTCTCGACCGAAGCACGTGGAAGCAGTTTATCGATATCGTTATTTCGTTACACGATCCAGTTCTTTCTGCGCTTTCTCTTTCGCTTCCTTCAGCGCCTGTTCAGCTGGTATATTATTGATCTGTACTTTATCAGCTGCATCTTTCAATGCATCGTTGATTTTGCCACCCGTTGGATCCTGGAATGGAGCCGAAGCGTGAGCTGCTTGTTGCAGTGGTACGGTGATCTGTGGATTTTCCTCACTGAATTTCATGAACTCTGGATCTTGTTGAGCCGATTGACGCACTGCAATATATCCGGTATTCATAGACCATGAAGCTGTGTTGGACGTCTCAGAGAAATACGTAAACCATTTATAAGCAGCTTGTTGTTGCTCTGGACTCGCTGCTGCCGGAATACCTGCCAAAATGGCATTCGCTACCGGTTTACCTTCACCAATGCCTTCCCAACCTGGTTGTTGCATCGCAGCGACTACGCTAAAGTCCAAGTCACCTTGGTCACCACTAGATCCGGTGTAACCTGCTGCTTTGTTTTTCATCACATTATCAATTGTTTTGTACCAATATTCCCAACCTTGACCACCATACTCGATGCCCATGATTTTGTCTTCGTTAATCCATTTACGGAACAGGTCCCATGTCTCAATCCACTCTGGGGAGTCAATCATGACGGTTTTGCCATCATCGCTAAGAATCTGACCGCCCTTACCCAATACGGCATCAATCATGTTATCTTTACCCCACATCGGTTGCCAGCCAGAGAACGTTGTCTTGCCATTCTCTTGTTTGCTCATCTTCGCTGCTGCTTCAGCCAACGCTTCCCATGTCGTCAGACTCGCTGGATCGATTCCGTTCTCTTTTAACGTATCCATACGGTAATACATGATTTGGGTTGTTCCATACATAGGTAGGAAGTATTGCTTTCCGTCCACTTCCCCTTGGTTCAGGAACGTTTGAATGAAATCGTCTTTCTTAAAATTCGGGTCCGCCGCGATCATCTCATCCATCGGTGCATAGTATCCTTTGCGCGCCCAGTCTATGTTAGCACTCAGTACAGCGGCCGGAACCTTCTTGGAAGCAATCGCTGCTTGCAGCTTCTGTTCCGTCTCCGTGTAATCTGCTTGTACAATTCCCTTCACAACGACTTCGTCCTGGGAGGCGTTGAACGCATCAATCGTTTTTTTCATGTTATCGCCCAGATTACCGCCCAGACCATACCAGAATTCAATCTCCACCGGATCTTTCGCCTGAGCTTCGGTTCCACTGGCAGCAGCCGTCGTGCTTGATTCTGCGGGTGCTTGTGTTCCACAAGCCGTCAGTAGCGCAAAGCTGGTCGCCAGTACCAGCGACATGCCACCCTTCCAGTTCAACCTCAATCTCTTTTTCCATGTCATGCTTGCCTGACTCCAATTCATTGTCGTTCCTCCCGTTTTAGGTGAATGGTAGTGCATATCAGTTCTTGTTCACACCAGCCGTGATATTCACGCTCTGCATAATGGTCTTCTGGGTGAACAGGAAGAGAATAAGTAGTGGTGCGATAGTGAAGGCACTCGCAGCCATAATCTGTGGCCAAGCCAATCCATATGCCCCGCCTTCTACAAAGAAGCTGCGCAGACCAGCCGATACCAGCTGCAGGTCAGGGTCTTTGGTGATGAGCATAGGCCAGAAATAGTTGTTGTACTGTTCAATGAACGTAATCAGAACCATCACGGCGAAGCTTGAGCGAACAAGCGGCGTGATAATCGTCCAGAGAATCCGGAAGTGTGATGCACCGTCCAGCTGTCCGGCTTCCACCAATTCATGAGATACCTGCATGAACGCCTGCCGGATCAGGAAGATCGAGAACACGCTGACGCAGTTGGATACAATCAAGCCTGTGTAGGAATCTAGCAAGTTAAGTTCGCTAAGCACCAGGTAACTAGGCAGATATACGGCTGTACTCGGTATCATATAACCCACCAGAATCAGGGATGTCAGTACACCTTTGAGACGGAATTTCATATGTGTCAGAGCGTACGCCATCATACTGGAATTGACGATCTGAAATAGACAGATGGCTAATGCTACCCCGGTACTGTTCAGAATGTAACGGGCAAATGGTGCCGCATTCCATGCGTCCACATAGTTGCTCCACAGGAACGTCTCCGGCCAGAAGGTCGGCGGGAACTGCCAGATCTCATCATTGGTTTTGAACCCGCTAATGACCATCCAATAGAAGGGAAAGGCTGTACCCAGCGCGATAACGGCTAACAGAAGGTAGCGGATCAATTTACTTATTTTAAAATTCGGTTGTGACACGTTCTGCAACTCCTTGCGCTTCATCCGTTTAGACTTTTTGTTGGGCAATATCATTGTCATTAGTAGTGCACCAGACGTCTGCCAAGCAGGAAGGATACTCCCGACAGCAACACGCAAATCAGAATAATCACTACGGCGATGGACGAAGCTTCACCTACGTTAAAGGATTCGAACGCAGACTGGTAATACATGTACAGCAACGTTCTTGTTGATCCCGCCGGTCCGCCCTGCGTCATGACATTAATCTGGTCATAGGCTTGCAAGGACTGGATTGTAAGAATAATCGAGAGAAAAAACGTCGTTGGTGAGATCAGTGGCAGTGTGATACTTCTGAACTTGTCCCAACCGTTTGCCCCATCGATCGAGGCTGCTTCGAGTAGATCGGATGGTAGATTTCGTAGTGCAACCAGATAAAATACCATCGCCCACCCAATCGACTTCCAGAGAGTAACGATCAGAACGGCAACCAGTGCCCAGTCCGCGTCACGCAACCAGCCGATCGGAGATACACCAGCCCAGCCCAGCATGAGATTAGCGAGTCCCACTTCGGGCTCGAAGATCCAGGACCACGCAATGGACACCGCAACTGTCGGGGTAACCCAAGGTGAGAAGAGTAACGTCCGGAAGATGCCGGATGATTTGATTTTGCTATTCATGAGCATCGCAAGTGCCAATCCGCCCACAATGGTTGGAATTACACTCCCCAGTCCGAATAACAAGGTGACTTTCAGTGACCGATAGAATTCGGAGTTCGTCAGCAGGTAACTGTAATTGTCCAATCCAACGAACAACTTGTCCGGGCTCATGAAGTCCCAATCGGTGAAACTGAGATACACGATATATCCCAGAGGTCCCAGCCAGAAGATCAGCAATGGGATTAGAGCTGGCAGCGTGAATAGAACCGCTTCAGACTCCCTCCATAGTTTTAAACGCAAATCCCCCACTCCTTACTGTCCAATTTTTCTTTAATGATTGGGAATTTTTGAGTATAATAAGCTTTATATTTCTTCTGTACAAAATTGATTGTACACTCGTATTGAAAATTCTAATTCCGGGTTATGTTAAAATTGGAGCAAGTCATGTAAAATATGAGGCAGCTAGTGGGAACGCTATCATAAACCAGAGGTGACATTGTGGGAAAAGAAACTGCCGGGAACCCGAATCATTCTTCGTTACCTGATCGGCATGCGCTGAGAGAGAGAGTCATTGAGGCAATCGCCAATACGATGGATCTGTATGGAGTTAATCATACGTTTGGCAAATTATACGGCATCATGTATTTTGAAGATCGACCGATGACACTTGAAGAGATGAAGACCTCGATGAATATGAGCAAGAGCAACATGAGCTATGCGGTTCGTTCGCTTACGGAGTCACAGATGATCTATAAACTTGAAGAAAAGAAGGACCGTCAGGATCAGTATCTTGCTGAGACCGACTTTTATCGTACATTTCAGAATTTCTTTGGGGCCAAGCTCCAACGGGAAGTGGATGTCATGTTGGAAGGCATTCGTGAGGTTATTCCTGACCTGTCGGCCATGATCCTTTCGGAACATACCTCTTCCGAAGATCGAGATGATGCACTACGTGATCTGCACAAACTCCAACATGCGGAGCAGTATTACGTCTGGCTTCAAGGATTCGTGGATCAATTGCGGGACGGTAAATTTTACGAGAATGCTGAACACTCACCTAACAAAGACTAGTGCACTGCATGGTGGAATAACGCCGCTATGATTCGTTTGTTGACTCATACTAAACGCAAAAAGGAGCTGTCCCTAGCCAATGTATGGCTTTTGGAACAGCTCTTTTTTTATTCTATCTATTATACTGTCATATCCTATCCATTATTAGGGGTTCTCTTTTCCCATATGCTACTGCCGTATTGACCCCTTTTTCTTCTTTTAAAAATATTACTTTTGCGCTGCAGCTTCAATATCTGCATATGCCCAGTGTGTTGCTGGTACATCACCGAACGTTGGCGTAACGGCACCAGTTAGTGGTGTACGGTTAAACAATACATTCAGTACTTTCACGGCTTCCGCACGCGTCAGCTTGCTGTCTGGTTTAAATGTACCATCGTTGTAACCAACCATTAGACCCGCAGATTGTACGTAAGCAATTGCATCTGCTGCCCACAGGTCTGCGGATACGTCTGTGAAGGACACTGCTGTACCTGTCGTCGTTGCTGTGTTTGCTTGCTGCTTCTGCATCCAGCGGTATGCAATCGTCGCCATTTGAGCACGGGTAATCGAACCTTCCGGTGCAAATTGAGTGTTGCTCATGCCGTTCATGATGCCAGCAGATTGAGCCTTTTGAATCTCACTAGTTGCCCAGTGTGTTGCAGAGACATCCTTGTAGCTAACACTATTGGTGGAACCTGCTGCTGCCGCTTCATTCGAAAGATTACGAGCCAGCATGGCTGCCATTTGGGCACGTGTTACGAATGCTTCTGGGCGGAAATCTGCACCAAAACCTTGGATGTACGGTTGGTGTGTACCTTGTGAAGCCTTCAGTCCATCCACAACCACAAGGGTGAACGTACTGAATTTGGTTACGGTAAATTCGATACCTTCGCTGTTATCCGCGAGTTTCACCAATTTGCCTTGAATCAATTCTTTTGTGCCGTCACTGTGTTCGATATAAATTGCCAAGTTGTCCAATGCCTGCTGACGAGCAGCCGGATCAGTTGGTAGACTATCACGCAGTGGCAACGTGAGTGTCACTTCGCGGCTCTGCATATTCGTGTCAATCTCTACCGGACGAGCCAATACGCGAACATTCGTATTCGGAGCAACCTGTTGAATCAATTGCTCTTTCTTCGCACGCTCTTCAACTTCTTTGCGCTCGGATTCCTTTTTCAGTGGAACCACACGGAAGTACAAATCTTGATCGAATCCAGCGATGGAATTCGTCGGAACGGAGATCACTACATTTTCAGTGGAAATCTCTAGCTTGAGTGAACCATCATTCAATTCTTTCACCGCTGCCTTAGGCAGTTCAATACGTGTCTCGGACACAGTATCTTTGGTGTCTGGGATGACAATACGTGCGGTATTCATGTTTAATTGTTTTGCTTTTGCCACCGATTCCTTGGCGATGGCTTCGGTCATTTTCACCAGATCTTTGATCGTGCCGTTGGTTTCGGTTGTACGGGTGATTGGTGTCTTGGTCAGGTTGGTGCCGTTTGCCCCATTAACGTCAACCACGATCTGTTCCTGTTTCGTAGTTGGTGCAGGTGTAGATGTTACTGGTGTGGTCGTGGACGATCCACCGCCACCTGTGTTTCCACCCGGGTTAGGTGTTGGCGTATTGGATGTAAACGTAAGTGTTGTCCATTTCCATGCCGGTGTGTTGCCTTTGGCTCTTACACGAACCACAATTATTTGGTTGCCCTCAAATCGATCTGTATCGGTGAATTTATTCCAAGTCTCCCCATTATCTTTGGAGTACTCCATCGTTTCATCTGCACCGATAACAACATTAGCTGTATCATCAGCAGTCACTTTAGGCGCTGGGGGAGCAAAGAACAAGTCCATTGTCTTTTGAATATCCTTAACTTTTGGATATCCTCCATCAGGTCGTTCATTTAGCATCCATTGTATAAATTGCTGATGCTCATTTTCATCGGACAGTTCAGCTAATTTTTCCAACTCGAGTGGAAACTTATGAAGCGATGTTTCTGGATTAGCAGCAATATAAGAATCTGATTCCATCTGAATCATGGAGTAGAACATTATAGTCATTGCGATTTCATTAGCTGTTTCCCCTTTGTTAATCAAAGGAAACTGTATAGGCACCATCAACAGAAGACCTACACTGCTATCATTATTTGATTTAACCTGACTAAATTTTGCGAGATAAGCCATTAAGTGCTGATCAGCTTCAGAAGCATTTAGAAAAATCTCGGCAGCCTGCCGAAATGTTTGAAAATCCTCTTGAGAGAATAGATTGATGCCTTCCTGTACGAGTTGAGTGTAAAACTCTCTTAATGAAGGAATCATATCGCGCACATCTGCTTCTCTATATGCTCGTAGGGCCTTCATACTCGCATCTACAATAAATTGAACCTGATCTTTATTGTAAGATCCTGTTCCTGAAGACAATTGAACTAGCATAGCAGCGATTGCCTCTTGTTCCAGACTTCCCAGCACACCAAACAATTCAGGCTGAGCGAGCAGATCTGTGTCTTGAAGAATAGATATGACTTTATCCGCCTTTCTATCAGCGACAGCCTCATTCAACTCACTCAATGGTGTAGATAATTTCTGCATTTGATATGCAACTTTCAAAGGGTACTGATCTTGTACGACTACATTAAAGTAATATGTTTGGTTCACTTTCAAATCCGTGACCACTTGAGAGAATGTACCAGATTCAGGAATATCCTCATTGTTAATCAAAACACCATAAGGAGTACCTGATGAAGTACTGATAGAATTTACATCTGAAATATCGGGTTTTTTAGAGAGATATACTTGATACTTTAAGCTGGAATCTCCACTAGCTTCTTTCCAATTTAATTCAATTGAAGTTTCACTAAGTATTTTTATCGTTATTAGGCCACTATCTCCGGGTACCGGATATGATGCTCCTGCACTAACCTTTCCTGCCGGTGCCAGCCATGGAGCTACCAACACCAAAATAAGCAACATGCTTACTATTTTTCTATACTGCATATTTCTCTTTCCTCCCTAATCTCGCTTCTCTAAGATAGGCCTATTGTAGTACACAACTCTGAACGGATTCTGAACATCGGAGCAAATAAAAGGGAAAAGATCCACCCTGTAGTAAAAAAACAGGATAGATCTCAACTTTTTTCGCCATAATTCATCATTTTATTTTTGAAAAAGTATTATTTAAGACCTATATAACTTCAGCTCTTAAATCAAGGTGTACCCGCCATCCACATACAACGTACTGCCCGTCGTGAACGTATTCGTCATCAGATATGTAACGGTATGTGCAATTTCTTCATTGTAGCCAACCCGCTTGAGCAGGGACAGCTTCTCATAATCTTTAAAATGATCGCCGCGCGGCGTGCCTTCTTGCCCTTCCCGCCAGATGGTCCCGGGGGATACGACATTCACACGAACCGGTGCTAATTCCACCGCGAGTGCTTTACCCAGACTCTCAATTGCACCGTTACATGCAGCATAGGAAGCACCGCCATCTAGCGGACGCTGGCTGAATCCACCAGACATTAACGTGATCGAGCCGGAAGCCGAAAGATGCGGTGCAGCGTACTTAGCCGCAAAGTATTGAGGCCAGAACTTGCCTTTGAAACAGCTCTCTGCCGTCTCCCGATCCGAAGTCAGTGGTCCCCGGGTGTAGGCAGCACCGGGCGTGAACAGATGATCGAAGGTTCCGATCCGAGCAAAAAATGCTTCGAGTTGCTGTTCATCCTGATTGTCCAATATATGAACTTCGACCACCGCTTCTCCATGCTCGCCTTTACCCCCAACCTTCGCAACCTGTTCCCTCGCTTCCTCCAGTCTGGACGCTGATCTGCCTGCTATAATTACATCCGCACCCGCTTCTGCTGCCTGGATTGCCGTAGCCAGTCCGATGCCTGAGCTCCCTCCAATAACAACGACTCGTTTATTCTCCAATGTATAGTGACTCATCTATGATCATCCTCTCATCTCCGGTTATATAAGTGCTGTGCGCTCACGATGAGTTCATTATTCATGAAATGAAGAACGTTGAAAAGTACGCATTTACATCGTACCTAGTACGAATATTCGTACTATTGGGACCGGATCACGACGGTTTCTTCTCTTCTTTTAACAGAAGTGACCGAGCAATGATCGCAAAAATCCGTTATGATGAAGATACATATAGACGTATAAAACGAGGTGATTACTATGGATTTACAAGAACCAAGGTTACAAGGAGTACTGACAACGTTGGAGACCATTAATGGGAAATGGAAACCACTTATCTTGTTTATTTTATTGAAGGAAGGTACGAAACGATTTGGTGAACTACGGCGCATGATTCCTGATGTAGCCCAGGGCACGTTAACGAAACAACTGCGCGAGCTGGAGCAGGATCGAATTATTGTGCGCACGCTTTATGGGGATGTTCCACCGAGGGTAGAGTACAGCTTGTCTGAACACGGCCAGACGATCGGTACGTTATTGGACGGCATGTGTGGCTGGGGCAAAGCACATCTGAACTACCTAAACAGCACACAAGGTGCCATAACGGACAAGGGTAACACGAGCGAAACACACCTTTAATCTGAACTGTCCTGCTTGTGTAAGCCTTACCATTCCTCTATAATTTCGTTCATATGCACAATATGGATATCGGGCGGAATGATCATCAGAGAAAATGCGCATTTAACAAGATGAGATGGAAGGGGAGGGGCTTCGTTGTTGCAGCTTTCGGAAAAACAGGCACAGGATATTGTCGATAAAATGATGCAGGACATTCCATACAACATCAACATTATGAATGAGCACGGCATTATTATGGGGAGCGGGCAGAAGGAACGTGTGGGCACAGTTCATCAGGGAGCTGTCCGGGCGTTGACGACAGGAAGCATGATAGAAGTCTGGCAGGATGGCATACTTGAGAAAATGGGCACCAACGAGCCGATTCTAATCAATCAGCAACATGTCGGAGTCATTGGCATATCCGGTCATCCGGATGAAGTTCGGCCTTTCTGCAACATCGTGCGCACCACCGTATCTCTCCTGATTGAACAGCGTAATCAATTGGAAAGTATGGCCCATGAAGCTTCACGTCAAAAAGCCTTTATCGAACGATTGCTGAACCAATCTGGTTCCTACTCACAAAAGGTCAAAAAGGAAGCCCTGCAATACCGGATTGATCTGCAATTGCCAACCGTTCTTCTATATGTCCAATTCCCCATGAAATCCATGGCCGCTGACACCGAGATCAACCGAATATTGCTCCAAGTTCCTTCATTCTCTGTTGAAGGTAATGGCGATAGGCAGATCATCCTGATCCAGAATGAAGCAGACGTTGATCCGTTGATCCAGCGTTTGAGACAGGTCACACCCGAAGCATTCATCGCGGTCAGCCGAAAAGAAGCGAACATCGCCACCGGTTATGAACAGGCCCGGTCTGTGATGAACATGCTGCTGGCACTTCAACCAGACTCACCGATCATTCGGTATGAGGATGTACCCTTTCTGGTACGATTCAGTGCAGCTGATCTAACACCGCATGCCAACATCGTCAGCAAACTTGAGGATACAGCCGACCTGCTGGATACGTTGCGCAGTTTTATCCATCATAACGGCAGCATGACCACAACAGCGGACCATCTCAATATTCATCGCAATACCCTTCAATATCGACTCAAACGTATACAGACCCTGACGGGCAAAGACCCGCGTAATTGGCTCGAACTCATCGAGCTTACTCACGGATTACTCGCGTTCTATCAGTAGCGTCAGAACAGCTTCGAGCATAGCAAAAAGACGAGACACAGATCACCTGATCTCAGGCATATCCGTATCCCGTCTTTGTCACTACTCGGTCCAATAAGCCCCCGTACGGCCCTTTACGACCTTGTACCGCCTTGTACGATCCGGATTGTTACTGACCTCAGCATTTTGCATAATTCGAATCATACCACTCACGGGTACAAGATGTAGACGAACAGGATCATTTCGATCTATAAGATAGTAGACCCAGTTTCAGCACCCTGGCAATATTCTCTGTTGTACGCTCCACATTCTCCGGGCCTTCTCGCAATAGTCGCTCCAGATCTGCTGCCCCAGGCACAATACCAAATACGGCATCAATGCCTTCCCCGTACAGGGTGTCGATCCCTTCGCCCACGTAGCCTGCAATAGCAATTACAGGTTTACCCGCTTCCTTGGCTGCCCGAGCAACGCCATAGGGGGTCTTGCCGAATTTCGTTTGAAAGTCGATGCCGCCTTCGCCCGTAAATACCACATCTGCAACAATCAATTTTTCACGCAACTCAGTGTATTCAATGACAATTTCAATGCCTTTACGTAGTACAGCTTGTGTAAAAATCAAGAGTCCCGCACCCAATCCGCCAGCCGCTCCGGCACCGGGTATATCACGGATATCTTTGTGCAGCTGCTGCTTTACGACATCTGCATAATGGGACAGGTTCGCATCCAGCTGCTCAACTATCTCTGGGGTAGCCCCTTTTTGCGGCCCAAACACCCTTGATGCACCATGCTCCCCACAGAGCGGATTGGTCACATCACAGGCCACAATGAACTCCACTTCCTGCAAACGCCCATCCAGACCCGACACATCAATCTGGGCCAGTTGATCCAAAGCCCCACCACCCCGCGCAAGCGGCTGACCCTGTGCATCCAAAAATTTCACGCCAAGCGCTTCAGCCATACCGGCACCACCATCGTTAGTCGCACTGCCACCTATGCCGATGATGATTTTGCGTATGCCAAGGTCCAGACACGCTCGAATCAACTCTCCTGTTCCATAGGTTGTCGTCCGTAGCGGATCTCGGGTTTCTTTGGTTACCAGATGTATGCCACTGGCCGATGCCATCTCGATGGCCGCCGTTGTTCCGTCACCCAGAATGCCATACTGGGCAGTCACCGTCTGACCTAATGGTCCGCTCACCTCTTGCTGATGAAGGGAACCACCGGAAGCATCCACAAGGGACTGTACCGTCCCTTCCCCACCATCGGCCATGGGTACATGAATATAACCTGCCGTCGGATATATTTTACGCAATCCTTTTTCCATCGCAATACATACTTCTTTCGCTGTCATGCTTTCTTTAAACGAGTCCGGTGCCAGAACAAATGTCTTCTCTCTAGTCTCTTCAGTTTCTCTCATCTCTCTCACTCCATCCGTTAGATTAAGGAATTAAAGAATAAATCCGTACAGTAACGTCGCAACAATAGCCATCGTGCCACCCACAATCGCCTCATATGGAATAACGCCCATCCGCTGACGAATCGTCATCTTCATGCTGTCAGCCGACACGTGGAAGTAATTGCCCTGAGGCAAGGAATCGATAACGGTTGCCCCCGTGTGCACCATCACGGCAGCTGCGAGGGGCGCTGTGCCCATGTTCAGAATGGCGTCACCGAAAGAGCCTGTTGCCAAAATAACTCCTGTCGACGTCGAAGCCGTTGCTGCCGCCATCAGAATCCCCGCAATCGGTGCGAGGAAAGTACCGGATATTCCGGATGCTTCAATCAGACCCACCACCTGACCTGACAGATCTGAAGCAGAGATGAGTCCTGCGATTCCTCCGGCACCTACCAGAATGAGCACGGTTGCTGTCATTTTATTTAATCCTGCGGTTGAGTATTTCACGATGTTTCTACCTTGTCCCATAGCCAGCATACCGATGATCCCTGCTATTGGAAGAATGTACATCGCATCCACTTTAAAATTAGACAATGCTTCAATACCCGCAATAGAGCCGATTGGATTGATCATCAACAGAATGATCGCAACCAATGGGGCAACAATGGCTTTTCCAAGTGGTGGATACTTCGATGTATCTACATCGCCCTGCTCCGCTTCCTGATCGGAGACCATAACCCCTTTGTTTTTGAGCATTGAAGCTACAATTACAGTTACAATCAACCCGCAGATCGCTGGAATTACGCCTGCCAGCATAACATTGCTCAGATCCAGATCGAATCCTCGCGCTGCTGCAATGGTATTGGGATTCGGGGAGATAATGTTCCCCGCCTTGCCCCCACCGGATAAGGCTAGCAGCAATGCCAATTTGGATATGCCCATTTTATTACCTACAGACAGGGCAATCGGTGCAACGATCAGTACAGCTACCGGGATAAATACCCCAACGGCGGTAATAATCATCGTGGCCAGTGCTAGCGCCAGAATGGCTTTGCTTCCGCCAAATTTACGTACAATCGCCTGCGCTATCGTCTCCGCCGCTCCCGACTCCATCATCACACCCGCAAGCACCCCGGCAGCCAGTACGCGGAGTACGGTCCCCATGACACTTTGTGTGCCATCTACCAGTATATTTACGGTCTCTTCCAGGTTAGCGCCGCCAATTAAAGCGCCTACAATTGCACCCAGAAATAAAGAATAGACCGGGTTCAGCTTTCTCAAAATCAAAATGATGGCAATAGCCAGTCCTGCCAGCGCGCCGATCCAGCTAATTGTTAATGGTTCCATTGTCAATTGCCCCCCATGCACTTGTTGAACACGCTTTCATTATAGTTGCTGGAGGCCAGAATAAATATTGATGAAAGGACGAAATTCATTGTGCATATGCACAACGAAATTCATCACCCTAGAGGAGAACACGGTTTTCCATGATGTTTTTCATGCTGATATGGGATTTGGAGGGTCCCAGCTTCACCAGTGAATCCTGGAACTTGGCCAATTCTTCGATGGACGCCGTCTGTACCTTGATCAAATAGTTATATTCACCGCTAATCCGATAGACGTCCGTGACTTCGATGGCCTGTTCACAGAACTGGACCAAGTCGTCGCAATGCTCTGTTTTGAGCAAAATAAATGTTGTGATGCCACGGTTCAATTGAGCTAGATTGTAGATCGTCGAATATCCCGATATCACACCTCTCTCCTCCAGTTTCAGGATTCTTTCCTTTACCGAAGGCTGGGACATGTTAATTTCTTTGCTAATCTGTGCAATGGGCATACGTGCATGATGTTGCAGCAAGCGCATAATCTGCTGATCAATCTCATCTATCATGTGTTCCATTGGTAAGTCCTCCGAGTCGTCGCCTTATTTAATAAGGTATTCTGTCTAAATAAACTAATAAATTATAGATGTTATCTCATTATATCCTTTGATATCATATGGTTCCAACGCGATATTGTCCCTATACTTTAGAATACAATCTGAAGAGGGAGCGATGAATGTGAGTGTTATAGGACTTGCACATGTGGCTATTCAGGCCCGAAATTATAAAGATACCCTGGCGTTTTACACAAAAGTATTGGGATTCAAGGTCGGTCACTCCTGGAGTTTGCCTTCTTTCCACATTACCGAGGCATGTATGTTGATCTCTCCGGATCAACGTACCTGCATTGAGGTATTTGACCCGAAAGCCGTCATTCCTGCGGAGGGTGAACCTGCCACCTCTCCTGAAGAGGTCCGGCACGGCGCACTATTACATTTCGCCTTTTACGTGCATGATGTAGAAGACATCTATCAGCGAGCGCTCGCATATGGAGCCAAGACCTACGTTGAACCGGATTGGATATCGCTTGGCGAACCTGCACTGCGGGTTAGAAATGCGCTCGTCCACAGTCCGAATGGTGAAGTGATCGAATTCCTCGAAGAGGTTAATTTCGATCGATCCCCATCCTCACCATCATCTATATGAAGTACACAAACAGCCTGCTGTCTCGACATCCGTGGCAGCAGGCTGTTTTATGGTTCGATTTCCTAGGCAAGCATCAGCACACACACCTACCCTATTCCTGCTCTGCATTCCCCAGCGTATACTCGCTTAGCTTCCCTTCATAGACCAGTTGCAATCGTTCACTCTGGCGAAAATCATCGGGGGTCACCAACGCCGGCAGCTTGTTCCATAGCTTGATGCCTGAACGCTGCAGAATCTCGGCTACAAATTGTGAACAGAAGTAGGAGTTGCTGAACTCCACCGGCTCCTTGAGCGTAATGCCAATCACGCCGAGCAGATTGTACATATATTTCTGGCGGCTGCGGATGAAGATGTGCAGCACGCGTTTCATCTTTTCCACTTCACGATCCGTCACCTGAAGCTCATAGATCACACATGTTGTGTTGGGATACTTGCTGTATGTACCTGTCTGAATATCTTCCTTTACAAACCCACCGTTCAGCGGATTGCTCGGATGCTTGCGACCGAAGCTGTACAGCTCGGTTAACTCCCGGTCAAATGAGATCGATGCGTGATTATATGGCGCTCGGGTATAGCTCTGAATAACCTTGGTAAACAGCGTTCCTGTATTCGTAAGCAAGATATAGATGGAGCGTTCATCTGTCATAGCAAAATTTCCCCTTATCAAGTTGGCACTATTCCTTCATAATAACATAGGTACCCTATAATGGAATCTTACTTTGAATAAGCAGGTGATCGGTACGTGAGCAGTTCACTCTTTACACTAACGCTAATCTTCACAGCTTTACTTGTGATACATATCGTGTACAAAGTTATTGCAAAGCTTCAGCCAACCAAAGACTATTCGGGCATCGGCCAAAAAATTAAAACTTGGTGGGGCATGTTCGTAATCTTCTGCCTCGCCACCCTTTTTAACCCCATCGTGTCCCTAATCTCGCTCATGGTGCTTGCATTCTTCTCACTCAAAGAATACTTCTCCATGATTCGCAGTACGCGCAAAGCCGACCGCAGGCTGTTCCTGTGGGCGTATCTGGCGATTCCGGTTCAGTTCTACTGGATCTATATTGGATGGTATGGCATGTTTATCGTGTTTATTCCACTATATGTGTTTCTGGTACTTCCCTTGCCACGCCTGATCAATAAAGGTACGGTCGGTTTCCTGCGCAGTGTCAGCTCCACACAATGGGGATTGATGCTGATGGTATTCGGGCTGAGCCACCTGGCCTATTTCCCATTCGCTACACCGGAGTACGGGTCCAAGCTGGTGTTGTTCCTCGTCGTGTTAACACAGCTTAACGATGTGGTGCACTATCTGGTCTCTCTCTATCTGGGCAAACGAAAAGTGGTGCCCACCGCCAATCCTTTTGTCACCTGGGAAGGGTTCGCGTGTGCATTTATTGTAACGACAGCAACGTCCTACTTCATCCACCCTTACCTGACACCATTTGATTGGAAATTCTCGCTGTTCATCGGGGTGCTGATCAGTTTAGCTGGATTCTTCGGCAGTCTAACGGTGTCCGTACTGAAGCGCGACCTATTAATCGGGGATGATAACAAGTTCGATTCGCTCAAAAAAAGCTACCTAAGCCGGGTCGACAGCCTGACTTACACCTCTCCGGTTATGTTCCACGTGGTCCGCTATTTCTTTGACTTTATGTAGCGACAGATAGATCGGCAATCTTGTAATCATGGATGTCAAAAAAAGCAGCCCAATTGGCTGCTTTTCCTGTTCATCAGGCTCCAGACGGAGCGTTAATGATATGCCTGTTACTTCAACGTAATTTCTTTTTCGGACATGATTTCGTTCCCCTCATCATTCGTGAACACAAACGTGGCTTTACCGCGTTCGCCCTTCATCTCATCCGAATAGATAAATCCGGAGAATTGTCCATTGCCGCTAAAGTAAAACCCCTCTTCACCATTTCCACCATGCTCAATGGCTTCCTGTAGCGAATTTACAATCGTCACCGTGTTAGACGTCCATCTCATCTCTGTTAATGCATAACCCTTCGGAACCTGTTTAATTCCAAAATCAAAGCTATTGCCCTCCATCGGTTTCTCCGATTGGTCGATGACGATATCAATCTGCTCCGACGGTTCAGTGGATTCCGATTGCGCCGTAGGCTTTCCCTCTTCACCACCGGCACTGCCTTGGTCATTGTTATTCTTTGCATCCGCATTGGGAACAGAGCTTTCTCCAGCTTCCTCTATGGGTTGCTTCGACTGCGGATAGGCATGCTCCTGAACGGATTCGTTATTATTTTTAGCACCACAGGCACTGACGAATAGCGAAATACAGAGCACAGACATGCAAAGTGCAGATTTCTTTATATTTATTTTCATCATCTAGTTCTCCCTTCATCTATCTACAGCACATATATCTATATCAGTTGAACTAATCATTTACACGATAACGGAGAGGACAGAAAAAACCTGAAAAAGCGAAGCGTTCGCCTTTATCCCCGGATTTTCCCTTTAAGAAAAGGGAATCAAAAAATCTGGGGATAACAGCGATTGGAAGGTTATTCTGTCATCGTAGTGTCAGTGTAAATATTCTTTAGTTCAACTTATATAGCACACCACTTACTAATCACTACACCATATCGTCCCTCATGAAGCTCCATTATATGTAAATGATTAATAAATTCAGTATGCGAATGTACCTCGATGGATAAACAAAGAACTCTGTTAATGACGTCATGCACCGTTTATTTTATCGATCGAACCCTGGTAAGATTAAAACTTGTCCAATTCGAATGGAGTTGTGCTCCAGTTCATTTACTTTTTTGACCGCTTCTATATATACACGCGTATCCATCTGTTGAGGTTTATGCGCCAAAGAAATACTCCACAGCGTATCTCCCTGAGATACAACGACCTGGTCCCCTGATAACAACTGCTCATCCCCAGCAAATACGGTGAATACAGCACTGCATCCTATGATTATAATTAGGGCTATGATGATCATCTTCGAAAGCCAGGTTGGCATCTTTACACGCTGCATGAATTGCTTTTTGACATACATGGTGCGAGACTCGGACGTTTTTGTATAAACGGGTTCATAAATACTTTTGTACGTGGAATATCTCATTCTTGTCGACCTCCAAACTTTCATTCCGCTAATCTTTAGTTTTTAGTTTTTCATGCTTACCTATGTATTTTTCCTATAACAATGAACCGTCAATAATCATCTTTTTTACCAAATAGGCATCTTTGCCTAAATTCCTCTACTTGGATAGGTCTATATTACCAGTTCACTCTAAACAAATTCTGAACAAAACGAATTCCTTCTCCAATCAGATTCAACATATCGAATATTCATGCCTGATTTTCGGCGATGCTTGCTGTAACACTTTTCTATAATGGGAAAAAGATTAAGATTCTAACGAGGTAAGGACGTGCCCCCATGATTTCTGATGATCTGAAAGAACAATATTACGAGGCGCTTGTAGCCAAGGATTCGGAATACGAAGGTTTATTCTATGTTGGGGTCCGAACCACAGGTGTGTTCTGTCGTCCCACATGCCCGGCGCGGAAGCCTAAATTCGAAAACTGTGAGTTCTATGAGACGGCTCAGCAGGCCCTTCTGGCCTCGTATCGCCCTTGCCAGCGCTGTCGCCCGTTATCTCATCCCAATCAAGTATCGGATGTCGTTCGCATCTTGGTGGAAGCTGTTGAGAAACAACCGGAGAAACGCTGGAAAGAACAGGATTTCAAGGCCCTCTCCATCGATGAATCCACGGCGCGCCGACAGTTCAAGAAGCGTTTCGGCATGACCTTTGTCGAATATGCCCGTGCCCGCCGCATGGGACTCGCCCTGAAAAACATTCGCTCCGGCCGCACCGTGATCGATAGCCAATTATCTACCGGATATGAGTCAAGCAGCGGCTTCCGCGATGCCTTTTCACGGATCATGGGTGCCGCCCCTACACAAGTCGATGAAGGACATATCCTGAAAGCGTCTTGGATTGACACCCGCCTTGGCCCGATGATGGCCATTGCAGATGACGATGCTCTATATTTACTGGAATTTGTGGACCGAAGAGGCTTGGAGCGCGAGGTTGAGCGTCTGCGCAAACGAACCAAATCAGCTATTGTTCCTGGTACTACGGCTCCCATACAGTCTATTGAGCTTGAACTAAACGAGTATTTTCAGGGCGAAAGGACAGCATTCGACACACCGTTGTTCTGTTTAGGAACACCATTTCAAAAACGTGTGTGGGACGAGCTCATAGCCATTCCGGCAGGGGAGACAAGGTCGTATCAGCATATTGCGAATGCACTGGGGAAACCAACTGCGTGTCGAGCCGTGGCACAGGCCAATGGGGCCAATCAGCTTGCGATTGTGATCCCATGTCACCGAGTAATCAATGCCAGTGGTGAACTGGGCGGATACGGCGGGGGATTAACTCGCAAAAACTGGCTTTTGACTCACGAGAAACAGGTACAGGGTAGCTGAAAAACGGAATGAAGTAATGGAGTACGCATCAAAAGTCAAAACGAATGCATGATATAACAAAGGAGAGTCCACATAATATGAGTACCTTAGAAGAAAAAGCTGCGTTGTTCCAACAATACCATGTGAAAGGAAAACCACTTGTTCTGGTCAATGTGTGGGATGCTGGAAGCGCACAAGCCATGCAGTCGGTTGGAGCAACGGCTGTTGCAACCGGAAGCTGGTCCGTTGCTGCGTCCCATGGTGAGCAAGATGGTGAAGCCATGCCATTCCATCTGGTACTTGCCAATCTCGCACGGATTACAGGGAGCGTGGATCTGCCTGTAACGATCGATATAGAGGGAGGGTATGGGAGGTTGGTGTCAGAAGTGAAGCAAAATATCCTGCAAGTCATCGATCATGGTGCTGTAGGAGTCAACATTGAAGATCAACTCCCCGCTGGCTTGGGATTGTACACTGTGGAGGAGCAATGCCCGAGGCTGTCCGCCGCCCGGAAAGCTGCGGAGCAAGCAGGGATACCGTTGTTCATTAACGCCCGCACAGATATTTTTCTACAACACGCACCTGAACACCATAACCCATCTCTCCTAGAGGAAGCACTTATACGTTCGAACCATTATGCAGAGGCAGGAGCCAGCGGTCTGTTCGTACCCGGTTTGCAGGATCACCAACTGATTCAAGACTTGTGTGAGCGTTCGCCGCTGCCAATTAACGTCATGGTTACGTCTTCTGAACCTT
This sequence comes from Paenibacillus sp. FSL K6-1318, assembly GCF_037976905.1. Classification (NCBI taxonomy): domain Bacteria; kingdom Bacillati; phylum Bacillota; class Bacilli; order Caryophanales; family Paenibacillaceae; genus Paenibacillus; species Paenibacillus sp. FSL K6-1318. The sequence continues at coordinate 6,576,648 of NZ_CP150270.1, forward strand.
CACCCAAACAACTTGCTGCATTGGGTGTAGCACGCGTAAGCTATGGACCTTATCCTTATCTGCAAGCTATGGAACATCTGAAAGAACTGGGGAGAAGTATTTTATCGGGAAATTAACTGGAGGGCATGTTATAATCACCTCTATTGAACATTTACAGGAGGCAATTATGCTTAACGTGGAACAAAAGCTTGAAGTGCTACAATCGTATCCCCAACTGCAACGCAAAGATGTTTCTCTCGGTCGTGTTAATTTCCACTACGAAGAAAGTGCGTATGATAAAAAGATTGTTGCTCTCCATATCCATCCTAACGGTAACGGGTATATCTATGCAGGGTTACTGCCCAACGTTGAGACCGATGCCAAAGGATTCGTCAATATTCGTGATTACTCCGAAGCAGATCTGCGCACATTGTTAGATGAAACAATCCAAGCGATGTCTCACAATCCCAACGCAGTTGAATTCGAGGAGCCAGAACAAGTAAAAACTACTGTCCCTACATTGGCTACAACCTCTACGGGTGGCGGAATATGGGTGGATGAAGATGGACATCAGCTTACTTTAAAATATGAAGATGACATGTGGTACGTGTATTCCGGTGTTAATCTCGATATGGCTTTCGAGACGCGTAGCGAAGCTGGCGAGTATCTAAAAGAGGAAGGCTTCAAACCACAGGCTCAGGCTTAACGGGCATACACATTTAACTTGGATTGCACAAAGATTGTTGAAGGTATATTCAGCGATTTAGGATGATACCAAAAACACGAGGCGTGTTCACACCTCGTGTTTTTCTGATTACAGTGGAGTCTCATTCCTCCGTTATCGTGTAAATGATTAGTTCAACTTATATAGGTTCTTTTATAACCGTTTCCTGTCAGTCTTTTTTGGATTTCATGGTAAGCGGCGCGTTCTTCATCATCGGGTACGTCGACAGAAGTAGTGCACCACCAATGCATCCCAGAACGGTGAACAGCGTCAACTTATTCACACTTGCAAACCACTTCATCCACTCCCCAAAATCTGCGAAGACAACGATCAGAGTGATAATTAGCCCCACCCCAAAGAACATAATGAAGAAGTTACGCATCCCCAATCGCATCCAACAAACCGTTGGGAAGACAGAGATTCCCAGTACGAGAAAGCCACACATCAGATCGATCCACAGGTAGGATAAGAAATGATATTCGCTTGAATACAACATGCCCGGTTGATAAAGGGTTACGTCAACAATTCCTTTTTCCTGAAGCAGGTGTATGAGGAAGTACGCCACATGCAGAATGATCATGGTGCCCGCAACCATCCATACCGAATTCATATAGAAGGATTTCATGAATTGAATTCGTGTACTGCCCATTCCAATCGCAACCGGAAACAGTGTAATAATTCCCCCGATTGCAAACGTACATATCCCTCCGTACATGGGACCAAACAGTTGCGTAGCATACGAGACATCAAATATGAAGCCAATGGCCAGATATACAACGGCGAGCATCAGAGCGATGGATGAAAAAATGCCCAGATACAAACGCATATCATCGCGAATCAGTCGATTCGTACCTTTTACTGCGTTCATGGTTTAACCCCCTCTTGATTACGGGTCCTGTTAACCAAATAATCTTGTAATGTCGCTTTCTCAATGGAAAGCCCCTGCGAATGAGCGATATCCTTCCACATTTTCGAGTAAGGCTCATCAATCATCACTTTTACAGTCGATCCCATCTGGGAAGACTCGATAACTTTAACACCTGCTGTAACTCGGTTAATATCGTCAATTCTCCCTGTTAGAAGAACTCCTTTTTCGCGCATCTCTTCCATCGGTTGATTTAACATCACCTCTCCGGCTTGCAAAACGATAAGGGACTCACATAAGGGCTGAATCTCCTCAATATGATGGCTGGATATCAGGATCAGACGCGGGTTATCTTCATAACTTTCCAGTAGCGCATTGTAGAAGAATTTACGCTTCTCCGCATCGAGTCCATTGGTAGGTTCATCTAGAATTGTTATCTTTGCATTACTGGCAAGACCCAATATAATCTGGGTGGCAGTCTTCATGCCTTTGGAAAATTTAATGATCTTCTTCTTCTCCGGTAGTTCGAACACATTGATTAAACGTTCTGCCAAATCCTGATTCCAATGCGGATGAAAATATTGCCCCATTTGAACCATGTCACTAACTGTCCAGTTTTTCCCCAGGGGATGATTCTCCTGGATGTAGCACAGATGCTCTTGGGCAGCCAGATTATTATAGGGGTCTTGACCCATGATCTGGACGGTTCCACTGTCCGGGCGGTTATGCCCTGCAAGTAAACTCATCAGTGTTGTTTTCCCCGCTCCATTTCTTCCCCAGATCGCACTAATGATCGGCTCACTCTCATGTAGCGTAACCTGGTTCAGAACGGGCGTCTTCTGGTAGCTGTAGTTAACCTGCTCCATATGAATCATAAGTCACTCTCCTTATCCTTCTTGCCGCGAATCAGATCAATAATCATGTCTTCATTCATGTGAATCCGTCTGGCTTCTTCCAGTAAAGGCTTGATGTATTCTTCATAAAAATCCTGCTTCCGTTCCACAAGCAATGCTTCTCTTGCTCCCTTCGCAACAAACATTCCAACACCTCGCTGTTTGTATATAATCCCCTTGTCCACGAGCTCCTGCAGTCCTTTGCGGGCTGTAGCCGGATTGATATTGTAGAAGCGTGACAGCTCGTTGGTTGAGGGAACCTGTTCTTCCACCTTCAATCTGCCCTCCACAATATCGTCCATAATCATCGTGGCAATCTGATGAAAAATAGGCTGAGATTCATCCAAAGTCGATTTCATGTGCTTCCAACTTTCATACGTATTCATTAATTAGTTAGTCGGTTAGTTACTCATGTAACTAACTATAGTATACAAAAACGCAAATGTAAATAGGCGAACCTAATTTATCATTTTCCCTACGTTGGCTCTGTTGTATTGATTAATCAGACCGTCCAGGACTACGGATTGCTGGATCACTTCAGGATGAAGCAGACTGCCGTACTCCATATGCATGCGATATAACAACTGTCTGGCATCTTCAATCCTTGATATCAAATCCAGGCGATCCATAGTATCCCTCCTTTTTGTCATATTTTAGTGTATTATGCCAATCAAAAGCGCGTGTAAGATACGACATACTTATTCTTCCACTTCAATACACAAAAAGAACGCCTCTGAAATAAATCAGAAGCGTCCAGTGGTTCAGGCTTATGTCCCTAAACCGTGATCATTCGTTCGGTAGATTGAAGGGTCTGGACTTCCCACAGTCGGGGCAGGTCCAGTAACAGGGGCTACGATACTCACCACTATACTACATGTAACTATCAGCAAAGCCAGCTTTCTCTTCATTGAGTTTCTGCACCTCACCAATCAAGATTTTGTATTGCTTTATAGCTGTGTCAGACGCATAGTCCCTATATTGTTCAAACAATCCGACACCTCTAAGCATACCTCGTCCATCGCTAATTTCAATAGAAAATCTCAAGCTATGGAGGACAAAATCTAATCCCTCTGCAAACCTGTCTTTTTTAAGATAATATGTTCCTAATCCGGCTAAAAGACGAACGTATCGATCATCGGTAACCTGCTTGCTTACTTTCCCAATCCGATTGCTCTGTTCCTGATAAGTGAAGTAAGACTCATACTGCTCAAGTACATGATCAATATTCATATCATAGCGGTTAGCCGCCGTTACAATATCACAAAGTGCTGGGAAAATCTCATTTTCCTTCGTCGAGATATAGACAAGATAATCAGGTAATACCTCAAACTGTCCGGCCATTAATTGATATATATAACGGTTACCCTCAGCCCATTCCTGAAATTGATGAATGACCAATTTTTCCTCAGGTTCAGGTTCTTTCACCCAACTGTAATCGGTGTACAGTGAAACATACTTCAATGCCATTTCATAGTTGTTCAAGTGGAAATGGGCACTTCCGGATGCTAAGTAAGCATACATAATATAAAAAACGATAGGTCGTTTAGTCTCTTCTTGTTTCCTTCGGCCATTCATCTCATAATGGATGGCTGCTTTCACTTTCAGCTTTTCAGATAGCTCCTGAACTTTGCTCCATCTGTGGAGTGATGCAAAAGCATTAATCAGTTCATTAAGCGCATCCAACTGGTAGCGTTCATCCAGCCGATCCACATAGTATTCGAACCGGGCTGCGATAATCAGATTCCGTTGCTGGTCATTCGTCAGTCCCAACCTGAACAGTCGATATTGACAGAGTGCAAGCCGCTCGGAATGTTGCATTTTCTCACTCTCGGCGATGTTTTCATATAGAAGAATGGCCGGTTTGAATTTACCCGCTTGGTAGAATTCTTCAGCCACTTCAAATAACAAAGGAATATAGGATAGATTATCCATCATCAGACGAATAACCTCTTCAATACAGTTTAACTTGTCCAACTCGGCACAGCGTTGAAGAAAGGGTCCCAGTCTTCGCCAGTCCGGGGTTGCGTGCACGAAACACTCATCTATGTATAACTCATAGAAGTAACCCTCTTCCAGTCTCATGGCGGAAGTGATGCGGTCCAACTGCTGCATGGCAATAGGCCGATTTTTATTCAAAATATTGCTCAGCGTACCCGAATTAATCCCTGATGTCTCTGAAAAATGACTAATGGACATCTGTTCACGCTTCAGATAACTTTCCAAATGATCGCGTATCGTGGTTGTCGGCTCCAAACGAACACCACCCTCCAAAATAAAAACCATAAACAGGATTATCGGTATGCAAAAGTAATTATATGTAATTAGAAAGTAGCGGTCAATATAATAAATTCAACTAATTTGTATTACTACCATTTTAATCCTTTAATTATAACAAAGGTATCTATCCTTATTTTATATCGGATACTCGCCCGACATCAAACCTGATAACAGACAAAAAACACGAGCCATCTACGGGCTCGTGTTCTCAACTGACTCAGTAGTCAGTATGCTCACTATAACTTGGATTTAAGGCAGGATATTGCCTGCCGCACGGTAAATTTCATACCACTCTGGACGAGTGAGATGAACATCTCCCGCTTTCACACAGTCTTGCAGACGCTCAATATTCATCGTGCCTGTCACTGGCTGCATTTGTGCAGGGTGACGAAGCAACCACGCGATTGCAATCGTCGTATTGCTCACGTCATACTTCGCAGCAATCTCGTCGATCTTCGCATTCAATTCCGGGAACTTGTCACTACCCAGGAATACACCTTCGAAGAATCCGTACTGGAACGGAGACCATGGCTGAATCGTGATATCATGCAGACGACAATAATCAAGGATACTGCCGTCACGGTTAACCGCAGCGTCGTTCTCCATGTTCACGTTGATTCCACTGTCAATCATCGTGGTATTGGTAATGCTCATCTGCAACTGGTTGGCTACCAGTGGCTGTTTCACGTATTTTTTCAACAATTCGATCTGGTTCGGATTCTGGTTGGACACCCCGAAGTGACGCACTTTGCCTTCGCGCTCCAATTGATCAAAGGCCTCAGCTACTTCCTCTGGCTCCACCAAAGCATCTGGACGGTGCAGAAGCAGAACGTCAAGATATTCCGTTTTCAGACGTTGCAGGATACCATCCACCGAATTCAGAATGTGCTCTTTGGAGAAATCAAACATGCCTTTGCGGATACCGCATTTGGATTGAAGAATCATATTTTCACGAACTTGGGGATTCATCTGCACCGCTTCGGCGAAGATCTCCTCACATGTTCCTGTACCATATATGTCGGCATGGTCAAAGAAATTCGCGCCAACCTCCATTGCAGAACGAACAAAATGTTCGGCTTCCTTGCCGTCTAGTGAATTAATCCGCATGCAGCCCACGGCCACTACAGGTACTTCTAGTGCGCTGCTGCCCAATTTAATGGTTCTCAAGATGTTTTCCCTCCATATTCGAATATTATCGTGTATCTTACCTTTGATTGTGACACAAATCTGCAATCGGTTTCAATAGATTTATCCTACATTTATATGGAGAAATGATAGGTTCTGAGTCTCAGCCTATCATTACACAGGAGTGAGTTATACGATTTCCGGTACGATAACCTCAATATGCCTTGGCAGGACAGTGATGTGAATCGGCAGGGCAGGGCCCTCTTCACCATCTACATTGGTGCGTATGGCTTCAGATGAGCGAACATGAACTTCTTTTGCCGTAAAATAGTCCACATCTTTATGGTCTTTCAGACTGCCAAATAACAGGGAAGTGCCCAAGGTCAGGCTGTTGAACACACTGATGTTACGAACAACAAAACAATGAATCAGACCATCGTCCACCGCAGCATCCGGTGACAACTTCTCGAATCCTCCGACCGAATTCGTCAGTGCCGCCAGAAAAAGAGGAGATTCTCCCTCCCAAATCTGGCCGTCATATTCAATGGTCAGTTGATTAGCTGGTGTATTCACCAGGTCTTTCAAGCCCTCTTTCAGATATGCGAATGATCCGAGCTTCGACTTCTCTTCCGAGGATACGGAGAACAGGGCTTCTGCCAAAGACCCTGCAGCCACAACGTTGGCAAACAGACGATCATTGATTTTCCCCAGGTCCACAATATGAGTCTGATCCGAACGTAGCTGCCTAATGGCCTCTTCCGGGTCAAGCGAGATATTCAGCGCACGTGCAAAATCATTCACCGTACCCAGCGGTACGACGCCCAGTCGGGGACGATGGTCCTGATCCATCATGCCGTTAATCGTCTCATGCAGCGTACCATCGCCTCCGATGGAAATGACCAGATCACAGCCGTCCTTGCAGGCGTTCAGGCAGTAGTTGGTCGCATCACCTTCTCCGGCTGTCTCGTTAACAACCACCTTATACTGCTGTGACTCCAGAATTTCTCTGACTTGGGACACATACTGCTCGGCCTCTTCCTTACCTGACGATGGATTGCTAATGATCATGGCTTGGCGCATACTCACATCTTCCCCTCCAAATTGGCATCTTTACTTCATCTATACCCGTTTCAAGGGTGGGTTGAATAGGGTCTGCGAGAGATGTGCAATTTTTTTTGATAAAGATGTCTCCGAAGAGTGCAGAGCAGGGTTTGTTTCATATAGAATAGAAGTAGAAGAAATACCTATTACGAAATCTCTTGTTCCTTTTTCCCGTTGACGGGTTAATAACTATAGATGTGCTTTTAGCGGAACCTGCATATGTTAAACTGTTCAATTTACACTGAACACTCCGGGGGCAGAACAACCTTACGATTACTACTGTTCGGAGTATTTTATATTTTTATATCAACGGAATCGGAGGGAATGCATGCAATGAGAAGAATGACTCTACTATTTCTAGTATTCATCCTGAGTCTCGGGGCATCGGGGCAAGCCATGGCTTACACGACTACGGACTTGGGCGAGGGAATCATTGAAGATCCCCTACTTGAAGACGGACTGAAGCTAATTCTGAACAAACCTCTGGATGTTCCACTGACTTCATCTGATCTGGAGCAGCTTGAAGTGGTAGATCTGAGCAATGCAGGTATTCAAAGCCTGTCGGGTCTGGAATATGCAACCAACCTGACTCACCTCCGATTATACGGAAATGAAATTGAGGATCTCACACCCCTGGAGCACCTGACCCAGCTTCGCGAGATCGATGTTCGCAACAATTATATTACATCCATACACGCACTTGCTGAATTGAAAGACTTGGGACGGCTGTATATCAGCAACAATTCCATTTCTTCCATAGAGGTTGTACGTGGGTTCACCCGATTACATACCTTCCACGCGAGTGGCAACCAGATTTCCAGTCTTGCGGCCCTCACGGATGCAGATGCACTGAAGTGGCTTGAGATCTCAAACAATACAATTAACGATCTTACACCGCTCATGAGTAAAAAGCGGCTCCAACAACTCAATGTGGCGAATAACCAGATTCAGACGCTGGATGTACTGGCTGAACTGCCAAATACACTGCGGAATCTGAATGTGGCAGGCAACCAAATCACGGATCTAACACCACTGGAGCACATGACACGGCTGCGGACACTTGATATCTCTGGTAACCAAGTACAGCACCTCAAGGGGCTTGAGGGACTGACTGGGCTAACGGAGCTGAATGCAGAATCCAATCAGATCTACGATCTGGAACCTTTACGTGAGCATTCCAATCTGGACGTATTGAAATTATCCAACAACCGGATATGGGATTTGACACCGATTGAGGGTTTTACGTTTACCCGCGATCAGTCAGCGACGAATGCTATACAGGATATCTCGGCGTCCACCTCGTTATCATCCGGTATTCAGACGTCTATCTCCGAAGTTGAGCCTGCTGGACTCACGGTGCAGAACAACTATCTGGATGTCGCGAGCGGCAGTCATACGATGCAGCTTCTGAACCGGATGAATGTGCGGGAGCAGAAACGAACGCCGCAGGGCAGCTTTCAGCGTCTAATCGAAGGGTCCACCACCGCCTATGTTGGGGATCGTGCTTACACACTGGATGCTGCACCTTTTATCGATGAAGGCCGGACCTATGTGCCTCTGCGCTTTGTCTCGGAGCAGTTGAACGCCAGTGTGAACTGGAACAGCGGTACGCGCGAAGCTGTGATCACACAGAATGACAAGACCATCCGCTGGAGCGTGGGCAACAAGCAAGTCGTCGTGAATGATGCGCTTGCGATCAATGATGCTCCTCTTTTGATGAAAAATGGCAAAGCATTTGTTCCGGTTCGCTTTATTTCGGAGCAATTCAATACCTCTGTTGGTTACATTGGAAGCAGCAAAACGATTCTGATTTTTGAAAATAAACAGCTTGGCGAGAGTGTACAGCCTTAAGAAAAATACAGCGAAAGTCCCCGTCTGAACAATCAGCGGGGATTTTTGTTGAGCCATAATAGTTGTGCTGCGACATTGGATAATGGTATATGGATAGCGTTAATTACAAGTTAATTCGGTATAATATCTGTCTGTATGGATATAAACTCTTGATACTCCATCTTGGATTAGGGTAAATTTCACACGGTTTAGCACATCTTCTTTTGCAGTGGGAGTTGTTATACTGAACGTAATATATATGACAACTGAGGTTCTCGCGAGGAGGAGATTCGCATGACATTCACGCTCACTGGTTATTCCACAACCCAAGACAACCCGTGGAGAGAGCTATCTTTTGTACCAACAAATGAAAACGCTAACTTAAAACTCACAGGCGAGCAGCACCAGCTGGTGGAAGGGTTTGGTGGCTGTTTCAACGAGCTTGGTTATATGGCTCTATCTCACTTAAATGAAGAGCAGCGCCGCGAGGTATTCCATTCTCTCTTCCATCCGGAGGGTGAGCACAAGTTTAACATCTGTCGCTTGCCCATCGGCGCAAGTGATTACGCGGAGCAGTGGTATAGCCACAACGAGGTGGACGGCGACGTGGCCATGGAACATTTTTCTATTGAACGTGATTTCAAATATCTGATTCCTTACATTAAGGAAGCTCTGACTTATAACCCGAACCTGCAGTTCTTCGCCTCCCCATGGAGTCCGCCAACGTGGATGAAGTCACCCAAAGCCTATAACTATGGCACGCTTCGTTGGGAGAAAGATATTCTGGAGGCCTACGCCCTGTACTTCGTAAAATTTGTACAGGCTTACCGTGAAGCAGGCATTACCATCCATCAGGTGCATGTGCAGAACGAAGTGATTGCAGATCAGAAATTCCCTTCTTGCATGTGGACAGGCGAGCAGCTTCGTGAGTTCATCGCCGATTATCTGGGCCCGGCTTTTGACAAACACGGTCTGGATACGGAAATCTGGCTGGGAACGATCAACGCCCCTGATCCATGGGAAGAATTGATCAAGAAAAAAACAAACGACTTCGACGAGTACGCCGGACTTGTCCTGAGTGATCCAAAGGCCTATTCCTATATCAAAGGTGTTGGGTATCAATGGGCCGGTAAAAACGCCATTCAACGTACCTCGGCAAGTTATCCGGAGCTTCGTTATATGCAGACCGAGAATGAATGCGGCGATGGCAACAACTCATGGAACTACGCCAAATATGTATATAACCTCTATCAGCATTACTTCAGCAACGGAGTGAACGCGTACATCTACTGGAACATGGTTCTGGAACCCAAAGGCCGCAGCACATGGGGCTGGGAACAGAACTCCATGATTACGATAGATCCGGACACGACGAAGGTTACTCGGAACCCCGAGTATTATGTGATGAAGCACTTCTCACATCATATTGTTCCTGGTGCTCGAAGAGTCGGCCTGTCAGGCGCGTGGAGCGGGAAATCCGTCGCTTTCCGCAACCCGGATAACAGTCTCGTGATTGTCATCAACAATCCATTCCAGAACCGTCGTGACCTGTATCTAACCCTTGAAGAAGGACAGACCCTTCACATTGAGCTGGAAGCCGATTCGTTCAACAGCATGGTTATTCAACCGAAATAACAACTTAACACATCGTTAAAAAGCGTCGATATCACAAGCGTCAGGCTCAGGAATTCCTTGGGCCGGCGCTATTTTTCATGAGCCAGATCATGCTTATTTGTCACCATTAGTACTCCTGTAGAACACAAGCCGAAGACGACTTAAAGATAAGATGATTCACCTTTTATATTTACAAATCTATAAATCTAGATATAATGTAATCCTGAGAACTTACTCTCAAGTCCATCACATTATAGGAGGCAAGGCAGGCTCATTTCAGAATACTATATCTACTTTTCTGTATATTTAAATTCATTGGAGGTACGCTTTACATGAAATCACAACAGGTTAACCCGCTCCTTATCCTGATTCTGGCACTAGGTGTATTCGGAATCATTACAACAGAAATGGGAATTGTGGGGGTATTGCCTCAAGTTGCGCATAAATTCAACATTACGGCTGCACAGGCGGGATGGCTGGTCAGTATATTTGCGCTGGTCGTAGCCGTTGCGGGCCCTTTTCTCACCTTGCTGGCGTCCGGGATGAATCGCAAAATCATCCTGTTAACCGCTGTGCTGATGTTTGCCATCTCGAACGTCGTCTATGCCTACGCCACAACATTTGATACGATGCTGATCTTCCGTATCATTCCCGCGCTATTCCATCCCGTCTTCTTTTCCGTAGCCCTGGTTACCAGTGCCCAGCTCGTTCCAGCAGAGAAAAGCAGTCAGGCCGTCGCTAAAGTATTCACCGGAGTTACCGCGGGCTTTGCCTTTGGCGTGCCGCTGACATCGTACCTTGCGGAACGCCTATCTCTCGAAATCGCCTTCCTGTTTGGAGCGATGGTCAGTGTGCTCGCTTTGATCGGCATATGGATCTGGTTACCCTCCATGCCCGTGAAGGAAAAGATGTCCTATGGCAAGCAGCTCGGTATTCTGCGCAAACCTGGATTATGGCTGAATGTTGCTGCAGTCATTTTTATATTCGCCGCCATGTTCTCCGTGTACAGTTATTTCGCCGAGTATCTTGGACAGGTCACTCAAATGAGCGGATCATGGATCAGTGTCATGCTTACGGTCTTCGGTGTCGTCATGATTATCGGAAATTTGGGGTTTGGACAGTTTCTGCGTAAGAGCGTGGTCCGTACTGTTCTTATGTTCCCCCTGCTCTATATAGCAGCTTATGCACTCGTCTATTGGGCCGGTCCACACTTCATGTGGATGGTTATTGTAGTCATCATCTGGGCATCCGTGCATTCAGGAGGATTAATTGTAAGCCAAACCTGGTTAACCGCTGAAGCGCAGGACGCGCCTGAATTCGGCAACAGCTTGTATGTATCCTTTTCCAACCTCGGTATTACCTTGGGTACTGCCATCGGCGGATGGTTTATCGCAAACCTGGGAATACATCAATTGATCTGGAGCGGAATGATATTTGCGCTGATCGCTTTGGTCTTGATATGGATTAAAATCAAATGCTTCCCTGCACTAGAAATTGCCGAACACAGTTAAAACAAGCATCCGCACATAAATAGCGCCTTGTCCCAAACTCATGAATAGGAACATGGCGCTATTTGGTATCATATAATATTCATCCAGTTTACAAAGGATGCTCAGACTCATCAATACCCGAGCTTAAGGATTGTTCGCCAGGTAATTTCTCAGCCATTGCATAGCTGGACGCTCTGTGCCGTTGCTATTGACCAGATGGGAGCCGCTCACCCAGGTTTGGTTCTGGTTGTAACCCCACAGCGTTACACCTTTAACAGCTGAATGTTTCCACAGTACAGGAAATTTCTGCTGATAACGCTGCAACTGTGTATTATCGTCACCTGTCATGTCCAGCTCGGATACATAGATCGGCAACCCTGTTGCCGCAAGCTTGTTCAGTACCGTGTTCATTGTGCTCACCGAGACATTGTCCATATTGAAGTAATGCGCTTGGATACCAATACCATCAACCAGTCCTCTGTTTTTCAAAAGGTTAATGATCTGGATATATTGGTCCGCTTTAGCCGGATCACCGATAATGCCATATTCATTGATCAGCAATTTGGCGTTCGGGAAGGCTTGTCTCGCTTGTTCGAATGACCAGATCACCCAATCCCAGCCTGTAGCTCCATCCCCACCGATCGCGTTACGATAAGAAGGCTTGGCATGCAGCGGTTCATTGACGACATCCACAAATGCTGCCTTCGAATACCGCTGTCCTGCGGCTTTAATCCATTGTGTCACTTCAGCCTTCTGGTCTGCAGCTGAGAGACCGTTAATCCATGTTGGCTGCTGATTTCCCCATACGAGCGTATGGAATTTAAACGGAAATCCATTGTTGTTAGCATAATTGTACGCCATGTCGGCCTGCGACCAATTCATCACGTTGCGCGTGCCTTCCACAGCATCCCACTTGGTTGAATTCTCCGGGGTCACCTGATTCCAGTAAGGACTGAAATTAGAGGGTACACTACTTGCGATAATGTTCCCCAGGAATTTGCTACCTTTGGCTAAACCTGCACTTACACTACCAACCGCAACAGAAGCAGCGAGAATCCCTACCAATGCCAGTGAACCAACTGTCTTGAACCATTTGGACTTAATCAATGTATGTCCTCCTTCGTTTCGATTATTTTGTTAAGCGCTTACAATAATCACTTTACTGGATAATTATGGTTTTAAAAACCTGACAAATTATAGTATTTTATACCAATAATAGAATCCGACATTATGTTTTCATTAATTTTTCTACTCAAATCCAACATGATTGTTACATTGGAGTTTACATTCCCCAAATGTTTATCTAGTATGAAATGATACATATCTTTACATACACTAGATAACAAGGGAGATTACAACATGCGCAAAATTTCAACGAAACGTTTCGCCGGATGGCCTCTATCGTTCCTCTTATGTGCCTCCATTTTGTTCGCCCCTTTTGCTTCCACTCCGGTTCAGGCTGCTGAGGCAGACAAGGAAACCAAGATCACGTTGCTGGGTACATCGGATATTCATGGTCGATTCATGCCGTGGGACTATGCTCTGGACGGTCCAAACCCAACCGGAAGCATGACACAGCTATACACAATCGTGAAAAAAGTGCGTGCGGAGAATCCCAATACGATTCTGCTGGATGCAGGAGACATGATTCAGGATAACTCGGCTGAGTTGTTCAATGATCAACCTCAATCTCCCATGATGGTTGCAATGAACGAAATGAAATATGACGCATGGGTTATGGGTAACCATGAGTTTAACTTTGGACTGGACGTACTGGAGAAGATCTCTTCCCAATTCAATGGACAGCCTCTCGTGGGTAACATTTTCAAAGAAAACGGCGACCGCTACATGCCTGCCTATACGATAATTGAGAAAGACGGAATCAAAGTCGGTGTTATTGGAATGAACACACCTATGATTACCGAGTTTGAGAAAGGTACGGATCACCTGGACGGCATCATTGTTAAAGATCCTGTGGAAGAGACCAAGAAGGCCATTGTTGAGCTGAAGGGCAAAGTCGATGTTATGGTTGGACTCATGCATATGGGATTGGATAACGAGAACGGGAACCCAGGAACTGGGGTCACGGATATCGCCAATGCCAACCCGGAGCTGGCTGCCATTTTTGCCGGACACATGCATACCTTGATTGAATCCCAAACGGTTAACGGGGTATTGATCTCCGAACCGAATAAATATGGCTCACATATTTCACGAATCGATCTGACATTTGAAAAAGACGGCGACAAAGTCGTGCTGAAAAGCAAAGAAGCTCAAGCACTCGCTGTAAAAGCCGCTGACGGAACGTATGAAATCTCCGATCCTGCGCTGGAAGAGACATTGCACCCGTTCCACGAGTTCGCTCGTGCCGATGCCAACATCGAAGTGGCTGAACTGAAAGGAACAAACCTGGTGCCTGCGGATGAGATCAAGGGTATTCCTGCGGTTCAGATCCAAGAGACACCTTTGTCTGACTTTTTCACCGAAGTGATGCTTCATTACAGTGACGCCGACGTGGTCGCGCACCAGATTGATAACGACAAGGCCAAGCTGGATGTAGGCCCGATCAAGAAAAAGGATATTGCGTTCAACTACCAATACACCTTTGGTGAAGTGACCGTGTATGAAGTGACCGGACGCGATCTGATGGATTATATGGAGTGGTCTGCGGGGTACTTCAACTCCACACGCCCGGGTGATGTGACGATCAGTTTTGATCCGAAACGACGTGCTTCCAAATACAGCACCGATGATTTCTTCGGCGGCGTAACGTATGAAATTGACCTGACCAAACCATACGGCAGTCGGATTACGAATCTCAAGTACAGCAATGGATCAGTTGTCAAAGAAGACGATACACTGAAGCTCGGTATGAATGCGTACCGAATGGAAGCCCTGATTGCAAAAGGCGGCGCCATGGAAGGACGTAAGTTCAAGCAGCTCTGGTCCTCCAAGGACGCTTCGGCATTTGGCGAGACTCAAGGTACGATTCGTAACCTGTCCATCGCCTATCTGAAAGATGTCATGAAGGGTGTCTACGAACCGAAGATTCAGCACAACTGGAAAATCACCGGTGTAGACCTGGCTGCACCGGAGCGTGCAGATGTGGTGCAGTTAATTAACGATGGCATCATGTCTGTGCCGACAACAGAAGATGGCAAATACACCAACATTGCCTCCATTAACATTTTGGATGCCGTGACCCAGGAAGAGATTGATGCGCTATCTGCCAAAGCAGGTGTGAGTGCAGCACAATTCGCTGGCGTGAAAACCAAGGGAGCGTTCTATCAACAGCTGAACAAAGCTCGCAAAGCAGTAGGTAGTGGTGAGGAAGAAACTACACCCGAGAAGCCTACTACACCTACAGTACCAAAACCAACACCGACTCCAGGCACGTCGAAACCTGGTAAACCAGGAACTGTTACCAAAGGCAAACATGCCAAGGTTACAGCGTCTTACCTGAACGTACGCGCTGGCGCTTCATCCCAAGCCAAAGTTGTTGCTGCGGTACCAAAAGGCACCCTGCTTGAGGTGATCAGTACAGACAAGTATGGCTGGGTTAAAGTGAAGCTGGATGGACGTGTAGCATTCGTATACGGGAAATATGTGAGTATTCTGAAATAGGTAAAATCGTTACGCACCACGCTTAACGAAAAACAAAAAGGGCGATCCCCCATGGAACTCATGGAGGGGATCGCCCTTTGCTATGTTAACGAATGGTTATGCGTATTACCGTTCCTCTATTACTCTGTGGGAATGAAGTCATTTAGCCTTGAGGCAGGTTCTTGATTTTATCCATAAAAGCGTCCAGCTGAATGCCATTGGTTTGCTCCGTAAAATCACGCGATTCCTCCGATTCCCCCTCGTAGGCGGCAAGTACGTACTCACCATCGACAATATAGTATGTGCCGTAGCGGGTGAACGAATATCCTCCCAACTGTTCCCCGGCCGTCCCCTTTTTGACTACAGCAATAATCTTCATACCGGGTTTAAGTTCAGGCTCCATACCTGCGAAGTCAGCATTGTAAAAGAGAAACGTATCCTTTTCTACATCCTCACCTGTTACAACCTTATCCACCTTCAACTGGAGCACCTAATCCCGCCTTACATCCCAGTTTGCCAGCATGCCTCTCGCCATTTCCATCGTCGACTCTTCCCCTGTGGTTAGAGCAAATTTGGCAACCAGTGCCGGGTAAGCAGCCCATTGTTCCCGAATATGTTCAAACATCTGAGGCCATGTCCTTCCCCCTGCCTTCTCGTATCGCTTCAGCAGATCGCGTAGTCCATCATCTTGGAAAAGTCCATAAAGGATTACAAAATCCTTACCCGGATCAGCGATCTCCGATTCCGTCCAGTCGATGAGTCCGGTTACCCGCTGTGTATCATCGACAATGATATGCGGTGGGTGCAGATCCCCGTGATTAAACGTCGAGTGCTTCGGCCAATAGCTACCCACAGACAGCCACACCGTCCAGCGTTCCGCCAGTTGGTCCGGTACCGTAAAATTCTTTTTAATCTCCTCTATATTTGCCGCAAACTCTTTGCGAGCTTCCATAGGCGTCTTGATCCGAACTCCGCCCTTGGCCGCCTCCTCAGGATCAATGTTGTGCAATGCGGCAAGTGTAGCAGCCAGTGAATCCAGGAACTCGTCAGACAAGGTCTCCTGCGGGAAACGCCACGCATATCCTGCGCCAGCAGGATCTACCACTGCAATCGGGTCGCCATCCAATAGTGGATAAGCGATAAGTTCGGGCGTGCAGATTCGCCAGTCCGGTACCTGTGCCGGAACACTCCCCCGGACAACGTCCAGTACTCTACGCTCATTCTCGGCACGCCCCCATACGTCTTCACGCCGCGGCTGACGCAGAACCCACTTTTGTCCATTTATATCAGTGGCAAAGGCTACACGGAAGTCCATCCCGGACTCGTTGATTTCCATTGATTCCTTGCGGATTTGAAGCCCATTTTGTTCAGCCAGCAACCATATATCCTGTGTGAAATCCACTTGTTCATTTGACTTTGTCATATCCAAACCTCTCCTTTTCCTTGGAAAAATAAAAAACACAGACATTCATGCCTGTGCTTTCAATCTCGGAATAGGGTTATACCTATTTTTGCGCATCCCCATAGTGGTACATCAAAGAACCACTCTTATGCAAGAGTGTCCACTACAAATAACGGTATACGTGTAAACAGGCAAACTTCTCCCGATAATCTGCACACAGGCAGTGAAACAGCAAGCGCAAGCAAACGTTCCGCTACTATCTCAATCGAAAAAAATTTACCACACGTATCCCTCCGTTCAATAAGTTACCCATATGCTAACATATTCCAAATTCCAGTTCCAGACTGAATGGAATGATTTAGATTCTTTTTATTGATGTACAGGAACTTCGCCGCCTCAGGTAACGTCCATAGTTATAGATATTAAAAAGGATGAGAGGTGAGTAACCCGGTGTCCATTGTACGAAGAGTATCCTTATTACCAGTCATCATGCTCCTGTTAACCCTTGGATGCGCAGAGAAGTCCGTAGAACAAGGGAAAGAGAAGCCACATGTACGAGGAATTATTACGGATTTTGAGGAAGAAAGAGGTCAGGTACTCATCGACAATAAAGAAGATGGCGGTGTTGAATCAGGACCAATTTGGATTTCGCTCATCACGGATGCCGAACTCATCATTGAAGGAGAGAAGGCCACTGCCGCTTTGAATGAAACACTGGTTGGTCGAAGTGCAGACGTGTGGATCGGTGGATACATTGCTCAGTCCTCCCCTCCCCAAACCACGGCTGTGAAGATGGTCATTCATTAACTTAAAGCAAAATGAGCCGATACATTTCGTTTCACGTGGAACGCTTTGATACACATTCACGTTTCAGAATCCCCTCAAATCAGAAATCATGAAAACAATTTACACACTCGAAGCATTTACTCCGTTAGCCTGCCTGCATATAGAGTATAATGAAGAGGTATACGATAAATGTACGGTGCAATAATTGTACAAAAACTAACGCAAAAGAGGTAAACGATGAGCGAGCAACAATTTAAAGATTATGGACTTGGTGAAGAGATCGTAAAAGCACTGGACAGTCTGGGCTATGAGACACCAACCGAGGTTCAAACTAAAGTTATTCCGGTAGCACTGGAGAATCAGGATCTTGTGGTCAAATCACAGACAGGTAGCGGTAAAACAGCCGCCTACGGTATTCCGCTCTGTGAGCTGGTGGATTGGAATGAGAATAAGCCACAGGCTTTGATTCTTACACCAACCCGGGAACTGGCTTTGCAGGTTAACGAAGATATTACGAATATCGGCCGCTTTAAGCGTATTAAAGCAACCGCACTATACGGACAGTCCCCTTTTCATATCCAAAAAGCCGAGTTAAAACAAAGAACCCATGTGGCTGTTGGTACGCCAGGTCGGGTCCTGGATCATATCGAACGTGGCACGCTGCCACTGGAACGGATCGCCTATCTCGTTATTGACGAGGCGGATGAGATGCTGAATATGGGCTTTATCGAGACGGTACAGTCCATCATTCAGAAATTGCCTCAGGAGCGAGTAACGATGTTGTTCTCCGCTACGTTCCCTGAAGATGTAGCCAAGTTGTCACGCAAATACATGAACAAACCGGTGGAGATCGAGATCAAGGCAAGTGGATTGACAACAGCCACGATTGAACATGCTGTAATTAACGTACCCGAAGTGAACAAAACCGCTTTGCTTCAGGACTTGTTCATTGTGGAAAATCCAGATAGTTGCATCGTGTTCTGCCGTACACAGGAGAATGTGGACAAACTGTTCCGGGTCATGGCTGACCTGGACTACCCAGCAGATCGTATCCACGGTGGTATGGAGCAGGATGAGCGGATCGAAGTGATGAACGCATTCCGGCGGGGACAATTCCGTTATCTGATCGCGACGGATGTAGCCGCACGTGGTATTGATATCACGAATATTACCCATGTCATCAACTACGATATTCCTTTGGAAAAAGAGGGATATGTGCACCGTACAGGGCGTACGGGTCGCGCAGGCAAAACAGGTAAAGCCATTACGTTGATTACACCGAAAGATGGCAGACGTCTGGCTGAGATTGAATCCTATATCGGATTCCAAATCCCTGTCGTGAAAGCACCTTCCGAAGATGCTGTAGATCGCCGCAGAGAAGATTTTGAGAAACGATTGAAGATTGTGCCTGAACGCAAAAAGGACAAGCGGGAACAGCTGAACCAACAGATCATGAAGCTGAACTTCAACGGAGGTAAGAAGAAAAAACTTCGTGCCGTGGACTTTGTGGGTACCATCGCCAAGCTCGAAGGCGTTTCTGCAGATGACATTGGGATCATTACGATTCAGGACAATGTGACGGATGTAGAGATCCTGAACGGCAAAGGCCCACTCGTACTGGAGCTTATGCAGAATACAACGATCAAAAAGATGCAGCTCAAGGTTCGCAAAGGTCATAAATAGTGTAATGAACACAGTCAAATAAATAGGAATTCAAACAGGGATAGTGGACTCTTTTCTAAGTCTGCCATCCCTTTTTGATTACCTCTTCTTTTTCCGCACGGTACCGCCTTCCACCGTATACCGGAATAGCTCATCTTCCGCGCTCCCCATATCATCCGTAACCTGAAACGTCGCTGCATCTCCCGACTTGTATACACTCCCCGTCACAAAGCTGAACACCACATGCTCATCTTTGCCCCAATATGGATTCAGCATGACAAATGTACTGCCGTTAACACCCTTTACTGTGCGTTTGCCATTGGCATTATATAGACCATTCTGATCCATGGCCCAGCTCTGGGGATCGGCATCGAATAGATGTGTAAAACTGGCTCGATCGATATGTTTATTCGGTTTACCCCATAGATACACACGATTGGCATCCACTGCCCAACTCCCGGAAGGTGTTATTAACTCAAACGTTGCTGCGTCTGCCCCCTTAATGATCTGAAGCACATCGTCTGGATGACCAAAAGGCTGACTTGTCCGAACAACCTCGGCACGATACACATGTTGCTGATCCTTGGAAAGTCCCAGATGTTCCGTCCCGGCAAACACTTCAAATTGCCGAGCATCTGCCTCGTCGACACGGTATCCGTTGTAATACACATGATTGCCATCACGACCGAAAGGTCCACCTAGCGGCTGGAACGTATCCGGGTCTGCCCCTTTTATAGTACGCCACTGAAAATAAACCCGTTCCTGGTCCCGTGCAAACTGCTCATCCAGTGGTTCAAAGGTATATCTGTCGGCTCCACGGACAAGGTTGAATACCGCTTTTGCCTCCCGACGATACGTACCGCCCCATTCTGTTCTATAAAAAATAGACGACGCGGTCTCAACCCAATTGCCTCTGAGCTGCGTAGCGCCCTCTGCACTGTAGGCATAATGCGCATGCCACCAGCCAGGTACGTCGGGATGATGTTCTTGCAGCCATGCCCCCACCTCATCCTTTTCCCCATTCGCATAACGAAGAGAACTGGACAGATGGAACAAATGGTCCTTGTCGGTGCAATAGTCGTGATGAGCAATCACAGCATTCGTGTCGATATCCTCAAATAGATGAAAATGCGTGCTACTCTTCACATATAAGTAACGTTTGTCCTGAGCGAAGTAGGGGGTATCCGGCAACAGCCGAAAGCTGTTCGGATCAGAGTTAGGCACGGCCTGATCTTCCAGATAAACGTATTGAGAGTCGCAGCAGTAATCTTCATCGATCACACGGAAAGCTTCCGTATCCCGACTGAACAAACTCGCCTTGTTCTTGCGAGCATTGAACCACCATATCCCCTGATGATCACGCAGATAGGCGAAGGTCAGCCATCCCTTTGTATACGTAGAGATGACTTCAAAATCCTGAGCGGTAATGCCCCCCTTAATCGGAGTGGTCGCTCCATCTTCTTCATTTTGCAATATCACCTGAAGGTCTTCATCTACAATAAACTTGTCCATGACGGTTCACCCTCCAACCCTGTTGTGAAATCAGCCTCTCCTTATTTTAGCGCGTGTATCTGATTCTCTCCACATCATCGCACATGATATTTAAGCATAACTCCCTCGCTCTCACCGCTCACCCCTGTTGAAATGCCGGTTTGTTCAGCAATGGATGGATTGTTCACTTGAAAAAGTGTATGGCCCAACTAAAATATAAATGAAAGAATCAATTTCATAATACCTTTATTTTAGTGAGTTATGAAATCGATTTGAAAGCGCTATAATCAAGTGGATATCTCTCGGGAGGTGTATGTAATGGGTAACAGGAAAGCGGTTTGGTTTCTGGTCTTCGCACTCACGTTCACCCTGTTTGGACTTCATCCTGAACGGACAAGCGCAGCAAGTGTCACGATAACCAACGGTACCGATTGGCTCGATACCGCAGGCAACCCCATCCATGCGAACAGCGGCAACATTCTGCAGGTAGGCTCGACGTATTATCTGTACGGTGAACATGCGGTGGGTGGCAGGTTCGACAGCGTGAACGTCTACACCTCCACCGATCTGAAGAACTGGACTTTCAGCAATGCCATTCTGACGAAAGATTCCGCAACCGAGCTGGCATCCAGCAAGATCGAACGCCCCAAAGTCATCTATAACGCCTCCACCAACCAGTATGTACTCTGGGCACACTATGAGAACGGTACGGACTACAACCTCGGGCGTGTAGCGGTCGCAACAAGCAATACCCCGAATGGCAAATTCACCTATGAGGGCAGCTTCCGCCCACTGAATTATGAATCCCGTGACATGACCGTCTTTGTCGATACAGATGGCACAGGTTATCTCGTTACTGCTTCACGCAAAAATGGCGGTGCCAATGATACAATGGCTATTTTCAAAATGAATGCAAGTTACACCGGAATACAATCCTTCGAGGGCTGGTTGTTCGAGAACGCCTACCGTGAAGCACCTGCTGTTGTGAAAAAAGGCAACCGTTACTACCTCTTCACCTCCCAAGCCGCTGGCTGGTATCCGAATCAGGGCGCTTATGCTACAGCAACTTCCATGACGGGTCCATGGACTGCGCTTACGCCATATGGCAATCCATCTGCCTTCGGTTCGCAGATTCATGATATTGCCACGATTACAGGCAGCAACACCACCTCCTACATCTACATGGCGGATCGCTGGAATCCCATGAGTATCGGAGAGCACAAACATATCTGGCTGCCACTAACCTTAAATGATTCGAACGGAACAGCATCACTGGAGTGGTATACAACGTGGAATATCGATGCAGCAACAGGTACAGTAACACCACCTGCGCTCGTCAATCATGCCCAAGGCAAAACAGCTACCGCCAGCTCTACATCCTCCGGCTCGTCCGCATCCAATGTCAATGATGGCAACTACCAGACTTCATGGGTGGCTTCCTCCAATAGCTGGCCTGCCTGGTGGCAAGTAGACTTCGGTTCACCGAAGACGATCACCGAGATCGACACGTCCTGGTTTATGTATAAAGGTTCCGAAGGATACTACAAATACAAAATTGAAATTAGCAACGATGGTGTCAATTACTCCACTTTGGATCGCACCAACAATCTGACCTACGGTTTTACCACGGATGCTGTGCATTTCACAGCCCGTTATGTGCGGATTAATATGGTAAACGCGGTCTTGTGGAATAATCCGGGGAACTGGTACACCCCAACTCTGCACGAGGTCAAAATGTTGGGTCCTGCAACACCGGAAGCCACAGGTTACAGCCGGTTCAGTTCGCACAACTATCCGGATCGATACATCCGTCATGCCAATTACACGGCTCGCGTGGATGCCAACGTCTCCCCTGTTCTGGATTCACAGTTCCGCGTCGTACCGGGTCTTGCCAGCTCCACAGGAATTTCACTGGAGTCTATTAACTTCCCGGGCTACTTCTTGAAGCGCAACACCAGTAATAAAATTGTACTTGAAGCTTATGCCGACACCTCCGCCTATAAGGGAGATGCTACGTTCCTAAGCAGTCCTGGTTGGGCTGACAGCACCAAAGTATCCCTTCAATCGTACAGTCAGCCCGGATATTACATCCGGCATTATGACTACGTGTTACAGCTCGATGCCATCAACGCATCCAGCAGCTCGACTGTGAAGAGTGATGCCACGTTTGAGCGAACCAATTTCTAAGCAAAATAATTGGAGATGAGGATTAGCCACCTACATCTACAATTTAAATCTCGGGAAAGGCCGTTTTTTCAGGGTTCACAACTGAAGAAGCGGTTCTTTCTGCTGCACCATTTCAGATATAGATGACTAACCCCATCTCAGACTGAAAATGCAGGTTTAATTAGAGCGTAATCGCCAGCCAGACTGGCTAATGGCTGCCACCTCTCGATCGCTATTTTATGATGACCGGCATATGCCTCTGCATCCACCCGTACGTGCTCTACTTTTCCAAGAACCAAATGATCTGTGCCCACCGCAATAATACGATCCAGTGTAAGTTCAAAGGCAATCGGAGATTCGAGCACGGAAGGTACATCTACACGTATGCCCGCTCTGGGTGTAACGCCTGCCAGTTCAAACTCATCTTCTCCCGAAGCTACATCTGCTGACGAACGCTGCATGGACGCTGCAAGTACAGCGGGAACTACATTGATCACAAACTCTCCCGTCTCTCGAATATTGAGGAGTGTATCCTTCACTGTTCCTTCTCTCTCACCTACACCGGGTCCAATGGATAGGAGCAGAGTCGCCGGATTGCGTGAAGCAACGGTAAAAAAACTGAATGGAGCGAGGTTAAGCACACCCTCCTTACTTCGCGTAGAGACCCAAGCAATGGGCCGCGGCACCACGGAACCCGTCATTAATTTATACATTTCATCGACGGTGATATCACCTGTTGCAAATGCATATGTGTTTTTTTCTTCCAACATACTCAACCTTTCTGAAGTGCCCCTGAGTAGGTCCTTCGGTTTACAACGCTCTGTGGGACACATATAGTTGGTATAAGAATATACACTTGTTCACCACAAAAAAAGTACGCACTTTGAAGTGCGTACCTGCATAAAGGAGCTTATTCGTGATGGATAATCCGAGCACAGTCCCAATGGAAACACTAACTCCCTTCGACTACACCCTGTCCATTATCGGCGGAAAGTGGAAGATGAAGATCATGTATCAACTTGCCTTTCATGGAGTCACACGTTACGGCGAACTCAAAAGACGTGTATCCGGGATCACGTACAAGGTATTAACCTCTCAATTGAACGATTTGGAACGTGAAGGTGTGATAAAAAGAGTTGAGTATGATCAGACCCCGCCTAAAGTGGAGTATTCCCTAACGCCCCGAGGCAAGAGTCTGATGCCCATTCTGGAGGAGATCTGCAAATGGGGTGTGCATAACGTGCCGGAGACGCAAACGCTGCATGAATTACAGTAAATTACGGAATATATGCAAAAAAGCCTACTCCGATGGGAGTAGGCTCTTCTGCCAGTCTGATCTATCCAAGTTATTTGAAATTAGGATCAAACTTCATCACGTTCATTTTACCTTGTTCCTTATAACTCACATAGATGTTATCGGTGCTGTCTATGGTGATGTCTAGCTGAAGAACATCACCAGCGGAGAATCCGCCAGACCCTACGGGTCTCCAATCCAAGTTCTCGTATTTCATCACAGTCACCCTGTTGCCATTTGCAGCATCTCGATAAGCAACGTAAGGCGTGCCTTCGCTGTCAAAGGCCATATCCATGCTTCCTTCTTGAGATGAGCCGACCAAGAATTCGGGAGTACTCACCTTCTCCCATGCTGTATCTTCTGACGGAATGGTGTGCGGATATTTCCACATTTCAACAACGTTGGAGCTGCTGAGATAGATCATATAAGGTACGCCAGATGGATCAAGCGCGGATGCAGCATCCATATTCGGAGTTATTTGATATGGATATAATTTAGGATCCAATTGTTTCCATGACCCATCTACCAGGCTATATCCTGTTGCCACAGGGGTACTAGATGACCTGAATGGAGCAAATAAATACATGCCGTTGTTTGGTAATGGTGCGAGGAAGGCTCTTAGACCTGCGTATGCCTGTAATCTCGCTTCTTGTATCCGTCCCCTATCGCTATAATACCTCCATGACATGAGCATTGACGGTTCCGCAGCATTACCGACTAAAGCACCTCTAAACATCAGAAAAGGATTATCATCCTTATCAAAGGTAATGAAGAAGCTGTCTTGAACTGTATCCACTTTTCTGCTCGTCTTACCATCATTCCAACTGAAATCAGAGATAGTAGATACTGGTCTCCACCACTTATGTTCATCATTATAATTCTTAAAGCTTACTTTACCTGAGCTATTCTTATAAGCAACATAAAGCTTGTCCTTACTGTCTATTCCGAGCGATATAGCTGAGCTCCCTAATCCTCCCGCTTTTTCAAGATCGCTTTGATTGCCAAAGGACTGCCACTTGCCTCCCTTATATTGCATCACAAATACTTCGTAATTGTCCTTTATATAAGCCACGTAAGGAGTCCCTTGACTGTCGAAAATGACATTGGACTTACTATTCAATTCCAACAAGTCACCTACTTGCAGCCACGATGTCATGGTCCACTTCGCGTACAGAGTGATGTTTGACGTCACCGGCGTCATGAAGTCGTAGACGATCTCCAGCTCGGGATCGCTGTACCAACCTTCAAATCGATACCCTGCCCACTTCAGTGCAGCAGGTGCCACAGCTTTGTCGCCAGTAACCACCGTCTGACTACCTACTGCTGCCCCACCGTTACTGTCAAAGTCCACCGTGCGGCTGTTAAATGTCCACTTCGCGTACAGCATGAGATTACCCGTCACCGATGTGGTGAAGCTGTAGGCTTCATTCAGTCCAGCGTCGCTGTACCAACCGTTGAACGTGTAACCATCCCTCGTCGGTACGGCAGGCTCCGTAGCATTACCGCCGGTTTGCATATTCTGTTCAGCCACCAGTGATCCGCCGTTACTGTTGAAGGTGACCGTATATATAGCCGTCCACTTCGCGTACAGCGTGAGGTTATTCATCACAGGTGTCATGAAGCTGTAAGATTCATTCAGACCAGCATCGCTATACCAGCCTTCAAATATATGCCCTGCACGGGTCGGTGCGTCAGGAACTGTTGCCGTGTCACCTTCACTCACGGACAGACTGCTCACCGACGATCCGTTGTTACTGTTGAAGCTCACTGTGTAGCTGTTCTTTGTCCACTTCGCGTACAGCATCACATTCGCCATTACACCTTCTGTGAAACCATAAGGTATCATCAATTCGCTATCGCTATACCAGCCGTCGAACGTATACCCTTCCAGCATCGGAGCGCCAGGAGCAGTAGCCACGGCACCTTCATTCACAGTCTGTTCTGTGACCAACGATCCGCCGTTACTCTCGAAAGTTACAGTGTAACTATTCGGTACATATACCGTCCACTTCGCGTACAATGTCAGGTCTCCCGTTACCACCATAGTCGTGAAATTGTAGGCGTTCATTAGCTCACTATCGCTGTACCAGCCGCTAAACACATAGCCGTCTTTCGTCGGAGGGGCAGGAGCCATAGCCTTGACGCCTTCATTCACTGTTTGGGCATCTACTACCGACCCTTCATTACTCTCGAAGCTTATCGTGTAAGGGATCAGCCACTTCGCATACAGTGTGAGATCTGCCGTCACCGCTGCAGCGAAGTCGTAAGCATTCGTCAACGTGTTATCACTGTACCAACCGCCGAATACATAACCATCTTTCGTCGGTTCAGTCGGCGTACTAATCGTGGCGCCAAACCCTACAGTCTGAGCCGGCACGTCTTCGGACCCACCGTTACTGTCGAAATTTACAGTGTAGTCGTTAATTGCCCACTGAGCGGTAAACTGGACATCTTCGGCAGGCATCGTGGTCGGAGGCGTTGGCGACCAACCCGTAAAGCTATATCCCTGCCATGTCGGAGTGCCTAGACGCAACAGCATCGTCGCTCCGAAAGGAACATTATCCGTTTTATTTGTTGCCCCAGAACCGTTATAATCAACCGTCATTTGGTATACATCACGCTTATAATATACCTTCAACGCCGTTTTGCCGTTGCTCGTGATTAGATCCGTCAGTACCGAAATGCTGTCGTCCCGCACGAAGCCCTCATAGGATCTCGGCTTGACATCCGCCAAATTCGCCTCGGTACCCGTAACTCCACGATACGATTCCGTATCTGCAACCGTATAGGTGTCACTTCCGATATTTTGTAGCAAGTACACGACCTGATAAGGCGTACCCTCTCTCCCCGTCCACTTCGCTGTATACGTAGTATCCTCAATCGGCATCGTACTTGGAGCTTCTGGCGACCAACCGGCAAACGTATATCCCTGCCTTGTCGGCACAGGTATACGAGCAGCAATGTTCTTGCCAACGGCTTCCGTTAGCGAGATTTGGGGCGCACCGGCATAACCCCCAGCGAAGGTCATCTTTCGATTCTCCGGATAGTAATTAACTCTTACGACTGTCGAGCCGTCTCCCTTGATTAATACGCCGCTTACCGTTCCGGTCGCATAGCCCTGCTCCTTAAACCTGTCGGAGCTGATTCGAATCTCTGTGTCCGTTGTTCCAGTTCTATTTTCAGTATCCACAGGCGGAGCCTGTATTCTGCTGTTCGGGTCTAGCACATAATACTCAACCGTATACGGCGTATTCTTGTTCGCAATCCAGTGCGCGTACAGTTTCCGATCCTCCGCAGCCATTCGGCTCGGAATCGTAATCTTCGTGCCGCCGGAAGCGGCCGTATACCAGCCGTCAAAGGTGTATCCTGGATATACCGGGGTGACCACGCTGATTGGCGCGTTATAAGGAGCCGCCACAACCTGGGTCACTCCGCTGTTCTGTGGATCCAGCTGAAGGATGTAGTCACCCACTCTGGCAAGCCAGCTTAACTGAATCGTACGCTTGAGTGGCTCGGACATGAACGACGCCGGTGCCCCCTTCCAGGTGATAACCAGATTGCCATCACTCACCTGAATGTTCTTGTCCACCACTTCAATCATCCCGTTTGCTGCGTCATACTTGAAGTTTGGATTGTCCACCTGAATATCGAAATTCGAGCGATCATACGCCTGTTCATCCGTATCGCCTGTCTTCAGATCAAAGGTATTCATCGTGACCCACAACTCCGGTACAGCGATGGATGACGCAGAACCCGCCATGTTCACTTTGAGCGACTTATCCTGTGGATAGGCGAAGTCGTAGACGTTCTGTTCTTCTCCAATCGTATACAGTGGCCACTCTTCATCGACCAGCTCCACTCCACCTGAGAGCGCTCCATCTCCTAATTGAGCGCCGAGTTCGACCTCCAAATAGATGCCAATCTCAACGAACAGAGCACCTAGAGACTTCGTACTCTCCACCCCGCTAATATTTTTCAATTGATAATAGAAGTAACCCCACAGATTCACATACACACCAGGTTCTACAGCAAGCCCGATACTATTCAACTTGACGCTTCCAACCCCCGCTTTGACCTCCATATGAATACCAGCTCGTAAACCGATCGTCCCCATTACATAGAAGGTAAATTGGTAATCTCCGTCTCCCGGCAAGCTAACCGTATTGCTCGAACCACTGAAACTCAATACGCGCAAGCTAACCGAGTAGCGCTTGGCCATCTTATAGTAGAAATCTGCCCCCACCGTCAGGTTCACCTGGGCGCTGACCACAAACTCCGCTTCAAATTTGACTTCCACAATACCTAAAGCCACGCGTACGCTCTTTTCAAAGAGCTCTTTCTTGATTAACGGAACCCACTCCGTGTCTTGCTCCAACATCTCTTGATACTTTTCCTTCAACGATTCCGCATCTACGGCAGTATCCTGCACACCCGCCATTACCGCTTTAATCTGTGTCGCAATGTCCTGAACCTTTCCCAACCTGCCAGCGTTCTTCTCGCCCAGCCAGTCATTCAGTGCATCATTTAACTTATCGTGTTCAACAAGAGCTATCTCTGCCGTGATGTTCATTCCGGTATAGCTATAAGCATCCAGATTCGCCGTAATTACATAATCATCAATGCTGTACCAGTAAGGAATTCCCCACTTTTTCAGCCAGTGCCCTTTCATATCCCCATTGATACCGAGGTCCAGGCTCATCTCCTGAACGAATGTACCCGTCATATGGATGACAAGATCGCTGTCTTCATTGATATTGACAACAATATCGGCACCCACTTGTAATGTAGCGCTTACGCCCGAGGTTCGGCCGTCAATATTCTTCAGCCTCGTGCCGAGTGAAGCAACAACGGTCAGATTCTCCACACTTACCCGGCTCCCTTTACCGGACGCTAGGGAGGACTGAGCCTTGATCTCCTGAATTTCCTTCGTCTCCATGGCGATGTCAGACAGATAATCCGCGGCTTCATTGACGAATCCGCTGTCTCTCGCTTGCTGCTCAATTTGCTCTTCGAGCTCCGCGATCTGCTCTTCCGATAACAGATCGTCGCCGTCAATCGCTTGCTTCTGATAGATGTTGAAGACATTCTCAATATCTTCAATCGTGGCATCAGTATATTCGATGACGTCCATTTCTGCTATAGGCGTAATCGAAGTGATACGTCCATAACTGACAATTCGAGAACCTTCTTCAGCAAAGTTGCCTTCGTAAAAGCCGATAAAGTCACCCACATCCACCGTGGTTAACTCATCCAAGCCGAAAGGCTCATACAGGCTGTCGCTATAATTCATCTGGGTATGCTCAACTGTGATGGAGTTGTTATTCGGATTTCCATCTGTGTCCGCTTCCACACTCACCGGCAGAACATCCGGCTTGAGCAACACTTGCTTGGTATCTGCATGGTCATAGGTATAGGTGTTTCCGTCTACCTCTGTGATCTGGACATAGGCAACATCGCCATTGTCTTCATCCGTTGTTGCTAATGTACGCAGATCAGGGCGAACCCCTTGATAGATGGCGACTGTATTGCCCACTTGAATCACGGTGCTGCCGGAATATACGAACGTTCCGCTGCTTGCATTCGCTTCGGCAAGCGTATCTTCGCTACCGCCCACCGTCGTGGTAACTACCGGAATCGATGGTGAACCCACAGCTGCACCATCCAGCATCATATTCGTTACATCCGCAAACCGAAGGTAGATCATGTTCGGGTTCAGCGGAATGTCCAGAACCTCTTGCTTAGCGACACTAAAAACGTAAATGCTCGTTGTCTCATCATGTCCTTGGAAGGACAGGTTATCGCTATTCAACGTCAGTTGATACGTATTACCTTCGACGAATTTTCCATCTTCAGCTGCGGACGCTACCGTGAAGGCCCCGTTCCCGCCAGTGACCGTAACTCCCGCAAAGTCGGGATTCGCCGTGTCTGTGAACGTCATACCCGCTTGAACCTCGGATACTGTCAGGTTTCCTGATGCATCGTGTACCGCGATCGTGAAGTCTGGTGCCACATCCAGCACCGAATAGCTTGGTGTGCTCTGTACGGCATTATCTATGCTATCCGTATACTTCGCATACAACTTCATATCCTCAGTTAGCGTACTCCCCTCTGCAAAGATGAGCGAGAAATCGCTATCTGTAAACCACCCTTGGAATATATATCCTTCTTTTGTAGGAGCCGGCAGGTTATTTAGTACCTGGCCTTTTCGTACCGTCTGCGCAGCAATCACCGTGCCTCCGTTGCTCTCAAACGTGAGCGTATACGCAGTGGAACCCGTGCCCGGGTTACCTCCGTTATCTCCAGGCGTTACGCCACCGTTATTACCGCCGGATGTTGGTGTCACCGGCGATGTTGGTGTTGGCGTTGGATTAGGCGTTACAGGCGATTGATTCTGATTTTTCCACGCCTCCACAACCTCGTTGTTGCGCATGAAAAGAACCGCTGCTTCCGCGCGAGTCGCTTGCGCACGCGGATTGAAGTTGCCCTTGGCGTCTCCGGTGAACACACCGGCTTGCCACAGCTTGACGACCGCGTCAGCCGCCCAAGGCGAAACATCCACAAGATCGCCCGGCTCTGTCGTGACCGGGTTCTCGGTCTGATATGGAATCTGTTCACTTTCGAAATACCGCAACGTCATCGTTGCCATCTGCTCCCGAGATACGGTGGCATTTGGCGAGTATTTCCCTCCGCCTGTACCGTCGGTAATTCCTTGCTTAACTGCCCACTCAACATACGGCGCATACCAACTTCCCGCCTGTACATCGGCAAAGCTTGAAGTAGAATACATCCCTGTATCCACCCCGGCCATCCGTCCGAGTGCCGTCACATACATGGCACGCGTCATTGTCCCTTTAGGTGAGAAGTTGCTTGCGTCTGTCCCGCTGAATATGCCCTTCCCCTGCACATGGACGACCGCATCATAGAACCAGTCTGTCGGACTCACATCTTGGAATCCACTGGATTTGGTTACTGTTGTCTGCTGCATCGGCAGTTCAGCCGCTGCAGCAGACTGCGTCGGAAATACTGGTACAGCAGTCACTAGTAGGCAGATAATCAGCATCCACATCAGGATCTGCCGACTCACCTTCCACCCCTGTCTTGTTGCTTTCTTCACTTTCATTCATCCCTTCTATGTATAGATCAAACTATAAAGACCATCTAAAATTGGTTTCTAACCAAGCTAATCAACAAAGCCAGTACGATATTGCCAACTTTATAGATTGAATTCGTTCACCGACCTTTCTTCTCAGTCGCAGTCGAATTGTGACACCAATACATGCAAATTATGTCGTTTTTTCTTCCGTATTTTATCATGCGAGATAGGGGTGCTCGTGAATTATAAAGAAAACTTTAAGTAAGCAACTACTTGCAAGTGAGAACATCAATGACATCAAAAAATAGCGGCGTAGGGAAGGTAACTCCCACACCACTAGTTTTTCATGAATTTCTATATTCACCTCATCAACCATCGTTCTCGTAAATGTCTAAACTGGAAATCTACTCATGCAACCTTCATGGAAGCACTGTCTCACATTGACTATATCGAACTGTTCTCCCCCGAGCGAAGTCTTTGAGAAAGCGAAAAAATTCTTCTATGCCTCTTGGATTTCAATGAGATAAAAGGCTCCTGCTGATTCTTCGCCACATTGTGGGCGATATGCCTGAAGCGCAGCCCGCTTTCGAACTCGGGATTAAGCACAATCGGGATGCCCTTATGTACGGAACGTATAATTTCTACATCGGCATGGATCACACCAATCACACCGATATTGAGAATATCGATAATATCCTGCATCTTTACCGTTGCCGAACGGGCTTCCTGTCCGTCGGCCATATTAATGATGAGCTGTGGCGGAGTCGGAATCATATCTTCTAATAATCCGATTACGCGATCCGCGTCCTGAAGCGATGTACGATGAGGCGTAGTAACGACAATAGCCTCATCTGCTGCCAAAGCCGCATTCCAGAATCCATTTTCAATACCTGCCGGCGAATCGATCAGCACATAATCATAGCCCTGAGCTATTTGCTGCACAACCTCGCCAAAAACTTGCGGATCATCGTGATGCACGGCGTCGTTACTACAGGAGATAAAGGACAAGGTACTGATTCGCTTATCTTTGACGATCACTTGATGTAAAGCACATCGACCCGTCAGAAAATCAGAAATATAATACCTTACCCTATTGCTCAGACCAAGCGGAATATCCAGATTTCTCAATCCAAAATCAGCGTCGATCAGGCAAACGCTGCTCCCCGATAAGGCAAGGGCAGTCCCGAGATTAGCCGTGACCGTTGTCTTGCCAACTCCACCTTTCCCTGATGTGATACATATAACTCGTGCCATTGGATCCACTTCTTTCTTCACGTACTAATGCCTTCTATATCGACCACTAAGATTTTATCATGCTGGATTATCCTACTTGAGAAACCTAAAGAAAACTTTAAATCCGTGCGTATTAGATCGTTTAATTCTTCGGAGAGATGGCACATCATTTTAATGAGGAAGGAAAAGCGCAGACTGGTGTTGAGAAATTCAATACTTTGAGTCGATTACGAAGCTAGTGGAAAGAACAAAAAAATGGGTCAATAGCGTCAGGTACTGCTCCAACGCCATTTTCCCATTTATAATAGATTAACACCCTTACTGCTATATTCATGCTTGTGACGTACTGTTAGAAACCAGCATATATCCGCTACCCCGAACCGTAATGATTCGCTCGGGGTCGGCAGGGTCAGACTCAATTTTTTTGCGTAAATTACTGATATGTACAGCAACCGTTCTCGTATCCTCCAGACTTTCCATCCCCCAGATGATTTGAAACAACGTATCGACACTGACGACACGATTCACGTTTTGCGCCATATAGGACAGCAGACTGAACTCTTTTTTCGATAAAAAGACAGGCTTACTCCCCATGTTGACGGACTGCGTATAGAAATCCAGTGTCAAGCCCGGTAACTCCAGCAGTTGCTCTCTTCTGCCCGTCGACACTCTGCGAAGGTGAGCCTTGATCTTGGCCATGAGCACTCCCGGACTGAACGGCTTGGTCACATAATCATCCCCGCCATAGGATAATGCGCTAATTTTTATTTCGTCTTCCTCTTGGCTGCTCAGAAACACAATCGGCGCACTGGTGAGATTACGCGCATTCCTGCACCAGTCAATACCGTTTTCATTAGCCAGCAATATATCCAGTATAATTAAATCCGGCTCAAACGATGCAAGCAGCTCCATCGCTTCTGACCCGCTATGACTGCAGGTGGAGACAAATCCCTCCCTATCACAATACACCTGCACAATCTCGCATATATGAGGATCATCATCAACGATCATGATTTTGTGCGTGTCCATCTCATCACCCCTTTCCTTCAATCACCACACAAGGAAACGTTACATAAAATGTCGCCCCCATCTTGCCGTCGCTCTCCGCTCGAACCATGCCTCCGTGCGCTTGTACGATTTCCCTGCAAATTGCCAGCCCCAGTCCACTACCCTCTATGCCCATTCCCGGCCGATCATATCTGTAATTACGTTCGAAGATTTGCTCAAGCTGATCGGGAGGAATTCCCATGCCAGAATCCTGTATGCTAATGACTGCATGGGGAGCATGATTCACCTCGTCCACAATTAGCGCAATACGTACCAGCCCTCCGCTGGCGGTGAACTTCATGGCGTTGGATACTAGATTAAATAAGGCCTGTTCTACTCTTTTCGCATCCATCTCGACAACAAGCACATTAGATCGTCTATCCTCAGTATCTCCGATATCCAGTATGAAGTCTAATCCTGCGTCGCGCACTACCAACTCATATTGTTCAAAAAAACCATGCAAGAAAGGAATCATCTGAACCGGCTCCATACGGTACGAGACTTGTCCGGTCTCCAAATGAGACAAGAAGGACAACTCCTCGATCATACGGTTAATCCTTATCGTGTTCTCCCGGATGTACTTCAGATATTGCTCATTGCGTTCCGGCTTGACCCTGTCCTGTATAGCTTCTACATATCCAAGCATACTGGATAACGGCATACGCAGATCATGCGTAATATAAGCAAGAAGCTTCTTCCTCCCTTGCTCGGAGTGAAGCAGTCGGTCATACGAGGTTTGTAGATCATCATGCACTATGGATAAAGCCTGTGTTCGCTCCTGAACGGTCTGTTCCAGATTCATATTCATTTCAAGCAGCTTGTCATTAACGTCCTGTAATTCACGTGTAATTCTCTCTTCGTTCGATGCCGTCCTCGTAGATCGCGAAGACAGCAAAATCAGCTGCGCGATCGTAAATATCAATATGCCAAGCGGAGAAGTATTTCCAACTAACGACCATCCGTTAAAATACAAAAAATCGTTGACAACCGTGACCAAAGTAACCACCGACACCAGCAGGAAGATCAATGCTCCCTCCATACGTCGCACAGCCACCTGAACCAGTCCGATCATCAGATAAATCATATGTAGAACTACCATCACACCGATGACCAGCAAAAATTTTGTATATATAATTGCAGGGGTTACCACTACAAGGATACAGAATGCACCAGTTACGATCCGGGTGCCAAGACGAAACCATCGCGACACATAATTCGGAAAAATACAATCAAAATACATGGTGATGATATAACCACTGACACAAAGAATCAGATATTCGATCTTGAACTGCAATTCCCAAGGAAAATGAGGCAACCATTGTGTAAAGATAAGCTCGCCGTTGAACAAGGATCGAATACCAAGCAGTACAGTAAACAGGCCAAAATATAACGGAGCTCTATCCTTACGTCGCAGCATGAACAACAGCAGATTATACAAACCGATCACTAGCAAACTTGCCGTGATGAACATATCCCTGGCAAGATTCAGATTGGTCTTGGTCGTTAGTACGTCACTGCCGCCCAGCTCGATATCCTTCGTAATGCCGCCCCGATGATGTTGGAAGTTGGATACTTGCATGACCAGCTCTAACGTGTCGCTTTCAGGCTGAAAATACACCAGCTTCGTTTCCAATTGCGGGGTCATGCTATGCTTGTCCTGACCAACCTCACCAACTTCTGCCAGCGGCTCGCCATTGACCCATAATTTGTACGCATTAAAAATGCTAGGCAGCCGCAGAGCAAGCATCTCATCTCGATCCTGCTCGCTTAGATGAACGACCAGTCCAAAGGTTGCATAGCCTGTACCACTCAGCCGCTGACCTTCAAACGGGTAGCCCAGCCAGGAGCTTGGGATGCTGATCCAGTGGTCCTGATTTCCTTCCCTTGCCGAACGAACCCGCATATCCTCAGGCGACAGCAGTTCTTGCCAATAGAACGCCCACTTGCCTGTTAATTTTTGCGGATTCGTACTAAGTTGAGCCTGCGTTAAATCCAGAATACCTTCTTCACTTTGGAGCCTAGGAGAGTCCGGCGAAGAGAGGACGACGTAGCCTGTAACCAAACCAATAACAGCAGCAATGATATACAACCAAACCTTACGAGAACCGACTCGGGGAATCTCCCTCATGATGAACCCAACCCCATTCTACAAGAGCGCAATAAGTAAGTTGATCATCCAAATAATATCATCATTACAGGAGAATGTACCCTGCAAATTTCATGCAAAACTACGCGCTCGCTAGGTGGGTCACCAAAAAAGTACACACTTTGAAGTGCGTACTTTTTTTTGAAGGATTTATTCGTAATGGAACATTCGAGCAGATTCCCTGTGGAAACATAAACTCCATTCGACTACACACTATCCATTATCGGAGGGAAGTGGATGATGGAGATCATGTATAGACTTGCCTTTCATTGGGTGACACGCTACGGCGTACTCAAAAGATGGGCCCTCTGCAGCTGTCGTAGAAATACGTGATTAATGTGTTTGTTTCAACCAATTCGATTCGCTTAAATAAGCCCCACTCCAATTACTTCCTCTCCCTTGGACAGACACTAGCGAACTGAACTGAGAATTTACGGGATATATCCTGAATCTTAATCGAACTAAAGTATCTGATCTGTAGAAGAGGATTTAAGAACTGAAAGGTGAGATTTTTCATGAATTCACTACCTTTTTGCGAAATCAAAAAATTTACTTTTTTTTACTTTACTTATATATATATCAATGGTATATTTTATGAAGAATTCCGGGATTCTACATAATATGTATAGAGGAGATTATACAAATGAAAAAAAAGCTTGTTAGTCTTTCACTTGCAGTAGCCGTTCTTATGGTTCCATTGAGCCAAGCAATGGCAGATACTATCAAACCAACCGATGGAGGATCTGTAGATTTGACTAATGTAAGATTTGTTTCAAATGATCTTACTACTCTACAAGATGATTTTGGTGGTGGCACTTGGGATTATGGCACTTCTCCAGTGTTATCCGGTTTTTCTATTAAGAAAAAAGTATGGTCTAACTACAACCATCCTACAAAAATACATTCATCTACAGCCAGTATAGGTACAACTATTTCACGTAGCGGGCAAGTCAACAAAAATTTAACCTCCTATGCTAGTGCAACCGGTGAAACTGGGGATTCAACCCATGCTTACTGGAATACGTACTAAACTTTAAACTTAATATAACGTTGTTATATTGGTAAAACGAACTAAATTCCATGATTAACTACGGAGTTTAGTTCGTTTCCATTTATTCTGCATTCTTGGAAAGGAATTATAAAATTGAAAAAAATTATAATCTTTTTTATCTTGTGCGCCTCTTTGTTAACATTCTATAGCAATTACAAACTCTATGATCAAAAGGCTTTAGAACAATTCTATTTACTAGATGAACATATCGGTTATGAGTTTTTCATTCCAGAGACTGAGTTACTGGCTGATCCAGACGTAATTTATCCTATTTTGGCAGACACATCTTCAGACCTTCAAGTAAATATATTTCGCTCAGTTATTAACAATAAACCTGATAACCAAATGGAATTCATGAAATACATATTGCTTAATCGAGAAAGCTCTATGTTTGATAACATTAAACTGGAATCAGGAAGAGTTCTTAATACTAAAGACTCTCAAAATAAAGAAAGATATATTTCAACCACATCTAGTCTAGATTCCGATCAGGTAGGAGTAATTAAAGAGTTTGGTGGAAATAACACTATTACGATAAAGCCTCTTATAAGTTCTTATGATTATTTGCCTGTAAGCGGATACTACTACATTGAAACCAGTGAAAACAACCTGATTCCCTTTTTAAAACAGTTCTCTCTTAATCTTCGTGAGTTTTACATCCAAAAAGGGATATCCGTTCAATATACACCTGCTACATTCACAAATTATAATTCTACAAAAGTCGGTTTCCCTTCAATATCCATGGTTGATGTAACCAACATGTTATATATTCTAGTTATAATAACAGCCTTTTATATGCTATATTATAATTTCAAGGAAACCAAACGTGTGGGTATCTACAAGTTACTGGGAATTCCTACATTGAAAATATGGTATTATTTCATAGGTAAAACAGTTGTTATATCTTTCTTTATAAATTTACTCATGATTCTAATATTATCTATTATGATTCCCAACTCTACCGCACATTTCCTTTTATATTCGCTTTATGAACAATTGAAATTGCTAATAATAATAGTTGTTCTAACATTGCCATCCTATATTTACATTTCTCGTACTAACATAAAAGAAGCAATTAAGAATAAAAAGTATACTAAAATCATATTTGCAATGAATACACTGCTTAAAATAAGTACTACGATTATTGTCATATCTCTATTTTCTACATTATCTGGTCAATATAGTACTCTCAAAAGTGAACAAGACGACCTTGAAAGTTGGAAAAGAAGTAATCAATATGGTGTATTTTATCCTGTAAGCGCAGGTTATGATTCCAATGATTTTCAGAACAGCGCAGTACAGTTTATAAAAACAACTGCTGGCCAACTTTATCCTATTTTGAACCAACTCGGCTCCGTTTTAATTAATTCACGACAGTACGAGGAAATGGCACTTTTGTTAAATGAAAATTATGAAGGAATGCGTTCTTTGCAAATTAACCCCAATTATTTAAAGGAATTTCCCGTATACGATACAAAAGGTGCACCAATTTATATACCTGAAGAAGAAGTAAGTTGGATTATTTTGGTTCCTGAAAAATTAAAAAATCAGGAAAAACAGATTGTCCAATTCTTTA
Source organism: Paenibacillus sp. FSL K6-1318 (assembly GCF_037976905.1). Lineage (NCBI taxonomy): Bacteria > Bacillati > Bacillota > Bacilli > Caryophanales > Paenibacillaceae > Paenibacillus > Paenibacillus sp. FSL K6-1318. Next base: position 6,615,096 of record NZ_CP150270.1, read on the forward strand.
GGGATGAACGCGATCAAAGAATTGTATTTGAAAGAGAACAACTTAAAAATAAGATTTCACCATCTAATGAAATGCAAAACATTCAAATTAAGTGGTATGCCAATCATCAGGAAATCTTTAGCTTTAATCCAGATGTGAACCCCAGCAATAATAATTTAATAACAGAGCCTATTATTCAGGTCATTACTGAAAACAATAGTTTAGTAGGAGATCGGGATGCAATTCTCGGTAACGGAAGTTCAGATCCCATTAAAATCAAATTAATCGATGGTGATACTGCTAAAACATATCGCTTTTTAGAATCAACTTTGAAAGAATTAAAATTGGATGATAACCTGCACTATCTAATTACTGTTGATCAGTACATTGCAGAGAAAGTATATGCACTTCAGCAACGTTTCTATTCTACTTCGTCTGCTTTAGCAATCAGCGTGCTCACTCTTTGCTTTCTTCTTATTCAAAATCTATCTATTATGTTCAATAAATTTCAACAGAAGTTTATTATCAGGGGAGTATTTGGCCTGTCTATATCCAGAAAGTACAAAGAGTTCATTTATATTTTCGGCATCTCTTGGATAATAACGGGAATCTGTTGCTGTTTATTGGGTATTTTGAATTTGGCACTACCTATATTTTTATTCTTTGCTCTTATTTTGTTAGAGCTATGCTTCTCAGTATTTTGGCTGACTCGGCTTTCGTCTAAACATATCATCAAATTATTGAAAGGCGGGCAATAAATTGAACCTTCCATTGGTATACGAACTTCGCAATGTATCTAAGCGTTACGGCACTCACAACGTATTGAGTAACCTTAATCTGAATATTCTACAAGGTCAGATGGTAGCCATCGTTGGAAAGAGTGGTTCTGGTAAGTCAACACTATTGAACATGCTTGGCATGATTGAGAAACCTGACAACGGAAGTCTCAAATTTTATAATGAGCTTTTCCCTAAACCAGGTAGCAAAAAGCAGTCCATTATATTACGCAATAGAATTTCGTATTTATTCCAAAATTACGCTTTAGTAGACAATGACCGTGTGGATGAGAATCTAAATATGGCTCTTTGCTACAGTCTTAAATCAAAAAAGGAAAAGCATGAGCTGAAAATAGGAGCTTTAAATAAAGTAGGGTTGTCTATCCCTTTGAGCAAAAAGGTCTATGAATTATCCGGTGGAGAGCAACAACGTGTGGCACTAGCCCGAATATTATTAAAACCTTGTGATGTTGTTCTGGCTGATGAGCCAACAGGTTCGCTAGATGTAAGCAATCGTGATTTTGTTATAAGTATGCTGACTGAGCTTCACCAACAGGGTAAAACAATTGTAATTGTTACTCACGATGAAGTTGTGGCTGGACGATGTGAACACATTATTGAACTGTGAATAAAACATGTAACAGATTGTAATGTGAAATATGATACCTACTGGAAATAAATAAAAATGGTGATATGTATTCTGGTACCAATGCACTAAACTTCCTCTTTCAAAGAGTCCAGTCTATGGATGCCAGAATACTTCCACAAAGGGAGACACACTCTCTCTTTTACGTGATAGAGACCCGTACATTTTCCGATAGTTACCTTCGGTATATTTAGCCACCGTTTTCCGCCAGAAAGATTGGCCGATCTTATTGTTCTCCGATGGATTGGTGAACAATATACAAAGATTCCTTAATAATCATTCTCTACATACGAAAAAGCCACATTCGATTGCTCGAACGTGGCTTCTATAACTTCATCCCTTTTTGCAATATACAATTTTCTTGATGCTATCGACGGATAAACAGTATTGCTCCGCAAGCTGATCGATGGTTGTTCCCGTAGCAAAAAGCTGGCGGATCTCGTCGTTCCGCTCCCGGACAATCCTTCTGCCACCCGAATTCTCACCCCACTTCTTATGGGCATCCTTGGGCCTCGGAATATAGATCAGGCCTCCGGGGATATAACGCTGTATTTCTTTGAGCAATTCTTCCGGGAAGATTGTATCCGCATTAATATATTTCACGTTGCTCCACTCCTTAAAAGTTAAAATCTTTAAGGCAGCAGAGTCGTAAGATGAACGCATTAGATATGCACTATAGGTATGGCGGAAAAGAATTTCAAGCTCTATGCAAACAACCGCCGTTGTTCATCGCATGGACTCTGCATAGAGCGGGTCGTTAAACTTATTATGAATCGAATCATGGTAGCCCCCCATTCAGTTAATCTTATTCGTGCTGAAGAACTTTTAACTGTCCATTCCATAATAAGGGTTACTTTCCTTAATGGCAAAATCTACACATCGAATCTGTAATATACCCCTGTTAATTCTTCTGAAACACTCCATAGCTTGTTTGAAATGCTAGCATCATATAATTTTTCAATAATCTTAGCGCTCTTGGGATAGCCCTTCGTGCCGCCCATACCACTGGGAGCAATATACTCCCCTCCCGTGATCGTCGGATCTGCTGCAGCATACAAGGTAGGTAATGCTCCCATATGTGCCGGTTGACTAATGATTTTCAAAAGACTGCGCATGAATATATTGGTCTGTTTCCCCGAACCGAAGGAAAATAGATTGGTATGCGAAATTCCTGGATGAGCGGCAATACTCATGGAATCAATATGGGCGGAATTAAATTTATTCTGCAGCTCTCTCGCAAACATCAGATTGGCTAGCTTGCTTTGACTGTAGAACTTCATGGGATTATATCCTTTGGAGCCATCTAAATTATTAAAATCAATCGCACCATTATGAGCTGCCATACTACTTACAGTGACAACTCTCGATTTCGGAGTAGAGATCAATCGAGGCAATAGAAGACCCGTAAGCGCAAAATGGCCTAGATGATTACTACCAAATTGTAATTCAAAGCCATCCTTCGTCAACTGGAATGGAGGGTTCATAATTCCTGCATTATTAACGAGAATGGACAACGAATCGTATTGCTCAAGAAAAGCGGCTGCGAACTTACGGATACTAGCTAAATCGCTAAGGTCGAGTTGCATAACGATTACCTCTCCAGCTACGTGCACAGACGACTTTATTTTATTAGCTGCCTCTTTACCTTTTTCCAGATTACGAACTGCAAGGATAACTTTTGCGCCTTTTTCAGCTAACGCTAATGCTGTTTCATACCCTAACCCGCCGTTCGAACCCGTCACAATCACTACTTTATCGGATACCATCGGGATGATGTCTTTAGTCCAAACTTTGCTCATTTTTCTACACACCTTTCCTATCTCTTCCTTGATACCCGAATAATCAGCGTTTAAAGCTTTTATCCCCCACCATACTGACTTAAACTCCGTTCCAGCAACTCTCTAACCTGCTGCTTCAACTCAGGTGGCGAGATTACCTTCACTTCCGGGCCATAGGAGAGTAACTTTCGTGCTGTAAAAGAAAACTCCTCAGGCGGAACCAGTCCGCGCCATTCATGGCCCTGAACCGACTTGAACAACACATCTGACGCAGCAATCCTTGCTCCAAATTCCGTGAATTGCAATACCACTTCTACGCTTACTCTGTCTTCTTTGGCAGCTAGCCATGCCTTTAGACTCGGGACAGATTCATCGACCGATTCCATCACAGCCAACTGCTGCATGCGATCCACCCGATACAACAATACGCGGTCCTTATTTCCGGCTGGCATGTACCAATGTCCCTGCTCATAGTAGATGCCATAGGGAAAGACCTGGACTTTTTTACGACCACTACGGGCATGATACATAAATTCGATTTCTCTCTTTTCTACCGCTGCACCCAATATCGCTGTTGTTAAAGGCTCGGCATGCTCACCGGGATGCTGGACAAAGGTGATATGCTCTCTCATTCGCATAATCAGATCCTGTACATCTTCGGGCAAAGTAGAGAAGTATTGCTCAGCCAGATGCTCACGCATTGACCCATATGGAAAATCCGGGACTTGCTGTAGATATTCCAGCATCATAAACAGCCCTAATGCCTCCTGCTGTGTCAGTTGAAGAGGTGGCAAAATCCGATTGGGCAATACCCGGTATCCACCGTTCACGCCAACTTCTGTGTACAAGGGAAAACCCAGCGCCTGCAATGCATCCAGATCTCGCTGAATCGTACGAACCGATACGTCGAACCGTTCTGCCAGTTCCCGGGCAGTGAACTTCTGTCTGGAATCCATCAGGCGCATGATCGCCAGCTTTCGATGATTCATGAATTCAACACCCTAACTACGTCAACTTTTGTCATAGTTAAAGTGTATCATACATTGTAGAAGGGAGCGATGAACATGTCTGATAACAAAACAATTTTGTACATTGCCATGAGTTTGGATGGATATATCGCAAGACTGGACGGTTCGGTGGATTGGTTGTTCGATGTGGAGGGTGACGGCGGAGATAACGGGTATAATGCCTTTTATGAAACGATCGGTAGCATCGTTATGGGACGTTATACGTATGAAGAGGTGCTCACACTGTCTGAAGAATTTCCCTATGCGGATCGCTCAACGTATGTGCTTTCCCGCTCAGAACAGCCGCCCGATCCGCATGTACAGTTTACAACCGAGACGGTAGATACGCTCATTCCCCGGTTAAAGCAGACTTCTGATGGAGACGTATGGATTGTGGGTGGGGGCATATTGGTTCAAGCTGTGTTAGCAAAAAAATTACTGGATGAGATTGAAGTAGCCATCATTCCCAAAATTCTTGGTGCAGGCATCCCGTTATTTCCAGCAGGCACTGTACCAAGCCAATTCAAAATGATTGGAACCCAGACGCTAGGACAGATCGTTTCGATTCGTTATAAGGTACAAAACAGTGGCACAGCGGACACACCTCCGAATATCTAGATAAGCAGAAAAGGGAAAAGACCATTCTTATCATGAAAGAGTGGTCTTTCCATTACCATGTAACAAGTATCAAGTTATCCTATCAATCCTCGTACATATTCAGCTAACATATCTGCCGTCCTACGGTGAGATAACTCGCCTGGATGGGTGCGCGCGCCTACCGTCTCTTCGGTTGTATCCGGAAGCTGGATAATCGTAACCTTGCGATCCCCTGTCTCCTTTACATACGCATCAACCGCACGGTAGATGGCAGGCATCATGGGAAAACCGAGCATGCCATAAGCCCATACGAGATGTGCCGCCGGATTGTTTTTCCGAAGTTTGAACAGGAACTGTTGCACCGCTTTCTCAAAAGCGGCCAGATCCTCTTCATGATACGTACCATCTTCGTTCAGACGTTGCTTGTACACCTTGCCCGTGTCGGGGTCTTTCCACTCAGGTGATTGAAATGCACCCCCATCATTGCTACCCAGATTCACGACTACCACATCCGGCTGCCAGGAACCAAAATCATGCTGATCTCCTGCGCCTAACGCTTTGTTACGTTCACCGGTAAGCAGGCCACAGACCTGTTCGTAATAATCGGGAATGTTGCCCTTCGGATTATTATCCCAACTTGTCAGCACACCCCAGCCACTTTGCGAGATCACCCGATACTCCGCATTCAATGCCTCTGCTGTCATAAACGTATAATTATGTATGGCGCTGAACCACATCGGAATCCAATCTTCCTCCGCTTTGGCTCCAATCGCACCTTCACCAGATGTAATACTGTCCCCGATAAACTCGACCTTGTAGGGTTTTTCCTGCACAGGCAGGAACACTCCATCCGATTTCACGGCATGAATCTGCAAGGAACAACCCGGGTCGCCACTCATCGCTTGAACATCTTTAACGATCCGTACATTCTTCACCACATCCGCGTTCATGCCCCGGAATACACAGACCCAGTACCTTCCCGTCGTTAACATCTGTCTGCTCACCGGAACACCGTTGATCAGAATGCTGATCCATGACTCATATACATCATATTCGGACTCTACCTCAACCCATAGTTCAGCGCCCTGTACATTGAGTTCGACTGCACTCCCTGTCCAAAATAACGTCAGCGGTGACCGCTCTCCAGTTGTTCTACCATGCACTTTGAGATAAGGCATTTCCGTTAACTCATAGATCTTTAACCCGGTATTCGCTTGTACACTCATCCTTTATTCCCCCTCAACGATTCATAAAAAATAGTTATTAAGCGCTCTCCTTTGTATCAATAACATGTTCGTCGTGCTGCATCTTATTATGTATTACGCACAGCACCAAAAATCCCCTGCAAGCAAGCCATGTTCAAGTCCATCATATCAGATGTTCTGGAACGATCGTTCGCCCATAGGGGATTTTTTCAGTTCTTTTTTTGTTCAAGTATCGTTATAAAACCTTACCCAGAAAAGCCTTGGTCCGCTCATGCTTGGTATTCTGAAAGAGCTCTTCTGGCGTGCCTTCTTCTACAATATATCCGCCGTCCATAAAGATCACCCGATCCGCTACCTCACGGGCGAAGCCCATCTCATGCGTAACGACAATCATCGTAATCCCCTCGTGAGCGAGGTCTTTCATGACTTGCAGCACTTCTCCAACCATCTCCGGGTCAAGTGCAGACGTAGGCTCGTCGAACAGCATCACACTCGGGTTCATGGCAAGTGCACGCGCGATGGCTACACGCTGTTGTTGTCCACCTGACAACTGCTCGGGATAAGCATCTCTCTTCTGCGATAGCCCGACCTTGCCGAGCAGCTCCATTGATTTTTTCTCATTCTCGGCCTTACTCAGTTTCTTGATGTGCTTCGGCGCAAGCATGATATTCTCCAGTACGGTCAGATGCGGAAAAAGGTTAAATTGTTGGAACACCATACCCACATTGGTTCGCAACTGGTCGATATCGGTCTTGGGTGAAGTGACCTCCACACCACCGATTGTCACCTTTCCAGACGTCACACCCTCTAGCAGATTGAGGCAGCGCAAGAAGGTACTTTTACCCGACCCGGAAGGGCCGATGACGCATACAACTTCCTTCTCCTGAATCGTTGTGGAGATGTCCTTCAGCACCTCATTGGCACCAAACTGCTTTTTTAGATTCTGTACGGTAATCATCGGATCGCATACCTCCTTTCAATGAATCGGGAAGCCCGGGACAACAGAACAATGATGATCAGGTAGAATATACCCACCACACCCCAGATTTCGAATGCCCGGAAGTTGGAGGAGATAATAATTTCCCCGCTTTGCGTCAATTCTGCAATACCTATCGCCGATAGCAGCGATGTATCCTTAATCGTAATAATGAACTGGTTCACAAAGGTAGGAATCATGCGCCGGGTTGCTTGAGGTAACACGACCAGCCTCATCGTCTGGAAACGAGTTAAGCCCAGAGATCGTGCCGCCTCATGCTGCCCGTTGCTAATCGAATTAATCCCTGCTCGGAAAATCTCCGAGATATAAGCTCCGGCATTCAGACTAATCGCAATAATACCTGCGGTCATCGCCGGAATCCGCATATCCAGGAACACTGGCAGCCCGAAGTAGATGAAATATACCTGCACCAGAAGGGGTGTGCCACGGATGATATCCACGTAAAGTGTGGCTACCAGCCGCAACAATCGATTCAAAGAGGTGCTCATCAGACCTGAGATCAATCCGATCACCATCGCAATGATGAGCGAGATCGCGACTAGCTTCAACGTAACCACTGTACCCTCTAACAGAAGAGGCAGTGCGTCTATTATGACTTGCAAGGAGGAGTCCATCCGTACCACATTCCCTTCTATTTAGCCGTTGTTCCCAGATAGTTGCCGACAATCTCGTCGTACTTTCCGTTTTCCTGCAATTTCTTCAGTCCATCATTGATTTTCTTCTGTAACTCCGCATCGCCTTTGGCAACAGCAATCCCGTAGAAGTCACCGTTCAACCGGTCTCCAACGATCTTGAGCTTGGCGTTCGGGTCGATGGCAATCTTATAGGAGATGACCGGGAAATCCTCCAGCGTAGCATCTGCGTTTTTGTTCGCGACTTCCTGATACATCGATGGGCTGTCATCAAAATATTTCACGGTTGCCCCATAGGTTTTCGCATATTCATCTGCGAGATTGGCACCTGAGGTTCCTTTTTTAATCGCAATAATTTTTCCTTTTAAATCTTCAGGACTTTGGATGTCCGCGTTATCTTCATGCACGATCAAGGACAGACCGGCCTGATAGTACGGTTCCGAGAAGTCCACGACTTTTTTACGTTCGTCCGTAATGCTAATGCCTGCAATGGCTCCGTCCAGCTGATTTGCTGTGATGGCCGGAATAATGCCTTTGAAGTCCATCGGTTTGATCTCTACTTCGAAGCCCTCTTCTTCCGCAATCGCGTTCATGAGATCAATATCGATTCCTACATATTTGCCGTCCTTCTGAAACTCAAAAGGGGGATACGTTGCATCGGTACCAAATGTATATTTCTCAACAGCTGAACCACTTGCCGATTGTGCATTACTCTCTTCACCAGACTTTGCTGCACCGCAGGCACTAAGTGTTAGAGCAAGAACGGACGCCATTACAATGGATGCTACCTTTTTCATAGAAAAACCCCTTTTCCGAATTAGATTGGGATCGACCGAATCGACCGTTTGTATTTCAGCATTTTGCATAATTCGAATCAAACTCGCTTCCGGGTATAAGACTTTCTGATTGAAAGACGCTCACCGGATTTATGCAAAATGCTTATTCATGTACGTATTGTAGTTCGTTCCCTACGCAAACTTACATGATCCTACACAAATTAATTACAACTCATGAAAATTAAATTAACATGTAATGTTTAAAGATAGGTAAACGCGCAAAAAGTGCTAATAAAAAGTCCGATTTCAATATTTAATGTAAGGTTATATAACAATAGAATAAGGTGATAAACAAAAAAAGCCGAGAATCCATGAAGGTGTTGCCTTCGGGAATTCGGCTTTTGGATAAGAGATAGCATATCTCAGTTATTTAATTATTCATTTTTTCAATCGTCTCCATGTAGAACACATGCAGGAACTTTTTGATATTCACCTTGCCTTTGTCGCCTGCCTGATCTTCTTCCATGGCTCTCATCTTCATCCGTACATCCTGGAAGTCAAAGTAGAGGGGCGCGTAATGCTCAAACTTGTGGTTGCTATAATCGGTGAGTCCAATCGAGGCCATGTTGGTCAGGGCGGCAATTACCGTTCTGCGAATACGTTGTTCCATCGCCTTGCTCTCTTTCTCCACGTCTTTGGGCGTAGACTTGTACGTCTGGGCCACCGCTTCATACGACTCCTTCAGCGGCGGCCACTCCCCGGCACGCTTCTGATCAATCGCATACTCCATAAGGGCCACAATATCCTTGCTACCACTTTCTCCGATAATCCCCAGATCCATCAAAATGCTTCTTGCCGCATCTCGCACCGTACGACCTTGGGCAGGAACGGGCGCTTCCACCAGATTTAATCGGGCCATCGACTGCTTGATCTCCAGCACGTAACGTTCATACTTCCACTGTTCATTCACTTTGCTGAGCACATGCTCCACTTCCACCCGATTAATCGGTTTATGAATAAAGAATTCAATCCCGTTCTGGTAGGCCGCCCCTACCATCTCCTTATTCTCCACCTGAGAGATCATAATGAATTTCCCGGTATATCCGCTCTGCCTCAGCTTCGCAACGGTCTCAATTCCGTCCTGATCCGGCATCAACAGATCAATCAGCACCACATCGGGACGAAGATCCATGATCATCCGCGCCCCTTCTATGCCGCCCTCTGCCATGCCTGCTAGCTCGCCGATTCCACAGGATTCAATGATATCATGCAGCATGCTCCGGCTTACCACATCATCATCCACGATCATGATAGAAAGTGTCATTGACATCGGCCCCCTTTATTAGATTCATCTTGGGAATAGCTATACGAAATGTAGTGCCTCTCGCTCCCGGAGGCGCCGATTCCACCGTAATCCGTCCCGCCAACGACTGTACGATATCACGTACATGGGACAGGCCAATACCCGTCGCAGCAATGCCGACTTCATTGAACTTCGTTGTGTATCCTGGTTCAAAAATGACATCCCGTTTGGCTTCAGGTACGCCTTTTCCAGAATCCATCACGATAAAATGCACGTCGTCTCCTTGCTCATATACACGAATTCGGATCGTTCCATCATGCTCAATCGCCTCTACCGCATTGGCAATCAGGTTGTTCATTACCGTTAGAAGAGGGATGTAATACGGAGAATCACAATCATACTGTTGCTCAATATCAATCTCGACCTGCTTATGCAGCATCTCGCTGTATTTTCGGTTTGCTTTACTGGCAAAGTTAAGAACTTCAGATAGGCTCATGTTGACCGCTTTTTCATTATCATACAGCTTCAGCAGACCCGCCAGAATACGTTGTGAATCCTTCTTTACTTCATGAATCTGCTGAGCAATGCCCAGCGTGCGCTGACTGTATTGGTTCAAGTCCTGCTCCCGGAGATCGCGATATAGATCATAGCTGTCTGCCGTAATGCCTTCAATCGTATTCATCGCTTTCTTCAGGTAAAATACCTCGCCATACAGACCGGAGTTCACATTCAGCATCTGCTCCATCCGCTTCTCCTGCTCCGCATGCAAGAGCCGCATCTGCCTCACTGCAAAACTGTTATATAGCCCAATGACGAAGTAACTTCGCAGACCGCCCACCACAAGCAGATACAACCATTCCTTCATATAAAAGATATTGGTCCCGCTTAACATTCCGCGAAGCAGCAGCTCAACAAGATTAGAGGAGAAATCGATACATGTGATTAACCCGCCGAGCAGAAGAGGCTGCATCTCATGGAATCGATGCCTGAACTTGCTAAGCCCATAGGCAAAGACCACGTAATACACGCCTGCCCCCAGGTTATCCCGCATGCTTTCCAGAATGGACACGGTCTGTACATGATTGATGAGATCTGCCGACTGGAACAGCAAATTCGCGATGCCTGTCAGGATTCCTGTCTTCACATAAGACAGATGCGGCATGATCATCAGCAGAAATAGAAGGATGCTGACCCCCAGCCCGATTCGGAAGTAGTCTTCCCGGAACGGATTAATCTTAAATTGCGCCCCTACCGCTGTGGCAAAGGCAATGGCCGTCATCTGCACATTCTCATTTTTGACCCAATTGCGCATCGATCTCTTCACCCACTATAACAACGTTTAGCGCCCACTACCGGAATCCGCGCTTCTAATGTTAAATATACTAACATATGAAACAAGCATTAGAAATAATTAAAATTAGGGAATGAACACGCAAGCACAACAAAAAAGGCCGGAAGTCTTCACTTCTGCGGCCTTTTCCTTATATCTCATCCGGAATATCAAATGACACCATCGTTCCCTCACCCGGTTCACTTACGATCGATAATCCTTGACCATACCGTTGCAGCAATCTGCGGTTCGTATTCACAATGCCTATTCCGCCTTTTCCACCTGGCGTAGCTTGTAACAGCTCTGCAACCTTCTCCGGTTCGATGCCTTTGCCATTATCCTTCACCTCAATACGGGTATAACCTTCATGGCGAGTGATGGACAGGCATACCGTCCCGCCCACATTTCGACTTAATAACCCATGTCTTACGGCATTTTCGATCAAGGGCTGAATCGATAGCGGCGGTAGAAGCAACGGAAGGTCTGGCTCTACGTTTAATACCACCGATAATCGATCCTCAAATCGCGTTTTCTCAATAAAAAGATAGGCTTCCACGAGTTCCAGCTCGTATGATAATTTCACCAATTCCCCTGTATTGAGATAGTTGAAGCTGATCCGCAAATAGGATGAAAAAGCTTCACCAAGCTTCCGCATATGCTCTGTATCAATATCACTTAGGACCATAAGCGAATTCAGCGTATTGAACAGGAAGTGGGGCTGAATCTGTGCCTGCAAATAGGCAGCCTCCATGCGCAGGCGCTCTTGAATGGACTGATTCAACATGGTCAATGCACGTATCCGATATTTCAGCTCCACCGCATCTACAGGCTTCGTGACATAATCATTCGCGCCCGACGCGAAACCCGTGTAGATGTCTGGCGGCTGACTTCGTGCAGTCAACAGCAGTACGGGAAGCTCCGACATGGAGAATTGCTCCCGCACCTTCTGGGTTAATTCATAGCCCGACATATTAGGCATCATCACATCTGTAATGAGCAGATCCCACTGACGTGTGCCGAGCAATTCCATCGCTTCCTGTCCCGAACGTGCTGTAGTTATATCGTATGGCTCCGTCGAGAGAATACTGACCAACACATCCAGATTCACCGGATCATCATCCACAGCCAGAATAGTGGCTCTCCCCTCTTTTAACAACGGAGCCATCTCCGCTGTAGCCGAGGTTTCCACGTCATCCATACCGGGGCGGGGTAACAGGAATCCGCCAGGTGCACCTTCCATCATCTCCATTGCCTGCTCCCAGATCAGGGGAAGCTGCGACTCAGCCTGATGGGTAGTTTCATTCGCGAGCGGCAGATCGAAACTGAACACGGAGCCTTTTCCAAGTTCCGAGTAAACCGTTAGTGCCCCACCATGCAATTCTACGAGTTGTTTGCAGATATTCAGTCCAAGCCCGATGCCTTGTCCATCACTTATTCCATACGACCCTTGTTCATACGGAAGAAAAATGCGCATCCTCGTGTCTTCATCCATGCCAATGCCCGTGTCTATCACATGAATTAGAGCATGTCCTTCACGAATCTCGGCACTTACGGAAATCGTTCCTTCCTCTGTATGCTTGAGCGCGTTGTGCAGCAGATTATACAAAATCTGAACCAGTCTTTCTTCATCAGCCATAACCTGAGGGAAGGACTCCGGAATCTCCATATGTAGGCGGACCGGTTTTCGTTCTGCCATGAATTGCAGCATGGCGATAATGCCAGGTACCACTGACTGTATGGAAAGAGGAACCTGACGCAGCACAATGCGATGCTCCTTCAGCCGGACTACATCCAGTAGATCGCCAAGCAGATGGGACATCCTTCGACCGATCGTGATGAGCAGTTCCATATCCTCCAGGCTCCGTTCATCCAATCTGCTCTTCTCTCGGGTGACGACGTTATGGGCAATGTTAATGATCCCATGCAGCGGAGTCCTCAGTTCATGGGATGTATTCGCTAGGAACTGATCTTTAATTTTGTCACCCTTCTGCAATTCTATATTCAGCTTCATATTCTCACTGGCATTCCTGAAGTACTTCTTGAACCAATAGGCGGAGAAGCCGATAATCGCAAAAATGATATCAATTGGATAATACACCGTTGTCACATCCTTGGCCGTCTCGGCCACACTCCATAACAGATTGGATGTAATACCTCCTGCGGTAAGCAGCAGAAACACAATGTCCCGATCCCCCTGTTTCCTGAAGATCATCGTTCCGACGATGTATAGGAACCAGACCATGGATACAAGAAAGAATACGTTAATGACATTGTAATGGATCATGGCATATGTAATATGAACGGGCACCATCACGATTATGGCAGTATAGATCAAGGTAATGAGCACATGTAACTGAAGCCATGCCTTTCGAACATGAACCATCGTTAATCTCTGGAATAACAGAAGGATACAAGCATTTTGCAACAACAATGAGATCAATCGAATTTTAATGCCCCAGGTATAATTAATAGGAAGCCATAACATCAATATGTTATCATGACCCATCATAACCGCGATGCCAACCGATAACGTTAATATAGCTCCAACCAGCAAGGAACGTTCCTGTGGATTAAATGCATAGAGAATACAGGCATACATACCATGAAGGATCAAAATCAGAAAAATAACCATCTGAAAACCAATGGAGTACCAACGCGAAAAATCAACAGCTGCCTGTGAACCAAAGCGAACAGGTTTGCTGATTCCGCCCATATACGGGCTGTCGTAATTGGCTACACGGACCAATAATTCAATGGAGGTTGTTCCTTCCTGATCATAGGTCGCTGTATATGATGTACTTCTAGGTATATATGTACTGCTATCCGCGGAGACCTCACCCATACCCCCGTCGTTGTATCCATTCATCTCAATCTCGGATGAACTTCGGATTCCCTTAAACCAGAAGGTGACCGGAGTCTGAAGCGGATCTGTCAAAATACGCAATCGATATGTTCCGTAACCGTACGAATTCTCTTGTTCCTGATTCTGTGCACTCCCCCAGTCTCCTGGGACCTGGACACTCTTCGCACCGCCATTCCTCTTCGCAATATCTTGTTGGGTCAGCAACTCATCCGGGTAAATTTCCCATTCGCCATTCAAGTACATGACTGGAGATTGATCCAGATCGATACCTCTCAGATCAAGCACCCCATTAACGGCACGATGCTCATCTGCTGTGTAGAATAGCTCGGTCCATGCTGAGCGCATGCCAATCAATACGCCAAAAATGATCAGCATGATGATCATATATCTGTAACGGTTCACAGGTTTCGTTTGAAGTGATTTCATTATTTACGTTTTCATGACTTTGGTTAAACCGAGCTTCCAGTCCTGATACCATTCGCTAATGTTTTCACTGATCGGTATCTCCAAATCTTGCTCCATTCTGGTGGTTAAGAGACGATACTGCTCCTCCACACCGAGATCATTGTTCATTTCGTTGTATAGTTTCATTAAAATGAAATAACTTTCTTCCTCATCCGGAAGCATCTGCTGGATACGCCGCGTGCTCTCGATCACTTTCTCTCCCAGCCCCTGTTGCTGGTAATACAGACTTAGTTGTCTCATATGATACAGCCACAGGTAGCGTAATCTTTCCCGTTCGGGCTCAGCCCACATGTATTCGTAATTGCCAAGATACGTGCCCTTGTATAGATGAAGCGCTTGCTCATAGGCATCAATGGTACTGGCTTCCACGACTTTCCATTGTCTGATCTCTTGCTCCCACTGCTCACTATCCAACTGAGCTTCACCCAATTCGAGCCGATAGCCAGCTTCCAAGTGTCCACTCTGAATGGTGATCATATCCATGTTGCATGCTTTCAGAGTTTGGCGGACATGATACATTGCGGTATAAAGCTGATGTACCGTCTTGTCCTCTTCCAATTCAGGCCACAGCATCTCCAGCAACACACTGCGATGAATCGTCTGATTCCGGTGGTGAAGTAAATAGGCAAATAGCTCCTGCGCCTTGCTTGTGCGCCATTTGGCAACCTGGATATCCTTGCCCGGAAGCTTAAACTGAATCTGATTGAAACAGCAAATTAGAGGCACGTTCGTATCCTTTGACCGTTGCTCGCGTTTTACGCTCAGTTTCTCCCGGACTCGGCTCACCGTCTGCTTCAACCGATCCTTCTGGATGGGCTTCATCACATAGTCCAAAGCCTGTAATTCGAAGGCATGCACCGCATATTGATCGTAACTGGTCACAAATATAATTTCGGTGCCCGGTGTTGCTGCCTGAATCTGCCTTCCCAGATCCATACCATCCATCTCCGGCATATGAATATCCAGAAATACAACATCAGGACGGTGCTCCACAATACCTGCCATGGCCTCTGTCGGATTCATATATGTAGCGATAATTTCGATGCCGCTTACTTCTTTTTCTAGTGATTTTTGAAGGCCTATCAACGCTAGACGTTCGTCGTCAACCAATATCACTTTCACCGGAGCTTCCTCCTCGACCCTGAGGTCTTGAGATTTATTTCCACTATTATATCATAGGAATTTTAAGTATTTAGGGTTCTTGGTTATCCATTTTTAATTTCTTGCAATTTAATTGTATAATATATAATGCAGGTTAATAGATCCGGTCTAAAAGAGAGGAAGGTTCCATATGTCAGATGCTAATCATAGCTTTGGGCAAGCCCTTGTCAAATCATTGGTGGGCGAACGCGGTCATATCCGCATCGCTCGTGCTCTACCCGATATTGATGTCACACTTGCTGCTCGTACACACGATGCTATGCCATATACGATCTATCAGTTGGTGAAGCACATGCATTATTGGCAGCAATTCATGCTCGAACACTTGGAGGGACGCAAGCCGCAGCTCCCTGCTAACGTGAGCGAGAGCTGGCCTGAAGAGAAAGGACCACAGGATGAAGCCACGTGGAAGGCGGATATTCAGGCATTCTTGGATGGGGTTGATCAAGCAGTAGCCATTGCGGAAACGGCACAATTGGATGATGCACTGCTCTATTTCCCAGGGGAAACCAAGGCAGGACTTTTACGCAATATCGCATCCCATAACTCGTACCATCTGGGTGAGATTGTTCTGCTTCGCCGCTTCTACGGCGCATGGCCTCCTCCAGGTGGTGGATTCCCGGCGTAAACCATATTTACAACAGATCTATTGCACGGACATACAGACACATCTAAGCTGTGAAAGGACGATTGTTCCTTTTACAGCTTCTTGTGGTCACGGGCAAGTAGCATCACATTGAAGTGCCAATTCTAACTCTTATATCCTGCGCCAAGCTCATATATTACTTCAAAGTACGTATATGACTTTGAGGTGCGTACTTCTCATCCTTCTTTTTCTGACCCACAATATGATCAGAAGAAGAGAGGAGCATGTCCATTGAAACCCGAACAATCCGTTACCCGTCACACCGCACTTGTCATTGGTGCTGGAGGCGTCATTGGAAGAAACCTTATTGATTATCTGATGACACTTCCCGAGTGGAATGTCATTGGTGTATCTCGCCGCGGAGGGGAAGATGCCCCTGGGTTACGTTATATATCAGCTGATTTACTGAACGAAGCAGACACACAAGACAAACTGAGTCATTTAACGACAGTTACTCATATCTTTTATGCTGCTTATCAAGATCGCCCGACCTGGACCGAATTGGTGCAGCCCAACTTGGCTATGCTCGTCAATGTGGTGAATACGATTGAACCGATTGCCCCAAATCTTCAACATATCAGCCTAATGCAAGGTTATAAGGTGTACGGTGCACATCTGGGTCCATTTAAAACACCTGCCAAAGAAACGGACGCACATCATATGCCCCCTGAATTCAATGTCGATCAGCAACAATTTCTTGAGGATCGGCAACCCGGAAGCAGCTGGACCTGGTCAGCCCTGCGCCCTTCTGTTGTATGCGGATTCGCCCTGGGTAATCCAATGAACCTGGCTATGGTTATTGGCGTTTATGCATCTATCTCCAAGGAGCTTGGCCTGCCACTTCGATTCCCTGGGAAACCAGGAGCGTATCATTCGCTTCTTGAAATGACTGATGCCACATTGCTGGCTCATGCAACCGTATGGGCAGCAACCGAACCTCGCTGTGCCAATCAGGCATTTAATATCACCAACGGCGATCTGTTTCGCTGGAATGAGCTATGGCCCAAAATCGCTGCATTTTTCGAAATGGAAACGGCTCCTCCACTGCCCCTCTCCCTTGCAACGGTAATGGCAGATAAAGAAGCTCTTTGGAGTTCCATGATTGAAAAGCATGGATTGATACACACCCCTTATGATGATGTCTCTTCCTGGGCATTTGGTGACTTTGTCTTCTCGTGGGATTACGATTTCTTCGCAGATGGTTCCAAGGCTCGCCGCTTCGGATTTCACGATTTCATCGACACGGAGGCTATGTTTATGGATATTTTCAGAAATCTACGTGATCGCAAGATTCTTCCTTAACGTAAATAAAATGCAGAATAAGCCGATTCCTGAATTCCAGAATCGGCTTACACATGTATCTCAACGGTCAGTAGAAATTGGCGGTTTGAACAGGATTTTTCCTCGATCACCATAAACATTCTCCACGTGTATATCGCCCCACCTACACATCAGATGAAGAATCTCTTTAAGGCTACACCCATACTCTGTTAACTCATACTCCACTTTAGGCGGGACCTGGTGATGGGAGATACGGACGATGATGCCCGCCTCCGTTAGTTCACCAAGCTGCTGCGTCAGTACTTTCTGGGTGATCGCAGGGATCAGCCTCATCAGCTCACCATTGCGTTTCTTGCCAAAGGTAAGATGGAATAGAATAACGGGCTTCCACTTTCCCCCGATCACTTCAAGAAAAGCTTCAACTGCGGTGTTATATACTTTGAGCGGTTCCTCCATATCACCTTCTGTCTCCCTTCCAGGCTATTGCTCAATCTTCCCGATTCATCTTCTCAAAAATACGGACTAATTGCGCTCGATCCTCTTCGTTTAATTTCTGGAATAAATTCTTGCGCAGCTTCTGGCCCTCCAATATGGCTCTTCCGAGGACTTCGGCTCCTTTATCCGTAATGTTCAAATAAATAATGCGACGGTCCGCTTCATCTACCATTCTGACGACTAATTCCTTGGCTACCATCTTGTCAGATAAATAACTGAGTGTAGGCGGCGTGAATCCTAATTTTTTTGCAATATCCGAAGGTCGGCTTTTTCCATTCTGATGGAGATGGCTGAGTACAAGCACATGAGAGACACCGAGGTCCTCATTGAATGATTTGTTCCATTGTATGATCAATTTATTGGTGAAATTATCCATGTTGTGTATAAGCTCAAAAATGTTCTGTTCTTCTTCCATTAGATCCTCCTCGAAAAAATAAACAACAGCCCTCATTTAACTTAAGGGCTGTCATCATTTTACTCGCTATTGGGCTGAGTAGCCACCATCGATCACCAGTTCAGATCCGGTAATGTACGAAGAATCATCCGATGCCAGGAACAACGCGGCTTTGGCTATATCGATAGCCTGGCCCAGACGTTGCAAAGGCGTTGCCTGAATCAATCGTTCAAGCAGTTCTTTTGATGTGTTCAAGGATTGGGTCATTGGTGTTTCGATGATCCCAGGAAAAAGAGCATTCACCCGAATACCTTGACGTCCGAAGGTGGTCGCAGCGGCTTTGGATAATGCACGTACCGCGCCTTTGGATGCCGAGTAATGGTTAAAGCCTTGTCCAATTAAAGCCGTATATGATGAGATATTGACGATGGAACCTTTCTTCTGTGCTGCCATATAAGGAGTGACGTGTTTCATGCCAGCGAATGGGCCGAAGCCATTAATGGAGAGCATTTTCTCCCAATCCTGTGCATTGATTTCCTCAAATGGCTTCTCCGAAGAAATGCCTGCATTGTTGACCAGAATGTCAATTTTCCCAAAACGTTCATTCACTACCTTCGCCAGTGCCTGCCAATCTTCATCCGAAGATACATTCAACTTCAGTCCGTACACATTCTCTTTTTGGCTTGCTCTCTCCAGTGCTTCCTCATTAATGTCTGCAGCAATGACGATGGCGCCTTCCTGCGCAAAAAGATCAACCATGCCCTCCCCGATTCCCGAGGCTCCGCCAGTAATAATAGCTACTTTATTATCTAATTTTCCCATGTAAATTGCTCCTAACGTATTTTATTTATTTGTAAGTAACAAGGGCTACTTTGTCTTTCATTCTTAACATGATGCATAAGCCCCTTTCTTGAAGAAACCAAAGTATTTAGACATGAAATATTTAGATGACTAATTATTATATGTCTAAATACTAGCAAATTAACTGCCTTAATGCAACGAGTACAGCTCTATATACTTATTTTGGATATCTTAGCGAAGCTAACGCAGTTGAAAAAAAGCTCGGTTTGAGCGACATTTCCGACTTATCCCACATAACTAGGCAACAAAAAAACTGCATCCGTCATTACGGATGCAGTTTTTTCAACGTTTCGTATAATGAGAAGCTCATACCCTCTTACAGTGCACCTTGAAGGTTTGCAGGTTGATTTTCCTCATTCACCAGACCTTGAATAAAGGTTTCAAAATTGGGCGCAAGCCAAGTGATCTTGTAGCTTTCATTTTTGTCCACATGAACAACCTCGGGCTCACCAGCATTGCCAGATTCACGATAATCCAGCATCACGATCTCCGAATCGGAAGGGCACTCACATAACACAACACCAATCTCGGGGTACCCTCCCTGCTCGATGATGTACCGGCTACCCAATTGACCACCTAACGAATGTGCTTTCTCACGTCCAATACCCAGTATTCCCTTGACCTCAACGCGGATTTTCTTGGCAGCCTCTGCTTGGCTAACAGGATAATACCGATAGTGGGGAACACCACCATTATGTAATTTCATCATGTTTATATAGGATGTTGGCAGCTTGAACACCAACTGTTCCTCCATTGACTCGATCTGTCCATCAGTAGGTGGGGCCAGCACATATTGATCCACGGCTTCAGCACTATCATTCCAAAAACCCGTTGGTTCCAGATGGCTAACACTAAAAGGTACGGTTGAGGTCTCAGAGACAGATGGGTCGGGACTCACCGATTCATCTACGGATTCCTCCTCCATTTTGCTTCGAATCCATCCCAGAAACTCCAGCGTATCTTCATCCTCAGGGTCCAATTCATCCGCTCTTTCAAACGCCTGCAGCGCATGCGCATATTGCTCCAGATAATAATAAGCCAGTCCAATCCGGTAATGCCAGAGTGGGTCACCTGTGCCCTCTTTAGCAACTGTCAGGAACTGTTCAACGGCTTCATCGTACCGTTCCAGGTTATTCAGCGCTCGTCCCAAATGGTTAACCAGCTCATAATCTCTTTCTTCCACAGGAATCGCTTGAATTGCATCTACAATTTCCTGAAATTCATCTTCTTCATGCCACTCTTGCAATTGAACCAACAGATCGTCTCTCATTCCTTTGGCCTCCCCGTTCATTCACTCATGATTACGTATTGAAAATTATACCACTATACGGATTACCATCTCCAGTAACGTAAGATTCTTCGGCATATTATGAATCGATATCTTATCATTTCCAATGCCAAAACTAAAAAAGGTAACCTGAACCCTGTTATGAAAACCAGGCAGGCTACCTCCTTTATTCCTTGCACAAAATTTGAATGCTTAACTTAATTCAGCAGCTCAACACAATCGTAGACCCAACCTGCACTTAACCAGTTACCCAAGTCACTGGAACCACTGATCGGCGTAATCGTGATCGTGTTGGAACCATTGACGAAGTAGGATGCTGGAACATTCCAGCTAAAGGTTGTGTTATTACCACGATAGGTACCAATGGTGAAGCTACGAGAATTGGGCTGTGAAGACGCGGCAGGATTAGTTAATGCATGTCCATTAACCGTTACACTCGGTCTGCCATTATTGTAGGCTGCGGTAATCCCGATATTGAGCATATGAGAAGATGCCGCTTGAGATGCATTCAAGTTAAACGTTATTGTGGTTGGAGAATTCTGACCCCGGAACTGGATTGCTGGGAATCGATTGGTCGCGCTTCCGGTAGCATAGGTGACAGGTCCCCAGCTTGGGTTGCGACTATCGGAAGGGTGACGGATCGGAATTGTCTGTCCATTCAGGAACTCCCGTGGTGTACCATCCCAGTTACCGATACGCCAGATGCTGGAGGCTTTGCTTGGGTCATTGTTGATCGTACGTGTATTCAGAGTCGTCGTTTGTCCTGCCGTGACATTAACCGTTTCCGTATATACGGCCAGTTCTCCCTTATAGGCTGTCATAGTGTACGTGCCCGGGATCATGCTGTATTTGGCAGCTGCCCCACTAGAAGAGGTACCCACCCAATACTGGGCGTTGCTATTGGCGAACCCAATTGTATATGCATAACCCGTATCCATCCCGGAGAGACCATTAAGCACCACGTTCCCCCGACTGGATACCCACCCCTGCAGATTCAGACCAGACATCCAGCTGAAATCGGGTACACTCGGCGTACCTCCCGTTGTAAAGATCAAAGCGTACGGCCCATGCAGACCAAGGCGCCAATTCTCCGTCTGTGCATGTCCCGAGTTCATATAATTATATACTTCCGTCTCTGTTCCACTTTGAAACTGGATATCACGGAAGAATGGACCACCCGAGCTTTTTTCCCGATTGCCGTAGGCCATAAATACACCGACGCCATTCCCCGTCACCCCACGAACGGATAAGTCTTTGGCCTGATCATTACCATAATATTTGGAGGCCGACTGTCCATTTGCAAACCCGAATACATCCTGACTTTCAATCGCTCCAGTGTTGCCCCGGTTGTTAGAATTCGCCGGAACACCTGTCAACACACTACCATTACCGCGGAAAATGTATCGCAGCTCCCCGATCGAAGGTTGAGCCGTGATATGCGTTGCCATGTATATGATGTTCTCGCCACCACGCGAAGCATAATAGTGAGTCAATGTGTTGGTGGAAACGGTAATTAGCACCGTTGAACCCGAAGGTGACTTATTCCACGTTACATTTGCAGAAGATCCCAACCCCGAGCCAATATGTGATCCCCTATTGCTATTCAGCTCCGTACCGTTCATTTTGGCCGAGATAATATCCCCATTGGTTTTGTTCACCACATAGACTAATCCTGATCCGGTGTTTACTTCAATTCTGGAGCCGTTATCGGTCACATTAATAGTTGCCGCGTGTCCAGTAGATGCAGGGTATACAGCGGCTGTTGCGATCATAACGACAATTAAAAGCAAACCAAGCGCCTTTCTCACTATACTTTTGGTCATGAGTAATTCCCTCCTTGGAATTTCTTTTTATAAAGCGCTTACATTATAATGTATAATAATTGACACTTCCGTCTCATATCGATATGTCTGCTATGCGGGCATGTCCATAATCACTGAAATGTTATGTCTGCGTGCGTATAGAATAGAGTCATCACTTCATGCAAACCTGATCTCGCCACCCCCTTTTTAAATCACTCTTCTACGTACAAGTATTCTTACAATTCCAATAAAATAATACCATTATATTACATAAATTTGCAATGAAAACGGCTCGTATATCCGATAGCAAATTCTGAAAACAAAAAACGCAGCTTCAAAAGCTGCGCCCGCAGATACCAAGATAGAGACAGTATCATCTCTTCCGAATAGGTATCCATATCTCACTTCTATATTGCTCTACAGTAACATCCTTATGCTCGTTCCATAACATTTCCGGACCCTCACTCAGCTCATAGTCCGATGAAGGAAACCACTCTGCGTAGATCCGGCCCCACACCTCCTGAAGCGTGCCTGGAAACGGGCCCACGACGGTAAATACTGCCCACGTCGAAGCAGGAACCTCCAGCTGTTCCAGGCCTTCAGGCGTCTCTTTTGTCGTTGCTGCACCAATGTAATGATCCAGTTCTCCCTGTTCCGCCATACGTCCCTCACTGAAATGGGCTGAAGCACTGATTAAGCCCAGAGGTTGGACGTTCGATGCCCCCTTGATCGAATCAATCAACTCCGGTGTAAGACTCTGGTACATCGCAGCGATCTCCGGATTAACCCCGTTGAATACGATTGGCACCCTTTTTCGAATACCCACGATTCGAAACGCCTCTTTATCTTCAATACGGTAGTTCATTTCGCTTCCTCCTTGAATGGTCAGTTGAAATCTCATCCGTGGGAAGGCTTTAAGGGATGGACCATGGTTTCGCGCTTCGGAGGGCGTAGTTCCATGCATGCTTTGAAAAGCACGCGAGAAAGAATCCGGCGATGTATACCCGTATTTTAGTGCAATATCAATGATTTTGCTGTCACTGTGGCTTAACTCCATGGCTGCAAGTGTCAAGCGGCGACGTCGAATATATTCCGAGAGCGTTACACCACTAAGAAAAGAGAACATGCGTGTAAAATGATACTCCGAGCAGCAGGCAATCCGGGAAATCTCCTTCATGTCCACGACATCCATCAGATGCTCCTCAATATGATTCAAGGCTTCATTTAACCGCCTGAGCGTATCCATATCATCCCTCCCACGTTAATTCAAGCTTAGCAAAGTCATTCTCTTTGCATCCGACATTACCTGCACCATTCTGCAGGCTCTGTGTACCTAAACCAGAAAAAAGAGCAGCATCAGCTACTCTTTTCTAACCTCGATACTTACATCTCGCTAGCATTTAAGTCAAAAACGTCAAGCCAGATACTCCGCCATAATCTGCTCAATATCATACGGCGTAACGCCTTGATCCACCGAATAGATTGTATCCGCCTGATCTATTGTATCCACCAGTTCTCCTCTAGCTTTCGCATGGAGCATGAACAAGTCGTGCAGATCGGGTTTGCGTAAAGTCGTTAGTGCTTTACCCATCAGGACCATACCTTTTTGATTGCCTTCCACATTATTGTAGTAATCCGGATGGCTTGTCAGCGCCAGGTCTGTCCAGATGACGGTACGTTCAACCAGGTCCATAATGACAGGGATCGCAATCTGCGTATCCGCGGTAATATCGATTTTGTTCGCTACGGTAGAAGGTTCGAAAATCTCGCCAGACCCCGGCTTCTTCCGCATCATCCAGCCTACAAAACATTCGGGCAGATCACAATACGGATGGCTGGTAAATGAAAGCAGTGTCGCCACCACATAACGTCCACCATAATCCACAATGGATGGAATATGCAGATCAATGAACTCACTTGCTCCGTTAGGTGCAGTCACGATATCTCCGCTATGGACAGCCTTATAGTTAGAGGATCGCAGATTCGTATAGGAAATATGCTCCACATAGTTCCAGTCCTTATCGTACATCACCGCAGACAAGTCAATGTCCACGCGCCCTGTAGACTTTCCATCCACGTCCCCCTCTTTCCACCAGTTGAAGAAACGAATCGTATCTCCCTCGGCCATCGGCACACGGCTTCCACGAACGATAGTATGCAGAGCCTTGCTCGCCGATCTCTGGGAAAAGGGTACCAGATAATCATGGAGCTGCGGATCAACATAGGTCTTTCCAAGCGGGGCAAGGGCAGCGAATCGCTCTACCAATGCCTGCTCGCACAATTGCACGACATCCTGACACGTGGCTTTATCGATCTCTGGCAGCTCATTCGGAACGGCAAAAGCTTTGGCTACATTACCTTTCGGGAAAAAGACACGCAGATCCTGCGGTTCATTACGCTGCGCAAAGTGCTGTCTCACCTGCAACAGCACTGGAGTAGAGACTTGCTCCAATACCTCACCAAATGCCAGCAGTACATACGCTTCATCTTCGGTCATCCGCAGCAAGTGATCCAGTCTTCTCGCGAACTCACCTGGACGCTGTGACAACAGATCGATCAGACTCCAGACATTCCGATATTGGAAGGCAAGCTCCACACTTCCGTTAAAGGTCGAATAAGGCTTATTATTACGCAAAATATCAAAGGCTTCTTCGCATCGCGGATACCGAAGCTTATATTCCGAAGGATGCAGAATTTCGCCAAGGCGAATCCAGCGATCCTTATAGCGCAGCATATCCTCCGTTATTGATCCACATTGCTCAAGCAATCCGAGTAGCAATCGTCTCTCACGCCGTTTGAATTTTCGGAAGGGAGAAGCCATTGCGAGGCTGACATCACCATCGGACCAGGCAACAGCCAGACGCAGGACATCACTTGCCGTTTTGAAATACGGACTGATCCGGTCGATGTTTGCTTTTTCATGCTTCAATAGCGAGGCAACCACGAAGCCCACATTTTCTTTGAACGGAATCTCGGCGGGTAATAGCGCATCCACTTCTTCTGGGTCAGCATGTTCCAATACCGTATCGATATCTGCCTTGTCTGTTTCCGAGATGGAACCCTTAGCTTCAATGATCTGGCGGATCAGCGCCTGGAATGCTTGTTTGTTTCCCAGACCAATGACTTTCAAGTCCGTCTTCTCCAGCAAAGGCATTCTTTCCACAGATTGTTGATCCGGATAGACCACAGTCAGGTTGGTCAGATAATGAATAATGGCATTAAGGTATAACTCCGCTTCATCCGCTTGCATCACCTGCATTGGGAATCCTGCATACATCGGAGTGTACTTCACATGTGCGCCGACCATGACTCTCAGATCAGCCACAAGTTGAATATATACTGTTTCAAATTGTTCCTTGGACAGCTGCCGCATCGCCTGCATTAACTCATCCGAGAAGGTGTAACCGAGTGCTTCAATATTTTTAAGGGCGGTCGCCAGATGAGTCTTCGGCAACTGTTGTTTCCCTTCATTAGATTCGATAATGAGTTTGCTCGCTCTGCGCAAATAGATCGTATTGTTCATGATAAAAGAGTCCAGGAAAGCCACATCCCTATATAACGTGAAAGGTTAGGGTTAGAAGGAAGGAGTGTGATAGCCTGGACGCCTCCTCTCTGAAATAAAATCTTCAGGAGAGCTGCGACCCTATGATCTCCAATGATTGTAGAAGGAAGGATCGCAATAGCCTGAAGGCCAGCGGTTCGAAGTTCGTCACCCGAACCTCTGGTGAACCCATCATCTCAGATTCCACGATCTGCCAACAGGGCGAAAGTATTACGACATGATAAGATGACCTAATTTGTACCGGATAACGATTCCGCCCACTCGCTTACAGATCTAACCTCTGCCTGAAGAGGGAACACTTTTTCCGTGAGCACACGATGTACCTCAGGATCGGCATCGATGCAGGCATCCGAGAGCACGGTGAGCGCATAGTCTTTATCCGCCGCCTCCCTCAGAGTCGATAGAACAACTCCGCTTGTCGCAATCCCACTAAGAATGAGTGTGTCTATCTGGCGGGACCGAAGGATGACATCCAGATCACTTCCGGCGAATGCACTGACCCGAACTTTGGTCACAATAGGCTCGTTCGGCTGGGGTTGTACAGATTCATCAATCTGCACCGCTGCTTCCATGGCCGCCACCGCATCTGCTCCAGCTCCAGCCCGATCAGGAATTCCGCCAAACATTTTGTTGCGTGAACTAATCTCTGGATAACCCGGGCGGAACGCTACTCTTACGTAGATCACAGGAATCGCATGACTACGTGCAGTCTCAATTGCTTTTTGAAATGGTAGCAGGTCCTCTCTGTCTTTAACAAACTGGGACACGACACTCTTTTGCATATCCATGATCAGCAACGCACTTTTGCTTATTGAATGTGGCATGTTATCCTTCTCCTTTGGAATTGAGTTAAGAAATTCAGATTAGATCGTATAATATTCTCCCGCAATAAACGGAGGTTTGTCTCCGTTTAAAATTATACGGAGATCATCCTCCGTTTGTCAACAAATCAACAGTGGGGTATATTTATGAAAGAGGTGTGATCCCATGATGTCTAAAAACAATAATCCTACTCCTGACGGTGAGGTTACGGATACTGATTCCATCGTCACTCAGGTTCCAGAGAAGACACTGCGTGCAGATGCCAAGAAAAATCGGGATAAGCTGCTTCGTGTCGCGCATGAAATTTTCAAAACGGAGGGCATTGCTGTCTCCATGGATGAGATTGCAAAGCGTGCTGGTGTCGGTATAGGCACGGTCTATCGCCATTTCCCAACAAAGGAAGATCTGTTCGGGGCCGTCATCGCCAGCCACAAGATACGTCTGATGGAAGAGGCGGATCAACTGCTTCATCACAACGATCCGGGCGAAGCATTTTTTCAATATTTCACCAAGATCATAAGCGAGGGGATTGCCAACAAGGCGATTACCGATGCTCTTGTTAGCAGTCTGACTATAGATACTGGCCGCTCAGAGATAGCGAATGAGTTCTGGCGTGGCATTACCCTACTACTTGAGCGAGCACAGCAACACAGCTCTGTCCGAGCAGATGCAAGCATTGAGGATATTAAAATCATACTGATCGGTGTGCTTCAGGCCACTGGAGATCGAGGAATTTTCCCGGAACGCGTTGTGTCGATCCTATGTGATGGTCTGCGTAACGGTTAGAGAGAAATTCATACAAGAACTGAGGATGCACGATGCCGCTTCAAACACTATATAACGAATATGTCAATATCAAATGGAAACGTAGTCGAACGCCTGCCCATACTGAACCTTTTGAATATGGAATATATGAAGATGATAGCGCAGACTTATTTTTGACTGATTCATTCGAGGAGACCTTTACGAACTGGATGAGTCAACTCCAGCCCAAAGATCCGTACTATGGCGCCAAACCAAACGGGAAACCCGTTCTCACCGATGTGTTCAACCAACTTGATATGTATGACGAACTCACCCTGTATTATTTGTTGTTTACAATTAATACCACGATGTCGATTAACACGTATAATTGTTACAGCGACATGAATGATTTCATGAAAAGTTACAGCTTCTTTCAGCTGTCCCAACTGAGCGAAGCCATCAGACTCAACGATGAACAAAAGCAACAGTTACGAGACATTTTCTACTTTTTCTACCTGTTTGCCCATCCGGTCAATGAAGAGACTCTGTATGCCTGCTCATTCACCGAGAACCGTTTGGTATACACACAAAAAGCCATCTCATTGGAGCGTTATTTCTCGGCGTTTCATGACCACTATTGTGAAAATAGAGAGCTATACAGTGAACATATTGTTATCACTCCTCATGAAATTCAGGTCTGCAAACACCTGACACTGGAGCTGTTAGCTGTAATAGAGGGTAGATCACCCAAGCTTAGTATGCCTTCAGAAGTGGGGTTGGAGTCCGTCGTAGCGTTAATCAGCGACGTGGATCAAATGCTAGAGATGTACGAAGGTGACCCGATCGCGTTGTTTAACATCATCGGGGACTTTCTGGCTGAAGATGGTTCCAGTCTGTATCGTGACCATTGCTTCACGACATTGCTTCAAAATTATGCCTTATATATTCTGTATTTTAATTTTGACGAGCTTCATACACTGGTCGATCATTTCAAAGTCACCCCTTTATCGTGCGAGATTATCATCAATAAAATGTTCACGGATACCATCTTCATGCGGTGGTTTATGAAACGGAAGGATATCGAAATTACGACTTACCCCGATGTCATTCAGTTCTTCAACGAAGAAGCTCGCAGGATGTATCTGTAAATTACAGCATCTTTATTGTTCTTGTTACCACTAAAAAAAGCCTTTGCCGACCCCCAATGTCAGCAAAGGCTTTTCGTTTTAGATTGTGTTTATTGATCAATCAGGTTTGTTACTTTCAACATTCTTGCAATCAATGCGGTAACCTCAGCACGGGTCATCGTTGTCTTCGGACTCAGAACTTCTGGCCCGTTACCTTGGATGATTCCAGCTGCAATCAACTGGGCTACATCTTCTTTGGCCCAATTCGATACATTGGCTGCATCACTGTAATGTTCCAGTTCAGCATTCGCCTGATCCGGGCTGATTGAAGCTTCCGGTTCAATCAGACGGTAGGCACGAGCAACCATAGCAAATCCTTGCTCACGTGTGATTTCCTGATTACCGTAGAAGTTGCCATTATCGTAACCGCGAACGATACCAAATTCATTCGCAAGGGCTACCGCAGAACGGAACCATGCGGAATCGCTAACGTCAGGGAATAGATTCTGTGGTGCATCCTGACGCATTAAGCCCAGTCCAAGCACAACAATCTCGGCAAACTCGGAACGGGTAACCTGACGGTTCGGCGAAAATGTGTTATCTCCGTTACCTTGCAAATCTAATCTTGCAGCGATGTTGTTCACATCGGTTTTACCCCAATGGGATCTGGCATCTTCAAAATCCTGCGGATTCCAGATAACCGAGTAGCTTCCGCTGCTACGCAAGTCATTAATGAGTGCATAGTAACGACTATCGATCTTGGTGACAACCGTCGGTACATGGAAGATGCTGCCGTCCGGATTGATGATTACGCCTGTTGTGATCCGGTTCGGATCGATACCTTCTGGAAGTGCAATATACTTCGGTGCATAGCCGTTAAGCTGTTCTGATCGAACGGTTTGTCCGTCTTTCGTAAACGTCAGATCCAGATCAACCGGTGCGACTAGCAGCTCATAACCTTGAGATGCGGCTCTCGTTTCGGCACTGTCAATCAAAGCATCCGAGGAACGTGCGATATCGATATGGACATCAATATCATTCAACGCTGCATTACCAAGCTGTCTGGACACACCGTTCAAGTCCATTTTACCGCCAGGTACCGGATAGATCGCCAGCGGATTGCTAATGTTCAGTTTGGAACCTTGATCTACTAATTGTTTTAGTGTTTCGAGGGTTAAACCGTCCACCTTCATATCACCATCATTCGGCGAATGAATCGCGAACTGTTGTCCTGTACCTTGGGACATAGCAACATTCAGCTTAGTTGGATCAACTTCAACCAACGTTTCTTTGTTGTCAGATGGCTTGGACGTAGCGAACGGCTGATGACTGCCATCCCGGGTGGTTTCCAAATTATCCTTCACAGGTGCCGGAGTTGGTGTTGGTACTGGCGCTGGTGTCGGTGCTGGTGTACTTCCGCTGTTACCGCCCGTATTTCCACCGCCGCCATTGTTGCCTCCACCATTGTTACCATTGTCACTGGATGCTCTGTTCACGTTGATTTTGTACTCCGTAACATGGCCAAAGGAGTCCGTGACTTTAACAACAATCGTATTTCCACCGACTTGGAGAGATAGGTTCTCACTTGCATCACCACTTGTAACCTCGTTCCATTCCCCATCTCCAACAGCTATTTCAATCTTTGAAAGTGGATCAATTGCTGTTGGTGTTAACTGGAATTGATATACGCTATTCGGCACTGAGATGGTGTACGTATCTTTAGCCGGATCAAAGGCCGGAGACAAACTTCCTGAAGATGGAATCAACGTTTGTAGCGTAGATGTGTCGACACCAGTACCAGGCTTTTTGGTAAGACCCTTCCGGGCATCCACCAAATCCTGATACGCTTTTTCCACTTGCTCCGGTGTTGCATGTTCATTGTCGAACACAGATTGAGCAACTTCTAAGGCATCTTGTAGCGTTTGCCATGATTCTGGCGTGTACTCCTCTTTGTCCAGTTCACCTGTTTCGGTCTTACCGTTAATCTCATCGATTTTGGCCTTCAACTTCGCTTTATCAATAATAACAACATAACTTTTCGTATTTGATGCTTCTGAATCTGCATATGCTGGATTGTTCGTCTTCGCTGTGACTGTCACCGTGTAGGCGCCAGCTTTCAGCGGAGGTTCCAATTGCGACAGGTTAAGCGCCGTTCCGGTTACTTCCACCGTCCGCGTTGTACCATCTTCCAGTTCAATCGTTACCTCATACTTATCCGCATGCTCAACGACTTCCCATTTCAACTCATCATCGATGAGTGTGATGTCTGGCGCTGTCAAAGAAGCAGCAGCAGTTGCAATGGTAAAGTACGAGTTCGGACCAAAATTCGAGGTATTAAGAGTTACTTGGCCGTTCTCAATTAAATGTAATGTGTTTGGATTACCAAATTGAGTATCATCGCTGATCACGACATATTGAGGCAACGCCGGGTTACCTCCCGTTCCGTCTACCTGAAGTGTAATCTGTGATTCAGCCCAGTTTGCTTTCTGTACCTTGTAGATACGCTCCATCCCAAGCAGTTTTTTCTCATCTTTCGTAATCGGTGTTTTAAATTCAGCACTTGCTCCATTGTCACCAAACGTAAAGAAAGAAGAATCGTTTGAAATATCATTTTTATTTGCAGAATTGGTATCCTCAACACTGTTGCCCAATGCAATCGTCAACATAGATCCCTGTTCCTGAGCTTTAGCTTGTTTCTGCAGCAAGCCGCTCTGATCATCTCGACCAATGCTTGTAACGCGATGGGTATAGACTGCGTTCACAGTTGAATCCCAGATCGTAGCCATGTTTGAATCGACATATGAATTGGCTATCGTCTGATCCAGCGTATACCCGTATTTTATCGCCAGGTATGTGCTGACTTTTTGGCGTTCTGCGTCCGTAAGAGCATGATCATATACGATAATTTCTTCAATGGTACCCTGCCAATGTTCAACGCCCGTAGCTGCTGGAATCAGCTTACCGACTACTGCTCCGCCAGAGTTCCCCGTATCCCATAGCTTAACATTATCTTTTCCCCAGTCATTTAGTTGCTGTACCTGCTTCATTTTACTGTACAATCTGGCTTGGTTTATACCAGTATCCCCGCCTGTCCAAGTAACAAATTGCTCGTTCGGGAATGTCGTTCCCATAAATCCTTCGGCAGTATATAATGTCTGGTTCTTATCACTGTTAAATGTCGTCAAGCCGCCTCTTGTGTTATTCTGAAGCATCCCTATTCCAGTATAACCACTCGTTTGGGCTCCCCAGGAAATGATATAATTGATGCCTCCAGGTTTACTGGTTTTACTAACGGTAATAATTGATCTGGGAGTCTTCCCTTGTGGAAGCTTATTTACATCCAGATTCATAAAAGTTTTCGTTCCGTCATATTCCAATACCGGATTAAAATTAATATTATGACTCTTATCATCCCAATAGGTCGGTTGATTAGCGGCCACATTTTGTGTTGCGTTATTTACTTTACTGCCTTGATCTTCCCAAGTACTCACCTTCTGGCCGCTGGAAACTTCCATGCCAAGATCTGATCGTAGCCATAGTGCAGGGGCATCAACTCCACCCGGACCAGCTATGCCTCCAACTGACTTATCTACTACAACAATATCCCTGCGTACGGGTTCAGCAGAGATCCCGTTATTTGTTGCTGTAACCCTCAATGTATATTCTCCAGGTGGTAACACAGAGGAAGGGGTGAATTCCCATGTCCCGTCTGGGTTGACAGTAGCTTCCCCGACTACGTTTTTATCTGGGTCGGATTTGTTTACCATTGTAATGGTTACCACGGACCCAATTGTAACTGAACCTTTCAAAGTAGGTTTGGTACCCACAGTAGAAAGATCCCGGGGAGTATCCAGATCCAAATTGACTGGCAATCGGTATGTTAAAACAACCTTGTTAGCTTGATTATCATATGCAACCGCTGCCGTCGTATTAATATCAGATACAAAGAATGTCTGGTCTTCTTGCACTGCTTGATACGGGGCTCGACCTATAGCAATGTCGACCACCGGATTCGTGCTTTCATCAGGCATAATCTTGGCATACACACCAACCTTCGATCCCGATTGCATAGGACCAACCAAGGTTAGATAAGCACTACCAGTAGCTGTCGTATTCTTCAGGTACACATTACGTTGATCCCCATTGGCATTAAAATTATCGTAGACATACGCTGTGCCTCCGAAATCAAATCGAGCTTGGCTCGCATCCCCACGCATAAATACAGCAACATTCCCTATTGTTTCACCTTCGCTTAATTCGGTTCCCAACAACTTGTTGCCCGTTATCTTGCCTCCGGTCATCCTGAAGTTAGGACTTTGATATAGTCCCACCCCAATAATGACTCCATTTCCATCTGAAATTTCATTATCCGTAATCAGACCATCCTCAATGACCAGAGAGCCTCCTGAACCAGCACCCAGTACTGAAGAGGGATTCTCTTTTACATTGCCTGAAATCTTGTTACCATGAATGATGGTACCCTCTTGTATAACCACCATTGAATTACCGCTGCTAGTTGATATAACCGTTGCAGGCTGACTGACACTTGCTTTCACGTAGTGATTTCTAATCTCAGCCTCTTTAAAATTCACTGTTCCGCCCGCACTACTGATTCCATATATCTGGCCGTTGGTGCTTACGTGATTTCCATCTATAATGATTTTCTCAAAAGTTACACTATTCGCTCTACTCCCACCACTGATCTGAATCAAGTTTCCATCAACAAAGCCTTCACCACGTATAATGGAGTATGTATGTCCCTCGGCAGAGGTTATCGTAATATTCTTCCCAGCAGAAGAGATAACCAAGGTGGACTCCTGGATGATGTTACTTTGCAGGATTATTGTTCCTGTAGCATCGACCTTTTCAAGTGCCTTTTCTATTGTTGCCACTGGCGCTTCTGTTGTACCCGTGCCAACGATATCACTTCCCGTCGATGATACGTAGATATTTCCATCGGCTGCGCTTGCTAGCGGAGCAAACAACGATGATATTGATGATAATAGGACCACAAAAGCCAAAAACGATATTTTCATTGCCTTAAATACTTTCAAATTAACTTAACCTCCTATGTGATTGAAATGTTTTGGTCATTACTGGGACAAGCATTAACGCAAAAACTCTGCTTCTTCTAAGCCCCATTTGCTATCTGACCCTCATCGTGCTTATTCTACACATAGCCTCTCACCAAACTCTTACCAAACCCTTCGCTAACAAAGACAACAAAAAACAGCCCTGCAAATGAAGCTGCAAGGCTGTGTATTTTCAATTACATATTCGATTGTTTCCATTGTTGGTACCACAATTCAACTTCCAAGCCAGGACGTATGCCAGCCTCTTGCTCTAACGCAGAAACCAACTGATTATATTGAGCGATTACAGGATCTTTATTGCCTAATCGATCGTAGGTCTTCATTAACGCCAGTCCAACTGGCTCCAATGATGGCTCGAATTGCTGTACCCGGTGATATAGCGTGAGTGCTTCTGTATTCTGTCCCAGTTCAATATAGTATTGTGCGAGTTGCATGGCATGATTACGCCATAGTGCATGCAGACGCTGACGTTCCAGCTCAGCCCATACGTAATCGTCCTCGCCATAATATTTGCCTTCATATTGATCTGAGTTCTGCCGATGTTCAGCTATTGTAGACGAAGATAATACAGACAATCGATTAAGACGATTTTCCCATTCTTCCGCGTCAATCCTGAATTCTCCGGTTTCCAATAGATAACCAAACTGCTGATAGCGAATGGACATCTTGTCCTCGTCCATGAATTCATTCATCATGCTGCGTAAACGATGGATGCCACTATGCAGATTCGATATACCTCTCCGCTCATCCAATTCTGGCCACAACAGTTCAAGTAGCGTATCCCGCTTAATCGGTTTGTTCCGATGGTGAAGCAAATAGGCAAATAACTCTCTGATTTTGGTTGTTCTGAACTTCATATGTTTTGGTGGCTCATTTGGATGCAGTTGGACCTGAAGCATTCCCAGACAGCGGATTAACATGGATGGTCCTTCTGCTACATTCAGACTTGCCGGCACCGTTCGGCGTTGATACATCTTCATCGTTTTTTCCAAACGGTCACGTGTTACAGGTTTCATAATATAGTCGAGCACTTCAAGCCCGTAAGCCGTCAGTGCATGTTCGTTATATGCAGTTGTGAAAATAACTTCTGTCCCAGGAGAAACCTCATGGATACGTTCGGTCGCCTCGATCCCGTTCATCCCCGGCATCTGAACGTCCATGAAGACGATTTCCGGCAGATGAATTTCGATCTGATCTATGGCTTCCTGTGCCGTCAGAAAAGAGCCGATAACTTCGCAATCCTCTCTCTCTAGCAACAGTTTGTTTAACCTGCTCAGAGCGAGATATTCATCATCTACCAAAATCACTCTCATATGCACAACTCCTCTGGCTCACTGATCACCCTTTAATCTATAATTTTACCATAAATCCGGACGTGGGACCGCTATCATTTGAATATAGAATCTATGTTCCGGTATTCAAAAAAATGTTGATCATTGGCGGAGGGCATGCAGGAATTTGAAGTAAACTGTCGAAAACTAAAGTCTGCCATGAAACCAATAACCTATAAAAAGATACCCCGATATGTAGTGCTGTCAATTCTATTCCTGACTATTTTACTTGGTTTTCGTTGGATATGGTCCGAGTCTTTCACTATACCCGCACATCCTGAACCCATTGAAGGCGTGTTGGACCTTCGAGGCTGGGACCTCGCCAACACTTCACCCATATCCCTGGATGGAGAATGGGAGTTTTATCCCCAGGCGTTCATCTCTAATCGTGACGCAAAAAAAGTGGGCACCCCCTCCACACGGATTCAAGTTCCCGGTGACTGGCGGAATGCGTTACCACAATCCTCATCGTCATTCGGATATGGAACGTATCATCTTCGCATACTTTTAGATCCATCTGTGAAGGAAGTCTCTCTCTGGGGGCAGAAAATTCAGTCATCATCGATCATCGAGATGAACGGGACCATTGTTGCTGAGTTCGGTCAACCAGCCACCCATGCCGAAGCTTATCGACCAGAAAGGACTGCATTTACGACTTCCTATACACTTGGCGGGGCCAATGAACTTACGCTTCTGGTGCAGACAGCCAATTTTGACGATTCATATAGCGGTGGGATCACACGCTCTCTCTATTTTGGTTCTCCAGAAGCCATTGGAAGTGAGCGAGGATTATCTATCGATTTGCAGAAAATTACGTTCGCGATACTGCTCCTGCACAGTCTATATGCTTTTGTCATGTTTATGTTTATCCGGAAGGAACGAGCTCTGCTGACGTTCTCGATGTTAACGCTGGTAGCTGCCCTAACGGTCGCCTCCGACCATGACAGTCTGTTATTGAGTTGGATTCCACTCAACTTCTCTTGGATGGTCAAAGCCAAAGCGTTGTCCTATCCGTTGTTCGCATTCTTTCTTTTACAGATGGCTAGAAGCTTCTCCCATAGTCTACAAGGACGTAAACTGTTCCGTATCTATGCCAGTGTGCTTGGCATCTACTGTGTATTTTTGCTCGTCGCACCCGTGACCCTGATCTACCATGTACTTGAGATTGGGATTTCTGATTTCCTGTATCTGTTTGCCATTGGTTGGTCTGTGTACCTGTTCTTCCGAATGGCCGCCGAGAAACGAAGTGATGCAAGCTTTTTGCTCTTTGCGGCAACCAGCAGCTTATCCAGCGTATTGTGGGGAATTGTGAACTCACTTAATGAAATTACTAACGTGTATTATCCGATTGATGTGATCGCGGCCATGTTCGGCTTCTCCGCCTATTGGTTCAGAAAATACTTCCGCAACTCAAGTGAGATCGAGAAGTTGTACGAACAGCTCAAAGAGGAGGATCGCCAGAAGGATCAGTTTCTTGTGAATACGGCTCATGAGCTGCGTACCCCGTTACATGGCATCATCAATATCGCCGAGAGCATCGCGGTTCGTGAACGGCGTACATCAGGTGGTCAGCAGCAGGCAGAAGACATGAAACTGTTAGTTACCATCGGCCGACGCATGTCCCAACTGGTTGATGACCTCCTTGACGTAATTCGCCTGAAGGAAAAACGTATTAAGCTTCAGAAAAAGCCTTTATCTCTTGCATCCGTTATTCCAGGCGTGATCGGTATGTTCCGATTCATGGCGGAGGGTCGGCCGATCCAGATGAAGGTGGATATTCCAGATTCACTGCCGCTGATTCAAGCCGATGAGAGAAGACTTGTTCAGGTACTCTACAACCTATTGCATAATGCGCTCAAATTTACCGATGAGGGTACGATTACTATATCTGTGCGTGAACATGGAGAGCACGTCTTAATTCAAGTTTCGGATACCGGCGTTGGTATGAGTGAGGAGATACAACAGCGAATATTCGAGGCGTATGAACAGGGGACACCAGAGGCTCGCTTAAGTGGAGGAATCGGCCTCGGTCTAAATATCAGCAGACAGCTCACCGAACTCCATGGCGGCCAACTCACCGTGCAATCTATACCTGGGCAAGGATCCATCTTCCAGATCTCGCTTCCACGGGAAGATACCGCATCGCTATCGGATCAAACGGAGCAGCGATGGGCCGCTCACAGCTTCGAGGAAGTTGCGATTGCAGAGCCGCAGCAGCAGAGCCTATCTCAATCTCATGATAAGACTGCCGCCCGTATTCTTGCCGTCGATGATGATCCTGTAAACCTGCGAGTACTGATCTCCATGCTTGCGAATGAACCGTACCAGATTCAACCTGCGGCCTCGGCACTTGAAGCACTTGAATTGCTGGATAAGGAGCCGTGGGACTTACTGATTGCCGATGTGATGATGCCTCATATGTCCGGTTATGAACTGACAGAAAACGTACGCAAGCGTTATTCGGTAACGGAGCTTCCCATCCTGTTGTTGACGGCCCGTAACGAACCAGCCGATGTGTACGCTGGATTCATGGCTGGCGCTACGGACTATGTCACTAAACCCGTTGATGCCGTTGAGTTAAGGCATCGGATCGGATCATTAATTGTGCTGAAACAATCCATCGATGAGCGGCTGCGCATGGAGGCTGCTTACTTACAAGCACAGATTCAGCCCCATTTTCTTTTTAACACGCTCAATTCAATCATGGTTCTTAGTGAGATGGATACGGAGCGAATGCAGAAACTGGGCGATGCTTTTATCGAGTATCTTCAGACCAGCTTTCATTTTGTCAATTCGGAGAAGATGGTGGAGGTCACTCATGAGTTGGATCTTTCACGAGCCTATCTCTACATTGAGAAAGAACGATTCATGCATCGATTAAACGTCATCTGGGATATCCCCGATGATCTTGATCTATCCCTGCCGCCACTCACCATCCAACCACTCATTGAGAATGCCGTTCGACATGGTATTCTCAGCAAAGTTGAGGGTGGAACCGTGCATATCCGAATAATCAACCATACAACGGGTACCTTGATCGAGATCGAGGATGACGGTGTGGGAATGCAGCCCGAGCAGATCGAACGGGCATTGGCATGGCCCAAGAAAGGACCCGGCGGAACCGGAGGCATTGGATTAACGAATACGCATCGCCGGTTGACTCAGATGTATGGACAGGGTTTAAGCATCGTCAGCTCACCGGGTCAAGGTACGAAGGTTTCCTTTGTCATCCCTTTGGACCGCAGTACAGGAGTCTGAGTGATAAGATAATTCTATAACTCTACACTTGGCATTTCGTAAGTTCGTGTCCGTATGCTTTGTGTAAGGTCTAAAGTGGAAGCCATGGTGCAGGCCGGGCAGGTTCAGGTTCAAATTCAATTCCAAGCTCAAGTTCAAAGTTCAAAGTTCAAGTTCAAGTTATGATATATCAAATAAATCAAAAAAGAGCTAAGCACGGGTTTCATCCCGGCTTAGCTCTCTTCTTTGGCTTGATTCTTATTTAACACGATTAGATTAATCGTTATACGTGCAGGACATGTTTTTCATCCGATAATCCCAGCGCTTTGGCTGTTGAAGAATGAACCTCTTTGAGAAGATCCAAGTTCTCCACAAGCGAGATGCCGTAGGAAGGAATCATTTCCTTGATCTTTGGCTCCCATGCCTCCATATGCTGCGGGAAGCACCGCTGAAGAATCTCAAGCATGACCTGAACTGCGGTGGATGCACCTGGTGATGCACCTAGCAAAGCCGCAATCGTTCCATCTGCAGACGTGACCACTTCCGTACCAAATTGGAGCGTACCCTTGCCACCTTGGACAGTATCCTTGATCACCTGCACACGCTGTCCCGCCAGAACCATATCCCAATCCTCGCTCTTCGCACCCGGAACAAAGTCACGCAATTCAGCCATACGTTGTTCTTTCGATAACATCAGTTGCTGGATCAGATATTTGGTCAAAGAGATTTCTTTGACACCTGCTGCAAGCATCGTAAGCAGATTATGCATCTTAACCGACGTGATTAAGTCGGCATTGGAACCTGTCTTCAGGAATTTCGGCGAGAACCCGGCAAACGGTCCGAATAACAGCGACTTCTTATTGTCGATAAATCGGGTGTCCAGATGCGGAACGGACATGGGCGGAGCCCCTACCGAAGCCTTGCCGTATACCTTGGCATGATGCTGTTCCACGACCTTTTGATTTTTGCACACCATAAAGATCCCACTGACCGGGAATCCGCCGATATGTTTACCCTCCGGAATGCCCGTCTTCTGGAGCAAGTGCAGACTTCCGCCGCCCGCGCCGATGAAGACGAATTTCGCCTTATGGCGTTCGACTGCACCACTCTTCAGGTTTTTCACGGATAATTCCCATTGTCCATCGCTGGTGCGTTTCATATTCTTCACGCTATGTTCGTAGTGGATACCCACGTGTTGTTCCTTCAAATGTTTGATCAGCATACGCGTTAAAGCACCAAAGTTAACGTCCGTACCGGAGTCAATCTTGGTCGCTGCAACAGGTTCATTACTTGTGCGATCTTTCATCATCAGCGGCATCCATTTCGCCAGCTCTTTCTTGTCATCCGAGAATTCCATGCCTGCGAACAGCGGGTGATTCGATAAGGAGTCATAACGTCGTTTCAAAAACTGGACATTACTCTCTCCGTGCACATAACTTAAATGAGGAATCGGCATAATGAAGTCCCGCGGATTACGAATCAGACGGCTATTGACGAGATAGGACCAAAATTGCTTTGAGATCTGAAATTGTTCATTCACTTTAATCGCTTTGCTAATATCTACGGTTCCGTCTGGTCGTTCAACGGTATAGTTAAGTTCGCACAATGCAGCATGCCCGGTTCCGGCATTATTCCATTCATTGGAGCTTTCCTCTCCTGCAGTGGCGAGCTTTTCAAAAACCTTAATATTCCAGTCTGGTGCCAATTCTTTTAGCAAAGTCCCCAAAGTTGCACTCATAATTCCGGCACCAATCAAGATAACATCTGTACTCGTTTGTCCCTGGCTCATGTCTACCGTCCTTATATCCTATATTTGCCAAAAGGATGTAAGCGTTATCGATTTGGCATTTGCAGCAAGCCCATTCTTGAACGGGGTCGCACCTTCTCTGAATGAATATACCTTGATCTAGTGTATCAATAATATGGAGCAATTTAAATATGCAATTTCAAGATATTTGCTATTCCATCAGTATACGCTAGTTTACATCGGAACGTTAGCCCGGTTATAGGCCTGAAAGATATATTTGTTCAAAACAAAGAAAGGTGCTCGGTTTTAGTGGGACTTGGGTGATCAAATGGATGCGCCAAAAGCCGCTTTCGAATTTCTTCGTAAGGCGGCATATATAAATTAACGATTACCACCCCCGGCGTTTCCGGGAGTACTCAGAAGATCGAAATCAGTTCTTTTGTATACGAATGGCGTTCTTCAGCGAACAACGCATCCGCGCCAAAGCGATCAACAATCTGACCTTCCCGCATGACGATGATGCGCTGGCTCATGCGATGTACCGCAGCCAGATCATGCGAGATGAACACGTATGACAGACCAAGCGATGTCCGCAGATCGGTGAGCAACTGCAAAACGGCACCTTGCGAGATCACGTCCAGGCTGGCCGTCGGTTCATCCAGAACGACAACGTCCGGCTCAATGCCAATGGCACGCGCGATCGTTACACGCTGACGCTGTCCACCACTTAGCTCGTGGGGGTAACGTCCAGCCAAATCGCTTGGAAGCTCAACAGCTTCAAGCAACTTTTGGACGTAAGCCTCCTTCGACGTATAGGTAAAGTGGGACAACTCGGCGTTCCGTCCAAGCTGTTCGTACGGATCGATCAGCGAATCGGCAATCTTGAGCTTTGGATTCAGTGCAGCCATCGGGTTCTGGAAAACAATCTGAATCTTCCGGCGATGAGGTCGCAACCGTCGGCCGCTCAGCCGTGCGATATCCTGTCCGCCCAGTGTAATCGAGCCTGTGTCTGCATCTTCAATCCGCAGCAGACAGCGGGCGAGCGTACTCTTGCCGCACCCGCTCTCGCCAACCAGGCCAAGACACTCGCCGTAGTTCAGAGTGAAGGAAATATCATTCACAGCTGGTCGGTCTGCACCATCATACGTTCGGCTAAGATGTTCCACGTGAAGCACAGGATTGCTGAGGATACTGGAAGATGAAGCATTGTCTGAAACGGTGGTATTTATATCCGTATCTGTATCCGCAAGATCTGTATCTGTAGTAGTTATGACTGTATTGTCTGTGTCTGCATGGTTTACATTTTTAGCAAAGTCATGGCTTCGCACAACAGTTCCTTCTTCGGACTGCATGAGTCCACGGCGTTCATCATTTTCCGTTGTCTTCATTCCATTCCCGCCTCCTTCAATCCCGACTTCAGCGAGCGGCTCAGGACGGGAGCCGCTTCAATCAGCTGGCGAGTATATTCATGCTGAGGATGATCGAGAATGCGATGCTTTCCGCCAGATTCAACGATCTGCCCTTCCTTCATGACAGCCAAACGGCTGGCATAGCGACGTACATGACGCCAATCGTGTGTGATAAACAGAATCGCACAGCCTGTCTCCGCTTGTTTACGTGCCAGCAGTTCCAGTACGCGATGCCCAGACACACTATCTAGCGCGGTCGTTGCCTCGTCTGCAATCAGTAGACGAGGAGACAGCATCAGCGATGTGGCAATCGAGGCCCGCTGAAGCTGTCCACCGCTCAACTGGAACGGATAGCGGCGCAGCAATTCAGCGCCAAGGCCAACCGATTCCAGCGCTTCCTCAGCCCGTTTTTTGCGGATGACAGAAGACTTTTCCCCATGTACCTTCTGGTACTCATCAAAGTGCCCACCAATACTGCGAAATGGCGTAAATGCTCCCTGATAGTCTTGAAAAATATACGAGATGCGGCTTCCCCGCAGGGCGCGCATCTCCTTTGGTTTCCGTTCGAGCAGATTACTGCCTTCGAACATCACTCGACCCGATGCATGCAGGTTGGGCGGCAGCAGACGACCAATCGCTTGCGAGAGCAAGCTTTTGCCACTACCGCTCTGTCCAAC
This sequence comes from Paenibacillus sp. FSL K6-1318, assembly GCF_037976905.1. NCBI lineage: Bacteria > Bacillati > Bacillota > Bacilli > Caryophanales > Paenibacillaceae > Paenibacillus > Paenibacillus sp. FSL K6-1318. The sequence goes on from NZ_CP150270.1 coordinate 6,657,127, forward strand.
CAAAGCCATGAATTCACCTTCACGAACAGCCAGAGAGACTTGCTCTACAATCGTACGATCCCGACTGGAGATGCTCAGTTCCTCAATGGAGAGAATCATGGCTGCACCTCCTTCTTCACGTCAAACCGGTCTCGCAGATAGTCGCCCAACATGTTGGCAAGCAGCACTACCGAGACAATGGCAAGACCAGGGTAGATCATCAGCTCTGGCCGAGACTGGAAGTAAGGCCGTGAGTCATTCAGCATCGCACCCCATTCAGGTGTTGGCGGCTGTGCGCCAAGGCCGATGTAGGACAATGATGAGATGAGCAGAATGATTTTGCCCAGATCGAGACTGGCTAACACGAGCACATGGCCTGCGATATGCGGAAGCAGATGCTTTCTCATGATACGACCGTCCGAAAGTCCGTTGGTCCGGGCGATGCGAATGTAATCCTTTTGGGACTCCGATAAAACCGTACTCCGAACGAGACGCGCATAGCTGACCCACTTAACGATTACAATCGCCAATACCAGATTGCCGATTCCCGCGCCAAGCAGGCCACTGAGCACAATCGCCACGATGGTATCAGGAAAAGCTAGAAAAGCATCAGCGATCCGCATGAACAGCTTATCGACCCAGCCACGTTTGTAACCCGCGATCAAGCCAAACGGAATGCCGATCAGCAATGCAGCACCGAGTGCCAGCAAGCTATACCCCAGTGTTTGGCCGCCGCCAAGCAGCAGACGTGTCAGTACATCGCGGCCCAGGTGGTCGGTACCGAACGGATGGAGAGCACTTGCGCCCTGCAATCGTCCGCGCAGATCGGTTAAGGTATGATCATGCTTCAAGTATAAAAAGGCATATAAGGAGGCCGCGATGACCAGCAGTGCAAACAGCAGACCAATGATCGCCTGCCAGCTATGTTTTTTAGATTTTGTCGTCGGAATGGGCAGGGGCATGGTTTTCATCGGTGGGCCTCCTTTTCCTTGAGTTTCATTTCAGGATTCAAATAACGATAAGATAGATCAACCGCCGTATTCACGAGGAATACTACGATAGCCATGATCAGGATGTAACCCTGAATCAGAGGATAATCACGCTGGCGGATGGCATCAACGACAAGCTTGCCGATCCCCGGATAAGCGAACAACACTTCAATCACGACAACTCCGCCAATCAGGCTGCCGAGACTTACGCCAAATACCGTAATGACAGGCGGAAGACTATGCCGAAACGCGTGAAGCATGAAGATCCGGCCTTCGGATAACCCTCTTGCTCGAGCGGACCGAACGAACTCCTGACTTAGTGAATCCAGCAGGCTGGAACGCAAAAGACGCACATAAACGCTGGAGATGGCAAGTCCCAGAGTCAAAGATGGCAGAATAAGTGATGTGAATCCATCCCGGCCCATGGTCGGCAGATTGCCAAAGCGTACGCCGAACATGTCGATCAGGATCAGACCCAGCCAGAAACTCGGCACCGCCGCCCCCACAATGGAGAGCATGCGGCTGCCGCGGTCAATCCAACTGCCACGATGGAGCGCTGATAGCGAGCCGAGCGGGATCGCTATAACGAGCATGACCAGTAGAGCACCTATCGTCAGTTCAGCCGTAGCTGGCAGCGCACGCATCAAGGTCTGCATGACAGGCTGGCCTGTCGAATACGATACGCCGAAGTCGAGTCGAACGAAATCGAGCAACCAGTTGCCAAACTGGACAGGAAGCGAATCGTTGAAGCCCATTTCTTCGCGTACAGCTTCGACCTGCTCCTGACTAACGGACAGTTCGTCCACGTTCAGGATCGTCAGCACCGGATCACCGGGAGCCAGACGAATGAACAGGAAACTCACAAACATAATGAACAGCAGAAAGATAAATACTTCAAGGAACTTCCGAAGCAAAATGCGAAACATTACATCACATCCAGCTTATTGGTAATCATGTAATATTCACTGCGAGTGGTAACCCAGTTCTTGATCTTCTTGCCGTTGTAGGCAACAATTGTACCTGGATGAAGCACAAATGAATTCAGCACGTTGTCATGAACGTAGTTGGCTGCCTTCTCGGCAAGCTCTGCGCGTTTCTCCGGTGCAACTGTGAGATTCAGTTCGTCGATGATCTTGGTCAGTTCCGGATCTTCCGATCCGCTGAAGTTAAGAGCACCCTTCGGATGGTACGTTGCATTCAGGTAATATCCAGCATCGCCACGCGGGGCCGTCAAATTACTGTACGTTGCAATATCCCAATCACGATTGGACGCCATATAATCTTCCGGCGTGTCAATCTGGCGAATCTGCACGTCGATACCGATCTTCTTCGCATCAGATTGGAACACTTGAGCAATCAGTGGCAGATCGGCACGGGCTGAATATGTCAGCAGCGTCAGCTGCAATGGTTTGCCATCCTTGGTCATCACGCCGTTTTGCTGCGTGTACCCTGCTTCGCCAAGATATTTTACAGCGACATCAGCTCCAGATTCCGTTGCTGTATCGGTATAGGTTGGCGCAAATGGCAGCGATGGCAGGAACGGTCCGATAGCAGCTTCGCCATATCCTAGCAGGATCGTATCCACGATGCCCTGACGGTCAATCAGCGCGTCCAGTGCACGACGAACATTAAGGTCCTTCATACTCTCCCGCTGCATGTTCATCGTTAGCTGATGCACGCGGAACGTCGATGTAGATTCAACGGTCATGCCGTCCATCGCTTTGAGCGATTCGAGGCTTTCGACTTCAGGACGGTATACGATATCTACCTGTCCAGATTTTAGCGCTAGTGTGCGGGCATTGGCATCCTCATTGAATGAGAACGTGATGGAATCCAGAGGCGATGCTCCGTCCCAATATTCATCATAGCGATCCAGTTGCAGCTTGCTACCTGGGGTAAAAGAGGTCAGCTTGAACGGGCCCGTACCAATCGGCTTGTTCACAATGTCCGGCTCACTCACGTCGATAATCGCCGTGTTCGGATTCACCAACTCGGAAGCGAACTCCGGGAACGGCTGAGTTGTAGTGATCTCCAGCTTGTCGCCCTCAGCTTCAATCGTATCGATCTTCAGTGCGTTCTGGATGGCTACATTCTCTTCCAGTGCACGTTCAAAGGATGCCTTAACGGATTTACCCGTCATTGGCTTGCCATTCTGGAAGGTCACATCATCTCGCAGGTCAATCGTCCAATGCTGTCCGTCTTCGCTCTCCCAGCTCTCGGCGAGCCATGGGGCAACCGTCAGATTCTCTTCATCGAGACGTACCAGCGTTTCCGTAATGCCCGCGCGCAGCGGTACATAGCTGGAATCGACATGCGGATCTAGCGAACTCGTGGAGAAGTTATATAGGAAGTGAACATTTTTATTATCGGTGGATGGTTGCGCAGCGGGACTGGACTCAGATGATCCGCAGGCGCTCAACAGTCCAGCGCTCAAGGCCAAGGAGACCAGCGCTAGCAGTGGCGTCTTTTTATTCAAGGTAATGCCCCTCTCTCTTAATCGTAATCATTATGATCTAAACAATGAGTATTATCATATCGTAATGATTACGTTTTGACAAGAGTTATATTAGTGTTAGAACGAGAAAAAATCCGACTCTCGGATGAGAGCGGATTCTTCATGTTTTTTGTTACATATGAGGACTTTATTATGGTTTATTTCCTTTGCGATCCGGGATTGTTTACAGGTGATACCATGCAAGATTTTCTCGAAGAGTTACAACCCAGTTTCGTAGTCTTCCAGCATATGTGACCAGTAAGCTTCGACATTATTCATTGCTATCGGATCAATCTTCTCAAAATAACCACGAAGTGCTCTAGCATACTCATCTGAGGTATATGTACCTTCCAGTCTCATTTTAGTTGCCAGTTCATTTCTAATTAGATGAAACAAAAAGAAGGTTCCCAAATTCTTATTGAGTATATATACGTTGGATTTATCCAATGATGATGTTGTGAAAAACATATCGCTCCCTTGTTTTAGATAGAGACCATACGAGTCACGCATACCATAACTTGCAAATTGACCAATCTGAATATATTCCTCTTCCTCAATAAATTTCAATTGAAAAGCTTCAGATGTATAAAAGAAAAAATCATCATATTGTTCCGGAACTCCTATGTCGATTAAAAAATGAGCATTCTCTTCACTTATGCCCCGATCTTTTAGATTAGTAAAGTCATAATGAATTATTTCCGTGTCATAGTAGTCCTTTATCTCAACGATATCAAAATTCATGCTCTCACTCCTAAGCGTTACGAAAATGGTAACGACTAAATAACGCAGCCCTAGCAACTGCGTTATCGTTTGATGGTGAATTTTTTCATTCTACAATTTCACCTATTTTAACCCCTTAAGAAATTCCTCTAATATTTTTTGGCTGGCAGTGCCTGCTCCTGAAATTGCATTATGCACACGATCTAATATCATTGGATGATTTATAATTCGTTGCTTATGTTTAGTAGATGTGTAACTTCTTAATGTATCTATACATATTTCAAACAACTCGCTGTCTTCAACAGAAAGTAGAGAAAGCAGGATTTCAAATTCTTGTGTGTGCTGTGTACTATCCAGACAGTAAGCCAGCTTTTTCTTCCAGTAGAGTGGCTTATCCAGCACCTCAATGGTTAACTGATCCCAATCACTTTGTCCGAAATCCTCCAATATTTCTGCTGCTATAATACAACCGTCATCATACCAGGAATCAACTGTCGTCACAGCCGATAAAAGATTATCTAATTGTTTGTACATATTAAAAATTAACCTCTATCTTAGTCATCTCCCAGTTTGATCCTGTCTGGATACCGGTAAGATTAATCCATGTAAGAAATGGCCGTCTTGATAATATTCGTTAATTTTAATTCAGGATATTTTTTATCACATTCCTTGAGGGTGTTGATATATTCTGTACTTTGGAGATTATAAGCTATTTCTTCAAACACCTCACTAACCCAAATAAGTTCGTCCTTACTACAGTTCTTGAGGAATTGAATCGTCTCATCTTCATTTTGGCTTAGTATATTAATTAGTTCAACTCTGTAATGCTCGATTACTGGATCGTTCATATGAAGAGCCGCTCTTTTTCGTATTACTTCTCTAGACTCTACAATCATTTATTGTGACCTCCATTTAGAAGATCCAGCCCAATCGATTTATTCAAATCATTTTAGGATCTTTATAGCACCAATCAGAGTCATAAGTCTCTGAATATATCTTTTGTATGTCTTCCCAAGTGTAGACCCAATCGTAATCAGACACCCAAAAATAGTCGGATCTATTAAGATTCAGATATTCATAAACGAAACGAAGAATGACCTCTTCTGCTCCAAACACTTCTTCTATTGTACCTACTCGAATGAGTTCGTGATCAGGATCCAAATCAAGATCTCCATAGTCACCGAATATTCCACTCTTATTTTCCTTTGCCTTCACATATATAATGAATTGATGATTATTATCGTCGCTGTTGTAGGAATGAGCCAGAATGTTCAACGTTGTAGAAGAGAATTTTCCATTTTTAAGGTTTTTATGATTATCAAAAATAATCCGGTTGTCGGAGTTAAATGCTGCAATCATAGTGTCAGACAAAAACTTTTCTGGCGTATACTTTTCACGCTCCGTTAAGAAAAATGCAGTGGTTCCCATTAGTTATCCTCTTCTTTATTAGTTTAAGGACTCTAGAACTGCTATGAACGGAGGATGTCCCGTTTCTTGGTTTTGTAACAAACTTGGTTTACGAAATCTTAAACTCGTCTGCAGTTCAATTACAGGTGCTTCCGCCCTGACTTCTTTAAGCAAAACTTTTACCCAAAGGGGGCACAAGGGTACTCTACAACCCAACATCTTTATAACAGAATCAATATCGAACTCGCGTCCATCTAAATTATTCGAATTTAACATTCCCCGGTAAAGATATTCGTCTGTAGAATTTAAAGATTTACCCCACTCCTCAATCGGAGTAATTATGAATTTACTGTTTTCACCCAATACTTCGTTATGATAGGTGGATAATTCATCTACAGTTTTTAGTAAGTATTCCTTAAAAGAATCTAATTCCATATATGTTATCAACATGCCTACTCCGTTAATTTAAATTCAGTACTTGTCTTGAAGATATAATTTAAAATTCATTCTCCCACAATAGCTTCTAACCATTTTGCTGCATCTTGACCTAGAAGGACTGTTGGGTTGTCAGGGGTGCCGACATTAATGCTATGGAAATTCGCAAAGTTGCATTAGAAAATTCAGTATAAGATAGGTCCGACTTATAAAAATCACAATTCACTAATTCTGCGTCGTTATAAGTTGACGAACTTAAACCTGAGGCATGGAAATCCATGTTGTTCAGACTAAGATTATCAAAATTACAGCTAGTCATATACGATTATTCCAACCACACACCAGTTAACTCATAATGTTGAAAATCAACTTCCTGTAATCTTAGCTTCTCACCTTCTTGACCACTAGTCTCAACCCATTTTTTGTGAAGCTCAAATTTAAGGTCTAAATTTATTTCATAATTTTAAAGGCCAACCTTTTTCAAAAAAAGTTCTAATAACTCAGCGTACTCTTCCTGATCTTCTTCATCAGCCCATTCGAATTGAGAAAGATCTCTCTTGATAGTCTGGAGTAATCTTTTTAGTTGTGATAAGTCTCTAAAATTATTCGTTTCAATAGAATAAAGAAGCTTCAACAGATGTCCATCATACATCTCCCCAGCAAGAGGATCTTTTGATAAAATTTCTATAGCCTTTTCTATACCAAGATCTATAAGCACATGTTGGCCCAACATTCTACTAACATCTTCTAAGTCAAGCTCACTCACTTTCTTATTAATAAGTCTATCGTACCAATGATCCAAAGATGAATCAGAGTTATCAGTCTGAATATTTTGATCTATTGAATATATTTCTTTAATTAATTTACTCATTTATTTTGTTCAGCTCCTGCATTTAAAAAAGGCCTATCTACGATCTTATAGGACGCAGGTAGGCCGCTTCATTTAAAAATCGCCTCGAAGGGCAAGGAAGTTATTGGTTTACCCAAGCTTTCAAGCCTTCTTCACTAATATCAATAGGTGCCTGTTTTGACATGTATTCAGCGTTTGCCAGAGGAAATGCATAACCCCCAGCAATAATATCGCCATGCCGTCTTCTGAGGGTTCCTCCTCTTTCAATCAGAAGAATTAGAGGTTCGTACAAATCATGGAATTTCAATGCAATCTCATTTCCAGTATCCTGCAAGTTTAACCACTCTAGATAAGCTTCACATGTTCCTTTCATAAACGTATTTTTCAACCCACTCAACCCAGGACACTTTTCTGATATACCCAGATCACTATTAAATCCAATTGCATGAGAAGCTTTAAAGAAAGGATACGGTGTTTCTAGATCATATAATGTAATTAGCACTGCTGCTCGTCTTATATATTCTTGTATCAGCGCCATATGTGAAGGCTCGTCTACAGTACCAGATAGATTCCAATCTATTTTATTTATTCTTTCTATTCCTTTGGAAAAATAACTCATCACTGCCTCCATTATTCCGAGTTTTTATTTGGTATTTTTACGATTATTTAAAAGGATCAAAGCCTTCAAATGTACCATATTCCGGTTGCTCAGGTGCCTTTCGATGTGCGCCATCATTCGGAGGTTGATCAGTATACGTTCTCTTATCATCTGACCATGACTCTATACGTCTGTACGGAATTCCCTCCTTCATTAATTTTGCTTCAGTAAGTTCATGATCGGCTAATTGTTTAAACCAATCCTTCTGGGCTTGATTGAGTTCTTTTTTCTGAGCTAACTGCCAAGCATATGCTATTTCATCGTCAGGTGAGAAATGTTCTTTCTTAATCAGAATGCCTCCTGCTTTCGGAATTTCATGTTTCTCTAAAAATAAATGTTTCTTTAAATTTGTAATGTCTGAAATATCTAAGCCCGTATTCTTAGCAACATCAGGAACATCCTCTAATTGCATATTCCTGATTTTATCATATGATTTCATACCATAATCTGAAATGCTATCTTCAAAGAGGATAAGTTCATCCAGCTTGTTAAACGAAGAATTCGGCATGTCATCTTTATTGATTCTTACTACTTTATTATCATGTGTAACAATTTCAGAATAATTATCATATACAGTCACCTTTTTAGCATGTTTACGAATGTCCTGTACATTATCTCCAGAGACTATTTTTCTTATCGCATTTTCTGTTTCAATGTTAGGTTTTCTTAATACCTCTGTAGCTTTACCCTCTATCTTACCATTCTTAGACTTAGCAGCCTCAATATGCTGCTTAATCTTCGCCACAGCAGGATTAGAAGAAGGCAATCGAAACGGCCCCTTACCACCCGGCATACTCCCACGAACCATCTGAATCCCCATAAAAATCTGACTGAACTTCAGAGACGCAACCATCATCTGAGCATATCTATCCGATACAGGCTCTCCCGTCGTAGGATGAATGCCCATCTCAAACGCCTTGATCTGTAACGCAAAGATATCTTCCCCAGGCGGTTCAACGTTCACAGCTTGCATGCGATTAAAGTCCAGATGTCCCTGGTCCCTCTCATAAGCCTGAAGGGCAGCCTGATCCGTAACACCTTTCTCGTTCACAGGCATCATTTTGCCAAGCATCGCGTTATACGCCATCCGATAGCCCTTGTCACCCGAACCTGAGTCACCTGATGATTTGGTCATCATAACTGCGGCACCGACTGCTCCAAACGCACCACCCAGACTTCCCTTTTGAGCATCTGCATCTTGGAAACGGGTGGCGATATCCTTCAATTCCTTGGATGTGTTCACCATACTCTCCAGCGCTTTATCCAGTATAGGTCGTGACTGCTCGAACTCATAGTAAAATCGCTCCTGCGTCGCGCCCATCCACATCGCCTGAACGAACATGATCTGTCTCATCAGATCACTTCGTATACTCTCCAACTGCTGTCTGGCCTGATCCACCTGATTCGATACGTGATGTAGTTGTTCAGGGGTAACTTTGATTGTACTCATAACGTTTCTCCGCTCATTCAAAATAGGATTATCCTATGTTAGCAGAAGTGTAATATGTAAACTATCCGGCTAACATCCTGATTTCACCATGGTAAAAACACAAGCTGTGCTCCTCATCGGTGCTATGGTCCTATATGCATATACCCACTTCAAGGCATATCCTACCAGTTTCAGTAAATTCCTTTCCTACTTCATCCCCTCCAACAACTCCCGATACCGCCCAATCTGCGCCTCTGTCGCCTCTTCCCGCAATGATTCCAACAATGCTGTGCACCTTATAAAATACCGATCCATCCTTAGCTTATCCGCTAACCTGATTGCCTGCAAAATGAACTCCACGGCCTCCTGTTGTCTTCCCATCCACTGTTCATACAAAGCCCGCTGATAACAGTAATGGTACATATCAACGTTGTTTGAAGAATCCATTTCTCTGCCAACACCCTGTATCTGATCCTCGAACACATGTAAAACCCGATCAATCTGCCACCTATGCCGCACTGCTGCTTCCGTAATCACCTTCAGACCTGCCAACCATCCCTCCGGATGCTCAAGCAAAAAGTTCACAAACTCCTCCAGCAGTTGCACCTGCCCGGCTTCAATCTCAAGAACATACCGATTCGCCTGTGCCTTATGCCTGAACTCCTGCACCACCTGCATGCCTACCTCATCCAGATTCTCCATCCATCCCAGATCTGCATATTGATCGATAGATGCTCGCGCCCGATCTACCTGTCCCATCTTCTGGTGAGCCATACCCCGCATTAAGTGACTGAACCCGTAATAGTAGACCAAGGGCCGCTCGATGTGTATATGTGGTGCAGGCACTCCCTTTGACTGATACTCCTGCCGCTCTTCATGGATGGACTGCACACATTGATATAACATGTCCGCCCGCTCCATCACCTTGTTCCAATTTTCAAAAGCCACAGCCATGTCCAACATTTCAACAATGATGTCCGGTTTGAGTGATTTTAGGATAGAAGATCGCAAAGATAATCCTCCTTAATTATCGATTTTCTTATAATTGTATAGATAAACCAAAAGAAGATCAATATAAATTGTACTTATAAGTACTTTTATTTAAAGATTCAGTTTGCATATATTAGTCTGTAAGGATTCCATAACCTCTTCTAACCTTAAGTGGAGGTGATCAAATGAGTTTACCAGAGTATGTAGGCAATCGAATACGTGAATTAAGGAAGGCCAAAGGCTGGACTCAGGAACAACTAGCGGAAGCAGCAGGTCTTCATTACAGCTATATTGGTGGAGTTGAACGAGGAGATCGTAACATTTCTTTGGAGACTCTTGAGAAAATAATCAATGGATTGCAGGTCACTGCTGAAGAAATCTTTAAATTCAAAGAAGACTCTGAGTACAAAAGAGCCTTGGATGAACATATAACTTTAATAAGCGGCAAAAGTACAGATACAATCATATCATTGACCAAAATTAGCAAAGAAGTTTTATATGCTATCGACAAATCACATAAAAATTCCGAATAAATATCTCTACATCAAAATCATACGCTAACACCAAAAAGAGTGGAGTACGTCTCCACTCTTCTCTTATTTCCCTTTTCAAATAACTCCCCGCTCAAACACCCCAAACTCCACCCGGTTCCGCCCATTCTGCTTCGCCTGATACAGTGCCTTATCCACCGCAGCGAACAGCTGGGTCAAATACCCCTCCGGATTGTCCGGTACATGCTCCATTTCAAAGTCTTCAAAGGACAGAATCCCAATACTAATCGTAATGGACACCTGCATAATCTCGTGATCCACCATAATGCGATTAGACTCCACAGCGGTTCTCACGCGCTCCGCGATCTGGTTCGCCAAGTCATGCTCCGTATGCGGAAGGTAGATCATGAACTCTTCCCCGCCATAACGCGTCAAAATATCCGTACTGCGAATGGATTGTTTGACCGCCTCCGCTGTGCGGACGAGTACTTCGTCCCCGATGACATGCCCGTAGCGATCATTGATCGCTTTGAAGTAGTCGATATCAAGCAGCAGGAGGGAGAATGGTGTTTTGTATTGAATATTGGTAATGACCTCGTGATTCAGGTGTTGGGTCAGATAACGGCGGTTGTAACAGTTGGTTAAACTGTCCGTCAGCGCGAGTTCCTCCAGTTTGCGATTGGCCTCGGATAACTCCAGACGGATCAAGTCTAGCGCCTGATTTCGCTCCTGAAGCGTTACGTTCTGACGATTCATCTCTTTCACGTAGAAACGCTCCTGCGAGACATCCTGGAACGTGAGGATATGACCGATCGGCACAAGAGCCGAATCCACAATCGGAGACGATTGCAGGATAAAGTGCCGGATATTGCTATCCCGCTCCACGATTACTTCAATGTGAGAGAGGGTATTTTCTTTTTTCTTATAGTGATTCACGAACTCCCGACAGCTGCCCACAACATGAACAGACTCCAGAAAGGCTTCCATATCAAAAGAATCCCCCACATGCAGATCCATAAAGGATCGTGAGGCTTTGTTCGCTTCAACAATGACTTCATTCTCATCCAGTACCAGGATGCCGTATGGAATGGTATTGATTACGTCCTCATGGGCGATGGAGACCAGATCGAACACATTGTATCTTTTGATCACATAGACAAAGAACAAGTCCGACAGAAAGATCCCCAGCGAAGTCATGCCAGGAATGATCGGCAACCAGCGGGCTAGAACGACATTCAGAATCGCATCAATCGTTGCAAACACAGCCAAGACTAAGATACCCCATAGGGTGATCCTAACCTGTTTTTTAATCATGGCAGACGTCTGCGAAGAATACACTGCCCGGAATAGAACCACGAGAGACGTCACGAAATAGCTCACCAGAATAACCATCACAACCCAGAACCAAGGGCCGTAAGCCCGCTCGATGTACCCGCCCTCCAGTGGGATGACGAACTCATTCCATGGATTTGCGACCACACCTATAGCCCCGATCACCGCTGGGACAAATAGCAGGAACGTTCCTTTTGCACTCAAACGCTCTGAATAGCCGGTAATAAAGATCGTCAATAGAAGCCATCCGCTCCCAAGCAGGGAGACCGCGACGAATGATAACGTAACGTAGAACAACTGCAGACCGGAATCATCCGTGAGCGTACTCGCAAATTGGCAGAAAGGCCAGAGCATCATCAACCCGTGGAATAAAAAGTACACCTTATGTAAGTTCGTAATTCTAACCGTAGCAAATACATATACACCTACACCAAACAATAGGACGAATAAAAAGAGATCATACCATACTAATGGGTTCACGAATCTTCTCCTTCTTAGATGCTACAATGACAACGTGGTTGTTCATGATTCTATATGACATTCATTTAAAACTTCAATAAACACTTATATTCTATACTGCTATGGCAATCTTATTGGTTAATTTAACCATATCTTATCACACCACCAAAAGGGTGAGTAGCCCATACACTGGAAGTCCGACCAACCTCTGATCGAAATGCTGATCTATTTCTGATTATTTATGAATGCTTTTGAAGGTTTGGAGTACAAACAGGAGAGGAAGATCAGCTGCTCAGGAGTTATTCAGCTATCATCAAGTGGTCGATATTGAGCCATCCGGCTACCGGACGGCTCTTACATCATTCGTTTACTGCATCCAGAGGGAGATTATCCGTGAAAAGATCAGGGTTATCCTTGAGCATCTTCGTAATTACCTCTGCCGTCTTAGCCGCATCACACACTCTTACGACCGCATCGCCGAGCTTTCCTTTACGCATCGCACCTTCGCGAACCAGTACCTCGTCTACTTTCCAGAAATGCTCCGACCATGGCAATCCACAATGTCTGCGAGACGGTACTGAAATCTGGCTTCCATCTGGTAAAACCGTATACAGCATCTCATGCTCGTCCATCATTCTGCCAGGGATGTCCACCCACTCTTCGACCCCATGGATAAATGTGTTCCGCTTCAAGTCTACGCCTACTAACAAGATCGTCGCTTTCCGATCCAGCAGCTTGCCCCATGCTGAACCTCTCGCACATGGTGTATCAAAGAGATGATCGTCCTTCGTAAATACCTCTGCATCCCTCCCGAGTGCTGCTACCGAGTGCGTTGGGTGCCACGAACGAACCACGCCCGGACGTTTACGGAAAAGTTCAGGCAGAATGCCCACGCAACAGGTAGAATTTTCCACGTGGAACAATGGGTTATCCGCATTAATGGTAGACCATGTATGGGTGGGAAGCACCAGCAATCCCTCTTTCATATAGTCGGTAAAAGCATCCAACACCGTATCCGCTCCACCTTCAACCTCGCCTATACTTTTCATCGAAGAGTGAATGAGCAACGTGCCTTGTCCATCAACATTAAGCTGCTCTAGTTGCTGCATTAAGCTTTCTTTTGTGTACATAATATCCTCCTCCATTTCTTATCCCATCTCTATGAAAAAGTAAAACCTTGCTCAGCTTCACATCATGCTTCTCAGCATAACAAACAAAGGGCCGAGGGTTAACCCCCGGCCACAGAGAAAAAAAATGTATGAGTTCAGGCAGTAGCTGCCAATCCACTTTTACTTAATAATAACGTAATCCAGATTCACCAGCTTCGCATACGTCACGATTTGATCTGTCGTCAGGTTCAAGGATACGACTGTATGGTGACCACCACCATTTTCGATCCATGCTTTTACCCCGTCCTGGAAGTTAGGCTTCACGCTCCACAGAACACGTGCTACCGGCAGGTTAGGGGCTGGAACAGTTGGCTCGAATGCAGATACTTCGTTGATCAAGAGTTTGTAATGTGTACCGAAGTCTGCCATGGATACCACGACACCTTCACCTGCTTTGCCGTCGAATACGAGACGAGCCGGATCTTCACGATCGCCAATACCTAGTGGGGACACGATGATTCTTGGTTTCGTGCTGGCAAGTGTAGGATCTACTTCAAGCATGTGAGATTGCAGGATCGCTTCCTGTCCAGCGGCCATCTCGTATGTGTAATCTTCCATGAAGCCCGTGTTCTCGTTATGAGCCATGATTTTCAGCAAGCGATCCAGCGCAGCTGTTTTCCAGTCACCCTCACCGGCAAATCCGTACCCTTGCGCCATCAGGCGTTGCACGGCCAGACCCGGAAGCTGCTTCATGCCATGCAGATCTTCGAAGTTTGTAGTAAAGGCGCTGTAACCACCCTCGTCCAGGAAACGTTTAATCGCAATTTCATAGCTCGCTTGCACACGTACACTGGCTTCCCAAGCTTCCTTGCTGTTTGTGCCATAATCGAATTCGTAGAGGTCTCCATACTGAGCAATCAAATCATCAATTTCCTGCTCTGTTACAGCGTTCACGTATTGCACGAGGTCGCCGATGCCGAAGTAATCAACAGTCCATCCAAATTGGATCTGTGCTTCTACTTTATCGCCTTCAGTTACGCCCACGTTGCGCATGTTATCACCGAAGCGAGCGACTTTAAGGTTGAAACCTTCATTATAAGCTACCGCTACGTCCATCCAGTCTGCAACCTGCTGTTGCACTTCTGGGCGCTCCCAGTATCCAACAACGATTTTATTTTGTTTTCTCAGACGGGCATTAATGAAGCCATATTCGCGGTCACCATGTGCAGCTTGGTTCAGGTTCATGAAATCCATATCGATGGTTGCCCATGGAATGCTTTCGTTGAATTGGGTCGCTAAGTGCAGCAAAGGTTTTTGCAGCAATTTTGTACCACGAATCCACATTTTCGCCGGGGAGAATGTATGCATCCATGTGATGACACCCGCTACTTCGTCGCGATAGTTGACTTCCTTCATCGTGCTCGTGATTTTATCTGCGCTTACCGCCAGATCCTGCAATACGAGCGGGTAAGGCAGTACGCCGCTTGCATTAAGAGCATCCGTGATTTTCTGTGCGTTGGCTTTTACTTCACCCAGTGCTTCTTCTCCGTACAAATGCTGTGAACCGACCACAAACCAGAATTCTTTTGCTGCTGACATATAATCATCCTCATTTCATTATTTTATAGTTGAATAAATGGGTTACACTAGCACACTGCGCAGCCAGAATAATCTTTCGATCACTGGTTATCCCCGGATTTCTTTGATTCCCTTTTTGCAAAGGGAAAATCCTGTGATAAAGGCGAACGCTCCGCTTCTCCAGCTTTCTTCTGTCCTCTCCGTTATCGTGTAAAAGGTATAGTTGAACAAGTCATTCCCACACCAAATCACTTGTAAGCCAGAACATGCTTCCAGTCACTGTTTTAACCTAATTACTTTTGTCCGTAATACGCGTCTTTTCCGTGTTTTCGCAGATAGTGTTTATCCAGAATGCCTTGTGGCAGTTCCTTCGCGAAGTTATTCAATTGCCGAGCATAAAGGTTCATTTTGCACACTTCCTCCAGCACAACACTGTTCACCACCGCTGACTTGGCATCTTTCCCCCACGTAAACGGCGCATGCCCATGGAGCAATACTGCTGGAACAGCCATAACATCAATTCCACGCTGCTCAAACGTTTCAATAATGACGTGTCCTGTCTCCGCTTCGTATCCACGATCAACCTCGTCCTGGTTCAGGAAACGCGCGCAAGGCACCGCCCCGTAGAACGTGTCTGCATGTGTTGTACCCATTACAGGTACGTCCAGTCCGGCTTGCGCCCAGATGGTCGCCCACGTGGAGTGTGTGTGCACGATGCCGCCAATCTCCGAGTAATGCTTATATAGTACGGCATGAGTTGCGGTGTCCGAGGAAGGTCGCATCTCACCCTCAACTACGTTACCGTCCAGATCAACTACAACCATGTCGCTTGCTTTCATCACATCGTAGCTGACGCCACTTGGTTTGATGACGAACAGACCGCTTTCCCGATCGATTGCACTGACGTTACCCCATGTGAATTTCACAAGTCCGTGCTTGGGCAGTTCTAGATTCGCCTGGAATACCTCTTCCTTCAGTTGTTCTAACATGTTATTCCCTCCCGTTCTCTAATAGTGCGTGTTCAAAAAGTCGGTTTTCAGTACCGAGAAGATGGGATGAAGCTAGAAATGGAGTAGCGGAGCGTAGATAGAGCTACGTGAGCAACCGCAATGTTTCCAAAGGAAACATACTTCGTAAGCCCCTACTTATTTCGGCTGAATTCCATATTCGATGTTGATGATGCCACTAGGCATCCTTCGTAATCAAAAGCGGTCTTTTTGAATATCCTCTACCAGATGATCTACAGCTGATTGCTCAATTGTGAGCCCACTCCGATAGCGTTCGATAAATGCTTCAAACCCTTTCACATCCGATGCATCCGGTGCCACTTCCACTCCCTCAACATCGCTAAATACCTTCTGCTCCAGGAACACATCCAGGCTCTCCTCTTGATCCTTGTTGATCATGTACGATGCCAGAAGCGCCATGCCCCATGCGCCGCCTTCACCAGCTGTAGACATCACTGATACCGGTACGTTCATCGCAGCAGCTACAATCCGTTGTCCGACGACGGGAGTCTTGAACAGGCCACCATGAGCCAAAATACTGTCAATGGCTACATTCTCTTCCTCCGTCAAAATGTCCATCCCCAGCTTGAGTGCACCGAAGGCACTGAACAGATGTGTCCGCATGAAGTTTGCCAGATTGAAGTTGCTTTCCGGGGAGCGGACGAACAATGGACGGCCTTTCTCAAGTCCCGTAATGTTCTCACCTGAGTAATAACCGTAGCTGAGCAAGCCACCACCATCTGGATCTGCCTCCAAAGCCTTGTTAAACAACACGCTAAACAACTTTCCGTTGTCCACTTCATATCCCATCGCTTGAGAGAATTCACGGAACAGTCCCACCCATGCGTTGATATCACTGGAACAGTTGTTGGCATGCACCATCCCTACTGGACTACCATCCGGTGTGGTGACCATATCGATCTCGGGATACACTTTGGACAATTCCTTCTCCAGTACGATCATCGCAAATACGGATGTGCCGACGGAGATGTTCCCCGTACGTTTTCTCACGCTATTCGTTGCCACCATACCTGTTCCAGCATCGCCCTCTGGCGGACAGAGCGGAATGCCTGCTTGCAGATCTTGCGAAGGGTCAAGCAACTTGGCTCCCGCTTCCGTCAATGCACCTGCGTTCTCACCAGCGAGATATACCTTCGGAAGAAGGTCCTCGACCTTCCACGGATAACCTTTGCCTGCGATCCGTTCATCGAACTGTTGAATCATGGATGGGTGGTAATTATGTGTAGACTCGTCAATTGGGAAAATGCCTGAAGCATCGCCGATCCCAATCGCCTTATTGCCCGTCAGCAACCAGTGGATGTAACCAGCCAAGGTTGTCAGGTGATCGATCCGTGGCACATGCGCCTCTTCGTTCAAAATCGCTTGATACAAGTGGGCAATGCTCCAGCGTTCCGGAATATTGAATTGCAGAAGTTCCGTTAGCTCCCTTGCAGCTGCTCCTGTCGTAGCGTTACGCCAGGTGCGGAACGGTACCAACAGTTCACCCGCGCTATCCAATGCGATATATCCGTGCATCATGGCCGAAAATCCGATGGAACCGACCGTGCGCAGCGTAATTCCGTATTTCTGTTCCACATCTTGCTTCATCTCACGATAAGCCGTTTGCAGACCTGTGATGATATCCTCCTGGTTGTACGTCCAATATCCATCTTTCAGGAGGTTCTCCCATTCATAACTGCCTGATGCGATGGTCTCAAAACGCTCGTCAATCAACACCGCCTTAATCCGCGTTGATCCAAATTCAATTCCAAGCGAAGTAGCGCCCTTGGTAATGGCTTCTTTCAAGTCCAGTTGACTCATAATCAGGTGTATCCCCTCTCCGGTCGCGATTTCACATCCCAAAGGATGCATATATAAATTGAAGCTTCTACTCATGGCAGTGACTAATCACGAATTTTTGTATAAATGCTTCCTGTTGTGTTTTCAAAGAATGCGCTTTCCTTTTCTGACAGCCTTAGTATATTTTTTGTACGTACATTTGTCAATAATATATAATAGTTATACTTACAAAGTGTGTATATTGCACTCTATTTGAACATTCAAAGGTCTTAATATAGTTATAAATCGGCTATGCTGTAAGGTACACCTCTATCTAAAAAGGCCGGATATGTACGGTTTATTTCAAAAATTGTGCTGTTTTATATGCATTCAAACTGAATCATGCTAAAATATGTACGTACAACTATTTGAACAACAACGTTGATATAGATGAGTAACGATGAAAGAAGTGGACTACGTGAAGCCAAAATACCAGGTCATCATTGATGATATAAAGAGTTATATCCTTTCGGGGACATATAGCATAGGTGAACAGATCCCTACGGAGTCGGCATTACAGGATAGCTACAACGTGAGTCGCCAGACGGTGCGGAAGGCTATTTTGGAGTTATCGAACGAAGGGTTTTTACGAAGCGAAAAAGGGTCAGGAACCTACGTCAGCAATCAGTATCGATCACGATCAGGCGGCCATACGTCAAAGAAAACGATCGGTGTGATCACGACGTACATCTCAGATTACATCTTTCCGTCCATTATCCGCGGTATTGAAAGTCGTCTGAATGAGGACAACTACTCGTTACTGCTGGCCAGCACCAATAATGATGTGGCACAGGAGAAAAAGGCACTCGAAATGATGCTCTCCTACGGCGTGGATGGCCTGATCGTCGAACCGACCAAAAGTAATCTGTACAACCCAAACATTGCATACTATCTGTCCTTCAAAGAGCAGGATGTGCCGTTTACGATGATTAATGCCTTTTATGAGGAGTTGGAGGTTCCATTCTTCTGTCTGGATGACGTGCAATCCAGTTATCTTGCCACTCGGGAATTAATCTCCAAAGGCCACACCCAGATTGGTATTATTGCGAAAATGGATGACTTACAAGGAAAGTATCGGATGAAAGGATACATCAAGGCACTGGGTGAAGCGAAGTTAAGGTTCCATCCTGAGCAAGTGCTTTCCTTTGATACCGCATCGAAACCGGATTTATCCTCTAATGTAGCAACGTATCTGGACGAAAACAGGGATTCGCTCACCGCGATCGTCTGTTATAACGACGAGGTGGGACTGGAGGTCGTGCACGCCTGCAGGCAACTCGGCATCTCGATCCCGGATGAATTATCCATCATTGGACAGGACAATTCGTACATCGCCAAGAACGCCAACATAAGGCTTACAACGCTAACCCATCCCCAAGAGCAAATGGGCCGTGATGCTGCCGACTGGGTAATCAAGAATCTGCAGGGCAAAAAGGATCTGCCAACGAACACCTACTATCAGCCCGTGCTGGTTGAGGGAGAGACGGTGAAGGAGATCGAAGTGGAATAATATTGTTGTGGGACGGGCGGTAAAGTGTTACCGAGCGTTTCTGTTCAGCATCCTTAAAGAAGGCCGTCAGAATTATCTGCGGCCTTCTTTGTTCTTGTTCAATATAATGAGGGATTAACCTCTTCGTACATATACATCTTCTCTAATAGAAACTACTTCGTCTGATCCGCCTCATCACTTACCAAACTTACAACGACGCCTTTCTTCTCCAAGTTTTCAGTTAAGAACGGATATTAGAATACCTTTCCAACAAATGTGGCCCTAAAATGATATGACCCTTTACAATTTTTTCATTGACACTGCCTTTAATAAAAAGATATATTTATTGATGTTGATAATCATTATCAGATATATAAAACGTTTTATATATCTACTTTTTGCATTCCAACGGATGTAATTGTTCAACCAGGATGTTCAGCACTACCAAATACATTTTAAGATTCAGGAAGGGGAAACACATGAATACAAAGAGAAAGTTTCCATTAATGGCGTTACTGATATCACTGGTCTTTATCCTGGCATTAGTTGGTTGTGGAAGTAAGACTGCAGAGCCAGCAGCAACTCCTGCAGCAGGTGACACAGCAGCTACCGAAACACCAGCAGCTACAGATGAGAATGCCGGATATCCAATTACAATTAAACATGCTTTGGGCGAAACAGTTATTGAGAAAAAGCCTGAACGTGTAGCTACAGTACAATGGGCGAACCAAGATGTCGTTCTCGCGCTTGGACAAGTTCCTGTAGGTTTCTCGGCTGCTAACTTTGGTGTGCAGGATGACAGCGGACTGCTGCCTTGGACTGCGAAGAAACTCGATGAACTCGGTGTAACCGACCCGAACGTTTTCCAAGATACAGACGGTCTTGATTTTGAAGCGATTTCCGATTCCAACCCAGATGTTATTCTTGCAGCATACTCCGGTATCACTCAGGAAGACTACGATCTTCTTAGTGAAATTGCTCCGGTTGTAGCTTACCCAACGGCTCCATGGGCAACGACATGGCGCGAGCAGGTTACTTTCAATGCGAAGGGTATGGGTATGGAAGCAGAAGGCGAGCAACTGATCAAAGATACGGAGGCCATGGTTAACGAAAAATTAGCTGCATATCCTCAGATCAAAGACAAAAAAGTAGTTTGGGTTAACTTCTCCGCTGAAGACATGTCCAAACTTCATATCTATACACCTGTAGATTCTCGTGTATCTTTCCTGGGTGAGCTGGGATTGGTTATTCCAGAGAGCATCACAAGCCAAATTACAGACCCTAACAGCTACTCCCTGAGCTTAAGTGCAGAGAATGCTGAAGCCCTTAATGATGCAGATATTATTGTTGGATACGGAAATGCTGAGTTGCTGAAAGCCATTCAGGCTGATCCGTTGCTGGGTAAAATCCCTGCGGTTAAACGTGGTTCTGTAGCGTTCATTGAAGCAGATACACCTTTGGTTGCTGCTGGAACGCCAAACCCATTGTCCATTTCCTACACGATCGATGATTATTTGAAATTAATTAGTGGAGCAATCGACAAAATCAATGAATAGTACATCGGTTCCGAATGAAAACCGAATACGTGCACATGTCCCCAAGAACTTCATCTTGGTGTTAGTGATTTGTTTTATCCTGCTCGGTGCAACTATGATTGCCTCACTGGTCTTTGGCTCTAGACCCGTGAGGTTTCATGAGTTAATCGACGGATTATTTCACCCGGAAGTAGACTCTTATGGGGCAAACATCGTGCGCAAACGGATCTCCCGAACAGTCTTCAGTTTGTTATGCGGGGTAGCACTCGGCGTATCAGGAGCACTTATGCAAGCCGTTACCCGGAATCCACTTGCCGACCCAAGTATATTGGGTGTAAATACAGGGGCATCTCTGTTTGTGGTTATGGGTATTGCATTCCTGAACATCAGCAGCGCCAATCAATATATCTGGCTGGCACTGGCCGGAGCTGCAATAACGGCTGTGTTCGTATTCGGAATCGGCTCAATGGGGCGTGGCGGAGCCACGCCCATTAAGCTTGTTTTGGCCGGAGCGGCCATCAGCGCCGCGCTCTCCTCACTCGTCACCGCCATTATGATCCCTCGTTCGTATGTCATGGACCAGTTCAGGTTTTGGCAAGTGGGCAGCGTAGGATCGGCAACCTGGAGTGGAATCAGTACATTCATCCCGTTCCTGCTCATCGGCATACTCATTGCGTTTCTTACAGCTCCGGCTCTGAATGCGCTGGCTTTGGGTGACGATGTTGCAACAGGACTCGGTGTTCGAACAGGGACACTTCGATTCATTGCGGCTCTTGCAGGGGTTCTATTATGCGGAGCAGCTACTGCGCTCGCTGGACCGATTGGTTTCATCGGATTGTTATCTACCCACGTCATACGCCTTATACTGGGTCCCGACTTGCGTTTTGTCATACCCATGTCAGCCGTTGCTGGAGCGATCATTCTAACGATATCCGATGTCGGTGGCAGACTCATCAGCAACCCTGGAGAGCTTGAAGTCGGCGTCGTTACCGCCTTTATAGGTGCTCCAATATTAATCATCCTCGCGATGCGATCGAAAGTGCGTTCATTATGAGAGATCAATCGATTGAATTTATTATGGCGGGCAGACGTCATCGACGTCGCCGCTGGATACTTGTCACCAGTCTCCTTGCCATACTTGCATGTGCTCTTTGCTGCGCCATGCTTTTGCTCGGCAACACAATCTATCCGGTTAAAGATGTCATCAGCTCCCTTTCGGGAGAGAAGATCAAAGGTGTCTCTTTTGCCGTAAATACCATACGTTTACCGAGAATGCTCACAGGTCTCTTTGCCGGATTTGCCTTCGGTATTGCAGGTTATACCTTCCAGACCATGTTGCGGAACCCGCTGGCGAATCCTAATGTTATCGGGATTACGTCAGGTTCAAGCGCTGCGGCTGTGTTTTGTATCGTCGTGCTTCATGCAAGCGGAGCCATTGTTTCCCTGGCTTCAGTGATTGCAGGTCTGGCTACGGTGTTGTTCATCTATGTACTCTCCAGAGGAAAAGTGTTCTCCATCGGAAGGTTAATACTTATCGGGATCGGTATTCAAGCCATGCTTGATGCGGTCATCTCCTATCTCCTACTGGTTAGTTCTGAAAAGGATATCCCTGCCGCAATCCGATGGCTCACAGGTAGTCTGAACGGTTCTCAGATGAGTGCACTACCACCTCTCGTGATTACCGTGCTAATCTGCTCACCCATCATCATGATGCTGGGCAAACACCTCAGTATATTGGAACTCGGAGAACAATCGGCGTTTTCACTAGGTGTAGACACGGACAAGACCAGAATTGCGCTTATTGTGAGTGCGGTCTGCATGGTTGCCATCGCTACGGCGACTACAGGCCCGATTGCCTTTGTCTCCTTCCTTGCGGGACCTATTGCGAAGAGACTCGTAGGTGTTGGTTCTTCGAACATTCTCCCGGCAGGTCTGGTTGGCGTTAATCTGGTTCTTGCCTCAGATCTTATCGGACAGTTTGCTTTTGAGTACAGATTCCCCGTAGGCGTCATTACCGGATTACTCGGAGCACCGTATCTGATCTTCCTGTTAATCCGAATGAATCGTAAGGGGGAGTTATAATGAAACCGACACATGTATTTGAAGCGAAACAACTCGTTGCCGGATATGAAAATAAAACCATTATCCACGGTGTGGATATCGTTATACCGAGCAATCAAATAAGCGTCATTATTGGCTCTAATGGTTGCGGTAAGTCTACCCTTTTGAAAACGATGGCCAGGCTCATTAAGCCTACCTCCGGCAGCATTACGCTGGACGGCAAAGCCATCAGCAAGATCCCGCCCAAGCAATTGGCTCGTGTAATCGGACTACTCCCGCAGTCTCCCATTGTTCCGGAAGGCATTTCGGTAGCGGATCTGGTTGGCCGTGGAAGATTTCCACACCAGTCCTTGTTCAGTGGCTGGACCAAGAAGGATTATGAGGCAGTAGCCGAAGCCATGACCATTATGAACATTACCGAGTTTGCCAATCATAATATTGATGAGCTTTCAGGCGGTCAGCGTCAGCGCGTCTGGATTGCCATGGCGCTGGCGCAACAGACGGATATCCTCTTTCTCGATGAGCCGACGACCTTCTTGGACATCACGTATCAAGTCGAGATTCTGGACCTGCTTACCGAGCTGAACCGCAAACATGGAACGACTATTGTGATGGTACTGCACGATATCAACTTATCGGCACGGTATGCAGATCATATCTTTGCGCTTCACACCGGAAAACTTGTGGCTGAAGGCAAGCCCGCAGAGGTCATAACCGCCCCACAGGTCAAAGATATTTTCGGATTGGAATGTACGGTTATTGAAGACCCCGTTTCGGGATCACCGATGGTGGTGCCTAAAGGGCGATATCATGCGAAATAGACAAATAGCGGCAGTTGCGACAAAGATCCCTTTGTCCTAACTGCCGCTAATTTATTTTGGCCTAATCGATTTTAGCTAGAAAGCGAATAGTTACCGAGGTCCCCTGACCTTTGGCGCTGTGATATTCGATCGTTCCCTCATACTTTTCCACGATATTGTAGCAGATCATCAATCCCAGTCCCGTCCCATTCGTTTTCAATGAATAAAATGGAGTCCCCAGCGATTTCACCTCTTCCTCTGTCATGCCACTTCCCTGATCCGTTATTCTCATCTCCACCCACTGCTTCACTCTCTTCGCAGTTACTTTGACGGTTGTACCCGCCTCCGAAGCTTCCAATGCATTTTTGATGAGATTGATCAGTAACTGCTTGAACTCTATGGTGTTAATAAGAATTGTACAACTCTCTTCTACCTGTACATCCATATGCTTGTCCGACAACATCGCATAGGAGCTGAGCAGACCGGTCACACCCTCAAGAACCTCCTTAACATCCACCTTCTCTGGTCTCAGTTCTCTATTAGGTTTGGCAAGGGTTAGAAATTGAGAGGTCACCTGCTCGACGGTATTCAGCTCATCAATCATTAAAGCAAACTTATTTCTGACCGGTTGTTCAAAAGAGGTATCTTCTCGATACAGCTGCAAAAAACCTCGCACAACCGTCACTGGATTACGAATCTCATGTGCAACAGCAGCAGTTAAATGGGCGATCATTTTCAACCGCTCCGATTGCTGTAATTGTTCAAAATACAGTTGTTGCTTCCTCATCCGAGAAAAGGTCAGGTGGAAAATAAGAAATAGAATGATTTGGCTCGCCATAATATTGATAAAATTGCCGACCACATCCGTATGTATATATGCATACTCGTTACCTTGGTTATACAGAAGATTGTATCCAAACGTAATGAGAATCAAAATTCCATTTAGAATCAACGAGCAATAGAATAATTTCAGGTCATAGAACAAGATGGCGAGAGCTGGAAGGAGACAAATGAGAATATAGGTTGTCCACGACTGGGGATACAAAAAAGCAAGCGTATAGAAGTATGCAAACCCGATCAGAATGATGCTTAATCTAAAGAGAAACGTCTCCACCTTTGGATACAGCAATAGACATACGGCCAGAACGGTTACGCATAGGCAATGGATCACATACCCCACCGTAATCCCGTTCAGTTCGGTCGTGGACAGGATTAATCCCGATAACATCAGAGCAATAATCGTAAGCATTGAGATGTAATACGTTTTCCGATTGATCTGACTATGCATTTCTTTCATGAATTCACCACTTTTAGATGGAATTGGATGTAGTCCACTTTTGGCTCTCTACAATATCATTGTATCTTATTTAACGACCTGCATATATGGGCTCTGATTAAACACCCCTCAGAAAAGAGGATTACACTAAAAAGCCATACGGATGACAGTCCGTATGGCTGAATTAACGGTTTATTTTACTTATGCATAACACATGCGTGAATGATAAATGACGATATGAAGGTTATTTCCAGAGCTCTTCAGCAATTTCCTTAATAAAGGCTAGCTTGCGCCATTGCTGTTCCTCGGTCAGATGGTTACCTTCTTCCGTGGAAGCGAAGCCGCATTGCGGGCTCAGGCAGATTCGATCCAGATCAACATATTGTTTAGCTTCCTCGATCCGTTTCAGGATATCTTCCTTGCTCTCCAATTCTCCGAATTTGGAAGAGAAGAGTCCCAGTACGACCTGCTGATTGTCCTTCAGGAAACGAAGCGGCTTGAAATCACCAGCCCGTTCGGTATCGAACTCCAGGTAGAAACCAGAGTAGTTATCGATGCTCAGAAGTGTTTGCGCAATCGGCTCGTAGCCCCCACCGACTCCTGCAAATGTTGAAACATAATTACCGCGGCAGACATGGGTGGTTACCACGAGGTCTTCTGGCAGGCCAGATACCACTTCTTCGTTCAGTTTTGCAAGTTCATTTGCATACTCTTCCACATTGACGCCAACTTGCTCCATCACTGCGATGAACTGTTGATCACATAGTGCGCCCCACGTGCAATCATCAATCTGGATGCTGCGGCAGCCGGCTTCATAGAAGGCCAGGATGGATGCTTTGTACGCCCCAGCGATGTCCGAGAGAAGCTCTTGGCGGTTCGGATAGATGGCCTGTGTGCTTTCCTTATTATCTGCCCGGTCCAATTCGAACAGGAACTGTGCAGCTGCTGGGATGGATTGACGGGCAACAACATCTTCGCCAGCCGTAGCTTTCAAGAAGGCATAATGTGCTACAAATGGGTGACTGCTGTAACTAATTTTACCGGTCAGACGAGCTGTTTCCGGTCTGGATGTCGCACCGTTGAATCGATAACCCTCATCAATAATTGTCCGCTCTACACCATCCAGTCCCCAGAAGAAGTCCAGATGCCACCAAGAGCGGCGGAATTCGCCGTCGGTTACAGCTTGAAGGCCAACTTCTTTTTGTTTTTGTACGAGTTTCACAATCTCGGCGTTCTCGACTTCATTCAACTGTTCCGTGGTGATTTCGCCGTTCTGGTATTTTAATCGGGCATCTTTCAACGCACTCGGGCGCAGGAAACTACCAACAATATCATATCGAAATGGAGTGACGGTTCGCTGTTTAGGTTCTGTTTGTATGCTCATAGTTTAATCTCCCCGTATATCATTATTTGATTAAATATAACATATCCGATCGGAATAACTGTTCTACGAAAGAGTTATAGCCCGTTATAGTTATTAGCTATAACAGGCTATATTTAAGGGGAGTCTATATAATAATTAAGTATTCAATTCAATCTAATCTTACCTGACCTGATGATCAGAACAGACCTTCAACGCTATGATCTCAAGTCAAAGTAAGAACGATCTGATCACCGGAACGGGTGATTTTGTAGATACCCTCCTGCATGTCGATCCCATAATGCTTTTTCAGCAACCACTTGGCGTTGAGATCCGTCTCCACGACCACCAGATAATCGTAGCCGCTCAACAAGTTGTCCATATTGTCCTCATAGAACAACACGATCCCGTCCACATGTGGAGCATACAAGAAATACTTCCCTACATATTGCATGTAATAGTTCGTGACCTGCTGGTCCCTGTCTGAGGCGTAGAAGAGATACCTGTTATTATCCTCCTGCCCACCTGAATACCACCGATCACCAGTAACCGCATGAATCTTGTAAGGGAGCGTTGTATCATAGCTTTGAGCGATAGAGACGATCCCATTGTATTCGGACAAAAGGATGGTGGCGGCAACCGCCATACAACCGATAATGCCTTTTTGATAATGCCCCTTCGTCTCAACCGTCTTAAAGGATTGATAATCAGGCACTTCACCAATCCGATAGTGGAATGAACGCTCCAGATCGATCGCAGCGCACAACACTAGCCCACCGGCGAACAGCACCACGATACTCGATGCATAACGCTCAAATCCAGCCAGAACAATCGCTTCATCCAGTGGCATGGAGAAGAGGTACAACGCCAGAATGCCTGCATAGTACAGTAACAGAACAACGTCCAGCGCAATTAGTGCTTTCCATAAGTTCCACTTCTTCTTGAGCACGACGATGGCAAATATAGAAGCTGCGATCGCGATAAGTTGGAAAATAACAATCCCGATCACGGGTCGTGTTGTCAGATCCGTACTGGCCCTCAGGAAAGTCCACAGAATCTCCTGCATCTGCTCCGGCGTTTTGCCGGCCTGAATCCCCGAAGTAGCGACATCGAACTTGTTATCGATGCCATGGAATACCGTTGCCATTCGCCAGCTCCAGCCGAAGTAGGGAATTAGCGCACCACAGATCGTTCCCACAACAGCGAGTGCTGTTTTCCATTCGAACTTTTGCTTATGTTTTAACCATGTATACACCAGGAAGATTAGGCCGATGGCGGCGAAAATAACCCCAGTGCTTTTGATGATGGTTAGTAATCCCGCAAGCGGAAGAACGACAATACATGCCTTTTTGATCTCATTCCGATATTGGTAGATCACCGCCAGGATCGCGAGCGCGTAGATCGGAAGCAAGAAATCCACGAGCAGATTAGTGATCCGAATCGTAAGATTGAAAAACGAAAGTGTAGATAACCCGAGTCCAAGAAAAGCGTACAAAAGAAAACGTTTCTTCTCCGAAACGATGCCGAACATGGCATAAAAACAGGAGAAGATAAGCAGACCTTGTGCCAAGAGCATCACGGACTGGGAATGCCCCATGAAGCGACAGACATAATAAATAAATGACGAAGTCCCCAGCGGATAGTTTTTAAAATCAATCAGGCTGGAGTCTGGCGTCGGAAAGGCATCTGTACTCAACATCTGCTTCAATACGATAGCCCAGTGGGAGAAATTATCGTAGTGTGTTAATTGGTTCTGAAAGAGTACCAGCAAGAAAACGAAAGTCCCTGCCAGGAATGAAAATTGGAATATGGAAAAGGACATGCGCAATGATGCCCCTTGGCGCAGTCTGAGAAACAACCGCCCCCCATACAAAAGCAAACCTGCAATCAGAATGACAAGGCTGCCCGTAAAGAGCTGCCCTGCCAAACCACTCAGAAAAACAAGGCAGGCAATCGAGGAAAACACGAATACAGGGATGAACTCCCAACGTAGTGAAAGTGCCTTCCGTACAAACTGCATATAACCAAGAAAGGAGAATATCAATAAAACTCCCATCACAAAATGAAGCACAATGAGCATCTTTATCTCTCCTAACCCTCTCTGGTGGCACGATCGGAATGTGGCTGTATCAAATCAGTCAGCAATTGGTCAATCAGGCCCTTCTCCACAATATCATCGATATTCTCCACCGAGAGAAGCACCTCGCGCTCACGGGCTGTCGTTTTTCCCGTATGCTTCAAAATAACTTCAATATCACTCTTCGTATAAAAAGTAACGACCGCTCCTGCCGCAATGTCACCATGGAAACCCGTCGCGGAAAAGAAACGATAATTAAAGCTGCGCAGCGTACAGCCAGCATCATTGGTGAAATGAACTGGAAGTTGAAGGGAAAGCCGCGGCATTTTCCGCTGATCCGATCGGGGTTGCACGATACGTTTTTTCACATTGCGAAGCATATCGTCGTAAGCCGTGTCCCATAGGTTCATCTGCTCTGGCAACGAGTGTTTACGGTCATAGATGATTTGCATATATTGGCGGTTATCATTCTCATCAATCGGCTGAACCGTTGCGGAGTAACGCCAGCCTTCTCCATCCTGTTTCACATAAACGATGACTGCATCGAGGTTGGCCTCATACCGGTCGGTTTTGACGACCAGAGAGATGATTTTCTGTTCAGCCAAATAAATGGGATAAGGTACATAGAAGGCAATACCTTGTTCGGATACATCAACCGTTTTGGCCTGATACCGCAGATTGTTGGCTTGGTCGTGGATCGTGACATCCTCCTGCGCCCGAATCCGTTCTGTCTCCCGATACGCACGGCGGCCGACCATGAAGAATAGGGCGTAACATAGCGCAATCATGTTATGAATGAGCCAGAAAATAATGATACTGCTGAAGAACAGCGCAATGCCATACTTGCCATTGACATATCGAATCACGGCTGCAATGGAAAGCAATAGCAGGAAGATATGCGGAAGCGCATATAACAGCGCAGACATCCATTGTCTGCCACTCGCTCTGCTTTTGTTGGTAACCTTGAATTTTTTCTCACGAATACCCAGTGTCTCCAGGAGAACCGGCCAGATCAGGTAAGGCATAAATATGGTATCGATAACCTGACTCCATCGCTGATTTCGAATATTACTGGACAGATATCGCATGGATACACTGTAGAAGAAATAGGATGGAAGCCAGAAAATTAAGATTTGCCAGAAGGTTGTATTCACAATCTGGAAGTCGAATAACGCAAACAAAATAGGTGCCAAAATGAAAATCAACCGGTTAAAGAAGGACCACCAGTATAAGAAACTGCTCAAGTAGGTCACTCTCGTCCAGAAAGGGAGCTTTCCAGATATGGGCGCACGCGTATTCTGCAGGCTCTGAATAATACCCCTTGCCCAGCGAATCCGCTGCTTAATCATGCTCTTAACTGTTGTTGTTGTCTGCCCGGCAGCTTGAACCTCTTGAGTCGCATAGGTAATATAACCTTCCTGCTGCAAGCGGATGCTTGTCTCAAAGTCCTCGGTGATGGTATTGAGCGGAAAACCTCCGATGTCTTCCATGCCCTGCCGGGAAATGATCGTATTGCTTCCTGTATAGGCTACCGCATTGGAGGCATTACGCAGGATGTTCACTTCTCTGGAGAAGAAATCCTGTTCATTCGGAATGCCTTGCTCTGCATACAGATTAAACTGGAATAGGTCTGGATTGTAGAAGCTCTGCGGAGTCTGTACCAGACCAAGCTTGAACTTAGGGTCCATTTCATCCTCGCGGCGAGGACGCCATTCCTCATTCTCCTTAATAAACGTGGAGAGCAGGAAGTAAGGGACTGTTTTCATCAGAAAGGTATGCTGTGGAATCATATCTGCATCAAACGTTGCAATGAGCGGAGAAGAGCTTTTACTCAGTGCATTGTTCAGATTACCAGACTTGGCATCCTTATTTCCGGGAAACCCCAGATATCCGACACCAAATTGTCTGGCAAGCTCCTCCACCTCAGGTCTTGCTCCATCGTCACAGAGATAAATATGAACCTTCTGCTTGTCCGGATAGTCCATGAACGTACAGGCATTGACCGTTTTATATAACAGATCGACAGGCTCGTTATGGGTAGCGATAAATACATCCACATCCGGATAATACTCCGGCGGAACGGTTGGAAAGTCGAGCTGTGTACGTTCTTTTTGCATCTTTTGAAAGAATAATTCAAAGGTTGTCAGTACGGTGACCGTTTCAGCTACAATCAGCAGCATACCGAAAATGACGTTTAGAACGCCTTCACCCCATGGCAACGTAAAGAACGTACGCCATACCAAATAAATCGACATCAGAATCATCGTGATGACAAAAAAGATATTCTGTCTTTTTTCGTTTTGCACTACAGCTGCTTCCTCCTTGCTGCAAATACCCATCTTCGCTGCAATTGGAAACTGAGCAGGAACAGCAAGGCATCACAGACGAATTTCGCCAATTTCTCATCTACGAAGAGAACGGTATGGAATATATATACGCCGGTACTGGAAAGCAAAATCACCACTCCGCATAACGTCAGATAGCGCCATAGACTTCCCTGGCTTTCCTCCTTGCGGAATACAAAGTGTCTGTTCAGTACATAGTTGACTACAATAGAAATAATTCTCGCAATCACGGTTGCCAGCAGAATTCTTAAATAGTGCTGTTCACCCAACACAGGCCGTAACGCGTCAATCAAAAACCATGCGATACCCAAATCGACAACCGAACTGGCCACCGATGATGAAATGAACCGCAGAAAGTTGGAGAACAACACCCCCATGACCCGAGCGCTATCCTGGATCGCTTTAAAATGAGTTCCCGCATTACCATTTTCATAAATGACTTGGATTGGCATGGTATGAATCGGTATACCGGATTGGATACAGGAAATGAGCATCTGCAACTCATATTCAAATCGAGTGCCGCGAACATCCCGCATAAACGCAAGTAGCCCGGGACCGAATGCACGAAGCCCGGTCTGGGTATCCGATAGTTTCTTTCCATATAGCATGGCAAAAATAAAAGAGGTCATTCGATTGCCTAGCAGGGACTTTGGTGGTATGTTCCCCTCGCTGAAATTCCTTACCCCGAGCACCAAAGAGTCTGGATGAAGCCTTGCTTCCTGGGCAATCCGGTATACATCTTCTGCTGCGTGCTGACCATCTGAATCAGCGGTTACGACAAAGGAAGATGCATCAAATTGCTGCGCAATATACTGAAATCCCGTCTTGAGTGCTGCACCCTTCCCCTGATTTTCCGTATGCGTCAGCAGAGCACAACCATTCTCACGAAGCTCCTCGAAAATTGACTGGTAGGCCTCACCAGATCCGTCGTCCACAATAACAATATTGGTCAAGCCATACTCTCGTAATTGCCGTACATAGGCTGGAAGTCTCTCATCCGGTTCAAGCGATGGAATGAGGATGATCGTTTCGCCGTTTTGTTTACCCATAATCATCCTAATAAGCCTCAATTCGACATATTTTCACAAATTCTTTTGGAATATTGTGAGTATAACATCGAAAGGGTGGTCAGTAAACGAGCAAATTTGTAACCTACTGGTAAAAAAGTTGTATCATTATATGTACTCCTATATAGGCGAAAAATACTAGTAAAACGTTAGTCTAGCACTACTCAAATAACTTCACATTCGGCTCTCGTTTCAGCACATGTACCAGCATGGCATGCAGTTGGCAACGGTGATGATAGAAGTGCGCCTGTGTGTCGAGAAGCCACTCGAAGCGTGAATGAACGCCTCCCAAGAATGCAGTCGTTTCTCGTAATAGTTCATCTTCCTTCTCCATCGACCGATTGGACATGCTTCGACTTACAAATCTAGACGAATGGTCGCTTATGCGGATCACGATTTTGAATTAGAATTACCGTAGACGATTGAAAAAAGGCTGTGATTCTGATGTTATTCGAAAGAGACAAATGGTTGCAGTATGGCATTCTGCGCGATGAGCCCTCTCTCGTTGCACGGTTGCCAGAAACACAGTTGCTTGAGAAGGATACGCTAACGAAGATGCTTCTTCAATATCCCAGCGTTGTACTGAAACCTCGCAATGGCAGTTACGGAAGGGATATCCTGTTCATTAAACGAAGCGGTGCAAATGCTTATCGTATTCAAAATGAAAATAACACCGTCACCATGAGAGATAACGAGCAGTTACTCAAATGGTTCGAACAAACAATTAAAAGTGATGAATATATTGTCCAAAAGCGTCTACAGCTTGCTCAAATTAAACACAGGCCGTTCGACATTCGGATCATGGTTCAGCGCAAAAAGGGTTCCTCGTCCACATGGAACGTGACAGGTTCCTATGCTAAAGTCGCAGCACAAGGATACCAAGTCACCAATGTGAATAACCGCCCCATTCCAGTGCTTAAAGCACTGAGACTAGCTCGAATTGGAGATCGGCGCTTACTTGTCAGAGCGGAACAGGTTGCACGATTAGCTGCCAAACGATTGGGAGAGCATTACCCCATGCTTAGACAAGTCGGGTTCGATATAGCCGTCGACAAGAAACGGCGAATCTGGATCATCGAAGGAAATTATCAACCGGATATGCGCCCTTTCCGGCTCATGAAAGACTCCTCAATGCACCGCAGAATATTATGGTACAAGGAACATTAAAGCAAAAAAATGACGACCTGCCTTCTATCCTGGCAAGTCGTCTCTTCATTTTTGATAGCTAATCTCGATACTGACCTGCTTCGGTTATTTCCGGCAGTTTCTAGTCGTGCTTGTAACGCGTGTCACTCGGAACTGATTTACCCCTACCTGTATAATGGCGAACTGGCTGTACGAAGTACCGGATGACGTATACGGCTCCGCTTCAATATTACCACTCGGTGTTCTAACTGTTGCGGTGATTCTGGTTACCAGGCAGACTCCACGGCCAGAAGATCTCCAAGTCTGGTCACGCTGAACACTATAACTATCGTTACTACAAAAGATGGACGCATACTCGACTCCCCCATACGCATTAAACGAAGTGGAGTTAAAGATCTGAACGGGGTCGTAACCACCTCTAGGTGCTCCAGGTCTTCTATTTCCCATTCTCAAAACCTCCTTATTATTGATAGTCTATTAAATGCAAATTAATCGTTTTGGTAAGGTATAAATGTGGACAAGGCAGAAAAAGTGTGTTTGTACAGTGGTAGAGGGGGAGGTAGGAGCTCAAACACGAAAAAGAACCACCCTTTAATGTACAAAGGTGGTTCGGGAAATTGGATCGTCTACTAAATCTCCGATTCAATAAGATTGTCGAGATTGAGTCGTATGTACGCCTTGCGAGCATCGTAGTAACGCTCCTGATGCCCTATTCTGCTGTCTCCGCCAACCATGCTTGCATAGCTGGAGTCTCCGCACGATTCAAACGTAAGGCGATTTCAGTATTGTTCTCATCTGGCGGCATGACTTCAACAAGGACACATACGGACTCTCGCAGTTGATTTAAGGCAAATATGCCTTCATCATCGAGCATTTTCATTGCCAGCTCCATGGCTTTCAGCCTCACATCCAACTCGCGATTCCATTCATCAATCTCCAGGTCTGTAATGAAAGGGCGCTCGTTATATCGTTGTTTAACACCGTCAAAGTTATCATCCCCAAAACAACAATAGGGCGAATCCGCATACGACCATTTGATGAGTTCCGCCATCGTTGATACCGGCGTGTCACTTTCCTCTGCTTGCCTGGCCGATTCCAACGCCAAAGCTTCCCACGACCAGGCAGAGATGCTTGGCGCATGTCCCTCGCCAGTAGTGTACAGCGTACAATAATAGTACCGTTCACCATTTTCAAAAAGAGTGCAAAAAGACATTCTGGCAGCAGCGGCGATCTCTATGGCCAGCGTCTCTATTTCTTGCATTGGTTTCATGATTAGAGTTTCCTTTCCATTCGTCGATCATCTGCCACTTCGATATGAATTGGCTATTTGGACTAGATACCAGACACCCGCACCCACCAGGGCAGCGAACACCAGATTGATGCAGCCGAACACGATGAGTGACTTCGCTTGGCTTGGACCGATCCAGAAGGCAGTAACGAGCTGGAACACAGCGGGCAGCAGAAACGCCAGCCATGAGATGGTTATAAGCTTTTCTGTTCTGAAGCTCCACCATACTGCGGAACAAGAGGCAGCGAGAAGTACCCAGGTACAGATAATCTTTAGGGCGAACATCATTTCGTCCCCTCCTAATTACCACGAACTACAAGTCCATATTTACCGAAAATCCACGATTGGCTCAATTCGTGCATTGCATCATGGCTTATACGCACAGAGGGCTTCTGTTCCTTCATCGCATCTTCGTCATGGGTTGAGAATCGAAGCGGTTTGGTCATTTTTTTAATAGAGCCTGTTAT
The DNA here is from genome assembly GCF_037976905.1 of Paenibacillus sp. FSL K6-1318. Taxonomy (NCBI): domain Bacteria; kingdom Bacillati; phylum Bacillota; class Bacilli; order Caryophanales; family Paenibacillaceae; genus Paenibacillus; species Paenibacillus sp. FSL K6-1318. The sequence goes on from NZ_CP150270.1 coordinate 6,691,804, forward strand.
TTCATCGAAAAGCGCATAGGTCAGCGGCTTATGGTCCCGAATATCCTCATAAATATAGTACTTTCCTTTTTCATCTTCCAAATTAACTTGAAAACCTTTCGGAAATGAAAGCAAGATACACGGCAGTTCATCCTCTGCCCATTGTCCGTGATATGGAAAAGAAACAGCTTCATTTCTCACAAAAAATCCTGAAGCTTCTTGATCTGACGAAACTATTATCGAGTAAACAAAGAAGGGGTCAACATCATTCTTCTTTTCTTTTGCCACATAATACTGATAGAACGTCTGATACGTCTCATACACTTGACTATAATCATGCTCTGTCCGGGCAGAATTGGTACGAAAGAATTGCACTTGCCTCTGCTCCAAAAGCTGTAGAAGGCTTTTAAACTCTTCAGGAGTTATGAAGAATTTCAGTTTATAGAATCCGCTGTGCTTTAATTTGTCCATTTTCGCTCACCACACTTCATATATTTCTGAGACTTATCATTATCTGAGAGATTCTTCGTGCAGTAATATCCGTTCTATATATGTATCTTATTTCCATTATAGTGTTTACTCTCGCTGAGTCTACCTACTTTACACCTGAATTTCGATAATGAAAAAACACATCCTAATCGGGATATGGCATTCTCCTAGATTAAGAAGCACGCTCATTCACCCAATAGGATGTGTTTTCCTGTTTAATATAAGGTTTGAATAATTCCTATATTATGAAGCTTTTGCTGCAACAGCTTTCTCAATTAATGCTTTGGCATCGTTATTAGAAAGACCTTGTTTAGGTTGGAGCGATTTCTTATCTGCTCCACCAAGAATACCTTTATCAATCAGTTTTGCCATAGGCTTAATCGCGTACTTAGACACCGTTTTGCCATCCTCGAAACCAGCAATGATCGTAGCAGCATCTTTATCAGAAGCTTGATCGTTTACCAATTTAGCCAGAATGGTAGCAGCTTCTTCAAGCGTGATATCCCGATCAGGATAGAAGTTTCCACCGTAACCTTGAATGAATCCAGCATGCGTAGCTTCAGCAATCGCATCTGCATATGCAGCATTAGCGGCAACATCCTTGAATGCAGGTGCTGTAGCGACTTCGTTTAGTTTCAACATGTCGACCAGCGCACTTACAAATTCAGCACGAGAAATGACTTCTGTCGTTACTGGTGTTTCCGTTTGCTCAGTAGATGCAGCCACATTTGTGATACGTCCTTCATTTGTAGCTTCGATGCTACCACCTTTATATGTTTCGACAATGTACTCATAGAATACATCCAGATCGATAGGACCTGCCAAGGATGATTTAGCATCCAGCAGCACTTTGTAGCTGTCCCCACCTGCGGCCATGAAGTTGTTAACTACAGCCGTATATGTTTTTGCAGAATCCAATGGTGTTCCATCTTCCAGACTAAGACCGGTAATGCGCTCTGCAACTGGCTTGTTGAAATCTGCAGCATATTTCAAACCAGAAATTTGCAGAGTTTTGGTGTTTGGCGTACCGTCAGCATTAGTTCCCCATTGCTGTTGCAACAAGGTTTTAACCTGTTCACCAGTCAGCTCCAGTTTCACTAATGTATTACCGAACGGTTGAATTTTCGCAAGATCAGCAAAGGTCACATCGCCTTGTGGCAGATCTGCACGAATACCACCTGGATTCATAAATGCAAAGTCAGCAACGCTTGCTTTATCACCAAAGTCTGCTTGGCGCATTGCATCTGCAATCAAGTTACCTAGAGGGGCTTCGTTATTATAAGCATCTGTACGAGTAACAGAACCATCCGTTGTACCTACTGGCTTCGTCAGCTCAGGATGCTTGTCCAATGATTTTTTAATAATAGCCAACGTCTCAGGGTCTTCTTTTACACCTTCTTGGAAAGTCGTTGTAACCGTAGCTGATTTTTCAGTTACATCTCCGGTAGCAGGGTCAATCATCAGCTTGATATCTTCAAATGCCGTACCATAGGAATAAGCTTGAACGATCAGCTTTCCATTCACTTCACCGTTAGCCAAAGCATGATTGTCACCTGCAACGATAACGTCAACAGGGGAATCCGCCGGTAAAGCTTTTGCCAAGTCAGCCGCTTCTCCAGTAGTCACGCCTTCTTTGGTGGTTGCCGGATCATGCGCAAGCACGATGATCGTTTCTACACCCTTATCTTGCAATTCTTTAGCATATTTATTAACGGCTTCAACTTCTTCTTCTACACTTAAGAAACGTACACCAGCTGTCCCAGATGGAGATACTTTGGCAGGTGTAGACTTCGTCACTAGTCCGATGAATCCGATTTTGACTCCACCCACTTCTTTGATCACATAGGGCTGAATCAATGTTTTACCCGTAGCGGTTTCAATGACGTTTGCATTGACGTAATCAAATTTTGCACCAGCATGTGTTACCTTACCTTCCTTTGGATCAAGGCCACCAAAGATCTGTGCCTTCAAAGCAGCCACACCTTGGTCAAATTCATGATTACCCAAGGAGCCTACATCAAAGCCCATCATATTCATCCATTCCATGGTAGGCTCGTCACGATCCAAAGATGAGGCTGGAGCAGATGCACCAACAGAGTCTCCATTATGGAAGAGTAGGGAGTGTTCATATTTGGCTTGAGCTTCTTTGAGATAGGTTGCTAGAATTGGAGCCGTTCCTGCCTTCTTATCACCCACGATTGATGTGGTATCTAACTGACCGTGAAAATCATTGATTCCAATCAAGTGTACTTCTACATCGTTACCTGCGGCAGAGACAGAACCTGCTGCGCCAAATAGTTGCGTGAGTAATAGTGCAGTAGTAGCGATACGTATCGTGCTTTTGCCCAGAACTTTTTTCCAAGACATGAAATACAAAACCCCTCTCCAATTTTAGATCCTGAGATATTTTACCATAGTTCAATTCATAAAAATCGTAAAATATATAAAATAGATGTAAAAAAGTTGGGAGATTGATAGAGAAGATGCAGACGAGATGTCATATAGCATTGGAGGTGAGTGATAGATTCGGAATTTTATAGAAAAATATGGATTTTATATTTCATGGTTGCTATAATGGAAAATAAAGTATTTAATCTCACCTGGTGATGCACGTCCTCTACTAAAATACGAATATATACGTAGCTTCTCTCTCCTAAAAAGCACAAATCCCATTACATAATATGTATCAAAATTTTTCACACTTTCTATTAAAGGAGGTGCCCGTTGGGAGCATTTTAGATCTAAGTTCCCGTCTTTCACCAATCGGGGCTAGCGTTAACCATTATAAAGAACATAGGAGCGTGTCCAATGATCAAACAACTTTTCCCAAAATCTTTTCGAGTACTTTTGGCTTGCTTATTGATTCTTGCATTTGCCGTACCAGCGACAGCTTCTGCCGGCTATCTTGGAGATAAGCTCACGATCGGACAAAGCATGGCGAAGGGTGACTATCTCACCTCCCAAGATGGCAGGTTTTCAGCCATTTGGCAGAATGACGGGAACTTCGTTATTTATCAAAACGGTTCTTCTCTTTGGAGTAGTGGGACTAGTAACACAGGGGCTCTTTCGTTCAAATTTGAATCGTTTGGAAGGCCGGCAATGTACTCCTATGGTGGAAAATATCAAGATGTATACCAATATGGTTATCGCTTTGGGTTCAATCCGGCTACTGGTAAATTCGAATATTACACCGGTTGGGGGTATGACCGGGTTTGGGTAATTGATACATCAACACTGCAATCCATTTGGACTCCAAATACCATCTCTTGGATTCCAGGCCATCACGGAAGTAGCTTGCCGACTAACACAACAGGTGACTCACTGGTCATGCAAAGTGATGGCAATTTAGTTCTCTATAACACAACCCTGACCAATGACTATTATCCTAACAGTTGGATTCCTGTCTGGGCTTCCAATACGGGCGGGCGCTAAAGGTAAAGGTAAAGGTAAAAGAACTCCAACGTAAAGAAACACAAAAAAGAGCCGCATGATTTGCGACTCTTTTTTGTGTCTAATGTTTTGGAATCCAGTCACCAATTTGTATGCACATAAACAGCTAGTAAAAAATCTGAGGAACCTAATTAGATTCCTCAGATTAGTTTAAGACAGCATGCACTTATCACTAAGTTTGAGTGTATTCACGATGCAAAATTACCACAGATCTTCTGGGATGTACTCGATCATCGTTTCGGAGGCATCTTCATTGATCTTATACGTATGGGTTCTTGTGGCTTCCTCGACATGTCCATATGACCATTTGTCCAAACGGTTGTCCGGATATGAAGGTTCTGCTCCAGTCAGAGGACCTCTATACAGCATCCCATTAATCATCTTAACGGCTTCCTCTCGGGTAATCTGATTTCCGGGTTGGAAAGAATCATCCTTATACCCTGATACGATACCGAAACGGAAAACTTCATCGATAGACTGCTCCGCCCAGTTCCCCTCAATATCTGTAAACGAGCTGATTCTCAAGATATGGTCCATCTTCAGCTCTTTGGCAACGCCGAGATAACGCGCAATGGCTGTCGCCAGCTCTGCTCTTGTAATGGGCTGATCCGGTCTGAATGTATGATCCGCATATCCTTTGAATATCCCTTTATTTGCAACAGCTTCGATATAATCGGCACCCCAGTAATCCGTAGCGACATCGCTGTACAGCTTGATGTGTCGAACCTCATCTTGCAAATGAAGCGTCCGGGCAAAAATAGCTGCAATCTCTGCACGAGTGATGAGCTTTTCAGGTTTCACCTTACCGTCTGGGTACCCCATAATATATCGATCATGTTTGTGCTCATAACGGTTAGAGTACAACATCACTTTAATCAAGGACGTATCGTCTTGCGCATTCACAAGCGTAAGCTTATGATCTGAGCCAACCACAGCCTTAACAGAAGCATAATCCTCACCTTCTGTCATTTCGTTAACCTTTAATTTAAACGTCAGTTGACCACGCGTGTCTCCTGCCAACTTCCCAACATTCCATTTTATTTCTTGGCCGGTAACGACGCCGCCGTTTGCATCCACTAAACTCATTCCCGCCGGGATAGTAGCTTTAACATACAAGCCATCAGCCTCGGTCAACGTTTTATTGGCATAAATCACCGTGAAGGTTAGAATATCGTCTTCTCTGCCCTTCATTTTGTCCACAAGGATAGCTGTGGCAAAGTCAATGGACTTGGTCGTTATGGTCTTCGGTGGTGCAGGCTCAATCGTTGTGTCTGGTGGCCCTACAGGGTCAGTCGTTACAACTGGAGAGCCCCCTCCGTTGGATGACGGTAGTGGCATCATGCTAAAGTCGTACAGCACGATCTCCGTACCTACATGAATTAGTGGCTGGTTCGTATCGACAACTCTGCTGTCGAAATCCTTATATCCTGCCTTGGTCGCGGTTAAGTAGTAGTCCGTATGCGGAAATACCATGAACGCATACTGCCCAGTCGCATCACTCGTCTGCGGGTTCGCGTTATCCGCTGGCGGGAAGCTGCTCACAGGTGGCAAGTTGACCACCGTTCCGTTGCTGTAATGAAGTGTAACGATTGCACCGGATATTGGATGACCCGTCACGGAATCGGTAATTGTACCGTAGGGGTCAATGAGCACCTCACTAATGCTGATTTGTCCATCTGAACTGATTTCAATATCTGCATGACCAACAACAACAGGTTGTGTTCCACCGCCCGGAAGCGGAATATTATAGATGACATCGGCAGTGTAGATGCCCTTAAGTACACTGTCGATATTGAATATTCCATTGGAGTCAATTTGGCCTGTATGAGCCCCATTGCCGTCATTGATCAACACCGTGTAACCGCCGCCCACCGTTCCGTTGAGTGCCAGGGAGCCACCCTGCGATGTTTCTACCAAGACAACACCAGAGACTGTTTTATTCCCCTCAAAGGATCGACCATCCACACTAGCATTTACTGGAACACTCTGATTAAACGTGACGGATTTTTTCTGTCCACCAATCTCTACTTGCTTGGTAATGGATACATCATATGTCACACTACCCTGCGGTATAGCTAGAGTATATGCCCCATCGCCCGCTGTAACTGCAACAGCATGAAAATCAGTAATACCGTCACCATCAAAATCTTTGCTCACTTTGATCAAAGCGCCTGCTACGGGGTGACCCGCTTGGTCTGTGACGATACCCGTAATAACACCAGGGGTGATCGTAATATGAATCGTATCACTCACGTAGAGATCTTTTGGGCTATCAGCAACCGTTGCCGTTAATGGTATAGATGCGGATTCCGTACCGCCAAGTATAGCCGCCGTGAAGGTTGTAGTTGCGATTCCCTGTGCGTCCGTCAAGACGCTTATCGTATTCAGGTTCCCAGCAAAATGGCCGTATGTTGTATCCGGCACTTTAAATACGACTTGAACCCCTGCCTGAGGATGACCCTCTTTATCAGTCACCACCGCCTTAAAGACGGATGTTGACGCGCCGTTACCAAGTATGGACGATGGGTTGGCCGTCAATGTCATTTCAAACTCGACAAGCTCAAAGTCTTGGATGACAACTCCATTCGTATTAACGTTGACCGTGGATACTGAGATTTCTCGATGAGCAAAGCTGTACTCATCGCTAACCACTTCTAGAATATATTTATTGATCACGACATTCTCAAAATTGTATTTACCATTTGAACCTGTCGTGAACCGTTCCTTCTCTTTACCTGCAAGGTCACGTAAAATGACTGTCGCCCCGGATACCGGCTCTCCGGTTTTCTTATCCGTCACCGTTCCAACAATGCTCGGGTTGATAATTGTGATCGTCACCGTAGCTATGTTGGACTGACCTGTTCCGTCAGAAGCTTGATACGTGAACGTCACACTTCCTGATGCTTCCTCTTTTGCCTCAAACGCGAATGAGCCATCCGAGTTGGCCGTCAGCGTACCCTTGCTTGCGTCGCTAACTGAACTAATATTCACTGCTGTGAGCGTATCATTCCCTGCGCTAGTGTCGTTGAGTAAAATTCCTTTTTCCGCCGAGACAGTAAGTTTACCCCCTCTTGCAACCTGATAGCTGTCATTCTCGGCAACTGGCACCGCTCTGAATTTTGCATAATAGTCTCCGGCTGTATGAACAGTAAAGGTGTATGACGCATCCGTGCTTACTGGAATACCTGTGCCTTCTTCGTTCTCATACCATCCCACGAATGAATAGCCCAGACTTGGGTTAGCCGCAATTGTTGCCGATTCTCCAAGCCCATAAGCATCGTCACCATTAGTCGTTCCCCCGACATTTCCAATGACATGTGTATTGATTGGCAACGTAATTGTGATCGTCACCGTAGCTACACTCGAATAAACGGTTCCGTCAAAGGCTTGATAGGTAAACGTAACATTACCGGAAGCATTCTCCTCCGTAATGAACGTGAACGATCCGTCAGGGCTCACATTCAGCGTGCCCATGCTTGGATCACTGATTGAGCTGACATTCATAGCCGTAAGCGGATGATTCTCATCATCGGTATCGTTCGTGAGTATACCTGCCTCAACTGGAACAGTGAGCGTATCTCCACTCTTAATGCGATAGGTGTCATTCTCCGCAATAGGCTCATGCGTAGAAACTGGTAGAGTAATCGCAATCGTCACCGTAGCTACGTTTGACTGGGCGATGCCATTGTCTGCTTGGTAGGTAAACGTCACGTTACCGGACGCTTCCTCATCTGCCACGAATGTGAATGATCCGTCAGGACTTACATTCAGAGTGCCCTTGCTCGGGTCGCTGACAGAGCTGATAGCCACCGCCGTAAGTGGACGTCCCTCCGTATCCGTATCGTTCATCAAGATGCCCTCAAGTGCCGAGACGGTGAGCGTATCTCCTCTTAAGACACTATACGTGTCATTCTCCGCGACTGGCAGCATAACATATTTAGCATAATAGCCTACATCCGTCTGAACGGTAAACGTATATGTTGCACTTGTACTTACTGGGGTGCCTGTGCCTTCTTGGTTGTCATACCATCCCACGAATGCATATCCTTGATCTGCGCTTGCCTTAATTGTTGCTGAGTCACCAATATTGTAGGTGTTATCCCCTTCAGTTGTGCCTCCAATGGCTTCGATGACATGCGTGGTGACTACAGCTGTTGTCACATCTGTTACATTGGTAGTTACTGTATTAGAGCCAAGATTAATCCCCGAAATTACAGCATTGTCGCTAATCACAGTTTGCGGTGTATCTGGTGCCGTTTTCGTAAAGCTCAGCACCTTACTGCTATTCGCGGGTACATCAATTCCCGTTTGTGTTTGGCCTTCACTGGTGACACTAAGACCTGTTTTTATCGTATTCGTATAGTTATAGATTGTAACTGTGTAGTTTATAGATCCGTTGGTCTGAATCGTTGCGGGACCTGTCTTGTCAATCCCCATCTTCAGATCAAGCTTACCGTTGTTTCCAAGTTTCATCGTCGCTCTTCCATTATTCAGTGACTCCTCGGTTACATAGGTTGCACCGATTCCATCTGTTTTGGAGATCGTCTGCTTACTCGTTAAAGCAAGATAGTAAGGGCTGTCCGTAGGCGGGAAGAAATAAGCCGCCGTTCTGGCCCCATCCATGGCATTACCTGAATTCAGGTAGCGAGATATGTTTCCTACATTATTAGGAGATACCTGAAAAGTGGGTTTTACCTTATAGTTGAGTGCAAATGAACCGTCTGTTGGTGCACTATATTCTCCTGACTGTGGGCTTGTCCGGTTCTTGAAGCGATAAATATGCGGTTGCATATCTTCTGCGTCGATATACCAAGTGAGATTGGTAACACCTGCGACTGTCTTAATGACGGCTTTACTTCCGTATCCAGCGAATTGATACGCTGTACCGCCATTTATCGTTGTAGTTGCATCCACCGTTGCAGCAGCGTCACCGATTTTCAACGTGGACAGATCAACATTAAAGTCCTCGCTGATTTCGTCTGCAACGACAATTGCACTTGCTATATCGGCTGTCTCTGAGCCAAGATCGGTAGTCTCCGGTATATTGAGAAGCGGAAGTATGGTCGTAGTAGCTTCTACATCATTGGCCAACCCAGCAAAAGCTGAACTGACAATGTCATAGGTTGGAGCGAATGTGTAATAATTACTGTATACAAAAGAATCTGTGTAGTTAAAACCATTTGGCCCCTGAGCAGCATACGTTTTCAGCTTGTCATAGGTATTCTTTGCCGTACCATAGTTATAACTACTGTCTTCCTTATTATCGTTGACTCTTTTCGGGTCAAGACCTGCCCATGCATAGACTGGCTGGCTACCACTATACGGTCCGTTAATTGCCGTTGTGGAACCCAGTCCCACTGTATACACTTTGGCCTTAGTGGATTCTCCTCCATTGTATGCAGTGTACTGATTATCCAAAAGCCCCTTCATATATGCGCCCGTGAGTATAGTCAGCGCAGCGATTTCCGGATCACCTGTATTGGCCAGACTGGTACCGGCAGTAGCTGGTACGTATTTAGTACCATCAGTACCACTCTGATTGTAGTTTGCGATCGTTGTAGCTTCGGTTACCGCATTTTGAAAATCTGTTTCAAACGATTTGCCTTTGGGCGAAGTATACCATGCCTTCTTGGCATGAATTGCCGCCCCATCCGATAGAAGGAACAAGTAAGGCTGGCGCTTAGGTCCCGTACCCTTTGTTCCCACACTGCTCATCGTCTTCGAGACGCCATACATGATACCGTCCTGCGTTGGCGTTCCTCCCCCTAGCGAGACTGGTGACTTCGTTCCAACGGCCGTACCATCCTTGACTAGATTGCTGTTCAATGTGATGTTTTGATTCGATGTTGCATATTTCAAATAATCTTCCGTTCCATGTCCTGAACTAAATACGTAGTGTCCTAGTTCCATAAACGTGCCAAGGTGGTTGGAGCTAGCCGATCCTCCAAACCAATAAACCGCAACGCGGTTATTTGGATTGGCATCCATGACTGTGCGAATTGCATCATTGGCTGCCTTGGCCATCGCTTCGACACGATAGTACACACCAGGTCCACCTGCTGTTTCTGCTATTTCTCTCCCATTTAGATTTCCCATAGACGAACTCATGTCCAAAATAAAGGTTACGTCCGCCGCAGGACCGTCAGCATTGCCGCTCCCTCCGACACCTGGATTGGTCGAATTTGCCGTCATATATTCTTGTGCTAACGCTGACAATTTGACATTAAAACTGCCATCACCCTCTGCCGTAACGCTCTTGTCAGTCCAAATACGTCCGTCTGATGCCGCTGTGCCAAAACCGCTAGGTGGCGCATCCGTCACGGGGTCGGCAGTTAACTTGACTTGGTACTGGTCGTAGTTCGTCTCCGCCATAGTTGGAGCGATTGCCGCATTGGCCACTGAGCCGTCTAAAGGAGCAAGGCCACTAACCCCAAATATTAGACAGACCGTAAGCGCAATTGAAATAAATTTTCTAAATCCATTGTTGTTCATACTTAGTGCCTCCGTACAAAATTGAAATGTAATGATTCCTAATACAGCAACGTTCTTGTATATCTTCGTCCACAACCTACCCTGTTCAAAAAAGAACTATCGCAACATTTATTACCTTCTTCCCATCTCCAGATATATTGCGAGTTTTAGTATAATCATTAACTCTAAACAAAAACTGAACAAACTCGTATGACATCATTTCGTTCTGTTTCTCGCAGTTCATTTCTAAAGCTGCTTCTAGGGTAATGTTCATGTGACACTATTGGCACTTGTATGGGATTAAGAATTCAATGATTATTTTAGATTAGTGGAAATAGAGGTCGGATCTGTGGTGGGGACAGTTTTTAGAGTGGTGTTCTTACTGTTTTTTATATTAGACTAATAGTTAACATATAGAGGATGTGATTCTTTGACAGGAATTATAGGTGTTTTAGTCTTAATCATAGGATTAATTATGGCTATTTGGCCTTACTTTGCTTGGTATGTACGACTGGGATGGAAGTTTAAAGATGCGCCAAGTGATTTAGCACTGAGTACCGGACGGATCTCAGGTATTGTGTTTGTGATTGTCGGTTTTATGCTGATTGTTTCAAGTTGCTCCACAGGAAGCGGAGCGGACAGCAAATGGGCAGAACAATTTAAAGAGAAACTTGATGCAGGGCAAGTACAAGAAATCAGTATCGGCATGAGTAATCCCTCCATATTAAGCGAGGAAGAAAAAAATACGGTTATCCAAATGATACAAGATGCAGAACTTAGACCTTTTGATGCAGGTAATGTGATTGGATCGAACAATGCTGGAAAAATTACATTTACAGACGAAACGAGCCTAGAAATCGTTATTTTCGGACCTTCTGGAGGAATCGAATTGCATCCGATGGCTACTGAAAAGGAATTTGAGATAATGAGTGAAGAGTTAAAAACTTGGATTCACACAAATTATAGTGATTAGTAGTGTCATAAAACTTTTGAAATTGCCCTCCAAGAAAAAGGGATCTGGAAGCTTACTTCCAGATCCTTTTTTTTCATATTGAGGCTTTGAATTCTTATTTTCACATCAGATACTAATGAATATTTCACAGGGGCAACTAATTCTTATTTCGTTTGTTAACTTCAATTGCAATGAACTCTGGCAAATAATTAGGAGTACAACCCTTTGATACCATTTCATCTTTATAAAGACCTGTATTCTCACCAAGTTTTATACAACGTGCACGATACTTTTGATCATAAATGCCTATCCAGCCTGCAATGAAATTCATAGCCCACTGAACTTCCGGCTCTTCCTGCGTGATATTAGCTTCAATTGCAGATAGTAAGTCCTCGGTGTTATCAGGAGGCGTTTGTCCAGTCCATCTCAATCGCGCTTGATAATACCAAAAAGCTCGCCTTTGAAGAGCAGAAGGGCTATTCTCCCATGACTCCATTAATGCTATGGTCTTCTTGTCTTTGGTGAGCTGATTAGCCATTAACCAATCCATTAAGTTATTTCGCTCATCAAAAGTGTGAGTCTGCATATCCTTATCAAACTTATCAAGCACTTCTTGTGAGAGAAGTTTTTTATCCATAATTAAAATAGCTAATAGTCTGGGCAAAAACGCTGCTGTCGACCAAAGTTCCATAGCTAGTTCGTGATCTTTTTTAATGTCCTTCGCAATTTTTCGTAAGTCGCCTAGCTTAGTTTTACTATTGATCTGTTGTAGAATGTTCTCTGCTTTTGAAGAGTATTTCATTTCAATACTTTTATCTTTATTCATTTGATATCACAGCTCCTTTATGGCGAAAGTCTTTGAAAAGCGGAAGGGCTATTTCCCGTGATTCCATCAACCTCAGTAAGATAAGCTTATTTTCATATATTGACATATAAATGTGTTAGACTACTAAAAGAAGAATTGCCGATCTATACTAAAGAACGCTACACAACTGGATGCAGACAGTTATTACGATAAACGTAGTTAGAAAGGAAACCCCATGAATAGTTCCTTGAAGCAACGAATGAAATCATTAATAGCATCAGTGTTTCCCGGTGGAATCATAACCATTCTGATATTTTCCCTTGATTACTTCCAATTTGAACTTGTTGAAGAATTTCTGCTTTTTGCGGCTTTTGTCATTGTACCTCTTGTGATTTTAGTTTTGAACCATGATGAAAAGAATAAACATCAACGAATGATTTATGCTGCTATGAAATGGCTTCAATTTCCCGCTGCGCTTCTTACCCTGACCTCCGTAATGAGTAGTAAGATGTGGGGCTTAGAAAGTACGGCAATCCCAGGGATCCTGTCACTTGGATGGTTACTGTTCACATTGCTGCTTGGCATCTATGGCTTGACCACGATTGTGATCGCTAAAGGAAAAGCAGCGGAAATAGCGATTGGTGCGGGGCTCGTTTATTTTTTTATCGGGGGCATTTGGTTTACCTTATATCAATATCAATTAACCCTCTTCCAAGCTAATCCTGCAACGCACGCGTTAAGCTCGCTTCACTTTCATTTCTCATCTGCGATCGTTCCAATTTTTATTGGTGCACTAGGACGCATCATGACGAAGAAGAGTTGGTATCCCTGGGTTGTTGCCATCGATATCATCGGACCCATCTTGATTGCTATTGGTATGATTTTCTCCAAGCCAATTGAATACATTGGTGTCACTTTGTTCGCCTGTAATATTGTGGTTTACACCGCTTATCTCCTTGCTTACTTGAGGAAAAACGCCTTGGATATAAAGGCAGCCTTCTTCTTGGGCCTTTCTTGCCTAGCCTTTTACACGGTTGTTGTCATTTCCATCTTCTATCCGTTACTGAAAAATATGTACTCCTTAACCATACTCGATTTTATTCCCATTTATGGATCTCTGCATGCATTTGGTTTTGTCTTATGTGGACTGATTGGTTGGGTGTATATGGTAGGTTTTATTAAGGAAAAGGCTAACCCATCGGCTTCATAGGAGTAGTTTGGTCAGGTTCGTGCTATAATAGTGATCACATAAATAACATTCATCATTCTGCCGAGATGGCGATGATTAAGGAGATTGAATTTTGACGAACAACCATGATATTGGAGCAGTTAACGAACTACCGGAGAACCTTGAAGAGCTCAAACGAGCGGCTAATCGGACGTCAAGCTGGAGAGACAGACTGAATGCGGTGAACGAATTGGGGAACTGGAATACAGAACCTACCATTAAGTTGCTGCAGCATGTTTTGAAAAATGATCAAGTGTTCCAGGTGCGTGAAGCCGCATATAACAAGCTGAAGCAGTTGGATGAAGATGTACAAATGCCTGCCAAAAACAAAGGCGAGCTGTTTAAAGGTACTAACAAAATTTTGCTACGGATTAAAAAAAGCCTTCCTGAAGGTCACACATTCGAGCAATTCAAGGAAAAACTGCAAAAGACACGTCTGGATATTTATGATACTTACGAGGGCGACAAAGATGCTGAGTTCGATTCCTGGCTCCATGGCATTTGGGAGACACTAGGTAGAAGATAGCCGCCGTTCACCTTATAATAGCTAAGTACAAAGCCACTCCATCAATGGAGTGGCTTCTTTATTTCCTATGATCTGACAAAAAATGCCCCGTCTACTGATTCTTAAAAATCAGTAAACAAAGCGCAAAGTTAGAATCTTTTTGAACAACTTCTATACGATTTATTCTGGGATATAAGGAAGATCCAATGTCTTCGGAACGTTGATGACATGTTTTTCGGTATACGTGCGTATACCTTCCGCGCCGTATTCACGGCCAATACCCGATTGCTTGAAGCCACCGAAAGGGAACCGAACGTCGAGCCCCTGCACAGCAGCGGTATTGATCATGGTCGTTCCAGCTTCGAGTTGACGTGCAACAGAGATGGCATCCTCTTCTTTGCCCCACACAGAACTCGTCAATCCATATATGCTCTCATTGTGTAGATGAATTACCTGCTCTTCATCGTCAAATGGCAGAATCGGAACCGTAGGGCCAAACTGTTCCTCCACCACAATCGGATCATGAACATCGCAATTCAAAACAAGCGTAGGTTGTAAGAAGTAACCTTGGTCAAACAGCTTCTGATCCAGAATTTGACCGAGAGGGATGACCTTAGCCCCTCGCTTTTGCGCATCTTCAACCAAACCAAGCACAACATTTTTCTGCTTCAGGTTATTAACCGGACCTACTGTCGTATTTGAATCAAATGGATCGCCAATTCGAATCCAGCGATTTGCCGCCTCTATATATTTTTCCACAAACTCATCATAAATAGAACGGTGTACATACACACGTTTGGCGATCATACAGATCTGGCCTGCTGTCAAGAAATTAGAAATGACAATCCGGCGCATGGCTCGCTCATCATGAACATCAAAGCTTTCCAAGAAGATAGCCGCATCATTACCACCAAGCTCAAGCGTCATATCCTTAATCGTTTCCGAAGCCGCTTTAATAATATGCTTAGCTGTCGCGGTCCCACCTGTAAAGGCGATTTTCGTAACAAGAGGATTACTAGTCAGTTCAACGCCCACATCTGCATCACCATGAACGACATTGACTACACCAGCCGGGAACTCACTCGCAATAATCTCTGCCACCTTCGCTGCCGCCAGTGGCGCATATGGGCTTGGTTTAAGCACAATCGTGTTGCCCGCAAGTAAGGCAGGAGCGATCTTAATCGTAGATAACGCAATGGGATAGTTCCATGGACTAATCGCTGCCACCACACCAATGGGATCATAGGAAAGAATCGTTTTACCATTCTCATGCTCTTTGATCTCTTCCTGTAGAGCCGATTTGGCTTCATTACAAGCAAATTCCATCCACATTAACGAAACATAAATTTCACCGTGTGCATCATATAGGGGCTTGCCATGCTCTCTGGACAGCAAATGAACAATTTCATTCTCAGCTGCTCTAATCTTCTCGATCGCCTTGCGCATCATCATAATGCGTTCATCAATGGAGGTCTGCTTCCATGTTTTAAAAGCTCCCGCCGCTGCTTCAATCGCTTCAACCGCTTGTTCTTTCGTAGTGACAGGGAAATAGCCTACGATCTCCGTTGGGTTTGCCGGATTCTCTTTTGCTAACTGCGAAAGGGATTTTACATTCTGACCATTAATGAACGCTTCAACTACAATTGTCTCTTGGTCTGCTTGCGTCGTCATTGTACATCCCCTCCGTTATTTAGATGGATTAATTCCAAACTTCTTCTGCAATTTCCTTCACATAACGAAGTTTACGCCATTGTTGTTCTTCCGTTAAAATATTGCCTTCTTCTGTAGATGAAAAACCACATTGTGGACTCAAACAAAGTTGCTCAAGTGGTACATAGGTTGCCGCCTCTGCAATCCGAGCTTTAATGTGTTCTTTATCCTCTAACTCGCCTGTTTTCGATGTGAGTAAACCAAGCACGATTTTCAAATCTTTTCGATTCACATATTTTAATGGCTCGAAACCACCTGAGCGCTCATCATCAAATTCTAAAAATAATCCATCTACGTTTAAGCCTCCAAAGATAACTTCAGAAGCGTAATCATAACCACCCGTTGAGAAATAATTCGATTTATAGTTACCACGACAAATATGCATCGTCACAACTAAATCCGCCGGTTTATGAGCCAAAGTCTCGTTAATCATTCGCTGCATCGTTTTCAACTCTTCTGCCGGTTCCAGACCTTTGGCACGCAGCTTATCATGACCAGCTTCTGAGAACAGGTCTGCCCAAGCTGTATCATCTAATTGCAGATATCGACATCCTGCATCATAGAAGGCTTGAATGGCTTTTTGATAAGCCGCAATCGTATCCTGAAGGAATTGCTCTCGGTCCGTATAGATATTAGCGTCATTCTCCAATCGATATAGAAGCATGTTGGGACTTGGAATCGTCTGTTTCGCTACTGCGTCACCTGCATGCTTTTTCAAAAACTCAAAATCCTTAACAAAGGGATGACTCGAGAAATCAACTTTACCAACAACACGAATCCCACCCTTGCGCGTTTGCATATTGTGGAATTTCGGTCCATCTATTTGCTCATACAACTCTACGCCATCCAAGCCGCCCAGAAAATCAAAATGCCACCAGCTTCTGCGAAATTCACCATCCGTAACTGCCAATACGCCATTTTCCTTTTGCTTTTCAATAATTCGAATAATCTCTTGATCTTCCACAGCTCTTAATTCCTCATATGTGATGTTGCCTGATTTATATTGTTCACGTGCCTGACTTAAATTCGCAGGACGTAGAAAGCTACCTACATGATCATTACGAAATGGTATCATAAGTATTTCTCCTTCTAACTTTTTATTCTAATGAGTATAGCATGATGAAAAGGAATGCTTGTTATATGAAAAAGGCATGGCTAGTCATAGCTTTTAACAATAGCGATAAACAAGAACATCACTTATGGATTGAAGCCGCTACGGAAGAGCAGATTTAGAAGAAAGTTTGGAGGTTTTTTCTGAGTCGGTATCTTTTCAATTAGCCTCACAAGACATCAAAGTAAAACTAATTGAACCAGATGCTATTAAAACGGACTTTGGCGGAAGATCTATGGATTTCTACTTTAAATGATGATACATCAACAGACTGTAGGGTATTTACTACATTTAGGAGTAAATTGGGGGAGATGGAGAAACAACAGTCTTACGCCTCACTTCCAGAAATCATTGCGGAACCCATATACCAAGCGGCCACAGACGGTACAAAATCAATTCCGATATGTAGTAGCCCCGATACCAAGATGCTCATTAATATGAGAGAAAATACGGATGAAATAGAGTATCTAACAAATATAGCCCAACATCTTTCTTGAATTGGGAACATGACGTAGTGGTGAAAAATACAAAAGGAGCGCACCACGGCTGCTCCTTTTGTATTTATTATTTTAGTTAAGATCAGCTCTGAGCCATTCTGGGCACGAAACTTCGCTTGAAAAGATGATATTGCCAAACGATAGAGGACTAGAGAAGGAATCCATTGTTTACTTGATCTTTGCCCTGTACAAAAAACTTAGCGTCATTTGTGGTACAGTTCAGCATAACTTTTGTAGGGGAAATCATTTTAGTAACCATAAGATGACAATAAGAACAATAACCTCTTTATTCATGAACATCTGCAATCATTTCACACCAAAGAAATTTTGTTAGGACATCAGACTGTAATTGAGATCTATTGCATACCCTATAAGAAACTTCATCTCGGAATCCGTTAGGAGAAACCTCATAATATAAATGCTATTAAGCATCCCCATTTCATATGATTTCAATAATAGAGTATTCAACCTCTCATGCTGTTATTCATTATTTATAATTTTAGGTTAAGAAATGAATTTCACTTTATTATCTACTCATTATCTTCTTGTTTCATATCTTCTTTAGGGGCGTCAATTCTCTTTAACTCAATATTTTCATTTAAAAAATCATGTCTATTTAGAGTTTCCAATGTTTTAGTATTAATATTATCATTCATCTTATTTATAGTTTTCTGGACCTTATAGTCTTCAAGACTAACGACCTTCTCACCAATGTCATTAATTCCATCTCGTAAGTCCTTAAACGCTTCAATAACTTCTTCTAATTTCAATAGTTCGGGGTTAGTCTGAACTTCTGTTTTCGTTATTTCTTTTTTCTGCTTTATCTTCTTCGTTTCTAAATTTGTAACAAATAAAGAAACAAGCCACGGTAACACAATAACACCTACAATGAAGGCCATTGCTGTAGGACTATTCTTGCTTAAATCTACCATTTCAAATTTGTTCTCATTTTCATTTTGTAAATCTTCTTTGATAAAATCTTTAGCTAATACTTCAAGAGTGCCTTTTTCTATATCTACTATCCCCACAATAGGACGTCCTAGTTTGTTGAAATTATCTTCGAAAACTTCATAATAATCTTTATAAATATTTTGTTTTTTAAATTTATCTAGATACGTCACTAATTCTTTTTCATCTTTAAAATCATTAATTATTTCGAAATCATCAATACACCTTACATAATCTGATAATTTTTTTTTGAATCCTGCCACTATATTATCACAATCATTTTTAATTTTAATATTGTCTTTTTCTGTCGATGATAGTCTCTCTATTAAATATTTTTCTAGTGAGTCCAAATTAAATTCCTTATTATCATTTAAATTTGGATTAATGTATTCATACATCTTATCTCTATCCATCATGACTTTAATGGAGTTTAATTTAGTGAATAATTTTCTATGCATTTCAAAAATTAATGACATTTTCATAATTCTTAAACTTGGTTTTAGGGAAATTGGATTGCCTAGATAATATATGTCTAATATATCTTCTTTCTTTCTAATTGAGAAATTTTTGAGTTTTGCATACTTGTTATACATATCAAAACTTTCATTAAATATTACTAAGTGTTCATTTTCATTTAAATTTGCTACTCTGTCTGTAATTATATTTAATAAATACTTTTTATAATATTCTCCTGCTAAGTCATCAATCACTTTAGAAATCTTCCATGGACTGATATATTCATCAGAACCTTGTTTAATCTTTAAATTGTATTTAGTCAATGTCTTTTCTCCTTATACTTTCTATGAATGTTGTTGCTTTAATAATTCCCTTTTCTAATTCAACTTTTTCATTTTCCAATGTTTCTATTCGTTTACGTAATTCTCTTTCGTTCTCAATTAAAGAGTTATTCAAATGATTTTCAAACTGCACAATTGATGCTATTGTTATTCCTAAACAAATTAATACTAATGGATTTGTATCAAATCCAGCTAAAAAACTTACTAAGAAAAAATTATTTTTGAATCCTGGCATCAAGAATCCAAAGAAAACAAGAACTATCCCTAAAATCAAGAGCACAAAACTAACTATGCCCAATAATATTCCTGTTTTCTTATAAATTACAGTTCCAACCATTGCAGAGGATACGGTTAAAAGAGCCGCTCCAATATTTATAGAGTTCATTTGGGCTGAATTTAAGCCAAAAATTTCTGCCACCATTAATATTCCTATTACTACCATAGTAAACGAAATAGGGTAGAAAACATTTATTTGTTTCTTCATAACACCTCCCCTTTCCATATTCAAACCAAATTATACCATTACTAATTTATAATTTAAGTAAAGCTTTACACTTAGCTGTTTATTATTATAGATTGCCGAGATATATTAATTATTCTTTGAATATCAATATAAATCCTCTACCCAAAAGAGAATAAGCGAGCCCACAAAAATTAAAGGATTTAATGAAACAGTTCTTTTATAATAAAACGTTGGGGATCCAATTTGAAATTGATCTCACTTCTGATGCAATTAACAAAATAAAATTTCCCTTTAGATGTTTCTCATATTCTGTTTCATCCATTCATTCGAAAAAACTCGCCATCACTAATGTTACGGTGAAATGAAGGACACCCTAAGGGTGTCCTTCATAGTTTGTGTGACAGAAATTTAAAACGGAATCACTGTTACAGATACTCGACCAAGCTGGCCGTCTTAGGTTCATATACTACATTGGTAATCGAGCCATCTCGAATACGGCTCACTGCTTCGTCAATCACGTGCAGCGGTAAAAGGAACCATTCTTTCGGCTGTACAGGGTGACCAAACTGGTCATGAATGGTTATGTTAAGCTGGGCCGGTGCAAAGATGCGGTGGAATATCCCCTCCAACTTCGTTCGATTTATGCTGGCCAGTTTATAAGTGGCCACAACTTCGACATCCGCCAGCAAGTAAGTTGAATCATTTACTGCATTTGCGATGCGAGTTTCAACTTTACCACCAGTAACCCCAATCTTGTGAATCAAATTGCGATGCTCGGCAACAAAAGGGTCACTGGACAGACTGCGTAGCACATAGATAGTGCCACTTTCCACATCACTCTCGTCCCAGGTCCCACTGAATAATGCCCCTAAATCAGGATCAGTCAAACGACGTCCAGCCTCATCTTTGTATAACGCGCGCTGTAAGGATCTGAGGAGAAGATTACTTTCGGTACCATTAGAATAGATGACTCTAAGTCTTGCATCAGGATGGCCATTAGGTGCCTTAAATTCATCACCCTTCTCAGCCACGTAGGCAAGTTGCCCCCCCAAAATAAAGAAGTTCCCTTTAATGATGCTCGCATCCTTACTAAATGGCCGCGATTGTCGATCGCCAGATTTAAGTTCCCGCTCAACCTGCTCAAACAGCGGTCGAAATCGATCAAAGTCTTCACATCTCTCGCGATTGGCAATTTCCTCTGCAGCTTGTATTTCTACTCGTGAGCGGACATAACGTAGTTCTGTAATGTCTGATGTACCAATCGCGCCTTCCAGTTCGGCGAGCAGATCATCATCATTCAGTGTTTTCACTGAATCAATCTGTGTAATCTCTTCCCCACTTAGCAATCCTTGGTTATCAAGCGGAGCAAGAAGAGCACGGCAATCTTCCTGCTCACGCAGGCGATCGAGTCGCACAGCATACATTCTCTCAAAGATGTTATTATCTTCACCATGCCGTGGAGCATGACCATAGTTTTTTACAAAATTCTGGATTTCTTCAAACCCTACAATGATCCGCTCCTCACGTGGTGTGTGAGAGCGTACCTTTACTACCTCATATTCCACACCAAGTTCTCTGAGAAGTTCGTCGTCAGAAAGATTAGGCAAGTACATCCCCTCCACTGCCTTCAGCGACCTTCTGTTGTGCAGAATAACGTTGCAAAGCTACCACACCTTCCGCCATACGTTTTTCCCACGGATCTTGAGCGTTTATGTCTGGTAGTCTCCCGCGCTCCTTCTTGAATTGCACAGCCCGTTCAGTCAACGCTCTAGCCTCTTCATAGGGTATACTTACACGCTTTGCCGCGATAACAGCTGCAACTTGTTTCAGACTATCCTCGCTTAACGTCTTAGCGAGAATTGCATATGCCTCGCTGAATGGATTAATACGGTCGATTAGGTCGATGTCCAGTTCACGCACATCCATCACAAACTTACGGACTCCATCAATGAGGGCAGTATTGGCAACCTGCTCACTGCTTCCCTCATTACCTCCAAGCGCAGTTTTCTTGGCTTGTTGCGTTAGATTGAGCGCAGCAATGGCGTGCTGGCGAACCGCTTCCTGATCTTCTATTTCGAGTTCGGGATACTTTTCCTTGATAATTTTGCCCATCTGAACCTGAGTCAGCTCCTCCGGCACCATTTCGTCATCAAACAAGCCTCGCTCAATAATATTTTTGTCCTGAACGAATGTTGCAATGACTTCATTTAGGTCCTCTCGACATATACGCACGGCCTCCTCACTCTTGGGTTCAAAGAGGCCCTTGATTTCGATTTGTAACTGCCCTGTTTCTTGGTTAAATCCGACATTACACTTTTCTGGGTCATAACCTTCTTCTCCATAGTCGAAGCCTTCCAACGGACCGTTCTCTGGATTCTTCGATTTAAACTCAAAGCGAGGCGAAAGGACCTGCTCCATAAGCAAGCTGGCAGCAATGGCCTTCAAGGTATCATTCACCGCCTCGGTAACGGCCTGCTCGGAGGCATCAGGCTCAGCAATAAGATTAGTAAATCGAGCTCGAATTTTTCCTGGCGCGTCTCGGGTTGCCCGGCCAATGATTTGCACAATCTCAGTTAGACTCGCTCGATAGCCTACTGTAAGTGCATGCTCACACCATATCCAGTCAAAGCCTTCCTTCGCCATACCAAGAGCGATGATGATGTCTACATGGTCACGATTGTTCTTATGAGCAGGATCTTTCAAAGCGGCGGACACTCGATCGCGCTTGGTCGGGTCGTCATCCACTAGATCGGCGATCCTGAGGATTTGGCCGCTTGGCGTCTTGACCAGTTGAAAGCCAGTCACGCGGTCAGTCCCTTGCCATTCCCCTAATTCTTCAATGATGTGCTCCACCTCCCTGATCTTATCCTTTGTGCTCTCGCGCGAATTGACATTCGGGATATGAATAATAGTCTTCTCAGCCGAGTCGAGTACTTTAAGGATGTCATCGGTGTATGAGCCGGAGTAAAAGAAATAGCCAATGTCGAGTTGCTTAAGATACTCGTAACCGTTGAGCTGCTCGTAATAAGTGTAGGTGACGGTATCGAAATTTGCCTCGTCCCTCGGGGCCAGCACTGCCTCAGCATCGCCTCGGAAGTAGGAACCGGTCATCGCCACGATATGCACGCGATCGCGCGCAATTAACTGTCCGAGATGCTGCCCGAGTTTATTATCAGGGTTTGCTGAAACATGGTGAAACTCATCCACGGCAATCAGTCTGTTATCAAATGCCTCCACCCCAAATTCATCGACAGCAAATCGGAAGGTAGCATGGGTACAGACCAATGCCTTATCGTTGCTTTCAAGGAATGCGCCAACCGACTTAACTTTGCCGCCATTATCCGAGCCTAATGCGTTACATAAGTTCCATTTTGGCTCCACGTTCCAGTCGGCCCAAAAGCCAAACTGACTCAGTGGCTCGTCGTTGAAGCTGGAACCGATAGATTTTTCTGGCACTACAATGATCGTCTGCTTGAGCCCTTGATTCTGGAGCTTGTCGAGTGCTATAAACATAAGTGCCCGGCTCTTGCCTGATGCCGGTGGCGACTTAATAAGTAGGTACTGCTCACCTCGTCGCTCATAGGCACGCTCCTGCATTGCTCGCATTCCCAACTCATTGGCCTTAGTCGAATTTCCATTATGAGAGTAAGAAACGGAAATTGAGGGGATTGATCTATTTCCATTTGCCATATACCTGCCTCCTTCTTAGATTTCTTAGTCAGTTACGTAGATGTCGTCGTCTTAATGTAAAGCTCAAACAGTTTTCCCAACCGCTCGGTATCGTTACGAAAACTACGACCTATGTAGATTCGCTCCAACACCTCGTCGTTGCGTCTATGTGCCTCACGTAGATCAGATGGCATACTTTCAGAATTGTATAGATCAGCAATTGTCGCTGGGAAGTGTGCCTCACGAACCAACAAAATGTCCTCGGCACAACGGGTAAGGTCGGTCTTATTCTTCTCGGTAAGATTCGGGACTGGAAAGGCATTCCACCCGAGTGTATTCGAATAGCGGAAGTCCGTTTTCAACTTACCACAGACAGTTGCGACCCATACCAAATGAAGGCGCGACGCAATCAAAGCCATACTCCATATGGGGGCATCGTAAAGTGCAAATGCATTATCGGACACAATTGAATGTGACTGTAAAATCCCGACCGGAAGGTATGAGCGAGATTCCGAGGTAACTTTAGGAACAACAATTGAAAAGTTAGTGGCCCTACCTTGGATTTGCCTAAATCTATGAGGTTTTTCGGCATATGCTTGTGTGGAAGGTGTGCCACTAGCGGCTCGCATCGCACTTACTGCAGCCAAACGTTCAATGACGAACGTTGATTTAGTTGCCTCATCAACATCAGTATCCTCGATCCACAAGCATCTCCTGACCACTCCTTTCACAAACTCCTGAGAACCGACAAAATCAAATATAAATTTAGATAGAAACGGCTCACGTTTTATCGCTTCGTTAGCTTCGGACATCGAAAGAATTAGGTTACCCCCATCGGTAGGCATGTTTCCCTTAACCATGAGTGCTCTATTCGCAGAATTACGTGAGGCTGCATTTACTATTACATCCTGAGCTGCCACCAAATATGCATTGATGTGCTCGGTCTCCTTGGCAATCGCGCTTCCGTCGTCACTGACCGAAAACAACTGTCTTACCTTCCCTGGGTTATTGGAGATTCCGATGATAATTACTGTCACACCTGCGTTGTGACTCGCGAGATTCGTCCATTTGAATGAAGTATGTGCGAAAGCGATCTTATGCCCTGTTTCAAAGATCAACGGCCATAAAATTGGCACTTGTTCACCTTGACAGATTGAATTTGTAGAAACAAATGCAGACACAGCATTGGTTTGGGTCCCGTAGTCAGAAGCTTTAATGAACCAACCCGCGACGTAGTCGAGTGACTTCCAGCTTTTTGTCCTTCCCTCAAAAAGGGCATGTAAGTCGGATTTTTGCTCCGCTGACTGAAAAGTAAAGCCAAGGTATGGTGGGTTGCTACATATGTAGGTCTCCCCACCTTCAGTCTTAACGTCAATCTCCATATGGTCAATCGGTGTGTGAAATAGTTCGTCAGCTTGGATCTCTACACCTGTTCCTGTCGGCGGACAGACGCTAAGCCAATCTATTCGCAGAGCATTTCCGCAGGTAATCCAGTTATTTGAAGAAAGTGGCAAGAAATCAGCAAGAGCAAGTGTTGGTCCACGATAAAGCACATCGCATTGGTATTCAGCGATAATAAGGGCGAGACGCGCGATCTCTGCTGAAAAGTCACGCAATTCGATTCCTAGAAAGTTAGTCAACGGTATATCACTCTCACGCCCATGTTCGCTACGTCGTTCGTTGATGATGTTTTCTATCTCCCGCATCTTCTTATACGCGATGACTAGGAAGTTGCCTGAACCGCAAGCCGGATCAAAAACTCGAATCTTAGATAGACGCTTGCGCAAGTTGAGCAACATTCGAAGATTGTCCCCAGCCGCATCAAGTTGCGCTCGCAAGTTATCCAAGAACAGCGGATTAAGCACCTTTAGGATGTTTGGCACGCTCGTATAATGCATACCGAGAGCACCACGTTCCTCGTCGTCTGCAACAGCTTGGATCATCGAGCCAAAGATATCTGGGTTGATCTTTGTCCAGTCCAGGCTGCCAATATGAAGCAGGTAAGAACGCGCGATCTTACTAAACCTTGGCACATCTACACTGCCCGAGAAAAGTCCCCCGTTCACATAAGGAAACATATCGGCCCAACGCGGTATTTTTGCTTCCGCACGTTCTTGATCCTTTGTGTTCATGGCGCGGAAGATCTCGCTGATCACTTCATGCGTGTTCGAGGCATCGGGCGCGCTCATCTGTTCGACCGTACCGGTGAACAGTCGCAACCTGCTAAAAATGCCGGTGTCTTCAGCAAAAAAGCAAAAGATCAGCCGTGCCATAAAGTGGTTCATCTCGTGGCGCCGTTCAGCTACTCCCCATTGCAGGTTCTCTTTCAGTAGTTCAACATAGAGCCGGTTCAACCGGCCTGTTGCCTGAATATCGAAAGAACTATCACGTATCTGCTTGACGGTCGTGATCCCGGCCAGTGGTAAGAAAAAGCCAAAGTGATTTGGGAAATCTTGATAGACACAGACGAGCGGCGGCTCATTGGACTCAAGATCCTCTGCCTCAAAGTACACCCCATCAGTAGCAAGAATAAAACGTGCTTTCGCTCGAATTGTTGCCCGGCTTTCTTTCAGTGCGGCAAGTGTCTGGGTAACTTCACCAGGTTGGGCAACCACGATGTGAATGTTGCTCGTCTGAAGGACACCGCCCAGATCGGACTTGTTAGTTTCGCCCGAGCGTAGTCGCTTAATTGTCGTCTCCTTATTCCCGAACGCTCGCAAAAAGGTAAACGGGAACTCCTCCTCGTCAAAAGGTTGAATCGCCAAATCGGAGACTGCTTCTTCAATTTCTACCGGGTTCATTACTTGTCTCCTCCAGAGTTAGTGCTGTTGCAAACATGATGCCGTAGTCATTCTCTACCGAAATACTTAAATCTGCTCATAACAAACCTGTAATGAACAAAGGCATGATGTCTCTTCATCAATTTCAATCTCAGTAAATGTCTTGCATCCATCACGTTAACAGCAATTTTGTACTAATTATACCATACGGACCAAAAGAGACGGAATTCAATTAAACCCATAAGAAAGG
Source organism: Paenibacillus sp. FSL K6-1318 (assembly GCF_037976905.1). Taxonomy (NCBI): domain Bacteria; kingdom Bacillati; phylum Bacillota; class Bacilli; order Caryophanales; family Paenibacillaceae; genus Paenibacillus; species Paenibacillus sp. FSL K6-1318. The sequence goes on from NZ_CP150270.1 coordinate 6,717,908, forward strand.
CTTTCCTGAATTACCTCAAAAATCAAATTCAATATCATTGCCTTCACCAAGCTTTCAAATTACTACGTATGGATCATGGCACATGCAGCTGACTGTCCTGTTTGTAAAGAAATTCATCGAAGATGATTTAGCTGAAAATAGTACAAGCGAATGATAGCAGCCTCACCAGGATTCCAAAAATAGAAAACTCGGTGGAGTATTTGATAGATCAAACAATGGCTCGCATAAAAATAACAATGTCGTCTGTTTTTATACTTTACTCCCCTTTAGGTCATGCGCGTAAGAACTGTATTTTATTGATTTATAAACGAAATTTTATCTTTATATCATAAATTTGAGTATAAATTTATGAGGTACAGAAATTAACAAATTGCAAAAGCAACTCTTAACATTCTTGGAGTCAACCCTCAATCACGAAGACAATATTCACATACTCGCCATTGCAGAAAAGGAAATGAAAGTTTACAAAAAAGAGCGACCCGTGCATCAAGTGCGGCTCGCTCTTACGTTTCAGGAAGGAGAAACAGTGAATCCATATTATGATGGTGCTGATTTGTTTGTAACCATAAGAGAAAACAATATCCAATTCGTACTAGAAAGGGATTGGTCAGATGGGACTCCAGCCATCAAAGGAAGCCCCATTGAGTTTGCGCTGGGTTGGTATCAGAGCTAGCAGAACCTTTCTATATTTGGGCTGAGGCTCTTATAGCAACCGAAGTTAACGACCATCCCCGCTATAACAATACCCCAAAAAGTAATAACTATCACTATCATGAGGAGTTAGAAAAATGATAGATCTAACATTCGATATGCAATTCGCTACCTTGATCGAGACCAACATACTCCCTAAAGAATGCCTTACATTCATCCAGAATTACATGCAGCAACTCCGTAACACTTATGAAGATGAGTCCTTCCCTCCTCAAGGCCAATGGCTCTTCATCCTGGAGGCCAACGATAACCTTATTCCTATCCAACACGATGAAACTACATTCTTATGCTTAACAGGTACCCACTACCCTGAATACATCGAACAATACACTTTTAATGAGGAATATGCTTTGTATAAAATCCACGTCATGCTAGACAATGAGTACAGCATGACGTTTTTTACGTTAAAAGGTATTCATTCTACCGAGGCCGAGCAATGGCTCCTTGCCAACGCCAACTAAGCCTAATCTACAAACGAAAGGAGCATCATCTAATGTCCTTGCAACTGACTGATGCCAAGAAAAAATCACCTGCTGTGCTTATGAAAACGCATCATGAACAACACCTTAGCCGCTTTCCTTTTGCCAAGTATTCCATTGAGCCATTAGAGGCTTGGAAATAACAGTTCTCTGATCCTGCCACCATTGAAGCCCACACTCTACGTTCTGCTCTGCCATGGTCTTGCGGCAAATTGCAACAACAAAGCATTCCTTACCCGTACAAAAAGCTCCACCTAACTGTCATTAGCAATTGGAAGAACTTCGTGGAACAGTATAAACCCGAACCGTCATCTGTTATCTCCTATTGGACAAAATTTCTTGGAAAAGACGAATATGCGTTCAATACAATCGCCTTTCTTACTCATCTTCTATGTCCCGATCAGGTTGATCTTACAGATTCCCGTCGAGCCAAGGCATAAACGACCCTACTTACAGAAGCTGAAATCCCGGATGAGTGCGTAGAACTTGAATATGTGTCCGCAACTATAGAGCAATACAGTGACTTTTACCATCAACTCCTACCCAAGACATAATCTATACTTGGCGATCAGGCTTTCGTAAAGCTAGGTGGCTTTTTATTTGCCTACGGATAACAAGATGTTCTAGAGAAGGATAGCGAGCTCAAAACTAAAAATCTGGAGCCGATCATAACAGGGCTTGACTGGGATACGATCGATACGAGTCAGTTTAACCTGAATTTGATTGCTAACAGAGCAAATGCAGATAGCCTATTCGCTTGCCTGCTACTTGCGCTGGATATACAGCCTGAACTCCCCAATAAACTTACCATTCACGAGATTATCAACCTTATCCCCCTAGGTACTGAAGGTATTTGCAACCCCTCTAGCTACAATTACGCTATGATAGTCCTTTTGGTAATCAAGCCGGGAGAGACTTCTTCGTTTTCGAGAATGAAAACCTCACCAAAAAATTCACTGAGCAAGCTAACAACTCTACTCGCAACATGAAGCTTTACAGTGAGCACGCCGAAGACTCTTTATCTATTAATCCCAAATATATTCGGGGAAAGAGTTAGCCTCATTGCCTATTAGATGGTAGTACCAACTCAACAAAACAATTACAAATACTAAGGAGAAAACTCCTTGAAATTTTTATATTTTATCATTGATCTGCTAATCAAAACAGCTCGTATTCTTCCTTATATCGAAACAGCAATTAGCCTTCTATCTACAATAAAGGTACCTTCAAATAAAAACTATGAATGTCTAGATCTCCATACTAGAAAAAGGGTGCCGATCTCGATCGACCCCCATCTAAACCTCGCTAAAACTGACCAAACCCAACCACAGGCCACGCTGCTACATGGCTTGCTGGTTTGAACGGACGGTTTAATTCCTCCCTGGAAAATGACGCAGTCTCCCACAGACTGTTCTTTCCATTAAACCAGCAAAACGAAACTATTCCATTTTTCGAAATGCTGGATAAACTCTCTAGACCTCAATCATCTTAAACTTCATCAATATATGCTTAGTTGGCCCCATAAATATCGTGAGATCATTTGAAAATGATCTCTTATATCATTCATTTACCACTTTTCTCGGCTTGTTTTCTGATTGTTCCTATGAGTTTGTCGCTTCGCGTGTCTCTACCATTAGAATTCCTAATAGTACCAGGTGGAAGACCATGCTTTTTCTCAAAAGTGCCAACTGTACAGTCACTTCGGACTCTTCTCGCCATTCTGTCCCCTCCATTTCTACTTTCTATCGTCAAACAGTGATACTTTTGAAATCACGATTTCAGTAACTTTGAAACATATGGTTGGGTTGCATCTATATAATCTGCTATCTCAGCCTGTGTTTTTCCGTCCTTATACATCTTCTTAGCTAATTCAGTTAGGTCTTTTTTCTTCCTTCCTTTCTTAACCTTTGTTAGGGTAACCGATTCGGCTTCCCCCTCTTGAAATTTATTATATTCAAGTGTAAGTATATCCTGACCCGTAGTCCGTTTTAATTTAATTTTATCTCCCTTTTTGACTACATCCACGCCATCCAAATTTAATAAATCACCTATCTTCATTTCAGAATACTCTTTAGGAAATAGACTATCTTCTTTGGGAACAAGTTTTATAGACATAATATCACCTCGTAATTTATTTATATAAATGAATATAAACAAAAATGTTTATGAATGCAATACTTTTTCTCTTATTCAGAGATTTATTTTAAAACTACAATTTTCTTCTCTACACTAAACTCTTAATGCTATAAATATATTTCCAAATCCGATTAACATCCTCTAGGTGACTAATTCTACAATCATCTAGTTTTTTGTTTCAAATTTCGCCGTTATTTATGATACGGTTCATTCCGATTTATCTTCACCGCGCGATAAATCTGTTCTACCAGCACCAGCCGCATTAACTGATGCGGCAGGGTCATGCGCCCAAAGCTCAAGCGCTGCTTCGCGCGGCGCAATACCTCATCGGAGAGCCCATGGCTTCCTCCGATGACAAACACGACATGGCTCGTCCCATACGTGCCGAGCTTGTCGATCTCCAATGCCAGCTCCTCGGAACTCCAGAGCTGGCCATCCAATGCGAGCGCGACCACGTGCGCCTCGCTCTTCACATGCGCGAGGATGCGTTCGCCCTCGCGCTCCTTTACCGCCCGAACCTCAGCTTCGCTCAGGGTATCGGGCGCCTTTTCGTCTGCGACCTCGATCATCTGAAACTTGATGTACGGGGCAAGCCGCTTGGCATATTCCTGAATGCCCAGCGTGAGATACTTTTCCTTCAATTTGCCTACGCCAATAATCTGAATAAACATAACAATCCATTCCTCCTAAATTGTCTTGCGAAATATTCTATAAGTAAGATGCTTCACAGCATCGTTCGTTCCAACTATATAACCTAAACTACGCATTTCTCCAAATTCTAACGAGATTCCCCCACAAACACAAAAAGAGCGCTCATCACGCTCTCCTTGGCTTCTTGCTGTGATGTTCATACCGGATGGAAAGTCAGCCCGAAGCGCCACATTAAGTCACGCCTCCAGCCGTCTAAGTCCTACAGTACGCTAAACGACGAGAAATTCCGCGTGCTGTTCGCACTCAGCGCACTTCGCAGGCGGGTCCCAATCGGCAAATTCCGTCTCCTTCAGATCAACGATATCTGGAGCGTCCTCATACTCATCGACAAACATGTCGATGGCAATGTCCACGTGTTCTTTGCATACAACGTACATCCGTTAAGCATCCTTTCTGTAACCAGCTATGTTCCCGATTCACAACCGCGTATCCTATTACAGGATAGCCACTTCTCAGTTCTATCACACCTGCCGCCGAAAAGAAACCCCTGCATGTCGAATGAACGCAAAAAACATCCCTCCTGCACAGCAGGATAAGGATGTTTCCTCTTCACATACGCGATATTATAAGCTCTTATACATTCTTCCACAAGCCTATCTTAAGACTTACGGCCAGGAGATATCGCCTTTAATTACTTTTGCGCCTGTCTCCAGGTCACCTGTATTCGTAAATTCTGGGTATGCTTCTTCCATTGCAGCGATCAACGCTACAGAATCCTTAGCTTTCTCTGCTTCCGCTTCAAACTTGGCGATATAATCCCGGGTAAAGTTCACGCTCGAAATATCACCCGCACTTGTACCTACATAGTGACCAGGAATAACATGCTCTGGGTTCAAGGCCGTAATTTTGTCCAGCAGCTCACGCCAGTTATCGCGGCTCTCAGGGGTTTGGTTATCGGCCATCCAAACATGTTGGTTCTCGTATACAGGAACCCCGCCCAGGACTGTTTTAATGGATGGAACCCACAGAACAGTATGTGATGGATCTGGTCCATCTAGTCCAATAATCTGTACAGCCTCACCATCTACAGTGAATTGATCGCCATCAAATGCATCAGGCACAACTTGTGCAGTTGGAGCATTTTCTTTCAAGATCGGGTTCCAGTACTCATTTTTTACTTGAATCGTCGATTTGATTCCTTCAACCGTAGCCGGTGTAGCTACAATTTTCACATCAGGATATGCCCCACGAATTACGGACAGACCGAAATAATAGTCCGGATCTTGATGACTGATAAATACTGTTGTCAATTTTTTACCTGTAGCTTGGATCAGCTTGACCACTTCTTCGGCATCATTCTTTTGGAACTGCGCATCCACTAGAGCCACCTCAGTTGGGCCTTCAATTAGGTTGGAAGATACACCGAAGATGCTTTTTTTTCCGGGGTTGAATGTTGTAACTTTAAGCTCTGCCGCTTCCGGAGTTTTTGTGTTTTCCGTTGCTGTATTCGTTGTTTCTGCGGCATTGGATGCCGTACTATCTGCTGTTCCGGCATTATTCATTGCGCTCGCACCACAAGCACTCAAAACTAACATAAGACTCACGAGCAAAATTGCTCCAGTTGTTGATTTTTTGTTAAACATCGTATAAATCTTCCTCTCTTGTGTCTACGATCATATGCATATGCGCTAACAATCGGAATTTTATTAGGGTTGTTATTTGGATTCAATTGCGCTTTGCACCAGGTAACTATCTACATACTGTTTGAACTTGATAATTTTTTGATCTTGAAGCTTCCAGATATGCACGAAGTCTGCTTCAAAATATTTTCCGGTTTTTCGATACGTTCCAGAATACACGCCCACTGCGATAATCGTATCGCCATCTTCATAGAACTCGCTGACTTCCGCCTTATAGCCATCCCATTCCGTGCCTAAACGATAGAACACATTCTGAGAAATATCATCATATCCGATGTATGTTCCCGCGTAAGGAAAACCTGCTGCTTCTGTCCACTCCGCTTGTTCCGCCAAATAGGTCTGATACTTCACACCGTTTTCCTTCGAATCACCTTGGTATGTGCTTTGAATGATCTCCAGATTACTCGGCATGGTTCACCCCGACAGCCTTAGCGGCAAGAATTAATCCAATCTCAAGCGTATCCAGTCCGGGGAACCGTGATTTCATATTTGCTATAATTTGATCTGTTGTTGGTGATACACTCAATACTTCATCATAAGCAATCAGGTAACGACGTGTATTGGCGATCGCCCCCGGTGTATTCTCTGTATGATAAGCCTGATGCCCTGCAATAACGATCTCAGGCTGCAATGCTTCCAACTCATCCAGTGTACGATGCCATGCCTGACGGGATTCAGCATTCGTTTCCAACGTCCACACAAACGTTTCGTTATATACAATGTCGCCAGTAATGAGTGCCTTAATGGATGGAACCCATACATAACTGTTATTGGGTGTGTCTCCCTGCAGACGACCTTTGATTCTCAGTTCATGACCTTCCAGTTCAATGACATCCTGATTCAATGCTTCTGGAATTACCGGTTCGTCTGGGACGTTATTGCCAACCGTTGGTTTCCATTGATCGATTTTTTTGGCAAACGTATTTTTGATATCCTCAACCGTCTCTGGAAGGGCAACTACTTTGGCTTGCGGATAAGTCGATTTAATGACTTCAAGACCGAAATAATGATCTGGGTGGAAATGCGTGATATAGATGTGAGTCAGATTTTTACCCAGCTCCAGCAGTCTTGCAGTCAGGCGATGGGCATCACTAAGCAGGAATTGAGCATCGACCAGAACCGCATCATTCTCTCCGTAGATGATTGCTGAGTTAACGTTAAAGGCTTGAACAGAACCTGTGAAAGCTTCAATCGATAATTTAGACATGTGTATCGTCCCCTTTTAATAATGAATTTATGATCCAGCTAAAGTATTTGTCTCTCGCAAAATACAAATTATATTTACATCACGCTGCATGTACCATCCACGCATTGATCAGCTGATCCAGAACCCGTCTGGTTGTCATTCAAAATAGTCAATGGACGAGATTCCTTCCATGTTGCATCCAGTACTTCGAGAAATTTCTTGCTGGACTGTGCTCCCGACAGAGCATATTTACGGTCAATGACGAAGAAAGGAACACCTGTTGCGCCCACTCGTTGTGCTTCCGCTTCATCAGCACGAACTTCGCTGGCATAGTCATCCCCCTTAAGGATTCGGCGGACCTCAGCTTCTTCCAAGCCAGCATCTACCGCCATCTCAATCAGTGTTTGATGATCACCCAAGCGCCGACCTTCTGTAAAATAACCCTTGAATAAATCTTGTGATATTTTTTCTTTTCCTTGCTCTGAAGCATATTTTGCTAAGCGATGGGCATCGAACGTATTCGTCAGCTGAATGGAGTCAAACTGAAAATCAATTCCAGCCGCTCTTCCTTCTGATCCAATATTATCGTTCATGGCAATCGCCTGTTCGCGGCTCATTCCATACTTGCCAACCAACATGTCATGCACATCATGATCTGCACTTTGCGGAGCATGAGGATCAAGTTCAAAACTTTTAAAAACAAGCTCTACTTCGTCTTTATTGGAAAATTGCTCTAAGGCCGTTTCGAATCTTTGTTTTCCAATAAAACAAAAAGGACATGCAAAGTCTGACCAAACCTCTACTTTCATATAAAAAACTCCTTTTTGAATTCTATGTTGTAACTATAATGATTACAACTCGTTTATGTAACTATTATAGTTACAACTAATTTCCTTTGTCAAGCATCACGTTTAAAATGAATACAAAAAAAACGAGCCCGCTAAGGCTCGCTTGATGTATTTAGGTAACTTTATGTCCCTTATCATTTTGTTTTGTACTATAATCTGCTCGTCAGCTCTGATGGTTACTTCAATCCCGACTGCGCCTTCGTCAACAGCTTGCCACCTTGGAAAGCAATAACCGCATTAGCACCATTGCCAGCTGTACCTTTATAGTTGTACACCACCATATTTTCCGCCTCACTCAGCGCTTCACCTTCGCCACCAAGGATCTCGATGACATCTTCTACAGACATGCCAACCTCAAGCTTCTCATACTGGGCAAACGTAATCAGCACCCCATCGCCTTTCCCGGCCGATCCATTGTTTCCCGATGCTACAGGTGTTTGACCACCAGCCCCACCTACCGCAATCACATTTGTACTCAGCTCATTCAACTTGGTCTCAAGTGCTGCGATCTTTTGCTCCTGCTCAACGCTCTTGGCTCCCTGTTCCACCAATTTCTTCTCAAGCCCAGCAATTTTCTCTTGCAGAGCACTTGTATCCACCGATGCTCCTGTCGTAGCAACCTCAGATCCACAGGCGGACAACATAAACAGGGACAGAGCCAAACTCGTTCCCCCAAGCATCTTTTTCCTCAATCGTTTCATTATAAATACCCCTTCCATTCTGAAATAAAAAAATGTGATCGACAAACAGATGTTATTTGCATCAGCGACCGTCCGAACATATTGACAACAGTTTACCACAGCCCAAGTCTGATGTATCTGCTACTTTGGCTCCGGGTCTAACTGATCATGAAAATATAAAAATGGTTAATCTTCTCATTTGCTGTCGAACGAGCACGTCCGCCCATAGCATAATACTGAACCAACAACTAAAAAAGAGTGGTCAGTTGATCTGATCACTCTTCTAGCTTTCCCTATTTCAATCAACGCAACAGTATAAGTTACGTTGAAATTCCCTCACTCCGGTTTATCCGTCAACTTCACCGATACCTTCTCAGCTTTGCCATCCCTGTAGAAGGTCACTTCAATCGTATCCCCAATCTTCTTCTGATCGTACAGATACTTCCGCAGATCCAGGGTGGAGGTAATTTTTTGCCCGTCAAACTCCGTAATAACATCATTCAGCTTCATTCCTGCTTCGGATGCCGGCCCCGATGCTTCCAGCACAACCACGCCACTATCCACGTGAGATGGCAGCTTCAGATCCTTGCGCTGCTCATCATCCAGTGGTGCATAAGGGTTGCTCAGATCTACCGTGTACACGCCCAGATATGGACGAGATACTTTGCCGTTTAATAGCAGAGAATCGACCGTTCTCATCACTTCATTCATCGGAATCGCGAAGCCGAGACCTTCCACGCCCGTATCCGAGATCTTCATCGTGTTGATGCCGACCACTTTACCATTTAGATCGACCAATGCACCGCCGCTATTGCCTTCGTTAATCGCCGCATCCGTCTGGATCACGTTTTGCTCCCAGTCGTACACCCCGTCCTGATTAATCGATACAGGCAGAATACGATCCGTGTAACTGACAATACCGGATGTCAGCGTACCGCCCAAACCGAGCGGGTTTCCAATTGCCAGCACCGTTTGACCACGCTGAAGTTTACTGGAATCGCCGATCTCCGCCACTGCACCCAGCCCTTTGTCTTCTGCCGACAATACAGCAATGTCACTCACACGGTCCTTGCCGACCAGCTTCGCTTTATGTGTCTCCCCGTCTACTGTCACAATCTCCAGATCACTCGCACCCTCCACGACGTGGTGGTTGGTCATAATGTAGGCCTTGCCATCTTCCTTCTTGAAAATAACCCCTGAGCCCAGCGCGGAATCTTCCATCGACAGACTGCTACCCGTTTTATGGTTCACAATGCTCACCACGGAAGGACGAACATGGGCTGCTGCCTGGATAATCCGATCGTATGGATCAGCTGCCTGTGCTGTCGGTGCACCGCCTCCACCACCGTTACCTGTAGCATTAGCCAACGGTAACGATGCAGGCTGCGTAATGAAACTAAACAGCGTGACGGTCACGATGGAACTGATCACCGAGCTGATCACAGCTACTTTCACTGTGGAACTGATTCCCGTACGCGATCTGCGCGGATTGCTCCAGCGGTCACGTCCACGTGCCCTGCCTCCAGGGCGGATGATCTGAAGTTTGCCTTTCTGTTCAGGTTCGGCGCGTCTTGATACTTTGGTTGAATAAAAATCGTCTCCAAACAATCCCATCGTGATCCTCTCCCCTTCGTTGTCACGCATCAAGACCCTGACTGCCGCCTAAGTTGTCGCATGGTTCAACGATGGAGTTCTCACTTACACCACTCCGCCAACAGACGAACCTTCCGATCGCTGTTACTCACAAATTTTTTGATCCCCTCTTCCAAGGTGAAAATTTGTTCCTAGCGTATGCTTCCGAACCAGCTTTCTTTCAGAAAGCATTTAGGCGATCACTCTGTTTCTTCAGGTTTCTTCTGTCGTCTTCGTTACGTGAAGACTCCAACGGTTTCCCATGCTTTTTTGCATTTTTATAAAATGGTCTTGCATATCGCCGTATCCCGGCATCAAATCAAGATACAGCGTCTATGTACAACAGAACGGACACGCCATTCTGTCAGTGACTCTATCAATCATGCTCTCGCATTCTATGACATGCCATTTCACACGCAAAACAGCCAAAATCACAATGCTCCTCATATACTAAACACGCCAAATCACAAAAAGTTGCATAATTACGAAAATTAACGCAAATTTCCGCTATAACGCGTTTAACAATAAAGGTCCATACTATCTATCACCACAAAATCCGGTTTGCTAAGCGCCGTTTTGGCCATTTTGAAGAAACTTTTTCACCCTTACATGGTCACAGGTTCAGCATACACGCCTTATCATACAAATGTTAGCGGCAAAAAGAGGAATGTTTTCCACCCAGCCTGACTACAATAATAGTAAAAGACAATTCGAAGCTTCATAGAGGAGGATATATACATGGATCGCACGCGTACACTCACAGCCATGGATGAAGTTCATATGGCGGCCAAGCTGGCCGATCTCAAGGATGAACACTATCGCAATACCCTTGCACTTAGTACCATCATTGAACTACTTATCGATAAGGGCATCCTGACCCGCGAGGAAGTGGAGCGCAAAGCCGCCGAACTGGACAGCTTTATGGCTCACCCACCCTATCCCATGGTGTAGGACGGTCGTAATACGTATCACAGAGCTTGAACTCATGATCCCGATAAAAACATCCACGGCTCTCCATCGCGTCGCGCACGGTCATTTTCGCCAAGTCCATCATATTATGATCCCGGCTAAGATGTGCCAGATACGTGCGCTTGATGCGTCCGTTCATCAGTTCACTGAGCGCTGCCCCTGCCGCTTCGTTCGACAAATGCCCAATGTCGCTCAAAATCCGGCGCTTGGTGTTCCACGGATAACGTCCCATACGCAGCAATTCGACATCATGATTCGCCTCCAGCACCAGCACGTCAGAATCAGAGATCGCATCGCGAACCTTGTCGCTCATGTATCCCAGATCCGTTGCAACAGACAGCTTCTCCGTACCATCATCGAATGTGTACCCTACCGGCTCAGCTGCATCATGCGAGATCCCGAAGGATTCCACGCGCAGTGACCCAAAATCATGCTTTTCACCTGTCTCAAATACCCTCCGGTTTTCCTCTGGAATCGCCCCAACCGACTTCTCCAGTGCCGCCCACGTATTCAGATTCGCGTAGATTGGTAAATTATATTTCCGAGACATCGCGCCTAGTCCTTTAATGTGATCGGAATGTTCATGTGTAACCAGAATCCCGTCCAATTCTGCCCCAGAAATCTCCCTTTCCTGAAACAGTGCATCCAATCGCTTCGCACTCAGACCCGCATCAATCATGAGAGAGGTGCCCCCATGCTGTATGACTGTGGCATTCCCTGTCGAACCGCTGGATAACACGGTAAAATATATCCCCATAACGCATTACTCCCCTGGTTTGTCTGTCTTGGGACTGAATACATCCCCACTGATGCCCTGCACGTACAACACTTCGCCACTTTCCAGCACGAATCGCCATGCCGGCATCGCTACCTGTATATCTGAATTGAACAACTGGCCGTAATAGCCCAGCTGAATATCTTTGACAATTGCATCATTTGGCAAAAAGTTCTCGATCAGCGTTCCCAGCGCCTTCGACGCCGGAAGCACCTGCTGATCGCTCTCCTCTGCGGTTGTAATCCGCACTGGAGTCTGACGGTAACCCGTTATTTTCTGGTCGCTGTAGAATAGCTCCAGACTCACATTGAAGAGCGGCCATTTGCCATCCACCAGTGGGTGAAGCACAAAAGCCCCATCCTCGGCCATCAGCTGATCCAGCCGATACGTCCCGATCTGTGGAATCTCACGCTCTAATGCATCTTCCAGCTCGCTCTGCGAGAAGATTAACTTGCTATCTACAGGCTGTTCCAGTTCCATATCCACGCCAGCCTTGTCCTCTTCAATGAACTCATAGGACAACTTCGGCAATTTCGGCGTTTCGTTCGGAATCGGAGCTAACACCTGAATGCCCTTCTCTTCCATCGCCTGCTGTGTATTATCTGCCAGTGAGGTGAAGTCCAGATTGGCTCCGGCCGTCTCCCGCGCATCTATCCAGATCTGGTATCCCAGCACCAGATTGAGCAGCAGAAAGGCATAGATCAACACATTTTTCGCCCGTCCCCAATCCAAAACATTCACCTCCGTCCGTCCATTTGATAAAAGCAACTAATATCACACTGGCCCACTCCGCGGTCAGAACAACCTTACGATCGCTGTTATCCCCAGATTTCTTGATTCCCTTTTCCTAAGGGAGAAATCCGGCGATAAAGGCGAAGCGTATGCTTTCGATGCAGCTTTCTTTCAGAAAGCTTTTGGCTTCGCTTCTCCAGCTTTTTTCTGCCCTCTCCGTTATCGTGTGACCTTACACCTCGCTCGGATATCGAATGACTCCGTTACCCCACAACCCATCAAGATACGGTAGTTTCCTCACCATTTCCAAAGCGGATCACCCATACCGGAATCAGCTTTAGTCCGTCCTCAATCGTAGAAGGACGATACGCCGGGTACACGTCCACGACCTGGCGATTCTCACCGGCTACCTTTTTAATCAGAGCCTTGAGCTTCTCCCCGCCAGGTAGTTTGACCGATTTCTTCGTCTCTGCGCCTTCGTTCAGGTATTCCAGCGATCGTTCATAACTGGACACCGTCTCCTGTTGCATCTCCATGCTGATCGTGCCGAAGCGGAACTGCATGGAATCCATAATCGGATAGCTGCCGTAATACTGCTGGAATTCAAGCTGTGTCTTGTTGTCCGTGGTCCCCAGCATCATGCGCGAACGGCCTTTCCAGCCGCCATGCTGATTCACAAAATCAACCGCAGACAGCGCATCCTTCGCGGGGTCAATCTGCCCCGCAGGCGGTGCCGCCGGATCGGTGTAGCTAATCCAGCGTTGTTCCTGTTTTACCTGTAAGCTACGTTTACTGTCCGTGTAGATCTCCGATCCGTCTTTTTCCCGAATATTCCGGGTCATGCTTGGATCGAAGAACAGGCTGCGTTGCATCTGCTCAACAGTGAACTGCCCTGTCGGCACATCGGCTTCAATCGTCTCCAAAGCTTCCGCCGGGATATAATACCCGCCTTCCATCAACGTATATGGCGTCCAGTTTGTACCGAAGTCGACATGCTGTTGCACGTCCTGTACCGTTAAGTCCGCCTGGGTTGCTTCGTATACCACGTCTCCCTTGGCGCTGAAGAACAGCGCATGGGCCTTCGTTTCATTTTTGGCTGTATAGATCGAGATTCGGTTAATCGTCTCCCCTTGGAATAAGGAATCCGTCCCGAGCCTCATCACCCGCTGTAATAATGCTACGGGAATACCTTCCTTGAACGATAACTCAAACCCAGGGTTTTCCTTGCGAATCTGATCCCAGTTCACCGATTGCACACTGCGGCGCTGAAAATCATCGAACGCTCGCCCCTGTAACCGTGAATAGATCAACTGATAGAACGTATTGCCAGGGTAAAACACCGTATGTTTATCCTCGCCCAAATGAATAATCATCTGATCGGGGAAGATTAATTCTTCAATATTACGTTCCTGACCCATATTTTCCGTCTTCACATAGTTCGTCTCTGACGTCACAATAGAATCCCCGCCTCCGGGCAAACGGTAGATCAGGAAATAACTCTGCACTAGACTAGCTACGACAAGGGTAGCGAGCACCAGGGATTTAATCCGTTCCTTCACGGTGCTCACCCCCTTCCTCGCGCATCGGCAGTGTGAATGTTACTGTCGTGCCCACGTCCACCTCAGACTCCAGCGAGATGCTGCCATCATGCGCCTTCACAATTTCCCGGGCAATGGACAGTCCCAGCCCTGTGCCTCCCATACTGCGGGAACGAGCCTTGTCCACCCGATAAAACCGCTCAAAAATACGATCCAGATCGCGCTGTGGAATACCCATTCCGGTATCCGATACCGAGATGGCAAGTGCATGCTCATCACTGCGTCTAGCGGCAATTGTAATCGTGCCGCCTTCCAATGTATATTTCAGCGCATTGGACACGACATTATCCAGCACCTGATCAATCTGGTCACGATCCAGTGGAACAGCCGGAATATCATTTTCCACAGACAGCACAGGTTGAATATCTTTCTGATGCATCTGGAACGAGAATCGATCCGTCACTTCCTCCAGCATTTCCAGAATGTCGGTCGGCTGCTTGCGCAGTAAAGCTTCCTTGGAATCCAGCCGAGATAGATGCAGCAGATCCGTAACCAGCCTGATCATTCGCTCCGTCTCGTTCTGAATAACACCAACGAAACGACCAGCAAGCTGTGGATCTTCCAATGCACCGTCATCCAGCGCTTCCGCGTAACTTTTGATCGTCGTCAAAGGTGTCCGCAGCTCATGGGATACATTGGCCACGAATTCACGCCGGGATGCCTCAAGCTCTTCTTGCTCGGTAACATCCTGAAGTACGGCAATGGTTCCCGTGATCCCCAGCTCACGTCGATGAACCGGTGTGAACGTCATGCGAATGACCACAGGCTCTTCTTGTCCCGCAGGTGCAATCTGCAACAGCGTTGAACCAGTAAAACCACTGGCGAGAGCTTCTGCATCCTCCGGATCAATGCCGAGCAAAATGGCAAAATGTCTTCCTTCAATATCCGCAGGACGCATACCGAGAATGCTGCTGGCACGGCGGTTCACCAGAATGACTTTACCGTACTCATCCGTGGCTACCACACCATCACTCATATTGGTCAGAATGGAGGTCAGCTTCTCTTTCTCCTCTTCATTCTGCGAGAGTGCATCCCGAAGCCTGCTGGTCATATAGTTAAAAGCCCGACTGAGCTGACCAATCTCATCCGTGCCAAATACAGGTGTCTGCTGATCAAAGTTACCTTCGGCGACCGCTGTCGCTCTCCGCGTCACTTCCTTAATCGGCTGCGTGATCGTATGGGACAGAATCACGCCAAGTACTGCCGTTAACACCAAGGCAATCAGAATGCCGGAGATAAAGATTTTGTTGATTCCCTCCATCGTGGAATACAACTCGTTCATGGATGCTGCGATGTAGACCGCGCCAATGATCTTACCGCCGGACAGCACCGGCTTGGCGACGACCTTTTTGCGAACATTATCCTCGTCCACGATATATTCCTCATTGTCCCGAATGCCTTGCAGCGCACGGCTGACGACGGTCTGGGTGTTTTTGCGCCCGACATAATCCGAATGTGAACTTAGCGAGGTTGTGAGTACCTTGCCGCTGGCATCCAACACCTGAATCTCGGCACCATTAATGTTGAACAGGTTGTTCACCAGCACACGCAGATTTTCCGTTTTGTCCTCGCCAGCCTCTGCTTCGCCACCTGCCATCGTCTCCCCCACGAGAACCGACAGCATCTCCGCACGAGCTTGCAGGTCTTCCGTAAAGTTGCTCGTCAGCGAGTTCTTCATCGCGCTCACAAAATAAACGCCGATCAATTGCATCGCAATCAAAATCAGCAGTACATAGATAATAATCAATTTCGCCTGAATCGTTCGGAAGAACGCGAATCGCGCGAATCGGCCCATTATATCCCCACGCTTTTGGCACTGCGCACGAGATAACCGAGCCCGCGGCGAGTCAGAATCGTTTCCGGTTTGCTCGGATTCTCCTCAATCTTCTCACGCAGACGACGGATCGTGACATCCACGGTACGTACATCGCCGAAATATTCATATCCCCATACCGCTTGCAGCAGATGTTCCCGTGTCATAACCTTGCCCGAATGCTTCGCCATATAATAGAGAAGTTCATATTCACGGTGGGTCAGATCGAGTGGTTCTCCGCCTTTGTAAGCCGTATACATATCCATATCAAAAGCCAGATCAAACAGCCGCATGACCTGCTTCTCTTCGTCTTCGTGCGCTTCTGCCGTAATCGCAAGCTTTTGCCGTCTGCGCATCTGTGCCTTCACCCGTGCAAGCAGCTCACGCGTACTAAATGGCTTCGTCACGTAATCATCCGCACCCAATTCGAGCCCGAGCACCTTGTCGATCTCGCCATCCTTGGCGGTAAGCATAATGATCGGCATCTCCAGATGAGCGCGCACCTCACGACAGACATCCATACCGTCCTTGCCCGGGAGCATCAGATCCAGCAGCATCAGATCCGGTTTCTCGGATAGTGCCAGTTCAACCGCACGAATGCCATCGAATGCACAGATGACCTCGTACCCCTCTTTTTCCAAATTAAACTTCAGAATGTCCGCGATGGGCTGTTCATCGTCCACCACCAAAATCTTCCCCTGCATCGGCTAAGTTCACCCCTATATCCTGCTTAATCCGCGTTAGCGTCTATATCTCTCTTCTATGTTTAGCTTGTACCAAGCCTGCTTGAGTTGTTTCTCTAGTTTGTTGTTTATACTCTCTAGTTTAACATACCTGAAGCACCGTCACATCCCGATCCGAGGGTTGGAAGGTCTTTCATCTGAAAATATTTTACAGCAGCAAAAAACAAGGCCAGCATTATAGCCAACCTTGCTCTCACTTTAGCTTATATTAGTTCAAATACGTCATCGGATTCTCCGCTGTGCCGTTCTTCAGGATCTCGAAGTGCAGATGGGTTCCAGTCGAGCGTCCGGTGTTACCCATAACGCCAATGCTCTCCCCTTTTTCAACCACTTGTCCAACCTTCACACCGATGCTGTTCAGATGACCATACAATGTTTCATATCCATTACGATGGTTAATAATGATGACATTACCATAGCCACTCTTCTGTCCTGCAAAAGTAACCACGCCTTCGTCGGATGATTTCACATCCCGGTTACCTACCAGATCGACCCCTTTATGTTGACGACCCCAACGCTGTCCAAAGCTGCTGCTCATCGTTGCATTTGATACCGGCCAAGCAAATTCACCTGATCCTTCACCAACGACTTTTGTTCCACTAAGAACCACTTCGGTTACGGCAACTTTGATCACTTCCTGGCCAAGCCACTCTTCCTGAACCACTTCGCCATTTTCTTTCGTTATACGATACTGCATATTTTTCAGACCGCTTTGACCTGGACGTACGACTTTGGTTGTGCCTGCTTTCAGCTCAGCACTTTTGCGTACTTCCACTTGCGGTTTAATCTCAATCTGCTCAACCACCTGCTCCACCGATTTAACGGTTACTGCTGGTTTAGGCACGGTCAAGGTCAGTTCGTCTCCAATTTGAAGCGATGTTTCCTTGATGCCCGGATTATGTTGGCGAATCTCACTTTGTGTAATTTCATACTTGGAGGCGATCGAAGAGATCGTATCTCCTTCACGAACCACATAAGTTACAGGCGCGTCTTTACCAACGGTTAATGCTTTAACCGCCTCGGACACATCCCATATTTTGTTTGGATCAGCCTTCACCACATCCGTCGCTACTTCTTCCTTAATACCTACCGACTTCAGGGTTGTACTCGGTCCCTCTTCTTTCTTCGAGGAGTTAGCCGATACCGACTTCGTCTTCAGCGAACTGCGCACTGCCGATGCCGATATGTACTTGTTCTGCACTTGTTCCAGGATTGCATCAGCTGTCGCCTGATCCTTCACAATGCCAATGACTTCACCGTCTACCTTGAGCTCCACACCTTTGGCGTAAGCTGTCAGCATGTCACCCAGTTTATCCAGCGTTTCGTCACTGTTCACTTCAGGTTTGTACGCTTTTACCGTTTCGGTTGTGATGCCATCCGTGTTCAGCACCATCTCTGCATCCGGATATTTATTTTGATATTCCTCAGTTTTGTCTGTAAACAGTTGTTGTAGTTGTGCTTCATCCGCAATGGTACCAATCTCGCTACCTTTAACCATGACTTTATAGTAAGGGACGGTATTTGCAGTAACATATTGTTTGCCTGCGAATCCGATCGATGCCGCGATGAATACACCGCATGCTGCTGTAATGATCCATTTGCGCGAGGCCAGAACGCGCTTCTTATTTACACTGAAGGTGGACATGCTCATGTTGTTTTTGTCTTCGGCCGTCCGGTGTTCCCCGGATTGTTCGTGTACCCGGTCTTTGCCCGGTTGGCGTATGCCTCTGAAACCTTTCATGATTCTCTCCTTTTCAGCACTTCTCAGTTCGCATTTCTGTCAAGACATCACCCATCGTGTCTGTCCCATGCTAGTTGAATAATATATTTGGGTGTCCGCAAAATCAGGACTTTAGCTGCGCTCGTAAAAGTGTCAAAATTTTAACCTTTTATCACACCCGTATACTTTAACACAGGTTTTACACTCATTTCAACTCTACACGTCACACCGCAAAGCCGCGCCCCGCTTGGTTTTCCTGAATTATCCATAAGATAGTACGGCTGGTCCATCACCCATTATGCCTCAACATCCGCTGTACTATGTACTTTTACTCGCAATTTAAGACTAGGTTCTAAGACCCAGTGAAATATTCTTTATTTTTCATAAAAATACAAATAAAATCCCCCATCAGATCAGCTCTGATAAGGGATTACGTAAACTATCTATTCATGATTTCTCTTAAACTCGATTTCATCTCATGACTCAATAGAAATGAACTTTCACATTTCTATTCTTTAACTGCAAGAATGACAAAGCGCTTCTGCTGTACTTCCCAGAATCCATTGTGCTCCATCTCTATATGGATATCCATTAACGGCTGACGGAACTGTTCCACTTTGAAATCAGGTATTTGCCACGGGATGGTCTTTAGATAATAGACCAGTGCCCCTATATCATAGAAACGCTGCGCGGGAGTTGCTTCTCGTTGCTCCAGAATACGGAATCCACACTGTTCCAGCTGAAGAACAGCACGATCCATCTCCCATCCAGCGTAATCCACTGGCATAGGAATGCCGAGCCGATCATTGATCTCGCTGCAATCTGACCAACCCACTTGTTGAGTTAGAAACAATCCTCCTACGGATAGAATCCGCCTAACTTCCTTTTCATCATAAGACTCATGCCGATTCAGAATCAGATCGAATTCTCCGTCCTCGAATGGCAGTTGCGAATCATCAGTCACCGGAAACACCTTCACACCGAGCGGCTGTAAACGTTCCTCTGCAATCGGTATATTCGGGAGATATCCTTCAGTCGCACATGTGTACAGAGGAAGCGGAAGAAGTCTGGATAGCATTTCTCCCCCACCAGTTCCCATGTCGAGCATTCGATCTGTCTGATTCAACAATCGGCGCGCCATCGTTCCATAGGACCAAGGCAACATTCCGCTCTGGAGTCGGCCACTCCCTGTTACATGGCTAAAATCCCAGCCACTAAACGGCTGATCCGCTTCTTGCAGCCCTTGCTCGTATCGCTCTTTAGCCGCCTTAGTAAGCTGTTTTACTGACGGTTCTGAATTAGAATGATATAAGTTCATGTTCCATAAAACCCCCAATTAGTGTATTCATAAACACAGGTATCTCGTATCTCTTGAATGCACCTATGAACGGAGGTCCACGAGATGGACTGGAGGTTTCTGCAATATTGCAAAAGCGTTTTTATATGTCGTGTTCTTTACCTTTATACTTCATACGATTTTCCCTCCTGAATAGGCTAATGACATAAAAGTAAGCATTCCTTGCTCCAAAAAATCCAAAGCTTCAACGTCTAATACTTTGTTTATATAATTTCCAGTATTTATTTAAATAAATTATATTCAATCGTCATCAACAAGTCCAATACAATATGAATCAGGCGATACTCTTCTATGAGCACGCCTGCTTTTCCTGCCTATCTTATTCTGTCTGCAAAACTTCCATTAGGTTGTCGTACTCTTCACTGGTCAGGTACTTCGAGATCACCTGTTCAATCTCGCGCAGTTCCTGTTCTGTTAGGCCGCCTTCCATGGCGCCTGAGATCTGCTGCATTTCTTTCTGCGGCAGTTTGTTCATGAGCAGGCTGAAGATCCGTTCCTTCTCCTCCACCGGCAGCTTATCCTTCGCTCCTGTGATATCATCCGGCGATACGACAATGGCATCATTGCCTGAAGAAGCACTACCGCTGGTCGCTCCGGTTCCGTTCCCCGAAGCTGAGCCACTCCCCTGTGCTGTTCCTGATTCATTACCCGTGCCACTATCCGTCCCATTGCCTGCATTCACGCCTGAGTTCGAACCTGCGGTCGAATCTGTACCTGAGCCTGCTCCCTCGCCTGAGCTGGTCCCCTGGGACGCACCATTGCCTGTATCTACGCCAGATTCACCGCCTTCCGACCCGTTTCCCATAACTGAAACAGCATCTTCCGGAACCTGCTCTTCGTCCGCTCCTGTCGGCTGATCTGTTGTGCCATTTCCCGATTTGTTCCCCTCGCTGGTTTTACCACCCAATGCACCCTGGAACATGGCGGTTAACCCCATGGGCTGACCTTCCCACTGAATATTGAAACTCGCGAGTAGCGATTTCGCATAGGACTGTACAATTAATCCGGTCGTGAGCAGTGTCAGTGAACTGACCAGCAACACCGTTAGCACGATTTTGACAAACCACACAAGCAACTTCATTCCGTTCTCTCCCTCCGATTATCCTACCCGTCTAGCATGCGCATGCTGGGGTCTGTGACTCTACTGTTAACCAGTATTGACGGAAATCTCGGGATTATATCCAAAAAACATACAAAAAACCTCCAGTCATCGCTATAAAAGCAACAACTGGAGGCTTTACTGCCTGAGTCGGCAGAGTATCCTATTTTATAATTCAAGAAACAGTCTCTCTATTTCTTCGATTACTCGTAGATTGGAAGAACTTGATTCGTTTGCTCACGGTTACGACCAACGGAGAAGATGGCAATTGGAATGCCTGTCAGTTCGGAAACACGTTTTACATAATTCTGCGTGTTTACTGGCAGGTCTTCGAGTTTCTTCGCTCCAGTGATATCTTCGCTCCAGCCTGGCATCTCTTCGTATACTGCTTCACATTCTGCCAGCATTTTGAGGCTTGCCGGATAGTGTGTGATGACCTCGCCGCGGAATTTGTATCCGGTGCAGATTTTCACCGTTTCCAGACCTGTCATTACGTCCAGAGAGTTCAGGGACAGACCTGTGATTCCACTGACACGACGTGCGTGGCGAACAACAACACTATCGAACCAACCTACACGACGTGGACGTCCAGTTACCGTACCGTACTCATGTCCAGTCTCACGGATTTGGTCACCGATTGCATCATGCAATTCCGTAGGGAATGGGCCATCTCCTACACGGGTTGTGTAAGCTTTCGCTACCCCAATGACTTGCTGAATACGAGCCGGGCCTACGCCAGAACCGATACATACGCCACCTGCGGACGGATTGGATGATGTAACAAATGGATAAGTTCCTTGATCAAGGTCCAACATAACGCCTTGTGCGCCTTCAAACAATACTTTTTTGTCCTCATCAATATATTCGTTCAGAACAACGGATGTATCACGTACGTAAGGACGCAGAATTTCAGCATATCCGAGGTAATCTTGCAGAATCTCTTCCACATCAACAGGCTGGCCGCCGTAGACTTGCTCGATGACGCGGTTCTTTTCTTTGACCAGATGACGCAGTTTCAGTTCAAAATCTTCAGCATCCAGCAGGTCAACCATCCGAATACCAATACGAGCTGATTTGTCCATGTAACATGGGCCAATTCCTTTACCAGTCGTACCAATTTTGTTCGGGCCTTTGCTCTCTTCTTCGAGTGCATCCAATACCATGTGATATGGCAGGATGATATGTGCGCGCTCACTGATGGACAGGTTCTTCGTTGTGAAATCATTGTCATGAATATAGTTAATTTCTTCGATGAGTGCCTTCGGGTTGATAACCATTCCGTTACCAATAACACACGCTTTATCCGTGTAGAAAATCCCTGATGGAATCATCGTCAGTTTATATTTTTTGTTATCAATCAGAATTGTATGACCCGCATTGTTACCACCTTGATAACGAGCCACCACATCAGCGCTCTCCGCCAAATAATCCGTGATTTTACCTTTTCCTTCGTCTCCCCATTGCGTTCCCACTACAACTACCGTTGACATAGTTAACATTCCTCCGTGGGTGCCTTGCGCACCTTTGTATTGGTCTGTCCGTCCTCTATCCCGGCAGGCATGTTACGCAATAAACCGACTGAGAAGCGTGCTAACGGACAGTAAAAATCTCCTTCCGTTACATTCAAGGGAAGGTTTGCGCTGCTTTAACGCAGCAGTATTAGTGTACCAGTACCCTTTTTCAAAGTCAAATCAAATGGCGAACAATTAGATATAGTACAACTGTAATGTTCGGGATTTACC
The DNA here is from genome assembly GCF_037976905.1 of Paenibacillus sp. FSL K6-1318. Classification (NCBI taxonomy): domain Bacteria; kingdom Bacillati; phylum Bacillota; class Bacilli; order Caryophanales; family Paenibacillaceae; genus Paenibacillus; species Paenibacillus sp. FSL K6-1318. The sequence goes on from NZ_CP150270.1 coordinate 6,740,479, forward strand.
CACTATTTCGACACAAAAAACCGGAGACTACAGTCCAAGCTTGCTTGACTGCTATCACCGGTTCAAGGATTCCCATTTCCATGCGAATCTATATCTGGTATTTATATCACATGTTTAAATCCAGTTACGCTAATGGTTGATCTTCGGGACAGACCATTTTGCTTCCTGATCGAAGCCGTCAGCACCTGCCCATTACATCGCGAAGGCGTCATTGTGCGCCCTCTCGTAATTGACGAATTTATTAAAGTTTTTCAGGAAGACCAGTTCTACCGTACCTACCGGACCGTTACGCTGTTTAGCGATAATGATCTCGATAATATTTTTCTTCTCGGTTTCCTGGTTGTAGTAGTCATCCCGGTACAGGAACGCTACGATGTCAGCATCTTGCTCGATCGAACCCGATTCCCGCAAGTCACTCATCATCGGACGTTTATCCTGACGTTGCTCTACACCCCGGCTCAGCTGGGACAAGGCAATAACCGGAACTTCCAGTTCCCGGCCAATCTGTTTCAGTGTACGTGAAATCTCGGATACCTCTTGTTGACGGTTCTCCCCTGCTTTACCACGTCCACTAATCAATTGAAGATAGTCGATCAGGATCATGCCAAGGCCTTTCTCTTTCTTCAGACGACGGCATTTGGCACGAATATCTGCTACAGTAATCCCTGGCGTATCATCTATGAAGATGTTGGCTTCCGACAAAGCTGCAATGCCCATCGTTAGCTTCTGCCAGTCTTCATCACCCTTAAAGTCACCCATACGCATCACGCTGGCATCCAGGTTGGCTTCCGCACAGATCATACGTTGCACCAGCTGGGCAGCTGACATCTCCAGACTGAAGATGGCTACCGTCTCCTGTGCCCGAATGGCAACGTTCTGAGCGATATTCAGAGCGAATGCCGTCTTACCTACGGAAGGACGGGCCGCTACAATGATCAAGTCACTGCGCTGGAATCCGGCTGTCATTTTGTCCAGATCAATAAATCCGGACGGAATGCCCGTCGTTGTTCCCTTGTTCTGATGTAGGGTTTCTACACGATCGAATACTTCCATCAGTACGTCCTGAATGGCTATAAAACCACTACTGGAGCGACGGTTGGAGATCTCCAGAATGCGACGCTCCGCTTCTCCGAGCATGGCTGCAACATCTTCGCCGCCTGTATATCCTTCGCTCACGATCTGTGTTGCCGTACGAATCAGGCGACGCAGCATCGATTTCTCTTCGATAATCTGAGCGTAATAGTCTACGTTCGCCGCTGTAGGTACACCATGAGCCAGCTTCGCCAGATAACTAACGCCGCCAATGTCCTCCAGCTCACCTTTATCCTTCAGAAGCGAAGTCAGTGTCACGAGGTCAATCGGTTGATTTCCCTCACCAAGCTGGATCATCGCTTCAAAGATTAATTGATGGGGCTTATCATAGAAATCCTCGGTTTGCACCCGTTCCATCGCTGTAATCAGGGCTTCGCCCTGCAACAGGATTGCACCCAGCACGGCCTGTTCGGCTTCCAGGTTCTGCGGGGGAATCCGGTCGAATAACATTTCGCCGCCCATCTTACTCTTCCGTTACCTGTACCTTCAAGGTTGCCTTCACTTCAGGGTGAACCTTGACAGTTACTTGTGTTACGCCGAGTGTACGAATAGGCTCGTCCAGCTCAATTTTGCGTTTGTCTACTTTCAGACCTTTTTTAGACAAAGCTTCTGCAATCTGTTTGCTGGTAATGGCACCGAACAGACGACCACCTTCACCGGACTTGGCTTTCAGTTCAGTCACTTCTGCTTCCAGCTTCTTCGCGAGTGCTTCCGCTTCTGCTTTCTCTTCTTGTTTGATTCTTTCTTCAGCAGCCTTCTGGTTGTCCAAAGTCTTCATGTTGCCATCTGTTGCTGGACGTGCGATTCCCCGTGGCAGTAGGAAGTTCTGTGCGTATCCCTCAGATACTTCTTTCACTTGCCCTTTCTTGCCTTGACCCTTCATATCTTTTATAAAAATGACTTTCATTCGAACAGCCCCTCTTCCTTTTCGATTTCAGCCAGTACGTTCGTCAGCCGTTTTTCTGCCTCTCCAAGCGTTCCTTCAAGCTGCACGGCAGCATTGGTTAAATGTCCGCCACCGCCCAGTCGTTCCATGACAACCTGAACATTCATGCGCCCCAGCGATCTCGCGCTGATGCCAATCAGTCCATCCGGACGCTCACTAATCACAAATGAAGCGACCACGTCAGTCATGTTCAGCAATGTGTCCGCCACTTGGGCGATCATCATCTGTGGAATCTTGCTGCCAGGGTCCGTGACCGCCAGCGCAATGTTCCCGTATACCATTTTAGCATGCTTTATGATTTCTGCCTTAGCAATATATTCTGACAGATCCTCTTTCATCAACCGTTGGATCATAATGGTGTCCGCACCACTCCGACGCAGGAAGCCTGCCGCTTCAAACGTTCTGGACCCGGTGTGCAGTGCAAAATGCTTCGTATCCACCGTAATCCCGGCAAGTAGAGCCGTAGCTTCCAGTGGAGTGAATTGTACCTTGTCATGAATGTATTGCAAAAGTTCAGTTACCAGTTCCGCAGCAGAGGACGCATACGGCTCCAGATAGATCAACACCGCGTCATTGATGAACTCTTCACCCCGGCGATGATGGTCCACAACCACGACACGGGTCGCAGACTGTACCAATTTCGGCTCCATGGTCATGGAGGCCTTATGTGTATCCACCACAACCAACAGCGTGTGCTCGGTCATCATCTGGGTTGCCTGTTCTGGTGATACGAATGCTTTGGACAACTTCTCGTCCTTGTTCACCTGCTCCATCATGCGTTCAATCGATGGATTAATTCCATCCAGAACAATCCGGGCTTCCACATTGTACAGACTGGCCGCTTTCCACACTCCGATGGATGCGCCGATCGCATCCATATCCGGAATTTTGTGGCCCATGATGAGCACCCGATCGCTCTCCTGCATCAAATCACGCAGCGCATGAGCAATAACGCGGGCTCTGACCCGTGTCCGTTTCTCCACTGCATTGGACTTGCCACCGTAGAAAGACAGGCGTTGCCCGGACTTCACAGCAGCCTGGTCGCCACCACGTCCAAGTGCCATGTCCAGACTGGACTGTGCCAGTTCTCCCATCTCACTGATGCTATCCGATCCAAATGCCAGTCCTACACTGAGTGTCATTGGCACTTTGAGGTCAGCAGTCATCTCCCGAACTTCATCTAAAATGACAAACCGGCTCTGCTCCAGTTCCTGCAAAGACTTATGGTTCAGCATCAACAGATACCGATCAGAAGACAGACGACGCAGGTACACTTCGTACCGCTTGGCCCATGACGTAATCTCACTGGTCACACGGGCAATCAGCGCTGTACGCTGCTGGTCGTCCATGCCCTGGGCAGCTTCGTCCAGATTATCCAGAACGAGAATACCCAATGCAAGGCGCTCATTTTCATATTTATCACGAAGAATGGCTAACTCCGTAATCTCGTATACATATACATACCGCTCCTGCGGGTTATGAATAACTCCATAATGCCGATCATCCAACTGGAATTCGTCATGAAACTCCTTGGATGAATGTTCCTTGGTCCCATCCTTCTTCTCTTTAGGCTGAGGAAGTTTGGGAAACAAATTAAGTAGCGGATTACCCACCATTGTCTTCTCCTGGAACATCTCCGCGACAAAGCGGTTATGCCACTCTACCGTACGATCTTCGCTGTACAGCACAATTCCGAATGGAAGCATGCTGACCGCTTCCCCTTCCATCCGTTTGATCCGAATAGATAGGCCATTAATGTAGTCGTTAAGCTCACGGCGGAACGCGAGCTCCGCCTTAATCATGACGATTCCCAGCGCCGAAGCCAGTATCAGACTAATCAAACCAAGCGTCCAGTTATAGATGGTAACGAACATCACAAGCAACAGCAGCAGTATGAACGCCCATACGGTATAGTAGCCGTGCCAGCGTTTCTTCAGAAATTTAGGCATGACTCATCACCCTATCGTTTTGATTTCGATATTGCCTCACGAAGCGGGAACGCCAGATCGATAATTCCGATAATCCGAAGCGGACCAATGAAGAAGACCGCAACCGCCAGGAAATACGGTATAACCGGATTCCATTTCTTTGTATGTGAGAGAAAGAAGAAGAAGCCGATCGCTTGAATCATGAAGCCCAGATTGATTAATGGCGACAGATTCATGGCAATCATGGTCCAGTACGTTCCATCACTTTGTCTAGAGATTACTTCGATCAACAAGGCGAGGAAATAATACCAGATCAACGCACGCGGCATACGCCACTCTCTCGCTGGTGGAAGCTTCGATACCGTCACACCCATTACGTTCAGGATCGGACGAGCAATAACGTGTGTGATGAAGGCCATTACCATCGATGTAACAACGAGGGCAAAAGGTATCATAAGCTGCGTTTGTTTGGCAACATCCTCGGTCATCTCAGGCGTCCATGCAAACCCGTTAATCATCTGATTGGATGTATTCGTTAACGGTTCAATGGTCAGTCTGACCACATCTTCAATATAGCTGGACAGGTCGAATTGGAAAATGACACTGCCGACCAAGAGCAACAATAAGTATTCTGCCAGCATCGTGCCACTTCCCGCCATAAGCGTGAACAGGGCCGATTTACGTGTTTTATACGCGTGACCCATAACGAGCGCAGGCAGGGTAAAGATAAGCAATAGCAGCAGATAGATCGGATGGAATATCACCAAAATAACGGCCACTGGCACGAGATGCCATATAAATGATTTTAAAGATAATGAAGCATACAAAATAACTCCCGGAATCATCATAAAAAATATGGCAAGTACCGATAAAGGAGTTAACAGCGAAAGTAGCAGGAGCAGATAGACTGCACTCCAAACAGCTGATTTAAAGCTAAATTTCAACAAATTCACCTCTTACGCATATGATCTTCTAGCGCGGAAATATCCTGGTACCAGTCTTCAAGCTGGTGACCTTCCTGTTTATGCTTTTTCAACTTCTCAACAAGCAGTGCATCCAAATCCTTGAAAGGAATACCGAGCCTGCGGCCCAATATGTAACTACTCATAATTAAACTGGCAAGACTGTCCCCGATTCGAGTTGTACTGCCTTCCCATAACGCCTTGAATAATCGGGATACTTGATCAAGTACTTCGGTTTTAAGCCATTCAATCACTTTAGCGCGTTTGGCTACATCCAGTTCTTTAGGCATTTGGCGAAAGTCACTCTCCCCCGAAAAAGCTTTATTCTCGATTATAGCATAAAAAGAGGGCCCGCAAAATTACCCCAAAAAGCGGAGAAGTTCTCCGAAACTGATGTCAGGTACTTATGCGGAGTCCTCCGTACATCCAATCGACATATATACTTGTAAAAAAACTTCGAATGCGCCCTTGGTTCAGGACTTCTTGAGTTTAACATGATACCGGACGGCTGTGATTATCCCTGCTGTCACAATAATGTTTATATTCGTTACGGCTTACTTGGCCTTAATCGATTCTTTGGCTACAATGCCTTCGCAGTACTCAATAATCTGACTCCGTCTGACAATACCAATGAACCGCTCCATATCATCCACCACAGGAACAAAGTTCTGAACTTTTGCCAGATTAATCAGGTCTTCCATATTGGCATCAATAGAAACGGGCTTAATATCCAGGCGAAGTGGAACGTCTTTGAGCAAGAACTTTGAAGCGTTTTCAAATGAAATCTTTCCCTCGGCATTCTTCATATACCACAATAAGTCGCCTTCGGTAACCGTACCAATGTATTTGCCTTCCTTATTCAAAATGGGCACCGCCGTAAACCGATGATACTCCATCCGTTCCAACGTTTGCCGCAGCGTAGAATCCGACGTCACACATGTAACCTCTTGTTTGGGCAGCAAAAAAAATGCGATGTTCATACCCTTACGTATCCTCCTTGTGAATTTCTTCGTTCAACTTATCTCGCTCAACTTATATTATACGGATCAGAACGCAGGATGTTCCAAAAGGATCATGGATCTCACTACAAAGAAAAAAAACAGCAGCCCGCGAATAAACGTACTGCTGATTGTTGTCTACAACAAACCATCGGTATGGAATTGATTATTCAATCATTTGCCGGTCAGGGATCATTACTTCACCGGCTGGGGTCGATTGATCCATCCAGTTGTTAATCAGCTCTTTGGCATATTGGACATCTTTCTCATCAGCACGCCCATAATAGATACCGTCTTTACGCATCCCCTCACCCAGAATCGTAAAGCTTGAGATCTGTGGTTTCTCCTGAGTAAGTACCTGTTTGGCCAGATCAATAATGAAAGAAGCTCGCATATCCGTCTGGAAGCTATCTCCCATGATCTGAATCAATTCCGGAATTTTGGCGATTTGATTCAAATTCAACATCTCATTCGCCATCGCGTTCAGGAAAATCTGCTGCCGCTTGGTACGATTAAAATCGCTATCCTCACGGTATCTTACATAATACAGTGCTTCCTGCCCGTCATAGATCGGCTTGCCGCCTTCAATCGTGAATTGCACATGATTCGGGTCCTTGTTCACAATGTCCTCATCAATCGGCAGTTTTACACCGCCAAGCGCATCAACGACTTTTTTGATCCCGTCGAAGTTGATCGTGGCATAGTAACCTACATCGGCATTAAGGAATTTCTCCACCGTATTGATGGACATATTCTCCCCACCGAACGCATAGGCATGCGCCAGCTTATCATAATCATCTTCGCCGTCCTTGTTCGCATCCCGTCCCACAATCTGCACATACGTGTCACGTGGAATGGACACCAATAGTACACGGGACTCTTTTGGACGAACTACAGCGTAGATCACTGTATCTGAACGTCCACGCGTCTTCTCATAGGCGCGTTTGTCCGAACCCAAAAGTAACACCGAGAAAGGTTCCTTGCGATATACCGTTGGATCAGGCGTATTGTTGCCTTCCTGCGGTACATAAGAGCGGGATAGCTGATCTTCTACCGAACCGGCGAGAAACAGATCAAATGCCGCTACAGCCAGCTGTTGACGGAACAAATAGCCCCCGATTAACAAAACAACAAGCGAAACGAGCGTTATATATAGGCCTTTTCTTCTTTTCTTCTTCTTATCTTTAGTTCTGCTTTTCATCCATTGATTCCTTCTTCACTATCAAAATGAGAATCCATACTACCAATTAAACGTCTGGGATGCCTTGTGACTCGGTGTTCTCTGAAGTTTTCTCTATCTGGAATCAAGACACCGCTTACGCTCGTTCTATTGTAATCATTGCGAGGAGATGAAAAGTTACAATCCGGTTAAATTGAAAAGAACAGCGACTCCTTTTTTAGTTACAAAAGGTACACTGTTCTCTTCATTTCGACACACTATTGAATCAGTTTGTGGATATACTTTCCACATGCTGGCTCTTCTCTTTTTGACGCAGACGTCCCGTTATCAGCGCAGCCACCAGCGTAAGCACACTGAATACGACCGCAGACCAGAAGAGGCCATTGTAACCCTGACCTGTCGTTTGATGCACTGCCTGAAGCAAGACATCACGGATACCTTCATCAGGAATTTGGGACAGGCCCGCTGTCAGACTGGACACATCACTCCCGGATGAACCACCCGAGGCATATTGCTCCAGCATCTCAGGCGGCACCTGAATACCTTTATCAGCAAACCCTGTCTGAATGTTGGATCCCAGATTAATAAAAGAACGTGCCAGAAATCCGGCAAAAATCGTAGGCGCAATAGCCATAGCCATCTGGCGGAATAACGAACTGGTCGCTACCGCAATACCTTTGTTGTTCTCTCCCGCCTGTTCCGTGACAAGTACGTTAACTGGCGCACCAAGCATCATGCCGAAGCCGATACCTACGAGCGTACTCGCGATGACAAATTGCCAGATATGCTCTACCCATAGCGGGAACAGCAGGAATCCAATGGCGGATAGCAGCCCCGCAACCGATAACGTCCAGATTGGCCCTTTGCGGTCAACGAGGTATCCACCTCCGCCTGCCCCAATGCCTGATGCCAGCGCGAGCGGAGTAAACCAGTACCCGGAGGCCGTATTGGATACGCCAAGATATTGCTCAACAAATCCGGGAATAAAGATCACTGAGGCCAAAATAGCTCCAGAGAAAAAGGCAATCAGCAGCGTCCATCTAAAGGACGCGATGCCCAGAAGCTGTGTCGATACAACAGGTTCACGTTCAGATCCTTCGAGTCTTTTTTCCATGAAGTAGAAGAGCACCAGAATGATCACACCTGCCAAGAAGAAACCGTAGAACATCGGTGATCCCAGGCTTTGAAGCATGTTCACACCGTCCAGATTGCTGAAGCTATACATTAAACTGAGCACACCTAGTGTCAGGACAGCGATACCGCTCCAGTCCACTGCTGCACGGTTCAGTTCTTGCTCTTCATGAATAAATCGAATACCTGCAATGAATAGCAAAATGGCGATAGGCACGTTGATCAGGAACAACCAATGCCAGTTGCCCGTAATGTCCAGTATGAAAGCACCAACATTGGGCCCCAAAATGGCGGCAACACCATTCATACCTCCAAGCAGACCCAAGGCAGTACCTTGACGCTCCACTGGGAACTTGCTTAATACGTATGAGCTGGCAATGATAAAGATCCCCCCGCCGCCCAAAGCTTGAATGACACGAGCGATCAGGAAGAAGGTAAACGATGTGCTTAGCGCGACGAGCAAGGACCCGATCCCAAACAACGCCACTTCAATCAAAAATAGTTTCTTGCGACCATAACGGTCCGACAGCTTACCCGCAATAGGAACACTCACTGCAAGTCCGAGCGTGTAGAGCGTAATTGTCCACGCCCCCCATGTTGGCGACACACCAAACGATGCATTTAAGGTGGTCAGTGAAGAGGTGATGATCCCATTATCCAACGCAGCCATGAATACACCTATGGCAAAAAGGATCAGCGGCCATTTCATTTGTTTTTGCATCACATGTTACCTCCCGATCAGATCTTAAATTCAGTATCGTACAGTTGGTTTGGTACATATATATTAAACTCAATTGAATAATAATGACTCACTGGTCATTTTAAAACAAAAGAAATCCATATGTCAATTTAATAATATGGTTATATGGTTCATTTTACCTCTGATCCGATAAAATAAAGCTGCCCACAGGTTCGGTCGAACCTGTGGGACAGTCCTCAATGTCTAACGTACTATGGCTGCATCAGATGACGATTCAGGAATTTTTCAATCGCACGGTACAGATCAAGCTGATTCTCTACGTTCGCGAAGCCATGACCTTCGTTTGTCTTTAACATATATGGTACATCAACTCCACGCTTACGTAATGCTTCAACGATCTGGTCTGACTCGGCTTGTTTGACACGTGGATCATTGGCGCCCTGAACCACGAATAATGGAGCCTTCATCTGATCGATGTGGAAGAGTGGTGAAATAGCTGTTAACAGTTCCTTGTCCTTCTCGGGATCTCCTACACGTTCATAGAACATACTGCGCTCTGATTCCCAGTAAGGTGGCAGTGAATCCAGAAGGGTGAAGATGTTGGAAGGTCCAACATAGCTAATTCCTGCAGCGTAAACATCGGGTGTGAATGCCAGTCCTGCCAGAGCCGCATATCCGCCGTAAGATCCACCATAGATCGCTACGCGCTTCGCATCAACCGTTCCCTCTGCAACTAGCCAGTTCACGCCGTCTGTGAGGTCGTTCTGCATGGCTTTACCCCACTCTTTATTACCGGCATCCAGGAATTCCTTACCGTACCCTGTAGAGCCACGGAAGTTCACCTGTAGAACGGCATAGCCACGACTTGCCAGGAATTGAATCTCAGGATTGAAGCCCCATGAATCACGAGCCCAAGGACCACCATGTGGAACAACCACCAGTGGCAAATCGGAAGCCTCCGCTCCTTGAGGCAGTGTCAGATAACCATGAAGGGTTAGACCGTCACGTGACTTATACGTAATGGGCTTCATGTCCGACATTTGGCTCTCATCAATCCAAGGTGCTGCATCAGCCAATTTATCGAGTTTGCCTGTTTTGGAATCGTAGAAATAATACGTGCCCATCGTTTTGTCGTTATAGGCTACAAACAGTACCTGGCCTTCCTCGCTTATGCTGCTGAGACTAACTTCCTTGCCTGGCACTTTCGCTTTGATATCCTGCATTAACGTTTTGAACTCTTGATCAAAGAATTCATAGTTCATTTTATCTGTCTCATACACAGCAGCAAGAATAGTTCCTTTTTCTTTGGAAGGGATGAAGCTGCTTACATCCACATCTTTATTTTCATAAATGGTTTTGGTTACCTTCTTGCTGCTTGGACTGTACTCTACAATTGCCGTTTTGTCTCGCTCCAAGTTAGATACGGCATAGATATTTTTATTGTCGTACGTGAACATGACTGGAGCAAAAGTCTCTCCCAGCTTCGTTGTCAGTAGCGGCTCAAATTCTTTATCCTCTGATTCACGATACAGTAACGAAGACACATTACCATCACTGGATACGGCAACACGAATTTTGCCTTCGTGATCCGTTAGCCAGCCTGTAATATTGCCCGGATTCTCTGCCGCAAGCACAGCCTCTCCTGTCTTGATGTTAATACGGTATACATCGAAGATGCGTGGATCACGTTTGTTCAGACCTACCAGAATCTCATCCGGGATATTCTCAAGCGGATCTACCAGGATGGCTCTTGTATTAGGATACGGCGTCAGATCCTTGCTATTTTTACCATCGATATCCGTAATATATAAATGATAATTCTCATCGCCTGCCTTATCTTGCACGTAGAGCAGCTTGTCATTGGTTGCCCATGCAAATCCAGCGATATTACGTTCTGTTTCGCTCGTAATGCGTACAGGCTTATCCTGGCCGTTTGCGGTAACTACGATATTCATGCGGTTGTTCCATGGCTCCAGGTACGCGAGATGTTTACCGTCAGGCGACATCTGGAACCCTGCCTGAGCAGGCTGTTTGAAGAAGTCCTCCAGAGGTGTGAGACCCTCTGACTTCACATCAAGTCCAAGCGCGAGATACAGTGCATCTGCGAATTCTCCATGAGTCACCGATTGTTTGGCATTAAATGCGCTACCTTCGATAATAAAATGCTGCTTAACCCTTGCAGCGTCATTCGCATGTACAGCTGGAATCTGATCGGCATCGCTGTATACTACCTGAATTCCATTATCCTTCAGTTCGAATGCACGCGTAAATAACGATGCCATTTGTGCACGTGTAAGTGGTGCATCCGGGGCATAGCCTTTTGCCTTCCCTTGAATGAATCCGCCTTGCTTCAGAGCGTAGATAGCAGGCGCAGCTTCATTCTCCGGCGTAACATCTGCAAAACCTGTAAGTGATGCAGGCGCATCCAGTTTAAGTACACGTTGCAGAATGATTGCCGCTTCGGCACGAGTGATCGGAGTTGTTACCTCTGTGATTTCATCTATGTATCCCAGTTGCTGTAGTGTTCGTGTCGCCTTGGAAGCAATGGCCTCCGAGACCGCCGCTGTAGGTTTTACGGCTTCTGCCGCTTGTACAGCTGGTTGAATCAGTGCAACGGACATGGCCATAGTAAGCGTGAGAGCGTATACCTTTTTGCTGATCGCGTTCAAACGATTTCCCCCTTTAAAGTGAATTACAGAATAATATGGAATTATACGTAAGTCATTTTACCATGATTAACCACGAGATAACAGCGAGAAGAGCTCCTATACAATGTCCTTGTTCACAAGTTATTTCGATCCCGAAAATCCATAGTTGAACAACTTCCGTGTCTCCACAAAACGCCCTTCACGAGTATCTGTTCCAAATACAACGGAAATCAGTCTTTTGCCATCACGTTCAGCTGTCCCAACAAAATGATATCCGGAATCTTCATCATACCCGGTCTTCAATCCGTCATTCCCATCGTAAGCATACGGCCCACCAATGGAGGACAACATCCAGTTCGTGTTACTCATATACATTCCTTTTTGATGCATCGATACTTGCATTTGACTAGAGACTCTTAAGATCTCGGGATGGTTATTCAGCAGATATCGCGCAAGCTTACACGCATCTATAGCCGTCATTAAGGTCTGCCCTTGTATTTCGGTCGGACGATTAGGACCAAGCAGCTTTTCACTCAAGCCTGTTGAATTCGTGAATTGTGTATCCTCAGACAACCCAATCTGAGTTGCTTTTTGGTTCATCTGCTGCACAAACTTATGCTCTGTACCACTGATATGTTCAGCCAAAGCAACCGCTGCATCATTCGCTGAATAGACAGCTACAATCTGGAATAAATCCTTTACTGTTAATTGCTCACCCTGTTTCAAGGTCAGTTGACTGCCCCCTACCGAACTGGCATACAGACTCACATTAACAAGATCGTCCCAGCTTATATCACCATTGATCACGGCCTCCATCACAAGCAGTTCTGTCATCAACTTACTCACGCCTGCCGGAGCAATTTCCTCAGAGCCGTTAAAGTCCATTAAGACCTGTTCAGAATTCATATCCATTAAGACAGCAGATTCAGCTTTAATTCCCGGTTTGCCTACCAGCATGTCCGGTTTCACACCCAAATATATAATGAGCAGCAGAGCTAGCAGCGTACCTGCCCGTTTCCACCATTTTTTCATAAGATAATCACCTCTTACCTATATAGACGAAGTGAACGGGCATTTTGTCTGCACTTTTTTGAAAAAAAGTTAAATTTTTTTTATTTTTCGGTTACAAAAAAAACATGAACCCCATACACCCATGCCAGAGTGTACAGAATCCATGTTTTTAAAGACACTTTTGTTCATTCTCCCAGGAGAATTTTTCATTAGAATTTAGCAACCGAGTTCTGAAAGGACCCCAATCCTTACAGCTGCTAATTACTGAATTGTATTATTCAGCTACAACTGCTTTGTCTGCGTTAACTTGCAGGTCGCTCAGATAAACGCCTGTTCCATCACCAATCGCATAGTTCATTACACGTTTGTTAACCGGTGCTACAACTGCACGATACAGTGTAGGGAATACAGGAACTTCGTCTACCATGTATTGCTGCCATTGATTGTAGATCTCTTTACGCTTGTCTACATCAAATGCTTCAGCAGAGATACCTTGTGCCAGCAATTTGTCATTCTCTTCGCTAGAGAATCTGGAGAAGTTATACAATGCATCACGGCCATACAGACCGGATGGATCTACGTCAATACCAACGCCCCATGCCGCTTGATATACATCAATGTTCGGATCATCTTTACCTGTGTTACCTACACGGTCATAGAAGCTGTTGAACTCAACCATTTCCAGGTTAACTTTCAGACCAATAGCTGCCCATGATTGAACGTAGTAACGTGCCAATGGTTCAGCAGTGTCGCCACCAGTCATGGACACAAAGTTGATTTCCAGTGGTGTTCCATCTGGATTAGTACGGAATTCACCGTCCAGTTTGTAACCAGCTTCTTCAAGCAGTGCTTTCGCTGCTTCCGGATCATATGCTACACCCGGATTACTGGAATCATGGAATTCTGGGTGAGATGGTGGAATCAGAGTTGTTGCATTCCAGCGCAGACCGTTGTAGAAACGTTTACCTACTTGGTCATTATCTACAGCCATCCACATTGCTTTACGCAGATTTTTGTCGCCCATTTTTGCTTCGGCATTACTTACAACTTTTCCGTTTTCTTCATCCCACGTACCCAGTTTGAAACCGATGTACGTATAAGCACGATCGATTGCGCCCAGGAATTCTACGTTAGACAGGTTTGCATTGTCTTTGTATTGATCTGTCGGGAATGCATCCACGAGGTCTACCCCGCCAGATTTCAGTTCTTGAACAACCGTTGTCGGGTTGATAACTTTCAGAGTCACACTATCCAATTTTGGAGCCCCACGCCAGTAGTCTTCGTTCTTAACATAAGTTACAGACTCACCCGGAGTGATGACATCGACTTTAAATGGGCCAAAACCAATTGGTTTTTCACGTACTTCTTTGGAAGAAGACATTTTCGCTACATCCATATCTCCGAAGATATGTTTAGCCAATGGATACGTCCATACGCCACCTGTCAGCAGGGACGGTGTGGATTCTTTATACGTAATGCTGATTTGTTTGTCGCTCAGCACTTTAATACCAGAGATTGTTTTTGCTGTTCCCGCATGAAATTCTTCCATACCTACGACACTAGTGAAGCTCGAGTCATAACGAGGGCCATCATAGCCTTTACTACCAATCACTTCATAAGCAAATTGCAAATCTTCAGCCGTTACCGGCTTGCCATCATGCCAGTTTACATTGTCACGAATGGTTAGTGTGAACGTTTTGCCATCTTCTGAAGTCTCATATGTTGCTGCACCATCGTTGGTGTATACATAGTCTTTGTCCCATGTAAGCAATGCCTCATCAAACCATTGCAGTACCTGAACATCCGGGTTACCGGAATAGAAGTTGTAGTTCAGTGTACCTTCAAAAGCCGTATCTGATACAAGTCCGAATGTAATTGATCCACCCTCGATCGCAGTACCCTCATTCGTTTTAACATTGTTAAAGTCTTCAATGGAGTAAACGCCCTCTTCATTAGCAGGTTTTTCCTCTGTTTTTCCCTCTTCTGTGTTGGTAGCAGGAGCTGGAGTAGCTGCTTCCTTCTCAGAGCACGCTGCGAGCACCAATACAAAGACCAGCATCATCGTGAAAAATAGTCCCCGTGAAAATAATCCCTTTTTCATGAACCTTTCCTCCCTTTTTTAACCTCTTCTTTGTCTTGCATCAGTCGCACGCTTTAGGGCTTGACCGACATTATTTATACTCAACATCAATACCAGGATCAGCACCGATGCGGGTAGCCATATCCACCATCTGGATTCCAGGGTTTGCGGATTACGTGCGTAACTTACGAGTGTTCCAAGACTAGGCGTACTTTCGGGAAAACCAAACCCGAGGAAAGACAGCCCGGATTCGAGGCCAATGTTGGCAGCGAGATTCAATGTCATCGTTACGATGATAATGGAGCTCAGATTCGGAAGAACCTGTGAGAAAATGATCTTAAGATGGGATGATCCCAATGTTTTTGAAGCTTTCACATATTCAAGTTCTCTCTCCTGCAGTGCCTTAGACCGAATTAATCTAGCAATTCCCATCCATAGGAAGGCAGTCATGATTAGCGAGAACGAAACAATATTATATTTGGGTACTGCTGTAACAAACGCGATAACAATCATCATGAACGGAAGAATCATGAAAAAATCCACGATGCGCATGAATACATTGTCAATCAGTCCTCCGAAATAACCAGACAATATACCGATTACGATCCCCAAGAAACCTGTCATTACCGTAACTAGAATGGCAATGGATAACGAGTTCCGAGTTCCGATGATTAGTTGTCCAAATACATCACGACCTCCGTAATCTGTTCCTAACCAGTATTGTGCAGAAGGCGGCTCATATAAAGCGAATAGATCCACTTTAACAATTTCATCCTGATCCAGGATCAGAGCCGTTCCATAGACTATTAATAAAACCAGTCCCAAAAATATGAGCGAGATTAGTGCCACCTTATCCCGGACAAGCTCTCTCCATAAGATACTCAAGCTGGAGGGGCTCTTATCAATCTTCTGTGAAGTTACAACGACATCATTGGCCTTGCTCATCTTATTCACCCCGAAATCTTCAAGTTCTTACTTGATCCGTATACGCGGATCTACTAATCCCAGAATAATGTCAGATAACAGCGACCCCAGGATTGTAGCTATACCAAATAGCAGGACAAGTGCGGTTACAACACTGAAATCACGAAGAGAGATTGAGTTAAGGAACAGCTGTCCCATGCCTGGGTAACTGAATATACTCTCAATGAAAATAGTACCTCCGATAAGTCCTGTAATCTCATAACCGAAGAATGCCGCAATCGGCAATAGAGAGTTCCTTAAAATATGCCTGTTGTAAACTCGTGATTCCGAAGCACCCTTGGCTCGCGCAGTAAGAACGAATTCTTTATGCTTGATATCGATAATCTCGCTACGTAAGTATTGAACGGTTGATACCGTAGTAATCAGTGCCATGGATAATGCCGGTAATAACAGATGATAGAATTTGCTTGCAATGTAACTGAATGTTCCTGGTGTAAGACCAGGTGCCACGCTACCCCCCGTCGGGAATAAGCCAAAGTGGAATCCAAAGATCCATAACATAACCAGTGCAAAAATGAACAACGGTGCTGCGAAACCCAGATAGGTGTAACCCGTAATTAAACGGTCAGACCATGTATCATTGTAACGACCACTGATAATACCAAGAGGGATCGCGATTAAATATGTGAATACAAGTGTTGCAAATGCCAGCCAAAATGTATTTGCAATTCTTTGACCTATCAGATCAGAAACTGGCATCTTGAATCGGAAAGATTGTCCAAAGTCGCCTTGCGCGGCATTTCTAATCCAGTCCCAATACTGTACATACCATGGATTATTAAGTCCAAGTCGCTCCCTCTGTTCATCCAAAGCTTTAGGATCAATGCTTGGATCGAGCAAGCCGGTTAGAGCATCTCCTGGCATCGCTTTGGCCATCAAAAATACCAAAAGACTTAGTAAAAAGATTTGAGGGATCATAATCATGATTCTTCGTACTATTATTTTCCACATATGGCCTTCAACCTTTCTGAGGTAGAGCTACTCGGTGAGTATCGGAAATGGATTGGAGCGAGTATGCAAGCCCTTCCTCATCAAAGAAATTTCGGTATGAATGTTCATACTCGGATTTGACCTGTTGACGGAAGGCTACCATTTCCTCTCGTTTGGTTGGGTCCATATCCGGAATGGCTGCAATAAGACGTTTGGTATAGATGTGCTGCGGATTCTCAAAAATATCATCCGTTGTTCCCTGTTCTACATATCGACCTTTATACATAATTCCAATCTCATCACACATATGACGGATAATGCCCAAATCGTGACTAATGAACAGGTAAGTCAGGTTCAACTCTTTTTGAATTTCCTGCATGAAGTTGAGTACCTGAGCCTGTACCGATACATCCAACGCAGATACAGGTTCATCCGCGATAATCAGCTTCGGCTTCAATGCAATGGCCCGTGCAATGCCGATCCGTTGACGCTGTCCTCCTGAGAATTCATGCGGATATTTGTAGATTGATTCTGGACTCAGACCAACCTTTTCAAGTAATTCTCTTACTTGTCTTTTCTCCTCGGTAGCTGTCAGACGCTCATAGTTACGAAACGGCTCAGCGATAATATCGATAACCCGCTTCTTGGGATTCAATGATGAATATGGATCTTGAAAGATCATTTGTACATCACGCTGAAGCTGCCTGTCTTTACGCCGTTCTGTAGCCAGGTTTTTCCCGTTAAATAGAATCTTTCCGTCAGTAACATGGTTTAGCCCAATAATGGCTCTGCCTGTTGTTGTTTTACCTGAACCGGATTCGCCAACCAAACCGTAGGTCTGTCCTTGTTCAATGGAAAAGCTAACATCATCAACAGCCTTTACACTGCCAATTTCCCGTTTGAGCAATCCACCGCGAATCGGAAAGTGTATCTTGAGTCCTTCTACTTCGAGTAATGCCATTATGTTATTCCTCCTCAGCTTGGTCAGGGAAATGAAAGTGCTGGTAACAGGTACACCGTACCAAGTGACCTGGTGCAATTTCATGCATCTGTGGGTTCTCTTCATGAGCCGAATCACTAATCCATGGAATTCGGGCTTTGAATCTGCACCCTTTGCGAGGAAGATTTTTAAGTGAAGGCACAATGCCTTGGATGACATGCAATTTGGATCCTTCTTCAGACAGGGTGGGAATAGAGTTCAACAGTGAACGTGTATACGGATGCTTCGCATCATTCATCAGTGTGAAGATATCTGCGATTTCGACAATTTCTCCTGCATACATAACTGCAACACGATCAGCCATCTCGGCTACGACACCCAGGTCATGTGTAATCAAAATAATGCCTGCGTTAATTTCGTTTTTCAGATCACGGATCAGCTCCAAAATCTGTAGTTGAATCGTAACGTCAAGCGCCGTCGTTGGTTCATCGGCTATGAGTAGTTCTGGCTTGTTGGCAATCGCGATGGCGATGACAATTCTCTGTCTCATACCACCAGATAATTCGTGGGGATACTGCTTGTATATTTGTTCGGGACGTGGAATCCCTACCTGATTCAATAAGTGAATAACCTTTTCTCTCTTCTCTCTGGAAGACAGCTTGGACTGATGAAGTGTGAGAATCTCTTCAATCTGTTCACCAATAATCATTAGAGGATTTAATGCGGACAATGGGTCCTGAAAAATCATGCCCATTTCTTTGCCGCGTAGCTTGTTCAACTTGCTTGGGGAGATGTTGGCAATATCTTGTCCTTTATAGAGAATCTGGCCTTCGATTTTTGCTTTGTTATGCAAACCCATAAGAGAGAATGCAAAAGCACTTTTGCCTGATCCGGATTCACCTACAATCGCCAACACTTCATTTTTCTTCACCTTAAGGTTAACGTGATCCACTGCTGCGTAATAGTCATCTTCAATTCTGAATGATGTTGTTAGATTTCTGACTTCCAATAGCTCTGTATTCAAATCAATCACCCTAACCCCATAATTTCCGTAGATTGTATTCGTGTGTAGAAGAATGCATCCACTGTATATTTCCAAGTTCTTGAAGATAACGAACAATAGCTTATACAAAATACCAAATCTTTAGGAGAAACAAGTTTAAGAGACTTTTATTTAGACCATTGGTCAATTAATGTTGATAAATCCTAGCGGAATTATACTACAAAATAATTAATGTAATCATACGTGTAATTTTAGCTAACGTCAATGCTTATTTTGAGATTTTTGGTATAAATGTTTTTTATACTACAGATTTGGATATTAGTAATATTATAAAGGTATATGGCAAGGGATTTGAGAGGTCAGACCATGCTTTTGGCTGTGAGGTGTAAATAATTAAAAGGTTATCTCAATATATACATTACATAATAGTGACATGATACGTATATGTGTATGTTGTCATTAGCAGATATTCTTAATTTTATGTGAGGTTAATGTTATGTGTGTGAGTATTAACTAAAATCGAACGATAACTTAAACCTATTCAATCGGTGTCGTTAACCTTGCATTTGAAATAGTATGAACGTGCGAAGTATAAAATCTAGTTATTATAGTATAGTTTCATTTATTTGCTGATGTAAAGACCAAATTGTCATCTTTTATCATTTATTTTACAAAAGAAAGAAAAAAGCCCTGCAAAATGCAGAGCTTTTCTAATATTTATTCATATAAGTGTATATTAAATACTTTTTTTCATTGAGAATCTGGAGGTCTTTTACCTCGTTTTAACTCATTGATACTCAATCCAAAATCCATCTGCAAGTGAGGATAGTCCGGAAAGTTAGCCCAGTCGCCACCCCAAGTGAAACCCAACTCTTTCGCGAGATCCACCACTTCCATCCAGTCTGCCTTGCCATTTCCGTTATCATCCCGTTCCATATCCCACACCACATCACCCTCAGGCGTTCTCAATGCAAAATCAATAGCTAATCCATAGTTATGATATGATTCACCACCACGCGCATTAGTAACGATACTGCCTGTACTTGAGCGTCCTTGATTAAATAGTACATCTTGCTCCTCGGAGCTTCGATAGCCGTGGGTTATAACGATCTCTATTCCACGTCTGGCTGCCTTTCGTACCAATAATTCTTCATTCTCTGCCACTACAGGGTGTAGACCTGTAATTGGTGCTGCATCTTGGATCGGTGTCCCGGGCCACATGTTATCTATATCACTTTTTTGCTGTAACCACACATATATAATGGAAAGTAAAAGAGTAGCTACAATCCAGGTTTTTAGACTTTTCCTTTTTCTCTGCTTCCCTTTACGCTTTGATGTATTCATATCCACTCCTGGTGTTTATTCTGAAATAAACAGCTATTCATGCTGCTTGAACGTTTTCAGTAGATTAGACTCTATTATAGTTCATTTGAGCCTTGAATGCTTCTATCACCACAGTATTGAATTCTTCCATTTGTTAGAGTGGATCTGTTATTTCTAATACTTCTATTGATATATACAAAAAAGCAGCCGGCTATAAGCCGACTGCTTCGTATGCAAGCTGAGTAAAAACTACTCAGTTGTGTATGGCAATAATGCGATTTGACGGGAGCGTTTGATTGCAATCGTCAGCATGCGTTGATATTTAGCGCTAGTACCTGTTACACGGCGTGGCAAAATTTTTCCACGTTCGCTGATAAATTTACGAAGCAAGTCCGTATCTTTATAATCGATGTGAGTAATTTTGTTAGCTGTGAAGAAGCACACTTTACGACGTTTATTACGGCCGCCACGACGTGCCGGTCTTTTATCGTTGTCTCCGCCTTCTCTTTGCTTGAAGCCCATGCTTTTCAGTCCTTTCCTATCATGTAACTCATATCTCCTAAGAGTATCAGCTCATGTTAAAATGGCAAATCATCATCCGATATATCAATCGGTTTTCCGTCATCGGAAAAAGGATCCTGATTGTTGCTACGCGAATTATTGTTATTGTTCGCGCGTCCGCCGCCTCCATAAGAAGGCTCTTCACGCATTGGTTGCCCACCGCCGCCACCGCTATTATCACGGTTAGCTGACTCCAAGAAACGGACATTATCGGCAATGACTTCGGTCACGTATACACGTTTTCCTTCGTTATTCTCGTAGTTCCGTACTTGAATGCGTCCTTCGACTGCAGCCAGGCGTCCTTTGCGCAAGTAGTTTGCACAGGTCTCGGCAAGCTGTCTCCAGGTTACGACCGGAATGAAATCCGCTTCCTTTTCTCCCCCTTGGCTTGTAAACGGTCTGTCCACTGCCAAAGTAAATTGCGTAACTGCTACTCCTGCTGGAGTGTAACGCAACTCAGGATCCCGGGTTAACCGGCCGATCAGAATGACACGGTTCAACAATGTAATCCCCTCCTTCAGAGCGTATTGGTGCGTTAATCACGAGTTGTCTTAAGCAGACTTAACGTCGTTGGTAATGAGATAACGAATTACTTCGTCAGAAATCTTCATGAGACGCTCAAGTTCAGTTACAACTGCTGGTTCAGCAGTGAAATGTACCAGAACATAAAAACCATCACGGAATTTCTTGATCTCATACGCAAGACGGCGTTTACCCATAACGTCGTGAGCTGTAACTTCACCACCGCCGTTGGAGATGATGCCTTGGAATTTATCGACTGTAGCTTGAACAACTTCTTGCTCAATGTCAGGACGAATAATGTACATCACTTCATATTTGCGCATAATTTTCACCTCCTTATGGACTCTGGCCCTCAATCCAGGTTGAGAGCAAGGAACGAGCACAAACTCGAACTATATTAATATAACAAATACCGAGTCAAAGTGCAAGCAAACGTTCCCTGTACATATTGGCACATGATCAGCCTGGCTATGGAGCACACTACAGATGCAACGAAGTAACATAATCTCTAGAGGAGGTTTTATCATGGGTGAAAAAACCGAGTTTGAACCAGGAGACAAAGCACCAAACGATGGAGAGTACACGGAAGTCGGTGAAAAAAGCTTTGTTTCGGAAATTCAGAACCCGAAGCGTGTAACGCTGCAAAAAGGCGAATCTTTTCCCGAGACAAGCAATCATAATCGCAAGTGGAAGAAGCTGACCAAAGCCCGCGTCCACTAATCGCAATACCATTTTTTATGATCCATGTATATAAAACGTAATAAAGCACATAATACAATCAGGCGGTGCACGAGAGAGGTGTGGTTCCGTTGGACAACGAAGCCGATCATTCGCTGTTGGAGATTCATCACGTAATTTAAGAAGCAAGTGGTTCTGTGTTGTAAGGCCCTTCGTCTGAAGCACGCATATTGCTACGTGCAGTATACCAAGTTTCTGATTGTTACGACCGATTGTTTCCTAACAAACAAATGCACCGCCGGATAAAGAGCCCTTCGGGGCTCTTTATTTTTCGTTTAGTCATATATAATCCATTATTAATACATGGGCAAAATAACGTTAAACAAAAAAGACTTCCCTAATGGGAAGCCTTCTTCATTGATCCTTTTATTAAACTCAATGTGTATTGAGTAAATTGTAAATGAAGTGGCGGAAAGGGTGGGATTCGAACCCACGCACGCTGTGACACGCCTAACTGATTTCGAGTCAGCCCCCTTGGGCCTCTTGGGTACCTTTCCGCAGCAATATTGATTATAGCATGATCATTTACAGAACGCAACACTCATACCCAGCCTGCATGTAAACGTTATTTTGAGTACCCAATCCCGATTGCTTTCAAGGTCAGGATTCAGTGGAATCTTCCGCTGAGCGCAGTACCTTCTTCATGTTTTTCTCGAATTTCGCTCTTGGAATCAACACACTATGTTTACATCCGACACACTTAATCCGAATATCCATACCCATTCGAATGATCTCCATCTCATTGCTGCCACAGGGATGCTGCTTCTTCATCTGCACGATATCCCCAAGCTGGAAACTTTTACGCTCCACCTGTGCCATCCCCCTCATCTTTCTCCAGAGCTACTGCCTGCTCCAATGCTGCTTGATTGCTCATCTCATGATACTCCAGCGTTTTTTTCACATCGCCCTGAATCTGACGTTCCACCGAAGCACGAGAGTTAGGCATGCATTCGGCTACAATTCGCACCACATACTCTGACGTAGACATCGACTGTATACCGAGCACATCCGGCACCTTCACAATATTTAGATCACGCTCTTCAATCCCAATCAAAGACTTCTTCACCAGGTGTACAGACTCATCGAGACTCAAGTCCCCCTTCATCGGAATATCCACTACAGCTAGCGAATTCGACATGGAGTAGTTCGTTACACTTGCAATCGCCCCGTTCGGGATAATGTGCACCTCACCTTGCCAGCTGACCAGTTTGGTAGTTCTAAGTCCGATCACCTCAACCGTTCCCTTGTAGGTTCCCGTCTGAATAACATCCCCCACAGCGAATTGATCCTCCAATATAATGAAGAAACCCGTAATAACATCCTTGACCAAACCCTGTGCACCGAAACCAATGGCAAGCCCGAGCACACCAGCACTCGCGAGTAGCGGCCCAACTTGGATATTGATCTCAGATAACAGTAGCAGAATCATAATAAAATTACATGTTATGGAGGTCGCATTTTTCAACAGTTCCCCTACGGTTACGAATCTGCGCGGATTCACGCGAATCTTGCCTTCCTGCTTGCGTTCCATGGAACGATCTATAATTCGATATACCACCTTAATGACAATACGGGTGATGATAAAAATAATGATGATCCGGATTGAGCTGAACATAATGTTAAGCCACATATCAGGATCTGCGATTTTATTCCAAACTTTATCTGTCCAAAGAAGGGCTTCATTCACAGCACCAGCAGCACCAGTGTCATTCTCTTGAGCAAATTGAAATGGCAACATCCATCATCCCTCCTCTACATCGGTATGTTATCATAGCTGTCTTCTGTTTTGAAATAGAGGCCTCGGATCTCTACGAACTCGTTACGAATAATCTTCTGCACGCGCTCCAGATCCTCTTTTGGAAACTGGATACATAGCGCACAACCTGCTGTAATTTCTTTTGGCGTAGGGAATAAATCAATCTCTATCTCGGCAAACTCCAGCAGCATTTCAGCACGCAGTGCCTGCTGGGTTGAATCAAATGCAATCAGCATCCAATCGTTAATCCATTCGTCCATGTCCGGCTCCTTTCGCCATACGTCCAACCCCAGAGAAAAAGCTTGTCCTCGGGAAGTATAAAACGCTCTACCTTTCCATATACTGTTACTACTATTCCAAGGGAAAGGATAGATCCTATGAATCCTACTTCGCGTTCCTTTTCATCACAAGACATGACCAGTTTGAAAATCCCCCATACCGATCCAGGTATCCATTCGGCCATTACCCATCGTTTAATGTTCCATCTCTATAAAGCCCATTCTCTGCAAAATGTAGTGATCGTCTGCATCGGCACAGATCGCTCAACAGGCGACTGTCTTGGTCCTCTGGTCGGATCAGCCCTTTCCAAGTGGGACAGCCCTTTATTCCATCTATATGGTACCTTGGATGAACCCGTCCATGCGATGAACCTTCAGGATACGCTCCACAATATACAGAAAACACACCATAACCCTTATGTGATTGGCATCGACGCCTGCCTTGGGCAGTCATCCAGTGTAGGATGCATTCAAGTCGTGAATGGTCCACTCAAACCAGGTGCGGGGGTAAATAAAGAATTACCGCCGGTCGGCGATATCCATCTGACAGGTATCGTTAACGTCGGCGGCTTTATGGAATACTTTGTTCTACAGAACACGCGGCTCAGTCTCGTTATGCGCATGTCCGAGATTATATCCAGCAGTCTGTACTCGGCCATTCGGGAATGGCATACACGTTCTACTCTGCTTGCTGTGCCAGAGTAATAGCTTCCTTTTCCTCTGGGGACAGAGTGTACGCGGACTCTCCCCCTTTAAGAGGTTTGGCATATACGTAAGAACCGTCACGGTTATATATCCCCGTAAGGATCATGCCATCCTGGCTATCATTAATCATGGCCATTGAGAAGCTCAGATCACTGCCATTCTCTCCATAAGCATTGTATCTTTTTACGCCAACTTTACCTTGAATGCGGGTAAGCTTTTGCATGACAACTTGCAGCTGATTCGTTTGCAGTTTGTGTTCATCCTCAATGCTGTCCATCTGAATTTTCAGATTAATGAGTAATGATTCCAGGTCCTCTACTCCACTGCCAGCCATCATGGCTTCATATTTACGTTTAAACTTTCGTAACTTTGCCCCTTGAGCAATACTCACAATTAGCAAGATCACCGTAAGTAATGCCATTCCGCCAATAATCCATAACAGCTGTTCCAGAATCAGCTCATTTAATTCAGCCATGTAATTGCAACTACCCCTCTATATTTTTGATCAGATTAACGTCTGTCTGTAATATTATCATTCATTATAAATGAACCCGATATGCATAAGATTAATCATGCAGCTCTGTGCCAAATGTGTTCACCATTTCAACTCTAATCTAGTCTTAGTCTGCCCGTGTCAACTCCAACACTGCCTTAACGAGCGTATCCACATGTTCTCTAGTTGAATTGTATCCCACACTTGCTCTTACCGCTCCTGTAGCGGTTGTACCCGCAGATTCATGTGCAAGCGGTGTACAATGAAAACCGGAGCGAACCGCGATTCCATAATTCCGATCTAATCGGAAGGCGAGTTGTGCCGAATCATACCCTTCCACAGTAAAGGATACTAATCCGGTACGTGGCTGTCCAATCTCTGGACCGAGCATTCGAATGCCCTTAACGGACGACAGCCCTTCCATCATAAGTTGAGTCAATTCCCACTCATGCTGGTAGATGGCCGCTGTTGTCATCTCAAGTACATGCTTCACACCTGCATTCAGCCCTGCGATTCCGACTGTATTCGGCGTCCCCGCTTCATACCGATCAGGACGAACCTTCGGCTGCTCCAGCGCTTCTGACTGACTTCCTGTTCCTCCATGAAGTAAAGGCTCTATATCGAGCTCAGGAGCAATGTACAAGCCCCCTGTACCCTGAGGACCAAGCAGTCCCTTATGCCCTGGAAAAGCCAACATATCAATGCCCAATTGTTGCACATTCACAGGCATAACCCCAGCACTTTGAGCCGCATCTACCAACAAGATTGCCTGATGTTTACGACACAGGAGCGATATTTCACCAATAGGAAGAATACTTCCAAGTAGATTGGAACTATGTGTACAGACCACCATTCTGGTATTCGAACGAAACATACGTTCCATTTGCATCAGATCAATGGTTCCCGCAGCATTAACAGGTACATAATCAATCTCCACATTTCGGAGTCTGCGCATGTACTCCAGTGGTCGTCTGACTGAATTATGTTCCGCCATGGTGGCAATCACATGATCGCCTTCCATGAGCGAACCTTGAATAGCCAGATTCAGTGCTTCTGTCGTATTCGATCCGAAAGCAATATCATTCGCATTCTTGATTCCAAAAATATCGGATATAGATCTTCTGGCCTCGAACAGTACACGACTTGCCTGAACAGCCATCCGGTGACTGCCTCTGCCAGGATTGGCTCCTGCAATCTCCAGTGCACTCAGCATCGCATCACCGACAGCAGGTGGTTTGGGCCAAGACGTTGCTGCATGATCTAGATAGATAACTCCCTCCACCTCACAACCACCTCTGTCCCATTAATTAATTATTCGCCTGCACATAATGCACACATAACCCTGCAAACAAAGAATGACATATCGTTTCTCCATGGTACAGAGGCGATATGTCATGACATGAGTAAGCCCCGCATGTTGTTAATGAATCATCGATCCGACTATTATTGCAACAATTCCAATAGCCGTTCCAGATCCTGTTGACTGTAGTAGTTGAGCTCAATTTTACCTTTATCTTTATTATGCTTAATTTTCACTGTTGTTTTGAAACGTTCACGCAGTGACTCTTCCACCGTATCAATGAATGGATCTTTCTTCTTCAACTTCGATTTGGCTTTAGCCTCACCCGTCTTGGAACGATCCAGTTGTTGAACAGCTTCCTCCAACTCCCGCACACTCCATTGCTGGTCAATGGTTTGTTTGGCAAGTTGCTTCACCATAACCTCATCTTTAACACCCACGATCGCACGTGCATGTCCCATAGATAATGTTCCACGTGAAACATGGTCTTTTACTTCTTCCGGTAATGATAACAGACGCAAGAAGTTAGCAATGTGAGAACGTGATTTACCGACTTTTACAGACAACTCTTCCTGAGTCAACGCGAATTGGTCCATTAACCCCTGATAAGCAACTGCAACTTCCATGGCATTCAGATTCTCCCGTTGCAGATTCTCGATCAATGCAATCTCCATTACCTGCTGATCACTGAAGTTGCGGACTACAGCGGGTACGGTGGCATTACCACAATATTGCGAAGCTCTGAACCGACGTTCTCCGGCAATAATCTCATACCCTCGTAATACAGGACGAACAATAATGGGTTGTATGACACCATGCTGACGGATAGACTCAGCCAGTTCATGTATTGCTCCCTCATCAAATACCTTACGTGGTTGATAGGGGTTAGCCCGCAGTTGACTAATCGGGATTTCTACGACTTTATCATCGTCATTAATTGAAAGCGAAGGAATGAGGGCATCAAGACCTTTTCCAAGCCGCTTACTCATAAGAAATCACTTCCTTTGCGAGCTCTAAATACACTTCCGCCCCTCTTGACCGAGGGTCATACGTGATAATCGATTGACCATGAGATGGTGCTTCGCTAAGCCGTACGTTGCGCGGAATAATCGTTTGATATACTTTTTGTTGAAAATACTTCTTCACTTCTTCAATAACCTGTATCCCCAGATTGGTCCGTGCATCAAACATCGTCAGCAATACCCCTTCAATCTGCAGGGATGTATTCAGATGTTTTTGTACCAGACGAACCGTATTAAGCAACTGGCTTAATCCTTCAAGTGCATAATACTCACACTGGATCGGAATGATCACCGAATCGGAAGCGGTCAACGAATTGATCGTCAACATACCAAGGGAGGGTGGGCAATCGATCAGTATGTAATCATAGTTTTTTTTCACCATGGCGAGTGATTTTTTCAGGCGAACTTCCCGTGATATCGTGGACACCAATTCAATCTCGGCTCCGGCAAGCTGAATCGTTGCAGGTATGATATGAAGGCCTTCAATCTGAGTCTCCACAATTGCTTCTTGAGGAGGAACCTCATTAATAATGACATCATATATGCAATTAGCCACATCTGCTTTATTGATTCCGACTCCGCTGGTTGTATTCCCCTGAGGGTCAATATCGACAAGCAATACTCTTTTCCCGAGTGAAGCCAGTCCTGCACCCAAGTTAACAGATGTCGTCGTTTTCCCCACACCGCCCTTTTGATTTGCTACGGCCATAATCTTAGACAATTACTTCACCTCAAATAAAATAGGAGTCTTTTCTTGTAGGTTGTGAGATATTGTTAACAAAAAGCAGGCGGCTATCGTCCACACAAACAACAACTACCGTTTCCTCAATATACCGTTCTTTGAAAATATCAGGCCCGACTTGCTTTATAGACATAAAAAGCGGCTCATTGCCGCCATAAGCTTCAATTATTTGCGTTTGGGAATATGAATAACGATCTCGTAATGATCCTCATGGTCGGCTTCTTTTGTTTTGATGTCCAGACCAGAGCCAGTTACCATATCAATGGATTGGCGAATTGTATTAAGTGCAAGTCTTACGTCCTTGGTAAAGGAAACACGTTTAGATTTTTTAATCTTGGAGGATTCCTTGTAGAAAGCAACACGCGCCTCTGTCTGTTTCACATTCAATTCTTTTTCAATAATCTCACCGAGCAACTTCATCTGTAGTTCTTCCGTATCGAGAGAAAGTAATGCTCTTGCATGACGTTCAGAAATTTTGCGTTCCATTAATGCAGCCTTAATGCCTTCCGGGAGTTGTAACAACCGAATTTTGTTGGCAATGGTTGACTGGCTTTTGCCAAGTCGTTGTGCAAGACTTTCCTGTGTCAGTTGATGCAAGTCAATTAGCTTCTGATAGGCCACGGCT
This sequence comes from Paenibacillus sp. FSL K6-1318, assembly GCF_037976905.1. Classification (NCBI taxonomy): domain Bacteria; kingdom Bacillati; phylum Bacillota; class Bacilli; order Caryophanales; family Paenibacillaceae; genus Paenibacillus; species Paenibacillus sp. FSL K6-1318. The sequence goes on from NZ_CP150270.1 coordinate 6,769,077, forward strand.
TCTTCTATCGAAGTCAATCCTTCACGTTGCAAGTTCTCAATTAGTGCAATGGATGCGGCTTGGGAATCGTTGAATTCACGCACAATGGCTGGAATCGTATCCAAACCCAGTTTTCGAACTGCACGCCAGCGACGTTCCCCAGCAATAATCTCATATGATCCATTTCGCACGCGAACGACAATAGGCTGAATTACGCCATGTGTTTTGATCGTCTGCAACAACTCATCAATTTTATCATCATCAAAAATAGTACGGGGTTGATATGGGCTGCTCACAATTTCATTAACCGGAATCTGTTTGATCTCATCTCCGTTATTGCGCTCCGCCAAACCAAACAACTTCGAAAATTGTTCTTTCATTCCGCAGATTACCACCTAGTTTCGTAATAGCTCCCACAGTCTTTGCAGGTGCTTCTTATTCAATAAGCGACCCTTCACATGCATCGTTCTTGGAATAAGTTTTGCCTTTCATAACGCTTCCTGTCATGCAACATTGAACGAATATCCATCTATCTATACATATACTCTATGATCACTGTAACCCAGGATCGGATACTTCTATTCTATCATCTTTTCTATCATAATCCTATGCTTACCTATTCTTTAAACTCTGCTTAATTTCCTGCTTTTTCTTTGTTAATATTGGGAATATGACGACTTGTACACATATAATTCTTGAAAATGTTTATGAGTTACTACGCGTCGGAATCGATCATTACTCATAATTAAAGAGATATGTACTAGGAAGTATCTGTGATGTTAATCCAGTCCTTCATTTCAGGAGACAAAAAAAGAAGATGTTTCACGTGAAACATCCTCTTTATCCATGTCTAAAATTCTATTCAGTTCGTTTTGATATACTTTAAAATCAACACGCAACTATACCAGCGGAGTCTTCATTGGAGTGCCTGGTTTGCGTGGGTACTTATATGGTGTCTTATCAAATTTCTGAATCAAGATGATATGACGCTCTGATTCTTCAACCGGTAGCTGGAAAGGGTGAACGGCTTTTACCCGTCCTTTCAGCTGATTGAAGCTGAACTCCGCTTCCTTCATTTCTTCACGCGGGTCTCCACCCTTCATCGCGGCGAACATTCCACCTTTACGAACAAAAGGAAGACAGAATTCATTCAGCACAGCCAGCTTGGCTACGGCACGCGCCGTAACGAGATCGTAACTGTCGCGATACCCTTCTTTGCGTCCAATCTCTTCAGCACGTCCATGGACCAACTCCACGTCTGTCAGGCCAAGGATATCTACCACATGCTGTAGAAAACCAATACGTTTATTCAATGAATCAATGATCGTGAGCTTGATGTGCGGGAAACAGATTTTCAGGGGTAATCCAGGAAAACCTGCTCCCGAACCAATATCAGCAAGCTTATTCACTTTGGTCATGTCTGTATAAAAAGCCAGCGATACCGAATCATAGAAATGCTTGGTGTACACTTGCTCCCGATCCGTAATTCCGGTCAGATTCATCTTTTCATTCCAAGATACCAGCTCCTGATAATACAGTTCGAATTGCTCCAACTGGAGTTCGCCCAGCTCTAATCCATGTTTCTTTAAGCGCCGCTGCAGTTGCTGTTGAATATCGTCCATTATTGTCCCCTTGCTGCGGTTACACGGTTATAATGCTCCAGGTAGACCAGCAGAATGGAGATGTCGGCAGGAGTAACTCCAGCAATACGAGAAGCCTGACCAATCGAGATTGGACGAATCGTAGCGAGCTTCTGCTTGGCTTCCATAGCAAGACCATGAATCTCATCATATACGATAGTGTCCGGAATTTTCTTTTTCTCCATCTTTTGCAAACGTTCCACGTGGATCAATTGTTTCTCAATATAACCCGCATATTTAATTTGTATTTCCACTTGTTCTTTCATATCTGCTGTCAGTTCTACCTCAGATGGTGAGAGCTGTTCAATCAGTTCATACCCCAGCTCTGGGCGACGAAGCAAGGTAAGCAACGTACTTCCATCCTGAATAGGTGTAGATCCGTACTCTTCCAGCTTGGCGTTCACTTCAACCGGGCGAGCTTTAGCCACTTTCAGACGCGCGACTTCCTGCTCGACTTTCGCCTTTTTATCCAGGAATTTCGCATAACGATCTTCAGGAATCAGTCCAATATCATGTCCGATTTCCGTCAAACGCATATCTGCATTATCATGGCGAAGCAACAGACGATATTCGGCACGTGAAGTCAACAGACGATAAGGCTCATTCGTACCCTTCGTTACCAGATCATCGATCAGCACGCCAATATAACCTTGGGAACGATCAAGCACAATCGGCTCTTTGTCTTGTACTTTGCGTGCTGCATTAATGCCGGCCATAACGCCTTGTCCAGCCGCTTCTTCATAACCGGAAGTACCGTTAATCTGTCCCGCTGTGAACAGACCTGGCAGACGTTTGGTTTCAAGGGATGGCCACAATTGTGTAGGCACCATCGCATCGTATTCAATCGCATAACCGTTACGCATCATTTCTACTTTTTCCATACCTGGAATCGAGCGCAGAACCGCAAGCTGAACGTCTTCTGGCAGACTTGTAGATAGCCCCTGCACATAATACTCCGATGTATTTTTGCCTTCCGGCTCCAGGAAAATCTGATGTTTCGGTTTGTCGCTAAACCGGACAATTTTATCTTCAATGGATGGACAATAGCGTGGTCCAGTCCCTTCGATTACACCCGAAAACATCGGTGCACGATGCAGATTATCATTAATAATCTGATGTGTTTCCACAGATGTATACGTCAACCAGCAAGGCAGCTGCTCATTATCAGAAGATTCGGTTTCATAGGAAAAGAACTTCGGCTCATCATCGCCAGGCTGAATTTCGGTTTTACTAAAATCGATCGTATCCTTGTGTACACGTGGTGGTGTACCTGTTTTGAAACGAACCAGATCGAAGCCCAGTTCACGCAAATGCTCTGACAATTTAAGAGATGGCTGTTGATTGTTCGGTCCACTCTCATACATCAACTCACCCATAATTACTTTACCGCGCAAGTATGTGCCTGTCGTCAGAACGACTGCTTTCGCCCGATACTCAGTTCCGGTCTGAGTCACGACTCCTACACACTTTCCATCTTCAACGATCAGTCGATCAACCATACCCTGACGCATGGTCAGATTACGTTCATTCTCCATCGTTTCCTTCATTTTATGCTGGTAGGAGAATTTATCTGCCTGAGCACGAAGCGCGTGAACAGCTGGCCCTTTACCCGTGTTAAGCATCCGCATCTGAATAAAGGTCTTATCGATATTCCGTCCCATTTCTCCACCAAGTGCATCAATCTCACGCACAACATGTCCTTTAGCTGGTCCCCCAATGGATGGGTTACAAGGCATAAAGGCTACCATATCCAGATTGATCGTAATCATCAGTGTTTTGGACCCCATACGGGCTGCGGCCAGCGCGGATTCCACACCAGCATGTCCTGCACCAACGACGATTACATCATAACTGCCGCCATCAAAAGCCATTCCTGTTTACCTCCTTATAATGAAAACGAAATACTTCTAACCGTTCATCGGAACTTGCATTCCTATCTATATGAAACCAACACGTAATGGCTACAACATCATTCCATCCTTTGACAACAGGCAGAAATTGTACCTTTCCATCATACACTACGATTCAAGCTTATCCGCAGTATATTTTTTTTACTTTCCTAGACAGAACTGGGAGAAAATCTGATCAATTAATGCATCATGTGCTGTATCTCCAACAATTTCGCCCAAATGCTCCCACGCCAAACGAACATCAATCTGAATCATATCGATTGGAACGAACTGCTCTGCCGCTTCATAGGCATCAACCAGAGACTGCTTCGCTTTTTTGAGCAAAGCAATATGACGCACATTACTGACATAGGTCAGGTCTGCGGACTCCAGCTTACCACTGAAGAATAGCGTAGAGATGGCATCTTCCAGTCGATCTACACCCAGATCATCTTTCACCGACATCGGTACAAGCCGTTCTTCCGGAATGTAACGAAGCAGCACGTCACGTTCTACCTGTGGCGTTAAGTCCATTTTATTCATAATGATTATCGATTGTCTACCGCGGATTTGTTCCAATAATTCAATCTCATCCGGATGGAGTGGCTCCGCAGCATTCACAACCATTAAGATCAGATCGGCTTCACTTACCGCAGAACGAGAGCGTTCTACCCCGATCTTCTCTACGACGTCCATCGTTTCCCGGATTCCTGCCGTATCCAGCAACTTCAGCGGAATATTATTAATCGTAATGAACTCCTCGATCACGTCACGAGTTGTTCCTGGAATGTCCGTCACGATAGCTCGATTGTCTTGCGCAAGTGTATTCATCAATGAGGATTTCCCCACGTTAGGTCGTCCAACGATAGCCGTCGTGATACCTTCTCGCAGGATCTTTCCTTGTTCTGCTGTAGTCAGCAGTTTATCAATTTCAGTCATAACCTGACTGGACTTTTCTTTAATAAAATCAGACGTTAACGACTCCACATCATGCTCGGGGTAATCGATATTTACTTCAATATGAGCCAGTGTTTCCACCAATGTATATCGTAGATCGCGCAGTTTGGAAGACAGTTTGCCTTCAACTTGTTTCAGTGCAACCGAGAAAGCCCGGTCCGATTTGGAACGAATAAGATCCATGACACCTTCAGCCTGAGACAGGTCAATCCGCCCATTGAGGAAAGCACGCTTCGTGAACTCACCGGGTTCAGCCAGACGAATATCAAGCTGTAACAGCAGGTCCATGACCCGTTTTACAGACACTACACCGCCATGCGCACTGATCTCTACGACATCTTCTGTTGTGAATGACCGAGGTGCACGCATTACCGTAACTAGCACTTCCTCAATCTTCTCGCCGCTCGCCGGATCTATGATATGACCATAATGAACCGTATGAGATGCTGCTTGAGTTAAAGGCGTTTTGCTGCGAAAAATCTTTTCCGTCTCCGACACTGCTTCCGGGCCGCTGACCCGGATCACGGCGATACCCGCCTCTCCGACAGCCGTTGATATCGCTGTGATCGTATCACTGATCATGGTTATCTCTCCTTGCTCTATTTTAAAATTGCCGCCCCTCAGGGGACGCCATATCCATTTTCAAATCTATTAATGATATATCATATGACATGCCACTTATCGTATTAAGTTCACTGTTTACCTGTGTTACGTAACTGATCAAATTGCTTCTGTACGAAAAAAGCAATGGCTTCTGCACCGGGCAGGAAGCCATTGCGTCTTCAATTTCGTTTTATTTCGTGGTAATAACCACACGCCGATTAGGCTCTTCGCCCTTACTTAACGTCTTAATCTGCGGGTGATTCTGCAGTTTTGCATGGATGACTTTTCGTTCGAGCGGAGGCATTGGCTCCAGTACAACTTCCTTGCCGGTACGGATAGCTTGTCCAGCCAACCGTTCAGCCAGATCCTCCAGCGTCTTCCGCCGACGTTGACGGAAATTCTCCGCGTCGAGCACAATTCGAACGAAGCTTTCCGAGTATCGGTTCGCTACAATGTTCGTTAGATACTGAAGCGCATCCAGCGTCTGTCCACGTCTGCCAATAATCATGCCCAGGTCTTCACCGGCAATATTGAAGATATGTCCATCCCGCTGTTTTTTGATATGCACTTCAACATCAAGTCCCATACCTGCTGCGACCTCTTTCAAGAAAGCAGCCGCTTCTTCATAGGGATTTTTAGCTGCGACACCCTCAAGTAATGGATCTACTTCAGTTACGTGTGCGGCTGGCTTGATCGGCTGTTGAACAACTTCGGGTACAGGCAATAGTTTTACTTCAACTTTGGCCGCCTTCACCCCGATCAAACCCAGGAATCCTTTTGACGGCTGCTCTAACACTTGTATCTCGACCTTGTCCCGACTCACGCCAAGCTCGGCCAATCCTTGGTTTACAGCATCTTCAACGGTTTTTCCTGACGTAATGACTTTGGTCATTTCGATTTTTTGGCCCCTTTCGACCCTTTTCCAGAGACGGTCGCTTTGCCACCGTTTTTGCGTTTAGCTCCATTTTTGGAAGAGCTGTTCTGCTTCACGTTGACCTCAGCCACGATTTTATCATTATTCCGGTAAAGGAAATAGTTTTGCACGATCGTGTAGATGTTACTGTAGAACCAGTACAGCGGAAGTGCTGACGGGAACTGATAAGACATCACGAAGATCAAAATCGGGTATACCCATAGCATAAACTGCATCGGACCCACTTGCTGTGCAGGGTTCATACGCATCATCATCCATGTTTGAATGAATGTTGTGATCGCAGCCAGCACTGGCAAAATAAACAGGTGATCCGGTTCCCCGAGCTGGAGCCACAAGAAATCATGTGTTCTCAGACTGGAGTTTCCGTAAATTGAGTTATAAAGTGCGATGTAAATCGGCATCTGAATCAGAAGTGGTAGACAACCCGCCATCGGATTAACTTTGTTCTCCTGAAACAACTTCATTGTTTCTTGCTGAACTTTCTCAGGTGTATCTTTAAACTTGGCTTGAATCTCCTTCAGCTGCGGCTGAATGGCCTGCATAGCTTTGGAGCTACGGACCTGTTTCATTGTTAGTGGTAAAATTAATGTCCGTACAATAAGCACCATCACGAGGACGGCCAGTCCATATTCACCTTTGAACCAGTTAGCGAATGTATCCAGCGCCAGTGAGAACCAGTACACAACATTGGCTTGCCAAAAAGAATCACTATTCTTCAGATCTTCCGTAGTAACCCCGGCTCCTTGTGGAGTACATCCGGCGAGTACAGTGACCATTGCAATGACTGCAATGAGGAGAATCCACTTCCCCTTTGATGTCTTCAATCGCGACACTTCATAACCCCTCTCTTAACCATTCCATTCCACCGTAAATCATACCATAATTAGGAGGACAAATAAACCGAAGCTTACCGCTTGCTCGACTTCAAAAGTGAGCCCTTGCGCATCGCATGGAGCAGGCTTTTTTCCATCTCCTTATAGGGCATGTCCAGTGCACCTTTTCTGACGATAAAAATCAGATCCATCTGCGTGACAATCTCATGCTCATGATGACGAACAATTTCCTTAATCATGCGTCTCATCCGGTTGCGTACGACAGCGTTTCCGATTTTCTTGCTGCATGATACGCCGACCCGGAATTGTTCCGTATCTTTACGGCGGCAGCCATACACCACGAATTGATGATTGGCAAACGATTTCCCATACCGGTATACGCGGCTAAAGTCCGCCCGGTTTCGTAGACGCAGTCTTTTATACACGGCGCTTCTCCTTGCTGTTCTCCACCATTGTTATTGACGGAGGCCTCATTACTGATTTAGTATAGGCTTTCTTGAATAACGGTAAACCGTCTTAACGACAACTTCATTTGGGATGAATGTTGATCAGGCACTTGAACTGATCAGCATTCATCCCGGATGAATGTTGATCGTTCATTTAAACCGAGCAAACATTCATCCTTGATGATTGTTGAACAGCCACTTTAACGGAACCAACATTCATCCCGGATGATTGTTGATCGGTCATTTAAACCGAGCAAACATTCATCCTTATATAAGGTAAGTTTTCGAAAATGGAAAACTCACTCGACATACATAGATGTGTATTCAGCACTTTTCCGCAGACCATTCAGACCTGATCTGTACCAGCATCCAGTCTGAAATGATCCAAATTAAGAAAAAAAAGACCACCTCGGTGGTCTTCAATGCATTAAGCACTCAGGTTTTTACGGCCTTTAAGGCGACGTGCGGCCAAAATTTTACGGCCGTTGCTCGTGCTCATTCTTTTCCGGAAACCATGAACTTTTTTACGTTTGCTAACGTTCGGTTTGAATGTAGGTCTCAATGTATTGCACCTCCTCACAAGGAAATACTTATGTGATGAATCACTTTCATCTTCACAGAAAACACCTTTATATATTTAACCATGATCACCTGGAAAAGTCAACTGCAAGGCTCAAGGCTTCTCCCTCTTTTATATACGCTCTCTATCCCGCCAAAAATGATGACCACAGTCCGTTCACTTGATTACCATTAACAAGCCCCGAAGAGAGTCATAAAAAGTTATCCCCAGACCCTGATCAGACCACGAAATTGCATCATTTACAGTTATCCACACCCTCCAATACCCGTTATCTCCTTTATTTTATTCTGTTTAAAGTTATTCACATGTGGATAATGATTATAGGCCACCAATATAGTTAATTTTAATCAGGTTGTATCCGCTTCAATTAAGGTTTACAAGCTTTTGAGAAAGGTGTAGGATAAAAATCACATCTTGTATACAAGTAGTCCTTTGAAAAAAACATTAGCCGTTATCTTGCAGACTACAGACTATGGATTTAGCTGAAATATCCCGTCCGCAAAGTAGTTATGCTATGATCAGTAATGAACTGATTACTTATTAATAGGAGCGTTAGCCATATGCTATTTCCTTCTTCCTGGCTTCAAGGGGCTTCCCGTGGTGAAGCTATTGCCTGCGAATTAAGGCTGCGGATCATTAGCGGTACCCTTCGTCCTGGAGAGATTTTGTCGGAAAATCGAATTGCGGCTGATTTTGACAGCAGTCGGTCACCTGTCCGTGAAGCGTTAAGAACATTGTCTAATGAAGGTCTTATTCGGCTTGAACGTATGGGTGTCGTTGTTCTGGGATTACGGATCAAGGATGTCGAAGAATTGTATGATGTCCGTTTCCTGATTGAAAGTTTTGTACAGCAGCGGCTCGCTGGTGATGTTCCAGAGTCTTTAATCACCCAGTTGCGCAATGTGATCGACAAAATGCAACTCGCTGGAAGGCATCAGGACGCTGTCGAATTCGCCTATCAGGATCTCGTTTTCCACGAGACCATTATTGAAACTGCCCAGCATTCCCGTATTTCACATCTATGGAAGAGTATTCGATATGTTGTGATGACCGTTATGCTGCTCACGACGCGCAGAGTATTTGTTCAAGGTGAGCAGAAAGTAAGCGCTGTAATTGAGAAGCACCGTTTGCTGGTTGAAGCACTTGAATCCGGTGACAAAATGCTCATTCAGGCTGGAGTCCGCACGTATTTCCAAGATTCCGGCAAAACCCTGCACGAAAGCTTTGATTCCTAAAAGGAGCAAGGCGTTTGCAATCATATCCGTCGTGAATGATTGCGGCTTAACTTGTCGACAAGTATACAAAATGCGATTATGTTTCAAATTTGGGCATGATAAAACTACATTTCTAGCCAACACCTCTTTTCCAGAACCGGCACGAAAAAAATGTAGACGACAATCTCACTTGTAAGCGTTCTATATCAGAATTAAAGGAGCACACCACATCATGAGCACTCTTTTTGGACTATCCCATAATGCAACATTATTGGTCTGGACGTTAATTGCGATCGTTTTTCTGATCGTTTTGATCTCCAAATATAAATGGAATCCCTTTATCACCCTGCTGTTGTCCGCATTAATGCTTGGTTTGCTTACAGGCATGAAACCTGCCGATGTGATCTCTTCCATTACCGGGGGACTAGGTGGCACACTTGGAACCATTGCAATTGTTATTGCTCTTGGTACGATGCTCGGTAAGATGATGGCCGAATCCGGCGGTGCCGAGCGCATTGCAACTACATTGGTCGATCGGTTTGGTGTGAAACGTGTGCACTGGGCCATGATGATCGTTGGATTCATCGTCGGTATCCCTGTTTTCTTCGAAGTCGGCGTTATTCTGATGATCCCCATCATTTTTACCGTCGCGCGTAAAACCAATATGTCATTATTGCAGATCGGTATTCCCATTTTGGCGGGTCTGTCGACTGTACACGGTTTGGTTCCACCCCACCCAGCGCCAATGATTGCAATTGAAGCCTTCAGCGCGGATCTGGGTAAAACCATTTTGTACTCCCTTATTGTTGGTATTCCTACAGCGATTATTGCAGGTCCTTTGTTTGGTAAATTTATTGGTAAAAGAATACACACCGAACCGCCAGCTGAACTGGCTGAACAATTCGCAACCAAAACAAACAGCAACATGCCAGGGTTTGGTATTACCCTGTTTACCATATTGCTGCCGGTTATTCTGATGCTGATTGGTTCCATAGCCAGCATCATTGACCCAAATGCCACAAGCGGCTTCACCGTTTTCAGTGAATTTATCGGTCATGAGATCATTGCTCTGCTCATTTCAGTTGTATTTGCCCTCTTTTCACTCGGATTCGCACGTGGATTCACCAAACACGATATTTCCCGCTTCACCAGTGAATGTCTGGCGCCTACGGCGACCATCATTCTCATTATTGGCGGAGGCGGTGCCTTCAAACAGGTCTTGATCAATAGTGGTGTAGGTAACGCCATTGCTGAAGTCGCTACCCATGCCAACATCAACGTGATCCTGTTTGCCTGGCTTGTTGCAGCACTTATTCGTGTAGCTACCGGTTCAGCCACCGTAGCCATGACAACAGCTGCCGGTATCGTCGCTCCAGTCCTTGCACTCACACCAGGTGCCAATATTGAGCTGGTTGTACTCGCCACAGGCGCGGGGTCACTCATCTTGTCCCATGTAAACGATGCAGGATTCTGGATGATCAAAGAATTCTTTAATATGAGCGTCGCCCAAACATTGAAAACGTGGACCGTTATGGAAACACTATTATCCGTGGTCGGACTGATCTTTATTTTGCTGCTAAGTACAGTCGTATAAATGGATTATCTATAGTAGAAAAAAAATTAAAATCTTATCGCTTTCTGGAGAAAGAAGGATTAAATACATGAACAACTACATGATTGGGATCGATATCGGTACCACCAGCACCAAATCCGTGTTATTTACCGAGCAGGGCTCCGTCGTCAGTACCTCAACGCAGGAATATCCTTTGTATACTCCGGCACCCGATGTTGCCGAGCAGGACCCCGAGGAGATTGTACAGGCGGCCCTCCGCTCTGTGCGAGGAGTCATGAATCAGAGTGGTGTTGCTGCCGAGCAGATCCTGTTCGTATCCTGCAGCTCGGCCATGCACAGTGTCATTGCCATGGATCAGGACGACAAACCCTTAACTCGGTGCATCACCTGGGCGGATAATCGAAGTGCAGCATGGTCTGCCCAGCTGCAAGAGAATGGATTGGGCCATCGCATCTATCTGCGCACGGGTACACCGATCCATCCCATGTCACCGCTGACCAAATTAATGTGGCTGCGCCACGATGAACCTGAACTTTTTGAACGCACAGCCAAATTTATTTCTATTAAAGAGTATCTGTTCTTCCGTCTATTCGGACAATATGTCGTCGACCATTCCATCGCTTCTTGCACAGGCTTGCTCAATTTGGAACAACTGGACTGGGACGCAGAAGCCCTTGAGATTGCAGGCATTACACCCGACCATCTGTCGAAGCTCGTACCCACAACACATATATTAGAAGGAATGAATCACGAATCAGCTGAAAAAATGGCTCTCTCCCCCTCCACGCCCTTCGTTATTGGCGCAAGTGACGGGGTTTTGTCCAATCTCGGCGTAAACGCCATTGAACCTGGTGTTGTTGCAGCAACCATCGGAACCAGCGGGGCCATTCGCACTGTCGTGGACCGGCCGGTTACCGACCCCAAAGGTCGGACTTTCTGTTACGCTCTCACAGAGAATCTTTGGGTCATTGGCGGACCTGTGAATAACGGTGGCATGTTATTTCGCTGGGTGCGGGATGAATTCGCAGCATCTGAAGTGGAGACAGCGAAACGACTCGGCATCAATTCCTATGATGTGCTGACCAAAATTGCCGAACGTGTCCGGCCGGGATCGGAAGGACTTCTGTTTCATCCGTACCTTTCGGGCGAACGTGCCCCTTTGTGGAATCCGGATGCCCGCGGTTCATTTTTCGGCTTAACACTCCATCATCAGAAAGAGCATATGATCCGCGCTGTTTTGGAAGGGGTCATTTTCAACCTATACACGGTACTGCTCGCCATGGAAGAACAGATTGGGCAACCTACCTCCATTCAAGCCACCGGTGGGTTTGCACGCTCTCCTCTCTGGCGCCAAATGATGTCCGATATCTTCAATCAGGAAGTCGTTGTGCCCGAAAGCTTCGAAAGTTCCTGTCTGGGAGCCGTCGTGCTTGGGTTGTACGCTACCGGAAGAATTGACTCGCTTCATGCCGTTTCTTCCATGGTGGGTACAACACATCGTCATACACCTGTCAAAGAGAATGCTGCACTCTATCAGGAGCTGCTGCCCATCTTTATTCGGATCTCTCGCAAACTGGAAGAGGAATACGCAGATATTGCTGAATTTCAACGCAAGATGTCCATTGATCGTCCTTAAATTATCAATCCCTATGTAGTCTCCACACAAAAAAGAGGGTGTCCCCTGAAACCAAAAGTCGGTTTCAGGGGACACCCTCTTTTGATATAAATTCATAAAATGTCGTTTGGATTCATATCATATCTTCATACACTTCTACCTCAATATTTGAGTTTCGGCTTACCTCTACATTCCGGATAATTCATATTCAACTTGTCTTAAAATGAATTCCTCTTTGTTCATTATCCATCTATATCGATGTCAACAGATCGCCATCTCCTCAGAAGCCAGATCACATTTCTTGTTTAACGATACGCCAATTCGGCTCTTTTCCGCCTTCCAGCCTTACCCTGAATTCATGGATTTTATCATCTCACCTTTCGCTTTAAAACACGAGGGGTAGAGGTAACTCTTTTCACGATCTCGATCATGCTCCATTTTCACTTTGCGGTTATCCACAGACAGGTTATTCACAAACGAAGAATACTTTTACACACAATTTGGCATCATTTGACGGATAACCTGTGTATAAAACATTTTTGCTTTTTGGGTCATTCTGTCGAAAATTAAACAGTTTATAAACAATATATTGTGTTGTGACTAAAAATTATACACAAGTTATTGAATTTGTGGATAAAATCACGCGATACGTTGAAATGCGGGGTTTCTTTTGCTATGATTGTATTACTTTTGGATGTGAATATGTGATCTGACCCATAATATTATCAACAGCCTGTGGATAAAGTTGTGAACAATTTTCCGTTGTTCATACTTTTTTTGTTTTCGACCTGCGGGGGTTTGGGGATAAATTCAACAATATATCTCGTATTTCGACACTGCATCATGGCTTAAGCCACACTTGGAACATGTAAAAGGAGTGACAGTCT